>CAZBIC010000021.1:0-63721 GCA_964491875.1 uncultured Bifidobacterium sp.
GGTCCGGACAAGCAGATGGTCGGCAAGGTGGCCTCGGAACTGCGCAGCTATTACCCGCCTGAGCCTTACAAGGGCAAGGGTGTCAAATACTCGGACGAGAAGATTATCCGCAAGGAAGGCAAAACCGTCCAATAACCCAATTTACGTCACGGCAAAATCCGTGGCGCAGCCAACATGCAGCACGCAAAAAAGAAACAGCTCCGGCAATTGCGCCAATGGCGCATCCGCAAAAAAGTCGTCGGCACCACCGAACGTCCGCGGATGTCCGTCATTTTCAGCAACGAACACATCTACGTTCAGTTCATCGACGACTCCAAGGGAGTCACCGTGGCCTCCGCTTCAACGCGGGCCAAGGCAACGCCGGATCGCGAGAAGCTTGCGGCCAACGTCGAGAGTGCCAAGAAAATCGGCACGCTCGCAGCCGAAGCAGCCAAAGGCAAAGGTGTCACCAAGGTGGTCTTTGACCGCCGTGGTGCCCGGTATCATGGCAAGGTCAAGGCGCTGGCTGATGCCGCGCGTGAAGCTGGTCTGCAATTTTAATTCAAACTGGAGAAATTATTGTGTCTGAGAATACCAACGAAAACCCAGCGGTAGAGACGAGCCAGCCGCAGCCACAGCCGGGTTTGGCTTCGGCGAGCGCTGGTGGTGGTCCGTCGGGTGGTGGTGGTGGCGGCGGTCGTTACGGCGGCGGTGGTGGTGGTCGCGGTGGAAATCGCGGACCTCGTCGTCCACGTCCGTCCGAACAGGATGGAGCGGATGGCAATGGCCTTGTCGAAAAGGTTGTCTTCATCAATCGCTCTTCCAAAGTAGTGAAGGGTGGTCGTCGTTTCAGCTTCAGCGCGCTCGTTGTCGTTGGCGACAAGAAGGGCCGCGTTGGACTTGGACTCGGTAAAGGCGCGGAAGTTTCCGACGCTATCCGCAAAGGTGGCGAAATCGCCAAGAGCCGGATGTTGCCTGTCTCACTGAAGGACACGACGATCCCTCACGAAGTGGTTTCCCGCTACTGCGGCGCTCATATCCTCCTGCGTCCGGCCTCTCCCGGAACGGGCATCATCGCCGGCAAAACAGTTCGCGCCGTCTTGGAGTCCGCGGGTGTTAAGGATATCCTCAGCAAGTCCCTCGGCTCGAAGAATGCGGCGAACGTGGTGAAGGCCACTCTTGCGGCTCTTCAGCAGCTCCGGTTGCGCGAACAGATTTATCAGGCGCGTGGCTTGTCGATTAAGAAGCCTGAGGCGGCACCTACTACTGCTTAATAATTTCTATGCGACTACATGATCTGAAGCCCCGTCCGGGCGCCAAGCATCGCCGCAAGCGTCTTGGTCAGGGTGAATCCAGCGGTCACGGAAAAACTTCCGGCCGTGGTGGCAAAGGCCAGACGGCGCGCTCTGGTAGTTCTATTCGTATCGGCTTCGAAGGCGGTCAAATGCCTCTCATCCGCCGCATGCCGAAGCGTGGTTTCAACAACGCACGTCACACCACGCGCTACGTGGGGGTGAATCTCGATTCATTGAATCAGTTCGAGAACGGCGCAAAGGTCAATGTGGATGCGTTCCGCAAGGCTGGTCTGGCGAATGGCCCGGTCAAGTTGATCAAGGTTCTCGGTGACGGCGAGTTGACAAAAAAACTCACCGTGATTGCTCATGCCTTTAGCGCTTCGGCTCGTTCCAAGATCGAGGCTAAGGGTGGCACATGCGAGGTTATCGAAGTTAAGAAGGTGCCGGCGGCTTCCAAATAGCGTTCACTTCTTCTTCCTCACATGCTCGCCAACATTGTCAATACCTTCGCTAACTGCTTCAAAATTCCGGAGCTGAAGTCGAGGATTCTTTTCACCTTGATCGTTTTGGCGATCTGCCGAGTGGCGGCCATGATTCCGATCCCGGGGTTGGATGGCGCGAAACTGGCGGATTATTTCGACCAGCAGGCTGCATCCGGCGACGGCGGACTGCTTGGGATGTACAGCATGTTCACTGGCGGTGCCCTCGAGCGGTGCGCAATTGGTGCCTTGGGCATCATGCCCTACATCAGTGCAACGATTATTCTCCAGTTGTTGACGGCCGTTGTCCCACAGCTTTCCAAACTGGCTCGTGAAGAAGGCGGTCGTGCCAAGATTATTCAGTATGGTCGCTACATGACTGTGGTTCTTTGCCTCGGGCAGGGATTGGTGATGGCGATCGGTTGGGAGAATGCGGGTAATCTCTTCCCCGGATTTCAGGGCAAATTGGTAATGTATGATGCCATTTGGTGGTATCGCATCCAGACCGTCATTATTCTTACCACGGGTACCTTGCTGTTGATGTGGCTGGGTGAACAGATCACTGAACGTGGTATCGGTAACGGCATCTCGCTGGTCATTAGTGTGGGCATTTTGGCCCGTCTCCCGCAAGCCGTGCAGGCTCTCGCTGATATGTTCCGCAGCATCGAAGGTGCGGACGCTCGGTTCAATTTTTTCCACGCGATTGTGATGCTCTGCCTCCTTTTCGGAGTTATCGCTGGAGTCATTGCAGTCACCCAAGCCCAGCGTAAGGTAGCGGTCCAATACGCTCAGCGCGCAGTCGGACGGAAGATTGTTGCTGGTGGTTCCTCTTTCATGCCGCTTCGCGTGAACTACGCGGGTGTCATGCCCATCATCTTTGCTCAGGCGATCCTGATGTTTCCTCAAAAGATTCTTCAGTTTCTGGGAAGCAGCTATCAATTGCCGGTTCTGACCAGCCTGGCGAACATGCTTAATGAGGGAGCATTCCTCTACATGCTTCTCTACGCCGCTATGATCTTGTTCTTCTCCTACTTTTGGGTGGCTACCCAGTTCAACGAGATCCAGATCGCCGACGACTTGAAGAAACACGGCGGCTATATCCCTGGTGTGCGGCCTGGTCAAGCTACCAGCGACTTCTTGCACAATGCCATGAGCCGGATTACTCTGGCGGGCGCCATTTTCCTTACGGTGATTGCGACTATTCCAATTCTGCTCAATCGTGCCATTGCCATTCCGCCTGCGGTGGCGACGTTCTTTGGTGGCACCAGTATTTTGATTTTGGTCGGTGTGATGCTGGATACGATGCGCCAGATGGAATCGCACTTGTTGATGCGGCACTATGATGGCTTCCTTAAGAAGGGCCGCTTGCGCGGTCGCTTCTAGGAACTGTCGTGGGCTGGCTTAAGCCAACCATGGTTCTCAAGAACGAGCAGGATTTGGTGCTAATGCGCCCTGCCTGCCAGCTGGCGCAGACGGTGTTGGATGAGGTTTGCAGTTTCGTTCAGCCCGGCGTCACTACGAGGCAGATCGATGAGTATGCGGCGGGGCGGATACGTAGTTACGGCGCCAAGAGTGCGTTCTTGGGCTATCGAAAGTATCCTTGTCATCTTTGTCTTTCGGTGAACGAACAAGTGGTTCACGGTCTGGCTACGGATAATCGCCTGAAGTTTGGCGACATTATCAGTCTGGATGTTGGTGTGGTGTATAACGGATTTATCGGTGATACAGCGCGCACGGTAGCGGTGGGCGGATGCAGTGTCGAAGCGCAGCGCCTGATGGATGTGACTGAACAGTCACTCTATTTGGGTATTGCTCAGGCGATACCAGGCAAGCGAGTTGTGGATATTTCGCGCGCGGTGCAGCGACACGTTGAGGGCAACGGGTTCAGTGTGGTGCGCGAGTTTGTCGGGCATGGGGTAGGGCGCTCGATGCACGAAGAACCGCAGGTGCCAAACTTCGACGATGGAAAAAGATCGCCGAAGCTGGTTCCCGGAATGACCATCGCCATTGAACCGATGGTGAACGCGGGAAGCCGCGATGTAAGAATTTTGAAAGACGGCTGGACAGTGGTGACCAAAGATGGTCAACTCTCCGCCCATTTTGAACACACGGTCTTGGTGACCGAGTCAGAGCCGGAAATTTTGACGTGCGGAACGAAGAAGCCATCCACGTCGAAGCCGTGATTGAGCTCAGACTCGAAGACGGTTTGTTCCGGGTTCGTTTGGTAAACGGACATGCGGTGATTGCTCATTGTCGGTTACGTGAGCAGGAAGAATCGGCCGGTCTGAAGACTGGCGATAGTGTGAGACTGGAAATGTCTCCCTTTGATATGTCAAAGGGGCGCATTTTGTTTTCGTAGACGAAGAAAGAATTTTAAAATGAAAGTTCGCGCATCAGTCAAAAAGCTTTGCGAGAATTGCAAAATCGTGAGGCGGAAGGGTGTCATTCGGGTCATCTGCTCGAACGCACGCCACAAACAACGTCAAGGCTAAGCAAATATGGCACGTATTATCGGTGTTGAAATTCCCGGCGAGAAGCGAATCGATATCGCTCTTCGCTACATCTACGGCATTGGGCCGGCCAACGCTAAGATCATTCTCGCCAACGCGGGTATTGATCCAAGCATTCGTGCCAAAGACTTGAACGAGCAACAGCTCTCTCAAATCGTTCACGCCATTCAGGAAGGCAAGTACGTGATCGAGGGCGACCTTCGCCGCGAACACGGACTGAACTTGAAGCGCCTGCAGGCGATCAAGTGCTATCGTGGTGTTCGACATCTCCGTGGTCTGCCGGTTCGTGGTCAACGAACCAGCACTAACGCCCGCACACGCAAGGGTCCGCGAAAGACGGTCGGCGTGCAACGCAACCCGAACGCGAAGACAGGTGTTCATTAACTGATTTGTTATGGCTGACGAAACGAAACCTAAGAAAACGGACGCAAAGAAAGAGGCGAAGCCCGCCGCGGATAAACCCGCAAAGGCTGCTGCTGACAAAGCTGCGAAACCCGCTGACGCCGCTGCCGATGCTGCGAAAGCCGGTGCGCCTGCTGGCCCAGCCGGGCCGGTGGCCGCTTCTGCTCCGACTGCAGCCGAGTTGTTGGGTGATGATCCTAATGCAAAGAAGATCATCAAGGCGAAGGGCTCAAAGAACATTGCGGTGGGCGTTGCCAACATTCTCGCCACCTTCAACAACACGCAAGTCGCGATCACCGACATGCAAGGCAACGTCCTTGGCTGGTCGAGCGCAGGTCGTGTTGGGTTCAAGGGTTCCCGGAAGAGCACCGCGTTTGCAGCCCAGCAGGTCGCTCAGGACGCTGCCCGTCAGGCCATGTCCCATGGCATGCGCGAAGTCGAAATTCGCGTGAAGGGCCCTGGATCGGGTCGCGAATCGGCGATTCGCGCGCTGCAGGCCATCGGCTTGGAGATTAGCGTAATCAAGGACGTGACTCCCGTACCGCACAACGGCTGCCGCCCTCGGAAGAAGCGCCGCGTCTAGTCATCACCAACAGGCATCACGATAGAATTTTATGGCTCGTTATACAGGTCCCCGCGTTCGTATCAGCCGTCGCTTTGGTGTTCCGATTTTCGGACCCACCAAGTATCTCGAACGCCGCAACTACGGTCCCGGCGTGCATGGTCCGAAGTCTCGCCGCAAGTCCACGGAATACGGCCTTGGTTTGCTGGAAAAGCAGAAGCTTCGTTATTACTACGGCCTGATGGAACGTCAGTTCCGCGGGGTGTATGAGAAGGCGCTTCGTCGCCGTGGTGTCACCGGCGAACAAATGTTGCAGATTCTTGAGACTCGTCTCGACAACGTCGTTTTCCACTTGGGATTCGGCACCACGCGTGCAGGCGCTCGTCAAATGGTCAGCCACGGTCATGTGAAGGTCAACGGCCGCAAGGTCAGCATCCCTTCTTACGCCCTGCGTGTGAATGACACGATTGAGATTCGTGACAACAGCCGCGCCCGGCAGATGGCGACAAAGAATCTTGAATCATCCACCAGTCGCGCCGTGCCGGATTGGTTGTCCCTGAACCGCGAAGCCTTCAAAGGTGTTGTGATGCGCATCCCGTCCCGTGACGAGATCCAGCCGATCGCCAACGAGCAGGCGGTTGTCGAATTTTATTCCCGCTAAACCTAATCTGCTCCCGGGTGGGAGCGGGATGCAATTATACGGGCCGTTCCTCGCAGCGGGAATAAACTCCTGAGGGCAGGCCAGATTAAAATTGCGAAACTAAAAACTATGCCAGTACGTCTAGGTCGTTTTGAAATGCCCAAGCGGTTGCAGAAGGATGAATCCTCCGCGACCCCAACCTATGCCAAGTTCGTTGCCGAACCGTTTGAAACGGGTTACGGCCACACGATTGGCAATTCCTTGCGCCGAGTGCTTCTTTCGTCACTCGAGGGCGCTGCCATCACCTCCGTCAAGATTGACGGCGCGATGCACGAGTTCACCACGATCGACGGCGTGGTCGAGGATGTCACCGACATCGTCCTGAACCTCAAGAAGGTTCTTTTCAAATGCCACGTTCGTGAGCCCCAGACTCTTCTGCTTTCGGCGAACAAGGAGGGCCAGGTGGTTGCCGGCGACATTCAGCTCAATCAAAACACTGAGCTGGTGAACCCGAAGCAGGTCATTTGCACCCTCGACAAGAAGAAGAAGTTCGAGATGGAGCTGGAAGTGAAAGTCGGCCGCGGCTTCTGCCCTGGCGATGAGAACAAGAAGGTGGATCAAGCCATCGGCGTTATTGCCATCGACTCGCTGTTCTCTCCGGTGACCCGTGTTCGCTACTTCGTTGAAAGCGCACGCGTTGGTCAACGCACGGACTATGATCGTCTGGTTGTTGAATTGTGGACGGACGGTCGCATCTCTCCTGATGACGCCCTGACCCAGGCAAGCGCCATTCTGCAACATCATCTCGATGTCTTTGTCGGTTACGACAAGAACGCGATTGAGTTCGAAGAAGCTGAGAACAAGCAGGACGACGACAAGTCGAAGATGAAGAAGCTGCTTGGGATGAGTGTGAACGAGATCGAGCTCAGCGTTCGTGCTGCGAACTGCTTGAACAACGCGAACATCACGACGGTTGGCCAGCTTGCGATGAAGACCGAGCAGGAGATGTTGAAGTACCGCAACTTCGGCAAGAAGTCCCTGAACGAGATCAAAGAGAAACTTACTGCCTTGGGCCTCAGCCTGGGCATGACCTTCGAGGCGGAATTGCTCGAAGCTCCGAAAGAAGAAGCCAAGGCTGCCCTGTAAGGGAGGCCAGATTGTTTTATGCGACACCTTAGAAGAACCGCCAAGCTCGGCCGTCAGTTTGAGCATCGTAATGCGATGCTGGCGAACATGGTCTGCAGCCTCATTAAGCACAAGCGCGTGACGACCACGCTGGCCAAGGCCAAAGTCGTACGGTCCGTCGCGGAGAAGATGGTGACCCTCGGCAAGAGCGGCACTCTTCACGACCGCCGCCTCGCGGCGGCCCGGTTGCGTCAACAGCCTCGTTCCTTGTTCAAGGGAACTCCGTCAAAGAAGGGTGCAGTGGCCCGAGCTGAGTGGCGCGAGAATGAAGACGTGGTGCATATCCTGTTCGACAAGATTGCGCCATTGTTCAAGCAACGTGCTGGTGGTTACACCCGCATCATCCGCCTGAATCAGCGCCAGGGCGATGCCGCCCAGCGCGCGATTCTTGAGTGGGTTGAAGTCCCGGCTGAAGCGGCGCCCGAGCCTGCGAAAACCGAGGATAAGAAGCTCGAAGCCGCGAAGTAAGGTTCGATTCAATTTGCAGAAAAGCCCGTTCTTCGGAACGGGCTTTTTCTTTTCATCGGACGAATTCGTCAGCTTTGGCTCTGCAAAACCTCAGTGGGTCATCGCATAGAACACGATGTTAATCCCCATCGGGTAGGCCTTTTTCTCGGAGAACTCCCGGAAGTAATACTCGTTTTCGCCTTCCCGTTCCCAGCCGTCGCCGAGATCCGTGTTGTGGCAAATCATCACCATGATCCGTCCTTTGTCGTCGAGGATGGCCCGGTAATGCACTTCCTCTGCGCCCGGATTGTGGCGCCGTTCGTAGGTAATGCCGGTGAATTCGCTGCGGATGCCCCAGTCCACGCCGGGCACTTGCGGCTTTTCCTTGATGTCAAAAACGCAGTGGAAGATGGGATGATCCATCGGTAGATCGATTGCCTTGCGGTCAGGGAAGACCTTCGCGAGTTCCTCCGAGAAATTCTGCCAGTCATCGTCGCCCCAGAAGTCATCGCACATCAAAAATCCACCATTCAGCAGGTACCGTCTGAGAATGGGAACCTCCTCGGCGGTAAACGTCAGGCGTCCGGCCTCGACAATGTAGATGAACGGGTAATCGAACAGTTCTTTGTCGGTGATCGAAAGAAACTTGCCTTCGGGATTCACCTTGATGGACGTGACCTGCTGGAGGCGGAAGGAAAAGTTGAGGTCGCTGTCCGGCGCGTCGATCCGCCAGCGGAGCTCGGGGTCTTTCCCGAGGCCGTGTGTGCCGTCCACGGAGTATTTGATTCGGGCGAAGGTAAAGACGTCCTTCTTGAACGGCTCTTCCACTTTCCAAGTCGGAGCAGTGCCTCCGGCTTCTTTGTCGAATTCCCGTGCGGACTGCTGGGTTAAACCGCGGAAGCAAAGGCCCAGGAGGGTGAGGACAGCGATGCTCAGCAGAATGCGTAGTTCCCAACGGACGACCTGCGGGCGGGGGACGGGCTGAGCTGAGGTTTTATGATTCGCTTCCACGCCGAGTTTTCGCAGACCGTATCGGGAATCATCTGGCGCGTCGAGGGGTTGTTCGTAAAACCGTTGCTGAAGTCCCGCGCCGTGGAAACGTGAAAGAGCGGCGACTGCAAACCAATCAATTCAGGGTTTCGGAGAACTCCACGCGCTCGGCACGCCGGAGGTATCTCAAGGCCTGTCGATAGTCCCCTCGTCGTTCGTAGTAGGCGCTCAGCTTCATATACGCGTCGGCGCTCGGAAACTCCGTGGCGTGGCGGATCATCTCGCGGAGCTGACTTTCATCCGGCTCCCGCGCGTTGACGGTCAACGGCTTGAAAATCGACTGACTCTGGGAATGACCGACCATCATGAAGTGCTGCACCACGACGAGCAGAACGCCGCCGACAATGAACGCCTTGAGATTGGGCCTGACAAATACAGTGCTCTTCATAGTCCAAATTTCCCCCAGAGTCCCTGGTCGTTATTGACCTCAACCCCGGATTTGAATCCGTCTCTGGTTAACTCCACATCGGCACTGCTTTTTGGAAACTTGAAGTCCCCCCTCCTCAACTGACGATTGGCCCGCTGGAATCCCGGGCCGGAAGATTACTTGTCCGTCGCTTGATCGGACAGGTTCCGCAGATACTGCTCCACCAACGGCCCATACTCCTGCGGATATTTTTCGGTCTGCGACTGTTGAAGCGCCGCCCGATCCCGGCTCGGCAGGCGCGTGAAGGAACTGCTCCCCGTCACCGTGTTTCGTGAACCATCGCCACCTTCAGCCTCCCAATTCCCCTTGTTGCCGTTCCCTTGGGAATTTGGTTGCCCCTTGCCCTTTCCGGTCGCGTTCGCTTGAGATTCGCCGCGCCCGTCACCTTCAGCCTTGCCCTTGCCGCCGTCCTGGCCTTTGCCTTTGGCCTGACCCTCGCCTTTGCCTTCACCTGCCATCGCGGCTTCGGAGCCGACGCCAGCCTGCGCTAGCGCTAATGCCCCTTGAGCCTGCGCCAATGCCTGAGCCGCGGCCGTTGCGCTTTGTTGCGCCGGGGAATTCTGTTTCGCGGACGCCTGCGCGCTGCCCTGTGCCGTCGAACCTTGTGCTGCTTGCAGCGCCGCTTGTGCGCCGGCAGGCATTTGCCCCATCGCCCCGGCGGCGAGCGGGCCGATGGCCTTGTTCGCATCCTTCAATGCATCCGACGCTGCCTTCATCGATTGCTCGGACGCTTTCTCCTGCGCAGCGAGCAAAGCTTCGGCGGCCTGCTGGACCATCGCCTGTTTTTGATTTAGTTCGGCGAGGGCAGGGGACTGCTTGTCCGCCGGTGCATTTGGTGTTTTCGACTGGCTCGCTTGGTCAATTACCTTCCGGGCGGACTTCATCGATTCCACTGCTCGCGGCAAATCACTCTGCTTCAGCTGCCGCGCCGCTTCGCCGGCGGCTTGTTCGGCCCGCGCGATGGACTGGGACTGCGGTGAATCCTCCCGCAGCTCGCGCAATGCCTCGGCGATTTCCTGCTGTTGCTTGTGCAGTGCCTCCATCAAACCGGGGGGCGCCTGCTGCAATTGCTGAAGCGCTTCGCTGACCTTCTTCTGAGCCTCCTCGATTCGTTGCTGCGCCTCGGCCAGCGTGTCCATGTCCTGCGCGGGCGGCAGGCCGAGTTTGTCTCGCAGTTCATTGATGCGGTTCTCGAACTCGTGCTTCGCCTGATAGAGCGAGACCATCGCTTCATCCTGCGCGGGCTGGGCGGCCGTTGGCTGCGCCTTTTCCAGATCGATCGATGCCGTCTGCATGGCTCTGGTGGCGCTCTCGAGATGTTGTGCCGCCTTGGGAACCAGCGCTTCGGAATCGCGTTGCAGCGCGGCTGTGTCCTTGCCGAGTTGATGCTGCGCTATTGCCGCCTGCTTGACCGGTTCCGGCTCTGGCTTCGGACGCAACGCCTGCTGGGTGGTGACGAATTGCACCGCCTGCTGATCGCTGATAATCAGGGCGAGCCGCTTGAGCATCTCCGCGATCTGCGCGAGGTCTTTCTCCGCCTGTTCCAATTCGGCGATGTTCTGCGCGAGTTGCTGTTCCGCGCGTTGCAAGGCATCGAGGGCCGCTTGTTGGGCCGGTTCATTGTTCTGCTCCTGCGCGAGTGAGTTCTGCGACTTCTGCATTTGCGCCGCCGCTTCGCCGATGGATTGCGCGGCTTCGGGTGAAGGTTTGGAAGCGCGCACTTGAAGATCCTGAGCGGCGTCCTTCAGCTCGCCTTGCTTGGGCGCTTTTCCGGGAAGCTGTTTTCGTTCGGCGGCGGCGGTCTCCTGCTTGTTGGACTCCTGCTTCGCCATCAGCTCGCGGACTTTTTGCTGCAACTCTCGGAGCGCTGCCAGGTTGCTCTCGGGTTTCTCGTTGGCTTGTTCAGCGCGCGCCAGCTGATCCTCCAGGGCGCGACGGGCGTTCTGCATCTGCGTGATGGCTTCCTCCTGTTTCGGCACGGATTCCTGGACGCGCTTCTTCACGTCTTCATCGGCGCTAAGGCTGGACCGCGCTTCCTGCATCTTGTCGGTTGCGGTGCGGAGATACTCAGAGGCGATGGGCGCCAACGCATCAATGTCCCGGCGGATGAGATCGGTGTCATCCACCACGGCGGCCTGATCGGTGACGTGCTTGGCGATTTGTTCTTCCTTGCGGGCTTTGGTTGTCTCCGTAGCGAGACTCTTTTGCGTATCGATGGCGCGATCAAGTTCGAGGATCGCTTGCTTGAGGGCGTCCGTCGTTTCGGGCGAGAGAATGAGCAGCCGGGCGACTTCGCGCATTTGGTCGCGCGCTTTCTTTTCGTTGCCGATGGCGGAAAGCAGCTTGAGCTTTTCCTCCTTCAACTCTTCGGCCGCGGTGGCTAGGGACGGCATCAATCCTCCCTCCTTCGCTTGTTGCACGGCGGCCTTGGCCCGTTCGGCGGCTGCGCCGTCCGTGATTTCCTTGGTCAGTCTTTCGAGCCGGCCGAAGATGGCGGCGGTTTCGTCCTTCAACGGGTTTTGCTCCGACTGCTGGTAGCGCAGGCTGATGCGCTGATTCTCATCGAACGCGCCGAAGCTGGTTTTGGCCTCGGTGGCTTTTGCGAGAGCGACGCCCTGCCACATGTTGGCCGTTTGCCGGGTGGCGAGCTCCTTGAGCCGGAGTGAAATTTCGTAGAGCGCCTGCTGCCGCTGATATTCGAGCACCAGTTGCTGCAGCTGGACGACGATCGCCTTCTGGCCGGAGTAAGCCTCCGTCGCGCTGCGATTGGCGACGGAGGGATCGGCGGTGGCACGTGATTGCTGGAGATACTCAATCACCGTCGCCATTTCCTTTTCCGACAGGCGGCCCAGCACGCTGCGAATGGCGCGGAGGACTTTCACGTCTTCGCCGGTGATGCCGTTGCGGTCGAATTCTCCAATGACGCCCTCCAATTGTTCGCCGACGCGTTTGGTGGTGGCTTTGATTTGCTGCTGTTTGGCGAGATCTTGAGCCGAAACGGCATCGGAGCCGGTTGAAGGAGTGATGTCTGCGCCGGTCAGCGAGATGACGCCCCGGCTCATGAAAGCCAGCAGGCAAATCAGCCACGCAAAACGACGGGTCATAGTCCTGCAAGAGTCAGGCACGGGGCGGGCTTGGGCAAATGAAAAGTCGGCGGCTGAAGGACGTTGAGGGGAAAAATTTCGGGAAGTGGAGCGGGCGATGGGAATCGAACCCACGTGGCCAGTTTGGAAGACTGGAACTCTACCATTGAGCTACGCCCGCGAACTGTCGCTGGACTATATCGAGCGAACTTGCCTTGTCAATTCGCGTCCGTGTAGGCTCCGCGCCGCATGAGTTCCTTGCTCCTTACCGGTGGCCGCGTGATCGACCCAGCCAATCGCCTTGATGCGACGGCTGATGTCCTGATTCGCGATGGTAAGATTGTCGCCGTCGGTGCTGATGCGGGCCGTCAAGCGGGTCCGGAAACTGAACGGCGGGATTGTGCCGGGCTGGTGGTTTGCCCGGGATTGATCGACTTGCATGTTCACTTGCGGGAGCCGGGACAGTCGGCCAAGGAAACCATCGCCACGGGAACGAAAGCAGCCGCACGGGGTGGATTCACTTCGGTCGTCTGCATGCCGAACACATCTCCGTCCATCGACAACGCGGGCACGGTGGCGCTGATTCGCGACAAGGCTGAGCGCGATGGCGTGGTGAATGTCTTCGTGACGGGTGCGATTACCAAGGGCATTGCCGGCGAGGAAATGGCTCCCATCGGTTCGCTCAAGCAAGCCGGCGTCGTTGCCATCACGGACGACGGTCATTGCGTGCAGAACAACGAGCTCATGCGGCGTGCGCTGGAGTACGCGAAGATGTTCGACCTGCCGGTGATGGACCACTGCCAGGATTACGCGCTGGTGAGTGATGGCGTGATGCACGAGGGCTTTTGGAGCACCTCGCTCGGCTTGCGCGGTTGGCCGGCGTCAGGCGAGGACATGATCGTCGCCCGCAACATCCTGCTCGCAGAATTGACCGGCGCGCACGTCCACTGCCAACACTTGAGCACGGCGCGGAGCGTCGAGCTGATTCGCGCCGCGAAGAAGCGGGGCGTGAAAACGATTTCCGGCGAGGCTTGTCCGCACCATTTCACGCTGACGGATGCGGCGATCGCCGGCAGCGAGAAGTTTTGGGCGAAGGATGGCGATGGCGTCTTCTGGGCCGGTCCCGCCACCAGCGAGCGTCCGACCTGGCCGGTTTACGACACGAATTTCAAAATGAATCCTCCGCTGCGTTCGGCGCGGGATCGGGAAGCCATTTTGGAAGGCCTGGCGGACGGTACGATCGAGATTTTGTGCAGCGACCACGCGCCGCATTGTGATTACGAGAAGGAGGTCGAGTTCGACTATGCTCCGTTCGGCATCACGGGTTTTGAGACGGAACTGGCTTTGAGCTTGATGCAACTGTACCACGCGAAGCGACTTTCCCTGCCGGACCTGCTCGCGAAGTTCACGATTGCTCCGGCCCGGTTGCTGCGGCTGGCGAAGGGCACGCTCAGTGTCGGCGCGGATGCGGATGTGACGGTGATTGATCCGGACCGCGAGTGGGTTTATCGCCGGGATGAATCGGCCAGCAAGTCGAAGAACTCCCCGTTCGACGGCTGGCGAATGAAGGGCAAACCCGTAGCCACCATCGTTCGTGGAGTCACGGTTTGGAGTGAAGAATCCGACCGTGTCCGCGTCCAACTTCCTGCTTGAGCAAATCTTAATAAACACAATATCCCAGTTAATCTCATGAAATCCTTCGTTCTCGCCGCCTTCGCCTTTCTCGCGGCTGCTGTTCTCCAAGCCGCCGCCGCGGAATCCACCTGGACCACTGATTTCCCGGCTGCCCAAGCCCTGGCCAAGAAAGAGAACAAGCTGGTCGTCATGAATTTCACGGGCTCCGACTGGTGCAGCTGGTGCAAGAAGCTTCAGAAGGAAGTGTTCGGCACGAAGGAGTTTGGCGCCTACGCCAAGGAGAAGCTGGTGCTGGTGGAAGTCGACTTCCCGAATGGCAAGAAGCAGACCGATGCCCTCAAGAAGGCCAACGATGCGTTGCAAGAGAAGTTCAAGGCCGAGGGCTTTCCGACCATTGTGGTCCTCAATGGCGACGGCAAGGTGCTCTGGCGTCAGGTGGGCTACATGCCCGGTGGACCCGAGGCGTGGATCAGCAAGTTGAAGTCGCTCAAGTAACCGAGGGCGGGTTCAGTCCGAGTCTCACTTTGAAGCGTGGTCGAAAGGCCACGCTTTTTGTTTTACGGGGGGCGCCTATTTCTCCACGAGGAAGAAATCCTTCTCCAGCTTTTCCAAGTCGCGACTCAGCTTGCTGGTGTCCGCCTTGGGATGCACGAGGTAAGCGGTCCACGCCGGGCGGTTGGTTGCCTTCTCTACAGCGGTCAACAACGCGCGAAATCCGTCCACACCCAACCCGCAATCGAGCGCATTCCGCGCGCCCTTCAGGACGGCTTCGCGCCATTCCTTTTCTGAGAGGCGTTCGGTGAAGGGCAGGGGAGTGGTTGTGTCGGTGGCTTTCGCGGTGTGCTTCTTGAAATGCCCGAGGTAGTGATGCGCCATTTCGATTGCGACCATCGCGCCGACCATCTGATTAAAGAGGCTGACCTGATGATTCATCGTATCGAAGCCCCACACCTGTTCAGCAGGTAGCGATGTGCCCACCGGCTCCTTGGCTGAACCATCCGGAGCGAGGCTCTGCACGTAGCGGTCGAAGTATCCGCTGGCAGATTCTTCCAGTGCGCGCGCGTGGGCCAGTCGATTGATCAAGTCCACCCAAGTCGCCGACAGCGCCACTTCACCCAGCTTGTCTGGGTTCAGATAAGGCGCGATGCACGGCGCGGTGGCTTCGGTGAGAAGCCGCGGTTCCGCGCGCAATTGTTGGCGCTTCTTCGCGTCGAGCGCCTGGTAGAGTTCGCCGGAGATTTTCGCGATGCTTGCGATGGTGCCTTCGTAGGCGCGGGGCGCGGGCGATTCTCCGTGCGCGAGCGCCGCTGAGGCGAGCAACAGTAGGAGGAGTAAGAAACACGGAAGCCACGGGAGGTTCAGTGGTCGATCGATTTGGGCGTTCTTGATGTTCAGCATGATTCGCGAATCCGCGCCGGGGATGATGTCCGGCAGGGTCGTTCGGTGACGCCCCGCCTTGCAGGAGGCTTGCCAACGCGGCATTTCGAGTGGGTTGCCGGGTCTGCTGTTGCCTGACGGATGGGCGCGTGCGATAACCACCGCCCATGAAATACCGACGGTTTGGACGAACGGAGCTGGCCATGCCGGTCATCTCCTGCGGCGGCATGCGCTACCAATACAAGTGGCAGGATGTCCCGCCCCAAGACATCCCCGCCGAGAATCAGGACAATCTCGAAGCCACCATTCGTCGCGCGCTCGACCTCGGCATCAACCACATCGAAACCGCACGCGGCTATGGTTCGTCGGAAATGCAGCTCGGCCGGATTCTCCCCACGCTGCCGCGCGACAAGATGATCGTGCAGACCAAGGTCGCTCCTATGGCGACGCAGGCGGAATTCCTGAACACGTTCGACAAGTCGATGGACTATCTCCGTCTCGATCACGTCGAACTGCTCTCGCTCCACGGCATCAACAACCGTCAGCTCCTCGACTGGTCATTACGTAAAGGCGGTTGTCTCGACGCCGCGCGCCGGTTGCAGAAGGAAGGTCGCGCCCGGCATATTGGATTCTCTACGCACGCAACGCCGGACATCATCATGGAAGCCATCGAGAGCGGCGGCTTCGACTACGTGAATCTGCACTGGTACTTCGTCAACGATCTGAACTGGCGTTGCGTCGAGGCTGCGCACGCGCGCGACATGGGCGTGTTCATCATTAGCCCGAACGACAAGGGTGGAAAACTTTACGATCCGCCGAAGAAATTGGTCGATCTCTGTGCGCCGCTGACGCCGATGCAGTTCAACGATCTTTACTGCCTCGCGCGTCCCGAGGTTCACACGCTGAGCTGCGGCGCGGCGCGTCCGTCCGATTTCGACGAGCACATCCGCGCGCTGGAACACTACGACAACGCCGCGAAAATCATCGCGCCGATCGAAGTTCGATTGCGCGCCGAGATGACGAGTGCGCTGGGCGATGACTGGTGCCGCCGGTGGTTCGAGGGCTTGCCGGAATACGTCGATGTGCCGGGCGAGATCAATATTGTCGAGATTCTCCGGCTCTGGACGTATGCGAAGTCGCTCGACCTCGTGGCTTGGGGCAAGATGCGTTACAACCTGCTGGGTCAGGCGGATCACTGGTTCCCCGGCGAGAACGCCGCGAAGGTTGCGAGTGCGGATCTCCAGCGGCAGCTCGCGCGCAGTCCGTTCGCGGAACGCATCCCGCAGATTCTTGCAGAAGCGCACCAGATGCTGGCCGATGCGCCGAAACAACGCCTCAGCCAGAGCTGAAGACGGAGCGTCCAGGAACGTCTGACGATGTATGCAAGATAAACACCTGCTCCGGCTGTTTCTCGGCCTGAACGTCGCGCTGGCGGCGTGCTTCGTCGTTTATCTGATCCTTTCGTCGAACAACCAGCCCGCGTTCGTCGCCACTTCGTTCCCGATTCCCACGCCCACGACGAACGTCATCGTCAAGGTCGTGCCGGCCGAAGTCGTTACCGCCGCCACCAACGCGCCAACGAATGCGGTGGTGGCCGACGTCGCGACCACGGTTACTTCTACGAACTTCGAAGCATCTAAGCCGGTGTTCTTTGACAAGCGCATCAGCTGGGAACAGCTCCAGGCGGATGAACAAAGCGGGACCAATGTTTACAAGACTTACCTGGAAAGCCTGCGCGCGGTGGGTTGTCCGGAGGAGAAGATTCGCTACATCGTCATGGCGGACATCAACGAGCTCTTTTCGAAGAAGCGTCTCAAGGAGGCTGTTGCGCACGACATGAAATGGTGGCGGTCCGAATTGGAGTACGCCGCGACGAGCGCTATGCCGGAGAAGGGACGCAGTCTCGAAGAAGAACGCCGAGTTTTAATCACCAAGTATCTCGGCGAAGAAGCCGCGCAGAAAGAGCAGGGAGAAGGAATGTTGTGGTCGAATGTGCAGCTGACCGGGCCGGTGCTCGGCAATCTGCCGCCGGAAGTTCACAACGCCGTGCAGGAGATCAGCGCGAGATCCCGCGAACGCTCAGGGAGCCTTGACTGGGCGAAATTCAATGACGGACAGGCGCCGAATGCGGTCGAGATGGCGAAGCTTCGCGAGCAAACTCGCGCGGAACTGCGTCGTGTGCTCAACGCAGAGGGCATGGAGGAGTTTCTCCTGCGCTATTCGCAGAACGCCAGTTTGCTGCGCGAGGAGTTGCGCGGGCTGGATGCGACGCCGGATGAGTTTCGCAAGATCCTCCGGGGCGTCGATCCCATTGATCACCGGATGCAGTTGGAATACGGCACACTCGACGCCTTGAGTCCGCAGCAACGGGAAAGGCATCTGGCCTTGCGTGACGCGGCGATTCGCGACGCGCTCGGTCCGAAGCGGTATCAGGATTTTCTCGTGCTCAAGGAGCCGCTCTACTTGAAGGCGCGGCAGACGGCGACGCAGTTCGGCGGAACCGCGAAGGCCATCATGCCCATCTACCAACTTTTGAAGGCCAACGATGCGCGGCAGCAGAAAATTCTCGGCGACACCGCGCTTTCAAGCGAGGCGAAGGAGGAGGCGCAACGGGAGCTTCGTTCGGAGCAGATTACCGCGATTCAGCGCATCATCAGCGAAACGCGGACCCCGTAGCGCGGACGTCCAGAACATCAGTTGTCGATCTTGCGCGGCTGTGCTTAGCTTTCTGGGCGCACACGGAAACAGATTCGCCATCACCCGCTCATTTCCATGAAAACGATCGCAACACTGATGCTCGCTCTTGCCGCCGTGCTGAGCCTCTCCCCGAATGCCGCGCGCGCGCAGGACGGCAAACTGGTGTGGGATTCCATGTCCAAGGAATACACCAGCAAACCCGGCGAGCGCTACGCGGAGTTCAAGTTCTGGTTCACGAACAATTCACCGGAAGAAGTTTACATCATCCGCGCCCAGAGCAGTTGCTTCTGCACGGTCGCCCAGCTGCCACAAACGCCTTGGCGCATTCCGCCGGGAACGAATGGTTCCATCGATGTGAAGATGGACCTCGCTGGCAAGAACGGCATCGTGTCCAAAGGTGTGAACGTGGACACCACGGGCGGCCCGTACGCATTGTCGGTGAAGACCACGATTACGCCGGCGGTAGCGACTCCCGGAATGGCGGACGCGGATCGGTTGAAGAACATGCAAACCGCGCTGGCGGATCGACAGGCGATTTTCAAGAAGGCTGAATGTGTCTCGTGCCACGCCGACCCGGCGAAGGGCGTGATGGATGGCGCGAAGCTTTACGCGGGCGTCTGCGGAGTCTGTCATGACTCCGAGCACCGCGCCTCCACGGTGCCGGATTTGCGAAAGCTGAATCATCCGACCGACGCCACGCACTGGCGCCAGTGGATTACCCATGGCCGGGCGGGAACGATGATGCCGGCGTTTACGAAGGCGGAGGGCGGGCCGCTAGATGACCAGCAGATTGAAGCAATCGTCGCCCATCTCGTGCGGACGATTCCGAGTCGTGGGACGCCGATTCGGTAGTCGACGTCATGCGTAACCTGTTGCTCGCTTCGTTTTTGATTTCGGCTGCCTGCGGCTGCGTTACCAACCGGGAGGACGGCAATCTCTCCAAGAGCAAGGTTATCGCTGGCGACTGCCTACTAATTCAGTGTGTCAGTCGCCCGTCGCCGATGATTCGCCAAGTGGTCGACGCCAACGGATATATCTCTCTTCCGTTTAACGTGAACTTGCGCGTCGCTGGAATGACATTGCGCGAGGTCGGGAAATCAATCGCAGCTGCTTATCAGCCGACTGAACTTCCCGAACCGGAATTCACCGTCACGCGATGTGATTGACGGTTCAATCCCCCTCTTCTGAAAGCTTCAGTGCTCGCTGGATGATGCTCTCCGCGCGGCGTTCCATCGCATTGCGGACGGTCCAGTAATAGCGCCAGATGGCGTTTGAGGGTTGGTGGGAGCCGGGGTCGACGAGAATCACCGTCCGTTGCCAGTCCTCAATCAGTTCGCGGTCTGAGAGACGATCGATGTCGGTGAGCAGCTTCAGGTAAAGCTTGTCTGCCTGGTTGGTGTAGCCGCCGGTTTGCAGGAGAATCATCGCCTCGCGCAGCTCCACGTGACGCGATTCCTGTGCGTTCTTCCGGGCGTCGAGCTGCCAGATGACCATCACGCTGCAGAAGACGAGCAGCGCGAGGAAGCTCAGGGCGAACTTGTGCTGGAGGACAAAGTGCATGGTCGTCTGTACGAAAGGGCCGGCCGGTTTTCAACGCGCGAATCCGCGTTGGCGCCCGGCGTTGGTGTTGCTGGGAGGCACTGACGTCGCGGCGAATCCGGGGCTTCGATAAATCTGCATCGTCTCCACGCGGGGGAGGCCGGATGTTTTGCGTTTTACGGCTCCCGCTTCCACTGCTACACCTCTGCGCGTGCCGGATCCTATCGCAACACTTTGGAAATCCTTGCAGTCATCACGTCGGCTGTTCGTCATTGCCGGGCCGTGCTCGATTGAAAGCGAAGCGCTCTGCCTGCAAGTGGCGCGCAGTTTGAAGAATACCTGCGAGCGCCTGGGGCTCACGTACGTTTTCAAGGCGAGCTTCGACAAGGCGAACCGGACCTCCGGCAAATCGTTCCGCGGCGTGGGCCTGGATGCCGGGTTGGAGATTTTAGCGAACGTTCGGGCAAAGGTTGGCGTTCCACTCCTGACGGATGTTCATAACGAAAGTCAGGCGGAGATCGCCGGCGACATCGTGGACATCCTCCAGATCCCGGCGTTCCTTTGTCGCCAAACGGATCTGATCGAGGCGGCGGTGCTGACCGGAAAGATCGTGAACATCAAGAAGGGACAATTCCTCTCGCCAGCCGAGATGGGGCAGGTCGTCAAAAAGGCGGCTGAGTTCGGCGGCAAACGGATTCTTGTGACGGAACGTGGCACGACCTTCGGTTACAACAATCTCGTCGCGGACATGCGGTCGATTCCGACGCTGAGGCGCTCGGGATTTCCGGTAGTGTTCGACGCGACGCATTCGGTGCAATTGCCCGGCGGCGGCGGCGACAAGTCCAGCGGACAGCGGGAGTTCGCGCCGGTGCTCGCACGCTGCGCGGTGGTGGCGGGGGCGGACGGCGTGTTCATTGAGACGCATCCGAAGCCCGAGGAAGCGTTGAGCGACGGGCCGAACATGATTCCGCTGTCGGAAATGCCCGCCTTGCTGAAGAATCTTTCCGAACTCCACGCGCTCGCGGTTCGCAATTGAATCATGGCCAAGCCCCTTCCCAAAGCGCTCGCGTCGAAATTGGCCCGGGTGAAAATCTTCCTGTGCGATGTCGACGGCGTGCTGACGAATGCGACGGTCTTCATCGGTGACGGCCGCGAGTTCAAGGAATTTCACATTCGCGACGGTCTCGGTCTTCGCCTGCTCCAGCGCGCGGGCATCAAGGTCGGCTGGATCTCGAACCGTCCGTCGACTGCGACGCAACAGCGCGCGGACGAGCTGAAGATTGATTTCCTCTACCAGGCCAAAGGCAGCAAGGTGGACGCGGTGGAAGCGATCTTGAAGCGCGCCGGTTTCGACTGGGATGACGTCTGCTACATGGGGGATGACGTGGTGGACCTTGGCGCGTTGAAGCGGGCTGGCGTCGCCGTGGGCGTGCCGAGCGCGATTGAGGAAGTGAAGACGCTCGCGGATTACGTGACCAAGGCGGAGGGTGGCCAGGGCGCCGTGCGCGAGGTGGTGGGCTTGATTCTCAAGGCGCAGAACAAGTGGCAGCGACTGGTGTTGGAATACTCCGAGTGAGGACAAGACTTCATCAACGACAGCTTTGCACACCGGCCTTGGCGCTGGTGGTCGTGATGACGACGCTGCTGGTGCTGCCGCTCTTCGCGCAGATTCGCTCCGGATTTCGCGGGAGCGGCTCGAAGTATCCCGAGTTTTATGTCCTGCCCCCGACCGGTGGTGCCCAGACCAATCGCCTCAAGGGCATGTTCATCGGGAACGAATGGCAGCATCTTTCGAACAAGGTCTTTCGCGTGAACGGCATGAAGATCGAGCACTACGATTGGAGCGGCGAGACGAACCTGGTCGCCATCGCGCCCGAATGTCTCTTCGATGCCGAGGCGCGCGTGGCGTGGTCCACGGGCCGGCTCGATATCGTGGGCATGAGCGGCGGCGTGACGATTCGCGGCGCGCGGGGTTTTTTCGCGCGCATGGGAGACTCGACCTTGATCATCTCGAACAAAGTGCGGACGACCATCCAACGTGAACTGATTGGCCCCATCACCCCATGAGAACTCTACTTATCGCCCTGGCTGGTGTCAGTCTGGTGGCCGCACTGTTCGCCGCGGAACCGCGTGCCGCGAAGCCCGTCGCCACCAGCAAACTCATCGTGCTGAACGAAGGCGGCGTGAGTCTGGATCTGCCGGCTGGCCGCATTGTTTTTCGCGACGCCGTGAAGGTCTTTGAATCGGACCTCTACATGGAGTGCGAACTCCTGACGCTTTTCCAGCAGACCAACGCCGTGGCCAAGCCGGCGGCGACGGCGACTTCCACCAACCTCAGCATTCGTCCGGATGTGATTATTGCGGAGACCAATCTGATGATGATGGCGCGCGGGACGACGATCATCGGCGACCGCGCGGTGTACACGACAAGCAACGAGACCGTGGTGGTGACCGGCGATCTGGTGGTTATCGAACGTTCGAACGTGATCTCCTTCTCGACCAACTTCGTGTTTAACCGGCTCACGTCCTCCGGCTACGCCGTGGGCTGGACAAGGACGGAGATTGAAGTCAGCGGCGGTTTCTCCGGCACGAACGCGCTCCGGCCGGGATTTGGCCCGCCGGGGCGTAAGGCCCCACCTGCTGCACCCAAGTCCGACGGCGCCAAATAGTTTTTCCCAATTTGCCATGTCACTCCTGCGCACCGAACTACTTGCCAAGGCTTACCGCAAACGCCGGGTCGTGGACGGAGTTTCCATCAAGGTGGAGCCTGGCGAAATCGTCGGCTTGCTCGGTCCCAACGGCGCCGGAAAGACCACGACGTTCAACATGGTCGTCGGCGTGGTGAAGCCGGACGAGGGTGCGGTGCTCTTCCAGGATCAGCCCGTCACCCGCAAGCCGATGCACCAGCGCGCGCGGCTCGGCATGGGTTACCTCACCCAGGAGCCGAGCGTGTTTCGCAAGTTGACCGTCGAGCAAAACATTCTGGCCATCTTAGAGACCTGCAAGATGAAGGGCGCCGAGCGAAAGCTGCGCCTGAAATATTTGCTCGAGGAACTGGATCTCACGTCGCTGGCAAAAAGCTACGCCTACATTTTGAGCGGAGGCGAGAAGCGGCGTCTCGAAATCACCCGGGCGCTGGTCACCAGTCCCAAGCTGCTGATGCTCGACGAGCCGTTCAGCGGCATCGATCCAATCGCGGTGTACGAGGTGCAGAAAATCATTCGCCGCCTGAAGGAACGCGGCCTTGGCGTGCTCATCACCGACCACAACGTCCGCGAGACGCTCAAGCTGATCGATCGCGGCTACATCATTCACAAGGGGCAGGTGCTGGTGGAAGGGAGCGCGGAGTTCCTCGCGAACGATCCCAAGGCGCGGGAGATTTACCTCGGTCCCGAGTTCAACATGTGAGTGATGTGATTCGTGATTCGTAATGCGTGATTCTGACAGGACGCCTAAATGAACTTCCGCGAATGGTTGATCACGGTGCCTGACGTCATCACTGGAGATGCGCTGTGGACTGTTGAGGCATACCGACTTGCCTTGTTCGCTGCTGACCTTGGTTGGTCTGACTGCACTAAACTGATGCAGGATCGCCGAACCCTCTCCCTTTCCAATCAGCTTTTCCGTGCGGTGGGTTCCATTAAGGCAAATATTTCTGAAGGCTACTCTCGTGGCAGTGGAAAGGATCGGGCGAGATTCTATGAGTATTCATTGGGTTCATCGCGCGAAAGCCGGCACTGGTATTACGAAGGACGGCATGTCTTGGGAGAATCGGTCACTGCGCACCGTCTCGCGCTTCTGACGCAGATAACCCGATTGCTCCTGACGATGATTCCGGATCAACGAGGGTTTGCACTCGGTGAAGAACCGGTTCCGTACGGCAAGTCTTCAGTCGATCTGTCTCCAGACTTGAACGAACTCCTCTACGAGGTTCCCCTTCCGTAGTCACGCATCACTAATCACGAATCACTTTACCATGCAACGCGACATCGTAACGGTTGAGAAGTTCTATACCGAGCAGGCCAGTGCTCTCGAACTCCGCCTCGTGGCTGGCGCCAGCGGACTCAAGCGGATCATCCGCGAGCCGACCGTGAACCGGCCGGGTCTGGCGCTGGCTGGCTTCACGAAATACTTCGCGAGCAAACGCGTCCAGGTGATGGGCGCGGCGGAATGCACGTTCCTGAAATCTCTCACCGTTGAGGCGCGGGAGAAGCGTTACGCCGAGCTGTTCTCCTACAAGATTCCGTGCGTGGTCTTCAGCCGGAACCTCAAGCCGGACCGCGAGTTTCTCCGCGCCGCCGAGAAGGCCAACGTGCCGATTTTTCAATGCCCGCTCATCACCATGAAGTTCATCAACCTCGCGACGCTCGCGGTGGAGATGATGTTCGCCCCGCGCGGCACGGAGATGGGCAGCATGGTGGACATCCTGGGTGTGGGTGTGATCGTGAAAGGCGAGAGCGGTATCGGCAAGAGCGAGTGCGTGCTGGCGCTGATTGAGCGAGGCTACAGCCTCGTTGCGGATGACATTACCAAGGTCACGCTGCTGGACGGCCGCGACATCATGGGCACCAGTGCCGAGCTGACCCGCAACCACATGGAGGTGCGCGGCATTGGTATCATCAATGTTGCCGCGATGTTCGGCGTGAAATGCATCCGTCTGGAGAAACGCGTGGATCTTGTCGTCTCGCTGAAGTCCTGGGAACAGGTTCCGGACGTGGACCGCCTTGGAATGGACGAACAATACGTCGACATCCTTGGCGTGAAGGTTCCTCACATGATCATTCCGGTGCGACCGGGGCGCGACCTTGCGCGGTTGACCGAGGTGGCCGCCTTCCAGACAAAGCTGAAACTCTCCGGATACAATCCCGCAAAGGAGCTGAACGATCGTCTGCTCGCGAAGATGGCCGCCGCGAAGCCGTCCTGATCCAGCGCGCGGTCTCTTCTACTCCAGCCCGAGGATGCGTCGTCCCTCCGCAGTGATCATCGATTGATGCCACGGCGGATCCCAGACGATCTCCACAATCGCCTCATCGATTCCGTCGAGTGAAAGCAGCTTCTGCTGCGCATCGCCCGCGATGACGCCGCCCATGCCGCAACCGGGTGCGGTTAACGTCATCTTCACGTCGACGCTGTGATTGCCCTCGGGAAGCTTCTTCATCTCCATGCTGTAAACCAGCCCGAGGTCCACGATGTTCACGGGAATTTCCGGATCGTAGCACGTGCGCAGCGTGTCCCAGATGCGTTGCTCGGTAACTTCGCCGCCGGTGGACTGCGGTTCAGTCGTCGCCTCGATGCCGAGCGCATCCGCATCCTTGGTCGCCACCCGGAAGAGCGCGCCCTGCGCGTGAACCGTATAGGTGCCGCCCAGCGTCTGGGTGATGTCGACCGGCGTCCCTTTCGGCAAAGTCGTCGTGGTCCCGTGCGGGATCTGGACGGCCTCAATGTCGCGGGTCAATTCCACCGAAGTCACGTTGTGCATAAAATTCTCTTGTCGCTGCGTTTGCTGAATCCAATACCTGCAATCTATCCAGCGCACGTCCGCATCGCCAAAGGTTTTTCGGCGGAATCATCGGGTGGCCACTTTGAACTTTGAAGCGGCCGGCGTGAACTCTACCTTCGCCGCCGTGAGCGACGCGCTGCCATTCGTCACTATCATCATCCCAACGCGACCGGGACAGGCGGAAATTCCCGCCGTCACCGCCGCGCGCGCGCTTGATTATCCGAAGGACCGACTCGAAATCATCGTCGCCCGCGGCAAACAACCCGCCGTCCAGCGCAATGCCGCCATCCGCGCGGCTCGCGGAGAATTGATTTACTTCCTCGACGACGACGCAGTCGCGCGACCGGACGCCTTGCGCCGCGCGCTAGTTCACTTCAAAGAGCCGTCGGTCAAGATGCTTGGAGGTCCGAACCTTTGCCCGAAAGACGCGCCACTACTGGAGCAAGTCTTCGCAGTGGTGTTGAGCAGTTGGCTGGCGTTTGGGCCCAGCCGCGCGCGCTACGATTCGGTCGGCGTGGCTCGCGAGAGCGGTGAGAAGGAGCTCATCCTCTGCAACATGATGGCGCGGCGTGCGGATGTTCTGGAGCTCGGCGGCTTCGACGAATCACTCTACCCAAACGAGGAGAACGCGCTGATGGACGAGTTGCAAAAGCGCGGCGCGAAGCTCATCTACGATCCTGAATTCGTCGTGGAACGTCGCCCGCGTCCCACGCTGTACGCCTTCTGCAAAATGCTCTTCACCTACGGTCGCGGTCGCGCTGAGCAATTCCGCCTTCATCCGACGCCTGGTTCTGCATTGAACTTCGTTCCGCCGCTGTTCGTGGTTTACCTTGAGGCCTCACTCGTTACTGCGCGGTGGCTCGGCCCGGTGGTCTTCGCGCCGCTCGGGCTGTATCTGCTGACCGTCGTGGTGCAAACGTTCGTCTCGATGACTGCCAAAGGAGTTGTGCGGAGCCTGCTCGCGATGCCGCTGGTCGTCGCCAGTCACATTTTCTACGGACTCGGTTTCTGGCGTGGCCTGTTCACGACGCTCAAACCCGCCGGACAGAAACCTGCCGTCGAGGTGCAGCTCGAAATGGTGGCTCCTTAATCTCGTCATTCGCGCATGCCCATCGAACTGACCGACGCTCTGTTCAGTAAAGCCGCGGGCTGGGAAGCCATGAAGCGCGCGCGCGCTTATCTGGAGCAGAATCAGGTGTTGAGCTCGAACTGGACAGAGCCTGTTTTGAAGGGCGTCGTGCAGGTCGGTGAACTCTCCTTCCGAGCTGGCCTGGTCATCAAGGGGCCGATCGACATCGAGAACATCTGCTCGTGTCGCGAGTCCCGTGAGTGGGGAACCATCTGCGCGCATTCGGTCGCGGTGGGACTGCACTGGGTGCAAGCCCAGAAAGGACCGAGCCTTAGCGCGCCTTCACGAATACGGTCGGTCGCGAGTGTGCCGCCCCCTGCGCCTGCGCGGAAGGCATCCGGGCTGTTGCGCGACGCCAATGGCGAGCCGGCGGAACTGTTCTTCATTCTCACGCCGAACTTCGAGCAGGCGGCAGCGCGCGGGAAAGTCGTGCTCGTGTTGGAAGCGAAATGGGGCGGGGGACGCTGTCCGCTCAACGCGCTGCCGAAGCTGAGGCCCTTCGCCTTCTCCGAGCAGGACGCGAAACTCATCGATCAACTGGAAGTGCTTTCGAACGGCGAGACGCCCGGGATGATCCAGATAGAGACCAAGGATTTCGCTGCACTGCTGCCGGCGCTGTCTGATCATCCAAATGTCACGATCGGCAAGTCCACCGAAGTGACGGTGACGAAGACGCCACTCAGGCTCCCGCTGACCGCGACGTTGGAAGCGAATGGAGAGATTGTCCTGTCCCTGAAGGACAAGGCGGCGGCTCCTGTGCTGCTCGGCAACGGCTGGGTCTGGCGCGATCGCACCTTTCAACCGCTCGGGATTCCGCCGACGATGGGCGATGTCTTCCGCTGTCCGGTCCGTGTGACTCGGGCGCAAGTGCCGCAATTTCTCAGTCAGCAGTGGTCGCAGCTTCAGGCAGCGGGCGGCGTGGAGGCGAACTTCAAACTCGAAGATTTCACGCTGGAACCGCAGGCGCCGAAGTTCTTGCTCGATCTCAAGGGCGGGCTCGCGCAGCTCACCGGCCTGCTTCAATGCACCTACGGTTCGCGAATCATGACGGTGGGCGTGACCTCGGCGAACGAAGGCGTGTGGCTGCCGGATCCGGCGGTGCCGACTCGTTACTCGACGCGTGACGCCAGTGCCGAGCGCGCTGCTCTCGCGCGCCTGCAGCGCAGCGGATTCAGCGGTCCGGATGCAGACGGCAAGCTTCAGCTCAACGGGCAGAACGCCGTGCTGAACTTCTTCGCGCGCGAATATCCGAAGCTGGAGCGCGAATGGAGCGTGACGCTGGAGGAACGTCTCGAACGCAGCACGAAACAGAACATTGAGCGCATTGAACCGAAGTTTCAGATCACGCCGTCGGGTGTGCAATGGTTCGATCTCGGCGTCGTCTTCGAGTCGAGCGGCGGCGAGAAGTTTTCGGCGGCGGACATCCAGCGGCTGGTCTTGTCCGGGCAGGGACACACACGACTGAGGAACGGCAAGACGGCGGTCATCGACACCGGCGCGGTGGAGGAGCTTCAGGAAGTTCTGCTCGATTGCTCGCCGCAACAGCATGGTCAGGGTTATCGCATCAGCAGCACACAGGCGGGCTTTCTTGAGTCCACGCTGAAGCAGCACGCCGGCTGGAACGTGCAGGCACCGATGGCCTGGCGTGAACGCGCGGCGAAGCAGAGCGGTGAAGCGAAGCTGGAATGCCCGCCGCTCGGCGACCTGGAGAGCGTGCTGCGTCCGTATCAGAAGCACGGCGTGGCATGGCTGCGTTTCCTGCGTGAGAACGCCTTTGGTGGCATTCTCGCGGACGAGATGGGTTTGGGCAAAACGCTGCAAGTGCTGGCGTTCATACAAAGTAGGACAGGCTTCCAGCCTGTCCCGAATGCCAGTGAATCTCCGAACACGCGGGGAGCGACTGGACCTGCTTCGTCGTCATCGAGAGATCGGGACAGGCTGGAAGCCTGTCCTACCCTGGTCGTCTGTCCGACGAGTCTTGTTTTCAACTGGGTCGCCGAAGCGAAAAAGTTCACGCCGAACCTGCGCGTGCTCGCGTTGCACGGGCCGGATCGTCACCGGCTGTTCGATCAGATTCCGGAGAGCGACATTGTAGTGACGAGCTACGCGCTCATTCGTCGCGACGCGGAGAAGTATCGCGGGCTGGAGTTCGACACGGTGGTGCTGGACGAGGCGCAGCACATCAAGAATCGCCAGACGCAGAACGCGCAGGCGGTGAAGGCGGTGCGCGCGAAATACCGGCTCGTGCTCACCGGCACGCCGATGGAAAACTCGGTGCTGGATCTGTGGTCCATCTTCGATTTCCTCATGCCCGGTTACCTCGGCACGGCGCAGGATTTCCGCGAGCGCTACGAACTGCCCATCACTCGCGACAAGAATCCCGATGCGGCCAGCCGGCTCTCTCGACGATTGCGTCCGTTTATTCTACGTCGCTTGAAGCGCGATGTGGCCGCTGATCTACCGGCGAAGCTAGAACAAGTTTCCTTCTGCGAAATGACTTCGGACCAGCGCGCGGTGTATCAGCAGGTCATTGAGGCAAGCCGCAAGGAAGTTCTCGATGCGGTCGGTGCGCAGGGACTCGCGAAGAGCCGCATGGTCGTCTTGAGCGCGCTGCTGCGGCTGCGACAGGTGTGCTGCGATCTGCGGTTGCTGAAGCTGGATGGTGTGGAGCCGGCGAATGCTTCCGGCAAACTGGATCTGTTCGGCGAATTGCTGGAGGAAGTCATCGACGGCGGACATCGCGTGCTCGTGTTCAGTCAGTTCGTCTCGATGCTCACGCTGCTCAAGGAGCGGCTCACGGGGGAAGGCATCGAGTTCTGTTACCTCGACGGCTCGACGACGAACCGCGGCGCGGTGGTGGAGCAGTTTCAAAAGAAGGCTACGATCCCCGTGTTCCTAATTAGCCTCAAGGCGGGCGGTGTCGGTCTCAACCTCACCGGCGCGGATACGGTGATTCACTTCGATCCTTGGTGGAACCCAGCGGTGGAAGATCAGGCGACAGACCGTGCGCATCGTATCGGCCAGACGCGCGTGGTCACGAGCTACAAGCTGATCACGCGCGACACCATCGAGGAGAAGATTCTCCTGCTGCAGCAGAAGAAGCGCGACATCATTAAGGCCACGCTCGGCAGCGAAGAGGAGCTGACGGACGCGCTGAGCTGGGAGGATATCCAGGAGCTGCTCCAAGTATGAGACACAAATTTCACGAATTCCCGCGAATTGGGATTTCCGTTTTGTGCCAATTCGTGGAATTCGTGTCTCGCCTTCGCCGTTACAAATCCCCCCGGAAATTATCCTTTTCGGTTCCGTGTTTCAGACGATGATTCCTGCAACCGAAACGAAAGGTTTATTATGGGTCTGATGGATTATCTCAAAACGCAGTTCCTCGAAATTATCCAGTGGGAGGACGACTCCCGCGACACGCTCTCGTGGCGATTCCCGGACGAGGACAAGGAAATCAAACGCGGCGCGCAACTCATCGTGCGCGAGTCACAGACGTGCCAGTTCATTTACCTCGGCCAGTTCGGCGATACCTTCGGGCCGGGCAAGCACACGCTCCAGACGGACAACATCCCGATCCTCTCCACGCTCAAGGGCTGGAAATACGGCTTCGAATCTCCCTTCAAGGCGGACATCTACTTCGTCAATACGCGCACCTTCACCGGCAACAAGTGGGGCACGAGTAACCCGGTGATGCTGCGCGACCCGGACTTCGGCATCGTGCGCGTGCGCGCGTTCGGCACGTATGATTTCAAGATCGTGGACGTGAAAACGTTCCTCAAGGAGGTCGCCGGCACGGACCACCAGTTCCGGCTCGATGAATTCGCCGACACCATGCGTTCGCGGATGGTCAGCGTCTTTACCGACGCGCTTGCGTCCGCCAAGGTGCCGGTGCTCGACGTGGCGTCACGCTACTCGGAACTCGGCGATGCACTGCTGCCGATCATCAACCCGGCGCTCACCAGCAAGTATGGCCTCGAGATGTCGAGTTTCATCGTCGAGAACGTCTCCGTGCCGCCCGAAGTCGAGGGCGCGATCGACAAGCGTTCCAGCATGGCGGCGATTGGGAACCTGAACGACTACGTGAAGTTCCAGATGGCCGAGGCGATGGGCAAAGGCGGCGACGGTGGCGGCATGGCGAACACCGCCGCGCAACTCGGCGCCGGCCTTGCGATGGGCCAGCAGATGATGGCGGCAATGGGCGCTGCGCAGACAACCCCTGCCGCTGGAACGCCACCGCCGTTGCCAGGAGCCGCTGCTCCAGTTGCTGGCCTGCCCGAACTGCTCGGCCCGGCCGATGCCGCGCGCGTGCTCGGCGTGGCGGAGAGTGACGTGATGGCGGCGCTCGCGGACGGTTCGCTCAAGGGAAAGAAGATCGGAACGGCGTGGCGAATTACGCGTCAGGCGCTGGAGGAGTTTTTGAAGAGCTAGTGGAGAACGATGTCCTCCGCCACCGCTCAACATAAATTCTCCTGCCCAGCCTGCGGGGCCGAGGCACAGTGGAATCCCGGCAAGCAGGAACTGGTCTGTCCCTACTGCGGCACGACTTCGCCGGCGCAGATCGAATTGAACGCGAACGGCGAGGAGGTCATTCGGGAACTGGATCTCGCCACGGCGTTGCGGAGCATTCCGGACGACCAGCGCGGCTGGCAGGCAAAGAAGACTTCCGTGCGGTGTCAGAGCTGTCAGGCCATCTCGGTTTTCGATGCGGAGCGCGTCGGGCAACGCTGCGATTTCTGCGGCTCCTCCGCGCTCGTGCCGTATGAGGAGATCAAGGAGGCGTTCCGTCCGGAGAGCCTTTTGCCGATGAAGCTCGCCGAGCCGCAGGTGCGCGACGAGATTCGCAAGTGGTATGGCAGCCGGTTCTGGGCGCCGAACAAGCTCAAGTCAAAGGCGATGACCGATCAGGTTCACGGCCTTTACATCCCTTACTGGACGTTCGACGCGCAGGTCCACGCGACGTGGACCGCCGAGAGTGGTGATTATTATTACGAGACGGAGTCGTACACCGATTCGCAAGGCAAACGGCAAACGCGGCGAGTGCGGAAGGTGCGCTGGTATCCGAGCAGTGGGAGCCTCTCACACTTCTTCGATGACGAGCTGGTGCCGGCGTCGCGCGGGGTGAACGCGGAGTTGCTGCGCAAGGTCGAGCCATTCCCGACGAAGGATCTCACGCCGTACAAGGCTGGTTTCCTTTCGGGTTGGGTGGTCGAGCGTTACCAGATCGATCTTCTGGCCGCCGCCAAGCATGCGCGTGAACAGATGGATTCGGAACTCCGCTCGATGTGCGCGTCGCAAGTGCCGGGCGACACGCATCGCAATCTTCAGGTTTATCCGAATTACTCCGGCCAGACCTTCAAGCACATCCTCGTGCCGCTCTGGCTGCTGACCTACGCGTTCCGGCGGAAGACGTATCAGGTCGTGATCAACGGCTACACGGGCGCCATTGCGGGCAAGTATCCGTTGAGCTGGGTGAAGATTCTGATCGCGGTGCTGCTCGGTCTGGCCGTGGCGGCGGGAGTGTATTTCCTGACGCAGCGGTAGGAGTCGAGGTGCCGGGGGGTGCTTCGCCGCCAGCGTTTCGTCTGAGATAGAGCAGAGCGCCAGTAGGACAGGCTTCCCAGCCTGTCCCGAAGTTCCCGGCGCGGACACCAAACGGTTTGGTGACTCGAATCATCTTCTCCCGATGCACACCGCTTTGAAGCCCGGGTCAGGCAAGATGCCTGACCTACCTCCAGTTGCGTCGTTGCGGCTCAGAAGTTCAGCGCCCAGCCGATCGCGTAGACGTTGTCGCTGTCCGCATCGAGCGGGAGCTTGCCGGTGGCGTAGCTGAGGTTGAAGCGGTAGGGCAGGTCCATTCGCATCACGAAATACTCGGAGCGATCGAGGTCGGCGGCTTTGATGGCGCTGGAGGCGCTGAATTCCTGAAAGTAACGATACGCGGCGCTGAAGTAGAGCGGGCGTTCCTGCCAGCGAAGCGCACGCGTCTTGAAGGCCAGTTCGGCGCGGCCGCGCGGGAAGGCGTCGGTGTCCGGATCGATGGCGATGCGCGTGTCGTTGTCCGAGCCATCGACGAGATCGAGCCCGAGCACGACGGACGGAAACACGCGGCCGGAGGGTTGGAAATCCTCCTTCTCAACGAGCCAGCGAATCGCCGCGAACGGGTAATCGAACACATTGAACCAGCCGGCGGTGGATTTTGCGCGCCAGTCGCGGAATGCGAACGAGACCTTGCCGCCGTAGGCCCATTGCCTGTCGTGGAACTGCTGGTCGGCTTCCAGCGTGGCGTGGCCGGCGAGATCCCAGAAGAACTGCGGCGCCATGTGCGCGGTCAGCTTGCGCGCCATCTCGCTGTAGGCTTTGCCGCGGCCGGCGGCGAATTCTTTGTCCTGCATATTGTCGATGAGCATACGCTGAAGCTCCGCGCCCGCTGCGTCTGAACTGGCTGAACTGGCATAGGTCGGATCGATGCCGCCGATGCCCTGGAAGAGGTGAAGCTGCGCGCTCGTCTCCAGCAGGTTGTTCGGGTTCTTCTTCGCTTCCACGGCGATGTCGCCTTTCGCTTCGAAGGCGAGGGAGATGCCCATCGGGTTTTTCCAGGAGTCATCGAACACCCGGTTGGCGATGGATTTCTGGAAGTGATATTCGAGGCCGAGCACGGCGTCATCGGAAGCGCCGTCCGGCGCGTGGAAGAATTTCGGACGCAGGTTCCAGTCATTGAGGAAACCAAGCAGCGCGTTCGTGTGCGCGGTCTGGAGCACGCGTTGCATGAGCGGTTGGGCGAGGGCGTTGAAGGTATCCTGATCACCGAGCGCGCTGAGAACCTTGGCTGGAACGCGATTCAGAGGGATGCTGTTCGTGGTGGCCTGTGCATGGGCGGCTGGCGCGGAGCCGCCGCTGGCGAGGATTCCCAGCAGCGCAGCGCTGGCGAGTCGAACGATAGGGGAAGGAGTGCGAGAGTTCATGATTCAGCGTTCGGTGGTGAAGCAGTGAATTTCGTCAACGACGGCGGCGAGTTCGCACACCGTTTTCTTTGCGTCGGTGAGGACGAGCGTCATCGCGACGACGGCAGAGGCGTAGTTCTGGCCGTTCTCGTAGCGCGCGCCCAGCATGTTGGTGAAGAGCTTGGTCATGATGTCGGCGAGGGCGGCGGCCTCGACTTCGCGATTGTCCGGGCCGGCGAGATCATTCCAGAAGGCGAGCTCGTTCATCTGGAGCGTCTCGGCGTCGTCGAACGAAGCGTCGAACTGGCCGAGTGTCTGCGTGCTCAGGCAGAACCAGGTGTTCACGCACGCCGCGTTGTTGTTGCTCCAGACGGCGTTCTTGATCGTGGGTGGCGCGGCGGCGGCATTTAGTGCGGCTGCTGCTGCTTTGGCGGGATTCAAAGTCGATTTCTTGGGCATGGTCTGGCTCCGGTTGAGTTGTTGTGTTGCGAGTGCTTCACGGGGACGCGGAAATCTCGACTGCGCCCCTGAGTCTGCTCTCCGGAGCGAGTGATTACTGGCGGGGCAGGGAACCGTCAAGGTTCTTCCTGAACCAGAGTGCCGCGCGGAAACTTGCGCTGGGTTTCGTGCTGTCGTAGCCTCACCGCCTATGTTCGACGTCATTAATACGCAGTTGTCCGCCGCCGGTGAAAAGATCTCCCAGTTGCGGAGGTTTCTTTGACGTCGCCAGCTTGAAAAAAAGGATGGGCGAGCTGGACTCGCTGATGGCCGCGGAAACTTTCTGGAACAACCGCGAGCAGGCCCAAAAGCTGATCGATGAAGCGGCCGGCATTCGCAAGCGAATGGACCCGCTGCTCGATGGCGAGAAGAAATTGGACGACCTCAATGTGATGGTCGAACTCGCTGAAGCCGAGCCGGAGGAATCCAAGGCGAAGCTCGCTGCCGAGGTTTCCGCCGACGCCATCAAGTTGCTCAAGAACCTCGAAGTCCTCGAGCTTCAAGTCCTGCTCAACGGACCGCACGACAAGTGTAATTGCATCTTCACCATCAACGCCGGCGCCGGCGGCACGGAGGCCCAAGACTGGGCCGAGATGCTCTCGCGCATGTACGGTCGCTGGTTCGATTCGCGCGGGTGGAAATGGGAAGTTACCGACGCGCTCGCCGGTGATTCCGCCGGTTTGAAGAGCGTCACATTTCGCGTTGAAGGCGACAACGCCTACGGCTTCTGCAAGGCCGAACGCGGCGTGCATCGCCTTGTGCGCATCTCGCCGTTCGACTCAAACAAGCGTCGTCACACCAGCTTCTCCAGCGTGGATACGATTGCCGAGCTGAGCGACCTGATGGAGACGGACATCGTGATCCCAAAGAGCGAACTTCAGCGCGACACGTTCCGTTCCGGCGGCAAGGGCGGGCAGAACGTGAACAAGGTGGAAACCGCCGTGCGTCTCACGCACTTGCCGACCGGCCTTGTCGCCGCGTCGCAGGCGCAACGCAGCCAGGCGCAGAACGAAGCCACCGCGTTGCAGATGCTCATCTCGAAGCTCTACGCGCTGAAGCTCGATCAGGCGAAAAGCGAGATGGAACGTTTCTACGGCGAGAAGGGCAGCGTGAGCTGGGGCAACCAGATTCGCAGCTATGTCTTCCAGCCGTATCGCATGGTGAAGGATCTCCGCACCGGCGTGCAGACGAGCGACGTGCAGGGCGTGATGGACGGTGACCTCGACCCGTTCGTCAACGGCTGGCTCCGCGCGGGCTGTCCGCTCAAGCGCATACAGGGAGTGAAGGACGAGGAGGAATAAGCGATGAACATCCTCGACACCATCGTTGCCCAGAAGCGAATCGAAGTCGCTGCGCTGCCGGACCGGCGGATTGCGGCAGGCGATTTGTCAGATGCCATGCTGGAGCGCAATGAGCGACGTGACCTTCTCGCCGCGTTGCGTTCGCCGCGACGTGGTGACATAGCACTCATTGCGGAAGTGAAGAAGGCGTCGCCGTCCAAGGGCGTGATTTGCGAGAGCTTTGACCCAGTGCGCATCGCGCGCGAATACGAAGCAGCGGGCGCGAGCTGCTTGTCCGTGCTGACGGACGAGAAGTTTTTCCAGGGCTCGCTCGATTATCTCCGGCAGATTCGCGAGGCGGTGAAGCTGCCGCTGCTGCGCAAGGACTTCATCATTGACGAGCGCCAGATCCTCGAAGCCATCGAATGGGGCGCGGACGCCATCCTGCTCATCGTGGCGATTCTCGATGACCAGCAGCTTTGCGATTATCAGGCGCTCGCCTCAGCTGCTGGACTGGCTGCGTTGGTGGAAGTGCATGACGAAGCGGAACTCGACCGCGCGCTCGCCGCGAACGCCCAGCTTATAGGTGTGAACAACCGTGACCTGAAATCTTTCAAGGTCGATCTCGCCACGACCGAGCGGCTCGCGCAGAAGTTGTGGGCGAGTCCGGGTGGCCGGGAAAAACTGCTGGTTGCGGAGAGCGGCATTTTTACGCGAGCCGATGTGGATCGTCTCAAGGCCTGCGGCTCCGGCGCGATCCTTGTCGGCGAATCCCTGATGCGCGGCGGGGAGATCGGGCCGAAGGTGCGCGAGTTAATCGGCGGTTGATGGTGAAATGAAAAGGCCGGGCAACGCCCGGCCTTGTGTCATTGAAGAGTAGGACCTGCCGGGCGACGCCCGCGCACAGTCAGATAATCCCCGCCAGTTCCTGCAGCGTCCGCCAGTTGTCGAGGCGTTCCTGCTTGGCGCGGAGGATCGTTTCGCTAGGGGTGCCGTCCTTGTCGAAGTGTTTCGAGAATCGACCTTCGCTCTTCGCGAACATCACGAAGTCGAACAGCTCGCCCGTCTTCGGATCCTTGAACCAATCTTCCTTCGGTGAGGGATTACCCTGGAGACTCAGGCGCTCCGCGATCTTCGAGCCCTTGCTCGGGTCATACATCAGCACCGGGAAGGTGCGCGTATCGACGGCCAGCTTGCTTTGCTGCGCGGCCATGTTGTCGCCGACGCCGTGCTCGGGCTGGCAGGTGGTGTAGACGCTGACCACGGCCGGGCCGTCGTATTCGTTCGCGGCCATGATGGCCTTGTAGAAGTGATTCGGCATGGCGCAACTCGTCTGTGCCACGAACGTGTTCGGGTGCATCATGCAGATCTGCGCAAGCTCCTTGCGGCGCTCGATCTTGCCGGGAATGACCTTGCCGTGGACGGAGAATTTCGTGTTCTGGCCCATGAAGGTCGCCGTGGAGGATTGCCCGCCGGTATTCGAGTATACCTGCGTGTCGAGCACGAGCACCTTGATGTTCATGCCGGACGCGAGCATGCGGCTGAGGGATTGGAAACCGATGTCGAGCATCGCGCCGTCGCCGCCGATGACCCAAAGCTTCTTGTCGTTCCAGCCCATCTGATCCCAGCGCGCGCGGATGCCCATCGCGTCGGCGGGCGCGTTTTCGAAGAGCGAGTTTGTCCACGGCACGAGATACGGATTGTAAGGATATGTGGAAGCGTAAACGGTCGAGCAACCGGTCGAGTTGACGATGCCGATGTTTTCCTTGCCGTAAACGAAGCCGGTCGCCGCGAGCATCATGCGGAGCGCGGTGCCCTCGCCACAGCCCATGCAGGAGCCGGCGCCGCCGACATAGAGCAGGGAACGTTCGGCGAGCATCATGTCGCTGAGCAGTCGTTCGTTGATGAATTCCTTCGGCGTCTCCGGCATGCGCTTGTAGAAGCCCCAGGTGCGCTGGAAGCGCTTAAGCGTGGGTTCATCCTTCTTGAGCATCGAGAGCGCGCCGTGATTGCCGCACGCGTCGACGCACTCGGCGCAGCCCTTGCACTTCGTGGGGTCGATGAAGATGCCGAAGTAGCCGGGCTCCGCGCCCTTCTTCTCGTAGACGTTCCAATACTTCGTGGTCTTGCCGAACTGCTTGCGGTAATGCTCGCGTTCGGCGGGGTCGGAGATTTTTTCCAGTTCGGCTTCCAGCTTCGTCTTGGGCACGACCTTGCCGAGAATCGCCGTGTCGGGGCATTCGGTCACGCACTCCATGCAGCCGACGCAGTTCTCGCTATTGAGCAGCGGGATCTCCGGCGCGATGTAGGAGAAGTCGCGTAACACACCGGTGCCGGCCGGGATGAACGAGCGAAGAGTCGAAGTGTCGGCAGGCAAGCCAAGCTCGGCGGAGCCGTCGTTGTAGGCGCCGACGATGCGTTCGTTGAAGTCCTGCACGTCGAGGACATCGTTGGTGATCGGAACGCGGTTGACGCGTTGGGCCGTCGGAGTTTCAAGCGTAGGAGGCATAGTTTTTTGGTTCTCGCGGTTTCTCCGGAAATTATTTCGCAAACACCACTTCGTCCTTCGCCTTCGCCACCGGCGCGCCGTTGACGATGATTTCGTGGGGGATGCTCATTACGTTCTTCAGGCCTTCGCGCACGCACTTCAGGTTTTCCTGCACGACGTGTTCGCCGCGTTTGCCGAAGTATTTGCGGATGTATTTCTCGACGGATTCCAGCACCTGCTCGTCGCCCATGCGGGCGCGCGCGGCGAAGGGCGTGACCTTGATGAAGATGCCGACGAGGCAGACGCCTTGCATGCGCTGCTGGAGGTCGGCATCCGTCGCGATCTCCTTCGCGATCTTCACGGTGTCGAGATAGTAAACTTTCAGCCGCTTGTTGCGGATGAGCTTCTGGCCGTAGGCCGGGATGTCACGCCAGACGTTCGCGGGATCCGTCTCCGGGCTCTGGATGAACACGCTGCCGTCGTTCGCGATGCCGTCGAGCGGGTTGCCGAGGTTGAAGGCGTTCACGTCGTTCAGCGGGATGAACTCCACGTAGTTCAACTCGCTGTGCGTGCGGATGTGCGCGTCGGCGACGGTGAGATAATACGTCGTGGGCAGGCCCTTCTTTTCGGAGCCGTATTTCGGATACGCCTGCACGTGGAGGTTGAACAACTCGCCGACGAACCCGGCGATGAGCTTGTTCGTAGTGACGCTGCCGAAGCCGCCGACCGAATGGCCGCGCATCGAGAACGCGCCGTCGGGACGCAGATCCGGATCTTCACCGTCGGCAAGCGCGAGGGAGTGTTTCACGCCGAGCACGGAGAATTCGCGCGGTTGATCCGCGAGCATGTTCTTCACGAGCGAAATGAAATGACCTCCGCGCACGTCACGTGAACCGAGTCCGGCGGACGACGAGTAAATCTTCGGGATGGACGTGATGGCGGGATACTTGAACTCGCCATTGGAACCGCTGCTCAGGCCGATCAGCGCGTCGGCGAAGGCGGCCTTGATGCCTTGCACCAGCGGGTTGGATTGCGCGAGCGGATTATCCATGCGCTCGACAACCGTAAAGGCTTTCACGTCCTTCAACGCGGCGACAAGTTGAGTGGAGGGGAAAGGCGCAAAGCACGTCACGTGGACCACGCCAACCTGCAGGCCCATCTCCTCCCGCATGTAATCGGCGGCGGCCTGCGCGGTTTCCATCATGCCGCCCATGCCCACGATGGCGAAGTCGGCGTCTTCCATCCGGTAGCAATCGACCATCTGATAACGGCGACCGGTGTTCTTGTAGAACTCATCCATCGCTTCCTGCACGGCAGCCGGAACCTTGTCGTAGAAATGGCGCTGGGCGATCTTGCCCTTCATGTATGAATCCTGGTTCTGCACGACGCCGGTCATGATCGGGTTCCTCGGATCGAACAGGCAGCGGAGCTTGTCGTTCGGGTCGCCCATGTAGGCCTTCATGAACTCCGGCTCGGGCAGCAGGACGTTCTCGATCGTGTGCGTGGTGAGGAAGCCGTCCTGCACGTTCATGAACGGCGTCTCGCACGTTTCCGCCGCGCGACGGGAAATTAGCGCGAGGTCAGTGGCCTCTTGCGCGTTGCGGCCGAAGAGGATTCCCCAGCCGCAGTCCGCGACGCTCATGACGTCGTCGTGACCGCAGTGAACGTTCAGCGAATGCGAGGTGAGCGCGCGCGCGCCGATGTGGAACACGATCGGCAGGCGCTTGCCGGAAATGGTGTAGAGCACCTCCTTCATCAACACCAGGCCCTGGCCCGAAGTGAAATTCGTCACGCGACCGCCCGCGAGCGCGAAGCCTTCGCAGGTCGTGGCGGCGGAGTGCTCGGACTCGGGCTGCACGAAGGTGAGCGTGTCGCCCCAGAGATTCTTTTTGCCGTTGGACACCTCGGTTTCGTAACCGGTGCCCATTGTCGTAGAAGACGTAATGGGATACGCGCACGCGCCGTGGGTGATGTGGGTGTCGACCCAAACGACGCCGCCAGCGCCGTCGGAAGTAGTGGGGATGCCAGGGTAGGGGACTTGTTTAGCCTCGTTGCTCATAACGTCTTTCTGCGTGTAACGCATAGAACCGTTTCAAGAGATCGGGTGCGGGAAGGGATGCTCCCAACACAACCGGTGATAACGGCATTGAAGCACTTCGTCTGTTCGACGCAAGACATTTGCTGGTGACCAGCAAAGTGACTGACGTTCTTCGTCCGGAGAAATGCACGCAGAAGTCATCGGGCCAAACAGGGATTCGTGGCTTGTCCTCTTTTACCGAACCCTCCTCCGTTTTTGTCGGAATCCACGCTTGTCTTCGGCACGAATTTGGCTTGAATAGGCTTAGAAAAAGCCCGGTCGAATTCTTCCGAGCCTCATGGCTTTACGACGCTTATGCTGACCATCTTCGGATCGCAACCACAACGCTCCGGCTTCTGTGACGGGGTTTCCCGCCGCAACTTCCTGAAGATTGGCGCGCTGAGCCTCGGCGGACTCTCTCTCCCGCAAATACTTCAGGCCGAAGCCGCGTCCGGCATCAAGCGCTCGCACAAGGCGGTCATCATGATTTTTCTGCCAGGTGGCCCCAGCCATCAGGACATGTTCGACCTGAAGATGGATGCGCCTTCGGAGGTTCGCGGCGAGTTCAAGCCCATCAGCACGAACGTTCCGGGCATCCAGATTTGCGAACATCTCCCGCTGCTGGCCAAGCAGATGGACAAGGCGACGATTATCCGGTCGATGGTCGGCGCGTTCGATGATCACGACGCTTTCCAGTGCCTGACCGGTCGCCCGAATCGGGACCAACCGCCTGGCGGCTGGCCGTCGCTGGGCGCGGTGCTTTCCAAAGTGCAGGGGCCGGTCAACAACGCGCTCCCGCCGTTCGTTGGTCTCTCGCCGAAGATGGGCGAGATGCGCTGGGCGCGGACGGGCGAACCCGGGTTCCTCGGGCCGGCGCACAGTCCCTTTCAGCCGAACAAAGGCGGCGGCAAGGATGACATGGTGCTGAACGGCGTGACGCTCGATCGCCTCGCCGACCGTCGCAATCTGCTCACCAGCTTCGACCAGTTCCGCCGCGACATCGACGGCAGCGGCATGATGAGCGGACTCGATGCGTTCAACGAACAGGCGTTCGGCATTCTGACTTCCAGCAAGCTCCTCGACGCGCTCGACATCGAAAAGGAAGACAAGCGCGTGCGCGAAAGCTACGGCAAGGGCGACCCGAAGAATCGCGACGACGGCGGTCCGAAGATGATGGAGCACATGCTCATCGCCCGGCGTCTCGTGGAAGCAGGCGCGCGTTGCGTGACGCTGGCCTTCAGCCGCTGGGATCATCACGGTGATAATTTCGGCGCTCTCCGTCAGGACTTGCCGCTGCTCGATCGCGGTGTGAGCGCGTTGATCGAAGACTTACATCAGCGCGGTCTCGACAAGGATGTGAGCGTCATCGTCTGGGGCGAATTCGGTCGCACGCCGACCATTAACAAGGACGGCGGACGCGATCACTGGCCGCGCGTGAGCTGCGCGATGCTCGCTGGCGGCGGCATGAAGCACGGACAGGTCATCGGCGCGACGGATCGTCTCGGCGGCGAAGCGAACGAACGCCCGGTGCAGTTCGGCGAAGTCTTCGCGACGCTCTACCACAACCTCGGCATCGACGTGAACAAGACGACCGTGACGGACCTGACGGGCCGTCCGCAGTTCCTCGTCGATCACGGCCTCCAGCCGATGCGGGAGTTGGTGGGCTAGCAACAAAGGCGCGAAGACACGAAGAAAGAGAAATCGAAGTGAACTTGCGACAGACATCGATTGCGAACGCTCGCTTGATTTCGAGCATTAAGGGCAATTCCCTTCGCGCCTTTGCGCCTTCATTGCTGAATCTATGCTGAAAATCCTCGCCAACTCGGGAAACCACTTCTGCGACGGCGTGTCGCGGCGGAATTTCCTGAAGATTGGCGGGCTCGCGATGGGCGGCCTCGCGTTGCCGCAACTTCTCCAGGCCGAGGCGGCGTCCGGCATCAAGCGCTCGCACAAGGCGGTCATCATGATCTTCCTGCCCGGTGGCCCGAGCCATCAGGACATGTTCGATCTGAAGACCGACGCGCCGAGCGAGGTGCGCGGTGAGTTCAAGGCAATTCCCACGAACGTTCCCGGCATTGAGATTTGCGAACACCTGCCGCGTCTCGCGAAGGTGATGGACAAGTGCACGATCATCCGTTCGATGGTCGGCATGGAAGATCGCCATGAGTCGTTCCAATGCTACACGGGTCACCTGAACCGCAATCAACCGCTCGGCGGCTGGCCGTCGATGGGTTCGATGCTCGCGAAGTTACAGGGCTCCGGCGACCCATCGATTCCGCCGTTCGTCGGGCTCGCGCCGAAGATGGGTCACGTGCCGTGGTCTGATAACGGCGTCGCGGGATTTCTCGGCTCGGCTCACGCGCCCTTCGAGATCAACAAGGGCGCCGGCAAGGACGACATGATCCTCAACGGCATCACGCTCGATCGTCTTGCGGATCGGCGCACGTTGCTTGCGTCGCTGGATGGCTTCCGGCGGGAGGTCGATTCGAGCGGCCAGATGTCCGGGCTCGATGCCTACACACAGCAGTCATTTGGCATCCTGACTTCCAGCAAGCTCGTCACCGCGCTCGATCTGAAGAACGAAGATCCGAAGCTCGTGGAGTGTTACGGCAAGGGCGACCCGCGCAATCGCGACGACGGCGGTCCGAAGTTGATGGAACACTTCCTCATCGCGCGGCGCCTTGTCGAAGCGGGCGCGCGCTGCGTGACGCTGGCGTTCAGCCGTTGGGATCATCACGGCGACAACTTCGGCGCGCTGCGTCAGGATCTGCCGTTGCTCGATCAAGGATTGAGCGCGCTCATCACCGACCTGCACGAGCGCGGCTTGGATAAAGACGTGAGCGTCGTGGTCTGGGGCGAGTTCGGTCGCACTCCAACCATCAACAAGGACGGTGGACGCGATCACTGGCCGCGCGTGAGCTGCGCGTTGCTCGCTGGCGGTGGGATGAAGCACGGGCAGGTCGTCGGCTCGACCGATCGTCTTGGCGGTGAAGCGGCGTCGCGTCCGGTCCTCTTCGGTGAAGTCTTCGCCACGCTCTATCACAGTCTCGGCATCGATGTGAACAAGACGACGGTTCCAGACCTGACTGGTCGCCCGCAGTTCCTCGTCGAGAATGGCCTTCAGCCGCTGCGGGAGTTGGTTGGATAGGGATTCTCCATGCTCAAGATTTTCAATACGCCACAAGGTTCCCGTCGCTTCTGCGATGGGCTGTCGCGTCGCAACTTCATCAAGATCGGTGCGCTGGGCATGGGCGGGCTTGCGCTGCCGCAGTTGCTTCAGGCGGAGTCGGCCGCGGGCATTCGCAAGTCGCACAAAGCGGTCATCATGATCTACCTGCCGGGCGGGCCGCCCCATCAGGACACGTTCGATCTCAAGCTCGACGCGCCGTCAGAGATTCGCGGCGAGTTTCGTCCCATCTCGACGAATCTTCCCGGTCTGCAAGTCTGCGAACACCTCCCGAAGATCGCCACGGTCTGCGACAAGCTTGCGGTCATTCGCTCCATTTCGGACGCGGTGGATGATCACTCGGACTTCATGTGCATGACCGGTCGTCGCAAGAATAACCAGCCGCCCGGCGGCTGGCCGACGTTCGGTGCGGTGACGTCCAAAATTATCGGCCCGACCGATGCAGGCGTGCCGCCGTTCGTTGGGTTGGAACCGCGCATGCAGCACCGGCCCTACAACGCGGCGACGCCTGGCTTCCTTGGCGTGGGCCACAACTCCTTTCGCCCGGCTGGTGAAGGCAAGGCGGACATGGTGTTGAACGGCGTGACGCTCGATCGTCTTGCCGACCGCAAGCATCTGCTCGAGAACTTCGACAAGTTCCGTCGCGACGTGGACGGCAGCGGTCTGATGGACGGGATGGACGCCTTCAACCAGCAGGCGTTCGGCGTTCTCACTTCCAGCAAGCTGCTCGAAGCCCTCGACGTGCAGCGCGAAGACAAGCGCATTATCGAAGCCTACGGCAAGGGTGATCACAAAGTTCACGGCGACGCTGCGCCGATGATGAACGAGCAGTTCCTTGTCGCCCGTCGCCTCGTCGAAGCGGGCGCGCGTGTGGTGACGGTCGCCTACGGCTTCTGGGATTATCACGGGAACAATTTCAAGAACGCGCGCGAAGATCTTCCCATGCTCGATCAAGGCGTCACGGCGCTGATCCAAGATCTGCACCAGCGCGGGTTGCAGAATGATGTGAGCGTGATCGTCTGGGGCGAGTTCGGTCGCACCCCGACCATCAATAAAGACGGCGGACGCGATCACTGGCCGCGCGCCAGTTGCGCGGTGCTGGCCGGCGGTGGAATGAAAGTCGGCCAGGTCATCGGCGCCACGGACCGTCTCGGTGGTGAACCGAATGAACGCCCAGTCACCTTCGGCGAAGTCTTCGCCACGCTATATCACAATCTCGGCATCGACGTGAACAAGACGACCGTCCCTGATCTGACGGGTCGCCCGAACTTCCTCGTGCCCGATGGCGCGCAGCCGATTCGCGAACTCGTTGGTTGAAGCCGCGCCGCACACCCTTTGCTCCGTATGAATTTGAACCTGAACCTCGGAATCGCCCGCTTCGCGGCGCTGCTGATGGCCGCCGCGCTTTGCCTGTCGCCTTTCCCCGCATTCGCAGCGACGGAAACAAACCCAACGTCGCAACCACCGCAGCCATCCTTGTCCGTGCATGCCCGCGCCGAAGCCGGTGCGGCGGAGACGTTGAAGCTGCGTGGGCCGGATGCGCGCCAGCAGCTGCTGGTGACGATGCACCAGCCGAACGGCTCACTGCGTGACGTGACGCGCACGGCGACCTACGAAGCATCGCCGGCGAATGTCGTGAAGGTGGAGAAGGGCGGACTGGTTACTCCGATTGGCAACGGCGCAGCGATGGTCGTCGCAAAAACCGCAGATGGCCTGAACTCCTCCATCTCGATCAATGTCGAGAAGTTTGACCAGATGGTGCCGATCAATTTCCCGAACCAGATTACTCCCATCTTCACCAAGACCGGCTGCAACGGCGGTGGATGCCACGGCAAATCAGCCGGACAAAACGGATTCCGCCTCTCACTGCTGGGTTTCGAGCCGGCGGAAGACTATGAGCATCTCGTGAAGGAAGCGCGCGGACGGCGGCTCTTCCCCGCAGCACCTGACCGCAGCTTGTTGCTCCTGAAAGGCGCGGCGATTCTCCCGCATGGCGGCGGCAAGCGTATCGAGCCCGACTCGGATGATTACCGCATGCTTGTCCGCTGGATGGCGCAAGGCATGCCCTACGGCAGCACTAACGATCCCTCGGTGGACCGCGTGGAAGTTCTGCCGGGCGAACGCATCATGTCGCTCGGGGGCGAGCAGCAGCTCGTCGTGCTGGCGCACTACACGGATGGTTCCGTGGAGGACGTGACGCGCGGTGCGCTCTACGAACCGAACGACAAGGACATGGCGCGTGCGGATGAAACCGGCTTCGTGAAGCTCTTCCAACAACCGGGCGACGTGGCGGTGATGGTCCGCTATCAGGGCAAGGTTGCGACGTTCCGTGCGACGATTCCGCTGGGCGCGCCGGTCGAGAATCTGCCGATCGCCAAGAACTTCATCGATGAGCAAGTCTTCAAGAAGCTCAAGACCGTCGGTATGCCGCCGAGTGAATTGAGCGATGACGCGACGTTCCTGCGCCGCGTGACGGTGGATATGGCGGGTCGTTTGCCAACACCTGCGGAAACGCAGCGCTTCACTGCGGACAAGGATCCGGCGAAGCGCGACAAGCTGATCGATGCGCTGATCGAGAGTCCGGATTACGGGGAGCTGTTCGCGAACAAATGGGCGGCGCTCTTCCGCAACAAGCGCGGTGACGCCAGTCACGCACGCGGCACGTATGCTTTCCACGGCTGGCTGCGTGACAGCTTCATTGCGAACAAACCGTTTGATCAAATCGTGCGCGAGATCGTTGCGGCATCCGGTGATATTGCCGAGAATCCGCCGGTCGCCTGGTATCGTCAGGTCAGCACCACGACGATGCAGATGGAGGATTCCGCTCAGCTCTTGCTCGGTCAGCGCCTGCAGTGCGCGCAGTGTCACCATCATCCCTACGAGAAGTGGAGCCAGGCGGATTACTACAGCTACGGCGCGTTCTTCAGCCGCGTCGGACGCAAGGGCGGTTCACAGCCGGGCGAGGAAATTATCTTCCACAAGCGCGGCACCGCGGAAGGCGTCAACAAGAAGAATAAAGCTCCGGTGAAGCCGGCTGGCCTTGGCGCGCCTGTCGCCAAGCTCGCGCCGGACGACGATCCGCGTCTCGCGCTCGTCGATTGGATGACCAGCAAGGATAACCGTTACTTCGCGAAGTCGCTGGTGAATCGCTATTGGAAACATTTCCTCAATCGCGGTCTCGTAGAGCCTGAGGACGACCTGCGCGAGACGAATCCGCCGACGAATCCTGAGTTGCTCGACGCGCTGGCGAAGAGTTTCGTGGAAAGCGGCTACGATCTGAAGACGCTCGTGCGGAACATCTGCCGTTCGCACACCTACCAGCTCAGCGCGGTGCCGAATCAGCACAACGCGATCGACAAGCAGAATTACTCCCGATACTACCCGAAGCGCCTGAACGCGGAGGTGCTCTACGATGCGGTGAATCTCGTGACCAAATCGGAAGCCAAGTGGGACGGCTTGCCCGCCGGCACGCGCGCGGTTTGTCTGCCGGACAACAGCTTCAATGCGAACGCCTATTTCCTCCAGGTCTTCGGTCGTCCTGAATCCTCCAGCGCGTGCGAGTGCGAACGCAGCGCGGACGCGAGCCTTGCGCAGAGCCTGCATTTGCTAAACTCAAAGGATATCCAGGCGAAGGTCGCGGACGACAAAGGTCACGCCGCGGCGCTGGCCGCCGATCCGCGCAGCGACGAGGAGAAGTTGAACGAGCTCTACCGCTGGGCGTTCTCGCGTGATGCGCGTCCGCAGGAAATTCAGGCCGCGAAGGCGCACATTGAGAAGGGGCTGAACAAGAGCAGCGACGCGAACGGCAACCCCGTCAACGGCCGCCGCCAGGCCTACGAAGACATCGTCTGGGCGCTCCTGAACACGAAGGAATTCCTCTTCAACCACTGAGCGACGACATCGATTCTCTCTGAAACGAAAACATCCGAAGGCGGCGTTCGCTGCCTTCGGATGTTTCGTTTGTGAAGAGCGTGCTTAGATGAACTTCGTCTGGCCCGGCATCGCGACCCTCGCTTCTGGCGCGGGTGAGTCCCAGGTGAGATTGTCCGGCACGAGTTTCTCCTGCGAATTCAATGCCTGTTCATAGGTGATCTCCTGTCCGGTGTAGGCGGCCATGCGGCCCATGATGCCGACCATCGTGCTGGTTGCCATGCGGTCGCCGTCGTTGATGTGCTTGCCGGAGCGAAGGGACGCTAGGAACTCGGCGTGCTCGACGTCGTACATCAGCGGTTTCGGTCCGCTGTAGCGCCAGTTGCGCTGGCCCTTCTCGTCGAGCGTCATGGTGCCGCCGAAGCCGAGGTCGCGGCCGGTGCCCTTGGTCGCGAAGTAGGTGGCGGAGTTGTCATTCGCGCAGCCGGCCTGCTGGCGAGAGAAGAGGAAGCCGCGCACGCCGTTAGCGTATTCGTAAACGATTTCGAAGTGGTCGAAGATGTTGCCGTATTTTTCGGCGGTGCGGACCTGGCGCCCGCCGTGCGCGACGCACTTCACAGGTACGACATCCTTCATCGCCCATTGCATCCAGTCCACGGCGTGAATGGCCTGCTCGCAGATGTGATCGCCGGAGAGCCAAGTGTAATACATCCACATGCGAAGCTGCTTCTGGAGCGGGGTGACGTCCTTCGGGCTGGAACGATCCCAGAGGAAGCCTGTGTTGTAGGTGCCGTACATCGCAGTGATGTTTCCGATGTCGCCGTTGTGAATCTTTTCGTAGAGCGCGCGCTGAGGCGAGCTGTAGCGCCAGCAGAAGCCGGCGCAGACGGCGAGGTTGCGCTTCTTCGCCTCGGCCACGCTTTCCATGATTGAGCGAACGCCCGGCGCGTCGGTGGCCATGGGCTTTTCGATGAACATGTGCTTCCCGGCGGCCACGGCGGCCTTCATGTGTTGCGGACGAAATCCGGGGGGCGTCGCGAGAATCACAACGTCGCAGCCGCTGTCGATGACGGCCTTGTAGGCGTCGAGACCGACAAACTTGTTCTTGTCCTCGACCTTCACGCGGGAACCGAGATCGGCGTCGCGTTTCATGTGGCCGAGCTTGGTGTCGACCTGCTCGGCGTAAATGTCGCCGACGGCGTGAATGGTGGCGTTCTTGTCACCGCGCAGGGCGTTCATCGCGGCTTCGCTGCCGCGGCCGCCGCAGCCAATGAGGCCGATGCGAATTTCGTCGCCGGGCGAGGCGGCGGAAGATTTCGTGCCGAGAATGGCGGGTGCGGCGATGACACTGCCGAGGGTGGCGGCGGTGGAGGTCTTCAGGAACTGGCGGCGTGTGGTCTGACTGGCTTCGTTTGAATGCATGTGTTTAGTGACGAAGCCGGGCGGGGTTCATTCAAGGCTAGAGGCGAATCGGAGAGATTTCGATTTGCGAATGTAAAAGGCCGGCGGAGTGAATCCGCCGGCCGTTGATGCTTCGAATCGGAAATGCAGTCCGCTACTGCTTCCGCAGCCGGAAGAACTGATTGCCGGCTCCGGGCGCGGTAGTGAAAACGTTCTGGCCGCCGACCGTGATGAGTGATCCAGAGGCCGGGGTCCAGCCGTTGGCGGGAGCGTCGATTGCCGGGGCGCTGTAAACCTGCCATCCCACGGCCGTCGAGGGCCAGCGGAGTTCGATGAGATCATCGGCGTAGAACACGACGAGGGCGGGCGGCGTCTCGGCGTCCTCGTAACCGCTGGCGACGAGTTCAAGGTTGAAGCCGAGATCTGAGCTGTCGGGCGCCTGCTGGTGGATTTCCACAGCGAGAATGTTGGTTCCAACAACGAGGTCGGTCGCTGGGAGCGTGGTGGCGAAGAACGTTTGTTCATCCGCGCCACCCACGGAGGAGGAGGCCAGCGTCTGGTAGGTGATTGCGGTGGGCGCCTCGGGCAGGTTGCTGCGGAATTGCTCACGGCCATTCAGCCAGACCACCGCAGCGTCATCGCGCACGAGCTTGAAGGTGAGGTTGGTGTAGACGGCTCCCGGCTGCACGGCAAAGGTGCGGCGGAAATACGTCGTGATGTGTTTGTTCGCGCTGCTGCCGCCGAAGCTGACGGCAGGCAGCGTCTCGCCGTCGCCGCCGTAGCCAAGGCGGGTCACGCCGGTTTTCCAGGCGCTATCAGGATAGATGAGGCGGGTCCAGTTTGTGCCGAGATTCGAGCCGGTATCGGAGTAGCGCCAAGTCGAGTTGCTCTGCACGAGCGTGGTGGTGACGGGCTCGCGGCCGATGGCGATCTCCATCGGGTCCGAGACGGTCGAGAATCCGAGCGCATCGCGGGAACGCGCGGTGAGCTGGAAGACGCCGAGCGGGGCGTTGCTCCAGCTGATTTTCCACGGCGCGCCGGTACGTTCGCCGAGCTTCACACCGTTGGCGTAGAATTCGACGTTTGTCACGGCCGACGTCCCGGCGCCTTTGGCCATCGCTTCGATGTCCACGGTGGAGGAGCCGTTGAAGGTCGCTCCTTGCGCGGGCGTGGTGAGATAGATTCGCCCGGCGGAATTCCCGTAGGCGGTGAGCAGGAGGTCAAAGCCCCCGTCGGAGCTCGTGGCGCTGCTCTGGTGAAGTTCCACGGCGAGAAGGTTCGTGCCGGTAACGATTCCGGAGCCTGCCGTGGCAATAACGCGCTCGAAGTAGGTGGTTTCGTCGGGCGTGTTCACGGAGTTCAGGGCGAGCGTGGAGGACGTGATGGGACCTTCGGGCATGTTGCTGCGGAAGATTTCAATGCCGTTGAGATAGACGACGGCGCCGTCGTCGCGAGCGAGCAGGAAGGCGAGTTCGGTGTAGAAGGCGGGCGTGGAGGGTGTGGCGAACCAGCGGCGGAAATAATGGGTGATCCGTCCGTCCGTGAGGGTGGTGTTCTCAGCGTCGAATCCCCAGCCGAAGCGCGCCGGGCCGGATTGCCAGGCGCTGTCATCGAAGCTGCGCGTTTGCCAGCCGGCGGTCACGGGGATGGCGTTGTCCCAGTAACGCCACGTCGCGTTCTGGCCAATCAACGCGGAGTTGACGGGAATGATTGTCGGCAGGGCGCGTTCGACGGTGACTTCGACCGGGGCCGAAGTGCTCGAGCCACCCGCTTGCACCGCGACGGCGGTCAGTAGATGTGAGCCCACCGGGGCGTTGCTCCAAATGAAGCTGTACGGCGGCGTTGCTTGACCAGTGCCGACCAGTGATCCGTTGGCGTAGTATTGCACGGACTGCGGCATGCCGCCCTCGGTGCTGGTGTAGGACGCGAGCTGGATGTGAGCGGGTGTATTGAAGCGTGCGTGCGCGCCGGGTTGTGTCAGGTAAACGGGCTGGACCGGAATTGACGTTTCAAGACCGACGAGCGCGAGGTTGAAGCCGACGTCGCTGCTGTTGATCGCCGCCTGATGAACTTCGACCGCGAGCACGTTGGTCCCGGCGATCAGCAACGCCGGGTTGATCTGCGCTTCGACGGGCGTAGTTTCTCCCGCGGCGTCGATTGTCGTCGTGGCGAGGCTGTTCCAGTTCACAAGTCCGGACGGGAGATTATCGCGCAGGACTTCGACGCCATTGAGGTAAACCACAGCGCCGTCATCGCGAATCAGCCGGAGGAGGACGCTGCTGTAGGCGGAGGGATTGGCGACGGTGAAGGCGCGCCGGAAGTAGGTGGTGATGTAACGCTGGCTTGCGCTGGGGCCGAAGCTGACGGTGGTCACCTCGCCATCGCCGCCGTAGCCGAGCCGGCTGGGACCAGCAAACCAGTTACGGTCGTTAAAAGCAGGAGCGCGCCACGCGGTGCCAAGGTTGGATCCGTCGTCGAGGTATTTCCAGGTGTCACCGAACGAGACGAGTTGGTCGCCGGCTGCCGGTTGAGTGAAGGTGATCGTGACGGGCGCGCTCGTCGCGGTGTTCCCCAAAGTGTCGGTGGCAATCGCGACAATCTGTTTCGGTCCGAGGGAAGACTCCGCGAGGGTCGCCGTGTAGGGCGCCGAATTGTCCTGGCCGACGGATGTTCCGTTGGCGAAAAACTGGACGGAGGACACCGGGGCGGGGCCGGCGGCGGCGTTTGCGGCGAGGCCGATGATCGCGGGGAGGTTGACGGTCTGGTCCACGTCGGGCGTCGTGAGTGCGACGCTCAGCGCGGGCGCGGCGTTGATGACGATGCGGGTCGGGGCGGAGGTGATCGTTGTGGTCCCAACCGTCGCGACAACGCTCAATTGGTGCGTGCCGACGGTGGGAGAGTTCCAGTTAAACGAGAATGGGGACGTGGTGTCCTCGCCGATCTTCGCGCCATTCACGAGGAACTCTGCACGCGACACGGAGCCAGCCGTGCTCCGCGCGACGGCGGAGATGGCGACGCTCGCGGGATTGACGAGGGTTTGGTTCGCGGCCGGCGCAGTAATGTAGGCCGTCGTGTAGCTGGTGCCGCCGGGCGCGGTCAATCCTTCGAAGGCGAGATCGAACGCGATGTCCGAGCTGGTTCGGTTTGCCTGGTGGACTTCGGCGGCGAGGATGTTTTCGCCACTGAGGAGGTTTGCGAGGGAAACGGTTTGTTCAAGGTAATCGCCCGCTTCCATGGAGCTGCTGGCGGCCGTGAGATAAGTGGCGGCTCCGGCCGGCATGTTGTTCCGGTAAATTTCGCTGCCGTTCAGATACACGATGACTCCATCATCGAACCGGACCCGCACTCGCAGGTTGGTGAACTGCGACGGATTCGCGACGGTGAAGCTCTTCCGGAAATAGTAGGTGAGGTGTTTGTTTTGAGAATCCGGCCCGAAGCTGAGCGTGGTGGCGACATCGCTGTCCCCGTAGCCGAGCGAGCCGGGGCCGCTGCCCCAGAGCAGATCGATGAATCCCGAGTCCTGCCATTCAGTTCCCTGGTCCGAACCGTCGTCGAGGAATTTCCAGGTGGAATTGGCTGCGATGAGAGGTGTGACAATGGCGGGCGGATTGGTGGTGACGATGAAGTCGATGTTCGTCGCGTCGGGTCCGACCGTGATCGGGTTGCTGAAGAATGGAGTGGCGAAGGTGAGCGCGTCAGCGACGGGATCCAGCGCCGTGACCGAATAACTGCCGGCGGCCAGGCGGCTGATGGTGTAGCTGCCGTCGCTTTCGCTGAAGGCGTAGCGGCTTCCGCTGGTGGAAACGCGGACGCCCGTGATGGGTTTGCCATCGTGATTCAGCACGCGACCGCTGATGGTGAAGGTGGTGGGGCTGGCGACATTGACAATCACGGAATCGCGCGCGACGCCGCCCTTCATGTCGCTGACGGTGACTTCCACGTAGTATTCGCCCGCTGCAGCGAAGCTGTGCGTGGTGGTGGCGGAATTGTCCACGCTGTAGTCGCCATCCCCGAAATCCCAGAAGTAAGCCAGCGTATCGCCGTTCGAGTCGGACGCCGTGGCGGTGAAGGTGATGCTCTGCGCCGTCGCTGCGGTGGCTGCGCTGGCGCTGGCGACCGCAATGGGAGGCTGGTTGGCGGGGAAGGGACCGAAGTTGATCGCGAGGTCCAGTGATTCGGGATAGGTGTTGCCTTTGCGCGTTGGCGTCACGTGGATGTTGTTCGCGAGATCGCTGAAGGTCCGGCCGATGGTGAGCGAATGGTCGTCCTTTCCGGCACTGGATCCCGGGGTCATGTCGAGCAGCTGCGAACTGCCGCTGGCCCAGCGGACATTCACGCCGTTCATCAATCCCTTGTTCGAAGTCCAGAGCTGGCGGAACTCCAGCCAGTAAGGATTCCCGCTCGGTCGATTCAGGCGGATCGCTCTCACGCCAAAGGGAGCCGCGGTGATGTCATGCGCGTGCAAACGGTAGATGCCGCTGCTGGAGACCGTGATGGCGTCCGCTGCGGGAATCCAGTCCAGTCGGTTCTTCTGGCTGGCGCTGAAGTGCCGGCTGCCGCCGCCGCTGCCGCCCATCGTGTCGAAGGGATCGCCGTATTCTTCATTGTTGCCTGGTCCGATCGTGCTGCGACCGCCGGAATCCCACCAGTTGGCGTGTCCAAGGCCGAGATTGTGGCCGAGCTCATGCGCGCTGGTCCGGACGTCGAAGTAACTGTTCGCGAGGTGATATCCCACACCGCCCACGTAACCGAGCCCCGCGTAGTCGTAGGAGGGACGGCCACCGGTGCAGACGAAGAAGAAATCGTATTTGCTCAGGTCGTAACCGAAGACGTTTTGGGCCGCGGTCCGCGCTTCCGGGTAGAGGACGGACAATCCTTGGTTGTCGTAGGAAGCAACCGGATTCGACATTCGCATCACGGGCGTGATGTCGGAGCCTTTGCCGACCGGGGCGATGATGTGTTTGTTGTAGGAGATCGCCGCCAGGAAGTTGCTCATCTCCGTCATGTGCGTGAGCGCGTTGTTCGTCGGGAAGACATCGCCCGCGTAATCCGGGAAGTCGACGCGCATGAGCAAGTAGCGCTTGCGGCCTTCGGTGTATGTGGACTCCGCTGTCGGGAGATTGCCCGGCGTCACGGGCGTGTCGAAACCCGCATCGCTGCCATCGGTCAACGCGCTCATCGCCATCAGGAAAGTCGGGGCACGACCAGTCGCGTCCGTCGGCGGGCGCACGGCGGCGGTCACGGGAACGGCGATGCCGTTCATGGGCATCTCGGAACGCGTGAGATAATCCAGCGCGCGACCGAACGTGAAGACACGATGCACGACACCATCCAGGGTCGCGTGTCGCACCAACGGCGCGAGCGGGAATTTTCCGGGAGCTGGTGTCGGAGTGATGCACACAACTTCGTAACTGCCCGTCTGGCGAACCCAATTCTCCGTCAAGGCCGTCACGGCGGGCGGCAGCTGGCTGCGAACCGACTCTGGAACGGCGAGTGCGATGGCTTGCTCCGGCGCGTTCTGAATCAGCTCCGCCATTTTTTGGATGCGCACACCGGCAAGGGCGACGCCTTCCGCTTCCATTACGAGCTTGTCAGCTGCGGAGGCGGCTTGAAAGCGAGCCGCCCATTTTTGGAACGCGGCGAACTCTGGTTCCTTGGCCGGTTGAGCCCAGACCGCTTCTGGGGATTGAGCAATGGGCGCCGCGGAAGTCACCGTCGCGGCAACCGTCTGGCTGGGCGCAGATGGCGCTGAGGTCGACGTTGCAGGAACCGATTGAGAGGTGCTCGTGGGTTCAGGGGCCTTCTGAGGATCCGTGGTGGGCGGAGTCTTGAAGGAGTGGAAGGTCAGGTAGGTGAGCGCCGACAATGCGGCTACGGACAATACGACTTTGAATCTCATGCGCTAAAGCGTTTCGGAGTGTGGATGTTTTACCTCAAAGAGCACCAAATCACAACCTGAAGATTGTGTCTTTCGGGTAAATAAACGGGCGGATCAGCAGCCGGATCGCCTACGGAACAGCGTTCCCGTGGACGACGCTGTTCCAGTTGATCGGCAGGTGCTTGGGGCGGGACGCCTTGGCGTCTCGGACCGGGCGGATCTGGCCGAATGTCCACGGGACGCCGGCGGGCGTTGACCAGTTGGGCCAGATCAATTCCGGCCAGGAAGACATCGATTGGTCTGCCTGCGAACGCGAAATGGCGACGATAAGGGCGGAATTCCCGACGGAATCCTCCCGTTCCAGCCCAGTCACAAAACCGCTCGCAGTGCCGGCTGGAATGAGGGTTCGCATTTCAGTCGGCTGGCTGGCGCGAAGGATGGCGAGACAGTCGGCGATCCGACTGGCGCCGGTGCCTGCCGCTGCCAGTCTGGTCGCTGCATCCGCATCTGAAGACCCTTCGTTGAACAGCAGCGAGCGCAGTTGAATCATCGACAACTGGCTGTCTGACCCCGGCTTGCTCGCGTCGCCCGCGAATTCCTTGCGGAAGTCCGCCTTCAAGTAATCACGACAAAAGCGCGCCACGTCAAAATCGATGAATCCACTCCATCGTTGCACGGCTGATGGTGTTCCTGCGCCCGCTGGCTTGGGCTCGCTGAACTGCCAGCCCCGCGCGTTGAGTTGGTAGCTGGTGGCCGTCACGTCCTCGGCGAGAACTTCCATCGAATGCCACGGTTGATGCTTGCGGGCGTATTCCCCGCTGCGTTGACGGGCGGCGAGAGCGGTCAGTTCCCGCGTGAACGCGAGACAGCCATAGTGGTAACCGTCCATGTCGCCGACCTTGTAAGCCATCCGGGCGAACGCCAGGCACACTGCCGCCGCTTCGCCAACGGCGCCGTCGCCGGCGCTGCCGATCCCGGCCCATGTCATCGACTCCGGATTCTTGAACAGTTGCTTCAACTTGGCCCAGTGCCTGCGAATCAATTCCCAATCCCCGCTGTGATGCGCGTAAGCCCACGCCGTCGGGATCAAGTTTGGCCCCATTATCTCACCCGATGCGGCCAGGCGTTCGCCGAGGAAAGTTTGCAGTGCGGGAATTATATTCGAGCGCGTCGTTCCATCGAGATGCGGCAGAGCTCGGGCGTACCAGAAGGCACCGCGCGCGGTTCGCAGGCTGGCGTCCGGCATGGCGGCGATCTGGTGGAGCGCTGCCCGCGTCGAGGTCGCGACGGCGTTGGTGCCCGGATCCGTTTCTGAAATCGTCTCCATCTCGTTCACGTAACGCAACGTCGCGAAGGTCGTATCATATTCGTCGACGCCTTCGATGCCGAGGAAGGGGCCAAAGGGCGTCGGCAGTTCCAGGTCGAACCAGCGCTCAGAGAAGCGGCTCGGGAATGCGCCGTCCTTCGCGGCGAGGGCGAGGGAAGGGCTGATTGGCGACAGCTTCACGCGGCGCGACTTCCAGTCGTCGATGATCGCCCGCCGATGAATCTTAGAGCGCACGACAACCGTTCCGTTCTTGCGGTCGACGCTGAAGCTCTCCTCACTGTGGATTGGAAAATCGCGCGTTGCCGCTGTCCAGTAGCGAATGCGCGTGAGCGGATCGCGCGTGATTACCGTGGGCCACTCCCACGTCTTCACTTTCACCTTGGGCTCGGCCAGCTGGTTCGTGGCGCGAAAATTAAAATTCTCCAGCGGCAGCTTTTCGTACCCGTAGAGGGGCATCATCACCACGTCGCCCGCTTGCTTCGGGAAATCGAGATGCAGGCCGTCCTCGTCGAGCGACATCGTATCGGGTTTGTGTTGGAGGAAGAGAGCCCACGGACAATCCCAGTTCGTCCAACCTGTCGCGCCAGCCCACCAGACCAGCACCCAGCCTTCGGTCATCACGGACACATCCAGCTTGTCCCCGCGATTGAATGTCCTCGGACCCTCGCGGGTGGGCCACGCCACATACCGCGGCGCACCGAGACCCGCATTCGTCATCCCGCCGAACACGGTCAGGTGCGGCGATGCCGAATGCACCAGCGTTGCCGGACTCAGCTCCGTTGAGAGCACAAAGAAGGCGTTCGTGTCCCAGCCTTCCGCATTAGTGGCGAACCTGGCCGAGCGCGCGATCTTAGTGGAGGCCGTTCCGGTCGGCGCGCCGTAAAGGGCGGTGGTCGACGACTCGGAGTCCGTGGAATTCGTATCCGGCCGGCATCCGGCGAGAACGAGCGCGAGCGACAGGACAAACCATGCAAAGAGAACTGGCGACTGAAACCGGCGAAAAATCATCGCGGGAAGCGTAGGAGTTCGCGCGAACGAGTGACAAGCTTCATCGCGCCGGGCGAATCGCCGCCGTCAAAAGGCTTGTGCTGCGGAGGGACCTTTTCAGATGCTCTTCCCGTCGTGAGGAAAGAACGGGCCATCGGTCAAATTGCCGTGAACAAGCTGCTGCTCTTCGCGTGGATGGTTTGCACAGCCGCCATCGGCTCGCCCGCCGCGGAAACGCGCACTGCTTCCTCCAACGCCGTCGCCCAGCCGCTTCCGTCGACGCACGTCCACAATCTTTTTCGCGCGACGACCAACGTGTTCTCCGGCAACGCGCCGGACAGCGCTGCGGCGTTTGCCGAGATCGCGAAGCTGGGTGTGAAGACCATCATCAGCGTCGATGGCGCCCGCCCCGACGCTGAGACGGCGCGCAAATACGGTATGCGCTATATCCATCTCCCGATCGGTTACGACGGCGTGCCGTCAAACCGTGTCGTTGAATTGGTGAAAGCCGCGCAGACAGTAGCTGGCCCGATCTACGTTCATTGTCACCACGGCAAACATCGTGGCCCGGCGGCCGTGGCGGTGATTTGCGAGGCGACAGCCGGCTGGACGACCAATCAAGCCGTCGCGTGGCTCAAGGAAGCCGGCACGGCGACGGATTACGCTGGTCTCTACAAGAGCGCGATGAACTTTCGCCTGCCCGAAGCGGCGGCGCTGGCGAAAATTGTCGAACTTCCCGAGGCGGCGAAGACATCGTCGCTCGTGGATGCAATGGTGGCGATCGACGAGGAGATGGAGCGGTTGAAGTCCGCGCAGAAGAATGGCTGGAAGGGAATTCCGAATCAGCCCGATGTGGTGCCTGCGCACACGGCGACGATTCTCTGGGAACACCTCCGCGAGCTGGCGCGCATCGACGATACGTCAAAACGTCCTACGGATTATCGCGAGCGACTAAGGGAATCCGAGAAAGCCGCTGACCAACTCCGGGGGCTGCTGCGCGAAAGTTCCGTCCACCAGCCCGCCCGCGACGCGGCGTTCCAAGCGTTGAACAAAACCTGCGCCGCCTGCCACAAGTCGTATCGGAACTGAACGCTGGTTCTCAGCTGCGCAGTGCCTGCCGCTCTCGCTGCGATTTCTGCCCGAGGCATTCTTCCACAGACTCCCCGAGCGCCTGCACCATCTTCCGCACCTGCGCTGGCGTCGTGCAATAGGGCGGCATGAGCGCGACGACGCTGCCAATCGGCCGCGTCAGCACGCCGCGTTTTGCCATCGCTTCGCACACCCGAATGCCCGCGCGCTCGCGCAGTTCGAACGGTTCGCGCGTGCGCCAATCGCGAACCAGCTCGATGCCCGCGATGAGCCCGACCTGCCGAATATCGCCGACGTTGGGCAGCGCCCAAAGCGACTTTAGTTCGTCGTGCAACGCTCGCTGAAGTTTCGCGCGAGCGACGACGGATGCGCGGCTTTGCAGGATATCCAGGCTGGCCAGCGCAGCAGCAGAGCCGAGCTGATTGCCGGTGTAGCTGTGGCCGTGGAAGAAGGTTTTGAATTCCTCGTAGTCGCCGAGGAACGCATCGAACACGCGCTGCGAGGTCAACGTCGCGGCCATCGGCAGGTAGCCGCCCGTCAGCCCTTTCGCGAGGCAGAGAAAATCCACGGCGACACCCACGCGCGTCGTCGCAAAGGCGCGCGCGGTTGCAGGGTGCTGGCGAACGCGGGCCAGCGCGGCGTCATCGACATGACAGGTCACGCCGGTGCGACCGAATCCGGTCATCACTTCGTCCGCGATCAGCAACGCGCCGTGCGCGCGGGCGAGGTCGGTGGCCTGTCGCAGCCAGCCGGAGGGTTGCGGGATCATTCCTGCCGCGCCTTGCATCAAGGGCTCGAAGACGAATGCGGCGTAAGGTTCGCCACGCTTCTTCTGCTTCGTCAGCGCCTGGTCCACCTTGCTCACACATTCCCAATTGCACTTCCGATACTTCCGGGCGTCGTTGCGCTCGGGCTTCGCTCGGTTGAACGGACACCGGTAACAATACGGCGCCATGACGCGGTCGGTCTTGAAGAGCAGCTTCGAGTAAGCGCCGTGAAACAGATCAATCTGACCGAGGCTGACTGCACCAATGGTGTCGCCGTGATACGCGCCGGCGAGCGAGAGAAAGCACGGCTTGGATTTCGGTCCGCGCGTGCGCCGCGTGAATTCGTAGGCGAGCTTCAGCGCGACTTCGAGCGCGGTGGAGCCGTCGTCGCTGAAGAAGACTTTGTCCAAATTACGATTTACGAATTCAGAATTACGATCCGTCGGCGACGAAGGTTGTGGTTTCGTAAATCGTAAATCGTAATTCGTAATTGCTGCGGCTTGAACTAATCGCTCCGCCAGCACACTCGCCGGTTCGTTCGCGAGCCCGAGCGCGGAGCTGTGCGCGATCTTCTTCAACTGCCGGTTGATCGCAGCATTGATCTTTGGATGCTGATGGCCGTGGAGATTGGTCCAGATGCTGGAGTTGCCATCGAGATACTCGCGTCCGTGAACATCGCGCAGCACCGCGCCTTTGCCCGACGTGATGAGGATCGGCTCGCGCTTGATCCAGTCGCGCATCTGCGTGAACGGATGCCAGAGGTGCGCGTGGTCGAGTTTGGCAAGCGGGTGCATGGCTTACGTTGAGCGCGGCGCAACTTCGGCCAGCACACGCTGAAGTTCCAAGATGTCTTCGCGGTCGTGCGCCGCGGTGACCGTGAGCCGGAGACGGGACTCGCCCTTGGCGACCGTCGGATAACGAATCGCGGGAATGAAGACGCCGCGTTCGCGGAGCGCTGTCGCCATCTTCACAGCTTCGGCTTCATCGCCGATCATTAGCGGGAGAATCGGGCTTTGCACGGGGCTGAGGGAATGACCGGAATTGATCACAGCATTCTTCACGGCATCCACCTGTTGCCACAGAAGAGCGCGGCGAGCTTCGCCTTCAGCCGATTGCACGAAGTGAATCGCCGCAGTCGCCGCAGCTGCAGCGGCAGGCACGGGCGCGGTGGAAAAAATGAAACTCCGGGCGCGGTTGATGAGCAGGTCGATGAGCGGACGCGAACCGCAGATGTAACCGCCCGCCGCGCCGAGCGCCTTGCCGAGCGTGCCCATCTGAATCTCCACGCGGCCGGTGAGCTCGCAGGCCTCGGCAAGGCCACGACGATGCTCGCCAAAGAGTCCGGTGGCGTGCGCTTCGTCGAGCATCAACCACGCGCCGTAACGATCCTTGAGCTCCACGATGTCGCGCAGCGGAGCGAGATCGCCGTCCATGCTGAAGACACTTTCGGTGACGACGATCGTTCGCTTGTTCCGCGTCCCGCGTTCCGCGTTCCGCGTTTGTTCGGCCGCCCACTTCAGCTTCTTCTCCAGATCGTTTGCATCGTTGTGCGCGAAGACGCGGAGCTTCGCGCCGGACAGCCGCGCGGCATCGATGATGCAGGCGTGGACGAGTTTGTCCACGATGAGAATGTCGTCCTTGCCCATCAGCGCGGTGATCGTTCCGACCGCTGTCGCGTAACCCGTCGAGAAACTGAGCGCGGCCTCGGTGCCTTTGAAGTTGGCGAGATTCTCCTCCAGTTCATGATGCACGCGCAGTGAACCGCAGATGAGACGCGACGCACCGGAGCCTGCACCGAAATCACGCGCGGCTTTCGCGCTGGCTTCGATCAGCGCCGGCTCGTTCGCGAGTCCGAGATAGTCGTTCGACGAAAAGTTCAGCAACGACTGTCCTCCAATCGTGATGCGCGCGCCTTGCGGCGAGCTGACTTCGCGCAACTCCCGGCGAAGCCCGGCGGCGCGGAGTTGGTCGAGTTCAGCGGACAGTTGTTCGTCGAACGGATTCATCGATGCGGAGGAATGCTTAGCGCAAAGCCTGTGTCGGGGCACACTGAAAATGCAAAAGGGACGCCTCGCGGCGTCCCTTGCTTGAAATCTTGTAGTGGAAGTTTACTTCGAGAACTTCTCGAAATCGGCCTGGTCGCCCTTGAAGACTTTGGCCTTCTCGCCGACGCGAACGATCTTCAGCGTATTGATCTTGTCGCCTCCGGCGATCTTGTTCACGACATCCTGCCCTTCGACGACGTGGCCGAAGACGGTGTGTTTGCCGTCGAGCCACGGCGTGGCGACGTGGGTGATGAAGAACTGGCTGCCATTGCTGACGGGACCGGCGTTCGCCATCGAGAGGATGCCGGGGCCGGAGTGCTTGAGCTCAGGGAGGCATTCGTCCTTAAATTTGTAGCCCGGGCCGCCATTGCCGCGACCGAGCGGGCAACCGCCCTGGATCATGAAATTTGGGATCACGCGATGGAAGATCAGCCCATCGTAGTAGGGCTTGTCCTGCTTCTTCGGCGCGCTGCCGTCTTTGGAATAATTCTTCGTGCCTTCGGCGAGACCGACGAAGTTGGCGACGGTAAGGGGCGTCTTTTCGAATTCGAGCTGGCAGACGATCTTGCCCTTCGAGGTGTCGAACTCGGCGTAAAGTCCGTCAGCGAGTTTGGAATCAGCGGCGTTGGTTGACATGTTGGATATGGAGATGGTGATGACTGAAAGCGTTGTTGCAAACAAGGTCTTCATTTTCATAGCGGTGCGTATCCAAGGAAATTTCGGGCGTGAGCGGAAGTCTTTTTTCACACTAAAAAGAAAGCCCCCGGTGCGGGGGCTTCGGGAGTTCGGAAATGGTGCGGACTGGAATTCTGGTTACTTAGCGGCGCGAGGAGAGGACGCCCGGCAGCTTCAGCGTCTCGCCTTCCTTCAAAACCGATCGCGTGCCGTCCGGGCGAATGATGTATCCGTCGCCGCTGACCTTGGTGCCCTCGGACATCGCCATCATCTGTCCTCGCCGCAGTTCAGTTTTTCCGCCGTCTTTGTAGAGAACAACCTTGCCGCCCACGAGTGAGACGGTGTCCGTGCTTGCCACCACATTGCCATCGAGGCGGAGCAGTTGTCCGTCGAGCAGACGCTTCATCGAACCGCCCTGACGGAGCGTGCCGTCCGGCAGCACCTTCGCGCCATTTGGCAGCGCGTATTCTCGGCTCAAGGTCTTGGCGTCGCCGTCCGTCACGATTTCCACGCGGCCTTTGCGCAGTGCGATGTGATCGAAGACCGGCACGACGGTTCCGTCCGGGCTGCTGAGCATGCCCTGTGCGTCGATGACCTGGCCTTCGCGGAGCTGGCGTGCCTTGCCTTTGCCTACCTGGAAGACGCCGTTGGTCTTTACCACCACCTCGTTCGCCAGCGCCGTGTCAGCGATGGCTTCGGTGAGTTTGCCGTCCTGCGGCACGAGCACCTTGCCGCCTTTGAAGGTGACGCGATCGACGGGTGCCTTGTCTTCGGCGACGAGGGATATTGTTCCGGCGAGGATCCCAGCCGTCAGCAATCCGATTTTCAGAATGTTCGTCTTCATAAAGTCATCTCTTGTTCGTTAACAAAAATTCATGGCGTGGACTTCAGTCCGGGCCGACGCATCCGGTCGCCTCGTATATCGGCAGTTCAATGCAGGAGCATAGGCCGGGATTCGTGTCGGTGCCGAAAGTGGTCCAAAATAGCTCTTGTCAAAAGCTCCGCCATTGATACTTTCTCCACTCTTTTGATATGAAAGCTGATTTGCATCCGAAGTACATCGAAGCGGAAATTCGTTGCGCCTGTGGCAACATCATCAAGACCCGCTCGACCAAACCGACGACGATTCTCGGTATTTGTAACGCCTGCCATCCGTTCTACACGGGCCAGCAGAAGTTCGTGGATACCGCCGGCCGCGTCGACAAGTTCCAGCAGCGCCTGGCCAAGACCCAGGCCGCCCAGGCCGCGGTTGCCGCCGCTGCTTCCAAGAAGAAAAAGGCCTAGCTCACTTTCGCGCTTCCGCCCGCAATGGTTTCCACCTTGCGGGCGGATTCTTTTTTCCCGGACACCCCGCCACCCCGCGCCTGATGGACTTGCGCCCATTCATTGACAAGTTCTCGAAACGCCTCGCTGAAGTTGAGTCGCTGCTCAGCGATCCGGCGGTGTTCGACAACAACCAGCGCGCGCAGGAACTCTCGAAGGAGTATTCGCGACTGAAGGAACTCGTCGCGACGGGTGCCAGCTATCTCAAGACCCAGGCGGACCTCGAAGAGAACCGCCAGCTCCTAAAGAGCGAGCCGGCCGGTTCCGAACTCGCTGAAATGGCGAAGGAGGAAGTCGCGCGGCTCGAAGTTGAGGAGAAACGCCTGACGCTGGAGGTGCAACGAGGCGTGATTCCGCCGGACCTGACGGATTCACGGAATACCATCGTTGAAATCCGGGCGGGTGCGGGCGGCTCCGAATCGGCGCTCTTCGGCGCCGATCTTTTCCGGATGTACACGCGCTACGCGGAAACGCGCGGTTGGAAGGTGGAGACGCTGGATTCCAGCCCGTCGGATCTCGGCGGTTTCAAGGAAGTAATCTTTACCGTGACAGGCTCGGATGTTTACAAGCGCCTCAAGTACGAGAGCGGCGTTCATCGCGTGCAACGCGTCCCGGCCACGGAAGCCCAGGGGCGCGTCCACACCAGTACGGCGACGGTGGCGGTGCTGCCCGAGGCGGAGGAAGTGGACATCGACATCAAGCCCGACGAAGTGGAAATCAACTGCTGTCGCGCTTCCGGCAAGGGAGGGCAGGGGGTGAACACCACCGACTCTGCCGTGCAGATCATCCACAAGCCGACCGGGCTGATTGTGCGTTGTGCTGACGAGCGGTCGCAGCAGAAGAACCGGGCGAAGGCGATGACTGTTCTGCGGTCGCGCCTGCTGGAGCGCAAGATTGCGGAGGAGAACGCCAAGTATGCCGCGGTCCGCAAGGATCAGGTCGGCACCGGCGAACGCAGCGAGAAGATCCGCACTTACAACTTCCCGCAGAATCGCGTCACCGATCACCGTATCGAAGTCACCCTCTACAATCTCGCGAACTTCATCGAAGGCGATCTCGATGCGCTGATTGAACCGCTGATGAACGACGAGCTGGAAGGGAAGCTCAAGGCGTTGAACGCATAAGCCGGCCCTCGAATTTGTCGCAGAACCCTCCTCAAGCCCACGCTGTTTTCACCGAGTACGTTTCACTGAGTTCAGACTGATTTTTGCCATGACCATCAAAGGCCTCATTTTCGACTGCGACGGCACTCTTGCCGACACCATGCCGCTGCACTGGCGCGCTTGGAGCGAGATCACTTCGCGCCACGGCATTCATTTTCCCGAAGATCGTTTCTATTCGCTCGGCGGCGTTCCGTCGCGGGACATCCTGGAAATGCTGCGGGAGGAGCAGCGTCTTGAGATCGATCCGCTGGCAGTCGCCAAGGAGAAGGAACTTGCCTACCTCGACTTCATGCACCAGGTCGGGCCGATTCACGAAGTCGTGAACATCGCGCGCGAGCATCACGGCAAGCTGCCGATGGCGGTCGCCTCGGGTGGCATCAAGCCGATCATTGAGAAGGTGCTCATTCACCTCGGCATTCGCGAATACTTCGACGCCGTCGTGACCAGCGAAGATGTGAAGAGGCAGAAACCCGCGCCGGACATCTTCCTCGAAGCCGCCCGGCGTATCGGTGTGGACCCGAAGTTCTGTCGCGCCTATGAAGACACCGATCTCGGCATGACCGCCATTCGTTCCGCCGGCATGCACGCGATCGATGTCCGCACCATGCGCGGCACGACGCGCTGATACTCCGCCGTCGCCCGACGGCTGGCCGATAATCACGGGGATTCGGATTGAATCGCCCTCTAGCAGGCGGCACACTCTCCCCATTCCCGGTTTACAGACGACCGGATATATGAACGACTCGAAGCCCATCGAAATCCTGCTGATCGAGGACAATCCCGGCG
>CAZBIC010000021.1:63821-73544 GCA_964491875.1 uncultured Bifidobacterium sp.
CGGCGCCGCGCCCCGATCTCATTCTGCTCGACCTGAATCTCCCGCGCAAAGACGGCCGGGAAGTGCTCACGGAGATCAAGTCCGACGACAAGCTGCGGCGGATTCCCGTGGTGATTTTGACGACGTCGCAGGCGCAGGAGGACATTCATCGCGCGTATCATCTGAACGCGAACTGTTACATCTCCAAGCCGGTGGACCTTGATCAGTTCATCCGGATTGTGAAGACGATTGAAGATTTCTGGCTGACGATTGTGAAGCTGCCAACGGAGTAACGGCGGCGGTGCGCGCGGGCGCGGGGCAAATGCCGGTGGTGGACATGAGCGACAATCAACCTACGCAGGATGCGGGGAACGGAAACGGGGCGGCCAAGCCCTCGCGCCAGCCGTTTTTCTCCCGGCTTCGCGTTCGGCTGCTTGCGCTCGTTTCGTTGGCAATACTCCCTGCGTTGGGCCTCGTTCTCTACACTGCGATCGATCAACGTCGCCAGGCCGCGGTGGAGGCGATTGCTTCCGCGCAACGAATCGTTCGCATCGCCGCCGCCGCGCAGAAACAATACATCGAGACCTCCCGCCAGCTGCTCTTGACCCTGGCGCAGTTGCGCGAGGTGCGCCCGGACCGGGCGGAGGAAGCCGAGGCGTTGTTTCGCACCTTGCTGCCCGTACACGCGATTTACGCGAACATCGGCGCGATCGATGCGGAGGGCTACGTGTTTGCAAGTGCGGTGCCGACCACGAACCGCGTCTACCTTGGCGATCGCTCGTATTTCATTCGCGCCCGGGAAACGCAGAAGTTTGCCGTGGGCGATTTCCAGACCGGCCGCATCACGGGCAAAGCGACGTTGAACATGGCGCATCCGATTCGCAGCCGGAGCAGCGGGCAGTTTCACGGAGTGGTGTTCGTGGCGCTGGATTTGAACTGGCTCAATCAACTGGCGGCCAAGGCGGAACTGCCGGATGGATCCACCTTCACCGTGATCGATCGTAACGCGAACATTCTCGTCCGTTATTCGATACCCGAATCCGACCGCAGCTGGGTCGGAGAATCGTTGAAAGCAAACTCGAGGATCGTCGAATTCCTGAATCGGGGCGGTGATTCCTCCGGAGTTTCCGCCGGACTGGACGGCGTGAAGCGGCTCTACACCAGCACTCCGCTGAATCGCACCCTGGGCATTGCCGACGCCCACGTGATCGTGGGCATCCCGGTTCAAGTCGCCTACGAGGCCGCCAATCACACGCTCGCGCAGAACCTGATTATCCTCGGCATTGTCTCCTTGCTGGCCATGGCGGCCGCGTGGATTTCGAGTGATGCGTTTGTGCTGCGGCACGTCCGAGGGTTGGTGAGCGCTGCCAAGAAGATGCGGATGGGGAATCTCTCGGCGCGCTCCGGCGTGGAGCACGGCCCGGGTGAGATTGGTGAACTGGCGAGGAGTTTTGACGAGATGGCCGCGGCCCTCGAACAGCAAGTGGCTGAGTTGCGAAAGGCGGAAGGGGATCTGAAGGAGCTCAACGAGGATCTGGAGAAACGGGTGATCGACCGCACGCTGGAGCTCAAGCGCTCCAATGAGGACTTGGAACAATTCGCGTACGTGGCGTCGCACGATTTGCAGGAACCGCTGCGGATGATCACCAATTATCTCCAGCTCCTGCGCCAGCGTTACAAGGATCAGCTGGACACGAACGCCCACGATTTCATCGGCTTCGCGCTGGATGGCTCTAAGCGGATGAACCAACTGATTCACGATCTGCTCGCCTACTCCCGCGTGGGTACGCACGGAAAAGAGCTCGTGGTGACCGAATGCGGACAGGCTCTCGCGGATGCGCTAGCGAACCTCACGGTGGCCATTGAAGAATCGAAAGCCGAGATTTCCCACGATCCGCTTCCGTCGGTGGTGGGCGACGAGGTTCAACTCACGCAGCTGTTCCAGAACTTGATTGGTAACGCGGTTAAGTTCCGAGGAGACGTGCCACCGAAGATTCACGTGGGAGTGCAGCGCAAGGGCGACGACTGGGAGTTCACCGTGCGCGACAACGGAATCGGCATCGCCGAACAGGATTTTCAGCGAATCTTCATCGTCTTCCAGCGGCTGCACAGTCGAGAGAAGTATCCCGGCACGGGCATCGGACTCTCCGTCTGCAAGAAGATCGTGGAACGTCACGGGGGACGAATCTGGGTCGAGTCCAAGGTGGGCCGTGGCACGACCTTTCACTTCACCATTCCCGTGCTGGCCGGGGCCTGATGCGGCTCGTGCCGGGCTGGTTTCTACTTCTCCTCGCTCCACATCTTTTCGCCTGGGGCAAAGCCGTGATTTGCAAACGGGCGGCGCATCCACTATTCCTTGGCGGCCTTATGAGCGTGCCAAACATTGTGACGATTCGGGAGCTGTCGAAAGAGTATCGGCAGGGCGAGATCAATGTGACGGCGCTCAACAACGTCTCGCTCGACATTGCGCAAGGCGAGTTCCTTACGCTCATGGGCCCGTCTGGCTCCGGCAAATCGACGCTCTTGCACATCATCGCCGGAATTGATCGTCCCACCCGGGGCGTCTGCCGAGTGCAGGACATTGACCTCACAAAGCTCGATGAATCCGGCCTTGCCGACTGGCGCAATCAGAACGTCGGCTTCGTTTTCCAGACCTTCAACCTCATCCCGGTGCTCACGGCGTTTGAAAACGTCGAGCTCCCGCTCTTGCTCACCAGGTTGAATGCGAAGCGACGTCGCGAGCAGGTGAACACGGCGCTAGAGCTCGTCGGACTGGCCGAACGGCAGAAACATCTGCCGCGACAACTTTCCGGCGGCCAGGAGCAGCGCGTGGCGATTGCGCGGGCGCTGGTGACTGATCCGAAACTCATCGTGGCGGATGAGCCGACGGGAAATCTCGATTCAAACTCAGCGCAGGAAGTTCTCGGGATTCTGCAAATGCTGAGCCGGCAGATTGGCAAGACGGTGATCATGGTGACGCATGATCCGAAGGCGGCGGCGTTTGGTTCGCGCTCGATTCATCTCGAGAAGGGGGAGCTCACGAATTGACGACGATTGGCTTCATCGCGCGGAACGCGCTCCGCAACAAACGCCGCTTCATCCTGTCGGTGTCGAGCGTGGCGATGAGCTTGTTTCTGCTGGTTACGCTTCAAGTGGCGCTGCGCGAACTGACGAATCCGATCAATGACGAGGGCTCGACGTTGCGCATCATTGTTCGCAACAAGGTCTCGCTTGCCCAGCCGCTGCCGGCGCGTCAGCTGGCGACCATCGAACGTATTCCCGGAGTCGCTGCCGTCACGCCGTTCAGTTACTTCGGAGGGCTTTACAAGGGCGACGAGAAGTTCACGAGCTTCGCGCAATTCGCGGTGGACCCGGTCCGTGCGAACGAGCTGCTCTCCGATGCAAAAGTGCCGGCGGAGCAGATGAAAGCTTGGGTGGCCGACCGGACATCGGCGGTGGTCGGGAAGATGACCGCCGAACGATACAAGCTCAAGATTGGCGACCGGATGCAGTTCACCGGACAGATTTATCCCTGCGACTTGGAATTCAAGATCGCCGGGATCTACGAAGGCACTGCCGATGATCGGAACGTCTTCTTCCATCACAAATACCTCGATGAATCGCTGGGTAACCCCGGGACCGTTGGAACATGGTGGGTAAAGGCCGCGTCGGCGGAAGAGGCGACACTCATTACGGATCGCATTAACAAGGCGTTCGCCAACACGAGTGCGGAAGTGCGGGCGGAGACGGAACGGGCGTTTCAACTCGGCTTCGTTTCCATGTGGGCGAACATCAAGATTTTGATCGGCGGGATTAGTGTGGTGGTGGTCTTCGCGCTCCTGCTGGTGACGGTGAGCACCATGAGCATGGCGATTCGCGAGCGTTTTCGCGAACTCGCGGTATTGAAGGCCTTGGGCTTCCGGCGACGCGAGTTGTTCGCGTTCATTCTCGCTGAGAGCTTCGGGCTTGCCACGCTGGGAGCGGTGTTTGGCGCCGGCGGTGCCTGGTGCCTCTATCGAGTGCTCGACATGCAGACGCTCAGTAGTGGGATGTTCGTGATGTTCGAGGTGACGCCGCAGATGATGGCGCTGGCATTCAGCATTGCGGCGGTGCTCGGATTGTTGTCTGCCGCGGCCCCGATGATCGGCGTGGCGCGCACGAGTGTGGTGCAGGGATTGAAGACTCTCGACTGAACGCATCATGGCTCTCCCGCTTCGCTATAGTTTCCGGAATGTTTTGATCCGCTGGCGATCCACCTTTGCGACGGTGCTGGGGATCGCGCTGGTCGTTTTCGTGTTTGTGCTGCTGCAATCACTGGCAGCCGGTATCGAGAAGAGCAGCGGCAACACTGGCGATCCGCGCAACATCATGATCGTGCGGAAGGGTTCCACGGCGGAATCGGCGAGCCTGATTTCCCGGGAGAACCTGCGTGAGATTCAATACTTCGAGGAGATCGCCCGGAACGACCGAGGAGAACCGGTCATTTCGGCGGATGTGCTCGTGCTGGTGAACTTGCCGCGTTCGGACGGCAGCGGCGAGGCGAACGTGTTGTTGCGCGGTGTTTCGCCGCGTGGCGTGGAGTTGAGACCCCAGGTTCGGCTGGTGGCTGGACGCTGGTTCACGCCCGGGAAACGCGAGATCGTTGTCAGCTCGCGCATGGCGAACCGCTTCGCGAATTTCGGAATCGGCCAGTCTTTCAAGGCGGGTACGGCGAATTTTACAGTGGTGGGATGGCTTGATGGTGGCGGCAGCGCCTTCGATTCGGAGTGCTGGATGGATGCGGATGAATGTCGCTCGGTGTTTGAGCGCGATCTCTATTCGAGTTTCCTCGTCCGACCAGTGGATGAGTCTGCGGCGACAAAGTTCCTCGAACGCATCGAGGCGGATCGCCGGTTCAAGCTGAAGGCGGAGAAGGAGGTGGAATACTATCGCAAGCAGACGATGACGGCGGCGCCAATCAAGTGGCTCGGGGGATTTCTGGCGATCATGATGTCGGTGGGAGCGGTCTTCGCCGCGATGAATACGATGTATGCGAGCATTGGCGCGCGGACGCGGGAGATCGGAACGTTGCGGGTGCTGGGCTTTCGACGTCGTTCGGTGGTGCTGGCGCTGTTGATCGAGGGCGCGTTGCTGGCGTTGATTGGTGGTGCCGTCGGCTGTGGCGTCGCTTATCTGTGGAATGGTTACACGACGGCGACGATGGGTTTCGAGACGTTCAGCGAAATTGTTTTCGAGTTCACGGTCACACCCAGACTGATGGCGGAGGGATTGATTTTTGCCGTGCTGGTCGGGTTGCTCGGCAGTTTTCTTCCTTCGGTCCGAGCGTCGCGATTGCCTGTGATCGCAGCGTTGAAGTCTGTGTGAAGTCCCATTCTTCGCCGCGCTCGGTGTCGCGCAAGTGCCTGCGGCGCTTCAGATTTTTAATTTGCTTGCCGATTGCTTAACCAAGCATCTAAAAGCTCATCAATCACTTATGGCCGTGCGCAAACCAGCTGGGAAAAAGGGATCGAAGAAAGAATCCACCGATGGGAAGCGTCCTGCACGAGCCAAGGGTTCGGGGGATACCAAGTTTTTCGTGCCGGCTTCGTCCATGGACGAAACCAAAGCACCCCTCGAGTCGGTGAAGGTCAACGACGCTCCGGCCACGGCAACAAGGGATCGGGGTGGCTACGATGGCGACACCGCTTTCAAACTTTACCTCCGCGAGATCGGGCAGGTGAAGCTGCTCACGGTGCAGGAGGAAATCGAACTCGCGGCGTTGATCAAGAAGGGCGACAAGAAGGCGCGCGAGCAGATGATCAAGGCGAACCTTCGGCTCGTGGTGAAGATCGCGCACGACTATGAAGGTTTTGGTCTGCCGCTGCTCGATTTGATCAGTGAAGGAAACATCGGCTTGATGAAGGCGGTGGAGCGTTTCGATCCTTCGAAGGGCGGAAAGCTTTCGACCTATGGTTCGTGGTGGATCAAGCAGTCGATCAAGCGAGCTCTGGCCAACCAGTCCAAGACCATTCGGCTCCCGGTTCATCTCGTGGACAAGATTTCGAAGATGCGTCGCGTGACGATGAAGCTTCACGAGGTCTTCGGGCGTGAACCAACGGACGAGGAATTGGCGGAGGAGATGGGCATGTCGCCCTCCCGCGTGGCCCAGATGCGCACGGCGGCGATTCGCCCGGCGTCTCTCGATGCGCCGATTGGCGATGACGATTCGAACAGCTATTCGGAAGTGATCGCGGACGAGAATGCCGACACACCGTACGAACAGCTCGAGGATCAGACCGTGACCTTGATGCTTCGTGACATGGTTACGACGCTCGATGAACGCGAGGCCACCATTCTCCGGTATCGCTTCGGCCTCGACGGCGGGAGCGAGAAGACGCTGGAAGAGGTGGGTGAGAAATTTGGCGTGACCCGCGAGCGGGTTCGCCAGATTCAGAACATTGCCCTCAACAAGCTCCGCAAGATGATCGAGCGACTTGAAGCCAAGCAAAAGTAGGATGCTTTCATGACAGCGACACCGCCGACGGTTCAGAATCTCAGAGACGCCATTCGCAACGTTCCGGACTTCCCCAAGCCGGGCATTCAGTTCAAGGACATCACACCGGTGCTCGCGGACCCGAAGCTGTTCGCCGGTTGCATTGAACTGCTGATCGACGGGTTCAAGCCCGGGGAGATCGACACGGTCGTCGGCATTGATGCACGTGGATTTATCTTCGCCTCGGCCGCGGCGTTGCGCTTGAACGCCGGCTTCGTTCCGGTTCGCAAAAAGGGAAAGCTTCCCTTCGACACCCACGAGCAAAGCTACGAGCTGGAATACGGCAGCAACACGATCGCGATTCACACGGACGCGGTGAAGCCGGGCAGCCGGGTGTTGTTAATCGATGACCTGCTGGCGACGGGCGGGACGGCGGAAGCGGCGGCGATGCTGCTTCAGAAGGTGGGCGCAAAGATTCTCGAAGCGGCGTTCTTCATCGAGCTGAAGGATCTCAATGGTCGCGAGCGCATCCAGCACTGTCCAGTGCGGTCGCTCGTTGTCTATTGAGGTGCGCGGACCCGCCTATTCGGCGAGCAACTTCTCGATTTTCTCCGCGAGGTTTTCACGGGCGTTGGTTTCGCGCAGGTTTCCCTTCTTGTCGATCAGCCACATGGTGGGAATCGACGCGATCTCGAACTCCTCGGCAAATTTGGTGCCGCCTCCGTCGTAGCAGTGCGGCCACGTCATGTTTTCGCGCTTCACGACTTTCTCCAACGCTTCCTCATCGCGATCCAGGCTGATGCCGAGGATTTCAAACCCCTTTGGGTTGAGCTTCGCGTAAGTCTCCTTGAGCTTCGGAAGTTCCGCCATGCACGGGCCGCACCAAGTGGCCCAGAAGTCGATTAGCACGACTTTCCCCTTCATGGCCGCGAGATCAATGTCGCGGCCGTCAGTGGACTTGAACTTCATCGCAATGGGTTTGCCGACGCGATCCAGTTTCTTGATCAAACCCTGAGCAGCGGCTTCCACTTCTTCACCGGGTTTGGACGTGATCAATTCCTGCGCGATCGATCGAGCCTTGTCGGCCTGACCTTGATCGGCCCAGCCCTGCGCCACGCTGACGAGCAAGCCGGCGAGTTCGCCGTTCTTGGGGAACTCCTTCATGAGATCGCGCGCGCCCTTCTCCAGAGCGGTCAATGCCGCGGAAGGATTTTTGTCGGCCTGACTCATGACGGAACGCTGGAGCTGGGTGACCCGGAGCTGGAGGCGTTCCTCTTCCGAAAGGTTTGGATCCTTGAGCTTCGCTGATTCGAGTTCGTTCAACCGGGCGATGACGTTGGTGTTGCCCATCTGCATCGCGACGCCGAGCAGGTATTGCTCGCGATCTTTCGCTTCGCTTGCCATCTCGTGTTTCGGGAACTTGGTGTAGAAGTCCTTCATCTTGCCGGCGGCGTCGGCGGCGAGAGTGGCGTTCTTCTTCTCATATTCGGCGACGGCTTCCTTCGACGGCGGAGTGGTGTCCCACTCGGGCGGATACGGCGGCGGACGCATGGCTTGGAGGACTTCCTTCCAGGCGAGATCGCCGGCAGCGAGCGCCGTGTTGGTGGCGGCTGAGCCGACGGGAACATTCTGGAGAAGGTCGGCGTCACCCACGGGAACTTCCACTTTCGCGCTCTTCGCGGGCTCGGCGGCAGGCGCAGTGGCGGCGGGCTTTTCCTCGGCGGATTTGCCGCAGCCTGCGATCCAAACCGCGACGGCGAGTGTAGTTCCGGCAATTGAAATTCTGTGAATGACGCTAGTTTTCTTCATGACGTTCCGCTTTCGTTAAGAGAATCAGAAGAGCACGCCATTGGCGTTATTCACAGCAATTTCTGCCGGAATGGAGCGGTCCTCGCCAACGGGCGCGACGTGCGCTACCGTTCCATCGACAATCGAGCAAGCACCATCATGTTCAAGACACTCAAGCTGTGGCAGCTCTCCAGCGCGCTGAAGAGCAAGGGCAATTCTCCCGAGGCCTACTCGGCGATCCTCGAGCTTGGCCGGCTGGGCGACGACAAGGCGATCGATCTCCTCCTGGAAACTCTGGCGCGGAAGGACGGCGTGTCGCGCAGCGCCGCGCGTGAGCTGGGGAAGCTACGAAATGAGCGGGCCATTCCTGCGCTGGTGGCGTTGCTCGATTGCGGCGAGGTGAACCAGGCCGCGGCGGAAGCGCTGCTGGCGTTTGGGCCGAAGGCGGTCGGACCATTGATCGATGTGCTGAAGGCCGGCTCGGGCGCGGCCCGGCAGCTGGCTGTTTCGGCGCTGGGAGAGTTGCGCGATAAACGCGCGGTGGAGCCGTTGATCGAGATCATGCAGACCGATGACGTTTACGCAGTGCGCACGGCCGCGGCAACGGCGCTGGGGCAGTTGAAGGATTCGCGCGCCGTGTGGGTTTTGGTCGGGACGCTGCAGATGCGTGATGAGACGACGCCCGATCGGCAGGCCGCCTTGGAGCAATTGCGCCAGGCGACGCATCTGGCGTTGAGGAAAATCGGCGATCCGCTCGCGGCGAAGGTCGCGGGAACGACGGTCATCGATGTCGCGGCCGCAGCCGTTGCGGAGGCGGAGCGTAAACTGGTGGAGTCCGGCATTCACCCGAAACTCGTGGGCGACCTCAAGCTGCTGACCAACGACGAGATTGTGGACGTGATGCGTGAACTGGTCGCGGCGATTGAAGAGATTTCCTGGGCGACCTTGGAGAACCGCAATCCGATGCTGGCGGTTTGCTTCCAGACCTACGAGCAACGCTCCGGCATTGCGGAGCAGTTGGGCAAGGAACTTCACCGGCGCGGTGGGGCGGGACTGGTGAAGCAGATTCTCGAGCAGCAGCTGAGCGGTCACACGGCGATTACCAATTGGTGGAGTGGCATCGGGGCCTGAAATTGGGCCGCTTCCCCGGGTCAAAAAATCAATTGCTGCGGGCCGGGTTTGAACTACTGTCCCGACGAACAGCCGGTTTGGCTGCGAATTGTCATGAAAAGCATTCTTCCGATTCTGGCGACGGGCGTTGTGTTGATGGGTTGCGCGCGCGATCCAAATCGCATTGGCGTGACCAACCCGAATCATCCGGGTCCGGCAGCAGGCCGTGCGTTGGGCGCGGGAGCGGGCGTGGTGGCCGGCAATGTCGCGGGCGGTGTGGTCGGTTTCGGCGAAGGCGCGGCGTCTGGGGCGGCGGCTCCGTTTAACAACACCCGACGCGTGGTGCGGACGTGGCGAACGGAAAAGACGGCTGA
>CAZBIC010000021.1:73566-118868 GCA_964491875.1 uncultured Bifidobacterium sp.
GGACCATTCAGGTTCCCGTCGATACGGTGGTGGATGAATACGGACGTCCTGTTGGCGGCGCGCCGAAACCATCCGCGTCGAAGTGAACATCCAGAAGACTGCGGGTCTGTGATGCGCCTCAACGTCAGGGGAAATTTCTTCTTTGCTGCAATTCTGCTCGTGCTTGCGAGCGGACTCACCGGTTGCTCCACGTACAACGAACAGAATCGTTTTGCCGCGCCGTGGATGCAGGGGGATTTGGCAACGGCGGAGAAGGAGGCGACGCGCAAGGCGGACAAGGCGGCGGGCAGCAAGGACGAGATCATCTGGCGGCTCGAACAGGCGGCCATCTTGCGCACGGCGGGGAAATACGACGAGAGCAACGCGGCTTTTGAACAGGCGCAGGAGAAGATCGATCGGTATGCCGAGCGAGCGAAGGTGAAGGTGGGCGCCGAGGCGGGGGCGTTGTTTTCGAATCAAGCGAATGTGCCTTATCGGGGGCGGTCGTATGACGGCATCATGCTCAACACCTATCGGGCGCTGAATTTTCTCGCGAAGCACGATCTCGACAAGGCGCGCGTGGAAATCATCCGCGCCTACCAGCGGCAGCAGGATGCGGTGGAGGACAACCGGCGGCGCATCGAGCAGACGCAGGAGGCGCTGGACAAGGAAAAGGAGAAACGTCGCATCGAGAAGGCCGAGAAGGATCCGGCATTCCGCGGCAGCGTGAAGCAGACCTATTCTAATCTCGACTCATTGAAGGCCTACGGCGACTACGTGAATCCGTTCACGGTTTACGTCGATGGATTGATCTTCCTTGCAGGCGCGGTCGACAACTCGGACTTGGAACGCGCGCGGAAATCCTTCGAGCGCGCCGCGACGTTTACGGAGAATAACAAGTTCGTGAAGGCCGACCTCGATGCGCTGGAAGCCGCCGTGCGCGGCAAGCTGGTCGAGAAAGTAACTTATGTGATATTCGAGAATGGTCGGGCGCCTTTGCGCAATCAAGTGCGCATCGACATCCCGCTGTTCTTCACACGCCTGTCCTATCTTGGAGCCGCGTTTCCGACGCTGGAACTGCAGGGCGGCGCGCTGAGCGCACTCAAGGTCACAGCCGGCGGTACGAATGAAACGACGGCGTTGCTGGCGAGCATGGATTCCGTCATCGCACAGGATTTCAAGAACGAGCTGCCGAGCATTATTACCAAGACCATCGCGGCGACGGTGGCGAAGGGCGCGGCATCCTATGCCCTGAACGAAGTGGCGAATCAGGAGGGCGGGGGAATCGCCGGATTGATTAGCCAGGTAGGAACCGCCGTCTATCAATTGGCCGTGAACATCGCCGACCTGCGGACCTGGACGACCCTGCCGAAGGAAATCCAGATCGCGCGGATACCGACTCCGGCGGACCGAAAGGTCGATTTGCACGCGTTGGGTTCGGCTCAACATGCGGTAGTGACGTTGGACGAGGGATTGGTTAACCTCATCTACGTCCGTTCGATTTCGGCTGGCGGTCCGATGTTTGTCTCGCAGATGAAACTAAAATAGAATCCTGACTGATGAAGATACGATTGACTCAAGCAGCAATGGCTGGCGCGGTGGTTATCGCCAGTGCCCTCCTTACCGGCGGTTGCAAAACCACCGTCAACACCGTGGAAAACGCGCAACCTTCCGCCCAGAAGGAAATGGTGGCCGACAAGCGCGTCATCACCGACGCGAGCCTGGCGCGCAAGGTTTATATCGTGGGCATTAATGAGGCGCGCAATGACAGCGGCGTGCTCCAGATTCAGCTGGAGGTCGTGAACCAAACCCGTTCCCGCCAGCGCTTCACCTACCATGTGCAGTGGTTTGACGCCACGGGCATGCAGGTTAGCTCCACGACTGGCGCTATCTTGCCGTGCGTGATCGAAGGCAAAGAAACGCGTTTTCTCTCCGCCGTCGCGCCGCATCCGGCGTGCAAAGATTTTCGGGTTCAGTTCATGGAATCGACCCGCTAAGCAGTTCATTTAACCAACATTGATGTGCGTATGAAACGTTACCTTTTTCCTGTGGCGCTTCTGGCGCTGGCTCCGCTGGTCTGGACCGGTTGTTCCTCGGGCGGTGCCCGCCGCATTGATGCCGGCGGCCGTGAAAGCATCACGACGGTCGGCCAAGTCGACATTCAGGACTTCGTCGCGGCGGCTGAAGCCTCCGTCGGCAAGCTGCTCCTGTCCGGCGCGCTGGACAAAGTTCCCAAGCCACCGGCCATTCTTGCCGTCAGCCTCGTGCGCAACCAGACCGGTCAGCAGTTCGACACAGATCTGCTCACCAAGAAGATTCGCGTGAAGCTCAACACCAGCGGCAAGGCTCTCACGACTACCACCGTCGGGCTCGATGGTGTGGCGGAGGATCCGCTCGCGAAACAGCTTCAGGGCGAACAGCAGAAGACCGGAGTGACTCCGGACTTCACTCTGTCGGGAAAGATTATCGAAACCCGCGCGCGGGCTGGTGATGTTCGTCAATCGACGTTCAGCTTCCAGCTTTCGCTGACCGATCGCCGTGGTCTGGCCCTGTGGGAAGGTGAAGAAGAAATTACCAAGCAGGGCAAACGTCCGTCGGTAGGATTCTAAGTTTTCGTCGCGAGAACATTTCCGCCAACGCCGCTTCGGTTCGTTCCGAGGCGGCGTTTTGTTTTGCGGCTGGGAGGTTATTCGTCGTTGCTGAAGATGCCTTGGAGCGCGCTGACGTCGTGGCGATTCGTGAACGACTGGAAGGTTTCGCCGTCATTGCGATGGCGGAGATAGCCCTTAAGCATCCGTTCCAAGGTCAGCATGAGATCGTTGCACGAGACGCCCTGGAAAACTTGTCGGCCCACCGCCTGACGCTCGCCGAATCCTCCGCCGACGAAGACGTGGTAGCCGTCGAGTGATTCGCCGGCGACTTTGACCTTCGCGCCGAGCAGTCCGATGTCGCCCATGTAATGTTGAGCACAAGAATTTGGACAGCCGGTGAGGTGGATGTTGATCGGCTGGTCGAGCTTGAAGCGCTTGTCGAGATAATCGGCGAGTTCCAGCGCGTGACCCTTCGTGTTTGCGGCGGCGAACTTGCAGTAGGAATTCCCAGTGCAGGCAATGATGCCGCTGCGCAGGTTCGATTGCTGCCAGTGCAGGCCCATCTTCACGAGCGCCTTCTTCACTGTCTCGACGAAGGCGTCCGGGATGTTCGGAATGATCAGGTTCTGCCAGACCGTCAGCCGCACTTCGCTGGAACCGTAGAGTTCGGCGATCTCGGAGAGCCGCAGCATCTGCTTCGGCGTGAGTTGGCCGACGGGCACGGCCACGCCGATGTAGTTCAAGCCGGGTTGCTTTTGCGGGAAGACGCCAACGTGGGAATGGGGGAATTCTGGTTTTGAGTGTTGAGTTCCTGGTTTCGAATCAACCGCTGAGCGCGGCAGTTTGTAGCCAAGAAGCTTCTCCGTTTCCTCCAGATACTTCTCGAGCGACCACGTTTCGAGCAGATGCTTGAGACGCGCTTTCTTGCGGTCGCCACGATTGCCGTTCGCGATGTAGACGCGAACCAAAGCCACGGTGACTTTCAAGACTTCCTCCGGCTTCACTAGCACGCCGAGGTCGCGGGCGAACGCCTTGTGGCCGGTGGCACCGCCGAGCGCGACGCGGAAGTAAACTCCCGGTTTGATGTCACCGGATTCGGTTTCGATCTTCACGGCTCGCAACCCGATGTCGTTCGTATCTTCCACCGTTCCGATCAATCCACCGCCGTCAAACGCGATGTTGAATTTGCGTGGCAGGTCGTAGAATGCGCGGTCGTTGAGAATGATCTGCCCAAGCTGATGGCAGAGCGGGAGCGTGTCTATCAATTCATGTGGATCGATGCCCGCCGTCGGGTTCGCGGTGAGATTGCGGATGTTGTCCGCGCCCGCTCCGCGCGTGTGCAAACCGACGCTCTGAATGCGACGCAGCACTTCCGGCGCGTTCTTCATTTCGATGAGGCGAATCTGGAAGTTCGCGCGCGTGGTGATCTGCACGTAGCCGTTCGTGAGTTCCTGAGCGATGCGCGCGATCTCGCGGAGTTGAAACGTCTGGAGCTGGCCGCCGGGAATACGCAGGCGCGCCATGAAGGCTTCCTTGTTCGGCGTGAGGAAGAAGAGGCCGTTCCACTTGAAGCGAAAGAGCGCTTCCTTGTCCGGCGCCTTGTTGGCGGCGGCATGTTCCAACAGCACGGGATACGCATCGAGCGGGTGCAATTCGCGCTTCACGCGTTCCTCGAAGATGAGATCGGCCTTCGCCTTCGCGGGTTGCGCGGCGGGATTCGGCTCGACGTCGGCAAAGGAGAGACCGCGATTGCGCAATCCCGCGAAGAGTCCTTCGAGATATGCGGATTGCTCGCTGGTCAGTTTCTGTCCGGCGACTTCGGTGAAGGGCAGGGTGGCGGTGCTCATTTCAATAAACGTCGCGTTGATAGCGTTTGTCGGATTTCAGTTTCGCGACGTAAGCCTTGGCGTCGTCCGCGGATCTTCCGCCGGCCTTTTGAATGATTTCGTGCAGCGCGGCATCGACATCCTTGGCCATGCGTTTCGCGTCGCCGCAGACGTAGAGATGCGCGCCGTTCTCCAGCCAGCGCCAGAGCTCGGCAGCCTGTTCCAACATGCGCGTCTGGACGTAAATCTTCTCGGCCTGATCGCGGCTGAAGGCGAGATCGAGTCGGGTAAGTGAACCTTCCGCGAGCATGCCCTCGAGCTGTTCTCGATAGAGAAAGTCGCAGGATGCCTTTTGGTCGCCGAAGAAGAGCCAGTTCTTTCCCGGCGCACCGATGGCGCGACGCTCTTCAAGAAACGCACGGAATGGTGCGATGCCGGTGCCGGGTCCGATCATGATGATGGGCTTGGTGCCGTCGGTGGGGATGCGGAAGCCGTGCGAGGTTTGAACGAAGACTGGAACGGGTGTCTCGCCTTCGACGCGATCCGCGAGGAAGGTGGAGCAAACTCCCTTGCGCGCGCGCCCGTGGCTTTCGTAGCGCACGGCTGCGACGGTGAGATGGACTTCGCCGGGATGAGCCTTCGGACTGGAGGAAATGGAGTACAGCCGCGGCTGAAGTTTCGCGAGGAGTGAAACGAAATCCTTGGGCGCGAGTTTGGCGGCCGGATTGCGGCGCAGGACGTCGATCACTTCGCGCCCATAGAGGAACTTTTCGAGATCCGCCTTGCGCGCGGGTTCCAGTAGCGAGTTCAGTTCGCTGTCGTCGGCGAGCTCGGAGATTCGCGCGAGGAATGACGGGCCGGGTTTCGTGATTTGATAATTCCGCAACAGGGCGCTGCGCAGGGACGTTTCTTTACCGGACGGATCAGTGACGCCTTCCTCTCCATCGCAGCCGAGAGCGTGGATTATGTCGTCCACGAGCGCCGGACAATTCTGCGGGACGACTCCGAGCGCATCGCCGACTTCGTAAGTGAGGCCGGAGTCTTTCAGGGAGATCTCGAAATGCCGAGTGTCCTTGGCTGAGTCCGGAGCGTTGAGCTTGCGATTGGCGATGAGGCGGGCGGGGAAGGGATTTGTGCGGCTGTAAGTGGGAGGAGTAATCAGTAAGTCGGTATTCAGTGAATCAGTGGAAGGCGCCGAGCCGTTCTGAGGTTTACTGATTACTGACCCACTGTTTACTGATTCACTTTCTGGCGCGGTGGTGAGCAAGGCCGGCCATACGCCTTCCATCCAGCCTTTCGCCGGCACTTCGTAATCGAGATCGCAATCGACGCGCGGATGGACCCGTTTGGCGCCAAGCTTCTCCAGGCGTTCGTCGAATTTCTTTCCGGCGCCGCAAAACTCCGAGTAGTTCCGGTCGCCAAGCGCGAGCACGGAGTAGCTGAGGTTCTCCAGCTTCGGCGCAGTGTCCGCTGCGATGTGGGACCAAAAAGCCGTGGCGTTGTCCGGCGGTTCGCCGTCGCCCCAAGTGCTGGTGATGATGACCGCGCGCGGTTCCTTGGTGAGATCAAGTTGGGCCGCGGCGTTGAGTTCCATCACGCGCGGCTCGAAACCCTTCGCTGTCGCTTCCTTCGCAAACTTTTTCGCGAGTCCCTCCGCTGTGCCGCTTTGGCTGCCGTAGAGAACGAGGAGCGGTTCGGCGGGTTTGGCGGGCGCGGTTTGAGGCTGCGCGGCGACGCCGGGTTCACCGAGGTTCGCGTCGGCGAACAGGCCGGCGAGGTAGCCGTTCAGCCACGCGCGCTGCTCCGGAGTGAAGGGCGCGCTGCTGGGAATGTAGGGAATGCCGGCCATCAAAGTTTGGTTTCAGTTCGCGTCATCGACGTTCATCACGGCTTTAGCACGGGCAATGCCTTGGGTGCTTCTTTGCCAATAAGAGCCGTTTGAATTATCCGCTGCGGATGGATGAAGTCTGCTCATGGCTGCTGCTTTGCCTTGAGAGCGCGAGGTTTTGATTGGTGAAGCGGTCTGCCTTCGTCAAGCAGCGCTCGATGGCGACGGTGATTAGGTTGATGGGCGGCGCTCCGCATGGAAGTTCGGAAATGGCCCCTGTGGTTAAAAGCCGCCACGTTGAATCAGCGATTCAACCCACAACCGGCGTGACTGAAACGGCGCAAGCCTTGTAGCTGGGTTGCCGCGAGTAAGGATCGAACGCCGGGAAGGTCAGGCGATTCGTCTCTTCGTAGTGCATCGGAAGAAAGACCTGGCCGGGCTGGACGGTGCCGGTGACGAAAGCAGCAGCGTGGATGGTCCCGCGGCGTGAGCTCACCGTGACCTTTTGCTGCGCGCGGATGCCGAGTCGCTGGGCATCGACCGGGTTGATCTCCACGTAGATCTTCTCCGGATAAAGCGTGCGCAGGACGGCGCTCTTGCCGGTGCGAGTTTGCGTGTGCCATTGCGCGGAGGTGCCGCGACCGGTGAGCAGTTGAAATGGATACTGTGCGTCCGGAATCTCGGGAGCGTCACGGGGCGGCTCGAACATGAACTTCGCCCGGCCATCCGTGTGGAAGAAGTGACCGTCCTCGAAGAGGCGGCGCTCCTGATCGGGTTTCGAGTGATGAGTTCCGTGTTCTGAGTTGCCTGAGGTTGACGACTGCTCCGACTCAGAACCTGAAACTTCAAACTCGGAACTTCTGCATGGCCACTGCACGCCGCCGCATTCGTCGAGCATCCGATAGTCGCGGATGCCCGTGATGTCACAGGGCTGATCCTTCGAGACCTTCTTCATGATCTGAAACACCGCCTCGGGCGACGTCCAGTCCTTGAACATCGGGCCGCAGCCCCAGTAGTGCGCGACGAGCTTGAAGATGTTGAAATCACTCAAGGCCAGGCCGGGCGCCTTGGAAATCTTCTTCACGAGACCGAACCGTCGCTCCGAGTTGATGAAGGTGCCTTCCTTTTCGCCCCACGCCGCGGCGGGCAAAACCAGATCCGCTTCGCGCGCGGTTTCCGTCGTGTGATACATGTCCTGCACGACGAGGAAATCGAGTTTCTTGAGAGTCTGCGCGAACTTCGATTGATGAATCCACGAATGCGACGCGTTGGTGGCAATCATCCACAGGCCCTTGATCTTCCCATCGTCAATGCCCTGCACGATTTGATCGTAGGCCAGGCTATTTTGATCCGGTATTGCCGCTGCGTCGATGCCGAGGAGGTTCGCGACCTTCGTGCGATGCGCCGCGTTCAGGAAGTCGTGTCCGCCGAGCAGGTTGGTGGTGTTGCTGAAGAGGCGCGAGCCCATCGCATTGCACTGGCCGGTGATGGAATTCGCGCCGGTCCCGGGGCGACCGATGTTTCCGGTCATGAGCGCGAGATTGATGATGGCCTGCGCGGTGCGCGTGGCTTCGTGGCCCTGATTCACGCCCATCGTCCACCAGAACGAGACGCGCTGGCCGCGGTGAATGGTTTCGGCGAAGTGAAGGAGCTGCTCCACGCTCAAACCGCAGTCGGGCGCGACGGTCTCGGGCGTGAAGCCTTTGACGAACGCGGCGAAATCATCGAAGCCGCTCGTGTGCGCGTTGATGTAGTCGCGCTTGATCCAACCGCGCTCGATGAGTATGTGCGCGAGGCCGTAGAGGAGCTTAAGATCGGACTTCGGCGCTATGGCGTAGTGCTGGGTGGCGGCCATCGCCGTCTCGGTCTTGCGGGGATCGACGACGATGATCTCCGGATGGTTCCGGTTGCGCAGCACGCGCTGCCACATGATGGGGTGCGCGATGCAGAGATTGGAGCCGACGAGCACGATGACGTCTGACTGCTCGAAGTCGGCGTAAGTAAACGGCGGCGCGTCGAAGCCGAACGATTGCTTGTAGGCGGCGACGGCGGTGGCCATGCACTGGCGCGTATTGCCGTCGCCGTGAATCATGCCCATGCCGAACTTCCCGAGCGCGCCGAGGAACGCCATTTCCTCCGTGCAGATCTGCCCGGTGCCGATCCATGCGACGGAATCCTTGCCGAACTGATCCTGGATCGCCTTGAAGCGAACGGTGAAGACCTGCATCGCAGTGTCCCAGTCGACTGGTTCGAGTTCACCCTTCGCATTGCGCAGCAGCGGCGTGGTGGCGCGGTCGGGCGCGTGCAATGGCGTGATGGCTTCCCAGCCTTTCGGGCAGGCCATGCCGAGGTTTACCGGGTAGCTCGTGGTAGGCGTGAGGTTGATGGCTTGTCCGTTCTTGAGGTGGACGTTGAGCCCGCAACCGGTGGAGCAAAAGCCGCAGACGACGGTGGTAGTGGCATCGGGCTGGAGGCGCGCGGGGACTTTGCCGAGGCCGAATTCGCCGGGACGAAGGACGAGTTCCTGCGTCAGTTCACCGTCGCGACTGCGGAGGAGTTCCGGCAGCGAACGTGCCTTGTCGATGGTCGATGAAAGAGTCATGAGGGAACGCCTCCGGGCATTTGGACGGGCTGGACGGCGGTGAAGAACAGCCGACGCTCAATGAGTTCGCCGGCGAGACAGAGGAGGAGAATGGCTGCTGTTTGAACCGTGAGGATCGGGGCGGAGCCGGTGACGGAGAGTTGCACGAAGAGCATGACGGGCAGAGCGACGCCACCGATCAATCCGAGCGCGACGCGGACACGATGGAGGAGCCCGAATGGTCCGCTGAGCAGTAGGGCGGTCTTGTGCAGCGGCGAATAGTCTTCGACTTGGAGCGAGTGAAAAATGGGAAGCTCGGTGGCGAGTTTTAACAACCCGAAGACTGAAGTGAGCCCGGCCAGGATTGCGAGAACACTGCCGGGAAGCGAAGCGGCGCTGGAGATCAAGAGAACCGTCGCGGTGCCTAGCAGTGCGGTGGTCCCAAGAAACTTCAGGCCTGACCAGCGCAGTTGCCAGAAGTCGCGGCGAGTATCGTGGTAAATCATCGCGGAGCAGAAGACGCCGATGAGCCCGCTCACGACGGTGCCCCAGCCGAGCGTCGCGGTGAGCGCTGGCGAAGCGAATCGTGGGAACCAGATGGCGCCGGTGTAGAGCAGGGCGAGCTTCGCGAAGAGCCCGAACACGATGATCTCCCGGCTCAACCACGATCTGCGTAGGCCGAGGAATGCGCGCCATGCGCCGAGGGGGCGGCCCAAGTGCAGCGTGCTGCTGGCGAGGGCGATGAGGCCGGTAATGAGCGCGGTCAACGTCAACGCCGGGCGCGCTGCGGCCGACGGGTCGTTCGGGAGGAGTGAGAGGATTCGATCGACGGCGAACGCGCCGACTGAGAGTTGCGACAGGACGAGCATGATGCCGAGCGGCGTGTGGGCGCACTGCGGCTTGAGTTCGTCGGCATCAGCAGGGCGGAGGGTTTGGTGAAGGCCTTTGGCCGACTTATATCGCGTGGTGGGGAACGTGATGGTCGGAGCAGGGGAGCCGGGCAAGAATGGGTTCGTTGCGGTGGCGGTTTGCAAGGCCGACACAGTGCTCGATTGCTCGACGACTGTGATCTTAATGGCTTCGTTCGGGCACGCTTGCACGCAGGCAGGTGCTTCGCCGGACGCGAGACGGCTGCTGCACATGTCGCACTTGCGCACGATGCCGAGACGTTCCGAATACTTCGGCACGTCGTAGGGGCATTTCAGCACGCAGTATTGGCATCCAATGCATTGATCATCGAGGTGCTTGACGATGCCGGTGACGGAATCCTTTTCGTAGGCGAGGACTGGACAGCCGTTCAGGCATCCGGGATCGACGCAATGATGACAGGCGGTGGTGACGGTTTGTTGGATGGGCTGAAGGTGGGTGCCGCCATGGAGCAGGCCGACGTTGCGCCAAGTCTCTTCATCTTCCAGGCCGTTCAAACTGTGACAGGCGGTGACGCACGCTTTGCAACCGGAACATTTGTCGAGATCGACTTCGAAGGCGTATTGCTGTCCAGCTTGCGGCTTCGAGATCGGGATCAAATCCCGGTAGTGCCGGGCTTGAGCCGGGAGTTCGTGACGTTCGTGGGCACGCGAGAACTTCGCAACGGCAGTGAGGGACCGTTGCTCGGCAATCAGCTCATCGATGAGCGTCAGCGGCGGCTTGGATTTGTCTGACATGTCACGAGTCGAACGCGTGGAGAGCAGCATGGAGTCCGCTGGTTGGAGGATGAATGCTCATTGTTTGAATCGGTTCGATGAAAACGGCGCATGGTGAATAAATGGCTGCCCGGCCTGCTGAATGGCGGGCGGAATCGGGAAATCAGCGGAGCTTTGGGACTTCGCCTGAGCGCGGTGAAGATCGCTTGGCTTCGCTTTTGCTCAAGGAGTTAGGCAGCCGTTGGAAGCTAGGTTCGCGCAAAATGCGACAGGCCCAAAGGCGTGTTTTGACCTGAATGAACAAAATCGTTGATTGAAGGACCAGAAGTGAAAGGCATTCGTTAATGACCAATCCCATCGACAGCAGGCAACTGCGCGCCTTTGCTGCGCTCGCACGGACCGGGAGCTTTACTCTCGCAGCCAAGGAATTGTTTCTCTCCCAGTCGGCGGTGAGTCACTCCATGAAGGCATTGGAGACCGACGTGGGTTGTCGTCTTTTTGACAGAGTGGGGAAGAAAGTGTTGCTTACGCAGGCCGGTGAGTCGCTGCTGCATCACACGGAGAAGATTCTTCAGGAAATGGCGGCCGCCCGTGCCGGGCTGGAGCAGTTGGGCAAGTGGGGCGTTGGACGGTTGCGAATCGGCGCGAGTCCCACCGCGTGCCAGTACATCCTTCCCGCCGTGTTGCGGGAGTTCAAAGAGAGCTTTCCAAAATGTCGCATCGCGATTGCTCCGGGCGATACGCTGGAAGCGATCGAATCCGTTCGCGAAAATCGCATCGACCTCGCCATCACGCTCGAGCCGCGCAACGAGGATCAGTTCGAGTTTCATCCGCTCTTCAGCGACGAACTGGCGTTCATCGTCGGCGCGATGCATCCGTGGGCGAAGGACGGTCATGTGGTGCGCAACGAGATTCCGAAACAGAGCTACGTGCTCTATAACAAGACGAGCTACACGTTCCGAATGGTGCGCGACTACTTCAATCAGGAGGACATGGTGCTGAACACGGTGATCGAATTGGGCAGCATGGAGGCGATCAAGGAACTCGTGAAGCTGGGGCTTGGCGTGGGCATTCTCTCGCCGTGGATTGCGCAGAAGGAAATTCAGGAGAAGTCGCTCGTCGCACTGCCGCTCGGTCGTCGCAAAATGAAACGCAACTGGGGTGTCATTCACTGGCGCGGACGCCGGCTGAGTCTCGCGGAGGAAACGTTCCTCGGCCTGTGCAAGGCGGCGACGGCGGACTTGGGCAAGACGTCCCTCTCGGACGCTGCGGGATCATGATCCATGCGTGCTGGCGCGAATCTTTGATACGGCTTTTAGCACGGCGCAGAGTGTCCTAAGGCGGGGTGTTGTTGCACCGGCTTGTTCGGCCTGGCGGAGCGGTTCCAGAAACAGGCTGTCCAGTTCCAGCGTCTGGCCGCGTTCGAAATCAATCAACGTGGACGACTTGTAAGCACCCATCGGCTTGGTGCGTTCGATGAGTGTGTCGACGAAGCTCTCGGCGATGTTCATCCCTTTGGCGCGTGCGGCGGCGATGACCTCCAGCATGAGTTCGCGCACAAGCATCTCCCATCGCGGATCGCCGAGAAGTTTGTCCGTGGTGAGGCATGGAGACAGTTTCTCCACGACGACGTCAGAGCTTCGAAGAAAGTTTTCCAGGCCGGCGCTGCTGGCGACGCCGAGTCCATTGAACGGAATGTTCCAGACGAGTTTTTCCCAGTGGGCGCGCGCGAGATTGTCAGTGACCTCGCATGGAATGCCCGCGTGGCGAATCATCGATGCGATGTCGTGAGTCCGCGGTTCCGGCCAGCGTTGGAACTCGCCCATGGAGATTCGACCCTGGCCGATGTGCTCGATTACTCCGGGCTGGATTCGGTTCAAGCAAACGAAGCAGAGCCCACCGAGAATCTGGTCGATGGGAAACAGCTTCGCGAGCTGCTCTTCATTCCCAAGTCCATTTTGCAAAGTCAGGATGGCGGTCTGCGGTCCAACCAGCGGTGGAAGCAAAATCGGGAACTGATCGTTCGCGGTCGTTTTGAGGCCGATGATGACGAGGTCAACCTGACCGATCTCTTGCGGCGTTCGCGCGCAACGGGGTCGCGCGTTGAAGTTTCCCTCCGGACTTCTAAGCTCCACGCCGCGTCGACGGACGATTTCGTAGTCCGACCGCAACAGGAAGTGAACCTCCTGGCCATCACGCCACAGCTTCGCGCCGTAGTAGCTCCCCAGCGCTCCGCAGCCTACGACGGCGATTTTCATAGGTTCATGGACTCTTGGGGTGGTGGAGTTGTGATGTTGCGCCGATGGTGCTCGATGGCTCGAACGTCCCAATCCCTCGTTACGCGAAGCACCATCTCCTAAACGAAAAAGGCTCTCTGACTTGGTCAGAGAGCCTTGCGAATCAAAAGCGAATTACTTCGCGCCGAGGATCGCGTCCTTCGCGGCCTTCGCCACGCGGAACTTCACAACGCGCTTGGCCGGGATCTGGATCGTCGCGCCGGTCATCGGGTTGCGGCCCTGACGAGCCTTGCGGTTGACCAACACGAGCTTGCCGAGGCCGGGGAGCGTGAAGGTGTTCTTCGCGTTCTTGTAGGCGAGCTGGGCAATGTGCTCGAGAATTTCAGAAGCCTGCTTCTTGGAGATGGCGGCCTTTTCAGCGATGGCGGCGGCGATTTGGGATTTGGAGAGTGCTTTTGCCATAATGTATTAACGTGTGTTGTTGGTATTGATAGTGCATTCAGTCTTGCGACTTGCGCGTATAAAAAACCGTTCACTAGGTCGCTGCAAGGAGAAAAACGCTGAAAAATCAAAGAATTTTGAAGGTTTGAGGATGCGACGTCAGCTGGGTGTCGAGTGGAAAAAGTACGGTGGCCTGAGTTTGTCGGCGACCATAGGCGCCTGCCGGATCACCGAACCTCGCTCTGTGTGTCAGCAAGTCAGACAAAAATCTTCGAACCAAAATGCGGTTCGGTTCGTTGAATGAAACAGAAACAGCGAATGAGATTACTCGCACTCGAAATACTGCAGCGCAATCGGCGAACCTGAAGCCATGGCGGCGAAACTGTTTTCATGGCCGACGCTGTTTGCCTCGACGGACGAGCAGGCGATGCGGCGCGTCAAGGTGGACGACGACGCGCAGGCGTTCGCCCAGCTGATGCAGCGCTGGCAGGGGCCCATTCAAGGGCTCTGCGCGCGGATGATTGGGGATTTGCATCGTGGCGAGGATCTCGCGCAGGAAGTGTTCGCGCGGCTGTATTCGCGACGAAAGAACTACGAGCCCACTGCCAAGTTTTCCACGTTTCTTTGGCGAATCGCTCTGAACATTTGTTATGACGAACTTAGAAAACAAAAGCGTCGACGTGAGTTCTCCCTCGATGAACCGGACGGCAACGATGACGCGATCGAATTTGAGGCCGACGGCGCCGGTCCCGATCAGCGCATGGTCGAGGATGAACGCGCGGATGCAGTCCGGCGCGCGCTCGTCGAACTTGCGGAACCCTATCGTGTGGTCGTTGTACTGCGCCATTATGAGGGCCTCAAATTCCGCGAGATCGCCGATGTCCTCGGCATCCCCGAAGGCACCGTGAAGTCGCGCATGTCTGAGGCGCTGACCCAGCTTGGACAAACCTTGAACCCGATTATTTCAGAAGACCCGGAACCGCCGAAACGCGTGCCGCGCGCCAACGAAAGATTGTTGATATGAAGACTCACCCGAACTCCGAAGATTGGATGTCGTTCCTTTACCGCGAAGCCTCGCCGGAACGATCCGCTGAACTCGATGCGCACCTGCGCCAGTGTGGCGAATGTCAGAAACGCGTCGCGCACTGGCGTGGCACCCTGGCGGCGCTGGACGCCGACAGATCACCGGCGATCACACGGAGCCGCCGAAGCGCAGCGCCTATCTTGCGCTGGGCCGCGGCGGCGGCACTGGTTCTCGGGATAGGTTTTGGCGCGGGACGTTTGACGTCGTCGTCATCTGCGGAAATCGCCCGGCTTGAGATGGCGATGCGAACGGAAATGGAAGCGAAGCTGGCCGCCAGTCGCGCGGAGCTGTTGGCATCCATCGACAAGCGGAACGCAGATCTGGCGCCGAATATTAAGAGCGTTGCCAGCGAGGCGGCTCGACTCGAAGCCGAAGCGTTGTTGGTGAAATTCGCCCGGTCGATCGATGAACAGCGTGATGCCGAGCGCGACGTCTTTGTCACAGCCTTGCGGAACATTGAAGAGCGACGCGCAACGGAGTTTGCCTCACTGCGCAAGGATTTGGACACGCTCGCCGTCAATGCGGACGACGGCTTGTCCCGCACGCAGGAACAATTGATGGAGCTGGCCAGCATGACGCAGCCGCCGTCGAACTAAAATTCGAACCGCGATACCACCATGAAACACCTGATTATTCCCTTCTTCGCAATTGCCACTTTGGTTTCCGCGCAGAATGACCTTCCGGTCGCGCCCGAACCGCTTCCGCCGCCGACTCCGGAGGATGTCACCGTTCCTCCCCCGCCGGCACCCGGTGGTGCCGCGAATAGCAATCGCAGCAGGACGGTGCGGCGTGCAACTACGGGCGGTGCTGGGTTAGCTGCTCCTGGCGGAGCCCCTGCGGCCGCTGACGCGCAAATTCAACAAGCACTGGCCAATGCCCAGGCAACGGTCGCCGCAATTCGCCGCGAACGAATCGAGCTGGAACTCCCGCGCACCACCAAGACGGGGCGCACGCTGGTCGTGCAGGTTTCCGATCCGGATCCAGTGGCGATGGCGGAACTGGAGGAAGACCTCAGCGTCATGGCGCTAATCCTTCGCAAGGCCACGGGCGGTTCGCTGGGGGATGAGAAGCGGATGGCGCTCGGCATTGAGGTGGATTCGTCGGTCTTCGGCTCGTCAAGCGGCGCGCGGAACCTTTACGTGGAAGGTCATGGCGCGATGTTTCTGCTGGCCGTTCCGTTCCCGCTCATCGCACCGCCCGAGAAGTCCACCCAGACCAAAGTGAAGGTGAAGCCGGACAGTGACTGGGCCGAGGCGCGCGAGGAACTCATGAAGTCGGAGCGCAGCCGGTTGGAGATTCAGCTCGAACGAATCTGGTCCGGCAGCGGCAAACCTGGCGCAGCTGATTATGATCCCGCGAAAGTGGAGGAACTCACGCTCGACATGCTGCGCGCATTGAAGAATGCGACGCACATTCGCGGACTGAAGCCCGAGGAGTTTATCACGGTGGTGATTCAGGGTGAGGAAAGCGTGCGCGGGGAAAAGTGGGCGACGCCGGGCAAGAATGGAAAGTCATCGAGCAGCAAGGGCGACTCGCGGCGCGGCGAGACGGTGATGACCATCCGCGTGAAACGCGCCGACATCGAAGCGTTCGACTCCGGCAAACTGGATCTCCCGGCGTTCCGGAAGAAGACGGCGATTCAAACTTACTTCCGCCGCGCTGATTCCTCGGTGGGCACGGCGACATTCCTTGGACCAAATCCGTGACGATCAGAAACCAGAAACGCGCCGCGCAACTCTTCGCGGAGTGCGGTGTCTAACCAACAGTCGGAAATGAAATCGAATCGAAAACGAAGTTGGTCGGCGGCGGAACTGGTCCCGCTTATTCTCCTCGGGCTGGCTGGGCTGAACATATTGGTCGTGGCCCCGGCAAAGCTCCCGTCTTCCATGACAGTTCCTCAAAAATCGCCACGGCTGCAATCCCCTCCCAAGCCGCCGCCGCCCAACAAATCGATGATTGCGATGGAGACGCCGTCGGCCTCCCCTGGCTGGCGCAGCTAAGCTCCGTCCGATTTCGCCGCGTGGTTTCGCACTGCGCGGTTCGATTGTTTATACTTTTGGTTCGAAGCCTTTCCGATACTCACGGCCCTGGTCTTCAAGTATATCTAAGAACGACTCAAGGTTTTAACTGGCGGAACTTGGGACGTAGATGACATACCTGTCGCAGTGCTCACAAAAGCTGAACACACTGGAACCGGTGGTTTACATTCCCAGATTAGCCAGGGAGATTTGTATTGGGGCAATATGGACGCATACAACAACGCCAATGGTGTGAATGGTGCGAAAAAATTGTTGGAAGACCTGATCGCCTCATATAGCAGCAAAGGCTATCCAGACCTTGCCCTGATCACTCAAAAATGGGGCCAAAGCAAAGGAATTCTACCGCCATGACCGTTATCGCGCGATTTTATGCGATGCAGGACTTCATTCCTGCACTGGCTTGGAATCAACTAGTATCATTGGTTCCGAGTGCTCAAAAGCGGACCGTATTTGAGATTGATGTTTCCCACGATTCACAACTGTTTCGTGAGATTCTATCCATCGTTGCTAATTTTGGGCTCATTGAAAATGAGCCACTACGTCACGGTTATCGTTTGAGTTTGCGCAGGCACTACGACGAATCTGACAAGGTGAATGCGGAGTTGCTGGATTTCGCGGCTGAGAGGTTTGGTTCATCAATGAACGAACGAGATGAGCAAGGGCGTGCCATCATCAACACGCGGGAACTGGACGCCACGCTTGCAGCGGGCTGTTATGGTTCCCGGGGAATGATCGTAAGCCGCGAGTTTCGGCGCAAGATCGAAGGGGCAGGGCTGAAAGGATTCAAGTTCTCGCCAGTCGTGTTTTTTAACGATCACAAAGACATGGAGCCGCGCGTAGATTCGGAAGGAAGGTTTTGGGAGGTTCAGGCAGAAAAAACGCTGCCCCCTCATCTTTACCCGAACGAATACGGCTGTATGGGTGGCCAGCCTTTTGATGGCGACTACTCCAAAGTCATAGGAATCGGCCAGTCACCCTACATGGGTTTTGAGTTTCACTTCCGGCGACTTGATGTCGCGGCAATCGGCGAGTTTGACGTCGCTCAGACTATGGAGAGGCTGGTCCAGCGTCAGCCGAACTTGATCGGCAGCCAACGGTGGTATCAGTTTTGTAGAGCCGAGAAAGTTCCCATGTTTTGGACGCCTGTGAGGTTGCATGATTGATGCATTCATAGTTTGGATAGGTCTCGGCAAAGCGCATCAATGAATCGGCATCTCGTCCGCGTCGATCCCGATTGAATCAGGGTCTGTTTGGTGGTGGTAGTTTGTCCATTCTAAGAATGGATGCGAAAAGAAAAGGATCCTCAACATTGGCCCAAAGTGAAACTGTTTGTGATTGGTTTTGCCAGCAGCCCGCTCGTCAGCCAGATTGCTTTCAAGGAAAGCACGACTGTGAGGCTCACGACGATCAAGCATTTGTCTACACCTTCGGCTCCCAGCCCTTGCGGTATTCGCGGCCCCACAGCTTCTCCGCGGCCTTGTCGCCGACGATCTTTCGCGCCACGGGATCGAACTGGATCGTGTGGCCGGTTCGGTAGGCGATGTTCGAGAGATGACAGAGCAGGGTGCTCGTCTGGCCCACCGCAATCTCCGAGTTGGGCTTCGCCTCTCCGCGGATAGATTTCAGGAAGTTCTCGATGTGGCTCTTGTCGCCGCCAGGCCCAGTGCCTTCGCTGATCTGTTTCCCCTTCGGATCGTAGACTCGATAACCGTTCCCGTAGATGGCCATTGAACCATTGCTCCCGTACCACGCGACGAACGGCAGGTTCTCGTGATTCCGGGGATGACAGCTGCTGCCGTCCCAGATGAGCACCTTGTTCTCGAAATCCGCGCTGGCCACCGTGGTGTCCGGCGTCTCCTGATCATCATCGAAATGATAGCGACCGCCGCCGCAGGTCACGCGGACCGGGCACTCGACGCCCAATCCCCAACGAGCAAGGTCGAACGCATGGGGGCCATTGTTCGCGATCTCGCCGCCGCCCCAATGCCAGCGCCAGTGCCAGTTGTAGTGAACGAGGTTGTCCACGTACGGGCGCTCTGGAGCCGGTCCCTGCCAGAGATCGTAATCGATGTTCGCCGGCACGGGCACCGGCTTGCCGCGTCCGATGCTGCCGCGGGCGTTCACATACCATGTCCGCGCCGAACGCACCTCGCCAATCGCTCCGTCGCGCAGTTTCTCGACGGCTTCGATGATGCCAGGCCAGCTCCGTCGCTGGTTGCCCATCTGCACGACGCGTTTGTTCTTTCGCGCGGCGGCGACGAGCAGTTCGCCTTCGCGTGCGTTGTGGGAGCCAGGTTTCTCGACGTAGACATGTTTGCCAGCCGAGCAACCGAGAATGGCGGCGGGCGCGTGCCAGTGATTGGGAGTTGCGATGAAGATTGCGTCGACCTCCTTGTCGTCGAGGATGCGGCGGAAATCCTTCGCGGCTTTCGGCGGCTTGTCTGAGGTCGCGAACGCCGCCTTCTGCGCCTTGGCGATGCGCGTCTCGTCAATGTCCGAGAGATAAGCGATCTCGACGTTCTCGATCTGCTGCAGCGCCTTGACGTGATCGAAACCGCGGCCGAGGCCCATCACGCCGACGACCAGTTTCTCGCCAGGGCTTTTGGGCGATTGCGCACGGGCGAGCAGTGGCGCGGCAGCGACGCCGAAGCTGAAGAGCGTGGTGCGTTTGACGAAATCGCGGCGATGGAACGGGGTTGGGTTCATAAAGGAATCGGACGGCGAAGGCGGAGCTGCTCATCAAAGAAACTCGCTACGGCTGGCGGAGTTGTTCGAGCAGGCGGCGCGCGGCGGTGTCTTCCGGCGCGAGACGAAGGCCGGCCTCCAGTGATTGAATGGCTTCGGCTGCGCGGTTGAGCTGGGCAAAAGTCTGCGCGAGCTGGAAGTGCAGCGCGGCCTTGGTGGGTCTTGCCTTAATCGCGCTCTGGAGTGCGGCAATTGCTTTCTCCGAGTCACCAGTTTGCAGGTGCGCGAGCGCGAGATGTGAAAGGGAAACGTAGTTGTTGGGGTTCGCCTCGACGGAACGATTGAGGAGTTGGATCGACGTCGAGACATCGCCGCGATTTGCGTGCTGGCCCGCCAGCATGTCCGCCGCGACAGACCAGCGCAGTCGGACGGCGTCGCCGAATCCGCCGGTGCGTTGTTCCTCGCTCGCGAGAAAATCGTAAACGGGCTGGTGCTCCATGAACCCGGCGTGCAGCGCGGTGAGTCCGAGCGCGCGCAGATCAACATCCTCGTTGCGGGCGAAGTTCTTGAGCGGTTCGATGAGGCGCGCGTCGTTCGTCATGCCGGGCCGGAGGAAACGTTGCATCCAGCTTGCCAGCGCTGCGGATTCGGCGATGGAATGACCGGTGTCGCCGCGGAGCAATAATGCGGCGGCGGCGATGGGATCGTTGATATCGGCGGCCAGCAGTTGATTCGAGACTGCGACGGGATGAGGCTTGAGTTTGCCCCACCACTCACGCGTGTAGCGCTCCTGCCAGGCAAGGTCACGATTGGCGTGGCATCTCTGGCACGCGTTTTCGATGCCGAGCTTTTGGTCGAAGGCCGGTCGCGGAATTGGAATGGAATGATCGGAGCGCGCGAACTGCAGTTGGGTGCCTACGCCCGGATGCTGGAGATACGGCATGTGGCAGGCGACGCAGGAATCACCGGGCGAACCGGCCTTGTGATGGGAATGACGTTCGGTGTTGCCGGCTTTGCTCGCGTGACATGATGTGCACTGGCGGTTGTCGAAACGACCGACGAGTTCGCGCTGGAAGACGTCGCGATAATGATTGCCGTGCGGATCGTGACAGTCGGTGCAGGTCATCGATCCGTTGCGGTAGCAGTCGCTGAAAAGATGATTGCCCTGGTAGCTGAACGACCGGATGCGGCCATCGACGTGATACGGATTCTGGCCGAGCACGGGCAGCTTGAGAGAGAAGTAATCTTCCAGCGACGCGCCGGGCAGATACGGATCCTCGCGCAGGACTTCCTTGGTGGCGTGGCATTGCAGACACAGCTTCACGGAGCCGTCTTTGGTCAACGTCGCCAGCGGTTGCATGCCGACGTATGCGTTCGTTTCGAAGCCGGGCCGCGAGACGATGTCGATGTGTTCGCGAGCCGGGCCGTGGCACGACTCGCAGTTGATCTTCAGTGTCTGGTAGCGCGTGGCGAATTTTCCTGCCGCGTTGTCCCAGCCAGCGGTGATCTGGCTGCCGTGACAATTCTGGCAGTTCGACAGGTCGGTGACAGAGCCGAGGACACGATGCGGCGGCCAGTTCGCGAGATCATTCTTCAGCGAGATGTCGCGGCTGACGGGCGTCCACTTGAGGCCGGCGCGGAGTTGCACGAACCAGAGGTTCTCCTTCCGGATGAAATCGAAGGGCAGGAAGCGCACCGTGCCGTCGGGATGGCGATCGAAGAACGACTGCGTTCCTCCGCCCACCATGTGACCACCGCCGACTATCGCGTCGACGAGGATGTCGAACGGCGTCGCGCCGTCCATCGCCACGCGGAAAAGCGGTTTGCCGTCCGCCGAATTAGTCGGCGTCACCACGGCGTCCTTGAAGTGGAGCGGCTTGCCGTCGAAGCGCGCGATGAGATCGACTTCGCCGGGATGACCGCCGGCGCGCCCGTGGGTGGAGTTCTTCCAGAGGTCGAACTGCTTCTGATGACAGCGCGCGCACGAGTCGGCCCCGACGAAGTCCTCGAACTTTGGCGCTGCGATCGACGAGATGAGCCCTATCGCCAACCAAGAGCACACGACCGCGAAGAGATTCGCGATTCGGCGATGAGTTGGTGGGTGGAGGTTCATCGTGTTCTCACTTCGCTCCGTCACGCGACCACTCCGGTCCTTCGCAGCGGCAAAGCGATCGAATGTGCGCGACGAGTTCGCGAATCTCCTCTGCGCTGAACGAGTTTCCCCACGAGGGCATGCGGTGACTCTTGTTGAGGACGAAACCGCCGGCATGGATGCCGTCGAACAGCGTGTCGTCGGGGCGCCTGCTCATCGCCAGAGGATCGGCGTGAGATGTGGGTTTCGTGGGTAGAAATGCGGCGTTGAAGCCGTCGCCGCGGCCGTCAATGCCGTGACACGACGCGCAATGGCGGGCGTAATTCTGCGCGGCGCGGTTGGTCGCAGTCGACGTGATGACGCGATAATCGAGCGGCGAGAGGTAGGTAGTCTGGAGAGAGGGCGAATCGCGCTGAAGGAGGAAGTCGGCGATGAGCTGGACGGTGTCATCCGGCAGCGGTGCCTGCGGCATGATGGAGTGCGGCGCGATGGCGCGGGGATTGCGAATGATATTGAGGACGTAGTTCGGTTGAAGGCGGCTGCGCGCGTGCGCGAGGTCCGGCGCGATGCGTCCGCCTTTGTCTTCCAGACTGTGGCAGCCGAGGCAGGAGAGTTTGTCGCGCAGGAGCAGGGCGGCCTTGTTCATCGCGAAAGCGCTGCGAGGCGTCGGCTGGTATTCCGATTTCAACACGGTTTGGCCGTCGCGTTGTGACAGGAGAAACGTCGCGATTGGTTTCGCTTCCTCCGCGGTCAGGCGGGAGTCGGGCATCCGTGCGCCGTCGCCGGGTTGGTAGCCGAACGGACGGATGGAGTGTGGTTTGCGCAGGAACCCTTCCAGCCACGCCTTTTGTGCGCGCAGTCCTTCGCCCGCGAGCGATGGTGCGGCGTTCGTGCGCGGAGCGATGGTGGGATGGCGGTGGCACGCGGCGCAGTTCAACGCGCGGAACAACGTTTCGCCGTGAGCGGCGGTGATGTCGGGGAAGCGTCGTTGGGCGGCAGAAAACTTCGCGTCGAGCGCAGTGCGGCGTTCGGCATTCAGTGAGAACAGATGGCTGATGAGGCGCTGAATCTTTCCGGCGGCGTCGGGAGTGACTTCGCTGAAGTGCGCGCGGTCCGCGGAGAGTTGAAAGAACTGCGGCGGCATGGTGGCCGGTGCGACACCGAACCGTGCAGGCGCGACAAGATACTCGGGTACCCATTCGCGGCGAACCCGGAGACTGACGTTGGTGAGTTCGACGGCGCGATGCCCGCCTTGGCCAGCGTAGTCGTGACACGAAAGACAGATGAGTCCGCGCGAGAGTTCGCCGTGGAATTCAGTCGAGGAGACCGGAGGCGCGGGTGGGGCGGCCTGCAACGCTGCGGGTAAACGGGGCCAACTTCCGGAGACGTGGTGCTGGGCTTCGAGGAAGGCGGTGAGGGCGAGAGCTTCCTTCTCGGACAACTCAAAATCGGGCATGCGCGCCGCGCCGAGGTGTTGTCGGATGCGCGATGGGTTTTGCAGGAACTCAAACAGCCACGCCGGTTGGTAGCGAAGTCCGGCGCTGCCGAGGTCGGGCGCCAGCTCGCGAAGGGTAGGGTTCGGCGCGAGTTCAGTATGACATTGGGCGCAGCCGATTTGGGTGGCGAGCTCGCGACCGCGTTCGAGCAGATTCGATTCGGCAGCGAGAAGTGGTTCCACGCGCATCCACAGCAACGTCACCGCGAAGAGGGCGGTGAGCAGTCTGCGGTTGTGAAACGTGGGCACGGCCGTTTTTAGGCGGGATACAGCCGCGTCGCAATCTTGGTTTCAGCGAGCCGACTGGGCGTAGATTTGTTCCACCACTTTCAGCGCAGCTTTCGCTTCCTTTAGACCGGGCACCGGTGTGCGCTTCTGACGGATGTCTTCAAGGAACTCCGCCATCTCGATGCGCCAGGATTCGTCGCCGCGTGGGAACTCCCAGATGGTCGTTTCGGGCGGGCCCATCTGCGGAAGCATCTTGTAGTAAGTCAGCTTCTCCAGGCCGTAGCTGCCGCCGAGTCCCTCCCAGTGCAGCTTCGCGTCGCGACCGTAAATCTCGAGGCTGAATAGGTTCTTCCACTCGGTGCAACTCGCGTGCAGCCACGCGGTCTGGCCGGCGGCGTTGCGCAGACTGAGGAAGGCATTGTCATCGACGGGCATGTTCCAGAAGTAGGTCGGCGCGTGGCCGTCGACTTGCGTGAACTCGCCGAGGAAGATCCCAGCGAGATCAATCAGGTGAACGCCTTGGTCGATCAGTTCGCCGCCGCCGGAAAGCTTCGGGTCAGCGCGCCATTCCTTGTCGTAACCGACGCGTCCGCCCTGACCGTAACGTCCGCGCACGAACATCATCGGACCGAGCGCGCCGCTTCGGAAAAGTTCCAACGCCTTGAGACACGCCGGATGGTAGCGGTGGTTGTAGCCGACGCGAACGAGCGCGCCGGTCTTCGCGGCGGTGGCTTCGAGGGTTTCAAGTTCCTTCAGGGAAATCGCGCCGGGCTTCTCGATGAGCACGTGCTTGCCGTTCTCGGCCGCTTTGATGGCAAGCGGGGCGAGCGAGGCGTTGACGGTGGCGATCATCACGACGTCCACGTTGGGTGACGTGACGGTTTGCGTGACGGAATCGGTGGCGACGCAGCCGGGAGATTGCGAGGCGAGTTTCTTGGCGCGATCGATGTCGAGATCGCACGTCACAGTGACGCTGCCAGGTGGCAGGAGGTTGAGACGTTTCTGGCCGACGAGGCCGCAACCGATGAGGGCGATGCGCGGAGGATTCATGCGTTCTACGGGTTCGGACATCGAAGGCAGAATGAACAATGTCCAATGCCCAATGTCCAGAGTGCGAAGGACGAGCGTGGGCTTGGGGTTGTGATCAATGGGAATTGCTCATTCCTTGGGCATTGGGATTTGGTCATTGGTCATTCCAATTCTTCCCGCGATCCTCGGGCACGATACGGCGCAGGCAGTAGATGTCGGACTTCGCGAGTTCGTCGCGATGCTCTGCGAGCTTGGCCCATGGATCCCACTGCGCGCTGATGAGCTTGCCGGTGATGCCGTTGCTTTCCGTGCTGGCGAGATAGACGGCGAGCTTCGCGCCGAGTTCGAGCGGCGTGGCGCCTTTTTCCTTCCACTGCTTGTTCTTCTCGAAGAACGCCGCGCCGACTTTGTCCGGGCCAGCGGCGAGGACTTCATCGACGAGCCGCGTGGCGAGCGCACCAGGGGCGATGGCGTTCACATCGACATGATGCGGCCGAAGTTCCTCGGCGAGCGTTTCCATGAGGCGGACGACGGCGGCTTTGCTGGCTGCGTAGGAACTGATGTTCGGTAACGGATTTGTCGCGCCGCCGCCGCTGAGCACGACGATTTTGCCACGGCCGGCTTTCTTGAAATGCGGAATCAGCGCGCGGCAGGGCAGGAGCACGCCGAAAAGATTGATGTCGATGGCACGTCGCCATTCATTGAGGTCGACGGATTCGGTCGGGCCCATCGGGCCGTACACGCCGGCGTTGAGAACGAGGGCGTCGATGGAGCCTAGTTCGCGGAGTGCGAAAGCGATGAGTTCGTTTACCTGTGGCTCATTCGAAACGTCGCAAGCCTTCGATAGAATCTTTTGCGACGGAAAGTTTGTGGAGAGTTCCGAGCGCGTGGTGTTCAGCTCCTTCTCGTTGCGGGCGCAGAGGACGACGTTGGCGCCTTCCGCGAGGAATTGTTCCGCGATGGCTTTGCCGAGTCCCTGGCTGCCGCCAGTGATGAGCGCGTTCAGACCTTTCAGTTTCATGGACGCGCGAAAGTAGATCACGAATCGCGGGAGAGAAACACCAAATGCAGGCGCGATCGGAGAACGATTGATGGGATTGTCCGACGAAGTCGGAGCGCAGTTTACATGTCGAGCAGACCCTTCACGCGTTCGAGACCTTTCTGCGTGCGGGTGAACATCGGCTGGATGTTGTCGACTTTGATTTCGAGCGGACACAGCAGCATGCCGTGTTCAGGGGTGAGAGTGGGCTTGGGATCGTTCAAGTGATGCGCGATCCAGTCACCGAGGCACACGGTGGCGGCGGAGCGTTGATAAGGGTCCGCGGCGTCAGTGGTTGGTGCGTGGTGGAATTGAATGGCTTGGGCGACTTCAGGGGGGAGATTCCATTTCGCGAGCAGGCGTCCGCCGATCTCGGCGTGGTCGGTGCCGTAGGCGCCACGTTCCGCGGCGACGATGGAGTTCGTTCCAGATGCCGCGGTGTTCAGGAGCTCGCCATATTTGCCGCGCTCCACAGAGGCGAAGATCAGCTTTCCAATGTCGTGCAACAGTCCGGAAGTGAAGGCAGGGCCGGCGACGTCGCCAATCTCTTCAGCCACGACGGAGGCAGCAACGGCGGTGATCACGGAATGTTTCCAGAGCTGGCTGACGTCGACGGCGTCCGCCGCGCCGGGAATCGCTTTCGCGCTCGCGCCGAACATGGCGGCGACGACGGTGTAAACTTCGTAGAAGCCAAGACGCGAGACAGCTTCGAACATGTCGCTGGCGGGTTCGCCGCCGCCGAGGAACGCACTGTTGCAGCGTTTGAGCACTTCGGCGGTGATGGACGGTTCGAGGCTGACGAGTTCAACGACCCGGTCAACATCGCGATCCGGCTCCTTGAACAGCCCTAGCAGTTCAATGAGCAGGGTGGGCGCAGGGGGGAGCTGCGTCACTGATTCGATGTATTGATCGACTTTGTCCATAGCGACTTCTGTGTGCCAATTGACGATCCGGACGAGCGTTGCCCAAAACGCGTCCCGGAACGTGCATCATTAGTATCGGAGGACCGGGCGGAGCCTTAAGAACGGAACTGTTTTTCTGGAGAGAATTTTCTCTGACTGCGAAATGGGGCCGCCGTCGCGCGGGGATATCCGGCTCAGGTGCGGTGTTACCGGCCCACCGAAACAAACTCGAAATTCGGCAACTGGCCAATTTGGCGTTCGAGGAAACCGTTGGCGTCCACAATGAGTGGTCGCCGGAGCAGGGGGAGAAGTGCAGGCCAGCTCGCATCGCGAAATTGGGGCCACTCGGTGCAGATGACAGCGGCGTCGGCTTGCGGGAGGGCTGTAGCGATATCCGTGGCAAGAGTGATCGCGGCGAGTTCCGGCGGGAGAGTTTTCAGAGCAGGATCGAAGGCCTGCACGCGCGCACCGGCGGCGAGGAGTTGCTGGCACAGTTCGACGGCGGCGCTGCGGCGGAGGGTGTCCGTGTTCGGCGTGTAGACGAGGCCGAGGACGGCGATGGTTTTGCAGCCCAGATCGCCGAGGCGGGATTGGAGTTTGCGGAAGGCCCAGCCGCGATGGAGGTCGTTACTGCGCTTGATCGCCGGAATGAGGTCGATGGTTTCGCCGTTCGCCTGCGCGATTTTCGTGAGCGAGACGACGTCGCGCGCGAGCGTGCCTCCGGCGAAGGGGCCGCCGGGACCGAGATACGCCTTGGGCCCGATGCGGATGTCGCTTTTCAATCCAGCCGAGACCTCTTTTGCGTCCGCGCCGGTGTGTTCGCAGAGGCGGGCGATCTCGTTGATGAACGTGATGCTGACGGCGAGGAAGGAGTTGAGAGCGTGCTTCACCATCTCGGCCGATTCGGTGCGCATGAAGAGCACTTGCGGCGTGAACGGCTTGAAGAGTTGATCGAGGAGCGTGCGCTTGGCATCGGTGCGAAGGCCAACGATGACGCGTTCGGCTTTCTCGAAAGCGTCGAGCGCGCGGCCGAGGCGGAGGTTTTCCGGCGAGCAGGCGAAGTGGAACTGCGGGAACTCGCGTTCCAAACCGGCGCAGGTGCCGATGGGAAGTTGCGATGAGATGAGGACGAGTGCGCCGCCTCGCAGGTGTGATAGAGCGCGACGAAGTCGGTCGAGGACGAACGCGCCGTCCGACTCGTCGTGGTCGTTGACGGGCGTATCGTAGGTGAGCCAGAGGACGTCGGCGTTCGCGCAGGCGGCTTGGGCGTCGGTGGTGAAGCGGAGGGAATTCTTCGCGAGGCCGGCCGTGAGGAGTTCATTCAGGCCGGGTTCCAGAATCGGCGCCCTGCCAGTGGCGAGACCGTTGAGGACCGATTGGTCGAAGTCCAAGCCGGTGACATCGAAGTGCCGCGCGCAGCAGGCGGCGGTGACGGAGCCGAGATGCCAGAGGCCGAGGACGGTGATGTTCATTTCCGCTTCTCGTAAACCCACCGGTTGGCTTGCAACCACTGCAGCGTGCGGCCAATGCCTTGCTCGATGGTGAGCGCGGGCTTCCACCCTGTGGCACGGACCTTTTTCGTTTCGAGGAAAATGAACGGGTTATCGCCGACCCAGCCGCGTTCGCCGCCGGTGTATTCGAGGCGCGGCTTCAACCCGAGCGCTTTGCAGATGTATCCGATCGAATCGTTCACTTGCACGTAGTGGTCGGTGCCGAGATTGAAGACTTCGACCCGATGCTTGGCCTTCAGCGCGAGACCGGCGTTGATGACGTGAAGCATCGCGCTGAGGCAATCCTGGACGTAGAGGTAGCTTTTGCGCTGGGTGCCATCGCCGAGCACGCGGAGGAAATCAGGATGCTCGGTGAGTTGCTGGTAGAAGTCGAAGACGTGTCCGTGCGTGTAGCGCTCGCCGAGGATGGAGACGAAACGGAAGACGTAGCCCTCGAAGCCGTAGCCTTCGCAGTAGGAGTGAATGAGTCCTTCGCCCGCGAGTTTACTGGTGGCGTAGAGCGAGGTTTGGATCGGAAACGGCGCGTCCTCCGGCGTAGGAATCACCGTGGCTTCGCCGTAGACGGAACCGGTCGACGAGAAGGCGATGCGCTTGATGCCGTTGGCGCGCATGGCTTCAAGGACGTTGAAGGTCGCGATGGTGTTCTGCTCGAGATCCTTCTTCGGATGATTCAGGCCGAAGCGCACGTCAGCATTTGCGGCGAGGTGGAAGACGGTGTCGCAACCCTTCATCGCCTCAGTGAGCGCGCCGAGGTCGAGGTTGTCGCCGAGGATGAACTTGAAGTTCGCGTGCTGGCGCGCTTCTGCAATGAAGCGTTCCTGGCCAGTCGAGAGATTATCCCAGCCGACGACGTTCTTGCCGTCGGCAAGGAGACGATCGACGAGGCTGCTTCCGATGAATCCGGCGGCTCCGGTGATGAAGATGGTTTGCATTTGCTGGCTGTGAAGCTATGGCGAGTTGAGCTTGGATTTCCTGTCCGACTTCCGCGCCGAAACGAGGCGCTGTATAGCGGTGACACGTTCGGTCGTCAATTTTTCAAAGGTGAACTCCGCCGCCCTGGCCAGGCCCGTCGTGCGGAGTTGCTGGTGTAGTTTGGTTTCCTGACTGATTCGTCCCAGGGCGTCGGCCACGAGGTCGGCGTTTTTGAAATCGACGATCAGTGCGTGGCCATCGGTGACTTCGCGCATGATGGGGATGTTATTTACAATGGTCGGAGCGCCACAGGCCATCGCCTCTATGACGCAGCGTCCGAAGGTTTCTTCGCGACTGGCGAGGCAGAAGGCATGGCTGTGGCGGTAAAGCGGGGCGAGCCATTCATCGGCCACCCAGTTGAGAAAGCGGACATTCTCGCCGATTCCCAAGGCTGCAACCTGGGCTTGTACACGCTCGAGCGCGCCCTCCCAGCTGGCGCCGACCATGACGAGCGGATGTTTCGCGCGGAGTTCGGGGTTCAGTTTTGCGTAGCCGGCGATGAGCAGTTCTGCCTGCTTGTAAGGATAGAAATTGGAAATCCAAAGGAAGTAACCCGGGGCGATGCCAAACTCGCTCTTTAGCCGGTTGACTTCATCGGGCGGCGCGAGTGGATGGAACTGCTCGTGTTGCAGTCCTTCGTAGCTCTGGACGAGCCGGTCCTTGAAGTGTGGGTAAACTCCGAGGATCTGTGCGGCGGCGAACTTGGAATTGGTGATGATGAGGTCGGCCTTGGGCCAGCTGTGCTTCATGACCCAGTTGCGGTAAAGCGCGCGGCCCAACCCAACCTTGTTCTGCCGATCCAGATGTTGCAACGAGAAGACCTGCATGGCCGTCGGAAGACAGTTGCGCACGGGGACGAATCCGGTGGTCACAAGAACGTCCGCGCCCTTCTGGCGTGCCACGGCCGGAACACGAAAATGATCGGCGATGAGCCGGTGCTTCAGGTCGTCGTTGGCAGGGAACTGGCGGACGATCTCAATTCTAGGGTCCGTCACGCTCCATTCCTGATTGGGTCCTGCGAAAAGCAGCCATTGCAGTTCGGGAAAAAGCTTGAGACTCCGCGAAACGAATTCGTGGAAGAGCGTGGTCAACCCCGTCCGGCGGTTCGGGTTTTCGCACAGCATCGAGAGGGCGAACTTCATGTGTGTCGTCTGGCCTAAATCGGCGCGAGCTTCGGGAACTCAAGACGACCTTACAAGTGCAATTAAATTGCACCGTTTGGAGAATGAAGAACTTGAACTCTTTCGTGCTAATCGCAATCGTCTCTCCAATTCATGCCTGTGAAATTGCTGGTGTTCGCTCATAAACCTTTCCCTCACCACGGGCAAAGTTTCATGGTGGGCGCGCTGGTAAAAGCCTTGGGAGGCAATGCCCGAGATCGAGTCCCCGCTCCTGTCGACGAAGCCGCGTCGTTGATCACCTGTTATCATGTGGATTGCCGACTGTCGGAGAACATAGCCGCGATTGGACGTCCAAGCTGGAAAAAAGTGTTCCTTGTGATCCGCTATTGTTTGCAGGCGATAGTTTGCAGGTGGCGCCACGGTGTGAGCCATTTCTATTACGTACCTGCGCCGGGCTTGCGGGCCGCGGTCTATCGTGATTGGATTGTCATGGCGTTGTGTCGCCCGTTCTTTCCGGTGATCATTTACCATTGGCATGCCGTCGGGCTGGGCGATTGGATTGAGAGATCCGCCCGGCCATGGGAACGGTGGATCTCACGCAGACTTCTCGCCCGACCCGAGTTGAGCATTGTTTTGGGGGAGTTCAACCGAAGGGATGCCCTCCAGCTGGAATCAACGAGGGTTGTAGTGGTTGCCAATGGGATTCCGGATCCGTGTGATCAATTTGAAAACGAGGTGCTGCCCGTTCGGCTTAAGCGCGCCAAAGAGCGAGCGGCATTGCTCGGCGGCGGCAGCCCCTGCTCAGTGGAGGCTAGTGATGAGGGACGCGAGTTTCGTGTGATGTTTATCGGCCTATGCCATCGGGAAAAGGGGCTCTTTGACGCGGTGGAAGCTGTTGCCTTGGTGAATCGCGAGCTTGCGGGCACTCCCATTCGTGTCTCGTTGTCGGTCGCCGGCGGCTTCTGGCAGGAAAGTGACAAGGTTGAATTCGAGCGCCGCATTGGACAACCCGATCTTCTCCGCGAGGGAACCCGGTTGGTGACCTATCTTGGATTTGTTTCGGGCGACGAGAAGCGCCGGCTTTTCAAAGAGAGCGATTGCCTGTGCTTCCCGACCTACTACGCGGCGGAGAGTTTCGGCCTGGTCGTGTTGGAGGCCATGGCTTGGGGACTCCATGTGGTCACCACGAACTGGCGCACGGTTCCGGAGTTATTGCCCTCTGATTATCCTGGTATCGTACGGCCCCGGTCGCCGCGGGAACTGGCGGACAAGTTGTTCGAAATGGTGGCCAGACCCCATGACCCTGGTTTGCGGTCTCGATTTCTCGAGTGTTATACTGTCGGACGTTTTGCAGACAATATCAGGAAAGTTCTCAATGAGACCATTGGTGGCAATTAAGTGATGAATGTCGAACTTCAGGGTGGCAGTCGAGTTTCCGTGCAATCCGGTTTGGGCAACTACGCGGATTTGGCCCGAGTTGTCTCACAGGTTGGCGATGCTCTGGAACAGCTCGCGACGGCTGCGCCGCTCATCCGACCGAATGATCGCGTGGTGCTGAAGCCCAACTGGGTCAAGGAACACGATGAACGCAAGCCCGGCCCCGACCAGTGGGAACACGTTGTCACGCATCCGTCGGTCATCGAAGGCGTCATTCGCTGGGTCGCGCCACAATTGAAAGGGCAGGGGAGCATCACCATTTGCGACGCGCCGCAGACCGATTCCTCATTCGCCACATTGCGCAAATACTGCCAGCTCGACGAAATGATCGCCCGTTGCGCCAAGGATTTTCCGGGCGTGACGATCGCCTTGCTCGATCTGCGTCCCGAGGAATGGCACGCAGTCGATGGCGTCACTGTTTCCAAGACGCAGTTGCCCGGCGATCCTCTTGGCAGCACGCACGTGAAGTTGAACGAGGCAAGCGAGTTCGTCGGTTACCACGGCTGCGGCCAGCTCTACGGCGCGAGCTACGACATGGCGGAGACGAATCGCAAGCACGACGGCACCACTCACGAATACATGCTTTGTCGCACGCCGATGGACGCCGATGTGTTCATCAACATCCCCAAGCTCAAGACGCACAAGAAAGTCGGGCTCACCTGCGCGCTGAAGAATCTCGTCGGCATCAACGCCAACAAGAACTGGCTGCCGCATCACACCGAAGGCACGCCCGACAAAGGCGGCGATCAATTTCCAGCCGCGACGACAAAGGCGAAGCTGGAACATTCCTGGATGGGCAGTGCCAAGCGCGTGTTGAAGAACAGCCCGTTGCTCTCGCGTCTGTTCGTTCCGCTAAAGAAGGTGGGCCGGCTTGTCTTTGGCGACACGCAGAGCGTCGTTCGCTCCGGCAACTGGCATGGCAACGACACCTGCTGGCGCATGGTGCTCGATCTGAACAAATGCCTGTTCTCGTTTAACGGAGCGGGCGAGCGCCGATCAAAACCGATTCGGTATCTCGCGGTGGTGGACGGCATCGTTGGCGGCGAAGGCAACGGCCCGATGGCCCCGGATGCGAAGCCGTGCGGCGTGATTATCGCCGGCACGCATCCGCTCGCGGTGGATTGCGTGGCGGCGACGTTGATGGGTTTTGATCCGCAGCGCATTCGCATGCTGAAGAACGGTTTCACGATGCGGGAACTGAACTTCGCTCCGTTCAAGCTGGAAGACATCGACGTCGTCTCGAACAAGCCGGCGTGGAACGGCAAGCTCGCCGCGATGGAAGAGACGTTCGATTTCAAACCGCACTTCGGCTGGACGGGAGCCATCGAGAACCAGCGTCGGGCGCTGACGGCATGAGTCTCGAAGACAAACTTTACCCGCTGCTGTCGGTTTACGAGCGGATGCCGCACGGGCTCAAGCGCGCCATCGGCTGGACGTATCGTCAGTTGCCGACTGGTTTCCGGCTCGGCGCGCGTTACGCGGAGTTTCGTCAACTGACCCACGACGTGGAGAGTTGGTCACTCGAGCAAGTTCAGGAGTATCAGCTCAAGCAGCTGCGCCAGACGCTGATTCAGGCCGGGAGTTATTGTCCGTTTTACCAGCAGCGATTTTCCAACGCGGCGTTTCGCCCGGAGTTATTGAAGAGTTTCGATGACTTGAACGAGTGCCCGCTCCTCACCAAACAGGACTTGCTGGAACATCGTGAGGAAATGATCTCCTCGGCGGTGCCGAAGAAGCAGCGGCTCTACATCACGACCGGTGGCTCAACCGGCGTGCCTGTCGGATTCTATCTGCAGAAGGGCGTGAGCCGACCGAAGGAACAGGCCTTCCTCGAAGCCCAATGGAAACGCGGCGGATACTTCGATGGGGCGCGGCTCGCGGTGATTCGCGGCCACGTCACGAGCGACAAGTCGGGAGGCGACATCGCGAGCTACGATGCGACGCGCGACTGGCTGATGCTGTCGTCGTATCACCTCACCGACGAACGGCTGCCCGAATACCTTGCCGCCATCGAGCGCTTCCAGCCGGACCTGCTTCACGCGTATCCAAGCGCCGCGTTGCAGTTGGCAGAGTTTCTCGAACGCGCCGGACAGTCGTGGCGCGTGCCGTTGCGCGGATTGCTTGCTGGCTCCGAACGCCTCACGTTGCCGCAGAAGCGTCTGCTCGAACGCGTCTTCAAGTGTCGCGTGTATCGCTGGTACGGCCACAGCGAACGGGTCGTGCTGGCGGGCGAAGGACGAAAGTCCGAGTTGTTTTACTTCTGGCCGACGTATGGGTTCGTGGAGTTCGGAACGCCGAACGAAGACGGCTTGTGCGAAGTGATCGGCACGAGCTTCCACAATCTTGCGATGCCGCTGATTCGCTATCGCACGGGCGACTATGTTCGACTTGCCGATCCGCGCACGGATGGCGAATTGGAATTCCCGTGGCCTGCGGCATCCGCGGTGGACGGACGTGAGCAGGAGTTTTTGCTAAGCGCGAGTGGACGCCGCATTTCGCTCACCGCCTTCAATATGCACGATACGATCTTCGACGATCTTTACGCCGTGCAGTTTTATCAGGACGAGCGCGGCAAGACAGAGTTTCGTTTCGTGCCGGGCCCGAACTTTTCGCGCACGCGGCTGCCACAGATCGAATCGGGCATTCGCCGCAAGCTGGGTGATGATTTTACGGTGACGCTGCGGGAAGTGTCCGAGACGGAGAAGACGTCGCGCGGGAAACATCGCTGGATTGTCAGCAAGCTCTGACGGCGGCTTAAGCGTTGAAGCTTCCTGCCGTTCAATGGTTTGATCCGCGCGCGGGTTTTCGGGAAACAGATTTCGGGATACATCGAACTTTGAAACAGATCGCTCAATATCAGGACGGACGGCTGGAATTGCAGGACGTGCCCATGCCCACGCCGCCGCCCGGCGGGGTGCTGGTGCGCGTGACGCATTCGGTGATCAGCGTCGGCACCGAGAAGATGAAGGTCGAGCAGGCCAAGATGAACCTGCTCCAGAAAGCCAAGGCGCGTCCGGACCAGGTGCGTAAGGTGCTCGACACCGCGAAGACGCTCGGCTGGAAGGCCGCGCTCGACAAGGTACGTAATCGCCTCGAGACACCGACGCCGCTCGGCTACAGCGCGGCGGGAGTGGCCGAAGCGGTTGATCCTTTGAACACGCGCTTCCGCATTGGAGACAACGTGGCTTGCGGCGGCAATGAAACTGCGCTGCACGCGGAGTTCATCGCAGTGCCGGACATGCTCGTGGCGAAAGTTCCCGAGGGCGTCGAGAACTGGCAGGCGGCTTACACGACGATTGTCTCCATCGCGCTCCAAACGGTGCGCCAGCTTGAGCCGACGATCGGCGAGCGCGTGTTGGTGACGGGGCAGGGTTTGGTCGGGTTGCTCATCACGGCGTTGCTGCGCGCAAATGGTGCGCGAGTGATGGCGGTGGATTTGGCGCCGGCGCGCAAATCGTTCGCTGAGGCGATGGGCGCTGAGAAGTTTGTCATTCCGAGCCAGCAGAATCTCGCCGACGAAGTGCGCGCGTGGACGGAAGGCTACGGCGTCGATGCCGTCGTGCTCGCCACCGCGACGCAGAACAATGCTCCAACGGAACAGGCCATTGATGTCATCCGGGATCGCGGACGCATCGTGGTCGTCGGGAATACGAAGGTGGACCTGCTCTGGAAGTACGCCTACGAGAAGGAAATCTCCGTGCGCTACTCGCGCAGCTACGGCCCGGGCCGCTACGATCCGGCTTACGAGTGGGGCGGGACGGATTATCCGATCGGCTACGTGCGTTGGACGGAGCAACGTAACTTCGACGCGTGTCTGCACCTGATGAAAACGGGCCAGCTCGACCTCGGTGCGATCACGACGCGCCGTGTGGCGTTCGCGGATTCGCTCGGCGTCTATCAGGAGTTGCTCGGCGAAGGCGCCGCGAAGGAAGTGGGCGTGGTGCTGGAGTATGCGAAGAGTTCGGAGTTCGGAGTTTCGGGTTCAGAGGCGGCGACGCGCACGCAATCGGCAGCAAACCCAAAACCTGGAACCCAAAACTCGAAACTGAGTTCACCGGTTTCGCGCCTCGACGTCATCGGCGCGGGCAATTTCGCGCGGACGATGTTGTTGCCGCATCTCAAGGAAAAAATTCCGTTCGGCACGGTGGTGAACAACACGGCGCTGTCTGCGAATCACGTGAAGTCCAAGTTTGGGTTCACCGAAGCGGCGACGGACTACGCGAGCTTGTTCGGAAAGAAGGAGAACGCCGCGGTCATTGTCGCGACGCGGCATCATCTGCACGCGCCGATTGTGAAATCGGCACTGGCAGCGAATCGCCACGTGTTCGTCGAGAAACCTCTCTGCCTCACGCGCGAGGAACTGGCGGAGATTGATGCGATGCTGGCGAAAAGTTCCGGCTCGGTGCAGGTCGGCTTCAACCGTCGCTTTGCTGGCGCGAGTACAGAATTGAAGAAGCTCTTGCGCGCTACGCCGGGGCCGAAGACCGCGAGCTTCCGAGTGGCGCCGGGCAAGCTGGACCCGACGCATTGGTACGCGAACTACGCCGAGAGCGGCGGGCGCGTGCTCGGCGAAGCGTGTCACTTCCTCGATTACTTTTGTTTCCTATTCGACTCGAAACCGGTTCGCGTGCTGGCGCAGACGACCTGGCCGGCGAGCGGACGGTTGCCGTTCCCGGACAGCGTCACCGCGCATATCGAGTTCGCTGACGGTTCGTGCGGACAACTCGTTTACTCGGCAGAAGGCGATTCGAGCTGGCCGAAGGAGGTCTGCACGGTGTTCGGCGCGGGCTTTGTCGCGGAGATTGAGAATTACCAGAAGCTCGTCATCCACCGCGGACGCAAGGCGACGACGCATTCCTACAACGGTAAGGGCCACGCGGAACAGATGGCGGCATGGGCGGCGTTCTTGCGCGGCGCGTCGGAACATCAGTTGCCTTATGAGCAGTCGCGTCAGAGCATGACGCTGACGTTCGCGGTGCTGGAGTCGATTCAGGCCGGGAGAAGTGTGGAGATTTCCTGACGTGGACTGGACGCATCTCCATCTCGCGCTTAATCACGTTCCGGTGCTCGGGACGCCGTTCCTGCTGGGCTTCTTCCTGTGGAGCTGGGCGCGCGGGCAAACGGTGACGCTGCGGTTTTGCCTCTGGCTGTTCGTCGTGCTGGCCGCGGCGTCCATCGCCATCAAGTTCACGGGCGATTTCTCGGCGGAGGCATTGGAGAAAACTCCGGGCTTCGACAAGGCGCTGATCGAACGGCACGAGCAGTCGGCGGATCAGGCAACGACCGGCGTGTTCTTCATGGGTATCGCGGCGGCGATGGCGCTGTTCCTTTCGCGCGGCGACCGAACGACGCCGAAATGGTCGCTGGGACTTCTCGCCTTCCTCGCGGTCGTGACGTTCCTCCTGATGGTGCGCTGCGCGAACTTCGGCGGGCACATCCGGCACCCGGAGATTCGTCCGGCACCAGCGCAGACGCCATGAGCAAGCTGGGATGGTACTGGCATCGGCTGCGGGCGATGAGTCCGGGCGAGATGGTGTTGCACGCGCGGAAGAAGCTGCGGCAGTCGGCGGATGCGAAGCGCACGTCGTGGCTGAAAGTTGATCTCTGTTCGCCAGGTGTCTTTCCCAAATTGCCGAAGCCGGAGGATGCGCCGGAGGTTTTGCGCGAGGCGTTGAAGAGTGAGGTGGAAAACATTCTCGCCGGACGCTGGCGGTTCTTTGGGCATCTCGAAGTGCAGGTCGATGACCCGCCGAAGTGGCAATACGATTATCTCGTGCGCCGAGACGTGGAGAGCGCCGCATCAGCCTTCAAGTTAAACTATCGTTCGTTGACGGATGGAGTGGATTCCAAGCTGGTGTGGGAGCCGAGTCGCTGGAACCAGTTCGTGCGCCTGGCGATGGCAGCGTATGTCCTCGGCGATCGCCGGGCGGCAGACAAATGCGTGGAGTGGCTGGAGGATTGGGTGAAGCACAATCCGCCCTATCGCGGCTGGAACTGGACGAGCGCGCTGGAAGTCGGGCTGCGGCTGATTCAGTTCGCTTGGATCGATGCGATGCTCTCGGATTTACGATTTACGAAGCACGAATTACGAAGCGGCGGGCCATCGGATGGTCCGCTCGTAAATCGTAAATCTGAAATCGTAAATGGGAGCGCTTCTTCATTTGCGGCGCGCCTGGCCACACTTCGGTCTTCGATTCTTCCGCCACACGTTTGGTACGCCTGGCGGCACAAGTCGTTCGGGTCGTCGGCGAACAATCATCTGCTCGGGGAACTGGTTGGCTGCATCGTGGCGACGGCGCGCTGGCCGGGGTTGGCGAAGTGTGGGGCGTCGCTGGAGGAATTGCAAACTCTCTGGGAGCACGAGGTGCTCGCGCAGTTCGCAGAGGATGGTGGGAACAAAGAACAGGCGCTGAACTACCAGTTGTTCTCGTGGGAGTTTTGTTGGCAGGCGCGCATGGCACTGGTCGCAGCGGGACGGAAGATTTCGGCGGAGGTGGATGAACGACTTCGGCGCGCCGCTCAGTTCTTCGTGGATGTGCAGGTGCCGAGCGACCCGTGGGACTACGGCGATTCGGACAGTGCGTTCGTGACGCCGCTCTTCGCGGATGACCGCAAGGTGGTGGCGGAATGGCATGAGTGGTTTCGCGCGCCGGCCAAGGAGCAGGCTTTGGAGTATTGGATGGGGACAGCTCGGCGGGATTTGAGATTCGAGATTTCAGATTTCAAAGCGGGCGAGTGGCGGCATCTGCAGACGAGCGGCTACGCGGTACGGCGTGATGGGGACTGGACGTTGCGCTGGGATTTGTCGCCGCTAGGTCTGGGAACGATGGCGGCGCACGGACATCTGGATGTGCTGCATGTTTCGCTGTGGTTGCGGGGCGTGGCAATGGTGATCGATCCGGGAACGGGAGCTTACCACGCAGACAAACAAGTTCGCACATGGCTCGCTTCAAGAAATTCTCACAACGGCATGTGCGTTCTGGGAAAAGAATGGCCACGCCGTCTGGGGCCGTTTATTTGGGAGGTGAATCACTGGGACGCTTCGATATTCGATACACGAAAGTTTACCCACGGACAGTTTGTATACGGTGATTCAGAACGAATGCTTGTTGAACGCTTGTTCGATTTTGAGACTGACGGGCAGGTTCGAGTCGTTGAAGACTGCCTAAACCCCAAGGTTCCGCCACCTCGCTTCTCCGTCCGCTGGCAGTTCGCTCCCGATTCCTTCGTCGAAGATTTGGGCAGTCGACGTTACCGGGTCACCCGTCACGGTGTGTCGATGGAAGTTCAAGTGAGTGCGGATTGGGCCGAAGTATGGTGCGTGACGGAACAGAGTCAGGTCGCCCAGGCCGATCCGGACGCGCTGCTGGCGGGCGCGGTGTCACCGGCGTTTCGGAAGACGGTGTGGGCACCGTATCTCAAGCTCGTGGCGCGGCCGCAGGGGGACAAGCCTTGCGTTTTCAGCACCACGTTTTTAGCCTCCGCGCGCTCATGAACATCAGCATCTTTGGCCTTGGTTATGTCGGTGCGGTTACCGCGGGTTGTCTGGCCCGGCAGGGACATCGCATCGTCGGCGTGGATGTTCATCCGCAGAAGGTCGAGTCGTTCAACGCCGGCATTCCGCCAATCATTGAGCCGGGTCTGGAAGAGCTGCTAAAAACAGCGAAGGCGAAGGGCCTGCTCCGTGCGACGGTTAGTTGCGAGGAAGCCATCAACGATACCGAGCTCTCGATCGTGTGTGTGGGTACGCCGTCGAAGGTGACGGGAGCGTTGGATTTGAGTTTCGTTCGCGGGGTGGTGGACCAGATCGGCAATGCGCTGCGGAAGAAGACGAAGAGTCACGCCCTGGTGATGCGCAGCACGATGTTGCCGGGCAGCACGCAGGCGATCACTCAGGAGCTGTTGTCGGACCTGATGGCGGTGCGTTTGTTGCAGGTGTTTTATTATCCCGAGTTTTTGCGCGAGAGCACGGCGGTGGCGGATTTCGAGAATCCCTCGCTTGCGGTCGTGGGCACGCGCGATGGCGGGAAGCCTTCGGCCGAGCTGATGAAATCGCTCTTCGGTGAGAAGGCGGCGGTGGTGAATTGGAACACTGCCGAGATGGTGAAGTACGCGTGCAACGCGTTTCACGCAGCGAAGATTACGTTTGCGAACGAGATTGGTCGCGTGGGCAAGCAGATGGGCATCGACGCGCGCGCGGTGATGGAGCTGCTTTGCCAGGACACGAAGTTGAATCTCTCGCCGTACTACATGAAGCCGGGCAATCCGTTCGGCGGATCGTGTTTGCCGAAAGACGTCCGCGCGCTGACGAATCACGCGCGGATGAACGGCGTGAGCTTGCCGATGCTCGACAACTTGCTTCCGAGCAACGAGCGACATCTCCAGAGCCTGCTGAGTTTGATTACGGAGTCAGGTCAGAGCGAAGTGGTGATTCTCGGGATGACCTTCAAGTCGAACACGGACGACTTGCGCGAGAGCGCGATGGTGGAAGTGGCGCAGACGTTGTTGGGTCGCGGCTTCAAGCTTCGCATCTACGATCCGGCGTTGAATCTCGCGGCTCTCGTGGGCGCGAACAAGCGGGTGATTGATTCGAAGATGCCTCACTTGGCGAGTTTGTTGTGTCCCGATCTGAAGACGGCGCTTGGCTCGCAGGGCTTGGTAGTCGCGGCGCAGAAATGCGCGCCCGTTGCGGACCTCAAGCAGTTCATCACGGCGCAGCATCATGTGGTAGACGTGAACGGTTGGCCGGAGTTGCGCGAATTGCCGTCGAAGTACGAAGGGTTCTGCTGGTGACATTGTGAGCAAGCCCGCCATCCTCATTCTGGTCGAGAATCTCCCGGTGCCGCTGGACCGCCGCGTGTGGCAGGAGTCGTGTGCCTTGCGCGATGCGGGCTATGAAGTGGTGGTGATTTGTCCGCAGATGCGCGGCTACACCCAACCCTACGAGTTGCTCGATGGCATTCACATCTACCGCCATTGGATTAGCGACGAAGCGGGCGGGTTTGTTGGGTTCTTTGGCGAGTATGCGTCGGCGTTGTGGGGCGAATGGTGGTTGGCGTGGAGGGCTTGGCGTCGGCATCGCTTCCAACTGATTCATCTCTGCAATCCACCGGATTTGCTGTGGCTGGTGGCGTGGCCGTTCAAGGCGCTGTTCGGCACGAAAGTGATTTACGACGTTCACGACGCCTGGCCTGAGATGTTTGAGGCGAAGTTTGGCGGGCGCGGATTGTTTTACTGGGCGGTGCGTTGGTTTGAGCGAATGACCTACGCGGTTTCGGACGTGGTGCTGGTCACGAATCGATCCGTGATGCAGATCGCGCTCGATCGGGGCGGGAAGAATTCGTGGGAAGTATTTGAAGTGCGCACGGCGCCAAAAATTGCGACGACTCAGGCGAAGGAAGATCCGTCGTTGCGCAAGGGGCGGAAGTATCTGGTTGGTTACGTCGGGGTGATGGGTAACGCGGACGGCGTGGATTATCTGGTGAACGCCGCGGTGCACATCGTTCACAAGCTGGGACGGCGCGATGTTCAGTTTCTGCTGATGGGAACTGGTCCTGAGCACGCCAGTCTGGTGGCGTTGCGAGACAAGCTGGGCTTGCAGGACTATGTCGATTTGCCGGGACGCGTGAGCAACGAGTTTCTGTTCTCGGCCCTGCGGACCATCGACCTCGGTGTGGCGTGCGATCCGATCAACCCGTACAACGATCACTGCACAATGAACAAGACGCTCGAGTACATGGCGTTTGGGAAACCGCAGGTGCTGTTCGGCACGAAGGAGGGCAGGGCGTCGGCGGGCGAGGCCGCAGTTTACGTGGATGAGAATTCCGCGGAGAAGCTGGGTGAAGCAGTGCTCCGGACGCTGGATGATGCGGAAGGGCGGGCGAGGATGGGGCAATTGGGCTTCGAACGAATGCGAACGGTTTTGAATTGGGAACGTTCGGTGGAGCAGCTCGTAACGGCTTACGGCAGAGCCTTCGAAGGTTGAGCCTCCGCGAAGGATGAGCCGGTGTTTCCGAGCGTGATTGCGGTGGAACACCACGTATTTCTACGCAGCTCAGGCCGCGCAATTCGCGGGATTGATTGAGCATCTTCCCACTTGTAGTGTCAGTTAGTTGCACACGCAGTATGGCGTCTGAAGTACAAAACAGCAGCGAAGTCGCAAAGCCGGGAATTCTGGCTGAAGCGCAGGAGGTTTGGCGTGCGATTCCGAACCGGGTCGCGCTGGTCGTGCTGCTTGGGGTGTGGACGGCGCTCTTTCATTGGCTGGGAAATTCCACGCTGGGGTATGTCGACACGCCATCTCTCTTCGGCTGGTGGTCGTGGACGATGGAGAATACTCCTGATGAAGAGCATGCTTATCTGATCCCGTTCGTCGTCGTGGCGTTGTTGTGGTCGCGGCGTGACGAGTTTCTCAAGCTCGACAAGCGAGCGTGGATTCCTGCGCTGGGAGTTTTGTTGCTGGCGATGTTGCTCCACACGGGCGGTTATCTCGTGCAGCAGACGCGCCTTTCGGTCGTGGCGTTTTTCCTCGGGATATACGCGATCGCCGGAATGATGATGGGCCGCTCCTGGATGGCGGCAACGATCTTCCCATTTTCGTTGTTTGTGTTCTGTGTTCCGCTGGGTGCGGGCGGCACCGAGATTATTTCATTTCCGCTTCGCCTGATGGCGACGACGATTACTGCGGTCTTCAGTGACTGGGTTCTCGGCATCAAGGTGGTCCAAAGCGGCACTCAATTGATGGATGCGGGAGGCACTTACCAGTATGAAGTCGCCGCGGCGTGCAGCGGGATCCGGAGTTTAACAGCGATCGTCGCGTTTAGCGTTGTCTACAGTTACATTTCGTTCAAGACCGGCTGGAGGCGATTGTTGATTGTGGTTTCGGCCATTCCTCTTGCTGTGGTGGCCAATGTATTTCGGCTGACTCTCATCGTCGTCGCGGCGGAGGCGTTTGGTCAGGATGCAGGAAACTATGTTCACGAAAGTTCGATTTTCGGTCTCGTTCCTTACTTTCCGTCGATTGGCGGAATGCTGTTGCTCGGCTGGTGGTTGAGCGAGGATCGCAAAAAGCGCAAGGAACCTGAACCGTTGATTGTAAGCGGCGCGGAGCAAAAAACATGAACACACAGGCGAAAATTCTGTTCGGAACAGCGCTGGTTTTCATGGTGGCGCTGGGAGTCTTGTTGACACGCATTCAGGGTTTTCAGCGGGTAGGCGTGCCCGGTGTCAAGATCGTGGAACGGCCGGTGTATCGCGATGACGGGGAAATCGTGGGAACCAACGCGGTAGCGTTGCCTGAAAGTGTTCTGAATTTTACTTCGAAGGATATTCCGGTTGCCAAGGTGGTCAACGACTGGCTGCCGAAGGACACGGTTTACGGTCAGAGATATTACGAAGCTCCGGACGGCTATTGGCTCCAATCCACGGTGGTGCTGATGGGCACGGACCGGACCAGTATTCACAAGCCGGAGTACTGCCTGACCGGGCAAGGTTTTCAGGTTTCGAGCATCGAGCGGGACACGGTGGAGATTTCCCAGCCGCACCGTTATAAACTGCCGGTCGTAAAGATGAGCTTGAGCCGCGAGGCGACGACGCCGGACGGTCAGAGAATTAAGCAGAGTGCGATGTTTGTTTATTGGTTCGTGGCGGATGATCAGCTGACGGCTGATCATAACGAGCGGATGGTCTGGATGGCGCGTGATCAGGTGACACGCGGATTGCTCCAGCGCTGGGCGTACGTGTCGTGCTTTACGGTATGTCATCCGGGTCAGGAGCGTGCGGTGTATTCGCGGATGAGGGACTGGATTTCTGCGTCGGTGCCGCAGTTTCAGATCGCCACACGACCTGAGGGTGCCTTGGCCCGTGTTCCCTAGCGTTGCGCTTTTTGTGACTCATTGCTTTTCTTATTTGCATGGTGAGTTTCCTGTTTGGGCGTTGCTGTGAGGGATCGCCGAAACACTTCGTATGCTTCAACGTGACAGACAAATTCGGACTCAGGTTTACCAGCTGAAGGATGCCGGTCTTTTTGCGTTGGCGCTTTGGCTTGCTCATTTCTTGCGCGAGGCGGCGACGCCGGAGTTTCTTGGGTGGTCGTTTGATGAGATCCATGGATTTGACCGCTATGTCTGGCTGTATCTTATCGTGATCCCAGGCGCTCCGCTGATTCTTGAATCGCAGGGGTTTTATCAACGACCGGTATTCTCGTCCCTACGCGAGACGGTGTGGATTCTTTTCAAAGGATGCTTGCTGGTGACGGTTGGGGTCATCCTTGTCATGTATTTTTTCCGGCTCACTGATCTCGCCCGCGGAGTGATCGTTTTGTTCGGTTTCACCAGTTTTGTATTGGTGTTTCTGACGGAGGAGATCCTGAAAGTGGCGTACCGAAGCCGCTTCGGAGAGTATCAGCTGAAAAAGAGAATTATCCTCGTCGGCACCAGCGAAGATACCCTTCGGATGCGCGAAGACTTCCGCCAGCGCAAACAATATGACGTGGAGGTGTTGGCTGAACTTGATATCAACCAGTCAGCAATTTCGGATCTGGTTCGGTTGTTGCACGAGACTTCCGCGAACAGCGTTGTGATTAACGCGAAGCACACATTTTTCGGTCAAGTGGAGAAGGCGATTCAGGCATGCGAGATCGAGGGCGTTGAGGCGTGGTTGGTCGCGGATTTCTTCAAGACTCATATCTCTCAAGCGAGCTTCGACGAATTTCACGGGCGTCCAGTCCTGGTATTCCGCTCGGCGCCGGAGGCTTCCTGGCAGGGCGTGTTTAAGCAGGCGCTCGACTTGTTGGTGTCGTTCATTGCGCTCATAATGTTGCTGCCCCTGTTTGCCGGAGTGGCGCTCGCCATCAAGATGACTTCGCCCGGACCGGTTTTGTTCCGGCAGAAACGGTGCGGATTGAACGGCCGCCCGTTCACCATGCTGAAATTTCGTTCGATGGTGACCGATGCGGAACAGCGGAAGCAGGAACTGGCTGCGCTGAATGAAATGGGTGGGCCGGTGTTCAAGATCACCAACGACCCGCGCATTACGCCGATCGGTCGGTGGCTTCGGAAATACAGCATCGATGAGATGCCTCAGTTCTTTAATGTTTTCCGGGGAGAGATGAGTCTCGTGGGCCCGCGTCCGCTGCCGGTGGATGAAGTGCAACGTTTCGACGATCCTGCGCATCGGCGCCGTCTCAGTGTGAAACCGGGTTTGACCTGCTTGTGGCAGGTGAGCGGTCGCAACGAGGTGAAGGATTTCAAGGACTGGGTCCGGCTCGATCTCGAGTACATAGATAACTGGTCGTTCTGGCTCGATTTGAAGATTCTCTGGCGCACGATTCCTGTCGTGCTCACAGGCGCGGGCGCGAAGTAGGGTCGCCCTTTCCGTGGAGAGATTTCGGCCTGAATAAAGGTCCATTCGATCGGGTTCGATGAGCGAAATTCGTGCGCTGAATCGTATTCATCATTGCGCCAACGGAGGCTGGTCGGTAATCAAAGGGCATGCCGAAGCGGACCAAACGCGTAAATGCATCGAAACAACCAACTTCAGTCATAACAGGAGGCGCAGGATTTCTCGGCTCGCATCTGACCGATCTCCTTCTTTCTCGGGGGCATCGAGTCATCGGGATCGATAATTTTGTCACCGGCACGGTCGACAATATTGCGCATCTGGCGGGTAACCCGAACTACAAGTTCATCCAGCAGGACGTCACTGAGTTTTTGTTTTTGGACGGTTCAGTGGATTACGTCTGGCACTTTGCTTCACCGGCGAGCCCCATCGATTATCTTGAATTGCCAATCCAGACTTTGAAGGTGGGTTCGCTGGGGACTCACAAGGCGTTGGGTTTGGCGAAGGAGAAAGGTGCTCGATTCCTCATCGCCTCGACCTCCGAGATTTACGGTGATCCGTTGGTTCATCCCCAAAAAGAAGATTACTGGGGCAACGTCAATACAATCGGTCCACGCGGCTGTTACGATGAATCAAAGCGCTTCGCGGAAGCGCTCACGATGGCCTACCACCGGGAGCATTCGATCGAAACGCGAATTGTCCGCATCTTCAATACGTACGGGCCGCGGATGCGCATTAACGATGGGCGCGTCGTTCCGGCATTCGTGAGTCAGGCGTTGCAGAACAAGCCCATCACGGTTTTCGGAAAGGGAACGCAAACGCGCAGCTTCTGCTTCTGTGCGGATCTCATCGAGGGCATTTACCGGCTGATGATGAGTTCGCATTCCGAGCCCGTGAACATTGGGAATCCTCGTGAGATGACCATGCTGGAGTTTGCTGAATCGATCATCGATGCGACGGGTTCACGCAGCAAAATCATCTTCAAGCCACTGCCTCAAGATGACCCGAAGCAGCGGCGCCCTGACATCACGCGTGCGCGCACGTGGTTGAAGTGGGAGCCGAAGATTTGTTTGGAAGACGGATTGAAACCCACCATCGAATATTTCCGGGGAAAAATTTCTTCGTGAAAAACTTCTGAATTCGAGTATGGTCGCATCAATCCCAGAGCGCGGGAATGTTTTCTGTTTGACCGAGACAAACGTTC
>CAZBIC010000021.1:118878-127623 GCA_964491875.1 uncultured Bifidobacterium sp.
AATCACCACGGTCTTTCCGTAAACAGACAACGGCTTGCGAGAGAGCCTTTGTCTCTAAAAGCGCAGCCAGTTGTGCTGCACGGAATGAACTAATGCTGAACAAGAAATCATTTCTGGTGGTAGACTTTGGGGCCACCAACCTGAAGCTTGCCGAATTCGAGTTGACCGAGGCAGGCGGATTGTCGCTTCGCCAGTACGGTTTCAAGTCGCTTGGTCAGGACGGAACCCAGGAGGCTACGCGCGAGGCCGCGATGCTCAAGGGACTTCAGGAAGCCCTCGCGGAAAAGTCCTACAACGCGCGCAACGTCAACATCTGTGCGCCTGGTTATCACACCTTCTCGAAGTTTGTTAAGCTCCCTCCGGTCGATACCTCGAAGGTTACCCAAATCATTCAGTACGAAGCGCAGCAGAATGTGCCGTTCCCCTTGGAGGAAGTAGTTTGGGATTACCAGATTCTGGGGGCTGCGCCGAGCGGTGAGTTGGAAGTGCTCTTGGTGGCGATCAAGTCGGACATTGTCGAGGGGCTCTTCAAGACGGCAGAGAAAGCAGGGCTGCGTCTCCAGTTGGTCGATGTTTCGCCGGCGGCGTTGTGCAATTCATTCCGCTATAACTACGGCGATCTGGAAGGCTGCACGATGCTCTTGGACATTGGTGCCAAGACCAGCAACCTCTTGTTTTTCGAGAAGGGAAACGTCTATTCCCGCGGGATCAACATTGGCGCCAATGCTATTACTCAGGACTTCGCGAAAGAGTCGAAACTGGGTTACGAAGAGGCGGAACGTCTCAAGATTGAAGAAGGATTTGTCAGCTTGGGTGGTGCGTACGAAGAGCCCGAGAATCCGCATCAAGCGGCGATTTCCAAGATTGCGCGGCAAGTGCTGACGCGTTTGCACATTCAGGTCAACCAGACCATCCAGTTTTATCGCGGACAACAGGGTGGGTCGCCACCGGATCGGTTATTCCTGTCCGGCGGTGCAACGAGCATGCCGTACACGGCTCAGTTTTTCTCGGAGAAGCTGAACCTGCCGGTTGAGTATTTTAATCCGCTGCGGAATCTCCAGATCGATGATTCGTTGCCGCGCGAGGAACTGGCCAAGGTGGCCCATTCATTAGGTGAAACCGTCGGCTTGGGACTGCGGAACCTTGCGCATTGCCCGGTTGAACTGAACTTGATGCCGAAAAGTTCGCTCAAGCGTCAGGAGTTTAATCAGAAGAAGCCGTATCTGGTGGCATCCGTGTTCTGCCTGATTTTGGTCGTGTTCGCGTTCGGCTGGTTTTATGAGCGCGTGGCGGATGAGAAGCAAAAGGCATTGGATCAGCTGAAGCCGACTGTGGATCAGTTGAAGCGCGATGACCAAAAGATGAAGGACGGCATGGCTGCGCTTAAGAAAATCCAAAGCGAGTCAGAACTGTATTTCGAGTGGATGGAAGAGCGCGTTTACTGGTCATCACTTTTTAGTACGTTTCGCTCTGCGTTGATCTCGGTGGAAGAAAAGAAGGAAAAAGAGTTTGGCACCAAGACAGGTGTTTGGATCGAAAGGCTGAACCCTGTCGTACCTCCGGGCTACTTGATGGCTGTTGCTCCAGTTGGCCTAGGTATGCTCGCGCCGTCTCAATTAACTCCATCCCCCGCTTCGCAAGTTGGGCGAGGGGCAAGGGGCGCCGGTGCGCGGAACCCGGGTGCCGCTGCAGGTGGAGGCACAAATCAGATTGATACGATTATTCTAACTTGCCGAAGTGTGAATCTGCCCGCGGTTAAAGCGGACGCGAATCCTGAAACTCGAACGATTCTGGCGGAAGCTGTGGCTGAAGAGTTGCGTAGCCTCACCAATCATTTTGTGGCTGATGGAACCAAGATTACTGGAGAGCTGATCGGAGGAGAGGTGACGAACCTTACCTATACCTTTCAGTTGACGGTCAAATTGGCCAAGCCTCTGAACCTCAGCCAGTAAACCTGTCATGCTTTGGATTAAACGAAATCTTTTCCTGGCAGTGGGAGGCCTCGTCGCGGCCTTGCTGCTGGCGGGGGGTGTTTACTATTTCATCAGCGCCCAGCAGCGGAGCAAGTCGATCGAGGAGGAGTTGGAGGCCAACAAGTCTGACTTGAATAGACTTCAAGGCCAGAAGCCCTATCCGAGTTCGCAAAACATCGAGATCGCCAAAAAGGAGGCCGAAAAGCTTCGCAGTGCCGTAGGTCAACTTCACCGCTATTTTGCACCGGTTCCAGCTGAGAAAGTTACTGGCATTGAGTTTCGGCGATATCTGGATCGAACCTTGGCAGAGCTTCAGAATTCTGCGCGTTTGGCGAAAACGACCCTGCCAAGTGCCGGGTATGCGTTTTCGTTTGAAACACAGAAACCTAAGACAAGCTTCGGTGACGGAACGTTTCCGGCCGTCCCACAGCAAATCGCTGAAGTGCGAGCGTTGACTCAGGTTTTATTCGATGCCCACGTCAATCCGCTGATTAACTTGCGTCGTTCTCGTGTGTCGAAGGATGATGATGAGAGCACCGCCACCAGCGACTACCTTTCCCTCAAGATTGAGACTAATGCTGCGACGGGAACGGTAAACAGCCCGTACGAGATAACCTTCGGATGTTTGAGTTCTGAATTGGCCGTAGTGCTGGAAGGGTTGGCCGCATCGCCGCACGGGTTTGTAGTCAAAGTTGTTCAAGTTGAGCCAACCGTTGAGCTAGGTACAAACGCGCCGGGCGTTGGCCCAGGTGTTCCTCCAAATCGCGGTCCGCAGCGTCCAGTTTCAGGTCAACGCCCATTCGGAACTGCTGTAGCAGCTTCCGGGGCTCGCGCTGGTTCGGATCGCCCAGTCATCCTTTTGAATGAGCGACGACTCAAGGTCACTCTCCTCATTTACGCCATCAAGGCGGCCAAGTAACCCTATGGAGCAAGTCAAAAAAATCGGACAGCTCTGCCGTCAGCATTACGAGAAGCTAGTGTTAATTATTGTTCTGTTGCTCCTAGCCGGTGCAGTTTTTGTGTTGTATGGAGCGAGCCAGGATGAGAACGAGAAGGTCCGGCAGATGACAGAGGGGTATACGAAGAAGTCTGGATCTCCAATCTCACCAATTAGTTTGCAGCCATTTGAATCCGCGATGAAGAGTGCGACCAACCGGGCTGCTCTTAACTATTCTGGCCAGCATAACTTGTTTAACCCGGTGAAATGGCAACAAAACCGTGGAGGAGGTTCGATTGTAAAGGTGCAGAGCGGGAATGAAGTTGGAGTGGGAGCTGTGCGTATCGTCTCTGTTTCACCGCTGCTTCTCACAATTTCATTCGAGCGTGCCGCATCATCTGGAGCTGAGGTAACGGGATATCACACGGTTGTTACCAACGAGAGCCAGACCGCTCCTCGATTTCGTCGTATTCCTCAGTACATCGGAATGGAAACGGGAAAAACCCCGCTCTTCGCTACGAATACACAGGTGTTCGCTCTGACTGAGTTCAAGGGTCCGCCCGAAGCTCCGACTGAGTTGACTGCAATTTTGAGGGAATTCGACAATGAAAAGATCACATTTGCCCCAGGAAAGCCGTACGTTCGGACAGTCGGATACGAGGCCGAGTTGAAATATTCGGTTACTGGAAAATCCTATCCACGGCTCCGGAAGGATTCCTCACTCGAGATTGAGGGTGAAATGTACAAAGTCGTAGACATCGTCGCAAACAAGGTTGTATTGTCCGACGACTCAAACGGCAAGCGCTACACCATCGATCAACTAGTTGCACCTTGATGGATTATCGTTCCCGATTTGGATTTATTTTTAGCCCACATGAAGAAAGTCGCCCTAACATCCCTGTGTCTTGTTTTGTTCCTGGCTGGCCCGGGTCAAATCCACGCTCAAAAATCCGACATCGACCTGGCCACTGAGGAGGGGGCGCGTCGTCAAGCGTTGAAGATCGAGTTGGATCGGAAGCTGGCTGATGCTCAAGCTTCGGAAAAGCGAGGTGCCTTTTTGGAATCCGCTCAAGCTTATACCGACTGCCTCGACTTGGTGAAGAAGATTTCCACCGGGGTTGAAACGCAACACAAGCAGGCGCTGGATGGATTTGTGGCCACCCGGCTTCAGCTCGCGGAACAAGCACAACGAACCGGCGACTTGCAGGCGGCGGATAATCAGTACGCGAGAATATTGAAAGAGGATCCGAGGAACGATCAGGTGCAACAATTGAGCAAAGCCAACAAAGAGCGGCTGGCTTCTGAGCAGGGTCGTCGACCTAGCGAGTCTGCGATTGCTCAGATGCCTGAGGCTTACACCAACCGGATCAACGCGGCGACTTTGGTTCAAGACGGTAAGCTTTTCTTTGAAGCAGGGCGGTTGGATGAGGCTGAGGCGAAGCTTCGGCAGGCTCAAAAAATGGATCCAGCCAATCGAGCAGCAAACTACTATTTGGAACTGATCCTCGACCATCGGTCCCGTAACACCAACGTTCGTGGTGAACAGGTCCGGCGTGAGCAGATATTGGCCGTCGAAGAGGCATGGGTTCCGGCAGCCAAACGCGCTCTGCCCGTCCCGAATCCCTACGCTAAAACCAACATGGTTCATACCAGCCGGGCGCGGCAGATAATTAACAATAAGTTGGATTCAATTCGTATTGACGAGCTTTCGTTGGATTCGATTCCCCTTCAAGGTGTCATTGAGCAATTGGGCAAAGACGCGAGAGCGCGTGATGTCGAAAAGAAGGGGCTAAATTTCATCATCAACAATAACGTCGATCCGATTCCTCAAACGGCTCCAACTATTGATCCTGCGACGGGTCTTCCAAGTGCCGCTGCCGCTGCTGTCGGCGATGTCGACATTACCCAGACTACGATCAAGTTGATGCCACCGCTTCGCGACGTTAGCCTCCGTCAGGCACTTGATGCTCTGGTCAAGGTAGCTGATCGGCCCATTAAGTACTCGATCGAGGATTACGCCATTGTCTTCTCTTTGCGCGCTCCAGAGAGCCCAGCACTACACACTCGCTTCTTCAAAATCGATCCGAATACATTTGTTCAAGGCATTCAGGGTGTTGCCGCTTTTAACTTTGGTGAAGGACAAGGCGGTGGTGGTGGCGGTGGCGGTGGTGGCGGCCGCGGTGGCGGCGGTGGTGGCGGCCGTGGCGGTGGTGGCGGTGGTGGCGGTGGTGGTCAAAGCGGACAAAGTCAGGGTGGCGCTGAATACGTCGGCGTAAGTTTGGCTGCTCGACGCCAAGGAACCCAGGGTGGGGTTGGTGGTCAGGCTCAGGTTCAACAGGCTGCTCGTCAGCCAGGTCAGCCGGCTCCAGGGCCTAACTTTAATGCTCCGGGTGTTAATGGTGTTACCACTGTGACTCCGATGGAACAGATGCAGGCTGTCGCGCGACAGTTTTTCACGACTGCGGGTGTTGATTTCAATATTCCCGGCAAACAACTTATATTCAACGATCGCCTGGGCCAGTTGATGGTTCGCGCGACATTGCAGGATTTGGACATCATTGAGCAGGCTGTTCAGGTTCTGAACATGGCTCCGCCTCAGGTCACAATTGAAGCGAAGTTTGCCGAAATTACCCAGCAAGACAGCAAAGCTTTGGGATTTGACTGGTTCCTTGGCAACACCTTGATGCGAAATGGCGGTATTGGATTGCAGGGTGGCTCCGCCCCATCGTACGGCTCGCCGTCTGGATCCGGCTCTGCCGCGAACCCTTCAGGAGTGTTTCCTGGCCCATACTCCACGGATCCTCTCAATCCCGGTGTTTTCACTCCGAGCGCTGGTACGATTCCATCTTCTGGTTCGGACAATTTGCTCACGGGTGGCCTTCGTAACAGCGCCCCAGCATTGGGTACCCTCACCGGAATTCTGACGGATCCTCAGTTCCGCGTGGTTGTTCGCGCGTTGGAACAACGGCAGGGAGTTAACTTGATGAGCGCTCCGAAAGTGACAACGCTCAGCGCGCGGCAAGCGCAGGTGAAAGCGGTGCGTGTTCGATATATCATTACCGACTTGGATTTGAATCAAACCTCTGGCGGGGGTGGCGGTGCGACCACGACGGGCACGACCACCGGTGGCGGTGGTGTGGGATCGACAGTCCAACCTTTGGCCGAGCCGTTTGAATTGGGTCCCGTTTTGGACGTGATTCCGTATGTGTCGGCGGATGGTCATACCATCCAGATGACGATCATTCCGACGATTAAGGAGTTCGAGGGCTACGACTTGGAGAACGCGCAGCTCTTTCAGGCTCAGGCTCAGTCGGTAGGTGGCGGTGCCACGGTGGGCAATCCTTTGTCTCAGATTACTCCTCTCCCGATTTTCCGTCTTCGTCAGGTGGTGACGAGTGCCATTGTCTGGGATGGCCAGACGGTTGTTCTGGGTGGATTGTTGTTGGATGAGACGACGAAGACGAAGGACAAGGTTCCTTTCTTGGGCGACATGCCTTTGCTCGGCCGGCTATTCCGGAGCGAGTCGAGTGCTGGCAAGAAGACAAGTCTTGTGATTTTTGTTACGCCTACGATCATCGACCCTGCTGGAAACCGCGTGCATTCTGACGAGAACCTTCCGTTCGATCAGAACAGCATTCCGCAGCAGGCGAAACCCATTACCCAATAACAAGCCACTGTTAAGGGTGATGGAGACCGGTAGCGGAGAAGGGACCATTACTCCGGTAACCTGGACGTCACTGTCACGATGCCGACGGACAAGCCAAACCGGTTGCTAATTGTTGATGGACATGCTTACGCATACCGCGCCTTTCACGCGATCCGCGAGTTATCCTCGCCGACGGGCGCTCCCACCAACGCGATCTACGGTTTCATCAAAATGCTAGCGAAACTGCAAATGCAGCTCGAACCTTCCCACGCTGTGGTGGTGTGGGATGGCGGCCTTTCGTCCGAGCGCACCGCCGAGCATCCCGACTATAAGGCTCAACGGCCGCCGATGCCTGATTCGCTGGGTGACCAAATTGACCAGATTGGCGAGTATCTCTCGGCAGCTGGAATGGCGACTTGTTGTCGGGAGGGTGTTGAGGCGGACGATTGGATTGCCTCCTTCGCTTTTCACGGGGCGGAACGAATGCGGGTCGTCATTGCCAGTTCGGACAAGGATTTCATGCAGTTGGTGTCGCCGCGCATCGGGTTGGTGAACCCGAACGACAAGAGTGAAAAGATTTGGGCTGCCGCGGATGTCTTTGCCAAGGCCGGTGTCATGCCCGAACAGGTGGTGGACTGGCTGTCCCTGGTGGGAGACGCAGTCGATAACATTCCCGGAGTGCCCGGCGTTGGTCCCAAGACTGCGACCGATCTGCTTTCCCGATTTGGTTCCGTCGCAGGAATTTATTCCCGGATTGAAGAGGTATCCTCCAGTCGGCTGAAACATAATCTGCAAGCGGCGAAGGAAGCGGTGATTCGGAATCAGCGGCTTATTCGCCTCAAGCCCGATGGACTGGCGGCCCAGTTGGACGAGCTCCAATTGAAGCCGGTAAACGTGGAGCGCTTGCGTCTGCTATACGCTCAATGGGGATTCAAAACCATGCTGGCTCAACTCGAGCCTGCTCCACTAACTCAGGGAGCGCTACTATGAAGATCCTCGGCTACCATTCCATTTTCCGTCTGCTAGGCGGGGACCTCGCTCCGAGTTCTTTCCGCGTTTTCACTTCATCGCAGCAATCTGAGTGGGTCGATCCGCGCTTGGCTGGAAGTCATCATGGACAAAGCGCCAACCCACTGTTACATGTTAAACACCTTATGTTACCTCCGCTCAGCACGCTGAGGGCACAGTCTTTTTGTGCTCAGGCTTTGGCGAAATATTGCTGGCTGATCGCCGCATTTCTGGGAACCAGCTTTGGCGCCCACTCATCCGCCTCCGCCGAGGAATTGCTCCTGGGAAATTTGCCGGGGGAACAGGATTTTCCAGCCGTTCTGCTCCACGAAACTGGTGGCGTTGTGGCGTTCGAAGACAATCGGATTGGCACCGGCAAAGATGGCCGTGGAATCTCAGCCGTTCTTCTCGGGCAGAATCTTGAGGCTCAGGGGCAACCATTCCGTGCCAATCAACTCTCCCTCGGGAAGCATGAGAAACCACAGGTGGTGAAGTTGGGAAGTGGCAAAACTTTGATTTCGTGGGAGGTTCGTGCAGGAGCCAAAGCTGGAATCTACACCCGTCTGTTGGAAACCAACGGACAGGTTGGCGCGGTGGAAACTCTCTTTAGCACGCCGACCTCGAAGACGACTATCAAGCAGTCCGCGAAATGGGCCGCTCACTATCGCGGTAAGTGGAAGACTCGCACTCACAAATTCAAAGACCTGATTGCCAATACTCGCGAGCAGGTTGGTGCGGTGTCGGTTGCTTCACTGCCGGATGGTGGGGCCGTGTTCGTCTATCAAGCGATGCGCCGTTGCGAAACCAACTCGTGGACTTTGGTCGATCAAACCTACCTGAGTCGCGGCAAATTTTTGACGAACGCCGTGCTCCGTCCGACCAAGGTCACGGAAGACTGGATGTTTGATGTGTTCATGCAACGGGTGAATGCGAACGGGGCAAAGGTCGGTCCTGAGGTTTTGGTGAATCAATACGCCAATTTTAATCAAAGAACCCCAGCTGTGGCGGTCTTGGAAAACGGCAACGTCGTCGTTGTATGGGTCTGTGAATTCCCGGCCACTTCGGACTGGAGGGCAAATTTCCGCGTGGATTTGATTGCCCGCATTTTCACTCCCGATGGCGGACCGGTGGGCGATGAGTTTGTGTTGTCTGCCAGTGATGTCATCGCCCAAGCCAATCCA
>CAZBIC010000022.1:0-125513 GCA_964491875.1 uncultured Bifidobacterium sp.
CTCCTGGAATTTGTGCGGACGAAGGAGCGGGTAGCGGAACCGCGACATCTTCGTATTGAGCGACCTGCACACCACCACGCTTCAGGCGAATCTTGAAATCCTGCCGCTCGAGCTCGAACTCTGAAACTGAGTTCTTCTTCATGAGATCGATGATGGCTTTGATATCCTTCAGGTCCACGCAGTCCTCCGGGGGTTATTGCAACTAAACTCGTGCTGTTTCTCAGTATTCATTAAGCAAAAAAGCAGTGACCGACAGGTGACACTGCTTACGACAAAATTCCGAAATCGCCGGCACGGTAGGGACAGCAAAATAAGCCGTCAAGAAGTAAAACCGCCTGCAACCTCCACGAAAAAGCACTCACTCCTGACGTAAGAAAACCCTCAAAACCGCGATCAGACGGCTATTCGTTAATGTTAACGGCAGAAATCAGGCCCAAAACGTAGGAGAACGCACCGAATCCACTGATTTGGCCGCGACAGACAGGCGCTATAAGAGAACGGTGACGGAACTCTTCGCGCGCATGAATGTTCGACAGGTGAATTTCAATCGTAGGGATCGCAACCGCAGCAATCGCATCCCGAAGGGCGATACTGGTGTGGGTGTAGGCCGCCGCGTTGATCACGATGGCATCAAAAACTCCCTTCGCTTCTTGAATCCAAGTAACCAGCTCGCCCTCGACATTCGACTGCTTGAAATCAACTTCAACAGATCGAACTTTCGCCTCGCGCCGAATCAATGCTTCGATCTCGGCCAATGTAGTTCGACCGTATTTTTCCGGTTCGCGCTGTCCAAGCAGATTCAGGTTTGGTCCATTGAGGAAGAGAATCTTCATATCGGCTGGCCGAAGACTAGGAATGAGACCCAGGTTTGTCGACCCGATTTGCGCGCACTACAAACCAACCCAACAAGAACCAGCTGGGCCAACTAATCGCAGGAATGTAGAGTCCAAATTCCACAAATCCCTGCAAAAAAACACCAAGCAACCCGAGAAACACCGAAAACGCCAGCCAATCACCTCTACTTTTCCGATACAGTAAAACAAGGCCTGCTGACCAGAACGCCAAAAACGCCAACCCAGCTACGATTCCAGAGTCGGATGCCTGTTGAAGGTAGTCATTGTGAGCGAGCCGAGTCATCTCGGACTTGGGATCTTTGAGTTCTTTGTACCGAACCATGAAACTACCCGGACCGGATCCGACAAATGGGAAATCCTTTATCGTTATCCAGGCTGCTTGCCAATAGTCCACCCGAGCGGACACGCTCGTCGCTCCGCGCCGGAAGTAGTCGTGATACTTCAAGGCAAAACCCAGCAGCCCCGAGGCAATAAGCCCAGAAATCACGAAAACCCTCCATCTAGCGGAAATCTTGAGGCGAAGAAGCCCGGCGGCGATTTGAATCAGGGCGATCAGCCATCCCGCCTTGGAACCCGACCAATAAAGGCAGCTGATCGAAAGTCCAAGAATTGCCGTTGGGACCAACCACCGAATAGTGGTTGAAAAACCGCGAATCGCACCCGCCAAACACCCCATCGAAACGGGAGTTAAGAGAAGCAACGCGCCAGCAAAGGCGTTGGGATAAACCAACGTCGCATAGATGCGATTGCTCCCGATCTTTTGCAGAAACTCAGGGGGAAGGTCATTCCAATTGGGCAACGAATAGAGAAATCGACGAGTTTCCTCCAATCCTCCGAAGTGCTGTCGGAGACCAATCAGCAGAAGGACGGCGAACGATCCCAACAATGCCATCCAGAAAGGTCCGAACCGGGAGATGTGAGTGAACGAGCAGACACCGACAAAGAACATCGCAACCGCAACCCCGAAATGCGGAATAACCGCCCAGCAACGAGCCATATCGACTGCGTAAAAGGCGGAGATGATCTGCAAACCAAACCAGACCAAGGGCAGGGCCAGCCAGACCCTCGAGATTCCGGTAACTTTCTTCGCAAAGAAAAGGCCGCCAAGCAGGACGACCAGCGCAAATCGATAGGCCCATGCCATCGGCCAAGGTGCAAGGACCGCTTCCAAATAACTGGAAGGAGTGGCAATCTGCGCGTCCATAATCACGGGATTCCCCCACTTGATGAGCGCAAATGCGATAAACAAACCCACCAGTCCGCTGTAGATCGCCTCCCATCCGTTCACTGTTTGCGGAGTTACCTTTGAAGGCATGGCCAATCCTTCGCCGAATGCCCCGCAGGGGTCAAACCCGCAAGATCATGCGCGGGACACGCATGAGCGTTTGTCGCCCTCCACTTGGCAATACTTCCAGATTGCAGGTTGGCCTGTGGTGTGCTGAGATGACAGATAGTCGTTCACTGACGACTGAAGTATCGAATCAACTGTGATCATCACGCGCAAACACCATTGGCCAACCGCTGCGAATATTCTCCCGGCTCCCGGGTGTCAGTGGGTTTCGTGTCCCAGAATCATCCAGATTGACAGCGCCAATCTTGTTTACGGTTCATAAACCCTCTTTACAGCTCCCCTCCAAGTCGTACCCCGTGAGAATCTTGATTTTGTTTCTCTTGTTCTCATTACAGCCCCTGAGTCGTGCTGCGATCTCGGGCTATTTGGATATGGAGGGCGGATCGAACCGCGAGGCCGTTACCACCAACATCCTAAACGCAGCAACCCGGGGAACCGGTGGGGCATGGTCGGTGAATACCCCTCTTACTAACCTGCTGGTCAGCACTTCGTTCGAGAGACCGCTGCTCCGGCCGCTGACCGTGGGGAGTTCGATTTACAACGACACTCAATCGTCGAGAAGCTTCGTGTATACCAATACAGCCTTCCGTCAATTCGCCACCTACAAGTTTGCCCAAAAGACTCCCAAACTCTCGTTCGGTCTCTACATGCGGTTGTCCGGATTCCGTAGCATGGACCACAGTTTTGACTTCGTCGCGGTTGAAGCCGGTGGCGATTTCCTCGTCGTCAACTTTCAAGACCGCGGTTCTGGTCTCGCCTATCGCGTCCACACGCTGGACCAAAACAACGTGGGCCCTGGTGGAGCAGGCTTGGGTGTTCCAGTGCCAGTGGCACAGAACAAAACGTACTGGATAACGTGCCTGTGGGATAAGGCCATCCTCGTGGCGACCCTCAAGGTTTACGATCCAGAAACCTGGCTCCTCGTCGGTACCAGCACCAACGTCACACTCAGTCGCGATGCTGAAAACATTTGCATCGGCCGCTACGATAATCACGGCGGCGCAGTTCAGAACTCTTCAACCTACTTCGATGATCTCATCTGGGATGTCACTGGTGCCACCTATCCACTCTTTCCCGCCTCGAGAACCATCGTTGCGAACTCAGCCGCGCGGGCAGCAGTGGAGACGGCTTATAGCTCAGCTTCATCTGGTGACACCGTTCTCATTCCTTCCGGGAGCAATGCCTGGACGGGCCCGTTGAACCTTTCCAAAGCCTCCGTCACCATTTCCGGCATGGGGAGCAATACCTGCATCATCACCAACATCAGCGGTGGCAATGCTACCTTTAATGTTACGGGAGCCTTTACCACGATCAGCAATCTGCAGATCACTGGAATCCCGGGAGGGAACAACGGGCAAGGCGTCTCGACAGAAACCAAATACGTCCGCCTTTCGCACCTGCTGATTCGCGAACTTGCAGACGGGACATTTTTCAACGGCTACGGACTCATCGACCATTGTATCTTCATCAACTGCTCCCACATGGGACGCCACTTCGGCTACTCCCCCGGGGGCGGCGTGGTGCGTGCTGAGCAATATCCCCTTCCCTTCAACAGCACCAACTACGTCGTGTGGGAAGATTGCGGCATTGAGATCACGCCCAACATGACCTCCTCCGCCGGATCATCCATCGTCCTCTTCTCCTCGCAAGAAGCCGCCAGCTACATCGTTCGCCACAGCAACATCAAGGTTAGCAAACTCAATATCGCTCCTGCGTTCGATTACCACGGGAACGATCCCGGCATCGCAAACCTGCGCGGCGTCTGCGGAGGCCAAATCTACAAAGTGAACTTCACCATCGTACCGCCAGCCACCTTCTACGGGAAGTTCGTGGACGTCCGCGGAGGCCAACTCCTCGTCTACTCCAACACCATCACCGGATTCGATGTCCTCGATAACGTCTACCTCCGCGAGGAAGACTCGGCGAATCCTCCCATTGATCGAGTCGAGAACACCTACGTCTTCCAGAATTTTGAAGGACCTTCCGGAACGTCACCGATGGCACCAATCGTCGATCCAGGTGCCGCCAGCAAAATTGTTCTGAACACTCATTTCTTCACCCGGGCACCTTCCGGATCCTACTCGTCCTGGAGTCTTCCCTACCCTCATCCCTGGACCGGAGGCGTGGCACCAACGAACGGCGCACCCGTCCAACCCGTCGCCCCGCGAAGCCTCCGGATCATCGCGCAGTAGTTGCCGCAACCGCACCCACTCCAGCCTCCCGGGATCCACCGCGCCCGCACAAAATCCATTTCGCAGCATCGCAATTGCCTTCCCATCGGTTCGTGATCATGATTCGTCCGACCACGACACGATCCTATGTCTCGCATCGCTTCACTCTGCCTGCTGGTTTGCCTCTCGCTGCTCGCCTTTCCTGAATTGCTCGCCCAGCCGCCCCGGTCGCTCTTTATTGAAGGCTACGCCGGGCGAATGAGCTACGCCGCCGGTCAGGATGCAGAGCTCCACATCTCCACCAGCGCCGCGCAATTCTCGATCGAGCTCCGCCGCATTGGCGCCACCAATGAGCTGGTCTGGACCAAGCGAAATGTGACTGGTACCGAACATCCCATTCCAGAAGACGCTTCGTCTCACGGCTGTCGCTGGCCAGTGACGTTGCGCGTACCCATCGCTGACACTTGGCGTAGCGGATACTATGTCGCTTCGCTTCGCGCCGAGGATGGCGGTGGTGGCTACACTCATCGAGGCCGTCGCACCGCGGAAAGCGACCTCCATTTCGTCGTGCGCCCGAAAGTTCCCGGAGGCAACAGCAAGATACTGCTCCAGCTCTCTGCCAACACCTACAATGCCTACAACAACTGGGGCGGCTTCAGTCTTTATGCTTACAACGGACGCGCCAAAAACCAGGGCAGCCGGGTTTCGTTCCATCGGCCGGGCGGCTCGCAATTCTTCAACTGGGAACACGCATTCGTCGTCTGGGCGGAACGCAATGGCTACGAGCTCGACTACGCGGTGAATTACGATCTCGAACTCATTCCCCGCCTGCTCGACGCCTATAAACTCGTGGTCAGCGTGGGCCACGACGAATACTGGTCTGCACCGATGCGCGATGCTGCGGAGGCTTACATCGGTCGCGGTGGCAACATGGCCTTCTTCAGCGGCAATGCCGTGTGCTGGCAGGTCCGAAGCGAGGACGACGGGAACGCCCTCGTTTGTTGGAAACAGAATTACTTTCAAGACCCTGTGTTCAAATTCGGCGATCACAAGACCCTCTCTTCACTCTGGAGTCATCACCTCGTGAAGCGCCCTGAGAACAACCTCACGGGAGTCGGCTTTCTCTGGGGTGGCTACCGAAAGAGTCACGGTCAGTTCATGGACGACCCGGCTGAGTTCACCGTCCACCAACCAGACCATTGGGTGTTCTCGGGAACGAACCTTAAACGCGACGACAAGTTCGGTGGCAAGGACACGATCGTCGGCTACGAATGCGACGGCTGCGAACTGACGTGGCGCGATGGCCTGCCCTTTGCCACTCATCGCGACGGCACGCCTGAGACGTTTACCGTGCTTTCCACCTGCCCCGTTCGCTGGCACCCGGACGACGCGGAATGGTATGAGCGTTGGGAAAAGGGCCGCACCGGAAACGCTGTGATGGGAGTCTACACCCGGGGCGGCACGGTATTCACCTCCGGCACCACGGACTGGGCTCACGGCTTGCGCGGAGGCGACAAGTCCGTCGAACAGATCACCAGAAATCTTCTCGACCGATTGGGCAAATAATCCGGGCGCACTCGATGAGCCTTTGGAACAAACGCGAAGTTGCTGACTCAGATCAGCAGGTATGTTTTCATTTCTCAGCATGAATGCTTCGGTTTGCCGCTGGGCTTGGGTCTGCTTATTCCTATCCTGCCTCCGTCTGGACGCGCAGACTCCGTCATCACCTCCCGAAAGAAATTCTGGCGCCACGCCGATTGCGACAACGCTCGCTGTTCAGCAGCTTGCCCCGAACGACGCCGCCCAGCAGCTTCCCGTCAAGATTCGCGGCATTGTCACCTTCTCCCAACCCTGGTGGCGCCTGCTGTTCGTGCAGGACGACACGGGCGGCATCTTTTGTGAACCAGCCGGCCTCGTCACCTTTCCGCCCGCCGGTCATCTTGTCGATTTGGAAGGCAGCACCACTCCGGGCGCCTACCTTCCCGTGGTCATCGTCAAGAGTCTGACTGATTTGGGCCCGGGTAAACTTCCGACCAGCCAGCCGGCTTCGGCCGCCCAGTTATGGAAGGGAGAGTTCGACGGCGATCTGGTCCAAGTCTCCGGGCATGTCGCTTCCGCCGTCACCCAGAACATTCCCACCCCCTTCCTCGACCTGCGGTTGATCAGTGAAGGACGCACCATCCAAGCCTCGGTGCTCGGTATCTCGAACATCCACCCCGCCACCCTGCTTGGCAGTCATGTCGAGCTCCAAGGCGTGTATGGACCCAAGATGAACGATCAGAGAAAGATTTCCGGGGTGGGACTTCTTTCGGCCCAGGCCGGGATGTTCCGGGTCATCTCAAATGCGAACGATATCGCGACGACGCTGCCGCTGCGGACTGTGTCGGACCTGCGAACCAGCACCAATCAGCTGTTGCGCGTGCGCGGAGTCGTCGTCATCGGCGGCACGAACGATTTCTGGCTGGCGGACGACCACGGCGGCATCAACGTCAGCCTCTCGTCACCTCGAATCATCCATCGCGGTGACGAACTGGAAGTGCTCGGAGTTCAGAACAAGGAGGGACGCGAATCTCGACTCTCGCTCCTGCAAATCCTCTCCTCCCGTCCCGGAGCGATCCCAAAGGCCGAGAAGTTGCCGATGGACAAATTGTTCGATCCCCACCGCCACGGGCAGATGGTTCAAACCGAAGGCACGTTTCTCCACCGCGTCCCCAGTTACTATGGGGACATCCTCGTCTTCCGGGAAGGCGAGCGCAGCTTTGAAGCCCGACTGCGTTTCAATAGCGAGCGCTCCGTCCGCATGCTCGCCGCCGGCGCCCAGGTGCGCCTCACCGGCGTGCTCCGCATGCAAACGGCAGACGTCGGTCTGGACGCCTCACCGCGAGTGCTCATCAACCAGCCGTCCGATTTGGAAATTGTAAACCCTGCTCCGCTTTCCGCAGAGAAACTCTACATCATCGCGAGCACGCTTGCCGCGCTCCTCGGCGCGGGCCTCATTGCGCTGGGCGTTGCCCACCGGCGGCTCAAGGACTCCACCCACCGTCTAACGGCCACCGAGAGTGATCTTCGGGATCTCAACGCGGATTTGGAACGTCGCATCGCCGCGCGCACGCAAGAGCTGGAGCGCTCCAACTCCCAGCTCAGCCGGGAGATAGCCGAGCGCAAACACACCGAGCAGACGCTGGCGGAGAATGAACAAAGGTTTCGCCTCCTCGTGGAGCAGATTAACACGACCGTCTGGGAGTTTGATCCCATGCTGGACCGGATGCTCTACGTGTCGCCCCAGGCCGCCCGGTTCGGCTATGCCATAGAAGACTGGCTCACGCCCGGCTTCTGGCAGGATCACATCCATCCCGACGATCGGGACTTCGCCATCAATTTCTGCGTCGTCGAAACAACCAAGGGCCTCAACCACGAACTGCAATATCGCTTCGCCAAGGCAGACGGCAGCTACGTCTGGATCGATGACAAGGTCGCCGTGGAAACACGCAGTGATGGCTCGCGACTGCTCCGCGGCGTGTTCATCGACATCACAGTGCAAAAGGAACGCGAGGAAGCGCTTCGCCAGAGCGAGGAACGATTCGCCAAGGCATTCCACGCCAGTCCCTCCATCGTAGTCATCAACCGCAAGTCCGACGCTCGATACCTCGACGTCAACGAGCGCTTCGTCCAGGTAATGGGCTACACGCGCGAGGAGATCATTGGCCGAACCTCCCTCGAACTCGGCATCTGGGTGGATCCGAACCAGCGCTGCGAGATTATGGCGCAGCTCGAAGCCGGACAAACGATCCAGAACGTCGAGTGTGGTTTCCGCACCAAATCGGGAGCCCGCCACACCATGCTCCTTTCGATCGAAACGATCGTGATCGGAGGCGAGTCCTGTCTGCTCGGGATCAACAACGACATTACCGACCTTAAGAAGGCCGAGTCTTTGCGCCGCGCTCAGAATCTTGTCCTCGAGATGATCGCCCAGGGAGCGCCGCTGAAGGACACCCTCACAGAACTGGTCTCCGCCATTGAAGCGCAGGCCGAAGGGATGCTGTGCTCCATCCTGCTCCTGTCAAAGGACGGCAAGCACCTCTACAACGGCGCAGCCCCCAGCCTGCCGGATGCCTACAACCGCCAAATTGATGGTGTGACCATCGGCCCGAGCGTCGGCTCGTGCGGCACAGCGGCCCACTTCGGAGAACCGGTGTTCGTGGAAGACATCCTCACCGACCCTCGCTGGGCATCCTTCCGGGACGCCGCCGAACCACACGGCCTGCGCGCCTGCTGGTCGACTCCGATATTCGACGCCCAACAACGGCTGCTCGGTACATTCGCGATGTACTACCACAAGCCGGGCCGTCCCACCGAGGAACATCAACGCCTCCTCCAGACCGCAACACACACCGCAGCGATCTGCATCCGCCGATCACTGGATGAGGAATCAATTCAAGACAGCCAGAGAGCATTGCGCCAACAGAATGACCTGCTCAATGAAATGGAACAGTTGGCAGAGATCGGGGCATGGTCCCTCGATCTTCGGGATGGCTCCCTGATCTGGTCCAATCAGGTTTACCGAATTCACGAGTTGCCGCTGGGGGTCAATCCTTGTGTCGAATCTGCCATCGAGTTCTACGCCCCGGAAGCCCGCCCTGTCATCGGTGCAGCGGTACGCGACGGCGCGGAGTTCGGAAAGCCCTGGGATTTAGAACTCCCGTTCGTGACCGCCAAAGGCAATCACCGCTGGGTTCGCGCGCAAGGCACCGCGGAGATGCTCAATGGCCGAGCGGTCCGTCTCCACGGCGCCTTCCAGGACATTACACACCGCAAGCGGACTGAAGAAGCGCTCCGGCTGAGCGAAGAACGCTTCGCGAAGGCGTTCGAACTAAGCCCGGCGATCACGGTGATCAGCCGCCGCTCAGACGGATGCTATCTCGATGTGAATGCGCGCTTCACCGAGATCATGGGCTTCTCAAAAGAGGAGGCTCTCGGAAAGACGGCCCTCACGCTGGGTCTGTGGGCTCAGCCCGAACAACGCGCCGAGTTGCTGAGCGCCGTGGAGAGGAACGGCTTTGCGCGCGACGTGGAATGCACGTTCGTCGATAAAGCGGGACGCACTCACGCGATGATTACCTCGGTGGAACCTATCACTATTGCGGGCGAAGCCTGCCTTCTCGCCATCAACCACGACATCTCGGACAGGCGCCGCATTGAAAGCGGATTGCGAGCCCTAGTCGCCACCATCAATGCCACCAACAACACCGAGTTCTACGTCAACCTCGCGCAGCAACTGGCCCGACTCTTCCAGACTCGCTACGCCTCCGTCGCCGCGCTGATTCCCGGCAGGCCCTACACCATTAAAACACTCGGCGTCAGTGCAGATGGCCAACCCTTGGAGAATTTCGAAAAAGCCCTCCCGGGCAGCCCCTGCAATGAAGTGATTGCGAGGGAGTCAGTGCTCGTGACCGGCCGCGCATCAGCAATGTACCCGGATGACACAACCCTCGCCGCCCTGAAAATCGAGAGCTACCTCGGCATTCGAATCCTCGATGGCGCCCGGAATCCGATCGGGCTCGTCGCCGTGCTCCACGATCAACCTTGGAACCCGCCGCCCGAATACGAAAACATTCTGCGCCTGTTCGCCGAATCCGCCGGCGTCCAAATCGAACGGAACCGCTCCTTTGCCGCGCTCCAATTCGCAGAGTCCCGCTTCCGCATGGCGATCGAACACTCCTTCGACTGCCTCGCGCTGACCGACGCCGACGGCGTCTGGACCTACATCAGCCCGGCCGTCACCCGCATTCTCGGTTACACCGTCGAAGAGCTTACCGGCCGACCCGCCAGCGAGATCGTCCTGCCGGAAGACCTCGGCGTTTACTCTACACACCAGGACCTCCTGAAGCGCAACACCGGCGCACACTCCGAACTGGAATACCGTGTCCGCCATCGAAACGGCTCCACGCGCTGGATGCAAAGCGCTGACACCAATCGCCTCGACGATCCGGACCTGCACGCGATTGTCTGCAACTTCCGCGACATCACGGAGCGCAAGCGCGCCGATGTCATCCAGAGCAAACTCGAAGTCCAGCTTCGGCAGTCCCAAAAAATGGAAGCCATCGGCACGCTCGCCGGCGGCGTCGCACACGACTTCAACAACATCCTCGGCGCCATCATCGGCTGCGCGGAACTCGCGCGCATGGACTCCATCAACAATCCCGCCGCCCTCGCCAACCTGGACGATCTGCTCAAGGCCAGCCATCGCGCCAAAGACCTCGTGAAGCAAATCCTCACCTTCAGTCGCCGCGAGGAATACCAGCGCAAGGTCATCCCGCTGGAACCCATCGTCTCCGAGTCCATCCGCCTCCTTCGCGCCACGCTCAAGTCGTCCGTCGAACTGCGCAGCTCCGTCGCCAGCCCGCTGCCCAACGTCCTGGTCGACCCCACGATGATCCAGCAGGTCCTCATCAATCTCGTCACCAACGCCGCACAATCCATTGGCGAACGACCCGGCCTCGTCGAAGTCCTCGTTCGCGAGCACACGGATGAGAGCCTACCTGAAATGCGACGCCCGCGTGCGAGCAGCGGATCCCAGGTTTTGATTCAGGTTCGTGACAACGGTTGCGGCATGGACGCTGCCCTGCTCGAACGCATCTTCGAGCCATTCTTCACCACCAAAGGACCCGGCCAAGGCACCGGACTCGGACTGTCTGTCGTCCACGGAATCATCTCCGCACACGGCGGCATCATCCGCGTCGAAAGCTCCCCCGGCAAAGGCTCCACCTTTACGATCCTTCTGCCCGCCGCCACGGGCTCCACGCAAGCCGCCGGAGAATCCAACCGCCCGCCCAATCAACCCCTGCTCGGAGGCAACGAACGCATCCTGCTGGTCGACGACGAGCGGTCACTGCTGGCCGTCAGCGAGAAGGTTCTCCGCCGCACCGGTTATCAAGTGACCGCCTGCAGTGACGCCGCCAGCGCGCTGATGCTCTTCCGAAACGCCCCGGACGATTTCGACCTCGTCATCACGGATTACTCCATGCCCGGCCAGTCCGGAGCTGATCTCGCGAGAGAGATTTTTGCCATTCGCCCTCACTTTCCGATTGTCGTCTGCACCGGTTACACCACGGGATTTACGTCGGAGCAGGCCCTGCAAATGGGCTTCTCCGATTTCCTCCACAAACCCATGGTGCTCGACCAGCTTTGCGTCGCCATTCGCCGCGTCCTCGACAAGAAGAAGGCCACCAGCCGCCAGCCCTGACCTCCAGCCATCGCCGGCCTCAGCGCTTTAACTGGAATCGAACTGGAACTTCGATCTCGGATTCAACGGCCGCCGTCCCTGCTCGGGCCGGTTCGAACTCCCAATCGACCACCGCCTTGACCGCCGCGTCGTCGAGCATCTGGTAACCAGAGGACTCCTTCACCACGACGCGCCTCGCGCGACCAGAAGCCGAAACCGAGACTGCCAGCAACGTCACACCTTCCTGCCGCCGTCGCCGCGCCGCAGCGGGATACGCGGGTTCCGGATTCTTCCGATAAACCGGCCGTGCCAAAACTCCCGGCCCGCCCTTGGCCGTCACGATCCCCAACGCCTGATTCACCGGCGCCACTGCAGCTATCTGATTCGAATTACGCGCCCCCTCTCCCACTCGCGGCGACGACGCCGGTCCCACTGTCCGAGACAAACTGCCCGCAGTCGCGACGACATTCGAATCCACGACAACGGGGATCGTCACCTCCGATTGAGAAACGGAACCCGGCGGCGGCTGCGAAACCGATTCTGAAATCTTCACGGTCGATGCCACGTCGGCAGGCGGCGCCTTTGGATCTTCCTTCGCTTCGGAGACCGGCACCGGTGCGGCCATCTCCGCTTCCGCACTGACGGCAGCAGTCTCCTCGGAAAATTCCACTGCCATGTTTGGTTCGCTCGGTTTGGTTCCCGAACCATTCCCGTTCCAAAGCAACTTCACCGAAACCGCGGCCACCAAGTGCAGCGCCAGCGAAACCCCCAGAGCGATGCGCAACGCCCCACTCAATCGCCCGGAGTGGAACTCCCGCAGATTGGATGAAAGCATTGGCATCGCGTGGGTGAAGACCGACTTAGAACCGCGCGGTCAGCGCGATGCGGAACGAGATGGGATCCACGGGATGAAAGTGCGTTCGCGCATAACCGCCATCGTCCGGACCAGCCGGCTCGCCCGCGAGACGCGACTCGTAGAAGTAATCGATCTCGCTGTCCTCGCGGTCCAACAAGTTGAACGCCTCCGCGGAGAGCGTCCAATTGCGGCTGAACCGATACCCAGCATTCGCGCTCAACAACACTGTCTCACTCGAACGCTGCGAGTCATCCTCGACCAACGGACGCGGCCCGAAGTAACGCAGACGCAATCCGCCGAAGAATCCGCGTTCACCCTCCTGCTGGAACGTGATGCCGGTCGCGATGACGGTCTCAACCGATCCTGGAATGTGTCGCCCTGCCGGATCGGTGTCGCGGAAGCGCGCGTGCGAGAACGAGAAGTCTGCGTCGAGCGTCATCCACGGCACCGGCGTGTAGTAGTTCGCGAACTCCACGCCATAGCGACGGCTTGTCCGACTCGCCTCCGTCTCACCCGCGTCGCCGACGAAGACGAGTTCCGAATCAATGTCCAGCCACCACGCCGACAACGTGCTTTGCAGACCGGGCACCAGCGTCGAGCGCACGCCTACTTCAGCGCCATAAGTTCGCACCAACGGATCCGCCGGATCGCTCGGAGCCGTCACGCCGCGACCGTCGTTGCTGTGGAAGCCGAGTCCACCACTGAGATATAACTCCGTCTTCGACCACGGACCGAAGATCAAACTGCCTTTCGGGCTGACGATGGCGTCGTCCTCGTGACCGGAGTTCGCCGGATCATTTCCTTCCACATCGAAGTAGTACCAATCCGCGCGCACCCCGACGACAGATCGAAACTTCTCGCCCCACTGCATCTTGTTCTCCACGTATGGCGAGAGACTCGTCTCCCATATGTCATCCGTGCGCGTCACCGCCGGAATCGTTCCACCGCCAGCTTGCGCCGTCTTGTCCGTCCGTTGGCGCGCGACAGTTTGGAACAGCCCGTTGTCGATCGAATCGCTGCGCAGTTGCAGGCCGACGGTGTTTTCCATGTCGCGCTCGAACAACGTCCCGAACCACGTGTGCCTCGCCTTCGCGCCGCCCACCCAGCGTTCGTCCGCCTGCTCGAACTGGTCTCCCTCCACCGCGTCCTTGAAGTAGGTGAAGTTGCTGAAGAGATCGAGGTCGTAGAAAAAACCATACGCCATCAGCTTCGACGTAGACTTTTCATCCGCGCGATGCCATTCCGCCGCGAGACTGTAGCGCTGCGAATTGCCGCCGGTCGTCGTGTCGAGCGAATCGAACCGCCCGAAGCCCGGCTCCGCGAGCGCGGTGCGGGCGATTTGATCCGTCGCGTCCCAGTCGCCCTTGTAGCCCATGCCGGTGATGCTCCAGCCGTTGGCATCGTCGCCAACGCTGTAACGCACCACGCCGTTGTAGCGGCGATAATCATCCGCGTGCCGCCACGGACCGTCGTTGTGATACAGCTCCAAGCCGTAGAGCAGATTCGCGGGTCCGGCCTTCGGCGAATCGGCAAACACCCCGCGCGCAAACCCGAAGCTGCCGCCTTCGACCTGTGCGATGCCTTGCGGCAACACGCGATACAGCTGCAAGTCCGTGGAGCCGGCGGACGCGAAATCGCCGACGTCCGCGAAGTACGGTCCCTTGCGAAAGTTCACGCGCTCGACCAGTTCCGGAATCAAAATGTTGAGGTCCGTGTAACCCTGACCATGGCCGTGGCTCGGCAGGTTCACCGGCATCCCGTCGATGCTCGTGGCGAAGTCGGTACCGTGATCGAGATTGAAGCCGCGCAGGAAAAACTGGTTCGCCTTCCCCGCGCCGCTGTGTTGCGTGACGATCAATCCGGGCACGGTTTCGAGCACTTCACCGGGACGCGAAAGCGTTCTGCGCTCGAGTTGCGTGGCACCGACGGTGCCTTGCGACGCGGACTCCGCGACGCCGACAAGACTGTCCTCGCGCCCTTGCACGAGAACCTCAGGCAGGCGCACTGGAGAGTTGGTTGCGGCAAATCCCGGCGAGGCGCCGGTGGATTGCGCCGAGGCAGAGTTGCAAATGAGACAAGTCAGCGCGACCGCGGTGGCGCGGAAGGGAGCGAGTGAGCTGGGAGATCGATATTGCCGGACGCCCCGGCGGGAATGACTGCAGTTTTGTTTCTTCATGACGGACACATTGGTTTCAGTTTGGTTCACGGTTCAGCCCAGCCACCGGAACGGTGGAACTCCGTCCACGTCAGAAGTCCGGCGCTGTTGCTGGCTCTCGCGGCGCATCACGGTTGAGGACACCGATGTCCGCAGAATGCACGGAGAGACTTTTAAGGAAGGGGAGATGGAGATTCGCCGATCGCACCGGCAGCAGGGCGCAGCAAAGCCGCGAGCGCCGTCCGGCGAGAATCACTTCGAATCAACCGTGAAGCAGGGGTGGACCGCGGGGGGCGGCAACGGAATTCCAATCGAACGCCACCACCCGGCTGATGAGAACCGATGCGCTAGCGGACGATTGTCTCTGAGGAGGAAGAAATTCAACCAGCGGTTCCGCAGTGTCGATCAACCCGCTCGTCAGCGAGGCGGCGAGACTTTCGTGATGATGCTCGCCCTCGCCGGAACGCTCGTTCGATTTAGAAGAATCGCCATTTGCCACCAGCGCCCGAAAACTTTGCCAGGCGCGAACGACGAGAACATCAACCGCAGGAAACGCACCTTCCGAATGAACGAACAAACGCGCAGTCCGGACGACGTTCTCCAGCGAATGCGGATGAGCGTGCGGATGATCGAGGTGCTCACCTTGAGTTTCGCGGGAAGAAGCTGCTGCGGAAGGGTGGTGAGAATGTCCCCGTGGACCGTGAACATGCGCACTTCCTTCACCAGCGTGTTCCACCCAATGATGCAGCCACGGGCTGAGGCCCACTGCCCCGGCGAACGCCAGGCAGAGGATCAAATACGCGGCGACAAAATTCCTGATTCCCAGCTTCAAGGTTTCGCCAACACCCTGCCACGCCGTCCGCCGATGACAATCGCCGACTTTCATTTCACGACATCCTACGCCTGCCGTGAACTTTCGGATGCAGTTTGAAACAAAGAAGGTGACCCACCCGGCTACCGATTAACGCAGGCCAACGTTCAGGATAAAGAAGCGATGAGGATCGCCCCACTGGCCATCCGGTGGCGTAAGCGTGACTTCGAAGGTGTCACCGACGCGCTGCACCGCGGGCGAAGCTCCGAGCGGAACAAACGCGCCGCCGAGTTCGTCCGTCGAGGACACACCGAAGTTAAAGAACCCGGCGTAACCCGCGGGCCAGTTGAAAACGATCTTTAGCTGACCGCCGGACGGCTCCAGGTTCACCGCCGGATTGCTGAAGTTCACGGGAGGCACACCTGGGACATTGGATGCGTTACTCGGATCCGTGCCGGCCAGTTGTTCCTGCAAGTCGCTGTAGCCATCGCCATCCGTATCACCGAATGCATCGCTATCCGTGCCACCAAGGAAAACATTTTCCCACGCGTCGAGCAGCAGGTCGCCATCGAGATCCGTTGAGCTGATCACCGGGACGCTGGCCAGCGCGAGATTGATTACCTCGACACCGAGCGTCCCCGGAACTTCCGGTACATCCGGGAATCCGAACACCGCAAGCTGGGAACCGGGAACGAGGTTGATGCTCGTGGGCAGCACGCACGGAAGCCCGCCCGCTTTCCACAACGTCACCGGAGTCGCGGTGCCCAGCACGCGAAATGTCGTAGGCGCTCCAGGCGAGATGCTGGTCACTTCCGCCACCATATTCGAGGTCGGACGCACCGGAGCATTCGCCATCAAGGTCTGCACGGCAGCGAACGCCGCAGGCAACTGTGCGGCTTGCGTGAAGAACGGCGGGTAATTGGTATCCAGCGTTCCCACCGTCATGAACTGTCGCAGCGCATCCAGCGGCAGCGGCAGCGCGTTCGTGAACAAGTCGTGATGCGCCGAGCTCGCGCGCCAGAATTCGTGAGTGACCGCGCGCAACGCCGCGAAGTTCGGAGTCGCGTTCGAGCGGATCTGATTGTCGAGGTAGTCGAAGAGCACGCTGGCGCGATAAGCCGGCGCGCCGGGGCCGGCGTAGGTTTCGAGCGTGGCGAAATCGCCGGCATCGAGCGAGACGCGAGTAACGTCCGGCGTGCGGAAGCCAAAGAGTGTCGCGTTGGTGCCGTAGTTGGTCCCGCGCAGCACGAGGGCGTTGGCTAGCACGCGCTCCAGCAGCAAGGCCACAGCGGTATTGAGCGGCGTGAGTTCACCCGTCACTCGCTGGCGCGGGTAGTTCACGAGCAGGTTGGAGGAGGCAAGAATCCAAGACGAAATCGCGGCAGGACTAAGCGCGGGATCAAGTTCCGGAAGTTCCGGCAAGCCAAGCGGCGGCACGCGCACGGCGCCGACGAGTTCGCGGCCGAACTTCTGCGTGCTGGAGCTGCCGTTGAATGCGAAATGGAAATCCGTGGTCTCCAGCGCGAACTCCTCACCTTCACCCGGCCGGACGATCAACCGCGCGGCGGAAGGTTGCACGCCCGGGAGGAACAGGTTCGCCGTGGTGGTCTCCGCCAAGAAGACGCCGGAGAGGCTCCACGCACGAACGTTCATGCCGGTGGACGACAGCGTCAGCGCACCCGCTCCGTTCGGTGCCAGCGGCGCCACGATGCGCTCGAAGTTTCCGCCCACTTCGAGATTCTTCGCGGGAATGCTGCTGATCAGGTTCGGGTTGCTGTTGCCCAGAATCTCCGCCAGATCGGAGTAACCATCGCCATCGCTGTCGGCGCCCTTGCGTGGATCGAGTCCCTTGGCCACTTCGACGGCATCCGGGACGCCGTCGCCGTCGGAATCGATCACATTCGCCGGAGCGGTGAACGTGTAGGCGACTTTCTCGACTGCGGTCTTCGCAGACGACAGCGGGTCCACGGCGTAACATTCCAGCGCAGCGTTGCTGTAAATCGTGAGCGGTGTCGAATACGTCTGCCACGGTGCGCCAGACGCGAGACGGTAACGCGCAATCCACGCGGCGGGCGTCGTGGTCAATGTCACTTGAACGGCAGATTGGTATTCGCCCGAAGGCGGCGCGATGGAGATGCGGCCCGGCTGATCGCCACTGGCGGCACTGAGACTGAAGATGGAGATCGGATTGGTGTATTGATTCACCAGCGCGTGGTTGATCCCAGCTGGCGCATTCCCGAGCACGGTGGAAACCGGGTTGATAAGACCATTGCTTACGCCGCCGTAACGTTCCGCACGCACCACCACTTTTGCCGGTGCTGCTCCGGTGAAGGCGATAGCGCTGCTCCACTCGCCGGCGCGCAGGTTGCGCACGGGACGCGCGGCTGGATTCACAAACGGCTCGGCGCTCATCAGAAGAACGTTAGCGCTGCCGGAGTAAGGCGAAATGCTGGGCAGCGCGCCGCTCGAGCCATCCACATAGCCCGCGCCGGTGCGCAGCTTCACTTCGAACGTCGACGACCGCCCAGCTCCATCGCTGCCGAACAAAGCGAGGTTGCCCGCGCCCAGCGCCGACGCGCCGGAGAAGCCGGCGAGGTTGGTGTAACTCTGCACGGCGACAGGCGCGTTCGTACCGTCATAACTGAACACAGTGGCGACGGTAGCGTTCGTGGAACTGGCGCCGAAGAGGACCAGGAGCCGGGTGTCGCTCGGACCAGGCACGAGGGTGACGGTCTGAACTGGCTGGCCGAGATTGTAGGTCAACGGCGTGGTGAGACTGAAGCTGCTCGAGACGGGTTCGGTGACATGGAGGCGCACGAGGACATTGCTCGCCGGTTGATAAAAGAGCACCTGGGCCAGCGGCTGCGCATTAAAACGCGCGGCGACGAACTCCGGGACGCGCGGCGTGTTCGCCAGTGGGACGACATTGGTGAACAGCGCGACGGCGGCACCGGTTTGGAAGTCGAGCGCGATGAAGGAATCGTTCGTGCCGGTGGGGGCGCGGTTGAAGAGGCTGAGGCGCAGCGGCTGACCGGCCTTGAGCTCGAAGCGATCTGGGCTAGAGCGGTACGCGGCGAGCGCATTGTCGCCGAGCAAGGTTTGCAACACGCCGTTGTTGCGGAAGACGGTTTCGCGCGGACCGGGATTCTCGCGAGTGATGAGATAGAGATCCGCGTGCCCGGTGTTGCCGGCTCCGCCGATGTCGATTGCGCCGACGGCGTTTGGCCCGATGGAAGGTGCAAACACCGCCAGCGGAAGGACGGGCGACGTTTCGTTCGTCGCTTCGATCAGGCTGAGGCGATTGGCTGCGGGCGAAACGACTGCCAGCGCATCGCGCGTGAGCGAGAGGATTCGGCCGGCGTTGACCCCCGTGACTTCCTGCACGCCCGTGGGACGGGCTTCGGACCATACCGGCACGCCGGGGACAGTTTGGTAGCCGGCGCGGAAGGCTCCGGAAACCTTGTCCACGATGACGGCATCGGCACGGCCATCGCCATCGAGATCGGCATCGAGCTGGAACTCAAACGGCGTTTCAACCGTGGCCGACTGAAGAGTGACGGCGCAGAGCAACGCAGCGAGCGAAGGCAACCAAGCGATCTTCATACGAGCGAATCTCATGGAACCTCCATTTCGTTGGTGGCGAGGACTTCGGCGATTTCTCCGTCCTTGCCAAAGCGCACGAGCACATACTTGTAGCGCGCCCCGGCGAGCACGGGCTGGGTGTCGCGGAGAAGGGTGTTGAGGTAGCGGATCGTCCCGCTACCCAGATTCTGTACGATGCCATCGTAGATCACGAATGGATCCCAGATGATCGCGGACGTGCCGGATTTCTGAAAAGCGACGCTCTCCATCATGGGCGAGCATTGAATGATGTCGCCTGAGACTGTCGGAAATTTCGCGTTCGGAACCTGGTGCCGGTAGAGCACGCAGGGGAATGGGGATTTGCCCATCGGCGTCTCCTGCAAGTAAACCATCGGATCGCTCGTGCCGAGCAGCGTCTGCGGGCGGGCGCGGAAATCCGATCCGGCCGCCGGCAGCCCAGGGCCACCCGATTCGACGGTGTTCGTGACGATCAGCGCCCCCACCTGCACGACCGCGCCGGTGAGATTGTTCAGTTGCCCCTGATACCACGAAGCGACAAATCCGCTGCCCACCCCGCTGTTCACCGGTGGCAATGGTCGCTGCGGCCACGCGACGGTGGGCAGGGTGTTGGTGCCCGGCGGCTCCCAGAAAAACGTCTCGATGTTGCTCTTCTCGCCGTGTTCGCCAGTGATGCCGACGGCGCGCACCCACACGGCGTACTTCACGCCCTTGGCCACGTTGACCGGCAGTGTGAACTCTGGGCCGGAGCCATACGCTGAGCCGTTGCCAATCACCGGCGTGGTGAACACGCCGAATTCACCCGCAGGCGGCGGCGTGTTGTTCGTCTCCTGATTGGTGGTGAAGGCATCGAGAAACTTCACGTTCGAAGAGAGGATGTGTTTCTCAATCGACGTCTGCGACAGGATGGGCGCGTTGGCAGACTGATTGGTGCCAACCGGCTTGAAGATGCCGATCTGGAAACGTTCGACACCATACGGCGGGCAGAACCAGCGCAGCATCATCTGTGGATTGGCTTCGTTCCCGGCAGGATCGATCTTCGTGAGCATTGGCTTGGGCAGCGGCAGAACCGGAGCCACGAGCTTGCAGCCGAGACGGGTCAGGCGGCTGCCATTCCCGTGCTCGTCCAGCAACTGGCCGTAGTAGCAGATGCGTCCGCCGCCAGGCGGGAACGAGAAGTCGAAGCAAAGAATCAATGGCGGCGGATTCGTCGCCGGCCAGGTGCGCTGGCAGATAAGCTGGAGCGGTCCGTCGTTGACGCGGCGGTAGAGGCGATACTCGCGGCTGCCAGCAGTCGGCGCGATCTCGATCTCGATGGGAATGATGTTGTTCGAACCTCCGGGCGCGTTGGCAATGTGGATATCGCATTCGCTGTCGCGACGAGTATCGAGATAGGCGCGGGCGCGGAACTGAAGTTCAGTATCTTCCTGCAACTTTCCGACGGTGCCGACAGCGAGCGGATAGCCGGAAATTTGTCCGTCGTTCATTCCGGAACGTGCGCGGAAGAACGCTTGGCTGCTCTGAAATTGACCGGGGAGTTTGAACGTCCAGCGGTTTGAGCGCGATGACGGCAGGAAGTAAAGCCGATCGGTCGCAATTGTGGTAAGGATGTTCGTCCCGCTGCGAATCTCCACTGAGCCTTCCATCCACGCGATCCGATCCGATTCGCGGATGAACTCCACTGCGAAGTCGAGCACAGCCGGAGTGCCGGCGGCGGGATTGGTGCTCATCACGTTGACCTGCGTGAACGGCGACAAGCAGCGTCCGCGCACCACACCGATTGGGTTGGCCGGGCCTTCGTACTCGCGCAACGTGCCGGACACAGCCGCGCTGGGAGGCGAGAGATTGCCGCCGCACGCACCGATGTCCTCGGCGCGAACGGTGTACCAGAAGGTGCGTGCGTAATCTGCCGGAGCGGTCGGCGCACCGGGGCCGTTATCGAGGTAGGAATTCTCCGGCAGGCCGGGGATGTGATTCACGATCGCGACGAGATGGTTCGAAGGATACGCGAGGTTCGAGTTGATCTGCGTGGTGTTCTCCCAGCGGTAAACCCAGTAACGCGAGATGGTCTCGTCACTGGTCGGGGCGTTGGAAGCTTGCGGCCAGATGACGCGAAGCGAATGCCGGTTCGTAGTGCCGTCGTAGAGGTAATCATTCACCACACGGATCCGGCCCATGACGTTCGGCATGAGCTTGTCGCAGATCAACACCGGTGCGCCGGGCGAGAGCAGGCCATCGCGCCCGAGCAGATCGCGCGCGGCAGTGAAGTAGTAGAAGCGCGCGCCGTTGGTATGATCGAGCGAGAGCGGCGGGAGCGTGGGATGACCAATACGATTGTCGTCGATCAAATAGATGGTCGTTTCATCGCCAGTGGCCGGATCGAAGTTCGCGACATTCGCCGACGTGAAGAGCGTTGAAGTGAGAATGGGCCGGGGATTGATGCGTTGCACTGCCTGCGTGCTGTTCATCGCAGAAAGCAGCGCGGTCGCGGCGGGCGGAGTGACGTGCCAGTTGCGGCCGGGCGCCTCGGCGTAGTCCTTGCGCACGCGATAAACGTTGAAGCCGTTTTGCAACAGCATCAGCCGGCGCAGCGGATCGGGCGTGGCCCAGCGGAGCTGCACGTTCATGTTGCCACGCGCACCGGGCGCGGGCATCTGCACGGGAGAACCGGGCGCGGGCAGCACGGTGGGATTGCCGGCTTCAACCGAAAGGCGTCCGACGACAGCGATGTCCTTGTCCGCCGCGACATCAAACTGACGAATCTCAAACGTGGTCTGGCCCGCGCCAATCGTTTCGACATGGGCGAAGCCGAGGCACATGGCCATACCGGGATGCGTGCGGCCGAGCAGGAGCAGATTGCTGAAGCGCTTCTCGTCGGTGAGCGTGCCGGTGATGACCGCGGCGACTTGTTGCGCGAGGGTCAGGTTCGCTGGAATGAACTTCCCGAAGAGCGCGCTCATGTCGGTTTCCAGATCGACGAGGCTCTGCCCGACGTTGACGCTGCGCTGGAGAATGGGCTCGATCACGCGCGGGTCGGTTTGCAGCGAGGAGATGGCGACGCGGCGGAACAGGCCGGGCGTGCCGATGGGGCCGGGCTTCGCGTAGAGTGCGTAAGTCTTGCCGCCGAGGTTGAGCGGGCCGGTGCTAAACCAGGTGAGGTAAGCCCAGTCCTTCCCCGACGGGACATCATGCCAGGTCGTGCCGGCGCTGATCATCGATGGTCCGATGTCGCCCTGCGGCGCGGCGGCGCGCGAACTGGCGACGGCCACAAGCAGCAATAGCGCGGCGGCAGTGAGTTTTTGAAAGAGCGTGTTCATTCGGTGAAAGAGTTTGGCGTTCGTCAGCGCGGGAGCGGTGCTCATTTATCCTCCTTGTCGGGCACTTCCTCCCAGCCCTTGCCCTCGACGTATTTGACGGCCTCCTCGAAATCGCCACAGATGCACAACGGGCATGGCCCAAAGCAGCCTTCACCTCCAATGGTTCCGATAAGAGTGAAGCCATCGTCGGACGGCGTGCCAATCAGCGTGGCCACGCCCTCGGCGCTGAGGACACAAACCACGGTGCCGGCCACGCCGATGCGGAGGATCATACCGTAGTTTTTTCCTTCGTTGAAATACCACGCACCCGCGCCGGCGATCACACGAATCTCCAGCAGGCAGCCGTAACTCCAGATCGGGAACTCGCCGTCGGCGAAGAACAACCCGCCGGCCACGGGCAGCGGGCCAAAATTCTTCTCGGCATCCACAAGCTCCACGAGCTTCGGGCTCACAGCAGCGAGCGTCCACTTGATGGGATCGTAAGTGCAGGCGACACCGGCAAAGAGTCCGCCACCAACTTCGATTGAGTTGTTCACGCGCACACGACACAGGGCCGCGCCGTAGTTCTCCGTGGCGCCGAACATGAGGTTCAGCCCGAACTGTTTAATCTCCACGGTGCCCAGCGTGATTTTTCCGTTGGCGAGAATGGAACCGCCCATGCCGGAAAGATCCCCGTCTGCGTCGAGCACGAACTTACCGATCACATCGACCTTCAAGCCATCCTCGCCTCCCTTCTTCTTGGATTTCTTGTCGTCCGATCCGGCGGACCAGCTCAAGGGAACCTCCAGCGCGCCGAGGGTGATTTCCGTGCCGCTGCCGCCGGCGGGGATGCACGTCTCCACGCGGTTCTCGGAATCGATCTCCAGAATTTCGAGGAACGCCTTGAACACCATTTTGTCCGGCATCTTGAACTCAAACTGCGCGTCCAGTCGCAGCCGGCGCAGACTGTCGTCATTGATCTCGGCGTTGCCGGTAATCTTCGCGGCGCCAAGGTAACCGCCCACGTCACCGAGCGCGGAGTTGATGCTGTCATCCGCCAGGTTGAATGCCGTGGCTAGCGAGGCGCGAACCATGCCGTTGATGCCATCGAAGTATCCGTCCACACCGGAACGGAAGACGGCATTGACATCGAACATCCGGTACTTGATGCCCTTGAAAACCTTGTCCCAGACGGACGACGCCAGAAACGCCTCGCGCACTTCACGGCGCATGCGATCGACGAACGCATCCTTGCTGATCTGGGTGAACGGATTGTCCACCGAGTAATCGAAGCTCTGGATGTAGGCCTTGATGTCCTTCTTGGCGGCAAGGGAGGTTTCGCCGAACACGGCCTTGCCCGCGACGGCGATCTGGTTCACTTCATTCGCCCATTCACCGCCCTGCCTTGAGATCTTCGTCACGTTGGTCAGGACGATGCCGACTTCATGCAGCACGCCATTGATGCTGGTGAGGGTGGGCTGAATGTCGGCGGCGATCTGGTTGAGCACCGGCTCCGCGTCCTTGGCCAGATCGTTGGAAATCGATTTGATGGCCTTCACCGCCGACTTGACCGCGTTGGACACATTGCCCATCGCATTCGTCGCGGAACGAGAGCCGTCGTACGCCTTCTGGCTCACTTCGGAAATCGTCTTGAGCACGCTCACCGCCTCGGCGCTGCCGGCGGTGAAGTGGTAGAACTTGTTCGAGATGGATCCGAGGAAGTTCGTTGTCAGATAGCTGTCCGCCAGCGCCGGGAAGGCTGTCTTGTTGCCCGCGGGCAAGCTGTTGTAGATGCTTTTCAGCGCCTGATAGGTGGTCTCAAGCGCGGGATCCACCGCTGGCCCCACGGCCTCCTCCAGCAACTCACCGCCGGTTGCGTCGAGCAGCTTGTTCAAGCTCAACATGCCGTCGAGCATCGAGGCAAACTCGCTTTCGCCGATGGCTTCCGAGATTACATCGAACGTCCCGGCGTCCTCGATCTTGTCCAGGAAGAAGTCAGCCGTGTTGATCTTGCCGAAGCTCGCGCCAAAATCGAGCGAGGCCGCCTTCGAGTCCATCTTGCGAACCTTGTGTTCCAGCGAGAAGACGATCAGCGGCGACTTCACCGGCTCGAACGACTCGAAGTTTCGCGAAGAGAATTTCCACTTCAGCGGATAATCTAGCTCCACAATGTCCAGCCAGACTTTGCGAGCGCGCGGGTGATATCGGTCATCGTCGATGTTGTCCCGATATTTGTCGAGCGGCTCGGTCGTCGGCCAGCCGTCGTTCTTCTCGTCAAAGTACGCGGCGGTGAAATACGTTTCACCGTCCTTCAGCCAGCCCCGGCTCTCCGTCGCCGTGTCATCGGAGGTCCATCCGCCCATGAGGTAAACCGGCGGTTCACTATTGGTCGAGGGCTTGCGCGCGCTGGCATGGACTTGCATGCGGACATCCTCGAAGAACGGCACGTCCATCTGCCCGGCGAAGGTGATAAAGCCATCGGGAGCGGCTCCCGGATTATGACGGTTGAAGTAAGCGTCGCCGACCGTGGTCACACGGTAGGGCGTGTTCGACGAGCCTTTCATCTCGAACGTCGTGGGCAGTTTCAGTCGCGAATCCAGATCCGCGATGCCGTCAGACTTGGAAATGAGTTTGCCGTTCGGGAAGAAGCCCAGCGTGCCGTAGAGCGGACTGCTCACTGGCGACGCGTGACCGGTAACGCCCAACGTGAGGAAGCCGTCGTCCACATCGCACTCCGCGCCGATGTTCGAGACGAAACTCAGCGACAGCGCTTCGATGTCCGCGTTCCAGTAGGCGAGGTATTTGTTCCCGGTCCGATCCGGCAGCTCGGCGGATTCGGGCTTGCCTGAGCAAGAGAAAATCATCTTCGCAAACTCAACCGTGATGTCCGAAGGATGCGGCAGATTGATCTGCCCCTCGGTGCGCGACGCCACGTTCTCGTTGTCTAGGAAAGCCAGGCTGTAGTTCTCAAAATTGAAGCTGTAACCCCACAACGTCAGGCTGGACGGGAATGATCCACCCACCCCGCTGTGAATGCCGCTGACGCCGCCGAGCCGCAGGTAATACTTGGAATTGCCGCGCAGGTCATACGTCACCGCCTGGCCGGCAATCAAACTGCGCGCATCAAACACCCCGTCCGCAATCCCGCGAATGTTCAGGCCCGCGTAATCCGCAAAGCCGAGCGCGTATCGAGCCGTCTCGGGACGCTCGATCAAGTTCACGCTGCCAGTGGTTCCGCCCGTGTAGAGAATCACCGCCGCGCCATCGTTATCACTGGCCGTATTGTCTCCACCGCGCAGGAACGCGCCGGGCATGGCGAAGACGGCGTTCGTCGGACCAATGACCGCCTGCGCATTGTCGTTGGCGGCTTCGTTGTAGCCCCAGGCGATCCGACCGACGTTGCCGTTCAGATACTGGATTGGCCCCTCGTTGCCGGCCATCAGTCCACCATCCCGCGTGAACGACAGTCGCCCGCCGGCCGGCGTGATGCCGATGCGATTCGTGAGCGGCGTGGAGGAACACCCTTCGCAATCCCCGACATACGGCACGGACACCGGTCCAACGCCCGCGAGGTAACTGCCGGCGCCCTGCAGCACCACGTCGTTGCTGATCACCATGAAGCCGCCGCCGCCCGACCATTGAATGCCGGAGTCGTACGGGAAATGCGTCTGGAATCCACCCGCGCTCGTGAAAGCCAGCGTGCCGTTGAGCAGCGCGGTGCCGTTGGCATCGGCGCTGATGCGGGCCGCGCCAGTGAAACTCAAGGTGTGATTGAGATAGCGATCGTTGGATCGCTTCACCGCCATGTTTGTCTGGTAGAGGTTCGTGGAAACCAGCCGGAGTAATTCATACTCAAGCGCGCGGACGTGCAGCGACTCGGCAATCGTCGGTGAATACAGGAGCTCGAAGCGCGCTGAGGTGGCGTTCCATACCATCTGCGTGGCGAAAATGAAAATGGCCTTCGTTTCCTCGACTGCGTAGATGCTCTCACCCGGGGGCGGATAGAAGGTCAGGTTGGTTTTCGGCGCGAGGTTTTGATTCAAACCAACTGTCGGAAACGACAGCTCGGTGAGCAACCGACGAATGCCGCGGGCTTGAACGGTATTGGTGTGGTAGCCAAATCCGGTGGGCATATGGAAATTGACCGAGCTGACGGTGGCTCCCGGTGCGCCGATAATCACCAGACCCCGATCAAACGAGATGTTGCCCACAGAACCCTCGCCGGCATTGTTCACAATCTGGACGCCGCTGGTGAGGATGGCATCGCCGTTGACCAGCAGCTTGGCGCCAAGCGCCGCGCCGTTGCCGAAAGTTGGACCGTTCACTCCATCTACGGTTGCACCGTTCACTGCAAGGGAAACGGTTGTCGCGATGTTGGAAGTCAGTGTAACCACGCCGGGAACTGGAGCCGCGTTGAAGGCGTGCATCGTGGTATTGATGTCGCCGCAGATCAGCCGTCCGTTATACGCGAGCAACCGCTGCGGCGCATTGGTCACGCTGCCGGCGGCGAAGGAGGATTGGCCCGTCTGGTTCGTGTAGCTCACGCGCACGATGGCGCGGTAAGTGGCGTTGACGGAGTCGAGCTGGGCAGCAGGTTTGATTGCGAGGACATACTGGTTGGTGTTGACGCGCGGCTCGACAGGATTGGAAGTGCCGGGCGCGTAGGAGGCGGCGATGGAGTTGAAATTGGTCGTGGAGTAGGCCAGTGGAATCAAGGCGTCGGTGGCCGCATTGCGCAACTCGAGGTCGAATCGCAACGGCAGCACGTCCAGCGACGGAACTCCCGAAATAAAACTGTCGTACCGATGAACAACCACGTCGTTGGTAATGAGGAATGCGTTCGTGCCCGGCGCGGTGTTCAGCAGCCAGGTGCGTTCCCAACCGGACGCGCCAGCTTCCACGATGGCGTTGAGCGCGGCGTCGCCACTGACGAGATTCGTAAAATGGTAGAACTGATGCGGACCGTTGGTGGCGTTGAAGACCAGCGTGCCGTTGGGCCGCGTCACCGAGAGTTCAATGCGATAGGAGGTGCGATGATTCAACCGCGCCGCCGGCTTGAGAAAGCCCGTGGTGATGAGGTTTGTTTCCTGTGCCGCAGTGAGCAGGGCGACGTTGGTAATGATGTGCGTGTAGCCAACGTTCGTCGTGACGCCTCCGGAGTTGTAGATCGGAAACAGTGTGCCGTTGGTGTCACGCAGGCGGAACGTATAGGTGTAGGGGAGGTTGGTCGAGTTGCCCGAGAAATTCTCCAATAGGAAGTAGGATGTCGCCTGGATGGTCTCGCGACTGAAGGCGGCGTTGGTGTTTGAAGCGTCGGAATCGATCACGTAGCCGGAATCGTTGGCGACGAAGAAGCTCGATGGCGTTTCGGTGATCGGGACGTTGGCACCGGTCACCTCGATATCATCGAGATAAAGCCCCTCCGCCACGCCCGACGCATCGCTGATGAACGCGAAGCGCAGAAGGTGGCTTCCGCCCGTGTAGGCGTTCAAACTCAGGCGACGCTCAACCCAGTTCGTCGTGGTGGCCGAGCTGCTGACGAGAATGGCGTTGTCGATGTAAGCGCGCCACAAGTCGCCCGCCCCGATAGTAGGCACCCGCCCCCAGAAGCGCAGGTTCGCGTAGGTGTAAGGAGCGAGGTTGATCGTCCGGCTCATCGTAGACGCCAGATTATTACTGTATCTCTCGGAGTTATTGACGAAGCCAGACACACCCAGGGCGGCGCAGTAGCCTTTGCCGCCGCGACTGCGCGAAGCCACGCTGCCATAAAGGTCGCTGACGGAACCCCACCACAGCGCCGGCGCAGCCGCGTTGCTGTCGCCCACGGTCCATCGGGGGGTTAAGACCGTGTTGAAACTCTCGGTGAAAACGGAGGTTTGCCCATGACCCGCCGGTGTCAGCATTGCTCCCGCTAAAGCGATCAGGGCGAAAACCCGGGGAAATCGACTGAAAATATTCATGTCTCTAGTGCGATGCCTGTGTCTGAAAGGGCGAACAAACTGACTCGCGACGGACGCCGCAAGTCGTTCCATGCCCAACAAAAAAAGCCCATTCTCAGGCTTAAAGAAGAAAACTGGGGTGACGCCTTACAAGAAATCCGCGCTGGCAAACTGCCCAAGCCACACACGTTCATACGCCAAACCCGAATCGTGCCGACCACGGCACAACCAGCATTCAACAGCTTCCATCGGGAATTTGCCGGCCGCGTTGCAAAAATTGTTGATCCATCTGAGGCTGCAACGGCGGTCAGAATGGCGGAGGGACAAAGAAGGAGAACCTACTTCGTGGCTCAGAAGCGACAGGCTGGGAAACCGAAAGTGCGTTTGAGGCTAATCCGGGTAGCCGTTCGGGTGCCGAACGTGCCATTCCCAAGCGGTGGAAACGATTTCCTCGAGCTTGGGGTACTTGGGATTCCAGCCCAGCTCGTTCCGCGCCTTGTCGGCGGCAGCAACCAATCGCGGCGGGTCGCCGGGACGGCGCGGTTTCTCGACGGCGGGGATCTTCTTGCCCGAGATCTTTTCGCACATCTGGATGACTTCGCGCACGGAATAGCCGTCGCCATTGCCGAGATTGTAGAAGCCCTTGCGCCCCGGTTCCATCGCCAGCAGGTGAGCCTGAGCGATGTCCATGATGTGGATGTAATCGCGGATGCAGGTGCCGTCCGGGGTCGGGTAATCCGTGCCGTAGATCTCGCACTGCGAAGCCTGGCCCAGTGCCACCTTGAGCACGTTCGGAATCAGATGGGTCTCGATGCGATGATGTTCACCGAAGCGCCCGCTGGCTCCAGCGGCGTTGAAGTACCGGAACGCGACAAACTCCAGCCCATGCAGGCGCTGATACCAGTCGAGAACGCTCTCGAACATCTTCTTCGATTCGCCGTAAGGATTGATCGGTCGCTGCGGAGTGTCCTCGGTAATCGGAACCTTGTCCGGAAAACCATACGTCGCGCAGGTGGAGCTGAAGACGAACTTCCGCACGCCGGCGCCGACCGCCGCGTTGAGGAGCTTCACGCCATTCCCGACGTTGTTCCCGAAATATTTCCCCGGATTCTGCATCGACTCGCCGACGAGCGCGTTCGCTGCGAAATGAACAATCACTTCCGACTTCGAGGCCTTGAGCGCTTCGAGAATCCGCGCCTCGTCGCTCAGTTCCGCCTGAACGAACGTGGCTCGTGGATCGATGGCGCTGCGGTGACCTTCCGACAGGTTGTCGTAAACGGTAACCTGATGACCGGCATTGAGCGCTTGCTCGACGTAAACCGACCCAATGTAACCGGCACCGCCCGAAACGAAGATGTTCATCGACGGTGGAATTACTTCTTCAACTGCGGCGGATTTGGGTTGTAGACCTTGAAGCCCATGCCCTCGGAGGTCACCGCCCCGGAAGCCACGCTGATGTAGAAATATTTCGAGATCTTGTCGAAGGACGGGAGCAGCGAGAAGTCGATCCAGTCCTTCAATTTCTCCGCGCTGTCCTCAAGCTGGCCAGCCATCGGGGTGCCACCGAAAAGACTCGCCAGATTGCCCGAGTCCTTCTTCAAGGTCTCCACCGCGGCCCGCATGCTCTCGGCCTGATTTTCGTAGCCGAACATTCCCTTCGCCATGCCGCCGACTTTCTGGGCTGCATCATTGAGGCCGGGCAGGTCTCGCAACGCCTTCGCCGTGCTGTCTCCGCTGCGGAGGAATTCCTCGAGCATCGCGACGTCTGTCGACATGGCGACGTAACCGCCGCTGGCGGCGTAATGCAACGCGCGCTCCACCGGGCGTCCGCCACCGGCAGATGGTGAAGGCGGGAGGCCGAGTGCGTAAACCGTCCGACCGAGGAACTCACGTTCCTTCACCTTCGGCTGCGGCATCACGGCACCAAGCGCCTTGATGGCCGAAGCAACCTGTTCCGCACGCGGCGAGCCGATGAGGAAGAGCGCAGGCGGAGAGTTCAAATCCTCCAGCGTTTGTTTACGAGGCGCTTTTTGGTAGGTGATGACATCGTCGCCGAGATTGGCGATCAGGTTCTTGCGCAGGTCGAAGTTGGGATCCTTGTCCTTGCCCGCGTTGTCCATCATCATTTTGATCAACGTGCCGGCTTGGGGAACGGCTTCCACCACGGCGGCCTCCAAGGCAGCCCACGACTTCTGCAAATCGAGGCGAATGCGGCTGAACTTCACGACATCCGCCGGGACAAAGGCCGGTGGATTGGCATCCTTCGCTTCGAAGGAAATCAGTTTGAACAGCCCTCGGCGTTGCGATTCCGGAACGGCGAGGTTGAAGCCCATCATGGAACCATCTCCAGTGTCGCGGAAATTGAAGGCGACCGTTTGCAGGCCCATGATGCCAAGCGCCGAGAGAAGTTTGTCCGGCTCCATGCCCATTCCACCGCGACCGCGCCCTTCGCCCGATTCCTTCTTCAGAGCTTTCACCGCGGTATCGAGGAAGCTCTTGGTGTTTATCCAGCCATACATCTGTGCGTCGCGAAACAGCGGGCCATGGCTCGCTGCGTAGGAAGCCTGCTCGGAAAGCGTCGCCGTCCCGGCACCCGCCTGGTTCGCGAGAACTTTCTCAACATGCTTCGCGACCGTGCCCACCACGAGCAGCGTGCCGGACTGACCGACCATCAGCTCCATGTTCTTGCCTTTCTCCGCGTCTCCGGGCTTAGGCGGTTCGAGTGCAGCGTCGCCTTGTCCAGCATCGGGGAACACTTTCTCGAGGGACTTCTTCAAATCGTCCTGCTTGAAGATCAGGACGGTGAACTCCACATCGCGAATTTTTTCCACGCGCACCTGCTTGCCGCTGTCGACCCATTTGGTCTTCAACGCCGCGAGTTTGGCCTTCAGGCTGTCGCTCTTCTCACGGGCATCGAGGAGGATTAAGACACCGGGTTCCTTCGGCGTGCCGGCCTGATCCCATTCATTGGCGGTCAGCGCGAAGGTCACCTGACCTTGCGCCAGCTCGGAGTACTCGGAAAACTTGATACCGAGCTCCTTTTCCATGGGTTCGACCAGGTCCGAGCGAAACTTGCCCATGAACTTGTCCTTGAACGCCTTCATCGCCGGGTCCGCCCAGAGCAAGCTGGCGGGCGCTTGTTTCCAAGTCGCGCTGGCTTTGGTGAAATCCGGAACCGTGACCACGGCGACGGTATCAGCAGGCAGCAGTTTTTCCGGAGGAGGCGTCGCCGCGAGTGTAGTAAAGGCGCAGGCAACGAGGAGGCCCAGGGCGAGGAGTTGGCGTTTCATAATCATTTCAAGACCGGTATGACGTCGTGCTTGTTCAAACCACCGGAGTCTGTCTCCGACGAAACCGCTGGATGCTCAGCAAGTTCAAAGCCGAGTGGCAAGCCACGAATTCCGGACACAGGATAGGTCGAGATGTTTCCCGCGCAATTGGGGAATCTCCTTCAAATTGTAAAGACTCGCGGCGAATCAGTCTCCGCCGCCCCGATTGGGTCAGTTCTGCCTATTTGGCAGAATTCTCCAGCTTGCCATCCGCCGCAGCCTGAGACATCCGGCTTGGCGGCTGGAGATAGCGATAGGCGTTGCTCGGATTATCTGTGTCGTAAGCGTAGGCGTCGCGGTGTTTTAGGAAGTACCGGACGTTCTCGATCGGAATCGCAAAGCCCAAGCCTTCGCCGAAGACCTTCATGTTCGTCACGCCGGTAACTTCGCCGCGGAGATTGAAAAGTGGACCGCCGCTGTTGCCCGGGTTGATTTGCGTCGTCGTTTGGATGTAAAGATCGCCCTGCATCTGCCGCGTCTTGGTACTGACGATGCCTTCGGTCACCGTGCGTTCCAACCCCAGCGGGCTGCCGATGGCAAACACGCGTTCGCCCACCGCCAGCAGGTCCGAATCACCCAGCGGCACCCACGAAAACTTCGGTGCATCCTTGTCCTCGACCTTCAGCAACGCCAGATCTTGGAACTTGTTCATCGCGACGATGCGGATCTGCTTGTAGACCTTCCGCTCCAGCTGGCCATTCTGCTGATGATAAACCTCAATGCTGATCTGCGTCTCGCCTTCGATGACGTGGAAATTCGTGATGAGATAGCCGTCCTCGTTCAGGAAGAATCCCGAGCCCAGCCCGCCGGGCGTCCTGACTTGCACCACGGATTCGCCCAGTTGCGCGACCAACTCGCGCACGGACTTCTCCTGCACAGTGCCTTTTGAAATTCGGAACAGGTCGGAATCGCTTGCCTTTTGCGCCACCGCCGACGCCGTTGCCGCAGTGGCCGGCTGTTTGCCCTTGGCTGGTTTCGCAGGTTTTTCCTCCTCGTCCTTCGCAATGCGCGCAATCTGCGACCTTGGAATCGTCAGCACGGTGTAACCGAGGTCCACGATCACCGCATCGCGTTTTTCCGCGAGGATCTTGCCGGTGACGGACGATTTCTCCTTCAACACCACCGTTTCGGCGGAAGCCGTGTTCAAACCGAGCCCGGCCAGAAGTGCGACAGTAGCGATGCGCGCGAACATGTTGCGACCATAGCGGGAGCGATCCGGGGTGACAAGGGCCGTCACCTCGAAAATCTCCCGTTCGCCGCTGGTTCCAATATTTTCCAGTCCTCCGGCGTGTTGATGTTCCGCAACTCCGCATGTCGGGCCTTCGAAATCCGCACGCGCCGCGCCGTCAGCGCCGCCGCGAGCTTTTGCAGCGAAAACGCCCGCTTCACCATTTGATCCTCAATCACAGGCAAGGCGTTCGCCCGGATCACGAATGGAAACCCGGCGTCTTCCCCGGCCACCGCAAACACCGCCGCCCGCTTGGAGCTCAACTGGGCGACAAGTCGCTTCAGTAACTCCGCCGATACGAATGGCATGTCGCAGGCGAGGAACAACTCGGCGTCCGCCCGACTGGTTTTCAGCGCTGTGTAGATTCCCCCAAGCGGACCACAACGTGGCACCAAATCCCGTCGAATCACGCGGACCGGCCAGCCCGTCGCGTTCGCCGCCGCCCGGACGTGTCCCAACAACGTTTTCCCTCGAAAACGCAGCTTCGCCTTATCCCGACCCATCCGGGAGCTCAGTCCGCCCGCCAGGATGCTGATGGCGATGGTCGACTCAGATGCTGGACGTTTTGTCCGACGCACCACGGGTCGCGGCAGTTTATCAGGCGGTTGCACCCCAGTCTTGTAGAGGGGAAATGGCCGAAAATAAAGGTTGCTCTGGCACTTGGCTTTGGTAGTTTGCCCGTCCCTTTGGCGGGTCCCGGCAATGTCCGGACCGGTTCGAGGGACTGTTAACGGCCTCAAGTTGCCACGCTCGTGTGAGTGCGGCGGGCCACAATAACACTAAATACAATCCCGTTTTCCGCGGGATGGTTCGCCGTAGAGCGGACTTTCAACCATAGGAAACAAATACTGTGCTGAGCATTGGCATCAAAGAACTGTTGGAGTCGGGCGTTCATTTCGGACATCAGACCAAGCGTTGGAACCCCAAGATGAAGCAATTCATCTTCGAAGCCCGCAACGGCATCCACATCATCGACCTGAGCAAGACGCTCAGCCAGCTGGAAGCCGCATGTGACTTCCTCACCACCACCTGCCGCAAGGGCGGACAAGTCCTCTTCGTCGGCACGAAGAAACAGGCCCAGGAAGCCGTGAAGGAAGCCGCCAAGGCTTGCAACCAGCACTATGTCACCGAGCGCTGGCTCGGCGGCACCCTGACGAATTTCAACACCGTGAAGCGCTCGATCGGCCGCATGAAGCAGATCGAAAAGATGGACGCTGACGGCAGCATCAACAACTACGTGAAGCAGGAGCAATCGATGCTCCGCCGTGAAGCCGGCCGCCTCGCGAAGAACTTTGACGGTATCCGCTCGATGGACAAGTTCCCCGCCGCGATGTTCATCGTGGACATCAAGCGCGAGCACAACGCCGTGGCCGAAGGCCGCCGCCTGAAGATTCCGATCGTCGCCATCGCCGACACCAACGCGGATCCCGATCTCGTCGATTATCCGATCGCTGCGAACGACGATGCGATTCGTTCCGTGCGCATGATCCTCACGACCATCGTCCAGACGATCACCGCCGCCCGTGCGGATTTCGAAAGCCGTGCCGTACGTCGCAAGACTGACGAAGGCGCTGCCGAAGCCGCTCCGGCAACCGCCGCCGCACCCGTGGCCGAGGCTGGCGTTACCGCCTGAGTTGTCCTGGCGGGTCGCAACCAGACTTCTCGCGAAGTTGCCGTTGCGCCCGCAGATCCCTTCAACTCTCAACTCTAGACACTCTCAACTTAGAAAAGACTATGGCTGAAATCTCTGCTTCAGACGTCGGCAAGCTCCGCGAAACCACCGGGGCCGGCCTGATGGATTGCAAAAAGGCGCTCGTCGAAGCCAATGGCAATTTCGACGCCGCCGTCGACCTCCTCCGTAAAAAGGGCATCGCTTCCGCCGGCAAGAAGGCCGGCCGCGACGCCAAGGAAGGCGTGATCGTGAAATACCTCCGCGAAGACAACAAGCTCGGCTTGCTCGTCGAGGTGAACTGCGAAACCGACTTCGTCGCCCGCAACGAATCCTTCGGCGCATTCTGCGATGACATCGCCAAGAAGCTCGCCACCAATCCCAATGTGGATCTCGAAGCGGACCGCGTCGCGGCCGTCGCGAAGATCGGCGAGAACATCAAGATCTCCCGCCATCACCGCATGGAAGTCTCCGGCAACGGTGTCGTCGCCGGTTACATCCACACCGGCGGCAATGTCGGTGTGCTCGTGGAAGTCGGCGCTGGCAAGCAGGAGACCACGGCGAACGAGGAGTTCAAGCAACTCGTCCGCGACGTCACGCTCCAAATCGCCGCGTCCAGCCCGGTGGCTGTCTCGCGTGAAAGCGTCCCCGCGGACCTCGTCGCCAAGGAACGCGAAATCGCCGCCTCGTCGGACCGCCTCAAAGGCAAGCCCGCCCAGGCCATGGAGAAGATTCTCCAGGGCGTGATCGAGAAGTATTACCAAACCGTCTGTCTCGTCGATCAGGGCTTCGTGAAGAATCCTGAGGTCACCGTGAAGCAGCACGTCGACACCGTCGGCAAGAAGCTCGGTGACGAACTCACCGTCCGCCGCTTCGTCCGTTTCAAAGTCGGCGAAGGCGAGGCGTAAGCCAGAAGACATTTCAATCGCACCGGGCATCTCGCGAGGGATGCCCGGTTTTGTTTTTGGAGATGCCTCCCGCCAAGGCCGCGAAGTTCGCTACGTCGCAGGAGCGATGCAACCGTCCTGCGCACGCCGCGAGAATAACCTCTGCTTCCAGCCCGATACATGGCGACCTTTGCGCCCTTCGCGTGAGGCATTACTCTCCCCGAAAGACTCCGCCACGGACATTGGTTTGACGCTTCAGCTCACCGAGTGTAAAACGCCCTCGCTCATGAAGAAAAAGACCGCCAAATATCGTCGCATCCTCCTCAAACTCTCCGGTGAAGCCCTTGGCGGTGAACAAGGCATCGGCATTTGCCCGGAGGCCGTCCATGACATGGCCCGGCAGGTTCAGGAAGTGCGCGATCTCGGCGTCCAAGTCGTCATCGTCATCGGCGGCGGAAACATCTTCCGCGGTCTCTCCGGCAGCGAGCGCGGCATCGAACGCGCCACGGGCGACTACATGGGCATGCTCGCCACCATCATTAATTCCCTTGCCCTGCAGGACGCGCTGGAGAAACAAGGCGTCGCCACGCGGGTACAAAGCGCCATCACGATGCACCAGGTCGCGGAGCCGTTCATCCGTCGACGCGCCGTGCGTCATCTGGAAAAGAATCGCGTCGTCATCTTCGGCGGCGGCACGGGCAATCCTTACTTCTCGACCGACACCGCCGCCGCACTGCGCGCGAACGAAATCGGCGCCGAGGTCATTCTCAAGGCCACGAAGGTCGACGGAATCTACGACAGCGATCCGAAGAAGAACCCGAAAGCCAAGCGTTACTCGCAAGTGAGCTATCAGGAAGCGCTCTTCAAGCGCCTGAAGGTGATGGATTCCACAGCCTTCTCGCTCTGCCAGGACAACAAGATGCCGATCATCGTGTTCGATCTCTTCAAGTCCCACAACCTGCGCAAGGTCGTGATGGGCGAAAAAGTCGGCACGCTGGTGACCGGCTGAGCGACCTCTCCGTTTATCATCGGAGCGCCGGTCTCCGACCCGGAGGGAAGGTGGGATTTCGTCAAGTCGGCGTAGGTAGGCAGCCATGACAAAGTTCACATCCATCCTCTTCGCGTGCGGAATCGCGCATCTCGCCTCCGCCGCAGCCACCAACTCCCTCGAACGCCTTCGCTACAACAACCCCGGCCTCATCGTCGACCTCGGCGTCGGCTTGTGGGCGTGGCCTGTGCCGTGCGATGCGGATGGCGACGGCGACTTTGACCTCATCGTGTCCTGTCCCGACAAACCATCGAATGGCGTTTATCTTTTCGAGAACGCGACCGGCGATACCGCGAAGAACAAGTTTCCCGTCTTCAAACCCGCGCGCCGGCTCAGCAGCACCGTCCACTACGTCATGCCCAGCCACGTCGATGGGAAACTGCGCGTCATGACACCGGGCGCGGAGTACACCGACTTCGAGCACAGCGGTCTGGCGAAGAAAACGGCTCTGCCGATCGCAGGGAACTTCTACAAACCGCAGGGCACGCAAACAAAGGGCCCGAAAGTCCGCCACAACCAATGGCGCCTCGCCGACTACAACGGCGACGGCCGACAGGACCTCATCGTCGGCATCGAGGACTGGAGCTTCTACGGCTGGGACGACGCTTGGGATTCTGGCGGTCGGTGGACGAACGGTCCGTTGCACGGTTTCGTACATGTCTTCACGCAACGCGCCGACGGCTCGTACACCGACCCGTTCCTTGTCCAGGCGGGCGGCAAGACGCTTGATACATTCGGATGTCCCACGCCGAACTTCGCGGACTTTGATCGCGACGGTGATCTCGACCTGATCTGCGGCGAATTCCTCGATGGCTTCACCTACTTCCAGAACGTCGGCTCCCGCACCGAACCACGCTATACAGCTGGCAAACGTGTGCAGGACCGCAACGGCACCGAAGTGCGGATGGATTTGGAGATGATCGTCCCAATCGCGTTCGACTGGGACAAGGACGGCGACCTCGATCTCATCGTCGGCGACGAAGACGGTCGCGTGGCGCTGGTGGAGAACTCCGGGAAGTTCGGCGACCACCGCGTGCCGACGTTTTCCGCGCCGCGCTACTTCCAGCAGGAAGCCGACACGCTCAAGTGCGGCGCGCTCGCCACGCCGGTCGGCGTCGATTGGGACGGCGACGGCGACACGGATATCATCAGCGGCAACACCACAGGCTACATCGAATTCTTCGAGAACCTCAGTGGACCAGACGTCGCCGCGCCAAAATGGTATTCACCGCGTCGGCTCGAAGTGAACGGCAAACCGTTTCGCATCATGGCCGGGCCGAACGGCTCCATCCAGGGTCCAGCCGAAGCAAAGTGGGGTTACACGACGTTGAGCGTCGCGGACTGGGATCTCGACGGCGATTTCGATCTGATCGTGAACTCCATTCTTGGCGACGTCATCTGGCTGGAGAATGTCGGCTCGCGCACCCAGCCCCGCCTCGCGGCTCCCGAGCCCATCAAAGTCGAGTGGGACTCGCTGCAACCACGGCTCGACTGGGGTTGGCGCAAGCCACAAGGCAATGCGCTGCTCACCCAATGGCGCACAACGCCCGTCATCTTCGACTTCAACCGCGATGGTCTCCCCGACCTCGCCATGCTCGACCACGAAGGCTACCTCGCCTTCTTCGAGCGCACACGAATCGACGGCAAACTCGCGCTCAAGCATCCGCGTCGTGCGTTCGTGAACGAGAACGGCGAACCGCTCCGCCTCAACGCCAAGCGCGCCGGCGGCAGTGGACGACGCAAGCTCTGCGCGACCGACTGGGACGGCGACGGCAAATTTGATCTGCTCCTCAATTCCGCGAACGCGAACCTCCTCCGCCAGGTCGACGCTCGCGACGGCCAATGGTTCTTCAAGGATGAAGGTGCGCTGAACAAACAGAACATCGAAGGCCACGATGTGAGCCCGGCGGTGGTCGACTTCGATGGCAACGGCATCGTCGATTTTCTCGGTGGCGCGGAGGATGGACGGTTCTATTGGATGGCCAATCCGCGCGCGGCACTGGCAAAGTAACTCCGCATTGCATGAGCACTTTTGACCTGACCTCGCTGCCGTCGACTGATCCGCTGGCCATCTACCGCGAGCGCGACGGGCTCTACGCCGTCGATCTCCTCGGTGCCGCGCTCGTCCACTTCGATTTCTTCACTTGGCTCGCGGAACATCCCTCCGACAGACCCACCATCTGCCGCGAGTTGCAGCTCATCGAACGCCCCGCCGACGTCATGCTCACCCTCTTCGCCGCGATGAATCTCGTCGAAGAACGCGCCGGCATTTTCCACGTCACCGCGACCGCGCGCGAACACCTCGTAAAAAGTTCCCCGTGGTTTCTCGGTCCTTACTACGCGTCGTTGAAAGATCGCCCAGTGCTTGCGGACTACATCTCCGTGCTCAAGACCGGTCGCACCGCGAACTGGGGCGGATTCAAGGACGCGCAGGACTGGCACAAGGCGATGGAGGACGAAACCTTCGCCAACAGCTTCACCGCCGCGATGGATTGCCGCGGCGTTTACCTCGGTGCCGCGATGGCGAAACACCTCGACACCACCGGGCGCCACCAACTCCTCGACATCGCGGGCGGCTCCGGCATTTACGCGTGCGCGATCGTCGCCCGGCATCCGCACCTCCGCGCCACCGTGCTCGAGAAACCGCCCGTGGACACCGTCGCGCGCCGCGCCATCGAGAAGCGCGGCCTCACCGACCGCGTCTCCGTCGTCGCCGGAGACATGCTCGCCGGCGAACTCCCCGGCGGCTTCGACCTTCACCTCATCTCGAACGTCCTCCACGATTGGGATGCGCCCGTCGCGCAGCAAATCCTCGCCAAGTCCGCGCACGCACTGACGCCCGGGGGCATGCTCGTCATCCACGACGCGCACATCAACGAAACCAAGACCGGGCCCCTGCCCGTCGCGAAATACTCCGCCCTCCTCATGCACTCCACCGAAGGCAAATGCTACTCCCTCGCCGAAATGCGCGGCTACCTCGGCGAACTCGGCCTCACCGAATTTCAATTTCGCGAAACCGCCGTGGACCGCAGCATCATCACCGTGCGCAAACCCGCCTGAGCCCCGCGACACCATGAGCCAATCCACCGTCATCGCCAACGGTCAAGAAGTCACCGCCGCCCTGCCTTGCTCGTTGGAAAACTTCCTCACCACGCAGGGTTTGCTTCCGCGCAGCGTCGTCGTGGAACTCAACGGCGAAGCCGTCTCCCCCTCCGAATTTCTCCAGCGCCAACTGCACGCAGGCGACCGTTTGGAGATCGTGAAAATCGTCGCCGGCGGTTAAGGAACCCGCCGCGCGCACGCCCTAGTTTACCAGCCGGTACCAGTTGTCGCGCTGATGCGGCTCGTAGCCGAGGTCGCGAATCAATCGCTGCATATCCACCACACCCATGCGGAACGTCGTTCCCGCCTGGCTCACCACGTTCTCCTCGATCATGATGCTCCCGAGATCGTTCGCGCCATACTTCAACGCGATCTGTCCGATCTCCTGACCCTGCGTCACCCACGAGCTTTGGATGTTCGGGATGTTATCGAGATAAATCCGCGCCAGCGCCTGCATCCGCAGGTATTCCTGCGCTCCCACCGTCGGCGCCTTCAGCTTCGTGTTCTCCGCCTGAAACGTCCACGCGATGAACGCCGTGAACGCGCCACCGCTGTTATACGTCAGCGATTTGTCCTGCTGCACGCGCACGCGCTCCAGATGCTCGATGCGTTCCTCCACCGTCTCCACGTGCCCGAACATCATCGTGGCCGACGACGACAAACCCTGCCGGTGCGCCACGTCCATCACGCCCAGCCATTCGTCACTCATCGCCTTGAGCGGCGCGATGCGTTTGCGCACGCGGTCCACGAGAATCTCGCCGCCACCGCCCGGAATGGAACCCAGCCCCGCCTTCGTGAAGTCGCAGATGATCTGCTCCACCGGTTCGTTGAAGAACTCCTGGAACGCGATGAACTCGCTCGGGCTGAACCCGTGGATGTTCACCTGCGGAAACTTCGCGCGCATGTGCGCCAGCAGGTCGAGATACCATTGCTTGGTCAGCTTCGGATGATGCCCGCCCTGCATGAGAATCTGCGTACCGCCGAGCGCCACCGTCTCCTCGATCTTCTGGTCCATCTCCTCGTGCGAAATCACATACGCGTCGGAATCCTTCTCCGTGCGATAGAACGCGCAGAACTTGCAGTAAACATTGCAGACGTTCGTGTAGTTCACGTTGCGGTCCACAATGTAGGTGACGATCTCATTACCCCGCCCGTTGTAAGCCTCCGCCTTCTTCAACTGCCGGCGTCGATCCGCCAGCGCCCCCAGCTCCTCCAATGGCAGCCGGTACAAGCGCAACGCCTCGGCGGAATCGATCCGCTTCCCATCCCACACCTTCTGCAACAACTCATCCAACGACGCGTCGTAAATCACGAGTGAAGCTTAGGAAGTTGGAGGCGAAAGGCAAGCAACGGACAATTGACCGACATGCTCATTCTGTTACTCTGGGAGCACAATGAAGATTCTCCTTTGCGCGATCACTCTGATGGTTGCCACATCGCTTTCCACGGCAGAGCAAGGGGCCACAAAATTTTCCGGCCGTTGGGCAGCCATTGGCAATTTCGGAAGCAGCAACAATCGGAATTATACCCACTACCGGGCTCTTCTGACTTTTGAGGTCGGCCCCGATGGAGCAATTACCAACGGAGCGATCCGCAACTTCGCAGGCCAACCATTGGCTGGTTTTGTCGGCCAGATCGACGCGAAAGGGCGACTCAATTGCTCCACTGTCCCGGTGTCAGGAGGCAGCCCCGGAAATCTTAAACTGCGGCTCGAACGAACCTCCGGGGTTGGCTCTTTCTTTACAAGGATCAATGAACTCTCGACTTTCCGTTCCACGATCCAATGCTGGCGGGAAACAAAGGCGACGCCGGAAGCCTACCAGAACGACACAAATCTTTCTTCAGTAACGTCCGGCGTCGTTACGCATCTGGTCACCGGCGTAGCCGTGGCGGCGATTATGACCAACTCTCCAATCATCGTGCCCGCGCCAGCTCCCTGAAAATACAAGGCGACAAAGCCGAAATGAGGAGTTCGCGTGAGTCAGTTAATCCCGGATGATCCAAACGCGAAGGCGCAATAAAGTTTGTTTCAGCCAATTGACATTCTCACCCCGAGGCGGAGTGTGAATCCGGGTCAGTTGTGGTTCCTGCACCGTTTCCTGGGATTAACCTGAGAGATTTCGGGATCAGGAGTGGATGCCGCAAAGGGATTTGCGACCGCCGGTGAAAGCCGGCGGTTCTTTGTTTCCTGGAAGAACCTCGCCGCGGCCCACCCGTTCAACTCACCGCGTAGATTTTGATCCGACCGGATTCCGGCGCTTTGCCGTCCTTCTTCTTTCCCTGGTCGGTGGTGCCGGCAAGGAAGAGCTGTGTGCCATCCGCGCGGAACGCGGCGTGGGTGACGCGCATTTTGGCGTCGAGCGAATGCAGGAGTCCACCGCTGGCGACATCGAAGAGCGCGGTGTTCCACTTGCCGTTAAAGAGGCGGCCCGCCATCGCGAAATACTTCGCCGTGGGATGATACGCGAGCGCTTCCATCAACCCTCGTCCGATCTCGTCGTCCTTGGCCTCGGCAATCTTCTTCGCCGGATTCTCCTTCCACGCAAAGCGTTGCCAGAGCTGCTTGCCGTTGCCGGCGGCGGGGTCCGTCGTGGAGCCCATTCCGCAGACGAGAAGCTGGTCGCCCTCCGGCGTGAAGCGCATCGCGTAGATTCCGCCAGTATAGTAATGGCCCTTGATGATTCCCCAGCCGGTGAAACTGGACGTGGTGAAGGAGGCGAGTTGCTTGCCGCTCGCGGTGTCCCAAACGCGGACTTCGCCCATCAAGTTGCCAGCAGCGACCTGTTTTCCGTCCGCGCTGAACGCCACAGATTGCACCGGCGGAACGTGGGACAGGCTGTGGACGAATTCACCACTCCGCGCATCGAACACTTTGACGGACGGTTCGGTTTCCGGCGCCGGTTCGTATTTGTAGCCACCGCATTGATACTGCCCGGTCACGGAAGCAAGCAGCTTCCCGCCGGCGGAAACGGCGGTCTGCCAGGACCAGAACTTGTGCGCGGTAACTTTGCGGATGGTCTTGCGCGCATCGAGATCGTGCCAGTGCAACGCGCCGTCGTAGCCGCCAGAAACAAGCAGCTTCGTGCCGGGCACGCGATGAACGCTGGAGGCGTAGCTCTCATGCTTGCCGAGCGAAGTGGACTTTCCGGTTCCAGCGTCAACTTCGTAAACGTGACCGTCGAGGCACGCGCAGTAGAAGTGCTTGGCGTCGTCGGCGACATCGAAGCCGAGGACGGGCGCAGGAACCTTATGTTCGCGCACCGACTGGAGCTTCGGCGAGGAAGAATCGGCTTTGGCAGAAGGTTTGGCTTCGGCGTCGTTCATGGTGCGAGTGGAGACTACTGCGCGGCGATGTCGGAAGCAAAGACGGACCTGCGCGAATCGACATTCAAATCAGACATGGTCGCAACCCCATCTGCGCCGAGCTTTTGACTTCGCACCACGTTCCTGCTCCCCTATGCGGCAATGAATTCGTATCGGGTTATCTGGCGCTTGTGGCTGACGCTATGCAGCGGGGCGTTGAGCTCATTCGCGGCGGCACCCGATCTCATCGTGTGGCCCGACACGTTGAACCCGGTGATCGTGAACCGCGATTACGCTGTGACGAGTTGCGACGTCGTGGAGGGCTGCGCCTTGCCCGGTCCGCGGCGGTATCTGATCTTCACCACGGAAACTCGTAACATCGGCGATGCCGACATTGTGCTGGGCGATCCGTCGCGCAACCCGAACTTCGTCTTCGCTCCGTGCCACGGACATTATCATTTCAGTGACTTCGCCGATTACCGGCTCGTGAACAGCGCCGGTCAGCAGGTTGCCATCGGTTTGAAGTCCGGTTTCTGCCTCGAAGACGTGTCGCGCTTCGACACCTCCACCGGCTCAGCCATCCCGAAATACGACTGCCAGAACCAGGGCATCCAGCGAGGCTGGGCGGACGTCTACAGCCGCAACCTACCGTGTCAGTGGGTGGACATCACGGGCGTTCCAGCTGGCCTCTACATGCTGGAGATTGAGGTCAACCCCGTCGGCCGCCTTCCCGAACGCACACTCACCAACAACGTCACACGGATGAGCCTCGTGATCGACGGACCCTGCTCCGGACCGCCGCTGAACGACGACTTCGAGAACTCGTTCGTGATCTCGAATCGCGTGGACACCGTGTTCTCTTCCGCGAGCTGCGCGACGGAAGAAGCCGACGAGCCGGACCATCCGGGGACGCGTTCAACGAACTCTGTGTGGTTCCGCTGGACCGCTCCGTACAGCGGTAGCACGATCATGAGCACCGAGGGCAGCTCGCTCGACACCGTCATGGAAGTTTACCGCGGCACGAACCTAGCGTCGCTCGTTTCCGTGCGCGGCAACGACGACGATGGCCAGAAACAAACCAGCCGCGTCACGTTCACCGCCGTGAGCAACACGACGTATCACATCGCCGTCGCCGGCTATACGAACTCCCAAGGCGGCGTGGCCCTGAACATCAATCCCGCGGGCAACGATCTGTTCGCAAACTTCCTACCGCTGACGGGCGCCACCGGATCCGTCTCCGGCCGGAACACCACCGCGCGACGCGAAACCGGTGAGCCCGGCTTTCCCGGCGTGAACGGGACGAACTCGGTGTGGTTCTGCGGCCAAGTGCCGCTCAGCGGACTGCTGCGCTTCGACACGGAAGGCAGCAACTTCGACACGTTGCTTGCGGTTTACACTGGCAGCCGCATCACGAATCTCGTGCTCGTGGCGTCGGACAACGATTCTGGCACGAACAAAACCAGCCGGCTCTATTTTCAGGCCGAGGCCGGAACCAACTATTGGGTCTCCGTCGATGGCGTGAACGGACAATCCGGATTCTATCGCTTCAACTGGGGTTCGCCCGGACCGGGCCCGAGCTTCGAAGCGATGAAAATACTCCCGGACGGCTCACGCCAGATCGATCTCGCCGGGGCCATCGGCGACCGGTATCGCGTCGAGACCGCCGGCGACATGCAGACGTGGACGAACTGGATGCGACTGACGAACCTGACGGGCCGGATCCAGTTCATCGATCCGGTCACGAACGACTCACGCCGCCGTTTTTACCGCGCCGTGCTCGTGCCGTAATGGCGACAGCAGATCGGCAAAAGATTTCCCCTTTCCTGAACTTTATTCCCGCCTACAGTGGCTGCCATGACGTTGACTGAACAGATGACTTTGCTGGCGAAACAGGCCCGCGCCGCGTCGCGCGAACTCGCCAAGCTTTCGACAGTAGAGAAGAACCTTTGCCTCGTGGCGATGGCCGATGCGTTGACGGCGAACAAGGCAGTGATTCAGGAGGCGAACGCGCGCGACATGAAGGCCGGCGCGGAATCCGGCCTGAGCTCCGCGATGCTCGACCGCCTGAAGCTCGACGACAAACGCGTCGCCGGCATGGCGCAAGGACTGCGCGAAGTCGCGGCTTTGCCCGATGCGACGGGCCGACTTCTCGACGAACGCACTCGGCCGAACGGGCTCAAGCTGCAGAAGGTTTCTTCACCGATTGGCGTCGTGGTCATCATCTACGAATCACGCCCGAACGTGACGGCGGACGCCGCGAGCCTGTGCTTCAAGTCTGGCAACGCGACGATTCTGCGCGGCGGCAAAGAGGCGATTCACTCGAACCAGATCATCGCGCAAACGATGGTCGCCGCAGCGCGCAAGGCCCTGCCGAAGTTTCCCGAGCACGCGATTCAGGTCGTGTCCACGACGGATCGCGAAGCGATCAAGGAACTCCTCTCGCTCACCCATCTCGTGGACCTCTGCATGCCGCGCGGCGGCGAGGGGTTGATTCGCGCGGTGACGGAGTGCTCGAAGGTTCCCGTCATCAAGCACTACAAGGGCGTATGCCATGTCTTCGTGGACCGCGACGCGGATTTCAAAATGGCCGAGGACATCGTGATGAACGCGAAGGTCCAGCGTCCCGGCGTTTGCAACGCGATGGAAACCTTGCTGGTGGACAAGCCGGTCGCGGAGAAGTTCCTGCCGTTGATTGCCGCGAAGCTGACGGAGAAGAATGTAGAACTGCGGGCCGACGAGGCAACGCTCGCGGTCCTCAAGGCAAAGCCCGAAACTCAGAACGCGAAACTGAAAGCGGCCACGGAGCAGGACTGGTCCACGGAATACAACGACTACATCCTCAACGTCCGCGTCGTCGATGGCGTGACGCAGGCCATCGATCACATCAGCCAATACGGCTCCGCGCACTCCGACAGCATCGTGACGAAGAACGAAGCGACAGCGAAACAGTTCCTCGCCGAGGTCGATTCCGCCGCGGTGTATTGGAACGCCTCGACGCGCTTCACCGACGGCGGCGAGTTCGGCATGGGCGCGGAGATCGGCATCAGCACGGACAAGGTTGGCGCGCGTGGTCCGATGGGCCTTGATGAGCTGACGACGTATCGCTGGCTTGGCTACGGCACCGGACAGATTCGTGGCTGAGCACGTCCACTCGAAACCCATCGCGTGAGCATTCCCGCCAACGTCTCATCTCCTGCCGACGCCGCAGCGTTCGTCCGCGAGGCACTGCCGGCCGGTGGTTTGTTCGCCGACCAATCGTGGCGCATCTCGCCGACACCGTTCGCGCTGGGAGCCGACCTCGCGAAGGATTTGGAGACCTTCGGCCGCGTGCTGCTGCAATTTTATCGTGCGGTCAACTTGCTCTACCGCCAGAGCGTGGCCGGCAAGCAACCGGCGTGGATTGCAGAGTTGCTCGACCAAGGCAAGCCAGCGGAACTCGTCGAGCTACAGCGTTCGAATGCGTTCAAGAATGATATCCCGCGCGTCCTGCGGCCCGATTGCCTGCTGACTGAATCCGGCTTCGCGATCTCGGAACTCGACAGCGTGCCGGGCGGCATCGGTCTCACCGCGTGGTTGAACCAGACTTACTCGAAGCTCGGCGCGCCGGTGATTGGCGGGGAGCGCGGGATGATGGAAGGCTTTGCCGGAATTTTTGGTGATGCGAAACAGGTTCACATCGTGGTCTCGGAGGAAGCGGGAGGCTACCGACCGGAGATGGAATGGCTGGCGGGGCAACTCAACAGCCCTGAACGTTCAGCGTTCAACGTTGAACGTTCAACGTTCGATGCCTTCGCGGAGAGCGACGCGATCTATCGTTTCTTCGAGCTGTTCGATCTCGCGAATGTTCCGGCCTCGAAATCCATCTTCGCCGCCGCCGCGGAGAAACGCATCCGTCTCACTCCGCCGCCGAAGCCGATCTTCGAGGAGAAGCTGTTGCTCGCGCTGCTGTGGAATCGGAACCTGCGCCCGTTCTGGCGACAGGAACTCGGGGAAAGTTTTCTCAACCGACTGCTGAAGTCCGTGCCCTACACCTGGGTCATGGACCCGACGCCGCTGCCGCCGCACGGCGCGATTCCGGAGCTGAATCTCACCGACTGGCAGCAGCTCAAGGCGATGTCGCAGAAGGAACGCGACTTGATCCTGAAAGTCTCCGGCTACTCCGAGGAAGCCTGGGGCGCGCGCGGCGTTTATCTCGGGAGCGATCTCTCGACCGCCGACTGGAGCGTGGCCGTCGACAAGGGGCTCGCGGCGTGGGGCCGTTCGCCATTTGTGCTCCAGCGTTATCACAAACCGCGCGTGGTGGAGTCGTCGTATTTCGACTTTGGCACCAGCCAGCTTGTGCCGATGCCGGGGCGTGTGCGCTTGTGTCCTTACTATTTCGTCTCTGGCGAGAATGATTCCGCCCGTGCGCAACTGGCCGGCGTGCTCGCGACCATCTGCCCGGCGGACAAGAAGATCATTCACGGCATGAAGGACGCCATTCTCGCTCCCTGCATCGCATGACGCCCTTGATCGAATTCACGTTGCTGGCCTTCGGGTCGCTCTTCGTGATCGTCGATCCGATCGCCGTCGTGCCGGGCTTTCTCGCCATCACACCGAACGACACGCCCGAGCAGCGTGAACGCATGGCGCGCATGGCGAGCTTCGTGATGGCCGGCGTGTTGCTGGCCTTCGCGCTGTTGGGAAAATGGATCTTTCAGTTCACCGGTATCACTCTGCCTGCTTTCCAAATTGCGGGCAGCATCATCCTGATGATGGTCGCGCTGGACATGCTCAAGGCGCAGCGTTCGCGCGTGCAGGAAACCGAGGAGGAAACGGAAGCCGGCGCGCGCAAGATGGACATTGCGATTACCCCGCTGGCGATTCCGATGCTGTCGGGCCCGGGCGCCATTTCGACGGTGATTCTCCTGCACAATAAAGCGGACGGCGTCGCTCAAGACGTCGCGCTCTGCGCGTGCATCGCCGGGGTGGCGGCAGTGACGTATCTCATCCTCCGCATCTCCGCCAAGGGCGCCCAATGGCTGAACCCCATCGCGATGAAGATCACCACGCGCATCATGGGATTGTTGCTGGCGGCCATTGCGTCGCAGTTCGCGATTAATGCGCTGAAGGAACTGAAAGTCCTGGAGTGAGGCGCGGTGCATAATCCGTGATGCGAGATTCGTGACACATGACGGACGCGGTACCTGGCAGATCACGCATCACGGATTACGAATCACTCCATCACCTCCGTCCGTCGTACCAAATCGCGCATTCCTCCCGCCGCTTCATAGGACGCCCTCGCTGTAAGATCAAACGCCCAAGGAACTGGAGGTGTTCGCGTGGAGTGTAGAGATGCATCTTGCGGACGGACGTCACAATGGGATGCCGATGCAGGATGGTCATTCGTTTGCCGCGTTGCCGCGCGAGCTTTTGGAGCCGCTTTGAGAAATCGATTTCCTCACTGACGAACAGCTCCGTGCTGAACCCGCCAATTTCCCTGAAAGCCGCTGCCTCGCAGAAGATGAATGAACCCGCTGCCCACCGCCGGAAGCGGCTGAGCAAATTCCAACCGCCAACCGCCATTCGCGGAACAAGATACCGTTCCGCAATGGCAACAGTGCTGCCGCCGGCAAGGACGCGCCCCTGCTGAATCACCTCTGCGACATTCGCGAACAAGCCAGCGCTCGGATGCGAATCCGCGTCCACGAAGATGAGCCAGTCGCCGGTCGCTCCTGCTGCGCCAGCGTTTCGGGCGCGGCTGATTTGGTTGATCGGCTCAAAGACAACCTTCGCGCCGGCTGCGCGCGCGATCTCCGCCGTTCGATCGGTTGAGTTGTTATCGCAGACGATGGTTTCGACCGCCCAGCCGAGATTGGCGAATGCCGTCGCCGCGACGGCGATGCGCGCCAGCGTATCGGCGATGAGCTTCTCTTCGTTGAAGGCCGGAATGATGATGGAGATCTTCACGTAACGACGTTTTGACCATTCAAGCCCCTCGACCTCACGCCGTCAAAGTCCAGCTGTGCGCGACTCGCACACCGCTGTGCGTGGTTCGCACGGTGCGGTCGTGCTGCGCGCAGGATAGAAACGTGGCCGCGACAGTCACACCTGACATCTAAAACCATGAAGACGCTATTGCTCCCTCTCCTTCTCGCGGCGGTTGTTTTGCCAAAGGCCGCCGCTCAAGGCACCGCATTCACCTTTCAAGGCCGATTGAATGACGGAGCCGGTCCAGCAACCGGTAATTACGACTTGCGCTTCACCTTGCACGACACCCTCGCGGGCGGATCCCAGATCGGCTCGCCGCTGACGAATGCGCCCGTGGGCGTGACAAACGGGCTCTTCACCGTGCGACTCGATTTCGGTCCAACCGCGTTCACCGGTGCCTCGCGCTGGATTCAAGTGAGCGTCCGCACCAACGGCAGCGCCGCCGCGCATACTCCATTGTCCCCGCGTCAGGCTGTGACCGCAGCGCCTTATTCGGTTCTGGCGGGATCGATTTCCGGCAACCTTCCCGATAGTCAACTTTCTGCGAACATTCCGAAGCTCAACGCCAGCCAGAGTTTCTCGGGCAACATTAACTTCACGGGCGCAGGCAGCATGGGAATCGGCACCGCCACCCCGCTGGATGCCAAGCTCGATCTCGAAGGCACACTGCGTCTGAATGATTTCGACCTTTGGTTGCGGGCAGGGTCGGATCGCAACCACGGCCTGGGCTATCGTTCGACCATTGCAGGCCGAGCCATCGACGGGCCATTTCTGTTCGGCTACAACGGCGGAGTGTTGGGAGCCAGCAGCCCGGAGAGCATCTCGCTGGCTTGGGACTTCAACGGCAATGTCTGGATCAGCAACAACTTCGACACGGCATCCATCAACATCCGCAACAACGCCAGCTTCGGAAGTTCGACCCGCCAAATGCTCAACCTTTGGGGATCCACTTACGGCCTCGGTGTTCAGAACAACACGCTCTACCAACGCAGCGACGGCGGTTTCGCGTGGTTTCAGAAGGGCGCCCACAGCAATGCCGGAAACAATCCCGGCCCGGGTGGCACGAACCTGATGTGGCTCGATGGCAACGGCAACTTGTTCGCCAACGCGAGCGTGACGATCGACGCCGTCTCTGCAAACAACGGGAGCATTTATCCGGGATTGGTGTTTGGCTTGGGCAGCGGCGAGGGCATCGCTTCGAAACGTCGTCCTAGCGGCAACCAATACGGAGTCGATATCTACACCAGCTTCGCTCCGCGCCTGAGCATCGCGAACAACGGCAATGTGGGCATCAACACGACCACGCCTGGTGGCTTGCTGGACATCAATACCGGCAACGGAAACTTTCAGGTCATCAACGACCTCGTGCCGACCATCAATCTGACTGGCGGCGGCATTCCCGGCACCATGCGCCTGCGCAATACGCTGGAAGTGTTCCCCTCCTTCGACGGCACTCGCGTAGGCAAGATCGACGTGCGCGATACCAACGGCGCGCCGACCATCACGCTCAGCGGCACTGGCGTTGCGACGGTGAAAGTGCTCGAAATTACCGGCGGCGCGGACATCGCGGAACCATTCCACATGTCGCACACCGAGGAACTGCCGAAGGGCGCAGTCGTGGTGATCGACGAGGAAAATCCGGGGCATTTGAAGTTGAGTTCCGAGCCGTATGACACGCGCGTCGCCGGGATCATCAGCGGCGCGAACGGAATCAATCCCGGCCTCGCGTTGCATCAGCAGGGCAAGATTGAAGGCGGGCAAAACGTCGCGCTGACCGGACGCGTTTACGCGCTGGCCGATGCCACGCACGGCATCATCAAGCCCGGCGATTTGCTGACGACCTCCGGCACGCCCGGCCATGTCATGCGCGCCTCCGACGCTGATCGTCGTTCCGGCGCCGTGCTCGGCAAGGCGATGACCAGTTTGAAGGATGGCAAGGGTCTGGTGCTCGTGCTGGTGAGCTTGCAGTAATCGATTTGCAGGAACCACCGCCATGAACACTTGCTCCAACACCCGCTGGCTGCTGCTCGCCTGCCTGCTGGCAATGATCGCCCTTCCCGCGCACGCCGCGCTGACCTGGCGCGTGTCGGTGAAGATCATCCTCGACAGTCAGGGACGGAATCCAACGGCCACGAACCGCTTCAACTACAGCACCCCCGAGCGCATTCGGGAGGAGTTCGCGGAATACAACGTTCTCCTCGACCGCATGGGCTGGGGTTATCGTTTTGATCTCACGGAGATCAAGGAACTGACTGGCCTGAGCCAGTGGTTTAACAAGGATGCCCGCAACGGAACAAACCTCTTTGAACTGGAGCTCGCGGCGAAGGCCAATCCCTCCGTTTACGCGTATCGCTCTGACGCATTGAACGTCTACATCAACAACACCAGTTCCGGTGTTGCCGGACCACACCTCCCGTTGTTGGGCGACGTCGTGATGTCGGGGGCGAGGGGTTACTGGTCCCTCATCTTCCACGAACTCGGCCATGCGCTTGGCCTGCCGCACACCCAAGGCTCATGCGGCATGTGCAGTGAAGGATCGGATGAGTGCAAGAACGGCCCCGTCGATGACGACATCGCCGACACGGTGCTGGACCGCCAATGCTGGACGACCAATGACATCGCCATCCAGAACTTCGGCCGCGGTTACACCAGTCTTTCAGCAGACCAGCGGCGCCGGGTTCGCGATGTGTGGGAGAACATCATGTCCTACCACAATGACGACAATGACAACCGGCTCCATCGCCTGACCCACGACCAATGGGAAATCGTGGTGGACTCGTCCAACTTCCAGCGACGAAACGTCACCTCTGGCCGCAGCGTCTTCGTCAGCAACACCGGTCAAGGTGAGTCGCCCTGCAATCTCGAAACCCGCGTGCGTGAACTGGCGGAAAGTTTACCCGGCCCGGTGTCGTGGTACATCGATGAATTGCTGCTGGACCCTCCCTCACCCGATCTCTTCCTCCGCCGCAACTGCCAGAACTTCTCCGTCGATCCGCCGTTTCCGCCCCGGCCACCTGGCTATCCAAACAATTGGTCGTGGCCACCGAATCTGAGCATCTTTCCGAATCCGCCAGCGGGTTACCCCTCCGACTGGCCGTGGCCCCCCATCGATCCCGCGCCGGTACAAGTCTGCATTGGCGGATTCAAGACCGTGAAGGAAGCACTCGACTGCGGCACCTCCAACGGTGACCGAATTCAGATCAAGGCTGGCACCTACAACGAGAAACTCCGCATCACCAAACCCATCACGCTGGCGACCGACCGCGGCACTGTCGTGATCGGTCGTTGAACCAAAGATCCCATGAAACGAAACCGCGCCTTGCGCAGCACCATCACGGGTCTCATTGCCCTCGCCAGCCTCACCACCGCCGCCCACGCACAAACTTATTCCATCGACTGGTTCACCATCGATGGCGGTGGCGGCACCAGCACGGGCGGGAACTATTCGCTCAGCGGAACGATCGGACAGCCGGATGCTTGTGCCATGACCGGCGGCAACTACTCGCTTACAGGCGGTTTCTGGAGCATCGAGGCCATCAATACGCCGGGTTTCCCACGCCTGCTCATTGCTCCTGCGGGAGACAACGTGATCATTTCGTGGACGCCAAGTACACCCGGATTCGTGCTTCAGGGGAATGGCGGCCTCACCGCCGTCAGCTGGGCCGATGCGCCCAGCGGAAGCACGAATCCCATCTCCGTTCCCGCTTCCGCCGCCGCCCGCTTCTACCGATTGCGCAAACCGTGAACGTTCCGGGAAATTCTCGATCCTGCTTCGTCGTTTCCAACAGGCGGGCCACAGCGTAGGCTCCGGCTGTCCAGCAGGCTCGTTCATGTCGCCAGCGCCGAAAAACCCGGTCGATTCACAGCTCCAGCAACGTCGAGAAGCAATCCGGCGCAGCCTCTCGCGCGTGAACACCGCCGGTGTGGCCGTGGTGCTCGTCACCATTGCGCTCGCCGTGGCCGCGGCCGTCGGTGCGGCGCGCGCTTCCCGGCAGAGTCAGCTTGCACGGGACGCCAACGAACGCGGGCGCGAGGAGCTCTGGAAATCATATCTCGCCCAGGCCCACGCGGGCCGGCTTAGCCGGGTAGTGGGCAGTCGCGCCGCCGGACTCGAAGCGATCACTGCTGCTGCAGCCATCCGTCCTTCCGTCGAATTGCGCAACGAAGCCATCGCGCATCTCGCGATGCTGGACTTCGAGCCCACTTCCTTGTCGTGGACGAACGTTCCCAATCTCGGCCATTCAATCGTCGATCAGAACTTCGAGCGCTTCCTCGAATCGGATGGCGTTGGCAACATTCGCATCAGTCAGGTCCACAACCGGACGAACGCCTTCCTCCTGCGCGGCACCAACGGCACCATTCATTTTGCGTCATTCTCGGCCGAAGGACTTCTTCTCTCCGCCGTTCACTCGAATCGCCGTCTCGTCGTTTGGAATCTCGACGGACGCACGAACGCCTATTCGCACCCCGGCGTGACTTGGGCGCGATTCTCTCCACGATTCGACCTCTTGCTCACCTTGATGAGCGATGATTCCGTGAGGATGCTGGAAGGCAGCACCGGACGCGAACTCGCTTCCTTCCGACCCGGCGGTCGTCCCAGCATGGCGGCGTTCGACTCCACCGGTGATGAGATCGCCGTCGCCGTGCAAAACAAGCTCCACCTCTGGAACTGGCGGACCGACACCCGTCGCGAGCCGTTCGAAACCGATCTCAACATCTGGTCCATCGCGTGGAACGGCCATCTGCTGGCCGCGAGCGAAGGTTCCGGTGAAGTTCGCGTCTGGAATCTCCTCACCAAACGCTCGCGCCGTCTGCAAGCGCACCAGAACGCGTCCAACCACATCTTCTTCAACCCCGCGGGCGACCTGCTCGTGTCCACCTCCTACGATGGTTCGACGAAGTTTTGGGAACCACGCACCGGCGAGTTGCTGCTGTCCACCTCAGCGGGATTCGCCAATCAGTTCAGCCCGGACGGCCAGCGCCTGCTGTTCAGCACGCAGTCGGGACGGAGCATCTGGCGCGTCGTTCCGCCGGTGGGCATCACTACGTTGAATTGCATGAGCGGCGCCTCCATGAACGTGTGGCACGTTGATTTCAGTCGCGACGGTCGCTGGGTGGCCGCCACGAAGGACGACAGCGTGAGCATTTTCGAAGTCGCCAGCGGACAACGCGTCGCCCGACAGTCGATGAACCGCAGCCGTGCCGCGTATTTTCTACCGGGCGACACCAATCTCCTCGTCACCAGCACCCATCGCATCGGCTTCTGGCCTATCGCCGAACGAGTCGAAACGTCGAACAGCGCTCCGGTTTTTCGCTTTGGCAAACGCGAGCTCATTGCGCTGACGAACATCAGTTACCTCGAACCCGGCGCGCTCAGTTTGGATCGCCAGCGGCTGATCATCCCCGTCAGCCAGAGCGAAGCCGCGTTGTTCGATCTCGAAACACGCCGCGAGACACTGCGGCTCACGAACGCGATTCTGCCCAAGATGTCATCGCTCAGTCCGAACGTCCGCTGGGCCGTCACCGGAACATTCCACGGCTGGGGCATGACAGCGTGGGACGCTGCGTCTGGCGCGAAACTGCACGACTTCAAGGATGGCAATTCATCAGCCTACTTCAGTCCGGACGGACGTTTCCTCGTCAACGCCGGCGCCAGCCACTACCGCATCTACGAACCTGGCTCGTGGAAATTGCTCCACCAGATCCCGCGCGAAAGCGGCAGCGACCTCGCCAATCTCGCCGCGTTCAATCGCGACGGCAGCCTCATGGTGGCCATCAAACAATTGAACCGGGTCGAACTGCTCGCACCCGGCTCGTGGAATCTCGTCGCATCCCTCATTCCGCCCGATCAACAAGTCGTCACCTGGCCGGCCTTCAGCGCGGACGGTGAATACCTCGCCGTCGCCACAGCGCAGGATCTGGTTCAGCTCTGGGACTTGAAATCGCTCCGCACCGAACTGGCCAGGATGGGATTGGATTGGAATCCCACGAAACCCGATGCGGCGCCGACGATACCCGCCCGACCACCGCTAGCCTCCGGCGAATCTTGGATCACCAACCTCATTCTCCCGGTTTCCGTCGGGGTGCTCGTCGTGCTCGCCTGCGCGGTGTTCATTCGCCAGCGCCAGCGTCAGTTGCTCGGAGCCTACATGGAGATTGACCAATTTGCCGAAGAACAGAAGCGCCAGCTCACCGCCGCACAGACAGAGCTGATCCACAGTCAAAAGATGAAGGCACTCGGCACCCTCGCCGCCGGCATCGCGCATGACTTCAACAACCTGCTCAGCGTGATTCGCATGTCGAACCAGCTTACCGGGACAGCGGCAAAGGACAGTCCTGACATTCAGGAGAACGTGAGCGAAGTCGAACAAGCCGTGCAGCAAGGCAAGAAGCTCGTCCGTTCCATGCTCGGCTACAGCCGCGAGGAGGTGGGTGAGCAAGGACCGTTCGGCCTGCCAGAACTCGTCGAGGACACCGTCGCGCTGCTCAGCAAACAATTCCTCGGCGGCATCGCGCTCACGCTGGAACTTGATTGCAACACTTCGCTCGCGCGCGGTTCGCGCAGCCGATTGGAGCAGATTCTCCTGAACCTGATCGTCAACGCCGCGGAGGCAATGGAAGGCGCCGGTTCGTTGCACATCAGCGTCCGGCAGGTGACTGCGCTTCCCGAGCAGCTCGTTCTGCGCCCGACGCCCGCGACTGTATTTCTCGAACTCAGCGTCGCGGATTCCGGGCCCGGCATCGCGCCGGAGATCCTCCCGCGCATCTTCGAACCGTTTTACACCACCAAGCATCGCGGCGTGGTCCGAGGCACCGGCCTCGGACTTTCCACCGTCTACACGATGGCGGAGCAGGACGGCCTCGGAATCGCGGTGAATTCAAATCCCGGCGCCGGCACGCGCTTCAGCATCTTCATTCCAGTGAACGCCGAGATGCGGGTGTAACGCAGAACGAAAACCGGTGTGCGCGTCTCGCACACTATACAAGCGCGCCCGGATTTTTAGGATGGGCGCCGATGACGGAACCGATGAGCGAACGAACCCTCGCCAACATTTTGATCGTCGAAGATGATCCGGTGCAGATTCGCCTCTACTCGAAGGCGCTGCGCGGCTACCGCCTCACCTGCGTCACCAGCGGGAGCGCGGCCCTGACGCAACTCGGCCAGCAAGTACCCGATGTCATCCTGCTCGATCACGTTCTCGCGGACGGTGAATACGGCACGGACTTCCTCCCCAGGCTCAAGGACGCCGCCGCCCACGTCCCGATCATCATCATTTCCGGCACGCTCGACATCAAAGGCCGGCTCGCCGCCCTGCAAGGTTCGCGGTCAGCGCATTACGTCATCGAGAAGCCTGTGGACGTCGCGGAACTCCAGAACACCGTGCAACGCGCCATCGACGAATGCGGCCTCGATGAAGCGGTGCGCACGCTGCGCTCACTCGAACGCGCCGAGAAGATTGAGAACAACGATCCAGAGCGCCGATTTACAGAGCGTCTCTCCCGCCAGAACGAATTGCTCAAGCGCCTGCGCGGCACCGGCACCAAGCCGAATATCACCCACCTCGCCGACGAATATAAAGTCTCGCGCAAGACCATCCTCCGCGACCTGCACGACCTGATTCAGCGCGGGCAATTAGACGAGAGCGTGTATCCCGAGTGGAAGGCGGAGTCGTGATGCGTGATCCGTGACGTTGTACGGATATCTGTCTTCATCACGGATCACACATCACGCATCACGCTTTTCTGTTCCCGCCTCCCGCCCTGCTGCATATCGTCTCGCCATGACGAAGCGTCCCTCGCTCCCCATCGCATTGACCATCGCCGGCTCCGACAGCGGCGGCGGTGCGGGCATTCAGGCCGATCTGAAGACGTTCGCCGCGCTCGGCGTTCATGGCACGAGTGCGATTACCTGTCTCACCGCGCAAAATCCTCGCGGCGTGACCGGCGTTCAAGCAGCGCAGGCGAAGCTGGTGGCGCAACAAATCGAAGCGATCTTCGCCGAACTTCCACCGGCCGCGTGCAAAACCGGCATGTTGTTCTCGACGGAGATTATCCGCGTGGTCACGAAGTTCTTCAGCGGACCGAAACGTCCGCCGCTCATCGTCGATCCCGTGATGGCCGCCACCAGCGGCGCCGCCTTGCTCAAGCCATCCGCGATGTGCGCCGTGCGCGAGGAACTGCTGCCACTCGCAACCCTGGTCACACCGAACCTCGACGAAGCCGAACTCTTGCTGGGTGTGAAGATTTGCGACGAGGAAGGTCTACGAACCGCCGCGAGGGAGATTGTTCGACGCTTCGGCTGCGCTGCGCTCGTGAAGGGTGGACACCTGCGCGGCACCCGCGAAGCGGTGGATGTGTTCTTTGATGGCAAGTCAGAACTCCTGCTTGCCGCGCCGTTCGTACGGGGAGTGTCGACGCACGGCACCGGTTGCACCTATTCCGCGGCCATTACCGCCCACCTGGCCCGCGGTTCCAAACTGACGGACGCCGTTTGCCTCGCGAAAGACTTCATCACCGGAGCCATCGCGGGCAGCCAGCGTATCGGACGCCACTTCGCACTGAACTGGTTTCACGCCTGAGCAAGGTCGTGGTAATCCCTTGGCGGCATCCGCCGATGAAGAGGGATATGTTCGCGCCATTGCTGTTCAACAAGAGACACGGCCCACCGGAGCTGCTTGAAGCTTGTCTTGCCCCCACGCTTTTCCCTAGCCTTCACGCTGCATGACGAAGCCGTTTCAGCCGGACAACTTTATCGCCGCCAACGTGCGCAACATCCCGCGCTCGGGCATCCGCGACTTTTTCGACATCGTGCAGGGAATGAAGGATGTGATCTCCCTCGGCGTGGGTGAGCCCGATTTCGTCACCCCGTGGCACATCCGCGAAGCAGCCATCTTCGCGCTCGAGAAAGGCCGCACGAGCTACACGTCGAACCTCGGCTTGCTCAAGCTTCGCGAAGCCATCTCCGTCAGTCTCGAGAAGCACTTCAAGGTTTCCTACAACCCGAAGAACCAGATCCTCATCGCCGTGGGCGTGAGTGAAGCGATGGACATCGCGTTCCGCGCGGTCGTTAATCCAGGCGATGAAGTCATTTACCACGAACCGTGCTACGTCAGCTATGCACCGGGCATCTCCCTCGCGCACGGAGTTCCCGTCGCGGTGAGTTGCAAGGCGGAGGACAACTTCGCGGTGCGCGTTGAGAACATCGAGAAAGTCATCACGCCGAAGAGCAAAGTGCTCGTGCTGAATTTCCCGACGAACCCGACCGGCGGCACGATGACGCGCGCCGAGCTGCAACAGATCGCGGACCTCGCCATCAAGCACAACCTGCTGGTGATGACGGACGAGATTTACTCGGAGCTGACCTTCGAGGGCGAACATACGAGCATCGCGTCGCTGCCCGGCATGGCGGAGCGGACGATTTTCCTGCATGGCTTCTCGAAGGCGTACGCGATGACGGGCTTCCGCATCGGCTACGCGTGCGGTCCGGTGGAGATCATCGAGGCGATGATGAAGATCCATCAATACTCGATGCTCTGCGCGAGCATCATCAGCCAGGAAGCGGCGCTGGAAGCGATCCAGTATGGTGAACCGGACACCATCGAGATGCGCGACCAGTATCGGCTGCGCCGGAACTTCATCGTCGATGCGCTGAATAAGATGGGCCTGAAGTGCCATTTGCCACGCGGCTCGTTCTACGCGTTCCCGAACATCACCTCGACCGGACTCAGCTCAAAAGACTTCGCCGTGCGCCTCCTGCAGGAAGAAAAGGTGGCTTGCGTCCCCGGCAGCGCGTTTGGTCCCAGTGGTGAAGGTTTCCTGCGCTGCTGCTTCGCAACGTCACTGGAGCAAATCCAGACGGCGATGGAGCGGATGGCGAAGTTTGTGGAGCGGGTCAGGAAGTAGAGATCAGTCTATCGTCCAGCCTTCGAGGCGACTTGATCCATCAAACCAAAGGATCAAAGTGTCGAACGACGGGCGTCGAGGATTGTACCATCATCTGCCACCCAGATCGCAGCTTGGTCGTCCCAGAACATTTATCACCTCATTTGTCGTCATTCCGCGATTGAGGTGACTGATCTTCTCCTCGGAGAATGGCGGGACGGAGAACATGACGCAGATTGCGAGAGCGGTGGCCGCAACAGCGATGAAGCCAACTCTCAAGACCTTCGTCATCTACACACCAACGGCCATCCCCTACTCCTGAAACCGGGCGAAGTCGATCGTCCCCATGCTTTTCCCCTCAAGCCAGAACTCTGCCGCAAGATTTGTCGCAGACGGTTTAAACGGCACTTCCCAACGAAAGGTGTCGTTTATCTGCGCAGTCTCATGCGCCGCAAGCTGAAGGTTTCCCGTATTTGAAAATACGATGTGGCCTTTCTCAGGAACGAAGACTCCCTTGCCAATGGTCGAATAGATCGCGAATCCGTCTCCCGCTTTAAGATCGTAAATTGTCGCGGCGGTCACTTTGTCGCCCTCCAACTCAACGACAATGCCCTTCTGGCTGCCAACAGCTGACTTTGGCAGATGTTTCCACTTGATGACCTGCTTCGGAACCGAAGCACGCGCGGAAGCCTTGTCCGCCTCACCATTTCCACAACCGACAACGATTCCACAGACTGCCAACAACACGACCAATGCGAGTTCTTTCACGGATGTATCCCTTTCTTTGTTGATGATGATTCCTAAACGCTTCTTCAGCATCGGCGCCTTGAACAGACGCTTGAGGGATTTCAGAGGGAAAAGTCAAAAGTCCGTCTGCGCTCCGAGCAATCGCTGACGCTGCTCCAGCTGGTGTGCGGCTCGCAGGCAATACGCCAGCGGGATCGCGCCGAACACGCCGAAGGAGCAATCAATCAGCCGCCACCAGATCGGGATTCCGCGCATGCCTCCGCAGATGAACGCGTAGGGAATCACCAGCGCGCAGGCGATGAGGCCGAATTCGAACAGCCAGATGTTGCGCACCGGATCGCGCCATGCGCCGATGAACGCTATGGCGATGACGAAGTGGCCAAACGCCAGCCAGTCGCCGCCGTAGCTCATGAACGGGAACTTCACGTTCGTCTCTTGAAGCCCCGTCTGCACGCGGCACAGCCACTCGGCCCAAACGGGAGCGCCCGTTGATGGAGGAGTTTCCACCATTTGCCGCGCGCCCGTCATCTCGACGAGCCAGTTGAGTTCTGTCTCCAGCGGAATCGCCGTCGCTCCGCTCAGCACGAGTCCGATGATGAAGAACGCCACCAGCCAGCGGATGCGAGGGAGCGTTTTCTCCGATTCCAGATCAGCGTTCATGTTTGAAGGCCATTCCGGAAACGCGGTCCCACAGATTGATGAGGATCGCAGTGAGCAGCAGGACGGGAGCAATCAGAACGCTCCCGAAGTAGGCCGCCATATAGGCAACCGCGCACAGCGTGGAGACGGACCGGTCCACCACGACATCGGCTTGGGAGCCGCTGATGAAGGTGGTGTGTTCGCGCCACCCCAGTGCGTGACAGATCGCGAAGCTCAGAACGATGAGCAGCGCGCGCAGAATCATGCCGGTCGGCGAGAAAGCCGGAGCCCGCAGGATGCCTCGGACAATTAAAGGTTTTGGTTTCATCGAAGTTTTCCGGATTTGATTTTGTCCCACATTGGGCCCAGCACTTCGGCATAGAGCAGCACGGCATCTCCCACCTGGTTGCTGGCGCAATAGCGGAGGCGGCCTTGCTCCTGAATGGGAAACGCAGCGAAGTCGAGCGAAGTCTGGAGCTTGGAGAAGTAATCCTGATCCCCAAACGAGCTCGCACCCACGAACGCCAGCCCGCTGCCGCCGGCGCTCGCTTCGAGCAGCGGAATGACGGCGCCGGAATCAATGTCGAGCGGGCCGCGCCATGACGTCGGCCATTCGCGTGACCACGCAAAACCCATCACCTCGCGGCCCAGCTCCTTCTTCGCGCGCAGGAACTGATCACGCGCAAAATCCTCGTCCAGCAATCGAAGGCAATGCGCCGCGAGCCAGATCGATGAGCCCTCGGGTCCATCGAGCGGCTGTCCGTCGAGTGTGTAGCTGGAAACGAGCAGGCCGGTTTCGGGATGAACAAGCTTCTTGCGGACGACGGCAAGCCATTCCCGAAGGAAGGCGGAGTGATCGGTGCCATCCAAAACATCCGCGGTCTTGATCGCCGCCACGCTGATCGCATTGCAGAATGTCCAGCATTCGTCGGGATAGCTCTCGGCGGAAAGCACAGGGCTTTGCTTCATCCGGCTCACCATCGCATTGACCCGCTCCGTCAAGGGCACGACATACGCGAGCTTCTCCTCCACGACTCTGCGCGCCGCGAGCATCATCGCGATCTCGCCGTCGATGAACTGACTGCGTGCTGGTTGCCGAAGGAACGGACGGGCCTTCGCATACGGCATAAGAAAGAAGTAGAGCCCCTCGTCGCGTTCGAGTCGCAGAGTTTCGTCGATGATATCGTCCATCACGCGCAGATGTTCGGACTTTCGCGCGGGTTCGCGCAGACTCATCTCCGCAAGCGAGAGAACGAGAAAGGTGCGCCCCATGAAGTCCCACTCCGCATTGCTCACACGCATGCGACTCAGCTCGCGCTGGCGAAGCTCCGGATTCCGCCAGAGCTCGAGATGTCGCCCGCCCAACGCGTCGGCCTGCGGCGTGATGCAACGTTGATCGCGCTGAGTGTGGCAGGCGAAGAGGAGATGCAAACACGGCAGCCAGATCGCGGCCGAGACAATTAGCGCCAACGGAACCCGGACGTAGGGAACGATGGATTTCATGATTCAGGAGCGTTATCGATGAGAGGATGGACCGGCTGATTCACCTGAAGGTGCGTGAGCCCGTAGAGCGTGAGGTAGCTGACAAAGAGCATCACACCAAACAGGACCGGAAGAATAAATCCACGCGGCTCAGACGGCATGGCAATCACCCAGCGAAGTCCTTCGCTGATCAGGTCGAGCGGGCTGAAGAGAACATCCCAACTATTCCAACGCAGGAAACGTCCCGCGTAGATTCCGAATCCGCTGAGCACGGCCATGCCACCCACGAAGAGCCATCCTCGCGGCCAGCCGTAACGATGTGCGACCATCCGTTGCATGAGGAAGAGCGAGAGGAATCCGAGGACGAGGCCGGTCAACGCGAAGAGCAGAATCAGCACGAGATCGGGCCAGTAGTAGCGCTGAGCCTTCGAGCCGAGATGAATGAGATCGGTGAGGATATAAGGCGCGTTCGGGAAGAAGAAGAACCAGCCGGCCGCAGCCCCGAGAAAGGTCCAGCGGCGCGGACGACCATTCTGTTCCATCCAGCAGGCCGCCAGCGCGAACAGCAGCGGCAGCCAGGCGAGGAAGAGATTCCAAACGAGATATAGCTGATGGTGATGGCCGAGCAGAATCATGCGCGCACCGAGCAGCGCGGAACTGGTGCAGGAGGCGAACACGAGCATCGCCAGCGGGAGGAGGAGCGATTGGTTGACGTAGCGTTGGTGATTCATGGAGAGAGCGATTGTTGGAGCGATGTGATGATCAGGCTTTGTCGAGTTGCTCGAACCAGTGTTTGAGGAAGAACTTCTTTTCGACGGGCAGAATAGTATCCGCCTTGCCGACGATCGGCCGCAGCGCGGTGCTCATCTGCACCATCACGAGCAGGAAGATCGTCACCCACACGCGCAGGCCGGCGGGCTTTCCGCTGAGGTGAGCGAAGCCTTCCGAGAGGAAGCGAATTCCGAAGTAGGTGGCGATGCACCAAAAAGTGAGATGCAGCGCGCCCATCGCGGCGAGCGATTCGGTGGATTGCGAGAAGACCCACGCCACCGGCGCGAAGCCGATAAGGAGCACGGTCATCAGGGCGAGGAGTCCGGCGATCATGCCAATGACTTCGATGAGTCGTGCCTGCGTGCCGCTGAGGCAGGAAAAGATGTAGAGACTGGGCAGACAGATCACGGCGGAGACGACGAGCCCGGCGGCAATCTTCACCGGCGCCGCCCACAATTGCGTGCCCATGCTGAAGGTGCCGACGACGAAGCCGTAGATCAGGCTGCAGACGATCGCGATGAGGAAGAGCGCGACGATGACGTGTCCGGCGCCGGGCTGGCGCAGTTGATAAAGGACGCGGCGCGGGTGGCGCAGGATGGATTCGATGGCGGCGATGGGGCCGTTGATTGTCTCTCGATCATTAGGGTCATCGCCGAGCGGTCGCGAACCGGACGATGAGTTCGGGCCTTGGCCAGGAGACAAAGTTGGCGGAACGGGCGGCGGCGTTTGATTGTAGTCATTCATAGGCTGGAGTCGTTGGGTTCGGTTAAGGAGAAAGCAGGTGCTTGAAGGCGCGGAAGATGGCTTCGTAGAAACTTCCTTCGAACGGATTGGCGCGCAGGAACTGGACGGGTAATCCCGGCGAGCCGACGAACGGTCGCATGATCCAGGCGAGCTGGCTGCCGAGCAGAAGATTGCCCGCGAGCCACGCGAAGAGAACTTTCTGCGCGGCGCTCGCGCTGCCGGCCAGTTCGCGCAGGAGCTGAAGCAGGCGGACATTCGCGGCGATTCCGGCGAAGGCGATGATCACCGTTTCACTCAGCAGCACGAGACTGTGGGCGCCCGTGTTCGTGCTGGCGCCTGTCGCAAGCGCCGGCGTGTTCCAGATGAGAAAATAGAGCAGCGGACTGAACGCGCCGAGGATGACCGCCGCGATCGTGAAGCTCATCAGCACGGCGAGCAGCGACTGGCGGAGGCTCAAGTTGATGCCGAGCAAGGGCGCGAGCATAGCGTTCAGCAGACCGTTCCCGAGACTGGTCAGCAGAATGATGAGCGGCAATTTTAGCGCGGTGTAGAGCGCCTGCAACGGATCGCGCCACGAACCAACTGCCGCCCCGAACAGACCCGCGCCACCAAAGATGATCGCCACATACAACAACCATCGTCGTGAATCAGAACTCTCGATGGCGGCGCGTCCCTCCGAAACGCTTCCTCGCAGAAGCCCCGGCACTTCGGCACTAAACGACAGTCCTGTGGCGCGCATGGTTGTGGAGTGATGATTGGAGCCTATGTCCACCTGTTTAGTTCAAACGCCGGTGGAATGGCTCAACTGACCGACCTTCTCGGCGATTCTGTTCTGAAAGTCAGCGAACTCGCCGAGCCACCGTTCCACGCCTTCGATCGTTTCATCCGGAGTGGAAGTGCCGGCGGTAATCCCGACCGCGTCATCTTCGGTGAACCAAATGGAAAGCAGTTCCGCGGCGGACTGGACGTGATGCACGCGCTGGCAATGGCGTGAACAGGTGGACACCAGTTCGCGTGTGTTGTTGCTGTGCGCGCCGCCAATCACGATGACGACGCTGCACTGCTGGGCGAGCTCGACCGCAGCGTTCTGGCGTTGCTTCGTCGGCTGGCAAACCGTGTCCACGAAGCGGACCTCAGCCTTAGGAAAGCGTTCACGAATCAGCCCGACCAATCGCCGGACTTTCTCAATCGGCTGGGTGGTTTGCGCCGCAACACCGAAGCGCGGCTTTTCGGCGAGTCGTGAGACATCGTCGTCTTCCAGCACCACATCGAACTGGATCAAATCCTCTGTAAGCCCGCGCACCTCGACGTGATCCCGCTTCCCAATGATCACGGGGTGAAATCCATCGGACACCAATTGCGCCACCGCACGGTGCGCGACATGCACCAGCGGGCAGGTGGCTTCGATGACGTTCAGGCCCCGCTCCCGCAAGCCATCCATCGTCCGCTCGGAGGCGCCATGGGCAGTAATCATCACGTCGGATGTCTTTACGCTGGCGACCTGGTGCTCGAATTTTACTCCTTGCTGGCGAAGGCTTCTGAGGACGGTTTCGTTGTGCACCAGGTCGCCAAGGACCGTCACCGGCTGCTGTTTCGACCGGCTGAGAGCCAGAGCGATGGCGTCGCGGACGCCGAAACACATGCCAAGGTGGGTTGCGCGGAGAATCTTCATAACATCGGAAGAGGGTTGAGGGTTTAGAGGTGTTGCCGGCCGATCTTCAAATTTCGACGGTCATTTTTGATGAGGGAACAAGTTGCTCTTTGTCGTATCGATGACTTTCTGCACCTCCATTTGCAGGACCATCATCACGGCGGCCACAACGCTCCAAGCAAACGTACCGACTAGTCCAATCATCACGGGACCCGCGCTGTCATCTCCTGTTCCTGCCGAGAGAAACATGACCCACGCGATTCCTACCAGCATCAGGAGACCGATCGCGATGGCAGCGTGTTTGATATGCCGGAGAGCTCTGACGGATAGGTCCGCGATCGCTTTATTCCTGTCGACGTAGCCCAGCAACTTGAATCCTTGAAGCAGCGCGAAAAGGAATAGTGAGGCCTGGACATACGCACCGACCAAGAACAGGTAGATCTGCCATGCGGTGTCGGGTGTCTTGGCTGCTTCCTTGGCGATCATTCGGGGCAGCGGAAAAACGCACACCACCAGCGCGGCGACGGCGATCAGAATGATGACCAGCCTCAAGAAGATGGTTACGCCTCGATTCATAAGCTTTTGTTTACGCTGCGTATTCACTTTGCATTGCAAAGTTAATGACCAAATCGGTTCTGGAGTGTTCAAACTTGAGAAGAATTATTTCGGCCGGGAGAGCTGGACGATTTGTTCGAGCAGATTGATGTAATTGGTGAAGGCGGTCCTACCGTCAGCGGTCAGCGAGTAACTGGTTACCTGGCGTCCACCCTGAAATGCCTTGGTCACAGCAATATAGCCTGCTTCATGCAAGGTCCGCGCGTGGGCAGTAATGTTCCCGTCGGTCATCCCGAGGGTGTCTCGAAGTTCGGTGAACGAGAGCTGTGGCGAGGCGGCCAGCAGGGACATGATCGCCATGCGACCCTTCTCATGGATCACCCGATCCAGTTGAAGAAACGGTTCTGGATTCAAGCGGCGTTCCCTCGCTTCTCTGTAAAGTAAAGATAGATACCGCACGCCAGATGCAGCACCCCGAAAAATCCTCCCATCAGGTAATGTGCGGCCTGAACCGTGCGGAGCGATGTCGTTTGCCCAGACGCGAAGAGGAGACCGCAACCGCCCAGAATGAAGATCCAGCCGAAGAGCCGCATCCGGTTCTGCATGAAAAATCCCGCCGCATGAATGGCGCAGCCGTAGACAATGATCCATCCCAGGGCGAGCCACGAGACCGTATCAATCGGATCACTGGCAACATGGTAAGCACCCGCGGCAAAGCCGACGAAGAAGGCTGGCAGCAGGGCTTCGGTCACTCGCTTGGTTGGAACGGACCAGAACGGTTCCGAGTCCTTCAACGCCTGTCGCCGGACGAAGATGAAGGCGGAGGCGATGGCGATCAAACTGACCGTCAGCCAGTACAGCGCAAAGCCCCGGGCCGTTGAGATCACGATGAATGGTGCCCCAAGCGCCGCCGCGAGGCCGACCGTTCCACTGACCATCATGACCGGAGCCAGCGCCCGCCGGTAGAGAGCGGAACGCTCCATGAGCGTGCGGATGGTTTGCAGGTGAACGGAAGCCTGATTCGTTTCCATGACGCTTACTCTGCAATGCAAAGTTGAAGGAATCAAGGTGTTTTGAACGTACGGCCGATTCGCCAGCAGGAACACGACAACCCACCCGCTCCGCGACAACAAACAAAGTCTGCTTTTCCTGCGCAACCTTGTGAGGTTCCCGGGGTTTAGTAGACTCAGAATCGCGATGACCACCGTCTCGGATCCAGATGCCGCCCTGATGCTGCGTGTGAAGCAGGGCGATAACTCTGCTTTTGAGGAACTGGTCGAGAAGTACAAACAGCCGGTCATAAACCTCGTCTACCGCACCCTGCCCGATGCGACGGAAGCCGAGGATCTGGCGCAGCATGTTTTTCTGCAGGTCTACAAGTCCGCGCATCGCTACGAAGTCTCCGCGAAGTTCACGACGTGGCTTTTTACCATTGCGCGGAATCTTTGCCTGAATGAGATCCGGCGGCGCTCGCGGCATCCGGCAGATTCGCTCGACGAAACTTACGCCGACAACGACGAGCAGCCCATCCGGCAGGTCGAAGATGCGAAGACCTTCTCGCCGCCCGACACCATGCTGCAGGGCGAGCTTGAGAATAAAATCGAAGAGGCGTTGGCGGAACTGCCCGAGAAGCAGCGCACCGCCATCTTGATGTGTCGTGGAGACGAATTGTCCTACGAAGACATGGCGAAGATTCTTGAATGCTCCGTGTCGGCGACGAAATCGCTGATTCATCGCGGACGCGAAACGCTCAAACAGAAGCTGAAACCTTATCTAAGAACCGGTGCCTGGAAGGAAAAGTGACGGAGCAACTTTCGTCTGGGTCCGGGTTTAGAAAGTGAGAACAACATGAACGAGTCCGAATATCAGTCACTCATCGAAGCCAGCTGGCGCAGGCCGCTGACGATCGACGAGCAGGCCCGTCTGGATTCCTGGCTGGCGACCCGACCGGGAGCGCAGGCAGACGCCGAAGCCGAACTGGCGTTGAGCCAGTTGCTGGGGCAGTTACCCAACGCTCCCGTCGCCTCAAATTTCACCGCGCAGGTGATGCACGCCGTGGCTCGCGAGCAGGTGGCGATGAATCGTCAGCCAACCTTCATGGAAACCGTGAAGCGCTGGTTGCGCGTGCCGGCTCCGAAACTCGCCTGGGCGCTTGGCCTGGTCGCGCTGGGATGGTTCGGCATTTACCAGCATCAAGCCAATGTGCGCGAGGACATGGCCAAGGGGCTCACCGTGATGGCGAACGTCGCGTCGCTTTCGGACCCGTCCGCGCTGGAAGATTTCGAAGCCATCAGTCGCTTGAACACTAGCGACGACGACGAGCTCTTCGCAGTTCTCACCGCCAAGTGATCCGCTGCGTATGAGCCTCACTCCAAAACAATCGCCGGTGCTGTGGAGCATGGTCATCCTGACGGTCACGATCCGGGTCGCGACCGCGCAGACCACTGCTCCGGCACCGGCGGCGGGTGCGATGCGAATCCCGTCCCTGCCACAATCGGCCGCATCGACGGGCATTGCCTACTTCCGCGAACTGCTGTCCGCCAAGCCGGAGGATCGCGAAAAGCTTCTGAGCGGCAAAGCGCCGGAGGTTCGGAACTTCCTGGAGAAAAACATCCGCCGCTACGAAGCGCTCGCCCCGGAGGAACGCGAACTTCGTCTGCGGACCATGGAACTTCGCTACCACGTCACCGCGCTCGTCCGCACGCCGGCAACAAACCGAGTGCAACGCCTCGCTTCCGTGCCGGAGAATTTGCGTCCGCTCGTCGAAGATCGTTTGAAGTATTGGGACACGCTCTCACCCGAGCTTCAGAAGATCGCGCTGCAAAATGAAGTGGCGGATCGGATCGTTGTTCCTCCACCGGGATCCGGCGCCAACCTGCCGCCCAGCCCATTCAACCGTCCGGTCTCCAATCAAATCGTCCAGATCGAACGTCAACTCGTCCGCTGGCAAAGCCTGCCCGAAGGCCGGCGCGAACAGATTCAGCGTAACTTCACGACGTTGTTTGAATTCAGCGACGAAGAGAAGGCGAAGGCTCAGCTGCAGTCACTGCCCCTCAGCGCTGAAGAACGCGGGCTCATGGAGAAAACCATCGCAGACTTCAAGAAGCTCCCGGTCGCGGCGCGAGAGCTCTGCATTCGCAACTTTCCAAAATTCGCCGAACTCTCGCCCGAGGAGCGACGACAGTTCCTCTACAACGCGCAGGAATGGCAGAAGATGTCCTCGGCCGATCGCGAGACTTGGCGCAAGCTCGTCAGCAAGGTTCCCCGCCTGCCGCCGCTGCCGCCCGGCCTTGGTCGTCCGCCCCTGCCCAAGCTCGCCACCAAATCTCCCGTTGTCACCGTGCAGGATACCAACCGGTAGAATTCTGCCGCCGAGCTCGCACTTGTCACCTCGCACCCCCGCGCCTACGCTGCGCTGACGCGTGCAAAAAATCGCCTTTCAGATCGGTTCCTTCACCATCCATTGGTATGGCGTACTTCTCGCCGTCGGCATGCTCGTGGGACTGTGGACTGCCAGCCGCCGCGCGATGCGAGACCGGATTGCGCCGGAGAAAATCTTCGATGCCGGGGCGTGGCTGATCATTGGCGCCATCATCGGCGCACGGACGCTCTACGTCGTTTCCTACTGGGATCGTCTCTTCAAGGATCCGCTCTATCCGAGCGCTCCATGGACCGAGATTTTCATGATCCAACGCGGCGGGCTGGTCTTCTACGGCGGCCTCATCGGCGGCACGCTGGCCGGACTGCTCTTCGTCTGGCGCAATAAACTGCCGCTCTGGAAATTCGCGGACGCCCTCGCGCCCAGTATCGCCCTCGGTTACGTGCCCGGCCGGCTGGGCTGTCTGATGAACGGTTGCTGTTACGGACGCGAGACCGGACTCCCGTGGGCGATTCACTTTCCCGCAGACCACGAGACGCACGGATTCGGCGTTCACCCTACACAAGTATACGATTCCCTTCTCAGCCTCGCGCTCTACCTCGGACTCGCCTGGCTGCATCGGCGACGCAAGTTCGATGGTCAGGTGTTCGCCGCGTACTTCCTCTTTTACGCGATGACACGCTCGGTCGTCGAAGCCTTTCGCGGTGACTATCCGCCGCAACAATACCTCGGCGGGGTAGTCACTCCGGCCCACCTCGTGAGCATCCTCATCTTCGGCATTGGCGCGGCGCTTTACTGGAAGCTCAGCACGCGCAAAGTTCTCACCGCTGCCTAGACTGATGGGCTCTGCCAGTTACCAACTCCAGCCGCTGTTCTTCGTCGGCCCCACCGCCGTCGGCAAGTCCGAGGTGGCCCTTTTGCTGGCTGAGCGCCTTCGTGGCGAAATCATCACCGTCGATTCGATGCAGGCGTACCGCGGCCTCGACATCGGCACGGCCAAGCCCACCGCTGCTGAACAGGCGCGCGTTCCGCATCACTTGTTGGATGTCGCGGAACTCAACGAACCATTCGATGCCGGCAAGTTCGTCGCCCGGGCTCGAGCCGCGGTCACCGGTATTCAATCACGCGGCCGGCTCCCGATCTTCTGCGGTGGCACTGGTCTTTATGTGAAGGCGTTTGTCGACGGACTCGGCCAAGCGCCCCCGAGCGATCCGGTGATTCGAGCCGAGCTCGAAGCCACTCCGCTCAACACGATGCTCAGCGAGTTGTCCAAGAACGATCCCGTGACCTACGAGCGGATCGATCGGCAGAATCCCCGTCGGGTCATCCGCGCGCTCGAAGTCATTCGCATCACTGGCCAACCATTCTCCGCCCAACGTGCCGAATGGAAGAGCACCGACGCGCCCGCAGTTGCCCGCGACGGCAAACGCATCATTGGCCTCGCTCGATCCGCCGGAGATCTACGCACACGCATCGATGCCCGCGTGGATCAAATGCTCAGGCAGGGTCTCGTCGCAGAAACCCGCTCACTGCTCGCTGGCGGGCTGGAGAACAATCCAACCGCCATGCAAGCGATCGGCTACCGCCAGGTCGTGGAACATCTCCGCGGTGAACGTTCGCTCGAAGAAACCATCGAGCTGGTGAAGATCCGAACGAGACAATTCGCGAAGCGCCAGATGACGTGGTTCCGACGGCAGTTATCCGTCCAGTGGTTGGAGGTTCACCCGGGCGAATCGGCGTCCGAAATCACAACGCGAGTCGAAGCGCTGATCGTTCCTTAAGGTCCGTAGCGCTGCGGCAGCTTTAAGACGTTTTGCGCTGCCACCAGAGCATCAGCTCCAGCCCCGTCCGATTCGAATACGCGCGCGGCACCCAGCCCTGCTTGAGCTCGAAGTGCGGCAGAAACCGCTCCATCAACTCCTCCTGTGTCACACCGAAAGGCGGCCCCTGCACATCGCGGATCATGTAATGGATGGCAAGGAACTGACCGCCCGGCTTCAGCCAGCGCAGCACCGCCTTCACATACTCGTCGCGACACGACGGATCGATCGCGCAGAACAGCGTGTGCTCAAACAGCCAGTCGAACGGCGTTGGCGGCGTGTGCGCCAGAAAATCGCACTGGGCGAACTCGGCGTTCAGGCCAGCCTGCGCCGTGCGCTCGCAACAGAGCCGGACAGCGGACGGGGCGAGATCAAAACCGGACGCGGCAAAGCCAGCCTTCGCCCACACGCGAACGTCGTGTCCCGTGCCGCAACCGGGAATCGCCACCGTGCCGCGCGGCAGTTCCGGATGAGCCGCAAGAAAATCCACCAAGCCGGGCGAAGGCTCGCCCTTTTCCCACGGCATGTCGCCCGTCTGATAGCGTGTCTCCCAGTCGGTGGTGCTCATTGGGCGCGGGTCTGGTAGGTGCGCGAATGGCCCGTCGCCGGAATGCTGACCGTATATGACTTCGCAGCCGGCTCAACGGAGAGCTGGATGTGATGTCCTTCGCACTTCTCAGGAAAGTTCGCGATGAACTCGTCCGCTGTGTTGTTGATGTCATCCGCACGCACGTTTTTGTGGACCTGATACATCGCCTGAATGCCGGGCGATGACTTGAGCGCGTCCACGGTGGATTTCGCGGTGCCCTTGCGTGGACCGTTGTTCATCACGGAAACCGTCGGCGCGAGACTGTGCACCAGCAGCGGGTTGTTGCTCACGTCGAGCCCGTGGTGATTGACCTGATACACGTCCACCTGGCCCACGCGATTCACCGGGCACACCAGCTCGGCTTCGGTGTTCCAGGTCATGTCGCCGCCATCGAAGAAACGCCATCCGCCGAACTCCAGCACCACGGCGATGCTGTTCGCGTTGTCCGAAGTGTCTTTTTGTTTCAACGAAGCCTTGTCGCAGTCGGCGCCATTCTTCGCTCCCGCGGGCGCCTCGATGAACTTCTGTTTCGCCGCCACGCAACGGAGCGACAGCTTCGGCGCGCCACTGACCTGGCGAAGTTTAATCTCACCGCCGGGCGTCAGGACGTTCCGCCCGTCCGCCTTGAACTCGCGATACGGCCGAATCAGCAGCGGCCAGCGCGTGTCGTTCCGGTTGCCGTCTGGATTGCTCTCCGGAATGCCGTTGTCATACACCTGCCCGATCGGAATCAACGCCGAAACCTCCGCCGCGCCGCCGAAGTGGTCCGTGTGAAAATGCGTCGTGATGTAATGATCGATCTTCTTGAGCCCCGCGATCTGGGACGCAGTCTTGAAGATGCGGCCTGAGTCGCGAACGCCGGGATTCCCGGAATCGATTAGCACCGACTCGCCATCCGGAGTGACAATCAAGGTCGAACCTCCGCCCTCGGTATCTATCCAGTATATGTCGAGCTTGCGATCCTTCTGACCGGCTCGAACGGAAACAACCAGACTGAGTGAAAGCGCAACGAGAGTGGCGAATCTTTTCATAAGGAGATGGTTTATTTTGGCGGAACCTAGCCAGCACCGTTGCGGATGAACAGAGGAAATCTGCGGCAGGATCGATCAACGGCGCGAAAAAACCGTTTGTGCCGCCTGTGCTTTTCGCCTACTACCAGCCCATTGCCATGAAGACCATTTTTTCACTCGCGCTGCTCACGATGGTATCGCTTTCCACACACGCCGGCGACTGGCCGCAGTGGCGGGGTCCTGAACGCGACGGGAATTCCAGCGAGCTGGCTTCATTGAACAAGCTCTCCACCGACCTCAAGCCGGCCTGGCGAATCCAGGTGGGCGGCGGACACTCCGGTCCGGTGGCCGCGGGAAACACCGTCATCTACGTGGATGAAGACGGCACGAACGAAGTGGCGCATGCACTCGACGCCGCAAGCGGCAAGGAACGCTGGAAGGTTGCCTATGCGCCGCGCTTTCAGGACGAATGGGGTGCCGGCCCGCGCGCGACGCCAATGATCGATGGCGATCGCGTCTACGTTCAGTCCTGCACCGGAGAGTTTCGTTGCCTGTCCCTCGCGGACGGCAAAACGATCTGGCAAACGAGTTTCGAGAAAGATTTCGGTGTGAAGTTTCTCGGGAACAAAGCCAATGAAGGCACCGCGACGCGACGCGGCAACAACGGTTCCGGCGTCATTGATGGCGATCGATTGTTCCTCCCCGTCGGCAGCAAGAACGGCGCAAGCGTGGTTTGTTTCGACAAGAAGTCCGGCAACGTGCTCTGGAAATCCGGCGACGACGAGGCGGCTTACTCCTCGCTGGCGATGGCCACGCTCGGCGGCGTTCGTCAGGTCATTGCGCTGACGGCGGAGGCACTCCAAGGCGCGGATGCGGTATCCGGAAAAGTTCTCTGGCGCGTGCCGTTGAAGACCGCAGCCAAACGCCATGCGGCTTCGCCGGTCGTCATCGGCGATCAAATCGCGGTGAACTCGCACACCTTTGGCCTGCGTTCCTTTCGCGTCGAAAAGGACACGGGCGGCTTCAAGGCGACGGAGGCGTGGGCGAACGCAGACCTGAAGATCAATCTCGCCACGCCTGTGCTGTTGGACGGGCATCTCTACAGTCAGGGCGCGAACAAAGACTACGTCTGCGTGGACGCCAGCAACGGCGCGCTCAAGTGGTCCCAGACCGGTTTCGGGCTCGGCCGCAAAGACTACGCTTCAACCATCGCGATCGGGAAAAACCTGCTGGCCTTGACCGAAGACGGCACGCTGCTCCTCGTCGCTGGAAACCCGGAGAAATATACCGAACTCGGCCGCGTGCAGGTCTGCGGCAACACGTGGAGCCACCCTGCCCTCGCGAACGGAAGGCTTTACGTCCGCGATGGACGTTCGTTGCAGTGTTTCGACTTGGGCGCGAAATAGACGTGCGAACGCAGCGCTAAAACTTCACCTGAAAGCTCGCGCTGACCGAGTGAATGCGCGCGCGGCCGAACCGGATGTCCTGCGACGTTCGGCGGACATCCCACTCTGTTTCTTCAGCGGCGAAATACTTGTAGACCAGACCGACGGACACCGAGTCTTTCCACTTATACCGAACGCCACCGTAAGCCTGCCAGGCGAAGACCACTTCGGCCGCTCCGCCATCCACATCACTACCAGTGCCCAAGCGGTCATCGTCGACGTAGATTGACGATGCCGAGAAGCCGGGACCGCCTCCGATGAAAGGTTCGAGCCGAGACTTGTTCGGCACGCTGAACTCGACATTGGCCATCAACGGAACCTGCGACACGGAAATGTCCGCATCTTTCACCGCGTTCACCATCAAACCGGTTTCCAAGCCGAGGCTCAGCCAGTTATTGAAACGGTAACCGCCATTGAGAGTCAGCCGCGCCCCGGGATGGAACTCCACATCCCCACCGGGTGGCGCATCCGGGAATTCCTTCAAGCTCGTGCTCTCGGCGATCGTTCCCCCCACATCCGCACCCAGGTAAAAGCCGAGGTTCTCTTCCGCGATGACTGGCAGGGCAATCAGCGCCACACCGCAGACCGTGAAGGAACTCAAAAATCCACATCGAAGGTTCATGGTAAAATTCTCCAATTAAAGTTTCTTGTTCGGTCTTCGGATAATACGCCCACCCCGCCGTGTCAATGATCGCCTCAAAACGAAAACCGGCGGGAGAAGCGTCGCGCACGCACTCTCCCGCCGGGTTCGAGTGAAGATCCGTTCGTCAGGGAATCGAGATCTCCACGCGATAGAACTTGTTCGTCTCCGTCGCGTTCATGTCAGTGACCGTCCGCTGCGGTCCCGCGTCGAGCACAGTGAACCCTTCCAGCTTCTCCCAGTCGGACGCATTGAAATCGAGCTTGTAGTGAACCGCGTAGATTCGATTCGGCACGCGTGGACTGAAGACCAGATTCTTGCGCGTCGGCTGGCCCGGCACTGATTCGATGCGGAATCGGAAGTAAGAGTTCCCGTCCGTCGGATTCGATCCTGCGTAGTATTCGTAGCCAGTCGGCTGGCCATCATTGTCGCCATCCGCGCCCGGAGCCGCGGCCGGATTGCCCACGCCGAAGTATTGCACCTGCCACGCGTCATCAATGCCATCGCCCGCATACGTGCCGAAGTTGTCGTTCTCGCCGTTCATCACGCGCAATCCGAGCGTGGCAGCCAGGCCGCGCCAGGTTCCCTGCGCGGTCGCCAGCGTGTCCTCATAAACTTCCGCCGCCGTCAGCAGGCCGCCGGCGCTGATGGAGAGGATGGGACCACCGGCCGGGCTCCACGTCACAGCGGCGGGAGCGAGGACCAGCGCAGTACCATCGTCCAGCAGCGCGCGCGCGGCGAGCTGACGGGTTGCGCCTTCATTGACGTTGGTTGGGTTGGCAGTGACCGCGAGACTGGCGGCGTTGTAGATCTGACCGAGGTAACCGTGCTTGGCGACTTCCGTCGGCGCGGCTACCGTGGAGAGACCGGCGATGCCGCCGATGCAGCCATCGTGCGAGTAGGCCGCGCTCGTCGCGCGTCGACCGCCGGCATCGGAGGAATCCGTCGGCACCGTGTAGCTCGCACTGGTTCGGGAGCCGGCGATGGCAGAAGTGGCAAGGCAAACCGTCGCCAGCGTGAGTGTAAGAATCTTGTCAGTGTTCATGTTTCCTTTTGGTAAACCCAATCGATTTGAGCGCATGGAATGTTTCGGCTCCTCAAGGTTTGCCAATCACCACGCTGCGATCCGGCAACGCGCGCAGCGTCGTCGGCGAGCTGATGGTCTGGGCGGGATAGTGATAATCTGAGGAACTGGTGCCTCCGTTTAGGACCAAGGTGCGTCCCGAAGGCGTGCCAGCGATCGCACCCGCAATGGTGTCGTAGGGAATCGTGTAGGTGCCGGTATGCACAATGAAGTTGAAGTCCGGATTCACGAATGCATCCGCCTCCTTCAAGGTGCTGAGGAACGACGGCCAGAGCTGGAGCAGTCCGTTTCCGTAGCTCGTGTCCTTGCCAGCCGCGCCCAAATCCTCCGCCATACGATACAGGCAATCTTTAATTCCCGAACCATTGATGCGCGTCGGATTCATGCTCTTCACCAGAACCGCCGCGCCGGCAACGTGCGGCGACGACATCGAAGTGCCGTTGAAGAACGAATAGTTCCCGTTCGCATTCGCGCCGGAGTAGTTCGTCGAGACGGTGCTGAGGATGCTCGTGCCCGGCGCCGCGAGATCAATCGCGTTGCCGAAGTTGCTGCTGGCATTCAAGGCGTCCGTGTCCCGCGTGTTGCTGACAATGAGCGGCCAGGAATGATCGTTCCAGCCCTGCGACGGGCTGCTGTCCACGTTCATGCCGTCGTTGCCGGCAGCGACCACAACGAGCACGCCAGCGGACTGGGCGTTATCGAGCGCGTCACTTTCCGATCCCGTCAGCTCACTGTTGCCAAAGCTGCAGTTGATGGCGTCCGCGCCGTTGGCGACCGCGTCGTTAATCGCATCCGCTGCGCAGCAGATATAGTACTCGCTCTCGTCTGAGTTCCACGTCGCGCAACCCATCGCCATGATCCGCGCATTCACGATGCCCGCCACGCCGATGCTGTTGCCGCGAATCGCCGCCGCGATGCCCGCCACGTGCGTGCCGTGATCAATCGAACTGCCGCCGCGACGATCGCGCTTGCAATCGCCGTTCGCATTCCCGCCGAAGCCGCGGTTGTAAACGATCCGGCTCGCGAGATCGGGATGCGTAAGGTCGACTCCGGTGTCGATGATCGCAACGCGTTCCGTCGTCGACGCCTGCGGAACATCCCAGGCGTCATCGGCGCGCACGCGTTCTGGGCCCCACTGGTCCGTCCAGCGCGCGTCGTTCGGCGTCAACGTGGGTTTGTGCAGCTTCACGATGCTCGCCCAGGCCACGTCGCCATTCTGCTTCAACTCCTCGACCACCTGTGCGGCGTCCTCGCCATCGTTCAGCTTCATCTTCAGTGAACGGGCAAGCTTCGGCACCTGCTCACCTTCGACCGCGACGCGGGCGGGAAGTTCCTCGCCCTTCAACCAGCGATCCGCACCGGTGTGTGCGGCGACGACATCACGAACTCCGCGATGCAGCCGAAGCAACCGGGCCTTGTCCACCGGACGGCGGCTCGCACCGACGGGCGAGAGCTCCTGCGCCGCCTCGGCCTTGAGACCGAAGTCGATCTCATGCTTCAGGTAGTAGGTGCCGTTCGGGAGGCGGCCGATGGCCGGGTCAGCCGCGCTGACTCCGAGAACCATTCCGCAGACCATCATCGTTGAGAGCAGTTTCTTCATACACATCTCCGTAGGTGAGTTTGTTGACGGTTGCGGAACGTTTACTGGAGGTTCACGAGCACGAGCACGAGGCCCTTGCCCTTGTCGAGTGAGGACATCGCCTTGCCGATGACGGCGCCCTGCGCCTTGCGATGGCTCTTCACCTTCATGCCGTGACCCGGCGTGTCAGAAGTGGTGATGAGGTCGCCGGGCTTGATGGCGCCCTTGTCGGCGTCCATCCAGCAGTAGACGCGTCCAGTGAGCGCGACCGCGTGCTTGCCGTCCGCCGCGGTGCCGACCTGGCCCATCATCATGCCGGGCTTGATGCCGCCCGCGCCGCTGATGATTCCGGCGACGGTCTTGTCGTAAGCCTTCGAGCTGGTGACGAGTTGACCGGGCTTCTCAGGGTCGATGGAGACAATCATGCCGGCCGTCACCTCATCGTGAATGGCCTTGATGTCGAATTGCTCGGACAAGTCGGAGCCGCCGGTGATTTGCAGCACCTGCGTCACGATTCGGCCTTCACCGTTAAAATCCTGGCCGTCCAGCGAGATGGTGGTGACGCCCGCCGCGTTCTTCAGCGCCATGAACGCGCTACCATCGGAAACCACTTGCATCTGTGCTCGGGTCGCTCCTGCGCTGTTCTTCACATCGATGTAACCGCCGTCCAGTGAATCGCCGTCAACCTCAACGGTGCGTGTGCCCGAACTGTTGTAGAGCTCGAGGATGCCACCTTCGCCGGTACCGCCGAATTCCTCGGCACGCAATTGCACGGCGAGCACGCCACTGTCGCTCTTCAGCGAGATCTTTCCGCCCTGGGAAGTGCCCTCAGCGCCAAGAATCTCAACGGTCTCCGTGCCGCTGCCGTCGTGAACCGAGATCTCGCCACCGCCGCCGCTCACGCTGCTCAAGCCATCGAGCTGGATGCGGGTTGCGCCGTTGGTGCTGCGAATGTTCAGCAAACCAGCGCCAGCGCTGTCACCATCAAGGAACACGCCAAGGCCGCCATCATTTTGGTAGAGCGACAGCTGGCCGCCGGAATTGCCTGCCTTCAAATAGACGCGATTGGTGCTGCCCAGGGAAAGCTTCAGAGCACCGCCCGGAGTCGCCAGCGGAAGAGGGATGATTCCATCCAACGCCAGCGGAGCAATGAACAAGCCGCTCTCGTGCGCGAGCAGTTGGGCCGTCGTGAAATTTTGAGCCGAGTTATCGCGCAAGAGAAGTTCGCCCCAGCTCGCACCCCACAGCCGGATTTGCTCCAGCCCGTCGCTCCCGTAGGTGCTGATTTGGCTGCCCTGTCCGAACAGGCTGATGGCGGGCGTGCCCGCCGTCGTGCGATAGATGTCGAGACGACCGAGCGTGTTGCTGTCGCCCAGCCCGATGACGTTCGCGAGCTGCTCCGACGTGACGGAGTTCGCCGTCAGGTTCGTGGCGTTGATGACGCCGGGGGCCAGCTTCGTGGAGGTGATGGCGCCGTCCGGCACCGTGCCCGCCATCATCGCATAACCAACCGAGGTGATGCGTTGATCCGGCGTGAGGAGCTGCGAGCCGTTCACGCCGTCGTTGAACCACACGCGCAAACGAACGTCAGGGTTGTTGAAAACCGACGACGGGACCACGCCCATATTCGGCAACGCGGCGTCGCCGAGTTGAACCGAGTAGAGCCCCTGCGCCACGGACAAGGCCACTGCCGCGCTCGGCTCGCTGCCGTTCACGCTCGTGCCGTTGTTGCTCCAGTAGCTGGGCGTGCCGCCAGGTCCGACGAGGGCAAACTTGAACGAGCCGGAGCCGTTGAAATTTGTCCCGCCGACAATGACGCGGCCCTGGTAATTGATCATCTGGGGCGGAACCTGCGCCTTGGCATAATGGGCGAGCAACGTGGCAGCGGAGAGTGCAGTGAGGAGGCGGAACTTTTTCATAAGGGGAGTCTCAGTTGAGGAATTGTTGGGAGAATCAATCGCGACGCGACAGGCGTCGGCAGGAGGCCGTCGAACTTGCCTTCGGCTCACCAGTGATTGACTCGTGTTGTTTCATTCACCCCCTACAGAAGAAACGGCTAGGGCGGTATTACAGAAAAACGAAGCCGGTGCTTCCGTCCTCCTGAAAACAAAAACCCCGCCCAAACTCGTGGGCGGGGTTTGAAATTGAGGAACTCTGCGCAGCGATGGCGTCAGATTATGTGGCAGAACATCGCATCGCGGAGCTTCGGTTCAAACCACGTGCTTTTCGGCGGCATGATTCCGCCGGCATCGGCGATGGTCATGAGGTCTTCGATGCTCGTAGGGAACATCGAGAAGGCGCACGCGTATTCGCCCGACGAAACGAGCTTCTCGAGCTCCGCCGTGCCACGAATGCCGCCCACGAAATTGATCCGCTTGCTCGTGCGCGGATCGTCGATGCCGAACAACGGTGCAAGGACATACTTCTGGAGCAACGTGACGTCGAGCTTCTCGATCGGATCCGTCGTCGCCGCGAACTGCGGCCGGAAATGCAGCGTGCGCCATTTGCCGCCGAGGTAGAAACCGAGTTCATGTTTGCGTGTCGGCTTGGCGGAACCGGCCTCGCTGATGATGAACACTGCGTCGAGCTTTTGGAGTAACACCTCGGGCGTCAGACTATTCAGATCCTTCAACACACGGTTGTAAGGCAGGATCTGCATCTGGTTGTGCGGAAAGATGACGGTCAGGAAACGTCCGCTGTGGCCGGCGCCTCTGCGACTCTGAAAGACACGTCCCGCCGCCGCGCTGCGATGATGACCGTCCGCGATGTAGAGGAAGGGAATCGCAGCGAACTCCTTCTCGATGGCCGCAATCGTCGCCGGATCGTTAACGGCCCACGACGTGTGACGAACGCCATCCTTCCCCGTGAAGTCCACATCGGGCGTCTCAGAAACCTTCTTTGCGAACAGCGCATCGAGGGCCGAAACCGCGCGGTAGGTGAGAAACACCGGGCCGGTCTGGGAATTCAGCGTTTCAATGTGCCGGACGCGATCGTCTTCCTTGTCCGGGCGGGTCAGCTCGTGCTTCTTGATGATGCCGTTCAGGTATTCCTCACAACTCGCGGCAGCCACGAGACCGACTTGCGCGTGCTGTCCCATGACCTGGCGATAGAGGTAGAACGCTGGCTGGGCATCCTGAAGTAACGCACCGTCGCGAATGAGCTTCTCAAAGTTCTCCTTGCCCTTGGCATACACGGACGCGTCATAGAGGTCCGTGCCCGGTGGAAGGTCGATCTCCGGTTTGCTGACGTGGAGAAAACTGAGCGGATTGCCAGCGGCCATCTGGCGCGCCTCTTCGGACGACATCACGTCGTAGGGCAGCTCACAAATGCGCGAGGCCAGTTCGGGTTTCGGTCGCAGGGCGGAAAAGGGTTTGATCGATGCCATAAAAGAGGCGTGACGATAGAAATCCGGCCCTCGGAACGCACGTCCAAATTTCGTCCCGGGGAATCCTCCGGAAACCGCCCGGGAAATCCCCGGTGGGAGTCGTCATTTTGTAACCCGAACAGGCCAGAGATGATTTGACGAAAGTCGTTCTGTGGGGCAGGAATAGAGCGTTCCAAAAATTTCTTCTCGTGTGAGAAGAATGGCGGGTTTTGGGTTGGAATTTTATCTGTGTGTACCAAAACCCGCTTTTTTCTTTTCCCCCATCGCTTCCGCGCGGTTCCCTCCGTTTCCTGACCTAAAGTATTCGCCTCCAATGCCGATCCCTTCGCGGGATTGCGCCGGCGCCGGATGCGACGGTGATTCCCTGGCTCACAACTCATCGCTGCTATGAAAAGAGAAGTTCTGGATACGCACCAAAAGGCGCTGCAAATCAACCTTGACCCTTCGCTCTACGGTACCTTCGCCGAGATCGGGGCGGGACAGGAAGTCGCGCGCTGGTTCTTCCGCGTGGGTGGTGCCGCCGGAACGATCGCCAAGGCGATGAGTGCCTACGACATGACCTTCAGCGATGCGATTTACGGCACCTGCGACCGCTACGTCAGCAAGCAGCGCATTAACTCGATGCTGAACCACGAGTTTCGCCTGCTCTACGAACGGCTCGACTCCAAACGCGGCGACAAGACGCGGTTCTTTGTCTTCGCGGACACCGTCGCGGCGAAGAGCTACACCAGCAAGAACGATCCCCACGGCTGGCTCGGCATCCGGTTCCAATCCTCTCCCCGCACCGATCCCTCGCAGATCATCATTCACGTCCGGCTCCTCGATAAGGAAAACATTCAGGAACAGGAAGCGCTCGGCATCATGGGTGTGAACCTCGCCCACGGCGCGAACTACCTCTACGACGATCCGGAAACGCTCCTCATCTCGCTGCTCGACAGCCTCACGAATGAACGCGTCGAAGTGGACATGATCGAATTCTCCGGACCGGACTTCGAGAAGGTGGACAACCGCCTCATGAGCTTGAAGCTCGTGCAAAACGGCCTGAGCAACGCCGCGATGTTCACCGCCACCGGCGAAGTCGTGCAACCCGCCGACGCACTTTACAAGAAGTCGATTCTCATCGAGCGCGGCAGCTTCCGTCCCGCAACCAACGTCTCCGTCGACATGCTCCGCTGCGCGCAGGCCCAGTTCATCCAGGAGCCGAAAGTTCAGGGCGAACCGGTCATCAACCTCATGGAGATGACGCTGAAGAACCTCACCGAAGGCGACAAGATCGACGCGCAGGATTTCCTCGATCGCGCGGACATTCTCGGCGCGCTCGGCAAGACGGTGCTGATCTCCAACTACGCCGAATATCACCGGCTCGCCTCCTACCTTTTCCGTCAGACAAAGAAAATGATCGGCATCGTCATGGGCGTGCCGACCTTGCGCCAAATCTTCGATGAGAAGTACTACGCCGATCTGGAAGGCGGCATTCTCGAATCCTTCGGCCGCCTCTTCAAAAACGATTTGAAGATGTATGCGTATCCCCTGCTCGACCAGGCCACCGGCTCACTCGTCACCGCCGGCAACCTCCGCGTCGCGCCACACCTGCGTCACCTTTATGCGTATCTCGTCGAGAATCGCCTGATCGAAACCATTCGCGACTACGACGAGAAATGTCTCACGATCTTCTCGCGCGACGTCTTCAAACGCCTGCGCGCCGGCGATCCGTCCTGGGAAACCATGGTCCCGCCGGAAGTCGCTGAGATCGTCAAACGCCGCAAGCTGCTGGGCTACGTCGAGAAAACAAAATCCCGCCGCAGCTCGAAAGCCGCAGCGGGTGGTTTGGTGGATTCGCTCCACCTCGCTGGTGTGCCGAAGGCGGCGTAACCGTTACAGCTCCGGCTTCTCGAAGCGGCTGGCGACGACGTCCCAATTGATCACATTGAAGAACGCGCTGACATAGTCGGCGCGTTTGTTTTGATACTTCAGATAGTAGGCGTGTTCCCACACGTCGATGCCGAGCAGCGGATACTTCCCGTGCACGAACGGCACGTCCTGATTCGGAGACGAGACGACCTTGAGATCCTTCTCCTCCAAAATCAGCCACGCCCAGCCGCTGCCGAACTGCTTCATCGCCGCGTCGCTGAAAGACGTCTTGAACTTCTCGAAGCTCCCGAACGTTTTCTCGATGGCCGACCCCAAGGCACCCTTCGGCACGCCACCGCCGCCCTTCTTCATCGTCTGCCAGAACAGCGAGTGATTGTAGTGCCCGCCGCCATTGTTGCGCACCGCCGCACGGACAGCTTCCGGCACTTCATCGAGATGCCGGATCAATTCATCGAGACTCGTGCCGGCCAGCTTCGCATCCGTCGCCACGGCCTTGTTCAAATTCGTGATATACGCCTGGTGATGCCGACCGTGATGGATCTCCATCGTCTTCGCGTCAATGTGCGGCTCCAACGCATCCAGCGCATACGGCAGTGGCGGCAGTTTGAACGGCCCCGTCGGAGCCGCCGCCTGGGCGAAGTTCGTTTCGGGCAAGGTCACCAGCGAAACCGCCGCAGCGGAGAGCGCCGTCTTCTTGAGTGCATCGCGTCGAGTCATCATGGTCGTAGTCCTGGTTAAGAGTTGATGTGCCGGAATGTGAGACGCCGCTTCGCGGGACGCAACCCGCAAATCGGTTTCCCCACATTCGCCGCTGTGGAGCAAACAAGTAGCAGCGGATTCGCGCCGCGCAAATCTTGATCTACTTCGCCCGCGCGCGGCTCAGCTCGGACGGGAGGGCGCGCAGCATCTTCACGAGACGCTCCGTCGCCGGCGAAAGTCGCTTCGGTTCATACATCACCCCGACCACGAGCGGCGCCGGCGCCGGCTGAATCTCGACGAGTTTCAAGCGCGGCCCGGCAAGGCAAGCGAGCGACGAAGGGACAATCGCCACCCCGCGTCCAGCCTCCACTGCGGCAATCAAGCTCGTCGCGCTGTCGTGCTCCTCGGCAATGGGCGGCAGACCTCCAGCCGCTTCAAACAGCCCGCGGATCATGTCGTGATACTCTGGATAATCGTGCAGCGAATAAACCACCAGCCTCTGCCCACTCAGTGCCCGCAGATCGAGAGTCTTCGACCGAGCCAACGGATTCACCTTCGCCATCGCGACACAAATCGGATACCGGCAGAGCTCGTCGAAAACCAATCGCCGGGACGCTTTGATCGGAGCCTTGACCATCAGCGCGGCGTTCAGCTTGCCGGACTCCAATCCGCGCAGCATCTCGCCCGTCGTCATATCGTGCAGCACCACGCGAACGCCGGACGCTTCGCTCTGGAATGCGTGAAGGATGCGCGGAAGCAACTCAACCGTCGGCGACGGCGCGTAGCCGAGATGCAATTCGCCGCGTTCACCCTGCGCGAAAGCCTTGGCCACGCGCACCGCGTCGTCCGCCCGCTGCAATACCGCCAGAGCCTCTGAACGGAATGCCTCGCCGGCCGCCGTCAAACTCGCCCCACGCGGACTTCGATCGAGCAGCTTCACGCCGAGCTCATCCTCGAGATCGTTGATCTGCCGTCCCAGCGCCGGCTGCGCGACACGCAGGCGCTGCGATGCCTTGGTGAAGTTCTGCACCTCGGCCACGGCGAGGAAATATCGGAGATGTCTCAGTTCCACGCGGCGCACTATGCCGAAAAGGCATTCCTGCGCGAGGATCAAAGTATTGGGCGCGGATCCTTTCCCGAGCTAAATGAAAGGCGTGAAAAGAGCCAGCCCACGAAGGGCGGGCCGAAAAGAGAAAGCGACGAAGATTATGATGACGATTCGACGATCCGACGAGCGGGGCCAGGCCAACCACGGCTGGTTGAACACGCGTTTCACCTTTTCCTTCGCGGACTACTACGACCCGAATCACATGGGCTTCCGCAGCCTGCGTGTCATCAATGACGACGTGGTGTCGCCCGGCGGCGGCTTCGACATGCATCCGCATCGCGACATGGAGATCATCACCGTGGTGCTCAGCGGCGCCTTGGAACACAAGGACTCGATGGGCAACGGCCGCGTGATCCGCCCGGGCGAAGTCCAATACATGGCAGCCGGAACTGGCGTGCTGCACAGCGAATTCAATCCGTCCGAGACGGAGCCGGTCCACCTGCTGCAGATCTGGATTAAGCCCGAAACGAAGGGCGCAAAGCCGAACTACGCTGAACGCGATTTCAAGAGCGCACCCGTTGGAACGCTCAATCTCATCGCGTCGAAGACCGGTCGCGACGGCTCGATTGCCATCAATCAGGACGCCGAATTACTGGTCGGAAAATTCAGCGGCGGTGAAACCGTGACGCACCCGCTCCGGTCAGGACGACATGCGTGGGTCCACGTCGCGGAAGGTGAAGTGACGTTGAACGGCACTCATTTGACAGCCGGTGATGGTGTGGCAGTGAGTGACGAGCGCGAGCTGAAGCTGGTCGCCACCCAGCCCGGACAAGTGCTGGTGTTCGACTTGAACTGAACGCAAACCGAAACAAAGCCATGAAGAACTCGCTGCGCATTCTCGCCCTCGTCGTCGCGCTCGCGGCGGCGGGGACGTGGCTCGTCACCGGATCGAACCAAGGCTGGACCAAGACGAGCGTTGAAAAGAAGACGGTCGACGAAGTGACCGGCCTCGAGGCCATCACTTACGAGAAGGCCTTCAAGCCGGGCCTCGACTTTTTGGGCGGCGCGCTGCTGGGAGCGGGAGCTCTCGCAGGCGTCTCCTTGTTGTTCCGAACCAAACCAAACGAAAACCATCCACAGTAAACCAATGCACCTCATGAAAACCGCAACACTCAGTCTCCTCGCCCTCACCGCCGTCTCCCTCGCTACGAACGCCGCGCCGTTGACCTTCGACTTCAAGGACCCGAAGGGCGTGAACAACGCAGTCTTCAAACTCGACGCACCACTCGAAGCCATTAACGGCAGCGCCAATGGCATTAGCGGCACTGTCACGTTTGATCCGGCGGATCCCGCCGCGACGAAGGGCAAGATCGTCGTTGCCGCCAGTTCGTTGCACGTGCCGAATCCGATGATGAAGGAGCACATGCTCGGCGAACAGTGGCTCGACGTGGCGAAGAACAAGGAGATTACTTTCGAAGCGAAATCCTTGAGCAATGTGATGACCACGGGCGATAACACGACTGCCGATGTCACCGGAACGTTGACGATCAGGGGCGTTTCGAAGGAAGTGACCGTGCCGGTGAAGTTAACCTATTTGAAGGACAAGCTCGCCGCCCGCACGAATGGCCAGATGAAAGGCGACCTGCTTGTGCTGCGCGCGAACTTTGCGGTCAAGCGGACGGACTTCGGCATCAACCCCAAGGCGCCTGAAGACAAGGTGGCGGACACGATTGATCTCACCCTGAGCATCGCCGGCTCTTCGCCGAAGTGATCCACTCAGGATTCCTTCACACCACGTGACCATGACCACGCCCATTCATCCTGAGGTGCGCATCGGCCACGTACATTTGACCGTCTCAAACCTCGAGCGCGCCGTGACGTTCTATCGCGACGCGCTCGGGTTTGCGGTCACCCAATACTACGGTCGACAGGCGGCGTTTCTATCGGCCGGCGGTTATCACCATCACATCGCGCTCAACACGTGGGCGGGTGAAGGCGCGGTACCGCCGCCGCCTGGCCGCACAGGCTTGTTTCACCTCGCGATTCTTTATCCAAACCGTCTGGAACTGGCGCGCGCGTTCCGACGCCTCATTGACCACGGCGCCCAGATCGAAGGTGCTTCCGATCATGGCGTGAGCGAAGCAATTTACCTGCGCGACCCGGATGGCAATGGCGTCGAGATTTATCGCGACCGGCCTCGGGCCGAATGGCCCCGCCGCGACGGCCAGCTCGCGATGGTCACCGAGCCGCTCGACCTCGATTCCCTTGTCTCGGAGCTCGACACTCCGTGAAATCCCTCTCACTCCGCATATCACAACCCTTCAACATTCATGACCACCGCCCAAGCTCTCCTCAGCCCGTTTCGCATCGGCGATCTCACCCTCAAGAACCGCGTCGTGCTCGCACCGCTTACTCGCGCCCGGGCGGGGGTTGAGCGCATTCCAAATGAGTTGATGCGCGAATACTACAGCCAGCGGGCGGGAGCCGGCTTGCTCATCTCGGAAGCCACCGTCATTTCCGAGCAGGCGATCGGCTGGCAGCAATCGCCGGGCATCTACAACGCCGCCCAGGTGGACGGCTGGAAGAAGATCACAGAGGCAGTCCACGCCAAGGGCGCCCCCATTTTTCTTCAGCTCTGGCACATGGGCCGTTCCTCCCACAGCGCCTTCCGCGCGGACCGCTCCCTGCCGGTCGCGCCCTCAGCCATCAAACTGAACGGCGAATACATTCACACTCCGATCGGCAAGCAGCCTTACGAAACGCCACGCTCCCTCGAAACCGCTGAGATCCCCCTCGTCGTCGAGGACTACCGACGCGCGGCACAAAGGGCGAAGGAAGCGGGATTCGACGGCGTGGAAATCCATGGGGCGAACGGCTATCTCATCGATCAATTCCTACAGTCGCGCACCAACCAGCGCACCGACCGCTACGGTGGCTCGATCGAAAGGCGGTTTCAGTTCCTGCACGAAGTCACCGAAGCCGTGCTCACCGTCTGGCCGTCGCATCGGGTCGGCGTACGGCTCTCGCCCAACGGCAATTTCAACGACATGGGCTCATCGGATTTTCGCGAAACCTTCCTTCACGCCGCCCGCGAACTCAATGCGTTCAACCTCGGCTACCTGCACGTGGTCGACGGGCTGGGCTTTGGTTTCCATCAACTGGGCGAACCCATGACGCTCGCGGAGTTTCGCGCCGTGTTCAAAGGCCCGTTGATGGGAAACTGTGGTTACACGCAACAATCCGCGGAAGCCGCCATCGCCGCCGGCCATGCAGATCTGATTGCGTTCGGTCGTCCGTTCATCAGCAACCCCGATCTCGCCGAGCGTTTCGCCAAAGGCTGGCCGCTGGCGGCGCCTGCCGACATGAGCGTCTGGTATTCGTTCGACCCAAAAGGCTACGCGGACTTTCCGCGCTACCAGACGCCCTGAGCGGAGACCGCCCGGACTTCATTTCCGGCCGGCCAGTGGCGTGATCAGCACCTTGTCGATGCGATGGCGGTCCATGTCCAAGACCTCAAAGCGGTGATTCGCTGCGTCGAAATGCTCGCCCTCGTCCGGAATGCGCCCCAGCTGCGCCATGATGAAACCGCTCAGGCTCTGGAAAGTTCCCGCCGCATCGCCCGGCAACGGCCCGATGCCCGTGGTGCGCTTGAATTCGTCGATGTCCATCATCGCGTCCACCAGCCATGAACCGTCCTGCCGTTGCTGACACGCTGTTTTCCTCTCGCGCTCGCCCGGCAGCGAACCGACGATCGCTTCCAGTACATCGATCAGCGTGACGAGCCCGGAGAAGTTCCCGAACTCATCAGTTACCATGGCGAGGTGCTTGCCGGATTGCTTGAAGCTTTCGAGCAGTTTGATGCCGCTCATCGTTTCAGGAACCACGAGGGGTGGGGTCAGCAAATCGCGCAGATGCGCCGGCACTCCGGCAGCGAGGTTGGCATACATGGATTTTACCGAGACCAGCCCGATTACGTTGTCACGATTGCGTTCAAATACCGGGAAATAGGTATGATTGCTGGCGACGATTTTCCGCCAATTCACCTCGTCTGAATCCGCGGCGTTCAGCCAGACGATTCGTGCACGCGGCGTCATGAGGTTCTCCACCTTCTCCTGGTCCAAGCGCATCACGCCGCTGACCATTTCGATCTCCGCCTTGTGAAACACGCCCGCGTGATGGCCCTGCTCGATCATCATGCGAATCTCCTCCTCGTTCACCATCGGCTCCTCGTGTTTACGCACGCCGAGCAGGTTGAGGAGCAGGTCTGTCGCGTTGGCGAGCAGCGTAATCAAGGGCGCGGCAACGACGGAGAGGAGCTTCATGGGTCGCGCCAGCCGAAGTGTCACCGCCTCCGGGTCGCCCAAGGCGATCCGCTTCGGCGCCAGCTCGCCCACCACCAGCGATAAGAATGTGATGGCTGCAATCACCAAAGTGAGACTGACCGGGCGCGCGTAACCAGCCAGCCAGGGAATTGTCTCCAGAACACGGGAGAGATGCTCGGCCAGCGTGGCACCGCCAAACACGCCCGCGATGATGCCGACCAGGGTGATCCCGACCTGCACAGTCGAAAGAAACCGCGTTGGCGTCGCCGCCAGCTCCACCGCAACCCGGGCGCTGGCGTTGCCGGCATCCGCCAGCTTCCGCAGCCGGACCTTCTTCGCGGCCACAAACGCCATCTCTGCGGTCGCAAAGACACCGTTGGCCATGATCAGCACCAGCACGATTCCGATTTCCCACGCGATTCCTGACATGGAAGCTGTTTAGCAAGGATCCAGCCGTCAGGAAACACATCACAATCGAGGCTGTCCGTGACGCACCTCCGGAACTTGTGGCCAGCAGGGACTCATCTTGACCAGCGAGTGGTCAGGCGCGCGCGCTACAAATCTCCACCCACCGATGAAACGCCCCATAAACGCATCGACCGACGCTGGCATGGCAGCGGCTATTGGGATGAACCGCCGGCTGACTCCCGGCACAACCAAACAACGACCATGACACTGTTGCTGATTTTTCTCGGAACGATGGTAATCGCCCTCCTCGCCCAATGGCAGGTGCGGCGGATGTATACCCGGTACTCGAAAATCCCCGCCATGTCCGGTTACACCGGAGCCGAGGCGGCTCACGAAATCCTCCGTCGCGCTGGAATCCGCGACGTGGAAATCGTCGAGCACAACGAGATGCTGGGTGACCACTACGATCCCCGGCACAAGCGGTTGGTTCTCTCCACCGACAACTACCACGGCACATCGCTGGCCGCCCTGGGCGTCGCCGCGCACGAAGCCGGTCACGCCATCCAGCACAAACAAGCCTACGCCCCGCTCCATTGGCGGATGGCTGCCGTGCACGTGACGGGGTTCGCGAACCAGATCGTCACCATCCTGCCACTCATCGGTGTCGTCACCGGATTTCTGTCCACTGCGACTGGCTTGACCGTCATGGCCGTCGCGTGGGGCGTAATCATGGCCTTCAACCTCATCACCCTGCCGGTGGAATTCGACGCATCCCGCCGGGCCAAAATGCAGCTCGCAGAAATGGGCTTCCTGCGCGATGGGACTGAGATGAGCGGCGTCGCCAAAGTGCTGAACGCCGCGGCGCTGACCTACGTGGCCGCCTTTGTCACCTCGTTGGTTTACTTTCTTTGGTATCTGTTGCCGCTGCTCACCGGCCAACGTCGATGACAAATCAAAGTGGCCAGCCACTGGTCAGCGATGACCAGTCGATTACCACCTCTCAACGTCAGCCATGGCGACACCGAATCAAAAAACGCAATCTACGGCCGGATCGATGTACTTCGGGTTGCTGGCACGGTGTCGGCTGCGTATAGTGTAGTGACCCTTGAATACCGCCGAACACGATGACCATTCGCTGCAACCAGCCGTCCAATTCCTGCGCCGCCCGCAGCCCGTTCGCCATCTTCCCAGCTCCCTTCAGCCTTAGTTTCAACTCCTGAATCCATACCGCCATGTCACGAGACCGCATGCAACGCCAGCGCTTCGAGCAGAAATATATGCTCGTCGAAGACCAAGCCCGCATCATCCGAGAGTTCGTCGCGGCCCATCTGGAACTGGATGAGAACGGCGTGGGCAAGCCCAACTTCAGCTACCCGGTTCACAGTCTCTACCTCGACTCACCCGAGCTATACACTTTTTGGACGACCATCAACGGGGACAAGAACCGCTACAAGCTGCGCCTGCGTTTTTATAATGATCGGCCCGAATCACCGGTCTTTTTTGAGGTCAAGCGACGGATGAACAACTGCATCCTCAAGCAGCGCGGCGGTGTGCACAAGGAAGCCGTGGAACGGCTCCTGCGCGGCCAGATGCCCGGACCCGAGGACCTGTTGCGGGGCGACGGCAAGAGCCTCGTCGCCATCCAAAACTTCGTAAAATACACCACCCAGATTGGCGCCGTCCCCCAGGCGCACGTCTGCTATCTCCGCGAAGCCTACGTCGACCCGGTCAGCGACAACGTCCGCGTCACCTTCGATCGCGCCGTCCGCACCGAGCCCCGACACGACATCAATTTCAGCACTGACCTAAAGGCACCAAGCCTTCCGTTCGGTGATCGGGTGATTCTTGAGTTGAAGTTCACCGACCGCTTCCCGAACTGGCTGCGCAACCTCGTCGAGCGCTTCGGCTTGATGCAATGCGGCGCTGCGAAGTATGCCGAAGGTCTTGCGGGTCACTCCGCCTTTGGGGTCAGCCACGCGGGCGATTTCCGCGAACTGCCCTCCAAGAAGAACGCCCACATGTTCTACGCGTGAAGTTCCGGCGCGGAACTTAAAGCCCCCGCCCGAGCATTTCCAGCGAGAGCACCGCGTAGCTCGTCACCAAGGTGGGGTCTTTCTCCCACCATCGTGCGTTGTCATTGAACCACGAACCATCCGGCCGCTGGAGATTCAACAGCCGCATCGCGACCTCTTTTCGCCAGTTGAGCTTTCGACCGTCGTTCAGCTCCAACTCTTCCACGCCATACGCCGTGAGCGCCTTGGTCATGGTGTGGAAATAGTAGTAAAGCCCCTGTGGTCCCATGCCGGGATTTTCCTCCAGCGTGTAGTTCGCGCGCAGCCAGTCGAAGACCGCCACCACGCGCGGGTCGTCGCGCTTCAAGTTCGCATAGATGTAGCTGAGCATCCCGCCGTAGCTGATGCTGCCATAAGAACGCAGCGCGATGCGACCAGTCGCCGCATTCGTCTCGCCGCCCGCCATGCTGTGGCCGGGATAGTATACAAACCCGCCCTTGTTCTTCGCGTCGTCGGAGGCCCACTTCTGCTTGTTGTAGGCGGTCAGGTTCTGGCAGTTCTGGAGGAATTGAATCGCCGCGGCCCAATCGAGGTCCTTCGCGTCGGCTAGTTGCTTCTGGTCTGCGACGAGGTGGCGGCTGTGATAAATCGCCTCCAGCGCCGCCAGCGTGTTGCCCATGTCCGAATGCTCATACTTACTGCCATAGCCAATGCCACCGTCGAAAACGTCGTCCAGCCGGCCCTTGTCGCCGAAGTCCCGCTGCAAGCCGACGAGGAAACCGCGCGCCTTGCGAATCACGGGATCGTATTCCGCCTTGTTCGCCGCCAGCAGCGCCATCATGGAGATCGCCGTGTTGTAGGTGACGAGATTGCTCCGGTGAATCCCGCCGTCCGGCTGCGCGCTGGCCAGCACGAAGTCGTAGCCCTTCTTCAGCCAGGCTGGTTCCGACGCTCGATAACGATTCTTCGGGTCGCCCTTGAACGCCGTCAGCGCCAGCGCCGTCACTGCCGGCTGTTCCGGCGTCGACCACCAGCCGTTGGAATTCTGGTTCGCCTGCAACCACGTCAGTCCGCGGGAGATCGCATGCTCGACTTCGTTGGCGAACGATTGATCGCGCGGCGTGCGGTTGACGATGCCTTCAGCCGCCGTCACCGGATTGCATAAAGTCACAACGACCAGCGCGAATCCAAAAACTTTTGTTAACCAGTTCGCTCGCATCATGGGCGTCAGACTGCCCGTCCGGCTCACAACTTCAAACCGATTTTCCCAGTTTCGATTTGCCGACCTCCGAATAACCCGCAGAATTGGCCCGTCCAGAACTCACCTATGAAATCCTTCGCCCTCGCCCAACTGTGTCTCGCCTGTGTCGCGGTCAGCACCAACTTCGTCTCCGCCGCAGACTTCGAGATTCGCAACGAAGCCGAGTTCAAAAAGATTTTCCCAGCCGACGCCAAGGTGACCAAGCTCGCCGATGGTTTCGGGTTCACCGAAGGCCCGGTCTGGATCTCGCGCGACGGCGGTTATCTGGTGTTCAGCGACATTCCGAAGAACCAGTTGAAGAAGTGGACCGCGAAGGACGGCATCACGACCTTCCGCGAGCCGAGCCAGAACGCCAACGGCAACACGCTCGACCGTAAGGGCCGCCTCGTCACGGCCGAGCACAGCGGACGCCGCGTGTCGCTCATGGAGAAGGACGGAAGCGTCGTCACGGTTGTCGATCGGTTTGATGGCAAGAAGTTCAACTCACCGAACGACGTCGTCGTGAAATCCGACGGCACGTTCTGGTTCACCGACCCGCCTTACGGCCTCCCGAAAGGCGAGCAGAAGGAACAGGTCGGCAACTACGTTTACCGTTTCGACCCGAAGACGAAGACCGTGACGTTGCTGGTGCAGGATTTCGACATGCCGAACGGACTTTGCTTCTCCCCCGACGAAAAGAAGCTCTACGTCGCGGACTCCGGCAAGCCGCATCACATCCGCGTGTTCGACGTGGCGAAGGACGGCACGGTGAGCAACGGCCGCGTCTTTGCGGTGATTGAGAAGGGCGGACCGGACGGCATTCGCTGTGACGCGCAAGGCCGCATTTGGTCCAGCTCCGGCAATGGGGCGGATGTCTTCGCTCCGGACGGTTCGCTCATCGCGAAGATCAATCTCCCGAAAGGCGGCGCGAATCTCTGCTTTGGCGGCAAGAACGGAAAGACTCTCTACATCACCGCGCGCGAAGGTCTCTACGCGGTGGAGACGAAAGTGAAGGGAGCGAAGTAAAGGCACGTGGGAATGATTGTTCCCCGCCGGAGCTGCACGGTATCTTCCGAGGCTGGAACTTCGGTCCTCCGCTTCGCCTGCCGAAACCGGTTCTACCTGCTGTCACATCTTCCAGGTCTTTGCCTGTGGGCGGGCAGCACATTTTTCGGGATCGCAGCCACCTTTAATTTGCTGGGACCCACTCCCAGTTACATTCGTGTCTTTGGCGGACTCTGGACCGCTGCATGGATGGTCCTAAGCTGGCTGTCTATGAGGTGGATACTTCTCGTTTATTTTTCCGCCTCCGAAATCGCCATCGAAGGAAGCATCCTGAGCCAATAGACTCATTGCCTTGGGCACACTTGGCAGAGGAATCTCGCCATGAAAGATGTCGCGGGTTTCTTCCCTGTTCAGAATCGCTTCGGAAAAGTCCTCGACCTGTATGTCCAGCATAACGAAAAGCCGGTGACAATCGAACGTTCCCTTTCTGAGAAAGACATGGAAGTCGCCTTGGCTTTTCTGGAAAAGCGGGGCCAAGGATAATTCTACGCCCGCGGATGCGCGGCGTCGTAGGCCTTCTTCAATCGCTCAGTCGTCACGTGAGTGTAAACCTGCGTCGTGACGAGATGCGCGTGGCCGAGCAGTTCCTGAACGCTCCGCAGGTCCGCACCCGCATCAAGCAGGTGCGTGGCGTAACTGTGCCGGAGCTTGTGCGGCGTGAGCTGCGGATCGAGCCCGGCGGTTTCGAGATATCCTTTCAGACGCGCCTGAAACGTCCGTGGCTGCATCGGGTCAGCTGACTTTGCGGAACGGAGAAACACCGGTTCGCTCGCCGAAGGCCGCTGCGGCAGCAAAGCCCAATAGCTCTCGATGGCGCGCAACGCGGGCGCACCGATGGGAACCTGCCGTTCTTTCTTACCCTTGCCGCGCACGCGCACCAGTTGCTCGTTCCAGTCGATGTCCTCCACGCGCATTCCACAAAGCTCGCTGATACGCAGTCCGCACGAGTAGATCGTTTCGAGAATCGCCACGTCACGCTCCGGTACCGCAGCTTCCACCGGGCGGCCGCGTTTTCTCTTCGCTGAATCCGTTGCCGCGCCGGGCGGCACCACAGCGCGGAGCGGTGCCTTCAACAAATCTTCAAGCTGCGCCATCGTCAGAAAACGCGGAAGCCGCTTCTCCAGTTTGGGCAGCGAGAGATTTTTGATTGGCGAGCTTTCCACGACACCACGGCGAACGAGGAATTTGTAGAACGTCCGCAGCGCGCTGAAGCGAAGCTGAATCGCCGCGCGGCTCAAGTTGTTGCGGCCGAGCGAACGGAGGTAGGCGCGGAAATCATCGCGCTGGAGGGAAGCCCACGTCGGCGGTGACTGGCGTTCCTTTTGATGCCACTGATGGAACTCGCCAAGCGTTTGGGTGTAGTTGCGGACGGTGTAAGCCGACGCACCGCGGTCAGTCGTGAGATGCTGAGCGAATCGATCGATCCACTCCATAAACGTCAGCTCTCGTTGTCGCGCGGCGCGAACTCGAAGGTCGCCTTGCCGGAATCATCGAGCGTGAGGTAGGCCGCGAACGGCCGGCCGGCCTTCGAGACGAACTTGTCCATCAGATCCGTTTTGCCGCCCGCCAGCAGCTTCGCGACCTGCGCGCGTTCAATAGGCTGCTGGCAGATGACTTTCCCGGTCTTGAACTTGCACGGCTTCTTCTCGGCCTGCGAATTCTCGCAGACGTAATCCGTCGGGCCTTCGAAGACCTTGCCGCCGCACTTCGGGCATTTGCCGATCGATTCCTGGCCGGTGAAGTCGAGCTTCGGCGCGGGTTCCTTGGACTTGCCGTCTTTCCCAGCCCCTTTGCCACCGGCCTTCGGCGCGCGCGGCTCGAATTCGAAGCTGACTTTCCCTTCCTTGCCGAGCGCGAGGAAGGCCTTGAACGGGCGGCCGTTCTTCTTCGAGATGAACTTCGTCAGCAAATCCGTCTTGCCGGTCGAGAGCAGCTTCGCCATCTGCGCGCGGTCAAGCGGTTGCTGGAGGATGATTGTCCCCGAGCGGAAGTCGCAGTTGCGCGCCGCGCCCACGGAGTTCTCGCAGACGTAATTCATGCCGTTCTCGAACACGCGGGCCTTGCACTTCGGACACTGACCAACGGGTTCCTTGCCGGTGAAATCCACCTCTGCCGCGGCCTCGCCTTCCTTTGGCTGGCCAAAGTCGAACTCCGCCTTGAACTCCGGCGTGAGCTTGATGAGCGCGGCGAACGGAAAACCCTGCTTGCTGCGGAAGCCTTGCAGCGGCCCGACCTGCTTCTTCTCGATCAGCTCGTCGATCTCGTGCGCTTCGAACAACCGGCCGGCGGCGCTCTTCCACAACGCGAAATCACAGCTCGTGTTCGTGCACTGAAATTTCCGGTAGGTTTCCTTCACCACGCTGCCGCACTTCGGGCAGGGCGACTTGAGCTCGCCGAAATCGCCGGGAACCGTGTCGCTCTCGAAACCCTTCGCGCGCTCCACGATGTGCCGGGTCATCTCGGCAATCTCGCGCATGAAATCCTCGCGCTTCATCTGACCGCGCGACATCAGACGCAGCTTGTGCTCCCAACCGCCCGTCAGCTCCGGCCGGCAGAGTTCAGGAATGTCGAGCCCGCGCAGGAGCGTGATCAGAGAGAAGGCCTTGGCCGTCGGCTGCAGATCCCGATGCAGACGGTGGACGTACTTCTCGTTGATCAAACCTTCGATGATGGAGGCGCGCGTCGCGGGCGTGCCGAGACCTTTCTCCTTCATCGCGGCGCGCAATTCCTCGTCCTCAATGAGTTTGCCGGCACCTTCCATCGCGCTGAGCAATGTCGCTTCCGTGAAGCGCGGCGGCGGCTTCGTCTCGTGGACGTTCACGTCGATCTTGGCGGTCGGAACGGACTCGCCCGGCTCGACTGCGGCGAGTGTCGGCGTGTCGTCGACTTCGACTTCACGGCCGTAGACCGCCATCCAGCCGGCCTTCATCATCACCTTGCCTTCGCTCCTGAAGGGCTCGTTCTCGACGCGCGTGATGCGGGTGGTGACGAGGAATTCTGCCGCGGGATAAAACACGGCGAGGAAGCGCTTGGTGACGAGGTCGTAAAGTTTCTGCTCGGGTTCGCTCAGGCTCTTCGGCGCGAGCGAGGTCGGGATGATCGCAAAGTGATCCGAAACCTTCGCGTTGTTGAAGATGCGCTTGTTCGGCTTTACCCAGTCGCTGGCGAGGATTTCATCGGCGAACTGCTTGTAACCCGTGCCCTGCAACGTGCCGAGCGTCTGCTTCACCGTGTTGATGTAATCTTCCGGGAGCGCGCGGGAATCAGTACGCGGATAGGTGAGCACCTTGTGCTTTTCGTAAAGCGCCTGCGCCAGGCCGAGCGTGTTCTTCGCGGAGAAGCCGAAGCGGCTGTTCGCCTCGCGCTGCAAGCTGGTGAGATCGTAGAGCAACGGCGAAAGCTGCGTGGTCGGCTTGCTTTCCTCGGTGACGATGCCGGTCTTGCCGAGGCATTTCGCGCGGATGGCTTCCGCCCGGGCGATGTCCCAAAGACGTTCCGCCTTCAGCTCGCCATCGGCGTCTTTCTTGTCCTTGTCCTTCGCGAACGCTTCGTCGAACCAGCGCCCGGTATATTCACCGCCCTTGGCCTGAAACGTCCCGATGACTTCCCAATAGGTGCGAACGATGAACTTCTTAATCTTCTCTTCGCGTTCGACCAGAATCGTGAGCGTCGGCGTCTGGACACGGCCCACGGTCGTGAGCTGGAAGCCGCCGAGCTTCGAGTTGAACGCGGTCATCGCCCGGGTGCCGTTGATGCCGACCAGCCAGTCGGACTCGGAACGGCACACCGCAGCGTCAGCGAGCGGACGAACATCCGCATCCGAGCGCAGCGCCGCGAAGCCATCGCGAATCGCGGCGGGCGTCATGGATTGCAGCCAGAGACGGGTGACGGGTTGCTTGGCGCGGGTGTGCTGGACGATGTTGCGGAAAATGAGTTCGCCCTCGCGACCGGCGTCGCACGCATTGATGAGCGCGTCGACGTCCTTGCGCTTGATGAGCTTGGTCAGGACTTTGAGGCGGCTCTCGGTCTTCTCGATGGGCCGCAGGTCGAAGTGCGGCGGAATCATGGGCAGCGCGGCGAAGGTCCACTTGCCCTTCTTCACCTCGAACTGCTCCGGGACGCACAACTCCAGCAAGTGACCCACGGCGGACGAGATGACGTAGTTGTCGCTCTCGAAATACTCGTCGTGTTTCTGAAACCCACCGAGCGCCTTGGCGATGTCGCTGGCGACGGACGGTTTCTCGGCAATGATCAAAGCCTTACCCATGACAATGTGCGGACTAATACAACGCGGCACCTGCCGGTTGCAACCTCATGTTTTATCGTCGGTGTCATCTGGTGCTTGAGAATCAAGGCCGGATCGACCCGACTGCTCCAGCCCCCGCCATGGCGAAAAAGCCCAAATTCAAAGAGCCATTTCAAAACGTTGCCAGTCCGGCGGCGGGGTCTATTATTGCCCCGTTGCTATGAAGAAAATTATTCTGATTGTTGCCGGTGTCGCCGTCGTGTTGGTGGTCGGACTGGTCATCTTTCTCACCCTTTCGCTCGATTCGCTCGTGAAGAAGGGCGTCGAAACGGTCGGTCCGCAGATCACGAAGACCGAGATGAAGCTGGAAAAGGCGAGCATCTCCATTCTGTCCGGCTCCGGCGCTTTGCACGGATTTCACATTGGCAATCCGGAAGGCTACAAGACGCCGACCGCGATCAAGTTCGGCGAAGCCAGCGTCGGCGTGAAGCCGGGGTCCGTGCTTTCGGACAAGATTCACGTCACCCACGTGAAAGTGGTCGGGCCAGAAATAACGTTTGAGGGCGCGCTCGGCTCCAAGAACAATCTCAGCAAGATCATGGAAAACGTGGAAGAGGCGACTGGTGGTTCCGCTCCCGCCGACAAATCCTCCCCTCCGGCCGACAGCGGCGCCTCGAAGAAACTGCAGGTGGACGACTTCTTAATCAGCGGCGCAAAAGTAAACGTGACACTCACCGCACTCGGCGGACGCCAGTTGACGGTCGCCATCCCGGACATTCACATGACCAACCTGGGTTCGGGTCCGGAAGGCATCACCGCCGGTGAACTGACGAAGCTGGTCCTGAAGAACATCAACAAGGAAACCTTCGAAGCCATCCAAAAATCGGTGGCGGATGTCGGCAAACAAGCCGCCGATGCACTCAAGGACATGAGCAAGGGCGGCACGAACTCGATCAACAAAGCCGCCGAAACGCTCAAGGGCGTGGGCGATCTGTTCAAAAAGAAGTAAGCGAAACGCCGTCCACAAACGACAGGCCCGATCAATGAAGGAAGCTTACATCGCCGCGAAGGAACGTTGGGCGCGCAAAATGACGGGCAAGGAGAAGCCCACGGTCCGCTCCGAAAACCGGCTCCCGCCCGGCCAGCGCCAGGTCCACAACTTCCCCGTGCTCGACCTCGGCGTTCGACCCGAAGTGCCGCTCGACAAGTGGGAACTGAAGATTCACGGCCTCGTTGAAAATCCCGTCACCCTGAACTGGGAGCAGTTTCGGGCGCTCCCGCAGTTCACGGACGTCAGCGACTTTCACTGCGTCACCACGTGGAGCCAGTTCGACATGGAGTTCGAGGGCGTAGCGTTCTTCACTCTCGCGGACCTCGTGAAGCCCAAGGCTCAGGCCACGCACGTCTTCTTCAAAAGCTATGACGGATATTCCACCAACAATCCGCTCGACGTCTGCATGGACGACGACGTCCTCATCGCTCATTCGTGGAACGGCCAGCCTTTGACCAAGGAACACGGCGGCCCCGCGCGCGTCATCATTCCCAAACGCTACGCCTGGAAAGGCGCCAAGTTCATCCGCGACATTCAGTTCATCGATCGCGACATCCTCGGCTTCTGGGAAGTGCGCGGTTACTCGAACACCGCCGATCCCTGGACCGAAGACCGCTTCTCCTGACCCTTTCTTGACCGTCAGTTCGCCCAAAATTTAAGGGCATCCCCGTCCATTTGAGCGTTGCCTGAAACAGGCTAGTTCGATATACAATTCGCTCTATTCAGACTCTCCGATCAGCGGAGAACGCAGCAACCCATCACAACTTATGAAGTTTTCGTGTGCTCTGCTCGCAGGGCTACTGTTCATTTGCACTCCCATCACCCGTGCAGCCAACCTCGTTTGGACCAATCTCGCCGGCGGCAACTGGAGCGCGTCCACCAACTGGAGCCCGAATCAGATTCCGTCCTCCGCTGACCACGCCGTCATCACCAACGCCGGCACCTACACCGTCATCGTGGATGCGGCTGTCACCGTCGACGCGATCACTGTCGGTGGCGCGAGCGGGCGCCAGACGCTCTCAAACTTAGTCGCGACGCTGACGCTGAATGGCAACGGAGTCATCGGCACGAACGCAACCTTCGCGCTCTCTGGCAACGGCGTGTTGGCAGGCAATGGAGATCTGACTGTGTCCGGTCGCTTCGATTGGACCGGAGGCATCCTGCAGGGCAACGGCCGCACGATCATCGCCCCCGGCGCCGTGCTCGACATCAGCGGCAGCGGCTACAACAAGCAGCTCTATCGCGCGCTGGACCTGCGCGGCAACGGCACCTTCAGCGGCGGCGGCTGGCTCTACGGCGGCTTTGGCGTGCCCTTCAACATCTTCGCCGGCTCCACCTTTGACCTCCAGGGCGACCAGCAGATGCCCTACGGCGGCGGCGGCAACTTGGCCCAGCTCAACGTCGCCGGCACCCTCCGCAAATCCTCCGGCGCCGGTCTTGCCACCGTCGGATTCACACTCAACAACGCGGGCCTGGTGCAGGCGCAGAGCGGCACGTTCAGCTTTGCAGCCGGCGGCTGGTCCAGCGGCCAGTTCGATGCGGCGAACAACACCGTGCTCAACTTCGGCGGCGGCACGCACACGATCACCAATGGCGTGAGCTTCACCGTCACCGGCTCGGGCTTTCACCGCGTGGACAACGGCACGCTCGACGTCGCCACCGCGCTGACCATGAACCCGCTCTTCGAGCTCACCGCCAACGGCATCGTGGCCGGTAACAGCAACCTCACCTTCACCAGCACGCTGCGCTGGACCGGAGGCATCCTGCAGGGCAACGGCCGCACGATCATCGCCCCCGGCGCCGTGCTCGACATCAGCGGCAGCGGCTACAACAAGCAGCTCTATCGCGCGCTGGACCTGCGCGGCAACGGCACCTTCAGCGGCGGCGGCTGGCTCTACGGCGGCTTTGGCGTGCCCTTCAACATCTTCGCCGGCTCCACCTTTGACCTCCAGGGCGACCAGCAGATGCCCTACGGCGGCGGCGGCAACTTCGCCCAGCTCAACGTCGCTGGCACCCTGCGCAAATCCTCCGGCGCCGGCCTCGCTACCGTCGGATTCGCCGTGACGAACACCGCGCTCGTCGAGTCGAGGAGCGGCACACTGAGCTTCACCGCGAGCTACATCCAGAACTCCGGCACCACGCTGCTCAATGGCGGCGGCTTCGGTGGTAACGCGATCCTCGACATTCGCGGCGGCGAACTGCGCGGCGCAGGAAACATCTCTGGCGACGTGCGGAACTGGGCGGACGTTCATCCCGGCGGGCCGTTCGGCTTCCTGAGCATCTCGAACAGCGTCACGCAGATTTACAGCAACACCGCCAACGGCCGCTTGAACCTCCAGCTCGGCGGGCTTATCCCCGGCACAAACCACGACCAGGTCCGCATCAACGGCCAGGCGAATCTCTCCGGCACGATCAACGTGGAGTTCGTGAACGGCTTCGTGCCGGCGATCGGCAACTCCTTCACCGTGATGACCTACACCGCGCGCTCCGGCCAGTTCGCCGGCATCACCGCGCCGCCGGGTGTCACTCTGCAACCGGCGTATTTCCCGACGCACCTCGTGCTGAACGCCGTCGCCGTCACGCAAGTGCCGCCGTTCATCATCACGCATCCGACGAATGTCGTGTTAAAGGAAGGTCTCACCGCGACGTTCCGCGTCGTCGCCAGCGGCACGCCGCAGTTGAATTACCAGTGGCAGCGAAACGCGATCGATATCCCGGGCGCAACGAGTGACACGCTCGTCATCCCCGGCGTCACCGTCACGAACGCCGGCGCGTATCGCGTGCTGGTCAGCAACCTCGCCGGCATCACGAACAGCCTGAGCGCGACGTTGATCGTCGAGCCCGGCTTCCAGACCGTGGAGATCGACACCGGCATCACGAACGTGCTCGCCGGCGCTTCGTTCATCAATGGCTTGAACGGCGCCATCGTGGGCCGCGACGGCTCGATGCGCATTACACGCGACGGCGGTGCGACGTGGAACGTCGTGAACACCGGCATGACGGAGATCACCGACGTGCAATTTGTCGGCGGCGCGATCTTCATCTCGGGCGGTGGAGCGCACACCATCTGCGTGTCCTATGACGGCGGGTTGACTTGGGAACCGGCTTACTCAGGCACGCAACGCATCTTCCGCATGCGCTTCCTCTCGCCGGGCTACGGTTACGCGGTGGGCGATGGAGTCATCCTGCGCTGGGATGGCACTTCGTGGACGCCGGATTTCGAACTCGATGTCCGCTTGCTGAGCATTGATTACTGCGGTGGCTTCCCGGTCGCCGTCGGCGAAGGCGGGCGCATCTATCAATTCACCGGCACGAACTGGGTGCTCCGCCACACCGAGGTGAACCTCGCCACGTTCAACGACGTGAAGTTCTGCGCGTCCGGCGGCACCGGCATCGCGGTCGGCACCGGCGGTGTGATTTATCAGACGACCGATTGCGGATTGAACTGGGCGCCCTTCACCAATCCAGCAATCACCGGCACGCTGCGCTCGATCGCATTCGGCGATTGCGGCACGTGGTGGGTGAGCGGTGACGACGGCGTGATTCTCCAGTCCGAAGACGGCGGCCACACCTGGGGCACCATCTACTCCGGCACCACGCGTCACATCCGCGAGATCGTCTTCATCGACGGCTACGGCTACTACGTCGATGACGGCGGTCACATCCATCGCTATGTCTACCTGCCGATTCCGCAGAACCTCCCGCCCGTCATCACGCTCGTGCAACCGGCCGGCGCGGTGACGAACTGGGCTTGCACGCGCCTCCCGCTTCGCGCGCTCGCGTCCGACCCGAACGGGTTCATCGCCAAGGTTGAATTCTTTGCCGGCCCCACGAGCATCGAAGTGGACACAACGTATCCGACCTGGACCGGCGCGTGGACCAACTGCGACATCGGCACATTCACGGTCACTGCGGTCGCCACGGACAATCGCGGCGCCACCGCCGTCAGCGGCCCGATCAAAGTCACCACCGTTCACCCGCCGCTGCACACGCTGGTCCCGGCGGGCTTCATGGGCCGCGCGCCCGACGCGGGATTCAAGCTCTGCATGACCGGCGAAACGGGTCGGCAATACGAAGTCTACGCGCACACGAACGTCGTCGCGCCATTCGCCACGTGGGAATACCTCGGCCTGATGAGCGAAGTGGACCGGCTCTTCGGCTACCTCGACCGTGGCGCGACAAATCTCCCCTACCGCTTCTACCGCGCGAAGCAGGTGCCGTGATGTATCACCGACGTCGGAGCGCCGAACTCCGTTTCGGCTCGAAACATTGAACACACCCGAACGCGCCGATTCGGAGATCGGCGCTCCATTCGGGCGGTTCCAACCGCTTTCCGCGTTCGACAATTCAGTCGTATCGCGGAACACTTCGCGCGTGCGGACGATCTACTTCGACTACAACGCCACCACGCCGCTCGACCCGGCGGTGCGCGACGCGATGCTGCCATATCTCGGCGAGGTCTTTGGCAATCCATCGAGCGTGCATCACGTCGGACGGCGCGCCCGGGCGTTGCTCGATGACGCGCGGGATCGCGTCGCGAAAGTGTGGGCGGCCAAACCGAGCGAAGTCATCTTCACCAGCGGCGGAACCGAGAGCAGCAACCAGGCAATCTGCGGCACGGCGCGACTGCGGCGCGACAAGGGGCGGCACATAATTACCAGTAAAGTGGAACATCATGCCGTGCTCCACACCTGTGAATATCTTGCGAAGAAGGAGGGCTTCGAGGTCACGTATCTGCCCGTCAGTCCGGAGGGATTCGTGAGTGTGGAGTCACTCGTCGCCGCGATTCGACCGGACACCATTCTCGTCTCCATCATGGCGGCGAATAACGAGACCGGCTCCATTCAGCCTGTCGCGGAGCTGGGCAAGGTTTGCCGTAAGCGCGGCGTGCTCTTTCACACCGATGCCGTGCAGTGGTTTGGCAAGGAACCCTTTGAGAACATCCACCAGTTTCACGCGGATCTCGTCTCCGTCTGCGCCCACAAATTTCACGGACCGAAAGGCGCCGGCGCGCTCTTCATTCGATCGCCGTTGCTGCCGGACCCGATCGTCTTCGGCGGCGGCCACGAGAACGAACGTCGTGCCGGCACGGAGAATCTCGCCGCGATCATCGGCTTCGCAGAGGCCACCGAACGCTTCGTGAAGACGCCGGTGTTTCCCAGGGAACATTTGCTGCCCCTCACGCAACGACTGATCGCATTCATCGATCAGCTCGGGCCGAAGACCGCCGTGCTGCGCAGTCCGCGGGATCGTCGTCTGGCAAACACGCTCGCCTTCACCGTGCCGGGCGCTGATAGCATTTCGCTGCTGGCAGGATTGGATCTGGAAGGCATCTGCGCTTCGAGCGGTTCGGCGTGCTCAGCGGGATCCCTGGAACCGTCGCATGTGATGCTGGCGCTCGGGGTTCCGAAGGACGAAGCGAACGCGCTCGTTCGTCTCTCGCTCGGCCGGGAATCCACGCTCGCCGAAGTGGAACACGTCGAACGCGTGCTGCCGGAAGTCATCGCGCGAGTGACGGGAGCGTAATGCAATGACTCACTGTTCACCGGCCTACTGATTACTTCCCAAAGTGAATCAGTAAACAGTGAGAAGATGATTCATCCGCCGTTCTTCTTCAGCACGTCCTTGATCTTCACCGGTGCCCCGCCCTGCCGCTTGCTTTCGTCGGCGGCTTCCATGAAGGCGAAGAGTTCGATCGTTTCCTCTGGTGTGACGGGCGCCACACCGGTCTGGAAGAACTTCACCACCTCGCGGAGCAGCGGCGCGTAGTCGCCACTGCCCTTTTGTTCCGCGACGGCTTTGGTGCCGAAGACAATGACCTTGTGCGGCGTCGGGCCGCCGCGCAGCGCGTGCAGCGTGCCAATGCGGCCATTGCTCCAGGTGCCGGTGACGATGTCCGTGTTTGGAGTAGTCGTCCGAACGACGGTTTCGCAGCCAGTGCCGAGAATGGCGAAGAGCGCTTCCGTGGGATGAACGCCGTACCAGAAGAGATCCGGGTGATGCGGCTCCAGATGCGCCGGGCCATAGGAGATGACGCTGCGAATGTCGCCCACCGCCATCTTCTTCACTTCGACGAGGCTGTTGTAGAAACGATATGAGGACGAGCTGAACACCGGCACCTTGGCTTCTTTCGCGAGGCGATAAATCTCAATTGCATCGCGCAGCGTGCCCGCGACAGGCTTGTCGATGAAGAGCGGTTTGCGCGCCTTGATCACAGGCTTCGCCTGTTCGAGATGCGGACGGCCATCGACGCTTTCGAGCAACACGGCGTCCACTTGCTGGCAGAGCTCCTCGATGCTTGGAACAATCATCACGCCGAAGTCGTCCTGAAGCTGCTTGGTAAATCCGTCCACGCGGCTTGCGCTGGATTCGACATCCGGGCTGCCACCCTTAAACGCCGCGACCACTTTTCCGCCGGGAACATGGTCCTTGTGCTTGGAATCGTTCAGCAGTCGGGTGAATGCGGTGACGTGGGAGGTATCGAGTCCAATGATGCCGATGCGAAGTTCGTCGGCGGCGAAGGCGGAGACAGTCATGACGGTGCCCGTGATTGCAGCCAGCAGGAGTTTCATGACCGCAGAGTCGTCCCGGAGCAGGACGAGCGGCAAGGGGAAAGTTGAGCGGGCAGGCGGCTTCAGCCGCAGCATGTCACCACTCGATGACCGCGGCGGCCCAGGTCAGGCCCGCACCGAAGACGACGAGCAGCGCGAGGTCGCCACGTTGAAGCCGGCCTTGCTGGACGGCTTCGTCCAACGCGATGGCGACGGAGGCTGCGGAGGTATTGCCGTACTTATCGAGATTCACGAAGACCTGCTCGGGCGTCACGCCCAGGCGATCACCGACGGCGTCGATGATGCGGCGGTTGGCCTGGTGCGGGATGACGAGCTTGATCTGCGTGATGTCGATCTCGCAGCGGCGGAGCGCTTCAGTCGCGGCGCTCATCATGGCATTGACGGCGTTCTTGAACGTTTCCTTGCCGTCCATCTGCAAGTGATGCAGGCCGGCTTCGACGGAATCCGTGGTCGCCGGAATGCGACTGCCACCGCCGGGCATGCACAGCAGCGACGCCTTTTCGCCGTCGGCGCCCATGCACGCGGTCAGAAGGCCGTGCGCATCTGGACGATGCTGGAGAATCGCCGCGCCCGCGCCGTCACCGAAGAGCACGCAGGTATTGCGATCCTTCCAGTTGACGATGGAAGAGAGCCGTTCGGCCCCGATGATGAGCACCGTTTCGTAGGTGCGGGACATGATGAATTGCTGCCCAATCTCCATCGCATAGATGAAGCCGGAGCAAGCCGCCTCGATGTCAAACGCAGCGGCTTTCTTCGCGCCGATCTTGTTTTGCACCAGGCACGCCGTGGACGGAAACATCATGTCCGGCGTGATGGTGGCAACGATGATTAGATCGATTTGATCGGCGGTGACGCCGGCCTTTTCCATCGCGCGCTGGGCGGCCTTGGCGGCCATGTCGGAGGTGAACTCGTTCTCCGCCGCGATCCGGCGTTCCTTGATGCCGGTCCGGGTCGTGATCCACTCGTCAGTGGTATCGACGATCTTCTCCAGATCCGCATTGGTCATGATGCGCTCCGGCACATACGAGCCGACGGCGGTGATGGAACAGGTGCGCCCTTGAAAGTTGTGTTTGGCGCGGGGGTTTTTGAAGAGTTGAGTGGTGCTCATGCGACCGCAGAGTCAGGGGATGGAACAGCTGTCTTGTTCAGGCCGAGCTTTTCATTCGCCCGGGCCACTTCGCTGACAATAGTGTCGTTGATCTTGTGTTGGATGGTTTCAGTCGCCACGCGGATGGCGTTGAAAATGGCTTTCTCACGTGCGGATCCGTGAGCCTTGATGACCGTGCCGTTCAAGCCGAGCAGCGGCGCGCCGCCGTAGGCTTCCGGGTCCATGCGCCTCTTGATGCTCTTCAGCGCGCCCTGCGCCATCAAGGCACCGGCCTTACGAAGCGGGTTCGCCATGAACTCGCGTTTGAGCAACCCGCCAACCGCCTTGCCCATGCTCTCGATGCTCTTCAGAACGATGTTTCCGGTGAAGCCATCGGTCACGACCACATCGACGTGGTCCTCGAAGAGGTCGTGCCCTTCGACATTGCCGATGAAGTTCAGGTCCGTCTGCTTGCAGAGCCTCGAGGTCTCCCGGGTAAGCTCGTTACCTTTGGTTTCCTCAGCGCCGTTACTGAGAACGCCCACGCGCGGGCTTTTTCGGCCCAGAACGCCACGGGAGTAAACACTGCCCATGATGGCGAACTGGACGAGGAGGGCCGGCTTGCAGTCGGGATTAGCGCCCGCGTCGAGCAGGACGAATTCGCCCACGCCCGATGGCATTACCGCAGCGATGGCAGGACGATCCACTGGATCAAGGCGCCGGAGCTTGAAGGTCGCAGAAGCCACCAGCGCGCCGGTGTTGCCGCGGGAGATCACCGCCTCAGCCTTGCCATCACGCACCAGTTCCATGGCGCGAACCATGGAGCAATCCTTCTTCTTGCGAACGGCGTCGAGCGGCTTGTCCTCCATGGTGATCACCTCGGAGGCATGATGCAGACGCAGCCGGGAATCGGCGCACTGGGCACGGGCAAGCTCAGCCTCGATTTCGGGTTTCAGCCCGACGAGGTGCAGCTCAGAGATGTGCGGGTAGGCTTGGAGCGCCTGTTTGACACCATTGATGACGACCGAGATTCCGTGGTCGCCACCCATGACATCCACGACGATTCGCATAAATGGAAAGAGCGCGGCAGGCATCCAGGCCGGCGGCGCTCTTAAATCCTATGCTCCAGCCGTGACAGTGATGACTTGGCGGCCCTTGTAAAAACCACAAGCCGGGCAGACCCGGTGCGGGACGTAAGGCGCCGCGCATTGAGGGCAGGTGCTGAGCTGCGGGAGCTTGAGCACGCTGTTGTAGGCACGCCGCATCCGCATGCGGCTGGTCGATGGTTTTCTTTTGGGAACGCCCATAAATTCTTTAGTTCAATGTCACAGTTTCAACTTGTCCAACGCCGACCAGGCAGACGAAGACGATTCCGACTTCGCGGCCGCCCCGGGGCCCTTTTCCGGTTTTTTCTGAGTTTTCGCCAGCCCGCTGCACTCTGGTTTACACAGCGGGTGCTGCGGAAAGGCGAGGACCATATCTTCGCGAATATAAGGCGTCAAGTCCACGGAGTCATTAACTGTAGACACTTTGTCATCCCCTTCCGTGGGGAGATGGCAGGCCCAATCCTTGAGTTCAATGGTGTATTGAAACGGCTTCAGGCACCGCACGCACTCGCAATCGAGCACCAGCGTCAGCCTGCCCTGCACCAGGATCGCCGTGTCGAGCTCCTGAGCCTCAAGGTCATAGGACAAAGGCTGGTTGACCTTGATGACTTCATCGAGAGTTTCCAGTTCCAGCTCCGCCACGGGCAATTCTCCCTCGAGACGGAGCGATTTATCTTCGAGATGACGCAGGTTAAACGTAAGAGGCATGGCGCAATCTGGGTTAAGGGTTCTTGGGCTGCGACGCAATCTTCTCGCGCAAGGCGTTCACGACTCTCGCCGGCACAAACGAGCTGACGTCGCCTCCGAGCCGGGCAATCTCCTTCACGATGCGCGAGCTCAGGAAGGTATAGGTGTCTTTCGGCATCATGAAGATGGTCTCCACGCGCTCGTTCAGCTTGCGATTCATCAGCGCGAGCTGGAACTCGAACTCGAAGTCCGAAACCGCCCGCAGACCACGGATCACAGCCTGACCACCGCGCTGCTCGACGTAATCCACCAGCAACCCCTCAAAGGTGTCCGCCGTCACGTTGGACTGATCTTTCACCGAATCGCGGACCAGCGCGAGCCGTTCCTCCAGACTGAACAACGGTCCCTTCCCCTCGTTCTTGGCCACTGCCACGATGACATGATCGAACAGCTTGGCCGCACGATGCACGATATCGAGATGGCCATTGGTAAATGGATCGAAGCTTCCGGGATAGATCACCGTTCGCATGGAGGGAGACTAGCAGCCGGTGCCGGGAAGCCCACGCAAAAAAAGCAGCTCGAATCTGAGGCAGGTTCAGTTCGCCCGAACGGGAGCCGCCAAACGTTCAGCGATCTCCTTGAGGTAAGAATGCGGAATCGGGTTCACCTTCGCGTCCGCCATGAGCGAACGCGACTTTTCCAGCCACTGCTTCGCCACATCGTAGTTCGAGATTTGAAAGTAATGCCAGCCCAGGTAGGCCGCCGTGTAATAGCCGTTTGGATCGAGCGCTTCCGCCTTCTTGAAACTCGCCGCAGCCTCATCGTGATTCCCGAGCCAGTCCAGCGCACGTCCCTTTCCGATCAAGCCATGCGGGTCGTACGGATTCAACTGTGCGCCTTGCTCGAACCACTGGATCGCCTGCCCGGCGAGTTCCTTGTAACCGTCTGCGCCCTGCAAGCTGCGTTCCAGATAGATCCCTCCCAGCGCGAGCGACGTTTCGAAATTCTTTTCCTCGATCGCCTGCGCCTGTTGCAAGGCGGCAAGCTGCGCATCGGAATTGGCTTCGGCGCGGAGGCTCTTCGCAAGCGCAGTAGTTTCGACCGTCCGACGCCAGCTCTGCATTCCCAAGTAACCCAACGCCGCCAGCAAAAGAATCGTGATAGGAATGCGCAGCGGGAGGCGGACCGTATGCCAGCTTGCTTCACCGGCAAACCGGTAGTGACTCGAGACGACCGCAAACAACGTTACCGCCAGCATCGCGTTCGCCGGGATGTGCATGTTGAAATCGAAAAACGAATGCACAAGGATGGCGACGAGCCCGATCGAACCCGCTGCCACAAACGCCGCCTTGTTGCTGCGCTTGGCGCCAAGATCGCTCTGGGACCGCTGAACGTATTTCCACACGCGCGCGACCTGCCAGCCGAGCAATGCCCAGCAGCTGAGAACAAGCGCAGCGCCCGCCAACCCCCAGTCGACCAGAGTGTTCAAGTAATCGTTATGCACCCGCTCCGGGCGCGCCTGCAACGCCGGTTCCGCCGGTCGGTAGGCACGAAAGCGCGTGTCGAAATGATTCAGCCCGACGCCGAACAAAGCGTGTTCCTTCCACATCGCGAAGGCGGGTTTCCAGAGCTGAAAGCGGACGTCCTCCACCTGCTTTGCGATGTCGATTCGCTCGCGGCGCTCCGGTCCGATGTCAGCTTTCCAGTAGAAGCCTCCAAGAATCGCCAGCGCGGCGACCATGACGATCAAACCGCGCTGCCAATAGTCCCGCTGCCGCAGGAGCCACAGGGCGACCAACGCAAGCGCCACTGACGTCGCGAGCAATCCGCCACGCGACACCGTGACAGCAATGCCCGCGAGAATCACCACCGTGGCGTAGCCGAGGAAGATTTTCATCATCGCCTCGAAACGCCCGGTCAGGGTGAAGGCAATCGAGAGAGGGAGAATCATCTCGAGATATCCCGCGAGATGATTCGGACAAATGAACGTGCCTGATCCTCGCTTGCGATAGCCCTCGGGTTTTTCAATGTTCCAGACAAAGTCCGAAGCGGAGATGAACTGGTAGATCGCGTAGAGCGAGATCAGCATGCCCGTGAAAATCAGGACGACACCGATTCGTTGCGTCATCTCCTGACGGTGAAGATTGTTCACGATCGCAAAGTAAAGGACACCGTACACCAGCACCTTTACCAGCTCCTGCCGCGCGAGAAACTCAACCTCCGAAGTGAAATACCTGCCAACAGCATAACCAAGAAACGCCAGCACCGCCCACGAGGCCGGAGGCCAGAGCAATCGATGCTTGGGGTTGAGGTAGAACCTCGCGAGCCACAGGGCGATTACCCCAACCGTGATCCACTGGACCACTACGAAGAAGTCGAAGCCCGCCTGGGGAACGCCGCCGAAGGCCAGCGGCGAATAAACCAGGGCCGCGAGCACCAATCCTAAAACTCCGTGTTCACACCAGCGGTCCAGTTGCTCGTGTCGCATCGGCGATTCTCCTCAGCTTGCGCTGGTCCCCATTTTTCTCTCCCTGTTCTTCAGCAATTCAGACGCCGACTCAAACGTCCCGAGGGTCAGTGATTCTGCCGGTCAACGCGCTCGCTGCGACCGTCGCCGGGCTGGCGAGGAACACCTGGCTTTCCTTGTCGCCCATGCGGCCGGGAAAATTCCGGTTCGTCGCGCTGATGCACTTCAAGCCCGCCTGATTGATGCGGCCGAAGGTATCCACCGGACCACCGAGACACGCCGCGCAGCCGGCATTCTCCGTCATGCGCACACCCGCGTCCTCGAGAATCTGCCAGATCGTCTTGTCACCCCAGCGCGTCGACTGGAGGTCGCGCACAATGTCCGGCGTGGCCGGAACGCCAAAGGTATCGATGACCACCTTCTTGCCGCGCAGCACACGGGCGAATTCCACGAAGTCACTCGTCTTGCCGCCCGTGCAGGATCCGACATACGCACGATCCAGCTTCGTGGCTCCCATGTCCTTCGCCTTCTTGCGCTGGCCGGGATCGGGATGACACGCCACCGTCGGCTCCAGCTTATCGAGATCCACAACCAACTCGTAAACGAAGGTCTGCTGCGCATCCGCTTCGACAGGCTCGTAGGACGCCTTCGTTCCATTCAAGCGCGTGCGGGCATCCACGTATTCGGCCGTGCGGGAATCGAACGGGAAAATGCCGTTCTTGCCGCCTGCTTCGATCGCCATGTTCGCAATCGTCATGCGGTCGTCCATCGACAAACTGGCAACGCCAGGGCCATCAAACTGCATCGCCCGATACGTCGCGCCGTCAAAACCAATTTCGCCAATGACGTGGAGGATCACATCCTTGGCCATCACACCGAGTTGAAGCTTTCCTTCGAGCCGGAAACGCATCGTCTCCGGGACCTTGATCAGCAACTTGCCCGTGCCCATGACGAAACCCGCATCCGTGTTACCGATGCCCGTCGCAAATTCATTGAACGCGCCGGCCATGCACGTGTGAGAATCCGTGCCGAAAAGGACCTCGCCCGGACGGGTGTGGCCTTTGGCCGGCAACGCCGCATGGCAAACGCCCGCGTAGTTGGAGCCATACTGGCGCTTCAAATTTCCCTTGGCCGCGTCGTATTTCCACTGCCCGTTTGGGTCGTCGATGACGTCGTAAAAGTAAGGGAGATTCTGCTCGCGGGAGAAATCGCGGAGGATGTCGACGTTGCGATTCGACTTCGAATCAGCAGTGAAGATGTAGTGGTCGGGAATGATGACCACGCGCTCGCGATTCCAAACCTTCGCCGTCTTGCCGAACTCGCGCTTGAACACGCCAATCGTCCCCGGACCGCACACGTCATGGGTCATGAGAACGTCCGCATTCACCCAGATGTTGTCACCCGCCTGAACGGAAGATTTACCAGCAGCCCGGGCGAGGATCTTTTCTGTCAAAGTCATGGTCGGGAATCATTAGCGGACTTCAGTCCCTGCTGCAACTCTTGAAATCGCCAGTCGCCTTGTCTGAGGAATGACCTCAACTTTAATCACTCCAAAGAGTCAAACTGATCGGTACAGATTGGAGAAGGTCCTCCCTTCTCCTGGATTCGCTTGATTCCACCCGCCTCAACCAACTCAAAAACAAAACGACCGGAACCTTTCGATTCCGGTCGCAGGTAAATACTCTTACCCAGGAGGAGGAAGATTACTTCTTCTCGTCCTTCTTCGGGTTGCACTTCTCGCAGGTCTTGCCGTCTTTCTTGGCCTTCACGCAGCAGGCGTGGGCGCAGTCTTTGCCGGCGGCTTTGGCCTTGTCGCAGCAGGATTCAGCGGACGCGAAGGAGATGCTGCCGAGGAGAACGACAGCAGCGATGATTGCACTGATGGACTTCATTTTATTTGCCTTTCATTGCCGCCTGACTCTGGCGGCGATTTTGTTTGTTGATTGTCCCGGCCAATCACCAAAGCGACTCAGCTTCAGCGACCGGTGGTTCAATTACCCGGTTACTATATTGGGCGAGAGCGGGTTGACAACACCGTTGTGGCATCGTTTTCCGACCGCCCGCAACCGCCCAGCAATGCTTATTACTTCGCAAAACCGAAATCGGTTACATGCGATTTGAAGTTTTGATGAAGTTCCTTATTCAGCCAGCTTGTGGCGCCCCCCCTGCCCGACCGTTCTTCGGCAGAATCCGCGCTCGTATGTTACGCTTTCACCTGCCCAAACTTGCCGCCCTCGACTCCCCAAGCTAATCATTGCCGGTGTTGAACAACGACCTATCCGATGCCGCGCTAGTGCTGGTCGGCCACGGCTCCACGCTGAACGCCGAGTCCGCCGCGCCGACCTACCAGCACGCCGATGAACTTCGCCGCAGAAAGATCTTCGCGCAGGTCGTGGAATGCTTCTGGAAAGTCGAACCACCCATCTGCGGCGTTCTGCGCGGCGTGTTTGCCCCGAGGGTGTTCATTGTCCCCTTGTTCATCAGCGACGGCTATTTCACCGAAGAAGTCATCCCACGCGAACTCGGCTTCTGCGCGAAGGGCCAGAAGGATTTCCCCCGGACCCAACAACGCGGCTCGCAGACCCTGCATTACTGCGGCCCGGTCGGCACGCACGACAGCATGACGGCCGTGCTGCTCGCGCGCGCCCGGGAGGTCGTCGAGAAACATCCCTTCCCCCGCGCGCCGCGGCCGGACGAATCCACGCTCTTCATCGCCGGGCACGGCACCGGGAACAACGAGAATTCCCGCAAAGCCATCGAGCGTCAGGTTGAGCTCATCCGCGCCCAGAACATTTACGCGGGCGTCCATCCCATCTTCATGGAGGAGGAACCGCGCATCGCCGATTGCTACACGATGGCGCAGACGAGGAACATCGTGATGGTCCCGTTCTTCATCAGCGACGGACTGCATTCGTACGAGGACATTCCGATGATGCTCGGCGAGCCCGCGCGCATCGTCCAGGAACGCTACAAAAGCGGACAGCCCACGTGGCGCAATCCCACCGAGAAGCACGACAAACGCGTCTGGTACTCCGCGAGCATCGGCAACGAACCGCACATCGCGGACGTCATTCTGGAACGCGTTCGCGAGCGAGCCGGAGGCGTCGCGTAAGCGTTTTAATTCCGAATCCATCGTTTACATCGCAACACCTGAGGATAGCGTTTGGGGATGAGTCGCCTTTCTCTCCTCGGTGCGTTGCTCGGAATCGCAATGCACCTGACGCCTTGCCAGGGACAAGGTTTCTCGGACTGGCACTGGAGCTTCGACCAGCCGACCTATGTCGTCGGCCCGACAGAATCAATCGTCCTCACCGCGACTATCTACGTCGACGCCGATTCGCCGGGGCCATTGATTGGTCCCATGTCTGTGTCGTTCAATGGCACTTTGTTTTCCTACTTCGACTCGACCTCCAATTGGCCCCTCTCCTTCACCGAAGCCAACATCGCCCCGGGAGAATCTCTGCAGTTCACATTCGCAATTCTCACGCCGAAGTCCCCGCTTCCAGAAGGCACTTACCAAAACTATCCGGACCAGCCTCTCATTGAATCTCTCTCTCTCGCTACCCGGCGCATCCCGGATTCGCCGCTAGTCATTCACGTGATCCCAGAACCATCGACCATCGCCCTGTTTGTCTGCGGCGCATCCGTGCTAATCATCAGTAGACTCAAGCCGAAGATGCGGAAGTAATGATTAGGGCCGTCGGCAAGGGACCGTCAGCCACTGAATCGAAGTCGAATTTTCCCCGTCGCTCAACCCTTGTGCTCCGAAGAAACGTCGATAGTATTCGTCCCGTGAAAACCACTGCATCGTCCATTCGAACCGCCTTCCTGCCCTCGTTCGTCGCCGGGCTGGCCTGCTTTCTCGCCACCGGCTCCGTGGCCCAATCCGCCGAAGAACCGGCCGTGGCCCTGCAACAACTCGCCGAAGGCTTTGTCTCGCCAATGAATGTCGCCTCGCTCGGAGACGGCTCCGGCCGACTGCTGGTGAACGATCAAGTCGGGACCATTCACCTGGTTCAAAAGGACGGCAAACTCGATGAGAAGCTGTTCCTCGACCTCCGCGACAAACTCACGAAGCTCAATTCTGGCTTTGACGAACGCGGCCTGCTCGGCCTTGCCCTGCATCCGAGCTTCAAATCCAATCGCAAGCTCTACGTCTACTACAGCGCGCCGCGCAGTTCCACGGCGCCCACGAACTTCGATCACACCAGCCACCTCTCGGAATTCACCGCCGCCGCGGACTTCAGCAACGCCGATCCCGCGTCCGAGCGCGTGCTTCTGAAAATCGATCAACCTCAGTTCAATCACAACGGTGGGCGAATCCTCTTCGGGCCCGATGGTTACCTCTACATCGGCATGGGCGATGGCGGCGGTGCCAACGACAATGAGAAAGGTCACGCGCCGCAGGGCAATGGTCAGGACACCACCACGCTTCTCGGAAAAATTCTTCGCATCGACGTGAACAAGGGCAACCCTTACGCGATTCCGTCCGACAATCCGTTTGCCGACGGCAAGCAAGGCCGCCCGGAAATCTTCGCCTACGGGATGCGCAATCCGTGGGGACTCTCTTTCGACCGCGGCGGCGACCGCGAATTCTTCGTCGCCGATGTCGGCCAAAATCTCTACGAGGAGATCAACATCGTGGTGAAAGGCGGCAATTACGGCTGGCGCGTGCGCGAATCGCACATCGCCTTCGATCCCACGAAACCGAACGTCCCGCTGGCGGATTCCCCCAAGACCGATGCCCTCGGCAAACCGTTCATCGAGCCCATCGCCTGGTACAAACATCCCGCTCGCAACAAAATTGACCCGACACAGATCGAGGGCATCTCCATCACCGGCGGCTACGTCTATCGCGGCAAATCCATCCCCGGGCTCGTTGGCAAATACGTGTTCGCCGACTGGTCCCGCACTTGGGCGCTGCCGGACGGCGTCCTCTTCGCCGCTTCACGCGACGGCAAAGGCAAGAATGCGAAGTGGAACATCGAATCGCTGCCCTTCACCTCAACGACTGGCGAAAAAATTCGCGCTTACATCGTGGCGATGGGTGAAGACGAATCCGGCGAGCTCTACGTGATGACCAATGGCCGCAACAGCCTCAGCGGTCAGACCGGCAAGGTCTACAAGCTCGTCGCGAAATAACTCTCCACACGCACGCGCCATGTGCTGCTTCTCGCGTCCCGTCGATTCCGTCAGCGCCACGAACATCTTCGCGCGCTCCGGAGCCGATGGACGCCAGTTCATCGCCTACAGCATGACGCTGCGCGCCGGTGAAGATCTCGCCATGATTCTCCCGCTGCCGGTCAAATCCGGGAGCGGCGAGAAAGCCGTCGAATTCATCAGTCTGAAGGATTACCCGGAGTTCTTCACGGACCTGCAAAAGGGATTCCCCGTTCCGCCTCCGCCCGGACCGCCCTCGCGCTCGTTCGGGGCCGTCAGCGCCTCAAAACTCGAGGTCGTCGCCGTCGGCAACTTCGAAGCCTCCTTCGTCCCAACCGTCGCTGATTTCTCCCGGCTCGACGAACGTTTCCATCTCCCGACCGGCACGTGGGAGAAACTTCCGGTCTACAAGAACCACGGGTTCGCCGTCTTCAAGCTCAAATCCGGAAGCGCGAAGGTCCATCCCATGGCCTTCTCCTTTCCGCGCGCGAATCCGGCCGAACTGTTCTTCCCCACCGTTCATATCCACGACGGCAAGGTTCACAAGAAAGCCGAGTTCGATCACGCGCTCTACTGCCAGCGCGGAGACACCGATCAATTCACGCTGCTCGACTGGGATGAATCCGTCCGCCCCGCGGGACTCTACATGCAGACGTCGAGAGCCGGTCCTTTGCTCGACGCTGGTGAGCATTGCTACCGTCGCCGCATGACCGGCACCCTGCCGAACGAAGATTTCGTGCTGAAGTCCGAAGCGTGAGCTTCACTTCAGCCCGGCCGACTTCTTCACCGCATTGATGATGCGACGATCGTCGTCGCCGCTCTCCCACGTAAGCTTCAGGAAGCCCGGCAAATCCATCTTCATCTTGCGCAGGAACGGTCGATCCCCCGCGCAGCCATACATCAGCTCCGGCGGCATCTCGCCGCGGAGTTTCACGCGCGCCTTCACGATGAGCCGCGGCAACCACGCGATGCCAGCCACCTCCGCCGTCTTCGCCGGCAGGCTCGCCATCGTGATCGTCTTCCCCGTCGGCTTGCCGCCCATCACGTTCAGGAAGTAATCACGGCGGATCGCCGTCACCGCCAGCGTCGTGTGGTAATCGAAGTCGCCGTAGTTCAGCTCGTCATCCACGAAGTCGAACAACTCCTGCGTCGTGCAACCAATGGTCGCGAGAAACGCCGCGTCCTCCTTGCCGAACATCGCGCCCGGCGATCGCTTGCCCGCGCGCCACGCCGCCACACCGCGCTCATACAATTCCCGAAACTGTTTTTGCCAATCGTTCGTGCTCATGCAGGGAAGAACTTAGGAGTCGATGCGCCTCCCGACAACTCTTTCGCAGCAGTTCGGACAGGCCACCCCATGTGCAAACTGGTTGAACCGACCAATCTGCTCCTTCCAACTCACCCCTTAAGACAGGTGCTGCCGCTAAGCCAAGCATTGGGATATTGTCCGCATGAACCAACCCGCATTCATTCAAACGCAATATCCCTTCGCCACATCCTCAAACCGCCCCACCGCGCGTTGCTGCCACGCCAAATCACACTTCAACTCCCGCGCCATCAACTCCGCCACCCGCGGCGCCATTTCGATGGCAGCGCGGGCGTTGAGAAACAGGGCTCGCGTGCGGCGAGCCAGCACATCCTCCGCCGTCCGCGCCATCTCTTCGCGCACAGCCCACACGACTTCCGCGCCGCAGTAGGGCAACGCGGGATGCAACGGCGCGGCCAGTGCGCGATCCGTTTCGATGAGTCGCTGAATCTTGGACGCATCCGAACCATAGACCGCGAGCGACCCTAGGCGCGCAGTCTTGCGCAGCGAACCATGAATCGGCAAATCCCTCGTGACGCACGGATTCTCGGCGAGTTGCGCGAGCGTGGCAGCCTGGTTCACGCAGTCCTCTGCCATGTTCCGATACGTCGTCCACTTGCCGCCGGTGATGGTGAGCAGACCGCTCTGGTCGATGTGGATGGTGTGATCGCGGGACAGCGCGGCGGTGTTCGAGCCGTCGCCCGACTTCACGAGCGGACGGATACCGGCGAACGCGCTGAGGATGTCCGCACGCGTCGGCTTCTTGTGCAAATAGAGCGCAGCGGTCGAGAGAATGAATTCGATCTCCTGCTCCATCGGCACCGGCTCCAGCGAAGGATTCTGGATCGGCGTGTCCGTGGTGCCGACCAGCGTGTGGCCGTGCCACGGAATGGCGAACATCACGCGGCCGTCACTCGTGTGCGGCACCATGATGGCCGTGTCGCCGGGCAGGAACGAGCGGTCGAAGACCAGGTGTGCGCCCTGACTCGGCGCAATCATCGGCTTGGCCTGTGGCTCGGCGAACTGGCGAACGCCATCGCAGAACGCGCCCGTCGCATTGATCACGACTTTCGCTTTCGCACGCAACGTCTTGCCGGATTCGAGATCGGTCGCCACGACGCCATCGACCCAACCCTGCTTGTTGCGCGTGAGCGAGGTGACCTTCGCGTAGTTCAGCAACGTCGCCCCCTGCTCGGCTGCGGTGGCGACCATGTTGATGAGCAGCCGCGTATCATCGAACTGGCCGTCGTAATACATCACGCCGCCGCGCAGTCCTTCGGTCTCGATGTTCGGCAGGTGCTGGAGCGTCTGCTTCTTCGAGAGCAGCTGAGATTTCCCGAACCCGTATTTGCCGGAGAGCGCCTGATAGAGCTTGAGGCCAATGCCGTAGAAAGGCGCTTCCCACCAAGCATAGCTCGGCACGACGAACGCGAGGTCGCTGACCAGATGTGGCGCGTTTTGTCGCAGCAGACCGCGCTCCTTCAACGCCTCCATGACGAGTGAGATGTTCCCCTGTTCCAGATAACGCACGCCGCCATGAACAAGCTTCGTGCTGCGGCTGGACGTGCCTTTGCCGAAGTCGTCCTGCTCCAGCAGCAGCACATGGTAACCCCGCGATGCGGCGTCCACGGCCACGCCGACGCCCGTCGCGCCGCCGCCGATGACGATGAAGTCCCACAAGCCGCGTTGGGCTTGGGCGCGCTTGAACATGTCGGGGCGGTTCATTTGCCAGAGAACTCTTCGGTTAACGCAGCATCCGGCGTGAGCTGAATCTCACCCATCCACCCTAGCGCGCTTCCCAATCCTTCGCACGCTCCACGGCCTTGCTCCAGCGTGCGCGCAACGCGTTCGCCTGCGCACGTTTCATTTTCGGCTCGAAGCGCTGCTCGACCTGCCATTGCGTCGCGATCTCCTGCGGCTTCTTCCAGTAACCGACGGCGAGGCCGGCGAGATACGCGGCGCCGAGCGCGGTCGATTCCGTCACCTTCGGACGCACGACGGGCACGCCGAGGATGTCCGCCTGAAACTGCATGAGCAGATTGTTCTGCACCGCGCCGCCGTCCACGCGCAGTTCCTTCAGACGAATGCCCGAGTCGCTGTGCATCGCGTCCTGCAAGTCAGCGACCTGATACGCGATGCTTTCCAGCGCGGCGCGCGCAATGTGCGCCGCCGAGCTGTCACGCGTGAGGCCGACCATCGCGCCGCGCGCGTATTGGTCCCAGTGCGGCGCGCCAAGCCCGGCGAAGGCAGGCACGAGATACACGCCGCCGTTGTCCTTCACGGAGCTGGCGAGCTTCTCAATCTCGGCCGCGGAACGAATCAGGCCGAGCCCGTCACGCAGCCATTGCACCACGGCACCGCCGATGAACACGCTGCCTTCGAGCGCGTATTCGGTCTTGTTCCCGATCTTCCACGCGACGGTGGTAAGCAGACGGTTCTTGGAGGCGACGGCTTTCGTGCCGGTGTTCTGGAGCATGAAGCAGCCGGTGCCGTAGGTGTTCTTCGTGAGGCCGGGCTGGATGCACATCTGCCCGAAGAGCGCGGCCTGCTGATCGCCCGCAATGCCGCTGACGGGAATGCCGGCGAGACCGGGCGCGTTCGAGACTTCGCCATACACTTCACTGGAGGAACGGACCTCGGGCAGCAAGCTCTCGGGGACGCGCAAGAGCCGGAGGAGTTCCTTGTCCCAGCTGCCGGTGTGAATGTTGTAGAGGAGCGTGCGCGAGGCGTTGCTCGGATCAGTGACGTGCTTGCCGGTCAACTTCCAGAGCAGCCAGGTGTCAATGGTGCCGAACGCAAGCCGACCGGCCTCAGCTTTCTTGCGCGCGCCGGGAACGTGATCGAGCAGCCAGGCGAGCTTGGTGCCGGAGAAGTAGGCGTCGAGAATGAGGCCGGTGCGTTTCTGGAACAGCTTCTCGCCGCCCTTCGCGCGAAGCTTGTCGCACATCGAGGCGGTGCGGCGATCCTGCCAGACGATGGCGTGGTGAATGGCTTCACCGGTCTGCCGATCCCAGACAACGGTCGTCTCGCGCTGGTTCGTGATGCCGATGGCGGCGACGTCGCGCGGCTTGATGCGCGCCTTGGCGAGGGCCTCGACAGCGACGCCCATCTGGCACGTCCAGATCTCGTGCGCGTCGTGCTCGACCCAGCCGGGCTTGGGATAATGCTGCTTAAGCTCCTTCTGCGCGACGGCGCGAATGGAGCCGTCGTGGGCAAAGACAATGGCGCGGGCGCTGGTGGTTCCTTCGTCGAGGGCGAGAATGTGGGGCATGCGTATCTCCGTTCAGTGATGTGAACCGTTCATGTGTGGCTGATGCGGGCGTTGTAGATGAAGGCGCGGAGCGAGTCAGCAAATTTTACCGGTGGGTTTCCAACCACGGATGGACACAGATGATGAAGAAAGGCAGTCCAAACCAGTAAGAGTCGACGTGACGAAACTCACTCCATTTCCCGGATGAAGATCAGAGTCTCCGGACGTCGACTCTTACAAAATGGTCAGTGACAGACCGCGCCGGCAGCGAGTTCAGGGCTGAGGTAGGGAATGCCAAGGGAAAGGCCGCGGAGGATCAGCAGCACTGCGACGACGGCGACGCTCGCAGGTATGAGGCGTTGCAGTTTGAAGCGGAGCGTGAACTGGAGTTTTTGTCCGATGAGCCCGATGCCGAGCATCATCGGAACGGTGCCGAGACCGAAGGCGGCCATGTATTCGGCGCCGGAGAGAAATCCGCCCGTCGCGACGGCGCCAGCGCAAGCCGCGTAAACGAGTCCGCACGGAAGCAGGCCATTGAGTGTGCCGAGGGCGAAGGTGGCGAAGAGGGAGCGTTGGCGGAGCAGGCTGCCGAGGCCGGACTTGATGTGGGTCACCACCCGGGCGACCGGCAGGCTGGTGGCGAAGCGGGTCGAAAGGACGAGGCCAATCAGGATCGCGACGCCAGCGATAATCGAGACCCAGCGTTGGAAGCCGGCGAAAGCTATGGTCTGGCCGAGCAGGCCGAAAGCCGCTCCCAGCGCGCAGTAGGTGAGGATGCGACCCAGGTTGTAAGCGATCCGTCCGGCTACGAAGCTCGTGCGGGAACTGCCGGTCATCGGAAGCGCCAGCGCCAGCGGACCGCACATGCCGGCGCAGTGAAGACTGCCGACCAGGCCGAGGGCGATGGCGGTGAGAAATATCATTTTGGCTCAGAGCACGAGCGATTGATCGTGAAAGTATTCCTGCCCGCTGCTGGTCCACGAGACGCGGACTTTCCAGAGGCCGCTTTGCAGTTTGGTGGTCGGGATGGTTTGTGCACCTGCAGCATCGACGGCAAGTGGAAGGGTGAAGTCCGACTTCGCATTCGATGGTCGGTAGAAGTGAATCGTGCCGGTAAGCTTGTCGGCGAGGTGCTGGCTCGGGATGCGCAAGGCGACTTGCGCTTTCGCGAGATCGTAAGCGACGGAGACATCACCTCGCACCGCGGCGGTGCGGCTCAGGCGATCGATCTGTTTCTGGTAGGCAATCTCCTGTTCGTAGTAATCGGGGCGGACGAGCTCGGGATCGTTGCGAACGGCGACGACCACCCACGCGGCCATGCCGGTGCCGAAGAGCAGCATCCAGCCGATGATGGCGTAGGGCCAGGGATTGGTGCGAATGGCTTTGAGGTTCATAATTTTTCAGCGGGGTCCAACGAAGCCGGTCTTCACGGTCTCCAGCAACTTGCCGCCGGAGTAGATGCCGATCTCCAGCTTGGTGGATGCGCCGGTGAGTTGTTTGGGATCGAGTTCGATGATGACGGAGGTTTGCGCGAGCTTCTCTTTCGGCACGATGAACTGGCCGGGGCTCATGACGCGCAGGCTGCCGGTGAGATTCTCGATCTTGAATTCGACCGGCAGATCCTTGGAGGTCTTGTTGATGACCTTCACGGTGTAGATGTTGTCGATGCGGCCTTCGGCGGTTTGCTGGAACAACGCGCCCGGCGCGCGGAGGAAGGTGGTCTCCACAGCGGCGCGGGTGAAGACGAGGTAGAGGAAGAGCGACACGAGCGCAGAGAGCACTACGGTGTAGAGCAACATGCGCTTGGTGAAGCGTTGCTTCTCGCCGCGCTCAATGTTGTTCAGTGAGGCGAATCGGATGAGGCCGCGCGGGCGTCCCACCTTGTCCATGATGGTGTCGCACGCGTCGATGCACGCGGTGCAGTTCACGCATTCCATCTGCGTGCCGTTGCGGATGTCGATGCCGGTCGGGCACACGGCAACACATTGACGACACGCCACGCAATCGCCGTTTCCCTCGGCCTTGCGTTCGTCGAAGCTCTGGCCGCGATGCAGCGGGCTGCGCTTCTCGCCGCGCTTGTAGTCGTAGGCCACGACGAGGGTGTTCTCGTCGATCGCGGCGGACATGAACCGGCCGTAGGGGCAGATGAACGTGCAGGCTTGTTCGCGGAACCGGGCGAAGATGCCGTAGAACAGCAGCGTGAAGAGGCACATGAACGTCAGGCCAACGATGTGATTGCGCGGATCGTCGAACTGGATGGCGAGGAGCTTCTCGCTGCCGACGATGTAGGCAAAGAGGGTGTTGCCGACAATGAAGGACAGGCCAAGGAAGATGAGCTGTTTGGTGAACTTCTTGATGAACTTCTTCGCGGTCCACGGCGCGGCGTCGAGTGCGCGCTGCTCGGCGGAATCGCCTTCGATGAAGTACTCAATCTTTCGGAAGACCATTTCCATCATCACGGTCTGCGGGCACGCCCAACCGCACCAGAGCCGGCCGAACGCGGTCGTGAAGATGATGATGCTGGTGATGAATACAAGCATCGCGACGGCGAAGATGACGGTGTCCTGTGGCCAGAAGATTTGTCCGAGAATGGAGAAGCGCCGCTCAAGGATATTGATCATGAGCAGCGGGTTGCCGTTGATGCGAATCCACGGCCCCGCGAACATGATCGCGATCAGCACCCAGCTAAACCAGGTCCGCCACCGAAACCATTTGCCACTTACCTTTTTGGGATACAGCCAGCGACGGTGGCCGTCCTTGTCGGCCGTGGCGATGTGGTCCCGGTAATCCTCCCAGTTGATGTCCTGGGCGGGCGAGTGCGAATGGAACTCTTCGTCCTTCGGAGGTTGTGTCGGCGAGCTGCTCATGGTTTTCGCGTTGGCAACGCACCGTTCATTGAGCCGGCCCTTGCTGGAAAGTTACACGCAGAAGTTCGGGGAACTTCTGCGCGACTTGCACTGCGATGAACAACCGGATTCACGACAATTACTCGAAGACGTTCGGCTTTTCCGGGCCGGCTTGATCTTCGCGCGGCTTCGGATTCGGTGGGGTGGTGCCGCGGAACGTATAGATGTAGCTGGCGACGGCTTGAATCTCACTCGGCTTGAGCACACCGCGCCACGTGAGCATACCCTTTTCAGGAATGCCGTTGATGATGGTCTTGAGGTTGTCCACGTAGTTCGAGCCGTGGATCCAATAGTCGTCGCAGAGGTTCGGGCCGACCAAGCCGCCGCCGTCCGGACGATGGCAGGGCGCGCAGAGCGTTGTGTAGGTCGCCTGGCCTTGCGAAAGGACGGTTTGATCCTTTGAAGGCGTCAGCGCGGCGAGACCGGACTCGAACTTGGCAATGGCTTCGCTCTTAATCTTTTCGCCAATGGCAGATTCCTTCGCGTACTCCGCCGCCTGGAGGTCGCCCATGTTCAGGACATGGTAGTAAACCATGTAACCGACGGCGTAGAGGATGCAGAGATAGAACAGCCAGACCCACCAGCGCGGCAGGTTGTTGTCGAGTTCCTTGATGCCGTCCGCGTCGTGGTCGAGCAGTTTGGGTTCGTTCGGTTGATTATTCATGGCGGGAATTTCCTTTCGTTGTTGGCGCGATGGAGCCGTCTTCGAGCGGCAGCATGCTGCGAGAATCGAGGTCGGCCTTCTTCAAAAGCATGGACCAGATGAAGGCTCCGGTGAACACGGCAAAGAACAGGCAGATGGAGATGACTCCATAGATGCCGATGCCGCCGATGTCGCTGAGAACGTTTTTGATCATACGTTTCCTTTACTTGGCTGCGGCTTGAACCTTGATGTCCGTTCCGAGCCGCTGGAGATACGCGATGAGCGCGATGATCTCCGTGTTGGCCGGTGCGTTCGTGATCATGCCCTGCTTGAGATTGGCCTCGATGGTTTGCGATTGCTTCACGAGATCCGCTTGCGCCTGTGTGTTCTCGTAACCCGCCGGATACGGCACGCCGACCTTGCGCAACGCGGAGAGGCGTGGCGCGACGGCGTTGGTATCGAGCTTCTGCGTGAGCAGCCAGGAGTAGCGCGGCATCATGGAGCCGGGCGAGGTCGTGCGCGGATCGTCCATGTGGTTGTAGTGCCACGCGTCGGGATACTTCCCGCCGATGCGATGCAGGTCCGGGCCGGTGCGCTTCGAGCCCCACAAGAACGGATGGTCGTAAACGAATTCACCGGCCTTCGAGTATTCGCCGTAGCGCTCGGTCTCGCTGCGGAATGGACGAATCATCTGCGAGTGACAGCCCACGCAGCCTTCGCGGATGTAGATGTCGCGCCCGAGCACTTCGAGCGGCGTGTAGGGTTTCACGCTGGAGATCGTCGGAACGTTCTCCTTGATGACCCACATGGGGACGAACTCGACCACGCCGCCGATGACCACCGCCACGAGTGCGAGGCCGGCGAGCAGCATCGGCTTGCCTTCGAGGAAGCGATGGCCCCAACCGACCTTTGCGTCTTCCGCGTGAACCGGCGCCGATGCGAGCGACGGAGCTTGGACTTCCACTTCCGGCACGAACTCACCTTGCTTGGCCGTCTTCCACAGGTTGTAGGCCATGATGACCGCGCCGATGATGTAGAGCGAACCGCCGATGGCGCGCAGGCGGAACATCGGGAAGAGCTGGAGCACCGTCTCCAGAAAGTTCGGATACTGCATGAAGCCTTCGCTGGTGAATTGCTTCCACATCAAGCCCTGCGTCACGCCCGCCCAATACATCGGGACGATGTAAAACATCATGCCGAGCAGGCCGATCCAGAAATGCCAGTTCGCCAGTTTGTTCGAGTAGAGCTTGGTATTATACAGGCGCGGGAAGATCCAGTAGAGCACGCTGAACGTGAGGAAGCCGTTCCAGCCGAGCGCGCCAGTGTGAACGTGCGCGATGGTCCAGTCCGTGTAATGCGAGAGCGAATTGACGGACTTGATCGAGAGCAGCGGACCTTCGAGCGTCGCCATGCCGTAGGCCGTCAGCGCCACGACCATGAACTTGAGCATCGGCTCCTCGCGTAGCTTGTGCCACGCACCGCGCAAGGTGAGCAGACCGTTCATCATGCCGCCCCAGCTCGGCGCCACGAGCATGATCGAGAACGCCATGCCGAGTGATTGCGCCCAGTCTGGCAACGCCGAGTAAAGCAAGTGATGCGGGCCGGCCCAGATGTAGATGAAGATGAGCGCCCAGAAATGGATGATCGACAGCCGGTAGCTGAACACCGGACGTTCCGCCGCCTTCGGCAGGAAGTAATACATAAGGCCGAGGTAAGAGGTGGTGAGGTAAAACGCGACGGCGTTGTGGCCGTACCACCATTGCACCAGCGCGTCCTGCACGCCGGCATACATCGAGTAGCTCTTGAACAAGCCGGCCGGAATGGCCATCGAGTTCACGATGTGCAACATCGCGACGGTCAGCGCGGTGGAGATGTAGAACCAGATCGCGACGTAGATGTGTTTTTCGCGGCGCTTGATGATGGTGCCGAAAAGGTTGATGCAGAAAACCACCCAGATAAGCGCAATGGCGATATCGATCGGCCATTCGAGTTCCGCGTATTCCTTGCTGCTGGTGAGACCCAGCGGCAGGGTGACCGCGGCGGAAACGATGATCGCCTGCCAGCCCCAGAAATTGATCCAGCTCAACGTGTCGCTGAACATGCGCGCCTTGCACAGCCGCTGGAGCGAGTAGTAGATGCCCATGAACATGCCGTTGCCCACGAACGCGAAGAT
>CAZBIC010000023.1:0-122827 GCA_964491875.1 uncultured Bifidobacterium sp.
ATGTACCGCCCAGCAACGCCCCCAGCCCGCGACCCAAAGCTGGTTTTGACATGCGTGAAGAGTGGAGGAGGGGGGTGCGGATGTCAACGCAGCGATGGTTCAACCCTGCTTCCGCCGGAGCAGGGGAACGCTTCGTTCTTTCGCGCACATCCTCTGGCAGGTAGCGTCGTCGCATGAGCAAGAAGAGCGCGAAGATCGCGGCCTTGATCGACGAATGTCGCGGCCAGTCGCTGGACGCCCATTATCTCGGGTACTTCGCGTGCTTCAATCGAGGATTGTTCTATGAAGCGCACGATGTGCTGGAAGAGCTCTGGCTCGTGGACCGCCGGGGAGCGGATGGAGATTTCTACAAGGGACTGATCCAGCTGGCAGGCGCGTTCGTGCATCTTCAGAAACACACGGAGCTGCGTCCGCGGCTGCGCCCCTCGGCGGCGTTGTTCAAGCTGGCTCGGACAAACCTCTCGAAATATCCAACACTCCATCATCAACTCAACCTTGGGCGGGTGTTGGGTTTAATTGACGAATGGAACGGTTATCTGGGGAGGGACGGATTTACGATTAACCCGATCCACCATCATCCGACGCCTACCTTGAAGCTGGAAGATTGATCGCGTCCTCGCTCAATACCACTTCCGCAAGCGCACCTCGATACCAGGATCCGTTCCGAGGATTTGCTTGAAATAGGCGGCGTTCGTGGTGGTGCCGCCCTGGTTCCGGTAGTGATACGGGTAGACGATTCGGGGACGCATCGTTCGCACCACGTTTGTCGCGTCGGTGGGAGTCATCGTGAACGGCGTGTTCATGCAGAGGAACGCCACGTCGATGTTTTGGAGCGCCCGAATTTCCGGAACGTTTCCAGTGTCGCCGCTGAAATAAAGGCGGTGCCCGCCAATATTCAGCACGTAGCCATTACCGGTTCCGAGCGCGTGAATGCTGTTGTACGCATGCACCGCTTCCACTGTGATGCCGTTCACATTTGTTGAGCCGCCGTAGCCCAGCACAATTGCATTTGTCTTCTGCGCCGTCGTGAGGCTGGTGAACACCGACTGGGGAACGATGATTCGCGTGTGGGACTGCCGCAACGCTTCAATCTTGCCGCTGCTGAAGTGATCGCCATGCGAGTGCGTCACGAGAATCAAATCCGCCTTGGGCAAGCCTGCGTATGTTGGTTCGTAGCTCGCGTCGTCGTCCGGATCTACATAGATAGCCAGGCCGTTCCAGCGCAGAAACGTGGAGGCGTGATAGAGCGGCTTGATGACGACATCGCCCTGCAGCGTGGGAACATGATCGCCCGGGACGAGGTTCGTGAGACTCAGCTGTTCCGCGCGATAAAATCGGGCTGGCAGGAACGGCGCCGCGGAGTCGGTGATGGCAAGCGAGTTCGCCGAGCTCGTGACGGTAACCAAAGATGACCACGCGGCCGGATTCGTCGCGGCGTCGATCCGGTAGCCGCGGCCCGCTGGCGCATTCAATTGAAGCCGCACCTCTTTGTTGGTCAGAGGTCGGATCTCAGTAAACTCGGGCGCGGTCTGGGCCAAAGCGGGCAGAATGGCGAGGGCGAAGACTGCCGCGACTGAAAGGGAACAGCGGCATTGAGGCAGCAGGCGAGTATTCATGGCTTCGGGAATTGACGTTCAGTGGATGACGGACAGCTTAAGCAAAGCTCGCCGGAATTCGCAGCTACTATTCATCGAAATGTTGCGGGCCACGTTTAGTGATGCGGCGAATGATACGATAACCTTTGCGGTGACGGAGGCGCCGTGTTAAACGGTTTCGCCATCGGGCCTTAGCCTATGTCGGATTTTGAATCATCGCAGGAGTCGCGTCCCGCACCCAAGCCAGGGGCGTTCGGGCGATTTTATCTTCAGGAGCTCATTAACAGCGGCGGCATGGCGGACATCTGGCTGGCCACGGATCAGGAGCACAAGCCCTTCGCTCTGCGCAAGCTGCATGACAACCTGAAGTTCAACCTCCTCGCACGACGTCGGTTTGTTCGCGGCTGTGAAATCCTCGCACACATCCACAATCACGAGCATGTCATCGGGTACATCGAACACGGCAAGATCGGGGCGACGTTGTATTGCCTGATGGAATACGTGGAGAGCTCGAACCTGAAGCAGCTCTTCGTGCGTCAGGATTCCATTCTCACCGAGAACGTCGGAAACATTCTGATCGACATGGCGGTAGCCTTGGAGCACGTGCACGACAGTGGGTTCATGCATCTGGACTTCAAGCCGGAGAACGTGCTCATCACCCGCAATGGCGCAGTCAGGCTCGTCGACTTTGATCTCGCGCAGCCGAAGCCCGACAAGCCGAAGAAGTCTTCGAAGAATCCCGGGACGCCGGCTTACATGTCGCCTGAGCAATTACAGCGGGAACCGTTCGATCATCGCGTGGATATTTTCGCGTTCGGCGTGACGGCGTATGAATTGTTGACCGGTCGCAAGCCGTTCCCGGGCGAATCGCCTGATGAAATCTTGCGCCTCCAATTAAACCGCTCGGGATTTTTTCCTCCGCGCGAGCTGAATCAAGGCATTCCACCTGCGGTCGAGAAGACGATCTTGAAGGCGCTGGACACGAATCCCGACAAACGCCATCCCATCATGAGCGTGCTGGTGCTCGAATTGAAGGCCGCGCTCTACGTTTGATCCGTGATCCGGGGAGCTGCGCGTGCGCCGACAATTTGCCTGCTGAATTTTTCTCACTAATTCCTTCCTTAGATTAAATTCCCCGCCGGGTGCACGCGTCTGAGCAATAGTGTTTTCAGCCGCGTTATGAAACTACTCCTCAGTTTCGTGGTGATGTTCGGGATGCAGGCGATGTGTCTCGGAGATGGACTGGCGGTTCCGTTCTATGCCCAGTTGATTCGTGGCACGGATGTCGGGAAGCCCGGACAGGCTTCTTGGCGACCGGTGGGCCCGAAGTTGAGCAAACAGTTCGGACCGAAGTTTCGCTGGAAACATTACTGGGAAGTGAATCGTCAGGCCGTCAGCGTCCTTCCGGGCAAACCCACGCGCATCCGGCTCTCCGCCGAGCGCGAGATTGAAATCGAGTTGAGAGATGGAACGGAATACGACGTCCGTTTGTATACAGGAGGCAAGCTGGCCCGCTGTTCACGGCAGAAGATTCAATCCCGCATGAGCATCATGGGCGGCGGTCTGGAGGCCACGGAATCGTGGTTCATCGTGGTGCGTCGAGATCCGCCAACGGTCGAGTAGGGGTTGGGGGCTCGGTCGAAGTTTCGCTGCCTAATCGCAGCCAAGAAGTGGTCAGCAGCGATTTCCGTTTTACGTTTCGCGGGTCGTTTGCATAATCCCCGCGTGCTCGACATCAAACTGATCCGTGAACAACCCGACCATGTCCGCGAGCGTCTCGCCGCGCGTGGGGCAGGGGACGAAGCGAAGATTTCCGAGGTGCTAAACTTCGATGACCAACGTCGCAAGGCTCTCGTCGAAGTCGAACAGCTCAAGGCTGAACGCAACAAAGTTTCCAAAGAGATTGGCGCCTTGATGGGCCAAAAGAAACTAGAGGAAGCCGAAGCCAAGAAGAAGCAAACCCGCGATATCGGCGACCGCATTACGGTCTTGGACAAACAAGTCGCGGAAGTAGAAGCCGCGCGCGACGCCATTCTTCTTCGTTTGCCGAATCTCCCGCACGCGAAGGTCGCGCTGGGAAAGAGCGCAGCTGAGAATCCCACGGTTCGCACCTGGGGTAACAAGCCTGCGTTTTCAGCGAAACCCAAGTCGCACGTCGAGCTCTGCGAGCAATTGAAGCTCGTTGATTTCGCGCGCGGTGCGAAGCTGTCTGGCAGCGGCTTCCTCCTCTACACAAACTGGGGCGCGCGATTGGAACGGGCTTTGATTCAATTCCTGCTCGATCTGCACACCACGGAGCACGGCTACACGGAGGTCGCTCCGCCTTATATCATCGGGCGCGAGTGCATGGTCGGCGTTGGCCAGTTTCCTAAGTTCGAAGATCAGGCCTACGCGGTTCAGGAAGGTTTGGACAAGGACACCATGGGCAAGCTCTATCTGCTTCCCACGGCCGAAGCGCCCGTTGCGAACATTCACCGGGACGAGATCCTAAAGGAAACTCAGCTGCCGATCCGTTACTGCGCTTACAGTCCATGTTTCCGCGCTGAGGCGGGCGCTGCCGGGCTGGGGACACGTGGCATGATTCGCGTGCATCAGTTCGACAAGGTGGAATTGATCAAGCTCGTGAAACCAGAAGATGGTTACACGGAACTCGACAAGATGGTTGGTAACGCCGAGCGCGTTCTGCAGCTGCTGGGATTGCACTACAAGGTGATCCAGCTCTGCACCGGTGACATGGGATTCGCCAGCGCCATGACATTCGACATCGAAGTTTGGGCGCCCGGTCAGGATCAGTATCTGGAAGTTTCCAGCTGCTCGAATTGCGAGGACTTCCAGGCCCGCCGGATGAACCTTCGTTTCAAGACCGAGGCTGGCGAGAACAAATTCCCGCACATTCTCAACGGCAGCGGCACGGCTCTGGCCCGCTTGTTCGTTGCGCTGATTGAGACCCACCAGCAACCCGACGGAAGCATAACCATTCCCGAGCCTCTTCGGCCTTACCTCAAGGCGGACAACATTCCGGCGTGAGGGACGGAAGCGATATCAGCGTGGCCGTGGTCATTAGCGAACTCTCATGAGACTGTTGCTGGCAAGCAGCGAGGTTCACCCTTACTCCAAGAGCGGCGGGCTCGCCGATATGGTGGCCGCGCTCGCGAAGGCGTTGGGCAGGGCAGGGCACGAGGTAGGTTTGGTCACCCCGCTCTACCGAGGCATCCGTGAACGGTTCCCTCAGCTCCAGCGGCTGGATTATTTCCTGGAAGTTCCTCTCGGCGAACGTCGCTTGCAGTGCGAAGTCTGGACGCTGCAGCCGAGCGAGGGATTGACGGTGTATTTCATCGATCGACCGGAGTTCTATCATCGTGGCGGCTTGTACAATGAGGGCGGAGCCGATTACCCGGATAACGCGCATCGCTTCATCTTTTTATCGAAGTGCGTCGTGCATCTCGCGCGGTATTTGCCGCTAAAACCGGAACTGGTTCACGTGCACGACTGGCAGGTCGGACTCGTGCCATTGATGATCCTCCACCAGCGCTGGCACGAGGGTTGGAAGGATGCGCCGAGAACTTGTCTCACAATTCATAATCTGGCCTATCAGGGAAATTTCTCCCGGGCGGAATACAGCCTGGCCAACCTGCCCTTGGATTACTTCAATCCGGACGGCGCGGAATTCTGGGGTCAGCTGAGCTGCCTTAAAGCCGCCATCAGTTATGCGGATTTGTTGACCACCGTCAGCCCGCGCTACGCCCGCGAAATTACCACTGAGGAGTATGGTTGCGGATTGGATCCAGCGCTGCGGGCGCGTCAGGAAAGTCTCGTAGGAATTTTGAATGGCGTGGACTACGACGAATGGAACACGACGGACAATCCCAGCCTGCCGTTCGCCTACAGCGTGGACCGGATTGCGGGAAAGGCGGCGAACAAGGCCGCGTTACAAAAAGAACTCGGCCTTCCCGTGAACCCGAATGCTCCGTTGTTCGGCAGCATTACCCGGCTGGCTGACCAGAAAGGCGTCGATATCCAGATTGGCGCTTTGGAGGAAATGCTCGCGGCGAATCTCCAGTTTGCACTGCTGGGCAGCGGCTCAGCCGAGTTCGAACGGGCTTATGCTGATCTGGCACGGAGGTATCCGAACAAGGTTGCGATTACGTTGGGCTACAATCAGGGATTATCTCACCGGATTGAGGCGGGCTCGGACTTCTTCCTTATGCCATCGCGCTTTGAACCGTGCGGATTGAATCAGATGTACAGCCAACGCTACGGGACGCTGCCAATCGTTCGTGTCACCGGCGGTTTGGACGATACCGTGACGGACCTGACTGAGGATGATTCCGAAGCGAACGGAATCAAATTTCACGAGTATTCCGTTCGCGCGCTCGCCAAGGCGATTCGGAAAGCGCTGGTGTTGTATGAAACGCCGGCACTTAGAACGAAGATGCAACAGAACGCCATGCGACTGGATTTCTCGTGGAAGCGGACCGGAGAATCCTATTTAAAGGCGTATCGCGAGGGTTTGAACAGCAAGATGAGTAACGACAAAACGTTTGTCCAGTAAGCCTGGAACCTTTCCAGACGGCCTAGTGTACGTGGTAAGGCCCGCTTCGTGAGCGGGCTTCAAAAACAAGATGTAAACCGGCGCTAGACCAACGTGACCTCTCGACGTGCGTCGGTGGTCAAGGGCTGGTCAGCACTGGAAATTGGTTGCGTAGCGCGACGGCCTGGCGCGGGTAGCGCGTTGGCTTCGCGAGCACGGCGCGGAGGCTCAGCGGGTTGATCCTGCTGCTCGCCGAGGAACTCAACAAAGGCGCCGTCCACGTCATCAAGGGTCGGCTCCATCCTTCCATCTCGTTGCGCGAGAAAGCAGGCGTAGCGAACTGCGCCGCCTATTTCCCGAAGCCCGGTTCTGCGAACAGCGCAACGCTGGACAACGATCTCCAGAAGGTCACCGTCGAGGTTCGGGAACATCGCGCGTGCGGTGGCGAGCAGTTCTGAGGAATCCAGCTCGGCCGGCAGAATGAGCGGCGGGGCGATGCGGCCGGTCCATTGCTCGAATTGGTACTGCGTTTTCTTCCCATACTTCCCCATCGATGCCTCGTAGCTCTGCCGGGTGGAAAAGAAGGCAACTCCCACGCCGCGATCAATTAAGCAACCGCGCACCCAGTTCATCCGGGCAGGCGGCGTCTTCGCGGTATAGTTCTGAGGTGCCAGAAAGTGGCTCTCGTCATAAATGAACAGCAAGCCGCTGTTGGCGATGATGAACTCAATGTCGAACTTCAACGCCTTTGTTGAGGTGGACGGTGTGTAGTCCAACCCCAGGGCGTCGGCATGGGCGTAGTAGAAGGCGGTCATCGAATCGTCCGACGGCACGGTGACAACTCGCGCCTGGCCGGGATACATGGCCGCCCAGGTGGACACAGACTTTGTTTTGCCGATACGCGCATCGCCCAGGATAAGCGCGGGATCATTCCCGTTCCGCGTGAACTCCAGCCGCTTGAACACCATGTCGGCAACCCGGGTGGACGCCAGTTGGCCGCGCGTCGCTTCGGCATGGCGGTCCATGCACTCGCAGAGGGCCGTATAAAGATCGGGGTGATAGCTCGCCGACAGGTATTCGCAATCGAGACGCTCGCACAAATCCACCAGCAGACCGGGAAGATTTTCCTTGGCCCGCTGGTAATGCTTTTTAGCGAAGTAATCGCGGTTGAACCTGCGAAGGCCGTCTTGCAGATTTGAGGCGTCGCGGTCAGTCAAGGGGCGGTGCGCATCACGAATATGGATTCCATCTTCGAACTCTTTATCGATCGCCCACACGGCGAACTCTCCCAAGCCGTAACTGGAATCCCGCTCGCAACGTTGTCGCTGCTCTTCCCAAATCGGCAGGGCCTCTTCGAGCGTCCACGGCGCCGACTGAGCCGTTGCGACATCTCCGAAGCGGGCAGGGTGCGACTCCAGAAACCGATCTACAAACCCTTCCAGTCCGCCCGGCTGGCAGCCCTGCCAGTGCAGGAACCAGAGCAGCTCGCGCATCCGAGGCTTGTCGCGCAGAAGAGTAGAGCCGCGAACCCCACGATTGAGACGGTGAAGCTTTTCAGCCAGGCGAAGTGGATTGATCGTCTTCATGATGTTGTGATGTTGGCGGCGCTGTTTCGTTTTGCAGCAAGCCGATCCCTCAGTTCCTTCTCGCGATCGCTCATCACTGACTTGCGGACCGGGGCTAGCGCGTTGGTTGAGCCGGCCAAACCGTGAGCTTCTGCCAGGCGGCTCGCGGCCGGAACGATCTCGAGATCGTCCGCGCGCCGTCCGCGCTCGGCTTCGACGGCTTCATTGATGTGCCGTCCGAGCGCTTTGGATTCCTCGGAGTGGTCGCCATCGCGGGTAATCGTATTGATGACGGGATGCTCCAAACCGCTGAAGCGCTGAGTTGCCGCCGCCGTGAAGTCGCGCTTGTGCTTCTCGCATTCGGCGAGACGGGCGCGGCCGGCCGGGGTGCGATGGGCCGTCATCGCCGGCGCGGAGAGGTGCCGAATGGTGATGAAATGCTTCCGCTTCATATCCGAGATGTGCAGGAGGTGAGGGAACTCAATGTTGTAAAACGCCAGCACGTCGCGGACGCCGCGACTGTACCATTCGCCGAGCTGGAGATCGACGTAGCTCTGCCGATGCCCATTGATCTCCATCACGATCCCGTTCCCATTGATCTTCACGGGCTTTTTGTGTGTGGCGAGCAGCCATGCTTCCTCCGGAGGGAGTTTGCGAAGGGGCCGGCGATCTTGCCCGTCATTCCACGCCTGGAAGGGCGAGGCTCCTCGCAGGCGCTTGCTCTTGGGCTGCGGTTCATGCCGGAACTCTTCCTGCACGCTGCGGTAGTAAGCGACGTATTCGTCGAGGCTGGGGAAGTGGTCGTTTGGATCTTCCTTCCCGTCCCGGCACCGTTGCTCGATGCCCTTCAGACGGTCGGAAATCTCGGCGCGTTCGTTGAAGCCCACGAAGCCGCGCAGACCGCTCATCATCTTCTGGAAGATGTGAAGGGTTCCCTCAATAGGCTTCGACCAAGGCCGCGTAGCCTGGCGAACTTCCAGATCCACACCAGGCTCGGAAAGTCCGCACTCCACATTCTCGCGATAAACGGCGCGGGCTTCGTCGCTCATGTCATCGAACGGCAAGTTGTAACGGCTCAAGAATCCGTTGGCGGTCGACCGCCAGAGCTGTTCGCCGGCGCCGATAATCATCTTCGCAGCGTAGTGGCTGCGCTCGAAGAGGAACCCGTGATGCGGCATCCCGACGCCTTTAACTGCCACTTGATAGATCAGCTTGCGGATCATCACGGCCAACGGCGGGCCGAAGTAGGCGACGAAGTCGATCGGGTAGATCGATTTCAGGTCCATCATGTGGAGAATTTGGAGGCGTCCAATCACCAGCTCTCCATTGATCCGCGTCCAGACCACATGATTGGAAGTCTCGTCATCGCTGACGAAGTAATCGGCCGGCTGAGTATCAGACCAGTCGCGCATGATCTTCGGACCGGCCGCTTCCAGATGCTTCGGTCCGCGATCCTTCGCCAGCTCCAGTTTGTTCGGTGCGGCGTGAATGCGAAACGTGCGAGGGACGTAGCTCTTATTCTCGGCGACGTTGAACTTGTAGTTCCCACAGCAGACGGGGCAAAGCTCGCCGCTAGTCCGAAGCTGCCGATACGCCAGCGTGGTGTTGCCCATGCCTCCTTGGCCGCGGAGTTTCCTCGCCCGTGCATTCACCTTCGCGAAACAACCCTTGCAGACGTGGGCGGGCCGGCCGCCGGCATACTTCGGGCACAGGCTTTCGGGATTGCGCCCGCTCTTCGTCCACGTCGCCAAGTCCCGCTTGAATGCCTTCTCCAGACCTTCGCGGGACCGGGCGAGAATCGGGCAGGGGAACACTTCGAGCAGCCAGTCAATGAGGGAGCGCTTGATTGTCCGATGTTCCGTGGTGTCGCTGGTGGCAGCGCACAAGCCTTCGTAATGACGGAAGGTGCGATCAAACAACGTCGCGATGTCTTCGGCATCGGGAAACGTTTTGGAGCCCAGTTCCTCAAGCACGGGCAGCAAAGCCGCGTGCCTGGCTTGCTCTGCGACCGGCGCTTTTGCCTCCGCTGAGGTGCGGACGGCGGCCGCGTCGAGGTACAGCTCCTGACGATGGAACTCGCCAAAACCACGATCCCGTTCCCGGGCCAGATTTAGAACGTAATCATGCCGGTCATCACTGACCGCGTAGCCAAAGACTTTCTTCTGAAGTGGCCGAACAAGGTCGAGAATCTCCGCGCGGCTGGGCGCTGGCTCCTCGCGTTCGCGTTTCAACGCCACGGCGTAGACCTCACGGCGGCGGGCGGCTTCCTCGATAAACTCCCGCGCAATGGCGGCCGTCGTTTCGTCCTCCAACTTCCATCGCTGGCGCGGTTCGCTGGTGAGGAGATCGGTAGGGGTGCGGAATCCGTTCTGCTGGGCAATCACTTCGAGCCGGGTAAGCCAATCTGAGGGCAGACAGCTCAACGGCCAGGCGTTCGCCTGTTGTCCACGCACTTCAATCTTGCGCTGTGATGCGGGCAACCGTTGTTTGACCGCCTTGTCCGAGACGCTCAGCCAACTCCCAATCTGCCGTGCGGTGAACACGGGTTCCGCCGAGCGCAGCACGTCCGCGAGGCTCGCGCGGGGGCGCGGCGTGGTCGTGGTGGTGTTGATGGGTGCTTCGTTCACGGGCGGGAGATCGTTCGGACTTTACGGGTAGATGTCGTCGTCAAGATTCTCGTAGCCCTGCCAGCGGCGGACCAAGACCCAGTACGTACCGTTGTGCGACAAGTGATCGGGTTTGCGCAGCCAGTCGAGGCCCTCCGGCGGGGTGATGGGAGTAGAAGGCGGAGTTTGCCGAACATTGCCCTTGGAAAGCCCGATAGGTTTTTCCCAATAGTAAGTGGTGAGCTGATAGACGGGTGCGGCGGCCGGGTAATGGGTGAAGCCGCGCTGAAGTTTGGCGAGCAGTTCCTGGGCGGCGAAGTTGGAGTTGATTACGTCGACGGCTTCCTGATGCTTGGGATCATCCCAAACTGTGTTCAGGACGGTATTCATCATGTCGTGTTGCGTGTCCGTCACGGAGGCGTATTTGGGGTGCCGCTTGAGCGGTTCCTCGACTTCATCGCTGGTGATCTCGGCTTCGTCCTCGGGGAGCTGTTGGCCCTGCAGGGGAACTTCGCCGGGCTGATTCTCGTACTGAATGGTGAGAACGCCGATGCCGCCACGCATTTTGGTGACACTGCTTTCCGCGACGCGCAGACCGGACGCGATGCCGCCGCCGATGGCTCCCTTGAGGGGCGCGGCAGCGAGACAGGCACCGTGCGGGCCGCTGAAGCGGCGGATCAAGCGAATCTGTTCCCCGAAGGTCCATCCGGGAGAATCCGGTTGTTCCTGGAGTTGAGTGGAGCCTCTCCAAATGATGGCCATAACTTATTTGGCGGCGGTTACGGGAGCGGGAGTTGCAGACGGGGCGGCGAAGCCGGGCTGAACCGTGCGCACGTGATCGAGCAAGTCGACGATGGTGAAGGCGACTTGTTGATCGCCACAGGTGAAGGCGAGCAGATCCGGCATCAGCGAGACGTGGACGAAGAGGCCAGGGCTGGCTTCGTGGTGAAGCTGGGCACGGGTGCCGGTGACTTTGGGAGCGAGTTCGACGCGCAGGGTGGGGTCAATTTTCTTGATGGTTTTCATAGGTCAGTCGTTGAGCACTCGAAGGGGTTTGTCCATGCCACAGACCTCGATCAATTTCGTGGTCTTGTTGCTGAGGGTTTCGAGCACGTTGAGTTGTTTTCGCTGAACTTGAAGGCCATCGGACTGGCCTCCGGATCCGAAGCCGATGCGGCGGAGGGCGTTGACAGATTCGCTCTCTTTGGGGGCGTAGCGGATTCTGGAGCCCGAGGTGAGGGCTTTGATGATGTTATCTGCTTCCGCATCCAGATCTTTTGGCTTTCCTCCATTCATAGCCGCGTCTGCCTCCAACTTCTTCCTGAGCTGTTCGCGGAAGACGTTGACGCGGGAGCCCGGATCCTTCGACATTTGCTCAGCAACAGCAGCGAGGACACCGCCACCAAGTCCCGCCGCCTGGAAGAGCTGCTCAGCTTGTAGCATCCGCAGATCGCCTTGAGCTTGCGCGCCAGGAATGCCAATGGCACCGCCCACTTGACCCCACAACCCGGCGAGACCGGCAACACTTCCGAGAGTGCCCTTGCCCACCTTTTCCCAGAAGCCGGCGCTTGTAGACACATCAGCCGCATTACCCAGCTCCTTGCGAACGATGTCGCCCCAATTTTTAGCGGCATCCGACATGAAAAAGGTTACTTCCTGAATCCCCGCCTTCATCGACAATTCAAATACCTCGCCGATACCAGCGAAATCCTTGTCGCGCAGTTGAGTGGTGAGCAGGTTCAGCGCGGGCGTCACCTTTTCCGCGACGCTGGCGGCGATGCCATCAAACTCCAATTTCAAATCGCCGAGCACGTCACCAAAGCGATCGAACGATTCGGCGTTGCGCGCCATTAACTCCGCATGGGGCGCGGCGCGTTGGAGGGCTTCAGCAAAGCCATTTGCATTGCGCGCCAATTGGAGAATGTCACCACTGGCGCCGCGTCCAAATATTTTTTGGGCAACACCGGTCGCGGTATTACGGTCGAGCTTGTTCAGACCGCCGAAGATTTTTTCAAATGCTTCAGGTGCGTCCACCTTCCGTAAGTCCTCGATGCTTGTACCGATGAGACTGAAGGCTTCGGAGGTGGATTCACCCATTTCGCCGACACCCGAGAGGGCCGCGCGATATTTCTGGAGGATAGTGGGCAGTGAGGCAGCAGCTACACCCGACTGTTCAAATGCAAATTGGAGCTGAAACAAGTCCTTAATCGCTTCGCCTGTGCGATTCGACAAATCGACCAACGCACCACCTTTACTGATCTGGCTGAATACGGCGGCAGCGGCACCCCCAAGCGTAGCGGTAGCGCCCATGAAGCCCGACAGCTTCGACACAACACCGCCGAGCGGTCCAAGAAATCCCGCCGTCGCCAGCCCAAGAGAGTATTCGATTTTCCCGGACATATAATTAGTCCAAAGTGCCAGTCAGGGTTGGAGTGGACGGTTTGCCTCGCCGGACGATGGCCGCCACGAAGTGCGCGACGGCTTGCTGGTTCATCTCCTGAAAGACTCCGATGGAGAAACGATCGGCCAGTTCCGCGGCGGCCTCGGCATAGACCTCGCGCCCCTTGGCGAGCAACTGGCGTTGATCGGCCGGCGGCGTGCATAGGGCAAACACCAGTTCCATCGCTTCCTCGGTCGTGAAGACGATCTTGTCGCCCTCTAATTTCCCGTTCGCGACCGGGTTGCCGATCTTGCGCAGCAACGAGACAACGCCAGCGCTGACTGGCAACAGGTGGACGCCAGCCCGCTTGGCCTCCAAAGACTGGAAGCCGGCGGCGGAATTTTCAGGGACGTGGGTCAGTTCTAAATCGTGCATGGGTTCAGATGGGGGTTGGTAGTGGGTTTCGTGAGGCACAGGACCGGCCTTCGCCGAGCTTCGCCGAGGGGTACAATCGATTTTTCGACTCGTGGACGAATCTTCGCGCCCCTCGGGTCGGTTCCGACGCGGCAAATCGAATTTCAAGATTGATGGTTTGAATCGTCATTGAACTACGAGTTCGGATCGCAACTTAAGAACTGAGGATCTCTTAATGCGATAGTTCCCGCGCTTGCCGGTGCGTCGCCAGTCCCGGCCCTCGTGAAGCTCGCCACGATCGCACAGACGGGAAACCCAATCCGGCGTGCAATCGAGAATGCGCGCGGCCTCGGCCGTGGAGATCTCATCACCACCTTGGAGAACTACGGGCTTGCCGGGCTTGAAGGTGATCGAGCCGTCGGGGTTAAGGATTTTTACGGGCGGAAAGGCAACGACGACTTTCTTGAGTGCATCCCGCGCCGCTTGTTCAGCGGCGAGCGGTGCCAGGACCGGGGCGGCTTTACGTTTTGGTTTCGCGGGCATTGTTCAACGCACCTTCAGTTCAAAGAACGCGGAGTGACGTTTAGCTTTGCCCTCAGCGGGGCGGCGCCCGGCGTTCCACGCCATCGGGCGCAAAGCATCTTCACCACCGGCGGCGAAGGCAGACAGCCAGGCAGAAAGCTGGGAACGCGGAATGCCGAAGCCATCCGCCGCTTTATTCTGGCTGATGCCGACGCTCTTCATCACGGCCGTGGCCTTCACGATGGCAAGGCGGCGTTGTGTTTCGATTTCGTCGAGAACGATCGGGACGTTCAGCCAGGCTTCCACGATACGCGGTGGGATCGCCACCGGCACGCGCACCACGCGCGATTTGCGCGCGGGCTTCACGCGGGGGATGAGTTTCACCCGTGCGCCGCCAGATGCGAGGTACATGGAATCCGACACCTTCGACGACGAAGTAGCCGAGTGCGAGCCTGACCCCGAAGTCGACCCGCACTCGGCACCATGACCCCGAACAGCTACAGGCTGCTGGGAAGATTTCGAAATCGCCTTCATGGAATGGTTCGGAACCCGCCGGAGGCGGTCAGTTGAATCAGCAGCGGCTCGGCCTTGCCGAAACGGGGCGGAGTCGCCGAAGGAGAAGCCGGCGCAAGCGCAATGATCTTTGGGCCAAGCAATGCGATGGTTCCCCCGACGGTGGAGTCGATGCCCGCCGCTCGGAATGAAGACAACCGTCCGGCGCGATAGGCGCGGTCGAAGCTGTGAATGCGAGCAGCAGTGAGGCTGATCAATTCCGCGAGGCGATTTGTATACTTAGCGCGAACTCTCGCAGCACGATCCTTCGTCCGTCGGGAAAGTTCAGCCAGGACGGTGGCTTTCGTCGGTGATTGGAGGGAAAGCGCCGCGCCCCACTCGGCCAGCGTCTCAGGGAATTTGTCCGAAGTTGACCAGGTGTCGCGGAGCCCAAAGAAAGTTGCCAGTTGCTCGGCGGTTGGAGTTTGTCCTTTTTCCCATTTCGTCCCGGCAATAACACGATCGTAGCCGGGGCGCGCAGTCACCGACTGCGCTTCGTGGTAAACGAAGGCGATCGCGGCATCAATGTCAGCCACGGCCTTGGCGATGGCGGCGGTGTTGTCCGAGCCATCAGGATTGAGGAAGCCGCGCGATGCCTTCTCCTGCCGGCTGAGCGTGCCGAGCTTGAGCGCCTCACGATCCAGCAGTAGATCTTCGATCTCTCGCTGGGTCGTGTCAAAGAACCGAAGCGCACCGACCAGCGCACCGACGGTGCGAGCGCCAGCCTTCCGCGTAGCGTCCGAGATGCCGACGGCGTCCATCAGCTCGGCGTCGGTGAAGACGGGTGGGGGTTGCGAAGACGTAGAATCCATACGAATCAAATCTTGGCAGTGATGGCGGAGATCGTCGCCCGCATCGCTTCCAGTTCGTGAAATTTGCCGCGCAGGACATTCAACTTCGAGACGTATCCCGCGCCGGAAGGCTCAGCGCCGAGACCTGCCAGGGCGCGGCCGAATTGCGACACCGCAAACGCCTCACGCGCGAGCCGGCGGCCGTCTTCGTCTGCCCCGAAGAAAGGCTCAGCCCAGCGAGCGAAGGCCGCTTCCGCTTCCGGGCGGAAGGCGTCGACAGCGATGCCGAGTGCGCGGAAACCAACTTCGTAGGCCGGCGCCGCACCGACACGATCGTGATGCGCGGCTTGGTCGCCAGAGAGCGTGCGGTGATGTGCGAGAGCTTCGTTGAGCAGCGCGACGGTGGAAGAAGTCGACGGGTTCATAATTGGGGAATCAAACTCAGTGAATCAGGCGCAAAACTTCTCGACAGCGGCGATGACGGGGAGGATTTCCTCGGCGTATCCGATGGAGGCACGGGCCGGAACACCGCGCACGCCTTGCTGCGCAGCCTGAAGTTTTCCCAACCAGTCGAATTGCCCCAACGCGAGCGCCGCTGCGTTTTGTAGCGCTTCATTGTTCGGATAGCCGAGCGGCTTGAGCTGAGCCAAAACACGGGCGAGACCACGCGAATTGAGCAAGGCTTCAACCCGAATGGATTCATCGTGAATCGCGCAGGACAGTTCGTTGCCGGCAACCACGATTACCTTCTCCAGTTCGACTCCATGCTGTTCGTACTGGGCGATTCGATGGGGGAGCATCCGGCAGTCGAGGTCGCAGTCCGAAATCGCGGTGCGGACCTTCACGTCTTCGACGGCACCGGACGCGATGAGCTTCTCACGCTTGGCCTTGGCGGCTTCCAACATGTCCCTATGCCGCTGAAGTTCGGAGGCGTTGGCGTCTGCTTTGGTGATGAGGTCGGTGAGTTTCTTGAGCTGAGATTTCATGGGGTGGGAGCAGTGATGAGGGAGCGATTGACGGCGAGGTGTCGGACGATAGCGTCGCGGTACCCGGCGACAGTGCGGGGAACGTTGGTGAGGCGAACCTCGAAACGGCGGGCGAGATCGAGCAAGACAGGCTTTTCGGCGAGGAACGGATCGATGCCCGTGACTGCGGCGCAACCTTTCCGGATTTCGAGAACGTCGCGATTGGTCCAAAGGTCGTACGCGTAGGCCAAATGCCGCTCGATCTTCCAGCGCAATGAAATCGCCTGAGAAAAACCGTTCGACGCCAGGCTGTACATGGTGTCTTCCGAGACTCCCAGCTGCCGACCCAGCTCTCCGAGAGCGAGTCCACGGTCCAGGAGAGCCTTCCGGAATTTCACCATCTCGGCGCTCATCGGCTTCCTCATGTTGGCGGACGATTTGTTCACAAATAAATGGCCGGGCTGGTTTCATCCACCAGCCCGAGTGCGCGTGAGCGCTCGGAGTGCATTTTCCCGCCGACTTTCGCCAGCGATTGAGGTAAAGGAAAGCCATACGGATTACTATAGCAAGCTTTTTCTTCCACCTGACTGCATTAAGATCGTTGCGTGCCTCGCAAATACTCACTGCCAGAACGTGAAGCCGCCGTCTGTCGGCGGCTTTTATCAATTCGGGAATCACTGCGCATCTCGCGATCGGTTTTTGCTCAGAGCGCCGGCCTGCCTTCCAAAAGTTATGCAAATTATGAGGGGGAAATGGCTGCTGTTCCTTACTACGCCGGGAAGGCTGTCTGCCGTGCTTTCGATGTTAATCAGCGCTGGCTCGCGACTGGACAAAGCCCGCGTCATCCATACGTGGACTTAGACACCGAACTCAAAGCAGAGGTACCGGTCAAAGCCCTGTTTACAGAGGGGTTTGAGGACTATCTCCAGAAGCCAATGTTGGAATGGTTGAGGCTGTTCGCGAGCGCAATTTCAGTCCGCCCTGAGGATCTCACTGATGATGACGCTGTTTGGTTGCGGGTCGGTGGACAGGTCAAAGACGCAGCTGACGTGTTTGAGCGGCTGATTGGAATTGGTGTATCGGGGATGATCCACTACATCCCCGCTCGTTTGCGGCTGCCGTTCGTGCGTGCGATGTGCGCGACGATCGAAAAATTCAAAGAGGAACACGCTGCGGAGATCGATGCGTGGTGGGAGGAGTTCGATCGAGAGTTTGAGGCGGAAGAAAAATCAGCAGTTGACATATTAAGCAATCAGCTTAATTCTCCCAACATGGTCAAGACGGTTGATGAACTGTTGGAGAACGTGAAGAGCAAGACGACCGGCCAGCACGGCGCTAAGACCGCGCTGGCGGACACGCTCGGAATCACGCCTCAGCAGCTTAACGACTGGTTGACTCAGCGCTCGAAACCATCGGGCGCGCACGTCCTGCAATTGCTCCATTTGGGCTACGGCAATCGAGGAGTGAACAATAAAAATGGACCGGAAAGAGTTACAGCTCCCTCCGGTCCGGTAGCCCCGAAAGGAATCAACCATGAAGAAGACTACAGTTCGAGGCCGGGGACACAATCGCCCGGCAAATCCAAAAGTTCAACCCCACAGAAACGCAAGCCCAGGTGAAAAGCCGGAGTGCGACATGTGTCAACGTCGCCCGGCAACCGTCCACATCAACAGAGTGCTCGGTGATGAGTGGAGGACGCTCGACCTTTGTGGCGAGTGTGAGGCCGACGTTAAGAACAGCATCGCACCCGCCGTTCCAGCCGCTCCCCAAAATCAACCCCCAAGTGAGCCCGCCTTTTGGGAGGCGTTGCTCGGCGCGGAGCTGTTCGCCGCGGTGATGGAAATCGTAGATTCGAGCAGTTTGAGTAATGACGGCGAAGGAATGACCATCCAGCAAGCGATAGTGGAGGCGATCCAAAACTCAAATCCGGAGGAATGTCTCGCACTGGCAGCCGGCCGGCCGGGTGCCCTGGCTGCGTTGATGAAGTTTTGGGCGTCCAGCGACGCGCCCGACGAACCCGTCCAGGCGCAGACCGCGCCGCCGGCAACTGCAACCGCCAAGGCGCGGCTGGCGTTCGATGACATCGCGCGGATCGTACTCGACATGGAGAGGGCGCAAATGTTCGCACGGGGTTTACTGGCGAGCCTGAGCAGCGGCCTGGCTAGCGCGACGGAGGTCGATCAAGCGGCCATCGGAATAAAGGCGAGCGCCGGGAACTTGGCAGAGCACGTCGCGATGCACTGGAAGGATCTGGGTGAGGCGTGGGGAAGGGCGCGTGAGGAGAGGGAAAGCGCTGAGGCGCGAAGGCAGCTGGAATCCTGCCTCACAGATATGGTGGCACCGATGCGGGCGGCGGCGGCATGTGTCCACATGCTGGCGCTGGCGCTCAAGGAGCATTCGGCGATCGGCGGCACCTTCCATGCGGAGGGTGTGACCGAGGGTTACGAGGATCTGGCGGTGTTTTGGGCAGGTGAGATCTTGTTGCCAGTGGATCAATGGGCCCGGCCCGTGGCTTATTTCGGAGAGGTGGCAGCGTGAACTCAACGAACAAACCGAAGCATGCGCAGACGAGCAATACTCTGGGTCTGGAGTCCGCTCTTGCCAAAAAAGCCGGCCATTTGAGTCCTTCGGAACGGTTGGAACTCGCAACCGTCTATGAGCGGTGGGGGCGGCAGCTCCGCTTCTCGGTGGCTATGCCCGAGCGTTTGGAGCGTGATGGTTTGGAGCATTTGCGCGAACCGTCGCTCGTTTTCAAATCGATTGAGCGGGATCTCACTCCGCCTGCCAGCGAGCTTCAGGTAAGGCAATGGCCATCGGTCTGGGCTAGTTGATTGGAGAATCTCACATTATGAAGATCGATCGCAAACGTCGCCTTCGCGCCTCACCGTATCGTCGGTGCATGAGGGCGTGGCTACGTCACGAGGGCCGGATCATTCGGCTCTTGTGCATCTCGGACTATCGCCCGTGTGTGACGGGCGGCGAGCCGCGCGAGTTTGTGAAGCGCATCACGCACCGGCGTTGGCCGCGTGGCTTCCATCTCTTCGGTTGCGAGTGGAGCCGGGCCGTCACGGCGTACTACGCCGGGCTGCCGGCGGATGAGTGGGTGGAAGAGGTGATATATGATCCGGGGTTTGAGCAGGGCATCGCGCAGGCGCACGCGGAGTAGCGAGCCTTTCAATGCACACCGCCGGCCGGGGCAACCTGGCCGGCGGTTTTTTGTGTCGGGGATCGTGCGCGGTAGTGTATAGCATCAATCCAAACAGGCTGAAGATATGGACCCTTGGAACATTGTTGGAGCGTTGGCATTCGTGGGATCGTTTTTCTTCCTCTGGAGAGCGTTCCAAATCGGGCGCGCGTGCGTGCGCGCCTACAAGGAAGGGCGTGGTGAGAAGCCAAATGACCAGCGCTGAACTCAGCCAGCTCTTGGGCGAGTACGAACGGAAGTTCGGAACGGAGGCGGCGCGTCTCTTCCTGGCACCGAACTACCTAGCCAATCCCCAGCTCGGCCCGGGGCTGGTGGACGCGCTGCGCACCGGGCAACCCATCACCCAGGCTGGCGCCGAGGTGTTGCTGGGTCTGCCATTTCGTGAAGCGGTTCTTTGAGCCCGCGACGCGAGCGCGCCCAGGGCGCGGGCGGCTGGCGATGGGTCGGCGAGCGCGGTTTTATCAGGGTTCGATTCTTGAAGTTGGAGCCTTGAATTTCCAGCTAAAGGCTGGAAGGCTGAATCCACGATGCACACCCCAGTTACTCCGATCCATGATGTCGTGGCGATGGCCGTGGTAGTGAAGAGGCGGGATTCCCGATACCGGTATGAGCTGGTCCGGCTGCTCACGGTTGAAGGTGCCGTCTATCAACTGGACGAAATCTGCGTCCCGCTCAGGGACAAGTCGCTGACTCTTCGGGCGGCGGCCTACACCTTGAAGCAGGAGCGGACGGGCCGTTGGAAACACGGGCACTGGCATCATCTGAACCCGAAGCCAGGGATCGAAGCCCACGCCAGGTAAAGGGTAGGGGAGGGCAGGCGCCCTGCCCGGTTTTGCCGAGTGCGTGAGAATCACGCCCCGCGAATCGATTCGAAAATTCAGCTAGGCAACTGCTGCCCACCACCCTAAACGGGTTCATTTCCGGGGCTCAACTTCCAGGCTTTGGAATTTCAGGTTTGTCCGGAAAAAGGGTGGAAGTTGCAAATCACTCATCGCGCAAGTCGCTGTGATTATCCAGCTTGCAATCAACTTCCAGGCTTTCTGGACAAACGTTTCGCAAGAAATCGAGCTGGACAAACTTCCAGGCTTTTCAACTCTCGAAACTCGACACGGGCTTCGGTGTGAATCTTTCAAGCTTAGGGAGTTAGAACGCACAAGGCAGTTCAAACCAAATCAAGGCTAGTCCAAGCAATTCGGACAATTGTTCTGTTAACACTCAGAGGTGAGTTCTCCGAAGTGACAGGCCTAACCGTTGATAAACATAACAAACATTGTGCGACTTTAATAGCTAAGGATTATTCCAAAGCTTCCTTCCTGCAATTAGTCCTTCGTTAAGCCGAACCGGCTCTTGCGACCATCCTGAGCCCCGAACGGCCAATACACGCACAGCGCCTTTCCGATCACATTCTCACGTGGAAACGATCCCCACGTCCGCGAGTCGGAGCTGTTCACAGTGTTGTCACCCATTACCAAATAGTCTTCTGGAGGAACGTCGAAGGTTGTTGCTGCATTCTCGAAAAGCGGCGCGAGGTTTCCACGTCCAGCCTGGGAACGTCCGGTGTTCTCATTAACATGACCGGAATATTGGCTGTCGCGAGGCGGCATGGCCGGATCGAACGAATAGACACCGGCGAAATGTGGGGTTGTTGAATCCAATCGTTTCCCATCGATGACCAGATGCCGATCATCACCAATTTGAACTTTCTCGCCGCCCAACGCTACCAGGCGTTTGATGTAAAACTGGCCGATCTGGTCAGACGCCATCCGCGGAATGTTTTTGGTTTCAAATACCACGATCTCTCCACGGTTCGGTCGGCGGAAATTGTAAGTGATTCGATCCACAAAAAGATGGTCGCCGCTGTAGGATTTCATCTTCACGACGTCCTCTCCAGGCTTGAAGATTCTGGGATTCGGCCGGCCATAGCGATCGATCAAACCAGCCCGCAACAGGAAACGATCTGGCGGGAACCAGACCGTATAGGTCTTGCCGCCTAATTGGAAATCCTGCTTCAAATTAAACAGCAGAAACCGCTTCGGCTCGTCGTGCGTTGTTTGCATCGAGCCCTCGGATTCAGCGACGACATGCTCGTAACTGACCCCAGTAAACCAGTAGAGGAAGAATCGCTTTACGCGGTTCGGAACCTCGAAATCCGGATTCGGCTTCAAGTCAGAGTCCGAGCCGCCGTACATAAAATCGGGATTCGACGTAATTCCGTACAACGTCGGCTGCATGGAACCCGTGGGAATCTTGAACGGCTGCGCGACGAATGTCCGGATACCCATCGCGACAGCGATCGCCACGAGCAGGACTTCAATATTCTCCCGAATTGCCGCGCTCGGATATGGTTTCAGCCATTGGTTCGCAACTTTCTCCAAATTCGACATCTCACCGTCCAAAGCCGATTTATCAAGCGGCCCGGTAAACACCTTCTTGATGCCATCCAGAGCCAACTCGACGGATTCGATTGCCTTTGGTGACAACAAATCGCGCTGAGCGCACAGCAGCTTCCAGACATGTTTATGCATGTGGGACGCCTGCCGGACCTTGCTGGACAGAAACCAGTTGATGTTCATGACGAGTGGATATCGGCGTGCGGTGGTGACTGGATTACGCCTTCAGCACTTCGATGAACGCCTCCTGAGGGATGTTCACGTTGCCGATCGATTTCATGCGCTTTTTGCCTTCCTTCTGTTTCTCCAGCAATTTGCGCTTTCGCGAAATATCGCCGCCATAGCACTTCGCCGTCACGTCCTTGCGGAAGGCGCTGATGGTCTCGGAAGCAACAATCTTCCCGCCGATGGCCGCTTGGATCTTGATCTGGAACTGCTGCCTCGGGATGACTTCCTTGAGTTTCTCCGCCAGCGCCCGACCCCTGCCCTCCGCTTTCGTGCGATGCACGATGCATGAGAACGCGTCCATGGCCTCGCCGTTGACCAACATGTCCAGCTTCACCATCTCGCTTTCCATGTAGTCGTCCGGCTCGTAATCCATGGAACCGAAACCGCGCGTGATGCTTTTGATGCGGTCATGGAAATCGATCAGAATTTCGTTCAGCGGAATCAAACTCGTCAGCATGACGCGGCGTGAATCGAGCGTTTCCGTATGGTCGACGTTGCCGCGCTTTTCGGCGATCAACGCCATCATGTCGCCGATGTTTTCGTTCGGACAGATCACGAACGCCTTCACCATCGGCTCTTCGATCTTCTCGATGTAGGTCACGTCCGGCATGAACGTCGGATTGTCCACTTCCTTCATCGTGCTGCCGTCCGAGAGATACACCTTGTAGACCACGCTCGGATACGTGGCGATGATGTCCATGTCGTACTCGCGACGCAGACGCTCCTGCACGATCTCCAGATGGAGCAATCCCAGGAAGCCGCAACGGAACCCAAAGCCGAGGGCCACGGAAGTTTCCGACGAATACACGAATGCCGAATCGTTCAGCTTCAGCTTCGCCATCGCTGCCTTCAACTGCTCGTAGTCCGCGGTGTTGATCGGGTAAATACCGCTGAACACCATTGGATGAATCTCCTTGAATCCAGGCAGCACTGCCGAGGGATTCCGCGCGTCCGTGATGGTGTCGCCCATCTTCACTTCCGCCGCGCTCTTGATGTTCGCCGTGAAATATCCAGTCTCGCCCATCTCCAACTTGTCGCGCGTATAAGGCTTCGGATTGAAGCTTCCGACTTCCTTCACTTCCACGTTCTTGCCGGAGTGCAGCAATTTCACCTGCTGGCCCGGCTTCAATTCACCATTGAACACGCGGACGTGGGTGACCACGCCCTTGTAAGTGTCGAAATAAGAATCAAACGCCAGCGCCTGCAACGAGGGCTGACCGGTTGATTTCGGTGGCGGCACCCGCGCGATAATCGCCTCAAGAATGTCCTCAATGCCGATGCCTTGCTTGGCGCTGCATGGAATCGCCCATTCGCTAGGAATCGCGAGCACATCCTCCAGTTGCCGTTTCGCCTGCGGGACGTCGGCGTGGCCGAGGTCGATCTTGTTGATCACCGGAATGATCGTCAGGTTTTGCTTCGCCGCGAGATGGTAGTTGGCAACTGTCTGCGCCTCGACGCCTTGCGCCGCGTCGATAACCAGCAACGCTCCTTCGCACGCGCTCAAACTGCGCGAAACCTCGTACGCGAAATCCACGTGACCGGGCGTGTCGATGAGATTCAGCTCGTACGTCTCGCCGTTCTTCGCCTTGTAATACATCGTCACCGGATGCGCCTTGATCGTGATCCCGCGCTCGCGCTCAAGGTCCATGGCGTCGAGCAGCTGGTCCTCCATGTCCCGCGTGGCGATCGTGCCCGTGCGATGCAACAGCCGGTCCGACAACGTCGTCTTCCCGTGGTCGATGTGGGCAATGATGCTGAAATTTCTAATGTGCGATGCGTCCATCTGTGATTCTTCCTGCGGCTCGCGCGCAATCCACTGGCTGGGCAACCCCGCCCTGCTCTGCTGGTCACGCGGCACAACCGCAACTGATTCCGCGAGAAGATACCGGCATGCGGGCTTAAGAAAAGCGGATTCTGCGGCGCAAGGGCTTGTCGCAACACCTTGCAGGCAAAAAAAGACCCGCCTTAAGGCAAAGGCGGGTCAGGAGTTGTAGCTCGGCTAACTTAGGTAGCAGGCTTCGCTACGCCAAAGTTATCGGCGAACACCTCATTGACTTGAGGTTTATTACGGTCGACCGGACCCGTCGCAACACTTACCGAATCCGCGCCTGCAACCAGCCGAGAAGCTCAGCGATGGGCAAACGCTCCTGCTTGCCGTCATCGCGATGGCGAATCGTCACTGTGTTCAGCAATTCCGGTTTCTCGCCCAGCGTATCGAAATCAATCGTCACGCAGAACGGCGTGCCCGCTTCGTCCTGACGCGCATAGCGGCGGCCGATCGCGCCGGCATCGTCGTAGAACGCCATCATGTGTCCGCGCAACGACTCGAAGACTTCCTTAGCCTTTGCGATCAGTTCCGGCTTGTTCTTGAGCAGCGGAAACACGCCGACCTTGATCGGCGCCACGCGCGGATGAAACTTCATCACCACGCGCGTCTCGCTCTTACCCTTGTCATCTGTCGTGGTGACTTCAGAAAACGCATTCGCAACCAGCGCGAGAATCAAACGATCCACGCCAGCGGACGGCTCGATAACGTGCGGGATGTATTGGCCCTTCGCCAGACCTTCCGCGTCTTCCTTGGCCTGCTTTTCCGCCTTTGACTGCTCCACGCCGGACTTGGTTAGATAACGCAGTCGCGCCTGATAGTAGCGCTCCGAAACGTCCTTCTTCTTCTCGTCGTCGAGCTTCCCCCAAGCGGTGCGCAAATCCTCGTCGAACACGCCCATCGTCTTGCCGGAGAAACGCGCGTGCTGGGACAGATCGAAATCGCTGCGCGCCGCGATGCCTTCGAGCTCCTGCGTGCCGAACGGGAACTTAAACAGGATGTCCACGCAAGCGCGCGCGTAGTGCGCGAGTTCCTCGGGCTTCTGCCAATACTCTTCGAGCGTCGTGCGCGGCAGGCCGATGCCTTCGTAGAACTTGATGCGTTCCTCGACCCAATACTGGTGCCAGATCTGCCAGCCCCAGTTCGGCTGTGGTTCGCCAGGATGCCCTGCCCCTTTCGGTGTCGTCACCGCGCCGGAGATCACTTCGACCGCCTCGTCCGGCTTGATAAAGAACTCGAGTTCCATCTGCTCGAACTCCCGGGAGCGAAACGTGAAATTGCGCGGCGTGACTTCATTGCGGAAGGCCTTGCCAACCTGCGCGATGCCGAACGGCACTTTCTGGCGCGAGGTTTCGAGCACGTTCTTGAACTGCGCGAAGATCGCCTGCGCCGTTTCCGGACGGAGATACGCGATGCCGTCATCGCTCTCCACCGGCCCGACGTAGGTCTTGAACATCAGGTTGAACGGGCGCGGCTCGGTGAGTTGCGCGCCGTTTTCAGGATTGTAGCGCTGGGAGTTCTCGACCTTCTCCGTGCGTTCGCCGAGCAGCTCGACGTTCTGAATGCCGCGTTGCTGATAAAACTGCGTCGCCGTCTTGCGGGCGCTTTCCGGCGGCTTGCCCGCGGCGAGCATCACCGAGAACGCATCGTCATTCTGCTTGCCCGAGGCGGAATCCTTCGCGCCCGAGTAGAAATACACGACTCCACTCTGCGGCTCGACCTGATCCGCGCGAAAACGCTTCTTCGTCAGCAAGCAGTCGCACATCGGATCGCAGAATGTATCCACATGCCCGCTCGCGCGCCAAATCTGCGGTGCCATGATGATGGTTGCTTCGAGGCCGACCACGTCATCGCGCAGCCGCGTCATCGTGGACCACCACAGCTCCTTCACGTTGCGTTTGAGCTCAGCGCCCAATGGACCGTAGTCCCAAAATCCCTGGATGCCGCCGTAGATTTCCGACGACTGGTAGACGAATCCGCGACGTTTGCAGAGGGAGACAATCTTCTCCATCAACACATTTTCTTTGGGCTCGGACATAAGAGTTCGGGAGTGTTTGGGAACGCTGCATTGAAGTCAAGACACCGCACGCCGATGCAGCTATTGGAGGGTTTCGTGTGAAATGACGGTCACTTCAGATCTATCTCGCGGAGCGAGAATGCGATGGTAGCCGTGGGCTTCAGCCCACGGTAATCGGGAAAAGAAAACGCGTCGCGGAGCGACGCCTGAGCGCCAGTTTTCAATTTCAATCGTCGCTCCGCGACGAGAGCGTTTCTATCCTAATCCGTGGGCTGAAGCCCACGGCTACCGTCAGGTGGTCGCTCCGCGACCGAGAGCCGACGAAGACGGATTGCCGTTCGCCATCACAACTTCGGGGAGCCCTCGCCTTGCGCCTCTTCCATCAAAAGGATTGAAACGCCCCCGTCCGTTTCCTTAGCTTCCACTCATGAAATCACTCCGCCTGCTCGCCTGCCTGCTTTGTGGCCTGCTGTCTGCGTCGGCCGCTGAGAAGAATTACACCATCGCAGTCATCCCGAAGGGCACCACGCACGAGTTCTGGAAATCGATCAACGCGGGCGCCTTCAAGGCTCGCAACGAACTCGCCGAGCAAGGCATCAAGGTGGACGTCATCTGGAAAGGCCCGCTGAAGGAAGACGATCGCGACCAGCAGATTCAGACCATCGAGAACTTCACCACGCGGCGTGTTAACGGCATCGTGCTCGCCCCGCTGGATTCCCAGGCGATGGTTCGTCCGGTGAACAACGCCATCCGCGCCAAGGTGCCGGTGGTGATCATGGATTCCGGTCTGAAGTCGGACAACTACGTCAGCTTCGTCGCCACGGATAACTACAAGGGCGGCGTGCTCGCCGCGCAGCACATGGGCAAGCTGCTCGAAGGAAAAGGCAACGTAATCCTCCTGCGCTACGCAGTTGGTTCAGCCAGCACTGAGGAACGCGAAACGGGATTCGTCGATACGCTGAAGAAGGAGTTTCCGCAGATTAAGCTCATCTCCTCGGATCAATACGCCGGCCCGACACGCGAGACCGGATATCAGGCATCCCAAAATCTCCTGAACCGTTTCGGTCGCGATGTGAACGGCATCTTCGCTCCGTGCGAACCGCCCACCATTGCGATGGCGAAAGCGCTCCGCGACATCGGCAAGGCTGGCGGCAAGGTCAAGATGGTCGGCTTCGACGCGGGCTCGCAATCCGTCGCCGATCTCAAGCGCGGCGATGTGCAGGGACTCGTCGTGCAAAATCCTGTCTTCATGGGCTACAAAGGCGTGATGACGATGGTCGAGCATCTCCAAGGTAAGAAGGTCGAGAAGCGCATCGATACCGGTGTTGTTCTGGTCACGCCTGAGAACGCTGATCAACCGGATATCAAAGAGCTGCTCTATCCGCCGCTGGACAAGTATCTGAAATGACCGCGCGTCTCCGGATGTCCGGCGTCCGAAAATCCTTCGGCGCCACCCACGCTTTGCGCGGCGTCTCGCTCGAGATCGGCGCTGGCGAGGTTCATGCGTTGATTGGCGAGAACGGAGCCGGCAAGAGCACGCTCATGAAAATCCTGAGCGGCGCGTATCAGCCGGATGGCGGAAGCATCGAGCTCAACGGAACACCGTTCACGCCGGAGAATCCCCTGCACGCACGCGAATCCGGAATCGCGATGATTTACCAGGAGCTCACGCTCGCTCCCGACCTCAGCGTGGAGGAGAATATCCTGCTCGGTTCTGAACCCGCGCGCTTCGGCTGGATCAATCGCACCCGCCGCCGCGAACTCGCCCGCGGCGCGCTGGCGGAACTTCACCATGACAGCATCCCGCTCGACGTTCCGGTTCGATCGTTGACCATCGCTGAACAGCAGGTGGTCGAAATCGCCCGCGCTTTGATCGGTGATCCGAAGGTCATCATCATGGACGAACCGACGAGCAGCCTAACTCAGGTCGATACCGAGAATCTTTTTGCGGTCATCGGGAAGCTCCAGAAACGCGGGGTGAGCGTGGTCTACATTTCCCACTTCCTCGAAGAGTGCCAGCGGCTCTGCAACCGCTACACCGTGTTGCGTGACGGCGAAAGCGTGGGCGCCGGCGACATGAAGACCGTCCAGCTTCCCGAGATTATTCGCCTGATGGTTGGCCGCGACATGAGGGAGATTTATCCGCGCACGCCGCATCAGTTGGGCAAAACGGTTTTCGAACTCAAGAACCTCGCCGGTGACGCCAAGCCGCGTTCCGCCAGTCTCACGCTCCGCGCCGGGGAAATCCTCGGCATCGCAGGTCTCATCGGAGCCGGACGCACCGAGATGCTTCGTGCGGCGTTTGGACTGGATCGTCTTTCTGCTGGCACGGTGGAAGTTTTTGGCCGCAACGAAACTCATGCCTCGCCCACGTCGCGATTGAACTCCGGCATTGGTCTGCTCAGCGAGAATCGCAAGGAGGAAGGCTTGATGCTGAATCGCTCGCTCGCCGACAACTTGACCGCCACCAGCCTCGCCTCGGTGGCACGAGCGGGATTCATCAGCCAGCGGGCCCAGCGCGATTGCACCCGCCGCTGGATGGAACGACTCGAAGTGCGCGCCCAGGGACCAGATCAGGACATTGGTGAATTGTCCGGCGGGAACCAGCAGAAGATCGCGATCGGCCGCCTGCTGCATCACGAGGCGAAGATTCTCCTGCTCGATGAACCGACGCGCGGGATCGATGTTGGCAGCAAGGCCGCCATCTATCGTCTGATTGGCCAGCTCGCGGCCGAGGGTAAATCCGTCATCTTCGTCAGCTCGTATCTGCCTGAGTTGCTCGGCGTGTGTGACACCATCGGCGTGATGTGCCGCGGCGTGCTCGCGGAGATTCGGCCCGTGGACCGGTGGACCGAGCATGACATCATTACCGCCGCGATTGGCTCCGGCTCCGGCGACACCACTCCCACCGCATGAGTTCTACCCCCAGCCAGCTTCGGAGAATATTGAAGGCCTTCGGGCCGCTCTTTGGCCTGTTGTTGGTCACCACCCTCTTTATGGCGATGTTGGCGCTGAAGGACGTATCCGATCAGATGGAGAAAACTTCTCTGAACGGCTTCAGCGGCTGGTGGCCGGCGATGAAAACATCTCTATATGATGGACTGCAAGTGTTGCGGACCGGACTAAGCGATTGGTTGCAGGCCGCGAAGACTTCGCCTTACGACGGACTCAAGGCCTTCACGAGCATCGCGAACTTCAAGACCGTTCTCTCGCAGACCGTCATCGTGGCGATCGGTGCGCTTGGCATGACCATGATCATCGTTAGCGGCGGAATCGATCTCAGCGTCGGCTCCGTCGTTGCGCTGACCAGCGTGCTCGGCGCGACGTTGCTGAACAAAGGCTGGGGAACTGGCTCCGCCGTGCTGGTCACCGTGCTCGCCGGCAGCGCGATTGGGCTGTTGAACGGAACACTCATCGCCGGCCTGCGCCTGATGCCGTTCATTGTCACGCTCGGCATGATGGGCGTGGCGCGCGGGCTCGCGAAATGGGTCGCCGGGAACCAGACCGTGAACTACCCGTTCGAATCGCCCATCAGCAATCTGATGAAGATGGACGACCTCGATCACTTGCTGCCCATGCCCCAAGGCGTTTGGATCGCGATTGCGCTGGCCGTGATTATGTCGGTCGTCATGCGCCAAACCATCTTCGGGCGATACATCTTCGCCATCGGTTCGAACGAAGCCACCGCGCGCCTCTGCGGCATTCGCGTGCCGCTGCAGAAACTTCTGATCTATTCGCTCGCGGGAATTTTCTTCGGCTGCGCTGGCTTGATGCAGCTCACGCGCCTGACGCAGGGAGATCCGTCCGGCGCGGCGGGACTGGAGCTGGACATCATCGCCGCCGTCGTGATCGGTGGAGCGAGCTTGAGCGGAGGCAGCGGCAGCATCCTTGGCTCAATGATTGGTGCGCTGATCATTCAAACGCTGCGCAATGGTTCCAGCCTGATGAACTGGCCGACCTTCACCCAGGAGATCATCATTGGCATCGTCATCATTCTGGCCGTCGGGCTCGACCGCTACCGTCAGCGCCGGATGAAAGCGTAGCTGGGCTCACAGCACCGCGCTACGGAATGCATCATCCATGGCGGCCCGGCTGGTGGGTTTCACATAGGCTTCGATATCCAGCGCCCTGCCGCCGAGAATCGCCCGGGCCCGCAGTTTCCCTTCCTTCACCTGAGCTTCAATGTTGCCGGCGGCAAGGTTCCCCAGATCGTAAGGCCATTCCTCGATGGTGAACGCCGCGAACGCCGCGTTGAGATCCGACAATTTGTGATCCTTCGCCGGGCCGTGATAGAGCGTGATGTAAAAGTGACTCGCCAGCCGCAGCGTCGGGGAATCCCACTCGACCGTCGCATCGCCGAATCGTCCTTCGACCGGACGCACCAGGAAACGCGCATCGCGATCCTGGATGATCACACCCTTGCTCCCCTGCCCCGCTGCTTGCATCGTACAATCGGCCAGCTCGCCTTCGCATTCGAAGCGCACTTTCAGGCTCGATGCTCGAATCATTCCGTTTTGAACAGGAGCCAGCGATGGGTTCGAAGTTCCGTCGTGCGTGCATAACGTCACCGCGGCCAGTGCCGCTCCTGCGTGTTGCACGCTGAAGAACAGCGCGGAAGCGAAGTCGGAGTCGTCCCTCAGAAAACGAACACGCAGAAACCTTGGTGCGGAAGCCATGCCCCAGGAGGCCAGCAACGGGCGCCGACCAGATCCCAGGTCGCCACGATTCACCGTCCCGAGTGTGAACCGCGGATGGAACCACGTCGTTCCCACGACCGGATTGCGTTTGCCGTCCTTCGCAACGTCTGCCGCCACGAACGTTTCTTTGACCGCGCGCGGCGATTCCAGCGCGGCGATGAGACGTGCCCACTTGCGCGGGCACTGGAGCGGAATGCGATACGTATCCAGCCCCAGTGGCAGTGGCTGCGGGACGCCGAGTTCGGCGAGCTCGCCGCAAGCGGACTGAATGAACGCAAGGATGGTTGGCCTCTTTCGCAAGTTCGTCTCCGCAGTCCAGCTGTGAGGTCCAGCCCACTGGCGTGTCGGCGAATGAAAATGCGTCGCCACATGTTTCCAGGCGAGATCGTGCATCTCGGAAATCAGTGACTTGTCGCGACCGTCCTTCAGCAGCCAGAGCAGCCGCGAGAATTCGCGAATGACGGAAACGATCGCGTCCGGACTATTATACTCCGCGAAGGATTGCTGGCCGATGATGTGCGTGTGTAATTGCCGGAGCCGGTCGCGAGCGATCGGTCGAAGATTCGCCAGCTTGAGTTCCTGCGCCGCGAGCAGCAGAGTCGACACGCCTGACACGGCTCGTTGGGTTTGGTCGAGATCGAACGGACGTCGCTGGATTGCCTCAGTTGCCCGAACGATCGCCTCACGGGCAGGATCGGGAATGTCCTTGGCGAGCCGCTCGCGATGAAGGCTCAACGCCATCAACAAAGGCAGCGCGCCCTGTTCCGCCATGGTGACGTCGGTGGAAGCATTTCCCGCCGAAGCCTCCTCCAAATACCAAGGCCACAAACCGAGCGTCTCGTGGCTGCGATTCTTGTCCTGCAGACCGATGACGACGCGCAGGATTTCGTTTCCGCGTTCGGAGCGCCAGCGTTCGTCGCTGTCCAGCAACGCCACCGCGTAGTTGAGAGAAGCAGTAGTTCCGCGCACATCGCCGGTTCGGCCCGGGGACTGGTGAGTGACGGTCGACGCTGCTGGCACGACCAGCATCTTCGCGAAGGGATCGAATCGGCGGTCTTCCAATGGCAACGTCGCCTGCAAATAGCGCCGGCGATCCTCGGAGAGAGCGTTCCGGGCAGCCGCGGCCTTTGCCTCGAACGGTGGAATCATCATTCCGGCGAGGCTTAATCCGGAGCCGACACCAGCGACAAATCGTCTACGCGACAACATGCGCGCAGGTTACGAACGAGAGAATTCGAGTCCAGCTTTTCCCAAGCGGACTCTACGGCACCGCGATGCGATGCGTGGGCTGTGGTTTGCCTGGCTGGAAAAATTCGAGGTGATCGAGCGTCGCCTCAATGCCGGAACTGCTGGAGAACGTTTGCTTCACCGCTTCCTCCAGCGAGGCCTTCAAGGCGTCGGGCGACACCTCGGCGCGCACATTCACAATCAGCTGGCCGGCTTGAAGGGAGTCTTCCAATTCCTGCGACAGCTCCGGGATGTAGTCATTCCGAACCAGATTGATGACCGCGAGGTCGCCGATGCCGGCGTCCGGATCGAGCGTCATCTTCAAATGCGCAATCTGCGCGCCGTGACTGGCGAGGCGTTCCTGCATCGCTGCGGCGAAACGTTGCAGTGCCGCGTTCCCGTCGAAAGCATTCTCACTTCGCAGGTCGATCGTGGCATTCAGCCAGCCGAGCAGTGCCTCGCCTTCAGCGTACAGCTCGTAGTCGACCGCCATCGATGGACGCGAACTCTGCTGACCCGTCGCGACGCGCTGGAACCAGTCGTCCAGTCCGGCGCCTGTCCGCGCGGAGACATCAATTATCTCGCGACCGGGGAAAGCCTCGGCGAGGGCTACGCGAAGCCGTTCAAGTTCGGGCGCGGGGAGCAAGTCACGTTTGTTGATGACGATGATGTCCGCTTCCTCAAGTTGCTTTCGGTAAATGTAGGTGACCTTGTCGGAGAACTTGCCGCCCTCGACCAGTCCGAGCACGCGCTGTGCGCGCACGGGATCGACGAGGACGCTCAAAGGCGCGATGGCGAAATCAGCGCCGTAGATGCGGCGTAGCGGATAACTCACCGTCGCGACCAAGTCCGTGCAGCTGCCGACCGGTTCGGCAATGAAGACGTCGGGACGGGATTCAGCCGAAAGTTTCTTCGCGGCGTCCACCAGGGAATTGAACCGGCAACAGAAACAGCCGCCAGAAATCTCCTCCACGGGAAATCCGTTCGACGCGAGCATGGCGGTATCGACGAGTTGGTTGCCTTGATCGTTTGTGATCAAGCCCACGCGCAGCCCCTGCTCCGTGAGATGGCGGGCCAGTTTGCAGACGGCTGTCGTCTTGCCGGCGCCGAGGAATCCGCCGATCATGATATACCGGGCCTGGCTGGTTGTTGCTCCGTCGGTTGCGATGCTCATTCCTTCTCGTCTCCTTTTTGTTGCGCGAGGATGCGGTCAATTGTCTTGTCCAACAGATCGCGATAAGTGTGGACATCGAGGCACTTCGCATCGGGTTTGCCGGTGGCTTCATACAGCCAGCCGCCGCCAAACGGTTCCTTCGAAATGAGCCGGATGTTCTCCTTCAGCGCGGGATTCACTGAGGCAAACTCTCCTTCCACCACGCAGAACAAATCCGAGATCGCCTTAAAGCCTTCAACCCAGCCGATGATCTGGCCGCATTGCACCGGCGTGCCGGCGTCAATCTCGAAACCGTGATCGACCATCTCGCCCAACATGCGCGTCGCGAACTTGGTCAGACCGATGCGCCAGCGGTTCTCGCCGACCGACGCCACCCACGCGTGCGAGGGCGTGTACAGGTAATCGAGCGGCAGTTGCGTGACGAAATGCGACCGCTTGTAGTGCAGAGTTTTTGGCTGCGCTTTGTCCATGAACGATGGAGGCAGGTTAGCGGCGGGAGGCGACTTGGCAAGCGGGACTGTCCGTCACCACGGCTGGTCGAGCAGTTTCCAGCAGGTCCACTGCATGCGCGGATGATGAAAGAAACTCTTCCAAAGATTTCCCTTCAACGTCGAGGACACGGTGCCGTCGCGTCGCAGGTAGCCGAACCATTCGCCGTGGACAGGGTCAGCGAAGTGGCGATGCGACCAATCATGCACGAGCTGATGCCAGCGCGCATACTTCGCATCGCGCGTGAGTCGATACGCGAAGAGCGTGGCGATGATGGTTTCGCTGTGCGGCCACCAGAACTTCATCTCATGCCAATACTCCTGCACCGGCTTGTTGAACACATCGCGAAAGTAGAGGATCCCGCCGTGCTCAGTGTCCCAGCCGCGTTCCCACATCCAGTCGAGCATGCCACAACCGAGACGCGTCAGGCGTGAATCGCCGCGGTGTTCCGCTTCGCGCAGGATGAACCACGCGCCTTCGATGGCGTGACCGGGATTCAACGTGCGCCCATCGAAGTGATCCACGATGGTTCCGTCAGGCGCCACGGATTCCATCACGACGCGGAGGTCGGGCTTGACGAAGAGCTTCTCGATTTCTTCGATGCAGCGATCAATCCATGCCGTGAGCTGAGGTTCTTCGCCGAGGTTCTCCCGTAACTCCTGCGCCGTCACGAGAGTGATCATTCGTGGCGCCAACCCAATCATCGGGCGTACCTCGGTGAACTTGGGCGGCATCAGTCCGGGCGTGAAATTCCATCGCGTGAACTGATCGAACAAAGCGCGAGCGCGGTCCGCCGTAGCGGCATCGCCGGTCGACCGGGCTAGAGCGGCGTTGGCGATCGCGGCGAACGCTTCGCTGTAAGCGTAGCGACGCTTCCGGATGGGCCGGCCATCGCGAGTGAGGTGGAAAAACATCCGGCCATCGGTGTCGACCGCATGCCGGTTGAGAAAATCAATCCCACTGCGCGCCCACTCGAGCCATTCCGGGCGACGCTCGAAACCGTTGTGCAGCTGGAGCAGCATCCAGCTCATGCGCCCTTGGGCCCAGACGGATTTGTCGGTATCGACAACGCTTCCGTCGCGATCGAAGCAATGAAGAAACCCTCCGTGCTCGGTGTCGACCGCGCGCGGAAACCAGAACCGAACCGTGTCCTCCAGAAGCCCGCGTCGATAGGTTTCGCGCAGCGCATTCCGTCCTTCCGGCGCGGCGAGTTGAGGCAGCGGCTCGCTCATTTGGAAGCCTGAGGGACTGCAGGAAGTGTGAAGAGGAATTCCACGATGTCCGCCGCTTCTTGGGCCGTCAACGTGGCCAGCAAGCCTTCCGGCATCGCCGACAACGCGGACTCGCGGAGTTCCGAGACGTCGGACAGAGCGAGCGTTCTCTCGCCCCCCGTCTCCGTGCGCAGAACAATTTGGCTCGCCTCGCGACGGACAATGAAGCCGACCAACTCCGAGTCATCTTTCAGCGTGACGCTCACCGACTTGAACTCCGGCGCCACTACTTTTGACGGGAACAATATTTGATCGAGCAGCTGCGCGCGGCTGTAGCGTTTGGCGAGACTCGAGAGATCCGGACCAAACGACCGGCCTTCGCCCGCGGCGATATGACAACGTCCGCACTGTGCGGCGCCGTGGAACAAAACCCGCCCGCGCGATGCATCGCCGGTCAACACCAGGATTGTTTGCGGCTGAATGTCGGTTCCAAGCGTCTGGCGGCGTTGCGAGGGAGGGAGCAACCGCTGAAAGAGTTCGCGAACGAAAACGTTTGTCTGACGAAGCGCCTCATGGGCGAGTTGGTCGCGAACGCGACGATGTTGTTCGAGGATGGCGCCGTTCGACGCTAACCCAGCTGGAAGATCCGTCGCCAGGTCGAGCAAGCGCATCGCCAGCGACGTGTCGGCCAAAGCCGCATCGCGGGAGACTGGAACGGGCGCTGAAGTGTTGGTTGCAGGCAACGACTGAATCCAGTCGCGCACCACGCGCGCGCCCACCTCGTCAACCAGCCGAGAGCCGATTTGCGGCATGTGCCCGGCAGACTCCGTGAAGATGCGATAGAAGAGCGCCGAGCGATACGGCGCACCGGGCGCGATGATGCGTGCATCAGTGAGACCGAAGTCACCGCGCGATGGCTTCACGCTCAGCGCTCGCCATTCCGCGGGCGGTTTATCGTAGTTAAGATGAATCGCGACTGCGCCGCCCGCGCCGAAGCGGTGACAGCCTGCGCAGTTGACGTCCAGCCACGAACGCGCGCGCAAGTCGACCGGCGCCGAGCGATCGTGAGGGTGAACCAAAGCCTCCCCGCTCTTCACTTTCCGGCGCGGTGGTTCGATCAATCCCAGCGTTACCAGCCGATCCATTTCAGTGCGGCCATCACTGAGCGCGTTGGTGGCGCCGAGTTGACGGAGGTTCAGAGTGAGAGCGTCGCCTGCCCAGGCGTTGTGACAACGCAAGCATTCGGACCGGCTCATGAAACGCCAGTGCGTTTCGCGGACGCCGCCGGCCGCGAGCGGGTCGACGACGCTGAAGACAGCGTTCGTTCCATCGCCCGACACAAGATCCGCATCAGCTCCATCCGCTCGCCAGCGATACGTGTAGGGATTCCACGCCTGACCGTCCCAGTACATCAACTGCGTTTCGATGCGGCGAGCGGACGTCGGCACGCCGTTCGTCAGCTCCAGCGTCAACGTGCGCGCGAGCACGGTGTTGGTCGGCAAATACCAAGTGCCGCCGGTGATGTTCCCGACGCCGCCTTCCGTGCGGAGCTTTTCGTCACCGGGGACAGCCAGCCAGCGCTCGGCGGTCGCGTGGTCATCCCACTTCGGCGCGGCGATGCGATAGGCGATCACTCCCGGCGCCGGCTCGGTGGGATTGAGTGATTGAAACAATCCCGTGGCACTCAGTCGCCGAGGAAAGTCGGCGTTTGCCGCCGATGCGGTGTTCGCGGCGAATTCGTAGATGCCGGTGTTGTAATCGAGCACGAGCAACTCTCCGCGCGGATCGAGCGCGAACGCCGTCGGCTTCAACGAGGTGTCGCACAACTCCTCGTTCGATTCGAGAACGCCGTTCGTCTGGCGAAACGACCAGAACTTGCCGGTTTCCCAGTCTCCGTAGACATAGCTGGCGGCGAGTTTCGGCAAGCGCCGGCCGCGATAGACGAAACCTCCCGTGATGCTCGCACCATCGCTGTGCGACACAGAGTGAACTGGCGGCAGTATCTCACCCGGCCCACGCGGCAGGTCGCGGCGCACATCGCGATTCGGTCCTTCGTGGAGTGGCCAGCCGTAGTTACCGCCGCGCTGGACGCGGTAGACCATCTCCCATTGTTCCCAGCCGACATCTCCCACCCACAAATCGCCCGTCGTCGCGTCGAAGCTCATGCGATACGGGTTCCGGAAACCAAACGCCCAGTTCTCACCGCGCGCACCCGGCACGTTCACGAAGGGATTGTCCGCCGGAATCCGGTAGGCGTTGGTGCCGTCCGCGTGATCGACGTCAATGCGAAGCACCGCCGCGAGCAAGTCGCTGAGGTCCTGACCGGTCTTGCGCCTGCCGTCCGGAGGATCAGGATCAGCCGCGTCACCTGTGGAGATGTAGAGCATTCCATCCGGCCCGAAGGCCAGCGTGCAGCCGTTGTGACCACCGCTGAACCAGCGGATGATGACGCGCTCGCTCGCCGGATCGATCTCGAGTGGTTGACTGGAGCGGAACGTGAATCGAGAGACCACTGAGCCGTTCTCGCGACCGCCGGGTTCGTTGTAGTTGATGAATACAAATCGATTCGTGACGAAGCCTGGGTGGAATGTGAAACCGAGCACATTGTCGAACGGGCGATGATGCGGGCGAAGGTCGAACGCAAGCTGTCGGCGAACCGGCTGCGATTTCGTGTCGATAGCCCACAGCTTCCCACCCTGCTCCAAGACGAATAGCGTCTCTGTTCCCGGCGCGAATGAGTGGTCGACAGCGTTTTCGAATGTCAGTTCGGGAAAAACCCGCTGCGTCACATACGGCGCGGGTGGATTCGGCGAACCAACCACGCGACCGGTGGTCCAGGGCGTTCGCGGTGCGGCGACCGCGCAAAACGCCACGAGGTGACTCAAGGTGAGGGCCAGCGACAAAGGAAGCGGGAGACTCATGCGAGTGGGAGACCGTAGGCGCGGCGGGCATTCGTGGAGAGATACTTTCGGGCAGCATCGGCGCCACGTGCACGGCTGTAGCGATCGACGATCCCGAAGACTGTTTCGTAGCTGGCAAAGCGCGCGCTGACGGGCCAGTTGCTGCCGAAGATGACGCGGTCATCGCCGAACGCATTCCACACGGCGTCGAGGGTCGGACGATAAAACTCGTCATCGCCCGGCGCCTTCCCGTCGTTGCGTCCAGTGCCTTCAACGAGCCCGGAAACTTTCATGAACAGATTCGGAAACGGCGCGCAGGCTCGCAGACCTTCCAACCACGCAGCGGGAGGCGAGTTGCCATCGACGCGAACGTTTGCACAGTGATCGACGACGATACGGAGCGTAGGAATCGTTCCCGCAAGCAGCGCGACGTCGGGCAACTTGTCCGGGCCGGTCAGAACATCGAGCGAGAGTTGGTGATCAGCGAGGCGACGTAGGTCGCGGAGGACCGTGGCGCTGGTCAGGAGGGATGGCTCCCAGACACCCACGCGAATGCCGCGGAAGAGCGGATGCTTCGCGAAGCGGTTCAGATGCGAAGCGAAGTCGTCCGTGCCGGGCTTGATGTTGCCGACCACTCCCCGGATGCATGGATGATCCTTCGCGAGGTCGAGCACCCATTGGTTGTCCTCCAGCCAGGGACTCGCTTCCACCACGACGGTTTCGGTGATCTTGAGCGGCTTCCCGAGTTGAACAAACTCGGTCGGATAAACGGGCCGATAAAGAATCGCGTCATTCTTGGGCGGCCACGGCACGCCTTGCGGCCGCTTTGGATCGTAGAAGTGCGTGTGAGTGTCGATCGCGCCAGCCGATTGAAGGCCCAGTGATGCACACCCCGAGACCGCGGCGCCGGCTGTGAGCCCGGCAGCGAGGACAAACTCGCGGCGCGAGAAACGGTGGTCGGGAAGGTGCATAGCGAAAATTGTGTGCCGGACGGAAAACAATCTGCAACCAGAGATTTGCGATCGCGGTCATGAAGAATAGATCTTTCGCTCGGCCGTCGAAAACGTTAATCAACCGACCCAAGTTCAATGCACATGAAATCCAGCACCCTTCGCACGCTCACCGCCGGCGCCTTCGCGGCGCTCCTCGTTTCCACCGCAACCGTCAGCGCCGTCGACTGGCCCCAATGGCGCGGCCCGAACCGCGACGACGTCAGCAAGGAGACCGGCTTGCTCAAGTCATGGCCTGAGGGCGGACCGAAGCAACTGTGGGTCTTCGAGAATGCAGGACTCGGTTACTCGGGCTATTCCATTGTCGCCGGCAAGCTGTTCACGATGGGCATTCGCAATGGCGGCGAGGAGTTGATCGCGGTCGACATCAAGGACGGCAAGGAACTCTGGTCAGCCAAGATTGGTAGCATCCTCAAGAACGGCTGGGGCGATGGCCCGCGCGGCACGCCTTCCGTGGACGGCGGGTTTGTCTACGCGATGGGCGGACAGGGAATATTGATCTGCGCCAGCGTCGCGGACGGCAAGATCGACTGGCAACGGACGATGCAGGAGTTCAGCGGCAAAACGCCCGGCTGGGGTTACACGGAATCTGTGCTCGTGGACGGCGACCGCGTGTTGTGCACGCCAGGCGGTTCCGAAGGAGCGGTCGTTGCACTCGACAAGAAGACCGGCAAGACGCTTTGGCAGAGCAAGGACTTTACGGACGGCGCCCAGTATTCCTCAATCGTCGCCACGGAACTCAACGGCGCGCGGCAATACATCCAGCTCACGATGAAGAGTGTTGTTGGACTCAACTCCACTGACGGAAAGGTTCTCTGGAAAGTCGAGTTCCCCGGCAAGACCGCGGTGATTCCCACCCCAATCGTACATGGCAACCAGGTTTATGTCACCGCCGGCTACGGCGTCGGATGCATGTCGTTCAAAGTTGGCGCGGGCAATACCATCGAGAAGCTCTACGAGAACAAGGTGATGAAGAATCATCACGGCGGAGTGATTCTGGTCGACGGACACATCTACGGTCACTCGGACGGCGTCGGCTGGACCTGTCAGAACCTCGCCACGGGCGAGGAAGTGTGGTCCGAGAAAACTGCGCTGGGCAAAGGCGCCGTCGCCTACGCGGATGGTCGTCTCTACTGCCTCGCTGAGAACAATGGCACGGTCGTGCTCGCTGAAGCGTCGACGAAAGGCTGGAAGGAGCACGGTCGCTTCAAGCTCGAACCCCAGACCACGCAACGCAATCCCCAGGGGCGCATCTGGACGCACCCGGTGATCGTCGATGGGAAGCTCTATCTCCGCGATCAGGAATTGCTCCACTGCTACGACGTCAAGGCTCGCTGAGCCTTCGGCGTGGCTGAGGTGGCGCAAACTTTTCTCGTCCCGTTTCTGACGGCGTGCTAGCCTGTGCTCATGACAGGCGAACGACAGATCCACAATCTCGCGCTCATCGGCTTCATGGGCACGGGCAAGTCCTCTGTCGGTCGGATGGCAGCGATGCAGCTCCACTACGACTTGATCGATACGGATGAGCTGATCGAGCGTCGTGCGGGAAAGACCATTTCCCGGATCTTCAGCGAGGATGGTGAACCTGCCTTCCGGGAGATTGAGCGCAACCTCGTCGCGGAAATGAACGGGTGGCGCAAGAAGGTAATCTCCACTGGCGGAGGCTTGGCTGCCAGCGATGCCAATCTCGCCAGCCTGAAACAACACGCGCTCATCGTCTGTCTGTGGGCGTCGCCGGAGGCCATCTACGAGCGGGTGAAAACGCAGACGCATCGGCCGCTGCTTCAAGGACCGGATCCTCTCGGAAAGATTCGCGAACTGCTCGAGCAACGCACCCGCTTCTATAAACAGGCTGACGTGCTGGTCCACACCGGCACGCGTTCCGTGCGGGAGGTCACGCAGCAGGTGCTCCATCAATTCCACGCCGCGCGGCATCCCGAGCCCGAACGTGAAAAGTCGCATTGAACAGCGCGCGCTCGAACTCGGCTTCCACGCCTGCAAGTTCACCACGGCTGCCCCGCCGGAATCCGCCCCGCACCTTGATCGCTGGTTGACTGAAGGTCGCCATGGCGAGATGGCATGGCTCGCGCGAAACGCGCAGAAGCGTGTGGACCCGAACCTCGTTCTGCCCGGCGCGAAGTCGATCGTTACGCTTGCCGCTGCCTACGATGATCCGGCGAACTTACCGGCGCCAAATCAAGGCGTCGTCGCGCGCTACGCACGCCACGCGGATTACCACGACGTCCTCGCCGAACCGCTCAAGCAGCTCAGCGCGTTCATCGAACAACTTGGCGCCGGCACTCGCTCGCTCTGGTATGTCGACACTGGACCGCTTCTTGAACGCGATCTCGCGCAGCGGGCCGGACTCGGATTCGTCGGCAAGCATACGAATCTCATCAGCCGCGAGTTGGGCAACTGGATCTTTCTTGCGGAGATCATCACCACGCTTGAAGTCGAACCGGACGTTCCGGAGAAGAATCGTTGCGGCTCCTGCTCCCGCTGCATCACGGCGTGTCCAACGCAGGCCATCACCGCGCCCTTCCAGCTCGACGCGCGTCGATGCATTTCTTACCTGACCATCGAGTTGAAGGGATCGATCCCGGTCGAGCTTCGCCCCGCCATTGGCAACCGCATTTACGGCTGCGACGATTGTCTCGCGGCGTGTCCTTGGAATCGTTTCGCCAAGGAGGCGCGCTTGATGAAGCCGCACAGGCGCGCGGAGTTCGACGCTCCGAATCTCATCGAACTCCTCTCGCTCGATACCGCCGGCTTCAAGGAACGATTCGCGGGAACGCCGATGCTTCGCACGAAGCGCCGCGGAGTTTTGCGGAACGTTTGCGTTGCGCTGGGCAACACCGGGGACGCTTCGGTCCTGCCCGCGCTCGAACGAGCTGCAACCGATCCCGAACCTCTCATCGCGGAGCACGCGCACTGGGCCATCGAGCGAATTGAGGAAGTCACTCGAACGCGCGCAAAGGGCTAAGCTTTCACTTGGAATTCACAACATCTCCGGTTAACTACACCTCATGAGCACATCCAAATTCATCGTCATCGCATTTCTGGCATTTTGCACTGCAGCGGTCACCCACGCCGCTCCGAAGGAACTCTTCAACGGCCGCGACTTGACCGGATGGGTCAAGATGCACGGCGGTGATTGGAAAGTGGAAGACGGCGTCATCGTCGGCAGCAAGGGCGTCGAATGGACGACCAATCCCGAAAAGAGCGGCTCGTGGTTGCGCACGGAGAAGGAATACAGCGACTTCGTGCTCGAATTCGAATTCGCCATCAACGAGAAGGGCAATGCCGGCGTGTTCATCCGCTCGGCGATTGAAAAGAATCCGGCGTTCTCCGGACACGAAATGCAGATTCTTGACGACCACGGCAAGGATCCGAAGAAATACACCACCGGCGCGCTCTACGATGTCGTGGCCGCGTCGAAGAACATGTCCAAGCCCGCCGGGCAGTGGAACAAGGCGCGCATCACCTGCAGTGGCAAGCGCATCCAGATCAATCTCAACGGTGAGGACATTGTCGATTACCAGACAGACCGCCTCACGCGCGGCTACATCGGGCTCCAGAATCACGACGACCACGCCGTGGTGAAGTTCCGCAATATCCGCATCACGGAGAAGTGAACGGTTCAGAAATTTTTAAACACGGATAGACACCGATGAAAACCATTCTTACATCGCTCATTGTCACGATTTCGCTCCTCACCGCCAGCGCCGAGAACTGGCCCAGCTTCCGCGGTCCGACTCGACAAGGCATGTCGACGGAGCGCGACCTTCCGCTGAACTGGAGTGCCGATTCCAACATCGCCTGGAAGACGGAGATTCCCGGCAACGGCTGGTCATCGCCCATTGTCTGGGGCGACAAGATTTTCGTCACCAGCACTCTGGCCAGCGACACGAAGTGCCATGTCATTTGTGTGGATCGCAAGTCCGGCAAAATTTTGTGGAACAAGGAGGTCTTCGAACAGGTGCCGCGACGGAAGGAGAGCAAGAATTCCTACGCCACCCCGACCGCCGCGACCGATGGCCAGCATGTGTTCGTGGTGTTTGGGGACGGCAGCATGGCTGCGCTCACGCTGGACGGAGAGATCGTTTGGACGAATCGCGAGGTAAAGTTCTACAGCCGCCACGGGCTCGGCGCGTCGCCGATCATTTATTCGAACCTCGTCATCATGCCGTTCGACGGCAGCAATCCTATCGCGACGGCGGGTAACTATCCGCAAGTCACCGATGAGGAGAAACTCGGCTGGCAGATACCGTGGGACAAGGCGTTCATCGCCGCGCTCGACACGAAGACCGGCAAGCGCGTCTGGACCGCCAAGCGCGGCATGAGCCGCATCGCGCACATCTCGCCAATCATCGCGGATGACGGCGAGAAAGACGTGCTCGTCAGCGCGGCGGGCGATCGCGTGCAGGGATTCAATCCGCTCACGGGCGAGATGTATTGGACCGCGTATGCGCAGGGCGAAGGCGTGACGCCAACTCCTGTCTACGGCGACGGCCGCCTCTTCGCTTCGTCCGGTTTCGAGAAGACCACGCTCCGTTGCTGGTCCCTGATACGGGCAAAGGGCGACATCACCACGAACACGCTCCAATGGGAGGGCAAGAAAGGCGTGCCGACACAACCCTCGCCCATCTACGTGAAGCCCTATCTCTATGCGATTACCGACGGCGGCATCGCGACGTGCTTTGCGCCGGACGACGGCGAGATCATCTGGCAGGAACGCGTGGGCGGAAATCACTCGGCATCCCCGGTCTACGGTGATCGGCGAATCTATTTTCTGAGCGAAGAGGGCGAAACCACCGTCATCAACGCCGGGTCGGAGTTCAAGATTCTCGCCAAGAACGCGCTGAAGGAGAAGTGCCAGGCTTCGATGGCAATCAGCCAGGGTCAGATCTTCATCCGCGGCGAGAAGAACCTGTATTGCATCGGGAAGAAGTGAGCGAGGGGCGCGCCGCCGCCGTGGGCCCTACTTCTTGCGCTTGAGCAACGACACGATGAAGAACACGAGAAAGATGACGAACAGCACTCGTGCTATCGTGACAGCGGTGCCGGCAATACCCCCGAAACCGAGCGCTCCCGCGAGGAGGGCGACGAGCAGAAATATCAAAGTGTAGTAGAGCATGAGCGTTTCCTGTCGGCTTGCGTTGAAATCTGTTGTTGAAGACCAGGCCAGTCTTCACCCGTAATTCGCCTTCGCAAGCGCCAATGTCACGCAACTTCTCCGGGCAAGGCTTGAAGCTCGCACCGCCGTCGGGTTAGAAACCTCCTCAACAATGACAACTCCGCTCCACACCCTCCGCGCCGGAATCATCGGCACTGGTTTCATCGGACCTGTCCACATCGAGGCGCTCAAACGCCTCGGCGTGCAAGTCACCGCCATCTGCGGTTCGACAAAGAACGCGAAAGCCACCGCCGAGAAGTGGGGCATCCCCGAAGTCTATGGCGACTACGATTACCGCGCGATGTATCGCTCGCCGAATGTCGATGTCATCCACATCACCTCGCCGAACAAAGTTCACGTTGAGCAATCCCTCGCCGCTCTCGCCGCCGGCAAACATGTCGTCTGCGAAAAGCCGCTCGGCATGACCACTGCCGAGACTGCGAAGGTCGTTGCCGCGGTGAAGAAGAAAGGTTCGCCCGTCTTCGCCGTGAATTACATGTGCCGCTTCTTCCCCGCCGTGCTCCAGATGCGGGCGATGGTTCAACGCGGCGATCTTGGCCAGATCATGCACGTACAGGGACACTTCTTTCAGGACTGGCTGCTGCAAGCCACCGATTACAACTGGCGTCTGCTCGCCAGCGAAGGCGGCAAGCTTCGCGCCGTCGGCGACATCGGCACGCACTGGATCGACGCCGTGTCCTTCATCCTCGGCGCGAAAGCCACCAACGCCTTCGCGCACATCGAGACCTTTCACAAGACCCGTTACCGGCCCAAGGGCGAAGTGCAAACCTTCGCGAAGATCGATCCGAAGACGATGGTTCCCTACAAGGTCGACACGGAAGACTTCGGCAGCCTCCTGCTCAAGTTCGGCAAGGCCAAGCACGGCTTCGTGAATGGCGCGCACGCCAACGCCAGCATCTCGCAAGTTGCTGCCGGTTGGAAATGCAGCCTCGCCCTCGGCATCTACGGCACCAAGGGCAGCGTGCGCTGGGATCTCCAGCAGCCGAACGAAATCCTCGTGGGTCGACGAGACGAGCCGAACCAGATCCTCCAGCGCGGCACCGCCGGCTTCAGCGAAGATGTGGCGGGCTTCACCGATTATCCCGGCGGCCACCCGGAAGGCTTTCCGGACAGTCACAAGATGCATTACCGCGCCGTCTACGAACACATCGCCAGCGGACGCAAGACACCCGTGCTATTCGCGACTGCCGAGGACGGCCACCACGAAGTGAAGCTCTGCGAAGCCGTGCTCAAGAGCAGTAGGGCGAAGGGTTGGGTGAAGGTGTAGGAACCAAATGGTTCGACGCCATGTTGGTTCCCGGCCCAACGGGCCGAAATAGCCCAGCCCAAGGCTGAGCGCAGCGGTGCCTTGGGAAACACGACAATTAAAACACCCGCGTCCTGAGGGGGCGCAAGAACTCGCCGCACAACATGCCGCAATCCCTCGCCAAAGTTTACCTCCACCTCATCTTCTCCACGAAGAACCGCGAGCGGGTTTTGACCGACCGCTTGCGTTCCGAACTTCATGCCTACATAGGAGGCATTCTGAACCAGCTGGGATGCGCACCCATCGAGATCAATTCCGAGCCTGACCACGTTCATCTGCTTTTCCTCCAATCCCGCACCGAGACGATCAGCAACGTCGTCGGGCAGGTGAAGAAGGGGGCCAATGGCTGGTTGAGAACGCGTGGCGCCGAATACGCAGAATTCTACTGGCAAGGTGGCTATGGAATCTTCTCCGTCAGCCAGTCTGCGGTGGACGATGTTCGCGAATATATTCGCGGGCAGCGGGAACACCATCGCAAGGTGTCGTTTCAAGATGAGTTCCGCGCGTTTCTCGAGCGCTATCAGGTGGAATACGACGAGCGTTATGTGTGGGACTGATTCTTCCGACCCTTCGGGCCGGCGCGAGATCGGAGATTTCCTATTTCCCAAGGCATCGGCCGGATGGCCTTAGCCTTGGGCTGTAATCCGGAGACCCTTCGGGCCTCTCCCGTCGCGACAGACCGCTTGGCGCAATCATTTTGATTTTGCGTTTTTCCGGGCGCCTTCGCAGTGTGTCTCGCGTCTAGTGCAGTTGCCGATTAAACCAGAAAACGAAAACTCACTGCCGCAACAAGGAATAGCACTCACATGAATTGGTATTACGCCGTCGGAGGACAGCAACAGGGGCCCGTGGATGATGCGCAACTCGATGCGCTGCTTCAATCCGGTCAAATCAACCAGGAAACTCTCGTCTGGCGCGATGGCCTGGCGAACTGGCAGCCGTTGCGGCAGGCGCGTCCTTCCGCCGGTGCACCGCCGATCGCGGCCGGTGCTGCCGCAGCTTCCGCTACTGCGGGAGGCCAGGCGATTGGCGATGTAGTGTGCGCGGAGTGCGGGAAGCTCTTTACCAAGGACAACGCCATTCAATATGGCACGGCGTGGGTCTGTGCGGCGTGCAAACCGATCTTCCTCCAAAAGCTGCGTGAAGGTGCGGCTCCGGCGGGCGGCGGCGCCTTCGGCATGGGCAATGTGCGTTACGCCGGCTTCTGGATCCGTTTCGCGGCGAAGTTCATCGATGGCCTGATCATGGGCGTGGTCATTGGCATTCCAATGATCGTTCTGATGTTTGGCGCCGGCATGTCTATGCAAGGCGGACAGCAGCCGGGCGCGGCCTTCATGGGATTGCAGATTCTGATGCAGATTGTCGGTACCGGGTTCGCCGTGGCGTACAATACCTTCATGCACGGCAAGTATGGAGCGACGGTTGGCAAAATGGCGGTCGGCGTCCGGGTGGTAATGGCGGACGGATCAAAAGTCAGCTTCATGCGGGCGTTCGGTCGCGCGTGGGCGGATATCCTGAGCGGCATGGTCTGTTACATCGGCTACATCATCGCCGCCTTCGACGCTGAGAAACGCTCGCTGCACGATCACATTTGCCAGACACGCGTGGTCTACAAGTGAACCGGGCATCTGGAGCATCACTTTCAGTCGCTGACCATGGACCTGCCCGCAGTTCGTGGTCTGAAATCACAACTCATCCGATCTCCGTCCTGCTATTCCTTGCGGTGGCAGGTGTCGCCGTGAACCTCGCGATGCGCTGGCAGCTCCCGTTGCCGTTCTGCGGACTGCGGGAGTTCACCGGCATCCCCTGCCCTGCGTGTGGTTCCACCCGGAGCTTGCTCGCCTGGACGTATCTGGATCCGATCTCAGCCTTTCGCTTCAATCCACTCTTCTTCCTCGCGTGTATCGGCGTGGGATTGTGGGCTGGGCTGGCCGCTTGGGATCGGTTCTCTGGAGGTGATTTGCTCTCCCGCGCTCAACGGTTTTCCCAACGACTTCCGCGACTGCGAATCTTTCTGGGGGCGTTGTTCGTGAACTGGCTTTATCTGTACCTAACGCTTCCGCGATAGTTGCCGAAGGGTTTCACTGATGAACGTCAATGTGGTCACCTGCCCGAGCTGCCGGAATGCGCTGCCGCAGGCGATTTGCAATACCGGCGAATTGGCGTTCTGCCCGTCATGTGAAACTTCCGTGCAGGTAGACGTTTTCCCGGCATTCTTCCAATCCACCCTGACGGCCGCGAAGGCGGAGACGATTGTCGAGACCGGCACCTCCAGTTGCTTCTACCACGAGAACAAGAAGGCGGTGATTCATTGCGATACCTGCGGGCGATTCCTTTGTGCGCTGTGTGACTTGGACATCGGCGCCCACATCTGCCCGGCCTGTGCAGAGGCGGGTCGCAAGAAAGGCAACGTCGCTGAGTTGGAAACGAACCGCGTGATGTATGACTCGGCGGCATTGGTTCTCGCGTTTGGCGCTTTCCTCATCTGGCCCATCGCGGTAATCACCGCGCCGACTGCCATCGTCCTGGCGGTCCTATCGTGGCGGCGTCCAGGAAGCCTCGTTCCCCGGACGAGACTTCGCTCCTACATTGCCATCCTGGTAGCCATCCTCCAATTGATCGGCCTCGCCGCCTTTTTCATAATCCTGAGCAACGAAGGATGACCCGATGAGCGCCAAGCCCAATCCCTACAAGCGCGTGCCCGGCATCGGCATGGACGTCTACGAATACGCGCGACTCTATTTGGCGGACGATCATCTGATGCTCGTGGGCTTGTCGGCCTGGAACGAATCGTATCGACGCTTCTTCTTCCGCGACATTCAGGCGATTGTCATCCGCAAAACCCAGTGGTGGATTCTTTACGGGGCGTTATGGCTGCTGGCGTTCTTTCTCTTTGCCGCCATCGCCCTCGCGGTCGATGACGTCGCATCGATCGTGTTCTGGGGCATCGCCAGCGTGTTTATCGTGGGATTGGCGGTGAATGTCATGCGTGGCCCGACTTGCAGTTGCTACGTCAAGACCGCGGTGCAGACCACCAGGCTCGCTCCATTGGGGCGCCTTCGCCGCGCCCGGAGTTTCCTCGAACAACTCCGCCCTGTCCTCGCCCAAGCGCAGGAGCAATTCAAGAAAGCCGAGGCAGACCTTCCACCGGTCGTCGTTGAATCCGAGTCCGGCTCACCGCAAAGCCCTGGCCCGACGGCTGGACCTTGATTCGCGCGCGAGAACGGGCACTCTCTTCCCATGCCGGGACTTAGCCAACAACGCTGCTTCCAACACTCGCTTCGTGAAGCTGTCGCGCGTTGTCCCGAATGCCGGCGCTTCTACTGCCGCGAATGCGTCACGGAGCATGACGACCGGCTGCTCTGCGCCGCGTGCATCAAGAAACTGGCGAAGGTCCCGCTCACCCAGCGCAATCTGTTCGTCCACGCCCTTCGCGTGGTGCAAGTGGCCTTCGGACTATTCGTCACCATCGCGTTCTTCTACACAGTCGGCCGCCAGCTGCTGGCAATTCCCAGCACGTTCCACGATGGCAGCGTGTGGCGGACGAGCGGAACGACGGAACGCTGAAACGCGATGAAATCGAAACGACTCAACGAAGAGAAGTCGCCCATCGAACTCATCGAGGAAGCATTCCAGCTTCTGCGACACTCGTCCTTCGCAACCTGGGGCGCGTATGCGGTCGGCACCCTGCCCTTCGTCCTTTTCTTCCTCTACTTCTGGTCGGACATGGCCCGCAGTGCCTTCGCGCACGAGCGCCTCCCCACCGGTGTGCTGGCGCTTTCCGGATTATTCCTGTGGATGAAGTTCTGCCACGCCCTCTTTGCGCGCCAGTTGGTCAACCAGCTCTGCGGTGAGTCGTCTGTGCGCTGGAAGTTTTCGGACCTCAGCCGCGTGGCCGCTCATCAATTCATCCTGCAACCGTTCGGCCTCTTTCTCCTGCCGCTCGCGTTGGTCCTGATTGTTCCCGCCGGTTGGACCTACGCGTTCTTCGCGAACCTCACCATCTTCGCCGCAAATCCAGGCAACGATCTGCGCGCGGTTTGTCGCAAGGCGTGGAAGCAGACGCTGCTTTGGCCGCACCAGAATCACAGCGTGCTGTTCGTGGTGAAGTTCTTCGCGATGTTCGTCTTCCTCAATGTAATGACCGCGCTGCTGGGGGTGCCGTTCCTCCTGAAAGTGCTGTTCGGCATCGAGAGCGTTTTTACTCAAAGCCCATGGGCGGCGATGAACTCGACCATGCTCGCTGGTGCGGCGGCGCTCACGTTTCTGTGCATTGACCCGCTGCTGAAGGCGACCTACGTCCTGCGGACGTTCTACGGCGAATCACTGCAGACCGGAGAGGATTTGAAGGCCGAACTCCGCAGCTTCGCCAAGCCCGTCCATGCGGTAGTGCTCGCGCTCTTGGTCGGCGCAATGGCGTTTGGTTCCGTATCAGCCGCGGAACTCGAAGCTCCTGATTCGCGTCCGACTGCTCCCGGAACGGCGATTGATGCCGGCGAACTGAATCGTTCCATCGACGATGTCATTCAGCAGCGCGAATACAGCTGGCGATTGCCTCGCGAGGTACTCCGCGACTCGAATAATAACACGAAGGGATTCATCGAGGCGTTCTTCGAACAGATCGAAAAAGGTATGCGCGCTATCGGCGAGCTCATCCAAGATTTGATCAACTGGGTGCGCAGTCTCGGCAACGGTCCTAGTCTTCCCTCCTCCAGTGGCTTTTCGATCGCCAACGCCATTCAAGGCATCGTCACTCTTCTGCTGATCGCACTCGTTGGACTCATCATCTGGTTCATCTATCGCCTCTGGAAACAGCATGAGCTCTCCCAACCCATCGACGCGGTGCCGACCGTCGCCGTCCCGGATCTGACGGATGAATCGGTCGGCGCCGAGCAATTGCCCGAGGATGGCTGGATGAGCCTGGGCCGGGATCTGGTGCAGCGCGGCGAACTGCGTCTGGCGTTGCGGGCCTTCTACCTCGCGTCGCTCGCGCATCTCGCCGAACGCGAACTCATCACGCTGGCGAAGTTCAAATCGAACCTCGACTACCAGCGCGAAGTCCAGCGGCGTGGACACGCGCTCGCGAGCGTTCCGGAACTCTTCGCCCGTAATGTCTCCGCATTTGAACGCAGCTGGTATGGCCCGCACGAAGTCACGCCGGAACTGCTCCAGGACTTCGCAGCCAACACGGAGCGACTGAGGACCGCGACATGAAGAAGGCCCCGGTCATTCTCTTCCTCATCGCGTTCATCGGCTTCATCGCCGGACTGGTTCATCTGTTTCATCTTCGTTTCGAGACGGGCGACAGCTATCCGCCCTACTCTTCGTTGCGTGCTGACCCGCTCGGGACCAAGGCGCTATTCGAGAGCCTCGAGACTCTGGTGGAAACGCGGCGCAATCTTCACACGCTGTCGAAACTGGCGGACGGTCGGGACACCACGCTCTTCTGGCTGGGCGCTGAGCCGGCGACGCTGAGGTTCATCCCTGCCGACTATGAACGCCTGGAGACTTTCATCCGCAGCGGCGGCCGGCTCGTCATCAGCCTTGCACCAACGCAGCGCGCTCCGCGCCTGAATCGTTTCGCCACAGGCACTCCGGGACGCCCCGCGCGCATCATCACCAATGCGCCGCCGATTCGTCCTGGTGAGGAATTCCTCGATCCGCAGGCCATCTCGATTCGCGATCGTTGGCAGATGGAGTTCGACTACGCGCCGCTTTCCTCCGTGGAAGATCAAGTCGTGCCTGAACCGGCGGTTCTGCGTCAGACCAATGCCGTCACGAAACTGCCCCGCAGCCTCGCGATCCACACCGCAACGCATTTCGGCGATGCCACCAACGGCTGGGAAACCGTCTACGCGCGCGTCGCCCGCACCAATGTTTACCCCGTGGTCATCGAGCGCCGCTTCGGACGCGGCAGCATCGTGCTTTGCGCGGATTCCTACCACTTCAGCAACGAAGCCCTTCGCCGCGATCGCGAGCCGCAGTTCATCGCCTGGTCGGTGGGCGGCGCGGGAACGGTCCGCTTCGATGAGACGCATCTGGGCGTTACCCAGGAGCCGGGCGTGGCGGCGTTGCTGCGCGAGTACCGGCTCGGCGGAGTTTTCATCGCGCTGCTGGTTCTCGCTGGACTTTTCGTTTGGCAGAACTCCGTGAGCTTCATGCCGCCGTACGAGGAGCAACTCGCCCGTGAGCGCGCCGAACTCGTCGAGGGGAAAGATTCCGCGACAGGCTTCATCAATCTTCTCAAGCGCAACATCGTGCCCGCTGACCTGATGAAGGTGTGCATTGAACAATGGAACACCCACGTCTCGCGGATGCGCCGTCCCTCGTCAGCAAAGCTGGACGCGATGCAGCAATTGATTGACGCCGAAAACCAGCTCGACCCCCGGTCGCGCAATCCGGTGCGAATGTACCGGGAGTTTTGCGAAATACTGAAACGACGACACTGACATGACCACTGATCATCTGAAATCCACGCTCGCCGCCGCCCGTGCGGAAGTCGCCAAAGTCATCATTGGCCAGACCGACGTGGTCGACAAATGCCTCATCGCCATCATCACCGGCCAGCACGCGCTGATCGAAGGCGTGCCGGGCGTCGCCAAGACGCTGCTCGTCCGCACGCTGGCGCACGTGCTCGGCTGCAGCTTCGCGCGCATCCAGTTCACGCCAGACCTGATGCCGGCGGACATCACGGGCACCAGCATCTTCAATCTCCAGAAGAACGAATTCACACTCGTCAAAGGCCCGATCTTCAGTTCGTTCCTGCTCGCGGACGAAATCAATCGCGCCCCGGCCAAGACCCAGTCCGCGCTGCTTCAGGCGATGCAGGAACGCGTTGTCACCATCGATCGTGAAACGCACGCGCTCCCGCCGAATTTCACCGTGTTCGCCACGCAGAACCCGATCGAATACGAAGGTACCTATCCGCTGCCCGAGGCGCAGAAAGATCGCTTCATGCTCAAGATCACCATGAGCGCTCCGGGTCGCGACGAGGAATACAGTCTCGCCCAGCGCACTCTAGGCAAGGAGTCCCCCGAGGCGACGCTCGCCAGCGGAAGCATCCAAGCCGTCATGAACGCGCAGGATTTGCAGACACTGCGCGATCAACTCATTCACATCACCGTCCGCGAGGAACTCACTGGCTACGCCGTGGATCTCATCCGCGCCACACGCACGCACGAGAGCGTCCTCGTTGGTGCGGGCCCGCGCGCCACGCAATCCCTGCTCCTCGCCGCGCGCGCCTACGCTGCGCTCGCCATGCGCGACTTCGTGACACCAGACGACATCAAGACCATGTCCGTTCCCGTGCTGGAACACCGGCTGATCCTCCGGCCGGAGTTCGAGATTGAAGGACTGTCGATTGGTGAAGTCATTCAGACAATTTTGCAGCAAGTCGCGGTACCGCGGTAACCTTGCTCACCAGGATTCGTGTTCTCGAAGCGACAAATCGGATGGTTCATGATAGCTCTGGGTGCGATATGTGCAGCCGTGCTCCTGTTGCGCAAGAACAGCGCCGGACATACATACAAGGGAAGAAGCATCGAGGATTGGGTCACCAGCGTAAGGGATTTTACAACTGTCGAGACCAACCAGAATCTTCGAGCGATGATGGCCCAGTTGGGAACGAATGCCCTTTCCCCATTGCTGGGAACGCTCACCAACGACGAGCGTGCCATGACACCGATTTACCGTCAGTTGTTCCAACAAAACCTCTCCACGCCTCTAAAATCATTCGCTTCAGACCAATGGTCAAAAGACACCACTCCCCGCTACACTGCGGCAGCACTCTTGCCCCTCCTGCCAGATGGTGGAGCTTCGGCGATTCCAGCTTTGGAGACACACTCATTACGGACAAATGCGGTAGCAGGCTCGTTCTTTTGCCTCATCGCGCTCGCAAACATTGGACCGCGTAGTGTTCCCGCATTGCGCAGGTTGGAGACAAATTCAACCATTCCCGTCAAAAGCTTGATCGAAGGATGGTGGGGGGGGAATCTGCAGCGCGGCAGTCGTTCCCAACGCGAAAGGTTCGCTGTTGCCCTCGCGGTATTTGACCCCACTTCCTACCAGCCGATTCCAATACTCGCCGACATGTGCGACTCCCATGATGCCGCAATCCGAAACGAGGCGTTTGCGGCTCTGACAAATTTGATTCCGTTTCATGCGGCTGCGCGTGATGCCATGAAGAAGGTCGCCGCCGAGAGTCCTGACGAAACGCTTCGTGAACGTGCGAAGCGCGTCATCGAACAATTCTACTCCGGACTCAAACCTCGGAGGTCGCCTTGAACCACCTCACGAAACAGCGCTCACGTTGCATTCTTGGATTGGCGGCGACGCTGATTCTTGTGGTGTTCGTAGCGCTGGTTTCACGTCAGCACAAGGAACCTCGCTACCAGGGGAAGACGCTTGTCGAATGGATTGAACAAACAGAGCTTGCCTCCCCCGCCGCCAGCAGCGCGGGACACCGAGGGCAATACCAATCATTCGAGGACCGAAAGGAACTGCAAGGCGCACTCAGAATGCTCGGGAGCAACGCCGTCCCAACGCTGATTGCAATACTTGATCAGTCCGAGACAGCGGCTTATCGAGCGAAGATGAAGGCGTTGGAAACTTCCCGGCTTCCGCAATCCCTCAGAGACAATTTCTCAGAGGAATTCCGAGTCACGCACAACAGACTGAACCGCGTTGTCCAAGCCTTTAAGTTCCTCGGCAATGATGCGCTCCACGCCATCCCGGAGCTTGAACGCATCGTATGCGAGCCGAATCGGAGCAAAACATCATCTGCTGCGGCGAGGGCACTGGAGTGCTTTGGCATTGCGGCGATGCCGGCGCTGGTGCGTTGTCGAACGAATGCTCCGGTGGAGTATCAGTCATCGATTCAAGCTTCCATCTATCGCGTCTACCGGAGTGAACTCAATTCGAGCAAGCCCGAAGCAAGAACCACAGCCACTCTGGAGCTCGCCAGCTCTCCGGAGCCGCCATCCGAGATTATTCCCGCTTTGGTGGAACTTCTCGAGAGCCCGCAGCCGGAGATGCGCCGACGCGCATTGGACGCTCTTTCCCAGCATTTGCCGAACTTCGGACCGCTGGCCGGCGCTGCCTACCCCGCCGTCGAGAAACAAACGACCTCTGACGATCCGGAGATCCGCCGCGTCGCTGCAGAGCTCCTGGCGAAATACAAATTGCCACCGCCGGGAATGAAACCGTGATTCACTGCCCGACCATCTCCGTCCGCCTTGCGGCAGCAGCCTTACTGCTGTTCGGAGTTGCTTTCGCGGTGGCCTCCGCGATGCGCGATGGCGAGCGCGATGGCGAGCGCGATGGCGAGCGCGATGGCGAGCGCGAACCGGAATTGAACGGCGTTCCGCTCAGCCATTTCTTCGACAATCAAACCAACGGCGAACTGCGCACCGAGCGTGACGCGAGCGAATCGATTCGCCTGATTGAAGCCACGCCGATCGAGACAGGAGGTCTCCGATGATCGTGCCAAGCCCGCGTTTGCTTTTCTGGTTTGCGACCATCGCGATTCCGTTCTCGGCACTCGGGGCTGTCTATCCGAACGCCCTTGGCATTTCGGTCGCGCTGGTCTGCGGACTTATCCTAGTGGTGCTGCTCGATGCGGCGTTGTCCATTTCGCGACTCGACGGGCTGAACGTGACCCTGCCGGAGCTGCTCCGCGCTTCCAAAGATCGTCCGGTCACGCTTCCCATGTTGATCACCAATCCTGGCCGGCTCGCGCTGACCGTGCGCCTCGGACTGCCGTTCCCGCGCGAGCTGAAGGCGGCGCAGGAGGAAATGGTCGTGCGGCTCGCGCGTGAGACGGAGACATCGCAGATCGAGTGGACCGTCACTCCACAGCAGCGCGGCAACTTTCGGTTCTCCACGGTCTACCTCGAGACACCGTCGCGTCTCGGTCTGTGGGCCATTCGTCGCAAGGCATCGTTGCGTGGCGAGATACGCGTATATCCCAACTTGATCGCAGAACGAAAGAATCTCGCCGCGTTGTTCCTCAATCGCGGTGCGTTCGGTCTGCACGCGCAACGCCAGGTCGGCAAGGGTCGTGACTTCGAGAAGCTCCGCGAATATGTGCCCGGCGACGGTCTCGACGAGATTCATTGGAAGGCGACGGCGCGTCGCGGGCATCCCGTCACCAAAGTTTTTCAAATCGAACGCACGCAGGAAGTGTACGTGATCATCGATGCATCCCGTTTGTCGGGAAGGCGAATTGTTCCAGGTTCCCCGTTACAGGTTTCAAGTACTGCCGCCCAAGCCCAAGTTGAAACCAGCGTCCTCGAACGTTTCCTTACCTCCGCACTGATTCTTGGACAGGCAGCCGAGCAGCAAGGCGATCTTTTCGGACTACTTACCTTCACGGATCAGGCCCGGACATTCCTGCGTGCCAAGAACGGCAAGGAACATTACGCCGCCTGTCGCGATGCCATCTACGCGCTGGAGCCCGAGAACGTCACGCCGGACTTCGACGAAATCGGATCCTTCATCCGCACCCGGCTCCGCCGCCGTGCGCTGCTGTTGTTCCTGACGTCGCTCGAGGACCCGGTGCTCGCAGAGAGTTTCATCCGCAACATGAGTTTACTGGCGGGCCAGCATCTGGTGCTCGTCAACATGCTCAAGCCTGACGGGGCGGACCCGCTGTTCACTCATCCCGACGTCACTGACATCGACGACGTCTACCGTCACCTCGGTGGACACTTGCGCTGGCACGGGCTGCGGGAACTGGAGAAGGTGTTGCAGCGGCGCGGCGTTCACTTCTCACTGATTGAGAACGAACGGCTGGCGCGGGAGTTGGTTACGCAATATCTGAACGTCAAACGGAGGCAGCTCTTGTGATTGTTGATCTTAAACGATTCGTCGCGAACGAACGTCCGTATTGGACGGAGCTGGAATCCTCGCTCGACCGACTGGAGGTGAACCAGGACCGGAAGCTCTCCCTCGATGACCTGCGTCGCTTTCACTATCTCTACGACCGTACAGCGGCCGGGCTGGCGAAGGTCAGCTCTCTGGCTGCGGAACCGGAAACGCGGCGCTATCTCGAAAGCTTGATCGCCCGCGCCTACGGCGAGGTACACGAAACGCGCGATCGTCAGCATCGATTCGCCCCGCTCGTCTGGCTTTTCCAAACGCTACCGCAAACATTCCGTCGCCACGTTCGCGCCTTCTGGCTCTCGACCGCCATCACCATGCTCGGCGCAGTCTTTGGCGGGTTTGCCGTGGCATACGATCCGGAGGCGAAGGCGGCAGTAATGCCCGAGATGTTTGCGAATCATCTTGGAGATCCGACCGAACGCGTCGCTCAAGAGGAACGCGATCAAGACAGTCCCTCGGCCGGAAGCATGAGCTCGTTCTCCGCCCAGCTCATGGTGAACAACATCAGCGTCTCGATTCGCGCGATGGCGTTCGGCATGACGTGGGGCATCGGGACGATTCTCCTGCTCTTCTACAACGGCGTGATCCTCGGCGTGATTGCCGTGGACTACGTTCAAGCCGGCCAGACGGTGTTCCTGCTCGGCTGGCTCCTACCGCACGGCTCCATTGAACTTCCGGCGATCGTGATGGGCGGTCAGGCCGGCCTCATGCTCGCGAGCGCGCTCATCGGCTGGGGGCGGCGCACGACGTTGCGTGAACGGTTCCGCGCGATCGCTCCGGATTTGACCACGCTTATTGCCGGCATCGCGCTCATGCTGGTGTGGGCTGGCCTGGTTGAAGCGTTCTTCTCGCAATATCACGAGCCGACTCTTCCCTACGCGGTAAAGATCGCGTTTGGCGCCACCGAACTCCTGTTGCTCTGCCTGTTCCTCGGCCGTTGCGGGAAGAAGACGGACGATGGCCCGAATACCATTCCCGGGGACGCGAATCCATGAACCGGACGAACACTCTTCAGATTCGCACGCCCGAAGGCATTGTCTTCTCGCAATTGCTGGCGGGCCCGATCTCGCGCTTTCTCGCCTGGGGAATCGACTTCTGCATCATCGCGGCTGCGACCACGGTCCTCTCCGTTGTGTTTATCATGCTCGACTTTATCAGCGCGGGCTTCGGTCAGGCAATCGGCCTGCTCGTGCAGTTTGTGCTGATGATCGGCTACGGGATTGGCTTCGAATGGTTCAAGAACGGCCAGACCATCGGCAAGCGCGTGCTCCGACTGCGCGTGATTGATCTTCAGGGCTTGCGCATGAAACCCAGCCAGGTCGTCATCCGCAATCTGCTCCGCTTCGTCGACATGCTTCCAGTCTTCTACCTCGTCGGCGGGCTGGCGTGTGTCATCAACCGTCGCGGACAACGTCTCGGCGATCTCGCCGCCAACACCATCGTCGTGCGCATTCCGCGAATCAGCGAACCGGATCTCGATCAGCTCGTGGCGGGAAAGTTCAATTCACTCCGACACTATCCGCATCTCGAAGCCCGACTCCGCCAGCGCGTCTCCGCCCAGGAAGCAGCGCTCGCGTTGCAGGCATTAGTGCGCCGTGACTCGCTGGAGCCGCAGGCGCGTGTGCAACTCTTCGCCGACATCGCGAATCATTTCCGTGCAAAGGTGGATTTTCCCACTGAAGCCACCGAAGGGATTGCGGATGAACAATACGTTCGCAACGTCGTGGATTCCCTCTATCGGGTGAATCGTTCCGCCCGCAAGCCGGAGCCGGAAGTCGTCTCCACGGCCAGTTGAGCGGCATTGACCGTCGCCCGATTTCTCCGCCACGATTCCGCACATGTTGTCCGATTCGTCCCTGACGCAGCTCATCAACGCGCAGATGCCCGCGGCGCTTGTCCACTTCGAGCACATGGTCGGCATGAACAGTTTCACCGGCAATCGCGAGGGCGTGAACCAGCTCGCCCGTTACACCGCGGAGTGTTTCGCGCCGCTCGGTTTCACGGCGGAGTATGTTCCGTCGACGAATCCCCATTTCGGCCAGCATCTCGCGCTGACCCGACGCGGGAAAACGAATCGCTCCATCGCGCTCATCTCGCATCTCGACACCGTCTTTCCGCCGGAGGAAGAAGTGCGGAATAACTTTCGCTGGCAACCGGAGGGCGACCTCATTTACGGACCCGGCACGCACGACATCAAAGGCGGCACGATCATGATGTGGCTGGCGCTCCACGCCCTGCGCGAACATGCACCGTCGGTTTTCGAAGACATCACGTGGAGGCTTCTTTGGAACTCTTCAGAAGAAATGCTCTCGCACGACTTCGGAGACGTCTGCCGCGCCCGCCTTGATAAGGACACGCTCGGCGCCCTCGTGTTTGAAGCGGAAGGTCGGCTAGGTCTGGAGAGCCTGATGGTTGTCGCGCGGAAAGGTCGGGCGACCTGGCGAGTGAGCGTTTCCGGCCGTGGCTCTCACGCTGGCGCGAAGCATCGGCACGGAGCGAACGCCATCGTGCAGCTGGGACAAACGTTGCAACGCATCTCGGCCATGACGGATTACTCACGCGATCTCACCTTCAATGTCGGAACGATCTCAGGTGGCACCGTGCTGAACCGCGTCCCTCACGAAGCGATTGCGGAAGGCGAATTCCGCGCGTTCTCACCGGATATTTACGCGCAGGCTAAGTCCGCTCTTCTCGCGCTGGCCGGACCCGGCGAGGTGCGCAGCGTGGCGGATCGTTTTCCGTGCGACATCAAGGTGGAGATTCTCAGCGAGAGCCGGCCGTGGCCTCGGAATCCAGGAACCGACAATTTGGCCGCACTCTGGTGCGAGACCGGAAAGGAAATCGGTCTCCCGGTGAACATCGAGCAACGCGGAGGCTTGAGTGACGGGAATTTGATCTGGGACGCCGTCCCAACCATCGATGGCCTTGGCCCCTGGGGCGACAACGATCATTGCTCGGAGCGCAGCGCCGATGGAACGAAAGTTCCCGAGTATGTCGACGTGACCTCCTTCGTCCCCAAGGCCGCGCTAAATGTCCTCGCGATCTGCAAGCTGGCGGCTCAATCGACGCCATGAGTCATCGTTGTCGCTATCAGTAGAAGGATGCAACTTGGAGGCGTCCCGGCTTCTTGACTTTGCCCCAGCCTGTCCTCATTTTCGACGCTCCTGACGGACGCGGGATGCGTTGTCGGGCTGAATTTTTTATGAGCCATAACCTGTTCAACACACTGCAATCTTTCGACCTTGGCAACGGCAAGTCCGGCCAGTTTTATTCCCTCCCCGCACTGGAAGCGGCCGGCGCCGGCCCCATCTCCAAGCTGCCGGTCAGCATCCGTCTCGTGCTGGAGTCCGTGCTGCGCAATTGCGACGGGCTCAAGGTGCAGGAAGCGAACGTGAAGGAGCTCGCGAACTGGAAGCCGACCGAGGAACGCACCGCGGAGATTCCGTTCGTGGTCGCCCGCATCGTGTTGCAGGACTTCACCGGCGTGCCGTTGCTCGTGGACCTCGCGGCGATGCGCAGTGCGGTGAACAAGATTGGCAAGAACCCGAAGATCATCGAACCGCTCGTGCCCGTGGACCTCGTCGTGGACCACTCGGTCCAGGTGGACTTCGCCGGCGCTGCCGACTCGATGGCGCGCAACTTGGATTTGGAATTCACCCGTAACCGCGAGCGCTACCAGTTCCTCAAGTGGGGCATGCAGGCGTTTGACACCTTCAAGGTCGTGCCTCCCGGCATCGGCATCGTGCATCAAGTCAACTTGGAGTATCTCGCGAAGGGCGTGCTGGACCAGGGCGGAGTTTACTATCCCGACACGCTCGTCGGCACCGACTCGCACACCACGATGATCAACGGTCTCGGCATCGTGGGCTGGGGCGTGGGCGGCATCGAAGCGGAAGCGGGCATGCTCGGGCAGCCGGTTTATTTCCTAACGCCGGACGTCGTCGGCGTGCATCTCACCGGCGCGATCCGCGAAGGTGTCACTGCAACCGACGTCGCACTCACCGTCACGCAGATGCTTCGCAAGGCGAAGGTCGTCGGCAAGTTCGTCGAGTTCTTCGGGCCTGGTGCCGCTGCGCTCCCGCTCGTGGACCGCGCGACCATCGCGAACATGGCGCCCGAATACGGCGCGACGATGGGTTTCTTCCCGATTGACGAGGAATGCGTGAACTACCTCCGCGGCACCGGCCGCAGCGAGGCGCACTGCCAGATGTATGAGAACTACTACAAGGCGCAGGGTCTCTGGGGCATTCCGCAGGCCGGCCAGATCGAATACTCGCAGGTCGTCGAACTCGACCTCGCCAGCGTGAAGCCCAGCGTCGCCGGCCCGAAGCGTCCACAGGACCGCATCGAATTGCAGAACCTTCGCCGCGAGTTCTTCAGCGCGGTGCAACGTCCCGTGACCGAGAACGGTTTCGGCAAGACGCGTCAGGTGTTCGGCAAGTCAGTGAAGGTCGAGATGGCTTCCAAGAAGAAGGCCAACGTCGGGACCGGCTCCGTGCTCATCGCGGCCATCACGAGTTGCACGAACACCAGCAACCCGAGCGTGATGCTCGCCGCTGGCTTGCTCGCGAAGAAGGCCGTTGAGAAGGGGCTGAAAGTGAACCCTGCCGTGAAGGCGTCGCTGGCTCCCGGATCGCGCGTGGTCACGGACTACCTCAAGAAGACCGGCCTCACGCCGTATCTCAACAAGCTCCGATTCAACACCGTCGGCTACGGCTGCACGACCTGCATCGGCAACTCCGGCCCGCTCGATCCCGCGATCGAGGATGCCGTGGTGAAGAACGATTACGTCACCGCCAGTGTGCTCTCCGGCAACCGCAACTTCGAAGCGCGCGTGCATCAGAACGTGAAATCGAACTTCCTCATGTCGCCGCCGCTCGTCGTCGCCTTCGCGCTCGCGGGTCGCGTCGATATCGACCTGAGCTGCGAGCCTCTCGGCACGAGCAAGGATGGCGAACCCGTTTACCTCGCTGACCTCTGGCCGACGCTGCAGGAAGTTCGCGACGCGATGCAATCCGCGCTCAAGCCCGAAGTCTTCCGTAAGCTCTACAAGGATTTCGCCGCGCAGAATCCGAAGTGGAACGAGATCCCGTCCAGCGTCGGCAACGTGTATGAGTGGGACACCAAGTCCACCTACATCCAGGAGCCGCCGTTCTTCACGAACTTCTCGCTCACGCCCGGCAGCATCAAGCCCATCACCGGCGCGCGCGCACTCGGCATCTTCGGCGACAGCGTGACCACCGACCACATCTCGCCCGCTGGCGCGATCAAGAAGAGTTCGCCCGCCGGCAAGTTCCTGCTCGAAAACGGCGTCACCTTCGAAGACTTCAACAGCTACGGTTCACGCCGTGGCAATGACCGCATCATGACCCGTGGAACGTTCGCCAATGTCCGCATCAAGAACCTGATGCTCGGCGGCGAAGAGGGTGGCAACACCATCGGCGCGGACGGCCAGAAGACTTCCATCTATGACGCGTCGATCGCGTATCAAGCCAAGGGCACGCCGCTCATCGTCATCGCCGGACAGGAATACGGCACCGGCTCCAGCCGCGACTGGGCGGCGAAAGGCACGAACCTGCTCGGCGTGAAAGTTGTCGTGGCGCAGAGCTTTGAGCGCATCCATCGCTCGAACCTCGTCGGCATGGGCGTTCTCCCGCTGCAGTTCAAGGAAGGCACCACCGCGCAGACCTTGAAGCTCGACGGCACCGAGACCTACGACATCGTTGGCCTCGACGCGAACATCAAGCCGCAGCAAGACCTCACTCTGAAGATTACCCGCAAGGACGGCAGCGTGGAGAACGTCAATGTCCGCTGCCGCATCGATACACCCATCGAGATCGAATACTACCAGCATGGCGGCATCCTGCCCTACGTGCTGCGTCAGCTGATCGCAAAGGCGTAATCCGCAGGACCCGTTTCTCAGGCGCTGGCGCAAGCCAGCGCCTTTTTAGTGCTTGGATTCCGCCGGACCACCGCTCGTCGCTGCCGGCAGATCTCCCTCGCCGAGCTTCCGGTGGAACAGCTCCAACGCCAGTTGGTAGCACTGCATGGCCAGAGCAGGATCGTAGCGATGCCCTTCGTCGCGGATGAACGCGTGCTGACCGTTGAACTCGTGCCAGGTGAAGTTCACGTTCAGTTCGCAAAGCGCGTTGTAGATTTTCTTCCGGCCTTCGAGCGGCACGTGAGGATCTTGTTTACCCCAGAACAGCAGCAACTCGCCCTTGATGTCCTTCGCCGAGGCAAGTGTGTCGTCGCCCGTCTTGCTGAGTGAGCCTTTGTGAATGTCCGTCGCGTAATAGCACACGGCGGCGAGCACATCGGCGTTCTTGGCTGCCGCACGGAAACAAAGATGACCGCCGATGCAGATGCCGAGCGTCCCCAGTTTGCCGGTGCAATTGGAATGACTCTTCAGATAATCGAGCACCGCGCGGGAATCACCATCGAGACCGCGCAGTTCCTTCTCCAACTTCAATGCGTTCCCGCGATCCGCTCCCGCTTGGTCGTAAGCCAGAACGCATCCGGCAGGCTCGAACTCGTGCCAGATCTCCGGCACCGCCACCACGTAGCCGTGACCCGCAAGCAACGCCGCCGTGCGCCGGATGGGGCCGGTCACTTGGAAGATTTCCGAATACAGGAGGATGCCCGGATACCTTCCCGCCGCCGCTGGACGGAACATGTGTGTGCGCATCGGCCCGGTGGGAGTCTGGAGCTCAACGATCTCGTTGTCTTTGATGGTCATCTTGCGCCGAGGCTACGAAGCGCCAGTTGGGAAGCAAACTCAAAGCGGTGAACGATCACCAGGCGATGCCGTGGTCGTCGCCGTCATTGGCAACGCCGCCCCACATCGTGTTGTGCTGCCAGTCGAAGTAAATCGCGGTGACCGGCCCGGTGGTCTTTGCTCGCATCTCCAGCCGGTAGCCCATGCGCATCAGGTCGCGCTGAACCCAACCTGGAGTTTGTTCGTTGATCAACAGCTTGCCGGGTTGTGCTTCGTGGAAGTCGAATGACGCCCGCGCCTGGTAGGTGTTGAAGTTTGCCGCCTCACACGCTTCCTGCGCCGACATGTCGAACTCCACCATGTTCAGGATCAGTTGCAGGAGATTCTGCTCCTGGGCGTCACCGCCTTGGACGGCACACGCGAGGAACGGCCTTCCCAGCAACGTGGCGATGGTGGGGCTGAGCGTGACACGGGGACGCTTGCCGGGCGCGAGGACGTTGAAAGGATTCTCAGCTTCATCGAGAACGAAACTCTGCATCCGCTGGCTCATCCCGACGCCTGTGTTGCCGGCGATGCAAACTGGAATCCATCCGCCGCTGGGCACGATGGAAACCACCCAGCCCGCCTTGTCGGCAGCGTGAATCGTGGTCGTGCCAGCGCGAAAACCAGTCTCAAACCGGCGCCACGCTCCGTCCTCGTCGGTCTTGATTCGGCGGAACCTCAGGTTCGTCCAGTTGCGCAGCAGTTTCTGGTAAGGATTCGTCTTGCCCATGATCGAGTATGGATCGCCTGGGCGAACATCGGGATCGTTTCGTGACGGATCGAATTCGCGCCAGCGTTCCGCTGCGTATTCTTTGGAGATCAATCCGCGCAATGGCTCTTCTGGCGCCACCGACGGATCGCCGAAGTAAAAATCCCGATCCGCAAACGCCATGTGCATCGCCTGCGCCAGCGTGTGGATGTAGCGGGTGCTGTTGTAGCCCATGCTCTGGAGATCCAGTGGCTCGATGAAGTTCAACATCTGGATGAGCGCTGGGCCTTGTGTCCAGGTGTCGAGCTTGTGAATCTCGATTCCTTTGTAGGTTCCTTTGATCGGCAGCTCGATCTTCACCTTCCACTGGGCGAGATCCTGCAGCGTGTGCAGGCCGCCCTGCTCTTTCGATCCGCGCACAAACTCCGCAGCGATATCGCCCTTGTAGAAGCGATCGTAGGCGGCATAGATGGCTTCCTTGCGAGATTTGCCAGCCTTCAACGCGGCTGACTCGGCGTCCACTAGTTTCTGGAGCGTGGCCAGCAGTTCCGGCTGCCGAAAGATCTGACCAGGACGCGGCGCCTCGTAGCCTTGACCCAAATTCGGGAGCAAAATCTTCTTCGAGTAGGGCCATTGCTTGAGCTTCTCCTTGTCCTTTTGGATGCGCCACGAACATTCCTCCTCCATGGGATATCCCTCCGCCATCTCCATCGCTGGCGAGAGCACTTCCTTCAGCGATAGCTTGCCGTACTCGGCAAGCATGGTGAACAAGCCACCGGGCGTTCCGGGCGTCAGCGCCGCCAGCGGTCCTTCTCCCGGCGGATACATCTTCCCGCGGTTCTTAAAAAATTCAGGCGTGGCTCCAGTTGGTGCGACGCCCAGCGCATTGATGCCGAAGACCTTCTTGGTATTCGGATCGTAAATCAGCGCCTGAGTTTCCCCGCCCCATGCGACGTCGTCATACATCGTGCAAACCGCGCCGAGCATGGCGCAGGCGGCGTCGACAGCGTTCCCGCCGCGCTCGAAGATTTTTGATCCAGCCGTCGCTCCCAGCGGTTTCCCCGTGATGGCCATCCAGTGCCTGCCATGCAAATCCGGACGCTCGGTACGGCCCGTCATCGAGCGCGCCGCAGCCTCCAACTGCATTGGCAGAAAGCACGAAACCAGCCCCAGAATGGCGAAGAAAGTTTTCACGCGTCGGACGACACACTAGACGCGGTGGCGGCAGTTGCGCAACTCCGACGAGACGCTTCCATCACCGCGACGTCAGGAATTTGAGCAGTTCGATCTGCTCTCGCGGCCCCAACGATTCCAGAAGCCCTTCAGGCATCAGTGACTTTTCGCTCGTCTCCCGCCTTGAGATGTCCGCCTTCGGAAGGACCGTCTCTCCCACGGTCGTCCGAATCGTCAACGCGCCCGCGGTCTCTTGAATCACCAGGCCGGAAATCAGGTCGCCGCTTTTCGTCTCCGCCGAGGTCACCTGAAAATCCGTCCCCACCACGGCGTTCGGATCAATGATGTTCTCGAGATAATATCGAATGCCGTTGCGACCCGCGCCGGTCAGTTCCGGCCCGAGCCGAACGCCCTCCTCGCCGATGCGATGACACTGCGCGCAGAGTTTCTGGAAATGCACCTTGCCTGCGCCGCCATCGTAGGCCCAAAGCGGCGCCTCATTGAAGGTCTTCTCCAGCGTGGTGATCAGCTGTTGCTTCTCCGCTGGCGTCTGCAGAATGCGACCCCACGTCGCAGCCACACGCTGATCTACTTCGGGATTCTTCAACTCGGTCAACTGCCGGATGTAAAATGCCGTCAACTGGTCGCGTTTGATCGTTCCAGCCTCCACCGCATCCAGCAACGCGGTGGCGAAAGCCGGCCGCGACACGAGCGAGTTCAATGCAGCCGAGCGTTCCGTCGCCGAGAAGCGTTCGTAGCGGGAAACCAACGCGGACGGAATCTCCCCAGCGTCAAAACGGGCGAGCAGGTGGATCGCCGGCGTGCGGAACCGGGCGTCGTCCAGCAAGCCGAGAAACACTCCCAGCGATTCACGGTCGGGGCCACGACTGAGAACGGTGAAAGCGTGCTGACGGGCGGAAGCATTCGCTTTCAAGTCGGCCAGCGCTTCGCGCAGCCGCGGGAACATCGAAGCATCGCCAAACACCGAAGCGAGTTGTTCGGCTTGCCTTACGATGCGGGCATCGCTGTGGCGATACAGCGCAGGAGAAACTTTCGCCCAGGCGGCCGGCATCGGAACACGCCCCCGCGCGTCGATGGCCAGGGTCAGAGCCGCGAGACGCCTCCGCAGGTGTTCACCTTCCAACTTGGCGAGAGACGCAATGCCGCGCTCAGTGCCTTCACCGTCCATCGTGGCCGCATACCAATAGGCGTAATCCGACAGCTGGGTCAGCGGAGAACGTTCCGCAAGCTCCAAAGTTCGCCCCACCGACGTGGGCATGCGTTGCGCCAGACTTTGCCAGAGCAAGAGCGGTAGGTTTCGATCTTCTCGATCTTCCGCGTGCCGCGACAATGCCTCGATCAACTTCCATGCTGTAGACTCCGGCGCGCGCTGAATCGCCGAGGCCAGAAACAGGCGAACGGTCGGCGACGGATCCTTCTCCGCCAGACGCACAAACTCCCTCAACAGCCCAGCGGAAGCGGACCGATCATCCAGTGCCAGTTGAATCGCCCATCCGCGGACGTATTCGTCGGGATTTTTGAGCGCTGTGCGCAACTGACGATCACTCACGCTCCCGATGGCATGAAGCGTCCACAGCGCGTTCAAATGTGCTGACGCACTCCCTGGCTTCGCGGCCGACTGGTTCAGCAGCGCCACCGCATCACGCGAAATCGCCCGTGTCGTCGACCGCTCGTGTAACACTCGACGAGCGGTGCGACCGTGCCAGGCGTTCTTGTGATCGATCATCGAGACCAGTTCCACATCGCTCTTCGCGGCCAGATCGACCTTCACCGGCTTGTAGCCCGCCTGCCATTGCATCCGGTAAAGCCGGCCGTTGCTGCGATCCCAGCGCTCCGTGTTCGGATTGTGACAATGCTGTTGGTCATACCAGTCGATGAAGTAGACCGCGCCATCCGGACCATACTGTAGGTCCACGCCGACATACTTCGGGTCGCTGCAGAAGAACTGGTCCTTGCCCGCGTGGACGGTATTGAAGCCTGAGCCTTCGCGCAGGTTCACCTGCTGATTCATTTGATGCCCGTGGAGATTCAGCGTGAAGAGATGGCCGCGAAATTCATCCGGCCAGTTGTCTCCGAGGTAAATCATGGTGCCGACGTGCGAATGACCTCCATAGATCGCGTCGCTGCCAGGAACGCCCGCGCCGCCCGCGCCGTGATCGTAGCGAGCTGATGCGAGCAGGTAGTTTCGGAACTGGGGAAAGTCCCTCGGCGGATTCGCGATGATATACGGCGCGTAATTTGCATTCGCCTGATTCCAGAATTGCCCACCTTGAATCACGTGCGTCGTACCACCGCGACCCCAGTAGCTACGGCAGTGCGTCATGAAGATCTGCCCGCGCTCGTCGTAGTCGAGGCCCCATTGATTGCTGCCGCCTTCCGCGAACACCTCCAACTCATGCCGCACCGGATGATACCGCCACACGCCGGCGCGGAGTTCGGCGCGCTTGTTATCCGGCACGCCCGGCTTGCCGATGCGCGAGTAGTTGAACACGCCTTGATTGCCGTAGAGCCAGCCGTCCGGCCCCCACATGAAACTGTTCAGGCACTCATGCGTGTCCTGGTAACCGAATCCTTCGAGCAACACCCGTGGCGGACTGTCCGGCACGTCGTCGCGATTGCGATCCGGAATGAAGAGCAGTTCCGGCGCGGCGCCGACCCACACGCCGCCGTGGCCGACCTCGAAACCGCTCACGAGGTTCAGCGATTCCGCGAACACCTTGCGCGACTCAAACTTCCCGTCGCCATCGCGATCTTCGAAGATCACGATCTTGTCGAGCCCTTTGCCGGCCGGCTGCTTCTGGGGATAGCTGTAAGCCTCCGCCACCCAGATGCGGCCGCGCTCGTCGAACGCGAACGCGACGGGCTGATGCAAATCCGGCTCCGCCACGACCAGTTCCGCGCGGAATCCTTCCGGAACGTACATCTGCGCGACTGTTTCCTCCGGAGCGGAACCTGCCGTGACGCCTACGGGATTCTTCTGCAAATGGCGAAGCACCGGGCTCGACTTGAGACGCTCCACATTTGGCAGCGGACTCTCTGCTCGCGCAGCGTGCCAGGCGGGAAGCAGGGAGCACACGGTCAGGCAGACAAGGCTCAGTGATGAACATGGGAATCGCATGTGGCCGGGATACCTGACAATCGTCCGGGTGTCAAAGCGCGGCTTTTACGGCAATGGTTCTCCGGGCATTGCTTCAATTCACGCCTCACGAGAACTTCTCTCAACTGCTAGATATCTCGACTGCCACGGTGTCGGGCGGGGAGGTCTACGCCGCTGCCTGCGGATGTTCCGAAAATCTCCAGAAGGTGGCCGAAGTCACCGAAGTCACAGTCCTAAGTTCAACCCAGCTTCGCACTCACGGCGTCACGGTGATCGTCACAGTGGCAGTGGCTGACGGCGCGGAAGTGCCATCACCGAGAGTGTAGGTGAACGTCTCTGTTCCGGTGAAGTTTGCGACTGGCGTGTAGTTGAGGAGCAGTCCGTCGCTGGAGATCGTCACCAACCCGCCTGCGCTGCGTGCCGAGACTGCCAGCACGCGCAACACTTCCTCGAAGTCCGGCGCGAACGAATCATTCAGCAGAACGTTCAGCGTTCCGTTTGTTGAATTTCGCGCCACCGAGAAAGCGTCCCCCACGGCGACTGGAGGATTTCCCTCGCCATAGGTTTGGTTCGTGCCATGACCGCCGCGCACTTCGTTCACGCCGGCGCCGGGAATCAGACTGTCGTTCCCTGCCCCGCCATCAAGATCGTCGTTACCCGCGCGGCCGAAGAGGAGGTCATTGCCATCATCACCGAAAATTCGATCGTCACCGTCGCCTCCGTCGATGCGATCGTCATCCGCCCAGCCGATGAGCAGGTCGTTTCCAAGACCGCCGTTCAATGTGTCATCACCCGTGCCGGCATCCACCACATCGTCACCGTTGCCGGCATCGATCGTGTCATCGCCGTCCCCAGTATCGATGGCGTCATCACCGTCTTCACCGAGCACGGAATCATTGCCAATCCCGCCACGCAAGATGTCGCCACCCGTTCCGCCGATAAGGTTGTCGTTTCCAGCTTCACCGACGAGCTCGTCCACACCACCGTCGCCACGCAGTTCATCGTCGCCCTCGCCGCCAACCAACGCATCTTCACCCTCACCGCCAATGATCACATCGTCGCCATCAGAGCCGAAGACAGTGTCATCGCCGCCGCGAGCATCGATGGTATCGTTGCCCTCGCCGCCATCGATCCAGTTGGCACCGCCATCGCCGAAGATGATGTCGTCGAAATCACTGCCGATCACGGCAATCAGGCGCCCGCTGATCGCGATGGCGTTACCCAAAGAATCCACGACCTGAACCGTGCCTTCGCGAACGGCCAAATCCACCCGCACCGCAGTCGTGGCTGTGGCGAATACCAATTGGTCGAAATCACCTTCCACATCGCGAATGCGATCAATTCCATCCGGCAAAATGTAAGTATCGCTCCCGGCGCCCCCGTCCATGCGGTCATCGTTTGCGCCGCCAATGAGCAAATCATCACCGGCATTTCCTTCGATGATGTCGTTCCCGGCGCCACCGTGAATCGTATCGTCACCCTCGCCGCCCTGAATGGTATCGATGGCCGATCCGGATTGAATGTCATCATCACCCGCCTCGCCGAGGATGGTCAGGGAAACATTCGCGGCAGTGGCGTTTACCATGTCGTCACCCTCGCCGAGAGTGAGAGTGATTCCGGCCAAGCCCGTGCCGGAAAGCGCGCCAATCGTTACAACGTCATTCCCGGCACTCAGGAACAATTCGAGACGATTGAAACCTGCGAAACTGGGCGACTCCGTTCCGGAATTCCAATCGACCACTGTCGCAGTGACATCGAGAGAGAGCTCCACGTCATCCGCCAGAACCGGCGATCCGTTCAAGCGCCCGACATTCGTGCCGGCGCCACCTTGAGCGGCGTCGTTACCGTCACCGAGGTCCCAGACCACCACGTCGTTCCCTTCGCCACCGAGGATCTCATCATCGCCACCCTCGCCCAGCAACGTGTCGTCGCCCGCGCGACCGTCGAGCCGGTCATCACCCGCTCCACCACGCAATTCGTTCGGCAGCGCGTCACCGCTGATCTCATCCGCGAAGTCAGAGCCGATGACGCCGTTGATCCGAACGAACGTATCAACACCCACTGAGCCATCATCGTTGTCGCGCCCTTGCAAGGTAGCCATGTCGACAACCACCCCGACCGTCGCGTCGCTGTAGTCGGCAAAGTCCACGTTGCGATCCGAGCCGCCGTCGAGACGATCGTTACCTTCTCCACCGCGCAGGCGGTCCGAGCCGCGCATGCCCTGCAAGTTGTCGTCGCCAGCGCCACCGATCAGGAGATCGTCGCCCGAACCACCGCGCAGCACATCGTTACCATCGCCACCGTCGAGGATGTTCGTGCCATTGCTGACCGTGACACGGTCGTTGCCGCCAAGCGCAAGAATCTCGGCATTCCCCGTCGCCGAAATCGTGTCGGCGAACTCCGTGCCGATCAGGCGTTCGAACTCCAGCAACTTGTCGACATCGTTGCGCGCACCGGTGCGGGTGACAGTGCTGTTCAACCGCGCCTTGATGGCACCCGCCGCCGCCGAGTAATCGACCGTGTCACGACCAGCGCCGCCGAAGAGACTGTCGCGGTTTGTACCGCCGACGATTGTGTCATCACCTTCACCGCCGCGAACGGTCATCGGCATCACTCCGGCAGAACCGTTGAAGGAATCGTTGCCCGCGCCGAGATCGACCGTGAGCAGCGTGGCCGTGGGCGCGGCAAAGGCATTGACCGTCACCACATCATCTCCGCCTAGGGTATTCAGCGTTAGATTCTCGAAGCCGGTGCCGGTGACCACAAAGGCCACGCCGTTCGTGCGCGAGATGCGCAACGTCGTTGCATTGAGCGCGTCGATGACGATGGTGTCCGCGAGCGACGAGCCGAAGATCTCCAGCGTATCCTTCAGTCCACCGCCGCCAGACAACGTGTCCGTGCCATCGCCGTCGTTCCAGATGATCCGGTCGTCGCCGAGGCGTCCGTCAATCGTGTCGTCGCCCTCGCCACCGACGAGGATGTTCACCGCCGAGTTACCCAAGAGCGTGTCATTGAACGGCGTTCCGATGACGTAAGTCACCTTCACGAGGCGGTCGATGTCACCCGTGCCGTCCGCTGCAGTGCCATACTTCGAGTTCGCAGCCATGTCGACCGTGATGCCGACCGGCGCGTTCGAGTAGTCGACAACGTCGAACGCATCCGCGGTGAACGTATCGCTGCCTGCCTCATGTTGGTAACGATCCACACCCGCGTCGCCACGCAGCGAGTCATTGCCGAGGCCACCCAGGAGCAAATCGTTGCCAGCGCCGCCGCGCACAACGTCGTTCTCGCTGCCGCCGTCAATGATGTCGTCGCCCGCGTCGCCATTGAGATTGTCGATTCCCGCGTCACCGAAGATCTGGTCATTGCCCAAACCGCCCTTGATGCGATCCGCCCCGCCGCCACCACGGATAACGTCATTCAAGCTGCTGCCAGTCAGCCGATCGGCAAACTCCGAGCCGACCATCTCCTCGATCCAGACCAACGTATCGCGACTACGATAACCGTCGTTCGTCACGCGACCCTCTACCGGGACAATCGTCGTCACGCCTTCACGATCCGTAACCGTTCGGAACTCGGGCAGCTTGCCCGTTACCGCCGCCGGAGCGCGCGAGTAATCAATCGTGTCAAAGCCATCGCCGCCGTCGAACCGATCCGAGCGGGAACCGCTGTAGAAGCGGTCATTGCCTTCGCCGCCGGTGACAACCATCGCGACCGTGGAGAACGAACCGGCCCCACCACCGCTGAGCGCGCCTTCGATGCGGTCGTCACCCGCGCCCGCATCAATCGTGATACGCAGCAACGTCGGCAACACTTCTCCGGAAATCGTGACAACATCGTCGTCGCCGCCTGTGTTGAGTTCGATGTAGTGGATGTTCAGGAAGTTGATTGCAAACGCAGTGCCGCTTGTCCGCTCCATTCGCGACGCCGCCGCAGCAACGGTGTTGATGCTGACGACATCCGCACTGTCACCCAGCGTTACGCGCAACAAGTCGCTCGCGCCAGTGTCGGCGTTGATATCGTCGCTTTCGTCACCTTCACTCCATTCGAAGACATCGCTGGATTCGCCGCCGGAGATCGTGTCGAGCCCTGCGTCACCGGAGATTAAGTCTCCGCCGCCAGCGCCGTTGATAACGTCGTTGCCAACGCCACCACGGAATTCATTCGCCACGTCATCGCCGGTCAATTGATCCACAAAGGCCGTTCCAATTGCGCCTTCGATGCTGACGAGACTATTCGTGCCACCCAAGCCATCCGTCGCTGTGCGCGCCGCGAGATCCACCGTGACACCCGTCAAGGCCGTGTCGAAGAACAGCAGGTCGTGGCCGGAGTCACCATCCAGCAAGTCGTCACCTTCGTCACCGGACAGACGATCATCGCCGCTGTTGCCGTAGAGAGAGTCATTGCCGAGGCCACCGTGCAGGACGTCGTCATTCTCGAAGCCGAAGAGCGTGTCAGCATCGGCACCGCCGAAGAGTTCGTCATTGCCCGATTCACCGTTCAGCGTATCGATGCCCGCTTCGCCATGGATGGTATCCGCACCGCTGCCGCCGCGGATTTGATCAGCGCCCAGTCCACCCCAAATCTCGTTGTCTGCCGAATTACCCTGCACCACGTCGTCGAAGTCCGAGCCGACCAAATCTTCAATCACGCCGCGGATGGAAAGTCGGTTCAGCGCAATGTCCACCGTTTGGAACTCTCCGCTGTCGAGCCGCAGATCCACCGTGATGGCGCGCACAGCGTCGGAGAAGTCGAACGTGTCATGGCCAGCCACATCAACCACGCGGTCATCACTGCCCGGCACCAAGACATACCAATCGTCGCCCGTGCCGCCTTCCATGAAGTCATTGCCGGATCCGCCCTCGAGCGTGTCGTTGCCGAAGCCGCCCTGGATGAAGTCATCCTGCTCGTTGCCATCGAGTTCGTTGTCCGCGCCGTCGCCAATCAAGAAGTCCTTGCTCAAGCCGCCGAGCGCGTTCTCAACATTGCTCAAGCCGCCATCGAAACCACGGAAGATTCCCGTCGCGCGACCAATCGGCATATTGACTGTGATGGAGCCGGTCCACAGCGCGTAATCGACCGTGTCATCGAGGCCTGCTTCACCATCGAGTTCGCCCGTGATGAACTGACCGTCAAAGAAGCGGATGTGATCGTCACCGGGACCGCCGTAGATGTTCGTCTCTTCCTTGGCCGCTTCGCCAACTACGATCGTCAATTCGTCGTCACCCATGCCTAGCAGGAAGTTCACGACTTCGAACGTGAAGTGACCGATTCGCCCAGTGAGATCGAGACCGTCGATTACGGCGTCACTCGTGCGGCTCGGGCGAAGGCTGTCCGTCACAACTCCCGCGAGCTGACGGCCGACGTTGTTCGAACTGTCGATCCGTTCATCGACATTCAGGACATCGCGGCCGCCCATGCCTTCGATGTCGAGCAGGTCACCGACGTTGTCCACACCCGGCGCGAGGTCAGCGAGTGGAATGTCCGTGAGATCCACACCGTTGTTACCGACGTTGATGGTGTCGTTGCCCGCACCCGACGTAACGAATGTCTGCTTGTTCAGAGCGCGTTCAATCGAGTCGGTTTCGTTGCCGTGCGTGCTGTAGATGCGGAGCACGTCGGCGCCCGAACCGAGGTTCAGGTGGAACCGGTCGAAGCGCACGTAGCTGATGCCCTCGGCCATGCCCAAGCCCAGCACGCGCGTCATGCTCAGGCGACCGACGTTGTTGATGCTGTCCGCGGTGTCATCGAGCGTCAGGACGTCCTGCGTGGTCTGGTCGCCGCCGTCGATCGTGAGCAACGCGGAGATTCCGTTCAATGTGCCGGGCAGGTTCGAGAGACCGAATTGACCGCCGACGTTGACTCGATCGTTCTCATCGCCGCCGTAAATCACCGTCGCATGGTCAATGGTGCGGACGTGGACGGTATCCTCGCCATCCGCTGCGTAAATCGCGGTCTGCGCACCGGTGCTGGCGACATGTAGCACGTCCGAGCCAGAGCCGAGATCGATCTCCATGTTCTCGACGCCGTAGTAGGCGATGCCGTCCATCTGCTGCACTAGCGTCGCGGTGCCGGTCAATTGCGCGAGGTCGAGATCTCCTTCCTGAATGTAGAGACTACGTTGCTCGCCTTGCAGCCGGATGTGATAGATCGATCCATACTGGCTGACGGCGACATTGTCGGTGGACGGCTTCGCCGGATTGCTATTGTTCGGGTTCAGCAACGCACTCAGGGCCGCCAACACTTCCTCTGCAGTCGCGTCGAAGTCGATCGCCGCCGTATAAGTCACCGAAGACAAATCGTCTGCATCCAAACGCAGGCCGATGCGGAACGTGCCGGCTGTTGCCGTGACAGTCAGTTTCTCAACCGTGTCGCGGGTGGGGATGGCAGTTCCATCCCTCGCCGTGCTGGCCACGACATTGACGGAGGCTTCTTCCGCCGGGATCAGTTGTGTGGTGCCCCGCGTATCCGCCCAGACCAGCGACTGCATGTCCTGACCAGCCAGCTCGCGCACGAACGCGACATCATAAGTCACCGTCTCCGTGGTGCGCACCTCGGTCACTTCAATGTCGTCCGTGCCGTAGAGTGAGCGGAGGGCCGTCCGGACTTCGGCCGCCGTCCAAACGTAATCGAGCGACACCTCCGCGAAGCCATCGAAGCGCAACACCGAAGTGGAATTTGGGAGACCGCTTTCCGTGCCGTAGCCATCCACGCGCAGACGATAAGTGCCAGACGCCGCCTGCACCGCGATCCGTTGGACCTCGGCGACGGTCGGCATGTCGAGGCCGTTCAAGGTCGTGCGCGTCAGCGTGCCGGTGTTTGCATTCGTATCGCCGCTGTCGTTCACCGTCAGCATGTCGTCGCCCGCACCCGTATCGATGGTCAACAGGCTGGTGATTTGATCGACGAGCAGATCGTCGTTCCCCACGACCACTTCGTCGTCGCCATCGCCCGTTTCGATGATGGTGTGACCGCCGATGCTCTTGATGATGACGCCATCCGCGCCCAAACCGGTCGTCACCGTGGTCGAACCCTGGTGGGTCGATTCGATGGTCAGTAAGTCGTCACCGGTGCCGAGTTCGATGCGCACGGCTTCGAGGTTCAAGTAACCGATGCCACCGCGAATCGTTTCACCGGCGATAATCGTATCGCCGCCCATGCCGAGACCGGTCAGCCGATCGTCAGTCAGCACCGCCTCGTCATTCGCCGGACTCTGGCCGTTGAAGACATTCAGCGTATCGACCTGGGTCAACTCGTTGACGCGGACGTTCAGGTTGATCGGCGCGTAGAAGTAGGCAGCACCCACGCCGGGCTCAATTGGATAACCGGTATCTTCGTCCGTCGGCCACGGCAGGAACAACGTAATCGTGTCGCCAGAGATGCCCGGCTGGAACGAATTCGGGATGTCTTCGACGAGCTCTTCCATCATCTCGCCGACCGGCGTTGCGGAATCCAGCACCGTGTAACTCGCCGTGTTGCCGCCGATGTCCAGCGTCCACACATCGCCCGCCAGCAACGAACCGCTCAGGAAGAACGAAGCTTCGCGCCACTGGATATCGCCAATCGCCGACTGATCCGGCGTGCCGCGAATCGTTGTCTCGATTTCGCTGCTGCCGGACACCGCGAAGTTAAAGCCGAACGCCGCTCCATCCGTGCGACGAACAAACAGCCGCGAGCCGAGAACGCTGGTCAGAAGACTGACTTCGTAATCAGCCGGAATCTCGGCATCAAGCGCCTGCACCAGAGCCAGCATGCTGGTATCTGCCGCGGTGGCGTCATAGGGCGTGCCATCCAGTGTGATGGTCCATGTCTCATTCGCCTTCACCGCACCACGCAACTGCACGGTCACATCTTCCCAGTCGATTGTCGTCAACTGCGCCAGATTCGGAATACCACGGAACGTCATGCGCTCCGAGGACCCGAGACCGCTGTAGCTGAACTCTGCGTCAAACGGCGCAGTGTTGCCGACGGTCAGGATGTTTTCCGACACGAAGTCGATGTCGTTCTCCACGTCGATGGCCGGACCATCGAGAATGGTCAGCGCATAAAGCGCTTCATTAATGCGAGGATCAAAGCCGGGGCGCAAACCGAAGGTCGGTCCAGTGTGCAGCGCATACACGTCGGTGATTGTGACCTGCTCTTCCACCTCGGACATGCTGCCGATCGTGCCGTCCGCCAACGGATAGTTCGTCTCGCCCGGGAACGTGAACGGATTGTTGAGGAACCGTTCCTCCTGCACGCGCACGCCACCGTCCACCGTGATCGGACCGCGCACCGTGTTCACGCGTTCCTCGGGCGCCGGGAAGACCAGCGCGTCACTGCCGTCCACCACGGCGTCATCGATCGCCATCACTGTCACCGTCTGCGGCGTGCTCCAGTTATTGGTGTCAAAGACCAACTGCGGCGTCAGCGTGATCGTTCCCTGGCTGTCCGGCGTGATGCCGTGGCTGATGGTGAAATCCGCTCCATCGCGGCGGTTGATGCTCAACACCCGCCCGCGCGCCAGCACGTCGAACGTATTCGCGATCGGGCTGCCGGCAATCTGGGTCTTAAAGCTCGTCACCGCGTCGGCGAGCGTCGCGCGGAAACCGGCAGTGTAGGTGAAGTTCTGACCGCCCAACGCCAGCGTCCATACCTCGCCCTGCGCGATCTCGCCAGTCAATTCGACGTCCACCTGACGCCAGCCGCTCGTGCCTGCGATTCCGGTGACAGAGAATCCGCCCAGCGTCTCGGGCGTGATGAGCGAGTCGAGGAAGAACGCATCACCGCTGACGCTCGTGATGATGAAGGCTTCCGAGTCGGTCGGGTCGATGACCGCGCTGTAGAGGCCGGTGGAGTTCACCGCCGTGAGGAACGCGGTCACCAGGGCAGTCATCGAAGTTCCCGTCGTGACCGGGACATTGGCCGTGCGAACGGTCGCAAGGTTCGCCGAGGTGAGCGTCAGTTGCCACGTCTCGTTCGTGACCACGGAACCATCCAACACCACCCGCGCCCGCGGCGCCGCCACGCGGACCTGAACGGCCTCGTTCTCGCCGAAGTTGGTCGCGGGATTGAACGCTTCATCGGAATTGTAGGTACGCGTCATCTGCGGCGTGACATCGATGATCACTTCGCCCTGAGGCCGTCCGGTCAGCACGATCTCATACTGATCCGTGACCGGCGCATACACTCCCGGGAACTCAGTTTCGAGCTGGTAGGAAATCTCAAACCGGCTGGTTGAATCCGGCGCGGTATTGAACTCAGTGTTCAACGTATAGGTCTTGGTCTCCGGATCGTAGCCAATGATGGTCGTGGACTGTCCTTTGCCGGTTCCCTCGACGATGGTCAGGGTCTTGGGCTTGCGGCTGTCCGCCAGCGCGATGGCGTTCGGGTTCACGTCATGGTTCTGAACGGACATGTTCAGGACGTACCCCTGGCCGCTGGACACACCGTTCACAAATCCGTCCTGGAAGAACGGATTATCGACGAGGTAATCCACATACGAACGGACGCGCACCTGGTAGATGCCATCGGCCGTGAAGTCGTATTCGAGGAACGGATCACGATCCGTTGTGCTGCCCGGATCAATCACGTTGCTTCCGAGACCGTAGTGATCGGACGCAAGGACATTGCCGTTTTCGTCGAGCAACTCAATCACCGGACTGATGAGATAAGGATACTGGTCGAAGATCTCGATGCCGAAGATGCGCAGGAGCAGCACGCGCGAGACACCCGAGACGAGGTTGCTACGATCGATGTCAAAGATGCCATGCACCTGGCCACCACCACGATTGAAGACCACCGTAAATGGATCCTGCTGGCCCGCGCCGCCAACTTTGTCGGTGATTTCGAAGGTCGCTCCGGTGAGCAGAGTGGCTTCGAACGGCGCCGTGGCGTCGGCGTTGATGGCCGCCACCAGGCCGTTGGCGATGGTGCGCAGATTGCGCTGGCCGATGTTGCTGCCCGCTGACAGGCCACTCGGTGCGAGATACGAATATGGACGGCCATCGATGGTGATCTGCCAAGTGTCGCCCGCCGAGAACGCGCCTTCCAACTCCACCTCCGCATCGAAGAAATGATCCCGGGCGTTGTCCGTCACTGGCGAAGATGTGGTGGAAGCCGCGCGCGTGCGAACCAGCGGCCCCACACCCACCACCGCACCCGTGCTGTCCGTGATCTCAAGCGTGTTTCCAATGCGCAATGCGGTGAAGCCAGTGAGTGACGCCACCAGATCATCGATGATCTCCGTCAGCAGTGGCGTGTTATCGGCAATCGCGAGATGCGTGTCGCCATCCACTTCCAACGTCCAGCTCTCGCCTGCAGCAATCGCTGGAGTCGTCAAGAAGTCCACGACCTGGACCCAGCCCACATCCGGCCGACCCGCCACCGGCAGCGCCACCGGAGTTACCGCAAAGACCAGCGCGAAGTTCGTGCCGACCAGCGAAGTGATGGCAATCGTGCCACCCTTGGCGACAGCGGTTTGATTCGGATCGGCATTGAGCTGAGTCACCAACGCAGCCACCACATTCGTCAAATCATCGGTCGAGGAAACCGGGTGCGAGTAGTTCGTCGTTCCCACGCGGACGGTCCAGATGTCTCCATCCACGGGCGCATCTGCCAGGGTCAACGTCTCCGTATGCGCGGTGCTCGCATCAACGCTGCCGGCGTCGATTCGGCGAACCGGTGCGCCTACCGTCAAGGCAGCGCCCGCGAGGTTCGTGATAACAATCGTGGAGCCTTCAATCGTCGCGGTGAAGCCTGTGAGCGCCGCGATCTGGCTCGCCAGGTCGGTGGCCAGCGTCACGGTGGAATCGGAGCCCGTTGCGGGTTCGGAGTATTCCGTACCATTCACCATTACCGTCCAGATGTCACCGTTGGCCACTGTTCCGCTGAGCGTCGCCGTTGCTGAGGTCGGCGTCGCTGCATCGACCGTCGCGCTGCCCGAGCCGGTTGTCCCTGCGGTGACCAGCGATACTACGCCGGAGATTCGTGTAATGGTGATCGTTGCGGTGCCGCCGTTGACTTCAAAGGAAGCCGCGTAGTCCGCGACCGCATTGATGCTGTTCGAAAGCGACGTCGCCACCGCGGTCAAACTCGCGCCTGTCGCGGTAAACGGCGATCCCGTGACGCCCGCGATGGTCACGCTCCACGTTCCACCAGCCGAACCGGTCAGTTCCACCAGCGTCGCATCCGATGTTGTTGCGTCCGCCGAACCGCCAGAGACCAGCTTCACCGGATCCGAAACCGTGATGGTTCCGCCCGCGAGCCGCGTGAGCGCGATAACGCTGCCTTCAGAAACCGCGGTATAACCGGTCACTCCGTTCAACTCATTCGCCAGGCCCGTCGCCACGTCGCTCAAGGAAGTGCTCGCCGAGGTAAAGGTGTAATCGGTTCCCGCCAGCCGCACCGCCCAATTATCAGTCGCCACTGTCGTGCCAGTCACTGAGAGCAATGTTGTCGTGGCCGTGGAGGTCGCGATGACCGCCGAGGCCGGGCGAACTTCCAGCGTTGCTGTAAACGGCGTCGTGCGGTTTACCGTGATGGTGTTGCCGCTGCGAGACGCGGTGTAACCCGCCAGCCCATCGACGTTATCCTTGAGCTTCTCGGCGATGTCCGTGATGTCGTCGTTGCTGTCGACTGTCTCGCTGCGCGCGTTGCCATTGACGGTAATCACCCAGTCGTCGCCTTCCGTCACCGTGCCGCTGAGCGCGAAGATAGCCTGGGTAAAGTTGATGATTGGCAGATCCGCCTGCACTGGTGTGCCAGTGATGGTCGCCGAACCGCTCGGTTCGCGGCCAGTCACGCCAAACTCCGCGTGGAACTCCGTCGTCCGGCTGATGCTGATCGTCGTGCCGGTGCGCGACACGGTATAGGTGTTCGGAATCTGAGCGGCAAGGCCGATGGCCACATCCGTCAAGGAAGTCGTTGCCGCCGGGAAGGCATACTCGATGTCATCCAAGGCGACATACCACAAGTCACCCACCGTCGGCGTGCCCGAGAGCGCGACGTCAATGGAGCTGAATTCCACCGGCGAATTGTCCGTGCGTTGCGGCGCGATCTTGCGCGTCACATCGCCTGCCTTCTGGACGATTTGCGTCACGCCGCCAATGGTGAAGCCATTCGGATCTGCGATGGTCAACGTGCCGTTACCGGGTGTCACGGTGTAGCGGGCCGGCAACAGATTCGCGAGCCCCTGTGCCACTTGCGCAAGGGTCGTTTCGCCTGGCTGCACTGGATAGGAGTAGTTCCGGTAACGGAGGTTCAGCGTCCAGACATCACCCGGCGTCACGGTGCCGTTCAGGGCCACACTGATGCTGGTGAAGTAATTCGACGTATCGCGCGTGCCAGTCAGGTTGCGCAGCGCCGGCGGGTTGAGCATCTCCGGAGTGATCTCGAATTCGTAGATATCGAACGTGCCGTCGCCTGAACCCTGGATGCGCGCGTAAGGCGTTTGGAAATCGATGCTGCCACCGAGGTGGGTGTTGCCGACCAACGCGTCGTAGAACGTGTAGAAGTTACTCTCTTCATCCGGCTGATCGGGCTCGATGTTCTGTGATGTGTTGTTGCCAATCTCATCTTCCGCGATCGGTTCCGTGGAGAAGATGAAGCCGTCGGTCGGATGGCCTTCCATCGAGACGTTGAGCTGGTAATCCACGCCTTCCGGGATGCCGCCGAACGACAACCAGTTCGATACCTCGATGTAATACGTGCCTTCGGCCGTGAGCTCGACGGTCAGGAAATCATCCAACCATGTTGAACTGCCGCCCGCGCCTTCGGCGGAAATCGGGTTCGAGAAGCCCGGGCCCTGGGTGATCAACCGTCCATCGCCGTCATACAACCGTAGGCGGCTCGCCCAGACAATTGCGTCGCCAATCTCGTAGCCGTGGTCGATGTCGAAAATGGCCGTGACACTGCGGCCCACTGCTTCATCCAGCATCGCGTCGGTGATGTCGAAGCGGTAGAAGTCCGTGTCCGCATTTCCCTTTCCAAGAATCGTGAGATGCGGAATCGACGTGGAACTGAAAATGTCGGTATTTGCGATCTCGTTCCATTTGCCGAGGTCGATGTTTTGCGCATTGTAAATGGAGTCATGCAACGGCAACTCATTCAGCACCGAGGTGCCGAAGTCTCCGACAAACTGGGTTTTGGGCTGCCCACCAACCAGCACACTGGGGAGAATCTGGGTCACGAGTCCGTTACCCAAGACCACCCAATCGCTCGGCTCCACAACGTTCGTGGAACCATTCGACTGCGTCACCAGCACGCCCGGCACATCGTCGTCCGCGATGCGGAAGTCGATGAACGCTGGGTTGTAATTCTCGCGATTCTCGCCGGCGACATACTCGTAATCCTCGCCGTTCAAGGTGAAGCCCCAGTTATCGCCACGCGCAATCGACGAACCGATGGTGAACGTCGCTCGGACCTCGACATAGTGCGTCGCGCTCGCCGTGCCGGTGATGGTGCCCGTGCCCTCGGTCAGTACGGCTGAGAACGAGAACTCATCTTCCACCGGCACGATTTCGAGGTCGGTGCCGTCCAAGGTGACCGCATACACCCCGTCGTAATTGATGTCATTCGCCAGCTCCAGGGCGACGTTCGGCAGGGTGTCGTCTGAATCCGCGATGTAGGAATAAGGCACGCCGTTCAGGCGAATCGTCCAAGTGTTGCCGGAGGCCACGATTCCGCTCAACGCCAGCGTCGCATCAGCAAATGCGCGCGTACCGGTGAAGCTCGTCACATTCGCGCCAGCCGTAAACGTGAAGGCCGGGCCGGAGAACACGATCTCGGTGCCGGAAACCTCTGCTGTCACCGGGCTGGTCAGGTCGCGGTTCACCGCCGCCGCAAGTCCGTTGCGGACATCGCTCACCGTCACTCCGATAAAGTCATTCAACGAACTTGTGATGCGATGGCTGATGCGTGAGTAGTGGAAACCTTCCTTCGCCGTATCTTGCACAGCGCGCACCGTGACCGTCTGCGGCGTGTTCCAGTTGACGGTGGTGAAGTTCAGAGCCGGCAGCACGTTGAGGGCGCCGTCCAGCGTTTCGATCTGACCGTCGTCCGTCAGCTCAATCGTCACCGGTCCGGTCGGAGCCTTGGTCAGCAAGACCGCATACGTGTCACTCGGATTGGAAGCACCCGCCGCCCACGCTTCGGAAACCAGATTCTCGTTACCCGTCTGGATGACGATCACTTCCGCCACGTCATCATCGATCACATCCACCGGCACGCTCGGCACCGCCAGTCGATCATACGCACCGCCGTCATCCGCACTGCCGCCCTGCACCATCGAGTGTTGGATGAGAATCGTCTGGCGACCCTCCGCGAGAACATCCTGTTCCGCCGTGACGGTGATGGTCTGTGGGATGAACCAGTTCGTGCGGTCGAACACCAGCGTCACGCCCGCAGAACTGCCGTTCAACTGGATGCTCTTCCCGCCGGCGCGCTCATCACGTTCACGCAGGGCGGACGGCGCTGCGGTGATGCGAACGTTCTCCAATGGCGACCGCGTCAGCATCACGCGATAGGTTTGCTGCACGAAGGTCACCGGCGCGAGCGGCGATTCGAAGACGCGCAACGGACCATCCACGAGCTGAATGACCACGCCCGCTGCGTCGTTGTCCGCCACCTTTACCGAGAGGTCCTGGATGAAGATGCTGTTGTAATCGAGACTCAGGCTGCGGTGATCGATCAACCCGCTGTGACCTTCGAGGCTGCGACTGACGACCGTGATCGGGCGGCTCTCATTGCCGCCACCGACATTAAACGTGTCACTGCCCACGCCGCCGACCAGTTCCACCGCCACACCTTCCGGCGTGCTCAGAATGAAGAAACGATCGTTGCCTTCGAGCGCATCGACAATGAGCTTCTCAATCGTCGCATACGTCACGAACAGGCCCGCACCATACACGCCCTGATCGGAAACCACGAAGTCATCGCCGAACTCCGTACCCACCACCGTCAACGTATCGAAGCCGTCGCCGCCCTCGACGCGCACCGGCGCATTCACGGTGAACGAGATGAAATCCGCGCCCTGACCACCGTTGATGTTCGTGAACGGCGCCTTCGGATCATCCGGATTCACCTTCACGAACGCCCGGATGCGGAACGAGTCATCGTCCTCTTCACCCAGCAGGAAGAGCTGCGCCTTGTTGCGATAGACCGTAAAGCTGTCGCGCCCGAAGCCGCCGTGCAGCGTCGCCGCTTCGCTGATGCCGTTGCTCAGGTAACCGCGCGTGGTCAGTGTGGTCTCGAAATAATCGTCCGCAAGCAGACCATTGAACGGATTCGTCACGTCGCGCGGCGAGCGGAACATCTGGCCGACTTGGAAGAGGTCATCGCCCGCGTCGCCGAAGACTTCGAGCGGCGCGCTGGTGTCATCGAAGACAAACGTGTCGTCGCCCTCGCGGCCATAGACGCGAATCTGGCCGCCGAAGATGCCGAGATAATTGACTCGCTCAATCTCCGGGTTCTCCACTGGCTGGCGGTTCGCATCGACCTCAATCGTCGCAATCACATGCGGACGGAACAGGAACAAGTCCGCGTTGTTCGTGCCGAAGATGCGCAGCTCATCGTTCGCCGAACCTGCCGTGGTTTCGCCAACCACGTTGATAAGCGACGCGCCCTGGCCGGACAGGCCGACCTCGAAGCGGTCGCTGTCGCCATTGCCTTCCACCGTCAACGGGCCGCCGAGGCCGTTGAGGAACGTCTGCACGCCGTCTTGATCGAAGTTCACGCGAATCACATCCGCACCGTTGCCCGCGCGAACCGTCGTCACGCCGCCCGTACCACCGATGTTGACGACGTCGTTCGTCAGGTTCGGCTGCGCGGTCTCATCGCCGGTTTCAATCGTGGAAATGCCGGCGATGGTGGAGTCGATGAAGAGATTATCCGAGCCGTTGCCGAGCCAGAGGTTGAACAGCTCGAAGCCCGAGTAATCGATGCCGACCGTCATTCCCAATCCAGTCACGCGACTACCCGAAAGCACCCCGCGATTCACCGTCGTGTCGCCGCTGTCATAGAGCCGCACCGCGTCGCTCGTTCCGCCCTGACCCTCCAAGGTGAGACGCGCGTTCAGGATGGTGTTCAGCGTGCCCACCGCCGGATTACCTCCACTGGCCTGCGAGCTCACTTTCACGAGGTCATTGCCCGTGCCGGATCGAATCGTCGTCGCCGCTACGATGGATTCGACGTTCACCGTATTGCCTGCCGGGCCCAGGTAGATGTCGAGATACTCCAACCCGCTGTAAGCCATGTTGCCCGTCACCGCGAAGATGCCTGTGACAGTGGAGTTGGTAATCGTTGCTGTGTTGACGGTCGCATCTGTCGTGTCGTCGATGGTTACGAAGTCCGTGCCTTCACCGCCGTTCACGGTCAGTGACGCAGCGATGTTGTTCGCGGAACCTGTCGTGTTGATGAAGGAGAAGACTCCCGGCTGATTCACTGGGTCCGTCTCCACAAGCTCCACGTTGCTGCTGATGAAGATCTCGTCGTCGCCACCACCACCGTTGATGATCGTTTCGCCAGAGATGTTCTGAATCGCGATCTTGTCTCCACCGCCCAGGCCATTCACCACCGTGCGACCAGCGTGTGTACCGTTGAGCGTGAAGATATCCGCACCAACGCCAAGCGTGATGGTCACATCCTCAACGTTTCGGAAGATCGCGTAATCCGGGAGCTCCTCGAAGTTCACCGTGCGATACGTCGTTCCACCGATGACCACCGTCTCGATGGAGCCAGTGATGCCCGTGCCTTGGAGCGGCGTTACCACGTTCAACTTGTCGCTGCCGCCAGCGCCCGTGTCGTCGATCGTCACCGTGCCCGCCCAAGGCTGCGCGATGTAGCGGATGTTGCCGGCACCCACGATATTCTCCAAGTCACCGACGGCGACCGCGTTGTTCCCCGCGCCACCCGTCAAGGTCGCGCGCTCGAAGATGCCGTTCAGGTCTTCCACCGTCGCGGTTGCGCTGTAGAAGTTCACGCCGGAGTCCACCGTGCCGACGACGAACAGATTCTTGAACAAGCCCATGTCGGCGTTGTTCGACTCAACCAACGTGTCGGTGCCCGACTCATCGATGAACGTGTCGCGACCCGTGCCACCCGTCACCACGTCATCCCCGCTGCCGCTGTCGAGGCGGTCATTGAACGCCGAACCAATCACGCGGTCGTCGCCCGAACCCGCCGCCACCTGCAGCGCGATGAAGTCGGTGCCCGTCATGCCGGCGGCGTTAATCGTGTCGTTTCCACCCTTGCTGTCGATGAGCAGTGTGTCGCCTTCGCTGCGGACGCTGTTGTAGATCGAGAACTGCCGCGAGCCCTGCGTCACGAGCGTGCGCATCTGGCTGTTGGAATCGCTGCCGGTTGTGAGCGTGAAGGTCTCCGCTGAGTCCGTGCCGCGAATCGTCACCAAGTCCGCCGCGCCGTCATTGGCAATCGCCACCAGCGGCGTCTCGCGTCCACGGCTGTCGCGCAACGTGCCCACGGTGGTCAGGCGTTTGCCGGTATCGATGGTCACACTGGTCACGCCAGAGTTGCCGAGGTCCTCCACCGTCACCGTGTCCGCGCCCTGACCGGCGTCGAAGCGCACGCTCTCAATTCCGTTGCCAGTGATGGTGCCCGTGGATTCGAACAAGATCTGGCCCGCGCTCGCACCGGGCTTGATGGTGACGTTGTTGCCAGCGTTGGTGCCGGTGACGATGAGCGAGTCACTGCCCGACGGATCCGTAATCACGGAACCAAAGCCATCGAACGCAAGGCGCACAAGATCATCCCCGGCACCCGGGTTGATGGCATCCGCGCCGCCGCCACCGGTGATTTCGTCATTGCCGTCGCCACCGTTGATGTCATCCGCACCCCTGCCACCGAAAATCTTGTCGTTGCCGCCATTGCCGAAGATATGAGCCCGAGCTGGACCAGAGTGCGCAATATAATCGCCCGAATCACCCGCCGTGTTCAAACTGTCGCCGCCGTACACCCAAACTTCAGACTCGCCGGATGTCTCGATGTAATCCTCGCCCGAGCCACCCTCAACCGTCGCACCGCCGCTGCCCTGATAAATCAGCGCGTCACTGCCCGAACCGCCGTTCAGCGAAACGGGAACCGTCACGCCCGGCTTGATCCACACGCTGTCATTGCCCGTGCCGCCATTCGCACGGATGCTGCGCACGTTCTCATAAACCCGCGTGCGGCCCATCGCCGTCACCTGAATGGTCGCGTTGTTCTGCGTGCCGCCAATCTGCTCGACGATGAAGGATTCATTCTCGGCATCATTCGCGAGGTTTCGCGCCGAACCACGGTCGCCCATGTTCAACACCAACTCGCCGCCGTTCCAGTTACGCGGATTACCCGTTGCATTTCCCGCGAGGAAGACTGGCTTCGGCAACTCGATGTAGCCGATGTTGAACGTCGCCGTCTTCGAGATGGTGAAGAACAGAAGTTCAATCTCAACGGTCACGGACAGCTCAATCGGCACGCGCCCTGCACCCTGCGCACGGAACTCAAAGCTCAGTCCAAGGCCCGCCAGCGTGATACCGAACAATCGCGCCTTCACCGAGGCACCGCCGCTCAGCAGGAAGCGATAGTACGGATTACCCGTCGCATCGATAATGTATTCCGACACCACCCGGAAGTGGAAGCTGCCGACCAGACCGAAGCTCTCGCTACCAAGCACCATCCGGCCAGTGAGCGCGATGTCGAAGTTACCGCGCGAGTCGAGGTAACCGACGCCGTTCAGGGTCACGAGACCGAAGAAGTCGATGCCCGCGTTGAAGCTAAAGCGCCAGTAGTTGTCGCGCACGATGACTTCAAAGCCCGCGTTGAACTTCAGCACCTTCAACAATTCCACCTTGCCGTTCAGCGAGAGCAGGAAGCCCGGTGCGACACCATCGCGCGTTGCGCGAGTGGTGTTCAGCTTAAGCCGGCCAGCGGCTTCGATCTCGAAGACCGACACATCTGCGCGGGCGCTCACTGCAAGATCGAGAATCAGGCCTGGATTCGAATCGGTGTAGACCGCCGCCAATCCATTCGCACTGAACGAGAGACCACCAAGGCTGAAGCTGACGGCGAACTGGATGCGGATCCCGGCGTTACCGATCAGAATGTCGACCATGCCGCTGCCTTGGGCAAAGCCGAGGAAGTTCACCGCGCCTTCGATGTGGATGCGCACGCCCGGAGCGACCGTCACCTGGGTGCCAAGCAGATCAAACGTGCGGGAGACCCCCGTGGTATTGATGTCAAGGAACGCGCTAAGCTCGAACTGCAGCCCGATACTGCGCCCAAAACTCGCGTCGAGCGTAATGCCAATATGGGCGATCAAGCCCGTTCCATCGATGCGCAGGACGCCGGTAAACTCGATATCGCCAATCGGATCGAGGCGCAAGCGCGCCACCGCAGTAACCTCGAAGTAATCCGAGTTCAGCTCGAATGTGAACTTGCCTTCGAGCGTGAGCAGATTCGCGAGGATCAACTTCCCGCTCATCACGAGCCGCCAGCCGCTCGCGACCTGAACGTCGCCCACCTTCAAGCGACCGTTTGCTTCGCGCTGGAACTTGCCTTCGTTCGGACCCGACTCGTGGATGAGGAACGTCTCAATCGATCGCGTCGATCCAAAAGTATTGATCTCCAGCAGGAAGTCGCCGTCGAACTGGATGCCCGGAATGCGATTGCTCGCCAGCGACAACTGGATGCGACCGATGATGCCGGTTTCACCCGGCACATTGCTGACATACGCATTCAGATTCAGCGTCCCGGACAAAGCGCCCAAAAGCGGAATGTCCGCGCCCACAGCGCCCGTGACCTTCAGGAACCCTCGGAAGTTGCCGCCGCCGAGATCTTCCACGCCTGCCGCAATCTGGATGAAGCCGGTGAGCGTGATCACCTGCGCGATGGTGATCTCCGCCTGGATGGAGACGACGAAGTAAATCGCTGGAGCAGCCGAAGGATTCTTGCGGCCATCCAGACCGGGCGTTGAACCGAAGACCTCGATCCGCGTCGGATCACCGGGCTTGAGCAACGGCAGGAACGATTCGGGAATCTGGAAGACTTGATCCGCAAACGTGGTGTTGAACATCACGGAGACCGAGCCTTCGATCTTGAACAGCGTCCCGACGTTCGGCAGGCCGATGCCGGCGGACGAACTGACCGTGAACGAACCGGCGACACCGGGGATTTCACCCGGACGCGTCGGCTGCACGACCACTACCAGCAGACCGGTCGCTTCCCCGTAAGTCACCTGCGCCGCGCCAATGCCGTAGCTGAGCGATGCGGTGGCAAAGATCTCGAAGCGCTGCGGCGAAATCTTCAGGTAGAAGCCGCCCTGCATCCGGAACAGATCCGAATCAACTCCCGGCGGACGCACGCGGAGCCCGCCGACAATCTCCACCGCGAACGTCTTCGGTGTGAGCGTGTAGGTGCGAGTGAGGTCGGTGTTGTTCGGGCCGATGCCCGGCAGTGTGAGCGTCTCGGTCTTCGTGAAGTCCGTCGTGTTGATCTGCAGCGTGCCGTTGCCGAGGATGTAGAGGCCGAACTGTTCCAGCTCCTCGAAGTTCGTCTGCAACGTCGCCACGCCCCAGAACTGCGGCGAGTCGCTGAGCGTGTAGCTCATGTCGAGCACGAAACGGCCCGCCGTCGCGCCAACCGGACCGAGCTTGTAGATGGAAAGCGAACCGCTGAAAGACAACTCGAAGACATTGCGATCAAAATCCAGCTCCAGCGTTACCTGCGCCTTGGCGCTCATCAACGGCTCGTCAAGCAGATCCGCGAGACGCAGTTCCACGCCGCCCGAAAGCTCGATGAAGAACGACTGCGCCTGCGTGATGACCGCCACCGCTTCGCTGGTCGCCGCGCCGCCGTTGCCGGCGTCGTCCTGCCAGCTATTCGCGACGAATGCGACCGTCAGCTTACCGGTGTCGAACTGGCCGGCGAACGAGTAGCGGAACGTGTTCGTGCCCGCGAGCGCGCCCGGCTGCGTCGGCGTTCCATTGAGCACGACGTTCTCGCCGTCCGCGCCCGTCAGCGTGAATTCCGCGCCGGAATCCGTGATGGAACCGAGATTGAGTTTGCGACCGCTGACCGGCGTAAACGTGATGTCGATGTAGCGGCGATCATTCAACACCTCGCGGTCGATGCTCTTGCCGCGCAGCGGATCGGCCAATGACGCCTTGGCCTCGACGACGTAGAAGCGTTCCGTCTCGGCGAGGTTGTAGTTGCCTGCGGTATCCGTCCAACTGCCTTCGTTGAACTCGATGGTGTATTCGCCTTCCGCCAGAGTGCCGCTGAAGAAGTAACGATACACCGTGCCGTCCACTTCGACTTCCTCCGGCAGACCATTTTCACCCGTGACCGTAATTGTCGTCACGCGCTGCGGTGCGCCAGTGAAGCTCACCGTCGAACCATCCGCGCGCTTCAGTATGAACTCGTCGCCGTTGATGGTGCTCAGGTCGAGCGCGCTGCCGGCGGTCGGACGGAAAGTGATTTCAATGTAGCCGCCGTTATTCAACACGCCGGAGCCGACCGTCGCGCCCGCCTTTGGATTCGTCGCATCCGCCGTGCTGCCCTGGACCGTGAACGTCTGCGTGAACGCGATGTTGCCGTTGCTCGCGCTGTCCGTCCACGCATCCGCAGCGAAGCTGACTGCCACGTTGCCCAGCACAAAGTCGTTCTGGAGATAGTAACGATAAACGCCGTTGCCCAGCGCGCTCGGCGCACCCACCAAGGTCACGCGGCTTGCCGGCAATCCCGCGCCCACTCCGCCGAAGCTGAACTCCGCTTCCTCAACGCCGGCTTCAATGATGGACGACTCAACGAGCGTCACACCCGTGCCACGGCTCGGGAAGAACGTCACATCGATGTAACTGCGGTTGTTGGTCGCCGCGAGGTTGGTGAACTCGACTTCTTCGCCGCCGTCGGTTCCGCCGCTCACCACGTCAGCACCCGTGTAGCCCCAACTGTCGCCCGTAAAGTCGTAGGGCAGCGTCAGCGTGAAGTTCTCGGTGGACGGCAGCGCCGAGTTCACCGCGATGACATTCACGTAGAACTGGAACTGATTCGGGTTACCAGTCGCCAGCGGCTGACGCAACGGATCGATGACGAACGCCACTTTGCCCGTAAGTGAAGCTGTGCTGAGCGCCGTGGCCAGACCGCCGCCGTTGAACGCAAACTCCGCCGCGAGGTCCAGCACGGTCGCCGGATCGAGCGTGAAGCCCGGTGTCGTCGCGTCCGGAATCGTCACCGTGAGCAGCGACGGGAACGCCGAGCTGTTGTCCAGCCCCAGCGTCGTCACGTAAGGCGTCGCACGATCATCATCCGCGTTCTGCGCCGCGCCGCCAGCCACCGGCACCACCTGCCACGCGTTGTCGGTCAGCGTGTAGTTCAACGTCACCGACGAACTCGCCACCGTCGGAGCCGCCGGCAGCGTGACGTTCACTTTGAAGCGGAATGTCCGCGAACTGCCGCGACGTTCCGCCGGCGTCGAGTTGTCGAGGCTCACCGTCCAGTTGCCCTCGACCGTGCTCAACGTCAGCAGCGAAGTCGGCGTCGCACTGGTGATGGAACTCGCCAGCAGTTCAAAGCCCGCATCCGGCAGCGGAAATTCCACGTCGATGAATTCCTGCACCGTGCGGAACGAGCCGCGCTGCTCGGAGAAGTTCAGCGATGCAGTGCCGCTGGTGCTGGCTGCCGCCGTGACATACGCCCAACTGTCCGCCAGGTAGGTCAGCGTCACGGTGTCGGTCACACCTCCGGCAAACTCGCCGACCAGCCAGTAACGGAACTTCAGCTCTGTCGCCGTCGATTCATCCGCCAGGTAAAGCGGCGCCTGTCCTTCATCGAGAAGCACTGAGCCCAATCCTGAACCCGTCAGCGTGAATTCCGGTGCGAGGTCCGTGATCGAACTGCGATCAATGCTCACGCCCACCGGGCTGGTCGGTGCAGAGAACGTCACATCGATGTAGTTGCGGCGATTGAGAACATTGATGTCCACAGAACCGTTCTGGCTCGGGTTGCTCAACACCGCGCTGGCGCCCTCAACCGCAATCGTAAACTCCTGCAACTCGCTCGCCGCGCCGCTCTGCACATTGCCGTCAGCGAGCGTGATGTTCGCGTTGTTGAAGCTGCCCGCGGTGAAAACGATCTCCAAGTCGCCGCGCGGAATGCTCGTGAACGCGCCGTCGCTGATGAAGTAGCGGAAGCGGTTCGTGCCCGTGCGCTTGATGGCGTTGATCATCGCCTCACGGGCCGTCGTGGTGCCCGCCTGATCTTCCACGGTCGGAACAAGCGGCGTGATGCTCGTACTGCCGTCGCCGAGGGTCGTCGTTTCCACCGGCACCGGCACGCCATCGATTCCCAGCGGCGAACCCGCGCCCGGCAGCGTCAGATCAAACTCGGCAGTGGTATCAAGGATCGAATCGTAATCGAGGCTCACACCCGACGGCGCGAGGAAGATGATGTCCACGTAGGACTTGTTGGTGTAGGTGACGCCGTCCACCGTCGTGCCCGTCCCGCGACGGTTCGTGGAGTTGATCACGCCGACATCAATGCGGTTCCCCGACGGATCAGCGACAATCGCCACCGGCGTCTCCGAAACCGGGTCCGTCGAAACGTCGTCCACCACATCAAACATAACCTCTTCGCCCGACGCATTACGGAAGCCCATCTTCAATTTGCCGTGGATGGTCAGCAGGCGAATCTGATCCGGGATGTCCGCGAGGAACAGCACCACCACGTTGCCTGAAGCGACGCGAGAGAGGTCCGCGTAAAGCTTCGCGCTGAGGCTGAGGTTGTCCGCCGCGAAGTTCAGTTTGCCCGCGATGAGGAACTTGCCGTCCGTGCTGAACTTTATGATCACCTGGCCGTTGAAGACCTGCTCCGACGTGTAGATGGAGAACAGCTTCGCGCTGCCCGTAATCGTCATGGGTGCCGTGAACGCCGCGGTGAAACCGTTGCGGCTCGGGTCCGCCTGGATCGCGCGATACTGCAAGACGACCTGCGTCTTCACGTCGTCGAGCCAAGTGTCCGCCGTGACCACGGTCTGAATGCCGAACGCCGGGCTGCGCAGCGCGAACGGATCTTCAATCGACGGCAGCGTCTTGAAGAATTCCACGCCTGCCGAGAAGTCATTGATTGAAAGACCAGTGTTCGGCTCCAGCAGAATGCCGCCGGGCACGGATGCGTTGATGAAGATGCCAAGGGGTCCGAGCTCGGAGAGCGCGAAGCGAATCGTCAGGCCGCCGATGCCGGGGAACTCGAATCCACCCTGCACACCCATGAAGAACACGCGGTCGCGCACGGGCGTCACCGTGTCCAGCGCGCTGATCATGTTTAGATTCTGATCGATCTTCAGGATGCCGCCGATCAACGCCGCGTTGAGTTCACCTCCGAAAAGTTTGCCGCTGAGGCTGACGCCGATGCTCGCGATGTCGATGATCGGGAACTTGCCTTCCAGCAGCAGCCCGATGTCGATCTTCACGCCCTCGATGGAGCCGGAGAACGTCACGCCACCCAATCCATGCAGGCCCGTGACGCTCGCCGAGAGTGTGATGACGAAGTCGGCCGGATTGTTCTCGATATCTTCCCACTGAATGCCGAGTTCGTTGATGCGGATAGGCAGCCACGTCGGCCACTTAAAGGTTTCGCCCGTCGCGCCGCCCACGCTCAGGAACACGCCGAAGCCCGGCAAGGTGTCGAAACTGCCGTCGCCCTTGAAGCCGAAGTTGCGTCCCTCGCCGCCGATGACCAGCGAACCGATCTTCACTTCGGCGGCAATCGAGCCCACGCGGAAGAGATACTGGTCGGCGCTCGCGCCGGTATCGATGCGGATGTCCTGACCGCTCAGCGTCAGCACGCCGCCGAGCTGAATCTTGAAGGTATCAACATCGAACTGGAACGAATCGACCTTGCCATTGGTGAACGTCAGCCCGAGGCGAATCGCTTCTGTGTCCGGCACGCCCGGCAGATCCTTGCCCGGCTCAGAACCCACACGATCGCTGATCGTCGCGGTGATCGGACGGCCGGGGAAGAACTTCGCGCCACCGGACGCCACGAAGATGGAGCCGCTGAACTGCACCGGGTTCTCCGCGTCGAAGTTCACCGTGAAGTTGGCGACACCGATGCGCAGGTCATCAAACTCGATGATGCTGCCGAAACGAATCTTGGTGGATGCCGGCGCGGGCGAACCGGGCGCAGTCGGCGTCTGCTGCAACGTCGGATTGGTTCCGCCGTAGATGAGAATCGCCTGACCGATGGTGAAGCCGTTCATCCGCACCACGAGACCAGGAATAATGTTGGTGGGCGCTGTTCCGCCGGGCGTCAGGCTCGTGCCTTCGGAAACTGTCGGCGGGGCAACGTTCTGACCAGAAGTCGTGTTGTAAGGCAGAAGCTGGCCGCGAACGTTGAACGACGGGAACTCGATCTGCGCCTGATAGATGCGGAGCAATTCCTGCGTGCGTGGACCGGCCGGGTCATACGCGATGCGGATTCCTGTGCCGGTGATCTTCACCACGTTCGGCACGTTCACTTCCAGCGACGCGACGCTCAGGCTGAACTTGCCCGGCACGCTGATGTCAACGTTGCCGCCCAGCAGACCGAAGACATCCACCGCCACATCGAAGGTGCCCAGCACGCCGATCAAATCGGCCGTCACCCCGCTGTTCGCCTGCTGCGTCGAGGTCGTTGTGGTGGTGCCCGTGGGCGATGACCCGCCGAACGCCAGCGACGCGCGATTCACTCCGATGCCGATGGTCAGCACCAGCTTGCCGGCCTTGAAGCCCACGTCCGCGATCTCCACCGTCGGTCCCTGTAACGTAAGCGGCCCAAGCGCGAGCGGACCAGTGCCGGTCGCAGCGCCAGGCGCATTTGGTTCCACCGTGAACCGCGTCGAGATGGCGACGTTCGCGCGGTTGTCGCGCGTCTTGAATCCGCCCTGCGTGCCCGCGAGGAACTGCACTTCCACTTCGCCCGCCTGGAAGAGGCTGATGGCGTTGTTCGGATTCTTGTCCTTGAAGAAGTAACGATAGGTCGTACCACTGATCAGAATCGGCGCCGTCACCAGCACCGGCTTGTTCGTCACCAAGTCGCGCTCCAGATCCGCCACGCCGGGACCGGTCAGGATGAACTCATCGCCGTTGATGGTCGCCGGATCAATCGGACTCTCGCTGCGCGTGACGAACGTCACGTCGATGTATTTCCGCGCGTTCAGCGAATCCGCAGTCACCGTCGCGCCGCTGCCGGGATTCGTCAGCGTGCCGGTTGGGCCAAGGATCGGGAACTTGCCGTCCGGCGTCTTCGTCACCAGCGTGAAGATCTCCGTCTCGGCGAAGTTGCCGATGCCGCCGTTATCCGTCCATGCCTGCTGCACGAACGTCACTGCCACTTCGCCGTCCTGCGGGAAGTTGCCCGTGAAACTGTAGCGCCAGTAACGGCCCTGCTTCACCGGACGACCGAAGTTGATGCCCGTCGCGGGCTGGCCGTTCACCGTCACCGTGAACTCCGGCGCATCATCCGTCAGCGTGATTTCCTTGATACCGCGCTTGTTCGGATCCTCGAACAGCACGTCGATGTAGTGCTTCGAGTTCAGATCAGCCCGATCCACGATCTGTCCGCCGTATGGCGCCGCAAGATCCGCCGTCAGGAATTGAATCGGAGCCGGTGCGCCCGCCGCCGCGCTCAAGCCCGAGCCCTGGCCGAAGATTGAGAAGTTGTTTACCTGGATGCTCTGGAGGCGGAAGCCATCCGCGCCGCCGATGGTGAAGAACGCCGTCGCGCCAATCGTAAACGCCGGCTCCGTCTGGTCCGGCACCCACACCTTCACGCTCGCACCGGAGATGCCGACCTGAATCGTGCCGTTCGGCTTCTTGGTGAACAGAACCGCGCCGCTGATTTCGAGCACGTCCGTGACGCTGAAGAACAGCGTGCCGGCATACTCAAGGAAGCCATCCGTCATTGTGTTCAACGTCACCGACCGTGGCGGGCTGGTTCCAGGAATCGTGAAGTTCACCGTCGGGATGGTGCGACCCGAGGCGTTGATGCGGATCTTCGCCGTGCCACTGACGTTCAAGCCGTCGAGGCCAATCAGTCGCACCGTGCCCTCGGCTTCAATCGCATACTGGCCCGTTCCGAACTTCAGCAGCGCAATCTTCGCGTCGCTCAGCATGACGCCGATGGCGTTCGGATTCGGGTCGCCGTTCTCCAAGGTCACCGGCCCCTGACCGAGGAAGATGTTCAAGCCTTCGCCCACAAAACCACCCGTCGCGCCGGGCACGCCGTGGTCCGAGTTATCGAAGCTCACGTTGCCTTCGATGGTCACGAAGTCCGCGATGTTGATCTTGAGGTCGGTGACGAAGAACCCGAACACGTTTCCAGCCTGCGATTCCGCCTGCGTGAAGAGAATCGCGATGCTCGTGCCGTTCACGTCGATGCGCTCGTCCACCGCCGCACGCGTCGTGTTGATGCGGAAGCCCGCCGTCGCGCTCACGCTGACGCCGCCCGCGCCGACCTTGAACTTGCCGGAGATGATGCCCGCGATGCCCGTGCGCGCCCCGACCTTCTTAATGACCAGTGCGCCCTGCCCGTCTTCGATGATGCGTGCGTCACCCGGAACGCCACCGATTTCGAGATTCGCCACCGCAATGCGGATGATGCGTTGATTGCCAGGCTGACGAGTTAACTGCTCAAAGAGGAAGTCGCCCTTCAACGTCACGCCGTTCGAGATCGGCACCGTGATGTTGTAGGCCGAGACGCGCAGGAACGGTCCCGCCGGCAGTTGCATGCGGATCGTCTCGCCGCCCACTGTGAACGTCTGGTCCACCGCCGCACGCGTGTTGTTGATCTCGATGCCAAGATCGAGGCTCAGCGGCATCGTGAAGTCCTGAATCTGGAACGTATCCGGCGCGATGCGGAATTTCAGCGACGCCGCGATGCCTTGCTGCGTGATGAGCAACGAACCTGAAGCACCCGTGATGCGGACCAGTTCATCGTCACCGCTGCGCAGCGAGAAGCCAACGTCGGTTGCCGCCACGCGAATCACGCGCTGGCCGCTCGCAGTAGTCATCTGCTCGAAGACAAAGTTGCCCTGCAAACCAACACCCGCGATCTCCAGCGTGACGTCGTCACCAGCAATGCCGAGATAAGGACCGCGCGGCAGGCTCAGCACCGTCGGCTCATCAGCTGGATTGATTCCGGCGAAGGTCGCGTTGACCGCGGCGTTGGTGTTGTTGATCTGAACCTTGAACGTGCCGCTGAACGAAACGTCCGGAATGTTCTTCACTTCCACCGTCGCACCAAACTCACCTGCCAGACCTGCGCTCGTGATAATCAGCGAGCCGCTGCCGTTCGTCACCGAGACGAACTCCGTCGTGCCATCGCCGAGGCTGATCTCCACGTTGCGCGCCACGACGCGGATGACTTGGGTCGTGACATTCGTCTGCGGATTGCGGCTCGTGATCTTCTCAAAAGCAAAGTCACCGCGGATGCGCTGGCCGAGCAGCTCCAGCGTCACGTCGGTTCCAGAAACCTTCAGATACGGTCCCGCCTGCAAATCGAGCGTAATGCTGTTCAACGCCGCGCCGTTGAGGGTATCCGCACCGCCCGCGCTCGAAGCAGTGACGGTCAGGCCGAGTTCATCCGCCGCTGTCGCGTCATTCAGCGCCGTCACCGTCAAAACATTCGCACCAACCTTGCTCGAAGAATCCACCAGTTTCAGCCGTGTGCCCTCCAGCGTCGCAACCAACTTGCCGTCCTGATTGCCCACCGCGTTGTTGATGCGCACCAATACATCCGTGACCGTCGAGGTACCATCGAGGTCCACATCCAGCGTCACCCCGTCGCGACGGGTAATCCGGAACTCAGAGCCGTCCGAGCCGACATCAATGCCTTCACCTCCATGCAACGCGGACAGCGCCGTGGTCAATTCAACGCCGCCGACCGTGAACACTTCGTTCACCGCCGCGTTGGTGTTGTTGATGTCGATCCCAAAGCGACCCGAGAAGGTCACTCCGGGCACGTTCAACTCGACCGTCGCTGAAATCGTTCCGGCCAATCCCGCCGACGTAATCAACAGCGCACCGCGCCCGTCGCTCACGCGGACGAAATCTGTCGTGCCATTCCCGAGTCGCAGCGAGACATTCGCCGCCGCCACGCGGACCACCGTGCGCGCCGTTCCTCCCGGCGTCGTCGGCGTGCTGGTGGAACGTTCGAAGGAGAAGTCGCCGCTCAAGCTCTGGCCGGCGATGGAAAGACTGATGTTGGTTCCTTCGACGCGGAGATACGGACCCGCCGGCAGGTCAACGATCAGCGTCTCGCCGTTCACGAGAATGCGTTCATTGACTCGCGCCGTCGTGTTGTTGATCGCGAGGCCCAGCGTGCCGGAGAAGCCGATGAGAGGAATCGAAACCGTCGCCTCGATGCGGCCCGCCATTCCCGCTGGCGTCATCACAAACGCGCCGTTGCCGTTGCTCAACACCACGAAATCTGTCGAGCCATCGCCAATGCGCAGACCGACCTGCGAGACTCCGATGCGCACGACGCGCTGACCGGTAGCGTTGGTCACCTGCTCGAAGGCGAAGTTACCCGTGAGCGTCTGGCCGAGAACCGTCAGCGTCGCCGGTTCGCCCACGCTGCGGCCCGCGACTTCAACGCGAACATACGGACCCGCTGGCAGGTCGAGGTCGATCTCAATCGCATCCTGTCCGCTTCCAATCGTGAACGTCTCCGCGACGCGCGCATTCGTGTTATTGATCGCGACCGTGACCTTGCCGTCCACATCGATTCCCGGAAGGTTGACTTCGAGTTCAGCGGACAGCTCTCCCGCCAGACCCGCGGGCGTCACGAGGAAGCTGCCCGTGCCCTCGCTGATCACCACGAAATCCGTCGTGCCATCGCCGAGGCGCAGCTCCACTTCCGCCACGGCGATCTTGATGACCTTTTGGCCGGGCGCCTTCTGCACCTGCTCGAACGAGAAATTACCGCTCAACGTCTGGCCCGCGATCGTCAGGCTGATGTTCGTGCCTTCCACGCGCACATACGGACCTTTCGGCAGCTGGAGCGTGATGGGCGGAACCGTCGTCAACGTGCCACCCAGAATCTGCCCTGCCGTCGTCGTGTCATCCGTGTCCGCAGTCAGGCCGAGATCATCCGCTGCCGTGAAACCATCCAGACCAATCACCGCTAGCGAACCACCGCTGCCGGTATCGACAATCTTCAGCTGAGCACCTTCCAGACTCGCCGTCACCACGCCGCCCGCGCCATTCGTCGGAGCCGCAGCTTCGTTGATGAGTCGCACTACATCATCCAACGTCGTCGCGCTGGCGAGATTCACATCGAACGTCACGCCGTCGCGACGGGTCACGCGCAGATGCGCATCGTTCGCCTGATCCTCGGTGAAACCCGCCGCGTTCGCGACCGCCAGCGCGAAGGTCTCGTCGGAGACGAGTTGGAGTTGGTTGCCAGAAAGTTCAGCGGCAATGTCAATCAATCCAGCGGTCGTCAGCGCGCTGTTCAAGTCGCTGATGAAATCCGCCCGGGACGTGTTGTTGCTCTGCGCCGCGATGCTGACCGTGACCGTGCTCGCCGTGTCCCCGCGCCAGACGACAAACTCGAAGTCCGCCGGCTGGCTGCTGCCGTTCACGAAAATTCCATTCGCCGGCAACGCGACGCCGCTGGTCACGGTGAACACCGCCGCGGTTGGGGCGACTTCAGTTCCGGCAAAACCAGGCACAGTGGAGCCGACGACTTCCAGCGTCGTCACCGAATCGAGCAACGCGCGGAAACGAACCCGGCCGTTCAGCGTTTCCGCCGCAACGCGGGACGCCAGACCAGCCGTGGCGAGCGCGGTGTTGAAGTCCTCGATCAAGTCGTCGACGTCCGTGTTGTCATTCTGCGCGGTATCGCTCAGCGCAACTTCCAAGGTCTCGCCATTCACGTTCAGGCTAAGGCTGACGGACGTCACCACGCTGGAGCCATCGACATACTTGCCGTCGGCGGGCGCATCGACGGTGCCCGTCAAGGTTCGCGTCGCGCTAAAGAGTCCGAAGCGCGCGTTGAGCGAAATCGAGCGCACCGTAGCGTCGATGACGTTGAAACGAATCTTGCTCGAGACGAGCTCCGCCTGCAGCCGCGTGCCGAGTCCCGCCGCAACGAGAGCCGTATTGAGGTCCGTCACCAAGTCGGCAGCCGTGGTGTTATCGCCCTGCGCGTCGCTGCTCAGCATCACTGAGGTCGATTCACCATTCAGCTCGAACACGAACAACACCGGACTAATCAACGCAGCCGTCGGATCCAGAACCGCAGCCACTGGATTCACAAACTGACCTTTCGCCGGAGCCGCGACGCCCGAGGTCAACCGCAAGCCGGCGCCGATGCCCGTGCCACCGTTGAGCGACGTGAGAATCGTTCCGCCGTTCACCACCGTGACACTGAACTCCTCGTCGACGGCGTTGCCGCTATTATTGATCGCGAGGCGGAAAGTTCCTGCAAACTGCACCCCGGGAATGTTGAGCGACACCGTTGCCGCCAGTTCGCCGGCCATGCCGTCGTTCGTCATCAGGAAGCTGCCGCGGCCATTCGTCAGCACCACGACATCGGTGCCGCCGCTGCCGAGCCGCAGCGAAACGTTCTGCGCCACCACGCGCGTCGCCGTGCGCGTGACGCCCGTGGTTGGATTCGTGGTGGAGGATTGTTCGAACGCGAAGTCGCCGCTCAGAGTCTGGCCCGCGACGTTGAGCTGCACGCCGGTGCCTTCGACGCGGATGTAAGGTCCAGCGGGCAGATTCAGGAAGATGGTACGTCCGCCGACCGTGAACTGCTCGTTCACCGAGCGGGATGTCTTGTTGATCGAGAGACCGAATCTTCCGGTGAATTCGATGCCCGCAGGCACGTTCAGGTTCACGGTCGCCGCGAGCGAACCTGCCAGGCCATCCGGGCTGATGAGGAACGAACCCTCGCCGTTGAGCACTTCCACCACGCCGCCAAGCGAAAGGCCGACGTTGGTCGCCGCCACGCGCACGCGCTTCAAACCCGCGGCGGTGGTCACCTGCTCGAAGGCAAAGTTGCCGCTCAACGTCTGGCCGAGCACGCTCAGGCTCGCGGGTGCCGACGCGTTGCCAATCTCGACGCGGAGATACGGACCGGCCGGCAGCGACAGATTGATGCGCTCGCCAGCGACGATGAAGTCCTCGTTCACCACGGCGTTGGTGTTGTTGATGGCGACATTCAGAGCGCCGGTGAACTGGATGCTCGGATCGATGTTCACGCTGAGCACGCCACCGAACTCGCCCGCGAGACCCGCCGGCGTCAGGAGCAACTTGCCCGTTCCGTCGGTCACTTCCACGAGCGGATTGCTGGCGCTGCCGCCCAGCTTCAGCGAGCCTTCCGTCAGCGCGAGGCGCACGACGCGCTGGCCGTTGCTGCGGGTCAACTGCTCAAAGACAAAGTTACCGCTCAACTTCTGCTCGAGAATAATGAGGTAAACATCCTCGCCCTCAACGCGGACATAAGGCCCGACCTCGAGAGTCAGAGTCTCCGTTTCGCCGTCGGCCACCTGGAACTCGACATTAGTAATCGCGGCGTTCGTGTTGTTGATGGCGACCGTAAACGTGCCACCCAGGCTCACGCCCGGAAGGTTAACGCCAATCGTTCCACCGAGCCGACCCGCAACCCCGCTCTGTTGGAGCAGCAACACCGCACTGCCATTCGTCAGCGTCAGGAAATCCGTCGTGCCGTCACCTAGCGCCACATTCACGTTCGTGGCGATGACACGCACCACGGTCGTCGGAGTCGTGCCGGCCGTGGCGCTCTTCTCGAAAGCGAAGTTGCCGCTGACGCGCTGGCCAGCGACGCGGAGGGTTAGGTTCGTGCCTTCGAGCCGCAGATACGAACCCGCCGGAAGATTGAGCGCCACCGTCCGGGTTCCAATTGTGAACTGCTCGGCTACCGCCGCGGTGGAATTGCTGAACGCGAGTCCCACTGTGCCGCTCACTTCGATACCGAGCGACGGGGCGAGCTCAAACTTGCCGCTCACGCGACCAGCGAGACCTGTCGGCTTGATAACAAAGAATCCTTCGCCTTCGGTGAGGCTGACGATGTTCACCCCATCGGCCTGCAGGTGGAATTCAAGGTCAGCGATGGCGATACGCACCAACTTCTGCGGCGGCGCGTCGACAGGCGCCTGCGGGCTGGCTGGCGCATTGTATTGCTCGAACGCGAAACGGCCGCGCAAGGTTTGACCGAAGACAGTCATTTCGATCGGAGGATTCGGGTCCGCGCCGCCCTCGACCTTGAGATACGGACCGGCTGGCAGACGCAGCTCGATGGTCTCGCCGTTCACCACGATGTCTTCGCTGACTTCCGTCGTGGTGTTGTTGATCATGACCCGGAAGGCCCCATCGAAGTCCACCGCGCCAGGGATGTTCAAACCGACCGTCACGCTGAAATCACCCGCGATACCGGCGTTCGTGAGAATAAATCCGCCGCGTCCCTCGGTGAGCGTCACGAAGTCCGTGTCGCCGTCGCCCAGCGCAAGTTCGCCGTCCGTGATGCCGACCTTGATGACGCGAACGTCATCCGTGAGCGCCGAAGTTGGTCCGGGCAACGTTAGCTGCTCGAAGGAGAACGTGCCTTCAATGCTCTGTCCGGCGACCGCGAGGGTGAGCGAACCGGAGAAGCTCGTTGCACCGGCGGCAACGTTCTCTGTGCGATTCGTCGGCGTATCGGGAATCTCAACGGTGTCCGCCGAGCCCGTGTTGTTGAAGCGCACCACGGCATCACCGGAGAACGTCACGCCCGGGATGCCGAGGAGTTCCACCGTGCCTTCCGCATACACAACGTAGTTCGCGCCGACCTTCTTGATACCCGCCGCCGCATCCTTCAGCAACACACCGCGCGCCGCGGGATTAATCACCTTCGGATTCGCCGAGGCATCGATGTAAAGCGGGCCTTGGCCGAGGAAGATGGTCAGACCGCTGCCACTGAAGTTCCCGCCGCCATCGAAGACCACCGCGCTGCCCTCAATGGTCACGAAGTTTCCGATGTTCAGCGTGAGATCGGAGCCGAAGAAGGTCGCCGCCTGATCCGCCGCGAATACGATGCTGAGGGTCTTGCCGTTCAACTCGATCGTCTCGTTCACCGCTCCGCCGGTGTTGTTGATGCGGAAACCGATGTTTCCACCGAGGTCAAATCCGCCGCCGCCGAGTGCAACTTCACCGGACATGAAGCCCGCGATGCCCGCGCCGCGAATCACGAACGCGCCCTCGCCGTTCTTCAGTCCCTGGCCGCTGATTGCGACAGTCACGTTCGCCACTGCGAATCGCGTGACCTTGATGCCGTTCAGGAACACCTGATTCACCGCACCGTCGTTGCCAGAGACGAGATCCACGTCGCCATCCGCATCGAGGTCCACCAGCGCAATCGCCGTCGTCGCATCCGAAGCGCCGCCAACCAATGTCGCCGTCACGCCAGCGAACGGATTCTTCTCCTCTTCCTTTGAGACGAACGCATTCAGATAAACGCGCTTCTGACCACCATCGACACCGACTACAACATCAAGCTTGCCGTCACCATTGATATCGCCCAGCGCGAGACTGCTGGTCGCCACCGTCGCCGCATCGAGGTTGAACGGCGTCGCACTGTCGAACGGATCCACACCGCCCGTGCTGAGGTAAACTTGGTTCGTCTGCCCGCTGCGACCAATGATCAGATCTTCATCACCGTCCTTGTCGAAGTCGCCCACCGCGAGCGCCTTGGTCGCATCGGATACTCCGCCCAGATCCAGCACCGCGGTTTCGTCCATTTGACCCGTCTGCGGTGTCGTATTAGTCGCGGCGACATAGCGGTTCAGGTAAACGCGTGTCTTGGCAGCATTGAACCCGACAATCAAATCCGTGCGGCCATCGCCGTCCATATCGCCGACTGCGAGCGCCGTCGTCGGCCGGGCCGTCGCATCGATCACGAGGCCGGTCACACCGTTGAATGGACTTGTGGTGCCGTTGTTCAGGTAGAGGCGGTTCGTGACAGCGTTGTTGCCGATGACGATGTCGTTGCGACCGTCGCCATTGAAGTCTGCCACCGCCAGCTCCGTGGTCGGATACGCCGCGCTGTCGAGTTCCAGCGGCGTCACGCTCGCGAACGGAGTCGCCGTGCCGTTGTTCAGGTAAACCAGGTTTTCCTCGTCTCCCGCCACATCGTCGTTGCCAACGATCAGATCCAGCTTGTTGTCGCCGTTGACATCCGCGAGAACCACCGAAGTTGTGTTGAAGCTCGTCGCACTGATGTTCGTACCCGTCACCGCGTTGAACGGATTCGCGGTGCCGTTGTTCAGGAACAGCAGGTTTGTCCCACTGTTGCGACCGATGACGAGGTCCGCGCGGCCATCACCATTCACATCACCAACTGCCACCGAACTGGTCGTTCCAGTGAGCGCGCCGAGATTCTGAGCCGGGGCGTATTCGTTGCGGTTGCCCTGATCGAAGAAGAAGTCACCGTGCAGCGTCGGCCCGCCGCCGTCGATCTGCACATCCACATCGATCACCGCCACGCGGATGAACGAACCTGCGGGGAGCAATAGCGGAACTTCTGTGGTGCCAACCTTAACCTTCTCGTCCACCGCCTCAGGGCTGGTGTTGATCTCCAGCTTGATCGAAGTCGCACCAATGTTGATACCCGGGATGTCGAACCTGAAACCCGTAACGGTGAACTGTGCCGCCACACCCAGGCGATCGATGCGAAGAGCGCCGCTGCCACTGGTCACCACCACGAAGTTGGTCGAGCCATCCGTGATCGTCAGCCCGAGATTCGTGATGCCGATGGTGACGACCTTCTCGTCATCCGTATCTGGGTCGGTATCCACTTCGAACGCTCCGTTCGGTCCCGCGCGCTCCGACTGCTCAATCGCGAAGTTGCCGGTCAACGTCTGCCCTGCGACCACCAGCGTCACGCCCATCGCTTCAATCCGGAAGAACTGCCCTTCCTCATCGTCTTCCGTGAACTGGAGCTGGGCCGGGCCACTCGCCGTGTCGAAGGTCTCATCCACCTCACCCGTGATGGTCTTCACGCGCACCGCGAAGCTGCCGGTGAAGCTCACGCCCGGCACATCGAGAATCACATCGCCTTCAAACTCGCCCGCCACACCGGCGTCTGTCAGGAGGAAGTTACCCGCGCCATTTTCCACACGCACGAAGTCACGGCTTCCGTCACCCAGCGCCACATTCACGTCACTCGCGGAAACGCGCACCACGCGCTTCGGTACCGTGCTGGTTGTGGTGATTTGCTCGAACGCAAAGTTACCACTGATGCGCTGGCCGAGAACATTCAGCGCTAGGTCTGTTCCCTCGACACGCACGTAGCTCGCGCCACCGGGCAGCACGAGATTCTTCGTCACGCCCGCGATGGTGAACGTCTCGTCCACCAAAGATCCGGTGTTGTTCACCTTTACGCCCAGCGTGCCGCTCAACGTCACGTCAGGAACATTCAACGCCACGGTGCCACCAACGCTGCCCGCGATACCGGTCGAGCGGATCACGAAATAGCCGCTGCCGTTCGTAATCTGGAGAATCGGATTCGCGCCATCACCGAGGCTCAGGCGAACGTCGCTGGCCGCCACGCGCACGATACGCTCGGCGGAAACTCCGCTGCCCTTTGTGAACTGCTCGAAGGCGAAGTTACCGCTCAACGTCTGGCCCGCCACCGTCAGGCGCACCCCGGTTCCCGTCACCCGCAGAAACGGACCCGCCGGCAAGGACAACGTCAGCGTGCTGCCGCCAACTTGAATCGAATCAGTCACCGCCGCGCCCGTGTTGTTCACCTCGATGCCGAACGAGCCGGCGAAATCAATTGAAGGCACGTTCACTTCCACATCACCGCCGAAGCGACCAGCCAGACCGGCGCTGGTCAGGATGAAGAATCCTTCGCCCTCGCTGACTTCAACAATCGGCGAACCGCTGGTGCCGCCGAGCTTCAATCCACCGTTCGCCACACCCACACGAACCACCCGCTGGCCGTTCGGACGCGTCGTCTGTTCGAGCACGAAGTTGGCGCTGATGGTCTGGCCAACCACTTCGAGCGTGGCCGGGATCAGCTCCGTTCCAATCTCGACCCGCAGATACGGACCCGCCGGCAGCACCAGCGGACTGAGCAAGGTCCCGGCGAACGATTCGTTAACGGCCGCCGTAGTGTTGTTGATCCTAAGCTTGAGGCCGCCGTCAAAGCGCACTCCCTGCACATTGATGGCGAGATTCACCGCGAGCTCACCCGCGAGTCCCGCAGGCGACAGCACGAACTGTCCGTTGCCGTTCGTGATACTGACGAGCGCCGGCGTGCCGCCGAGGCTCAATGCGACATTCGAAACCGCCACGCGCACGAGACGCGCACCGCCCGTCAGCGTCAGTTGTTCGAAAGCGAAGTTGCCGCTCAACGTCTGGCCCAGCACGTTCAGGCTAATGTTCGTTCCGTCCACGCGCAGATACGGTCCCTGCGCCACACGCAACGTCACCGGCAGAACTCCGAGCGTGAAGGTTTCGTCAATCTCCGCGTTGGTGTTGTTCAGCACCAGGCGGAACGTCCCTGCGAAGGTGACAGAAGGAACATTCACTGCCACCGTGGCCGACAGCGTGCCCGCGATGCCGCTTGGCAGGATGAGGAAGTAGCCGGAGCCGTTCGTCACGCTGACGAAACTGTTCGTGCCGTCACCGAGCGACAGGGAGACGTTCGCGGCGCCCACGCGGATCACCGAAACGTCGTCCGAAGTTCCGAGCGCACCGTCCACGCCCTCGCCCGTCGCCTGCTCAAACGCAAAGTCGCCGCTCAAGGTCTGACCGAAGATCACCAACCGCGCACCCGTCGCTTCCACGCGCACATACGGACCCGCCGGCAGGTTCAGCGACACGCTCACACCGGCGACGGTCAATTGCTCCACCACCGCCGCGCGCGTGTTGTTCATCGCCACGCTGAAGCGTCCGCTAAACGAAGCTCCACCGGTGATGCTGCCGATCTGAACCGTGCCGGAGACGCGTCCTGCGATACCCGCCGCCGTAATGAGCAACGCGCCTTCGCCTTCAGTGAGCGAAACAATCTCCGTCGTATCTGCGAGGAGATGCAGCTCAACGTCGGTCGCCACCAATCGGATAATCTTGGAACCGGTCGCGACTGAAGTGACCTGCTCCAAGGCAAAGTTACCGGAGAGCGTCTGGCCTCCGATGGTCAGCGTCGCCGGGGTCGACTCATCAATCTCCGTCACCGACAGCCGCAGATACGGACCGGCCGGCAGGTCGAGCGTCACCGTCTCCGCACCGACGGCGAGCACCGAGTCCTGCGCCACGCCCGTCGTGTTGATCGCCACGCCCAGCGTCCCGGCGAAGGTCACACCGGGAATCGCCGTGTTCACCGTGCCGGTCAATTCACCCGCCAGACCCGCGCTGCTGTAAATCAGCGATCCGCTCGCGTTCGTCACGCTGATGAGGGCCGTCGTGCCGTCGCCCAACGACAGGCTCACACCAGTGGCGGCGACACGGACCGTTCCCGTCGCCGCGCCGCTGCTCACTTTGTCGAACGCAAAGTTGCCGCGCAGTGTCTGGCCAAGAACGCCGAGTTCCACATTGAGCGCTTCGAAGCTGGTCACCAAGTCAGTCGTCGCAAACTCAATTTCCACCGGTGCCGCGCTGCTGTTCGGAATCTCAATCGTCTCATCCACCACCGTGCCGGAGTTGTTCACCCGCACCGAGGCCGTGCCGGTGATGACCACGCCGTCCACGCCCAGCAACCGCACCGTGCCCGTCGCCACCAGCGCGAACGTGCCGTTGGCGAACTTGATCAGGCCCACGCGCGCATCGGAGAGCATCACGCCAGTGGCCAGCGGATTGATGTCGCCGTTCTCGAGCCGGGCCGGGCCCTGGCCGAGGAATATTGTAATGTTCGTGCCGCCGAAGACGCTGCGACCCGCCTGTTGGGTGAAGCTGACGCTGCCTTCGATGGTCACAAAGTTGGCAATGTTCAGTGACAGGCTCTCGGCGAAGAAGGCGAAGCCGCTGACCTCGTCCGCTCCGAACTTCACGAGAATCGAACGCCCATTGATGACCACCGTCTCGTCGATGGGCAGACCGGTGGTATTCACGCGGAAGCCCGCGCGTCCGCCTACGCTCACGCCACCCGCGCCGACGGAGATTTCACCACTGAGCACGCCAGCCAGACCTTGTGGCAGGATGACAAACGCGCCTTCCGCATCGCGCAGGCCATTGCCGGAAACGATCAGGCTCACATTCGCGACACCGAGGCGCGTGACCTTGGAGCCGTCGGTATCGGTCGCCTGCTCGAAGAGAAAGTCACCGTGCAACGTCGCGCTGCTGACCACCACGTCGGTGTCGAACGCCGTGATCTGGAGATACGGACCCGCCGGCAGCGCGAGCTCGATGGTGTCCGCGCCGAGAGCAAACCTCTCATTCACCGGCGCAACGGTCGTGTTGATGCGAATGCCCAGCGTGCTGGAGATCGTCACACCCGCGATCGCGGACGACGCGAGCTGCGCGGAAAGTTCGCCCGCCACACCTTGCGGCGTGAGGATGAACGCGCCGGCTCCCTGGTTGACGGACAAGACCGTCGTCGTTCCGCTCGTCAGCGAAAGCGTCACCGCGCTCATCGCGACGCGGACAATTTTCTGGCCATCCGCCGTCGTGGATTGGTCGACCGTGAAATTACCCTGCAGCGTCTGGCCAAACGCGTTCAGTGAAACGCCCGTCCCCTTCACGCGCACAAACTGCCCAGCGGCCAGGGTCAGTGTTCCGGTCGAGAACGTCTCGCTCACCGCTACTCCGGTGTTGTTGACCTCGACCGTAAACGTCCCGCCGAAGGTCACGTTCGGGATGTTCACGCCCACGCTGCCGGTGAAGGAACCCGCGATGCCGTTTGCGCCGAGAACGAAATACGCCGTCGCACCGGAAACGATGAACAGGTCAGTCGTGCCATCGCCCAGCGCCAGCGAGGCGTCGCTGACCGCGATGCGCGTGACCGTGTGCGGCGAAACGCCGGTCGTTGTCACGCGCTCGACTTCAAAGTCACCACGCAACGTCTGGCCAAGAATCGTCGCCTCAATGTTCTCACCCGCCACGCGCAGGTAGCGGCCGGCCGGCAACACGAGCCCCACCGTTTCGCCGCCCACGAGGAACGTTTCGTCGATGGCGCTCGGTGTGTCGTTTATCTGCAAGGTCAGGTCACCCGTGAGCGAGATGCCGGGCACCAGCACGCTGACGGAGCCGCTGAGTTCACCCGCCAGACCGCGATTACCTGCCACGGCACCGCCGCGAATCAGGAACGAGCCACGCCCATTGCTCAACGCCACGAGCGGTTGCGCGCCGTCTGTGATTTGCAGCGCAACATTGCTGGCTGCCACGCGCACCACGTCGCCGCCGCCTTGGAGCGTAACTTTCTCGAAGGCAAAGTTGCCGCTCAACGTCTGGCCAAGGATGGAGAGTTGGACGCCGGTTCCTTCCACGCGCAGATATGGACCCGCAGGCAGTTCAAGCGTCACCGACTCGCCGCCCACCGTGAAGGTCTCGTTCACGAGCGCGTTCGTGAGATTCACCGCGACGCCGAAGTTTCCGGTGAAGGTCGCGCCTGGCACTCCGCTCAGATTCACATCCCCGCTCAGGCGGCCCGCTGCACCCGCTGCGCTTAGCACGAAGCTGCCGTTCGCGTTCGTCACCACGACGAAGTCCGTCGTGCCGTCGCCGAAACGCAGCTCGACATCCGCCGCCGCCATGCGCAGCACGCGGCGCCCGTCGGATTCCTGCAGATACTCAATCGAGAAGTCGCCGCTGATCTGTTGGCCGAGGATGTCGAGGTCGAGGTCATCGGCTTCGAGGCGGAAGAACGGTCCCGCCGGCAGGTCGATGCCGGCGATCGGATTGAGATCCAATCCCGTCAGTTCGAGCGAGCTGGAGAGAGATCCAAAGAGCGAGCCGACGTTGAAGCCATTCAGGCCCGCGATGGTCAACGAGCCAAGGCCGGGCGCTTGATCAGCCAGACGCAGGCCGCCGAACGAAATGCTCGCCATGTCGAATCCGGCCGCGAGGTTAATTTTATCGAGGAGGTCCTGCACGGTTAGCGCACCGGTGAGATTTACTTCAAACGACACACCACTGGGCCGTGTAATGCGCAGGTGCGAACTCGCGGACGGGATGGTGAGGCCGGTGCCACCGAAGAGATCGCCGAGCGAGAGATTCGGGACGAGCGAACTGAGATCCAAGTCATCCAACACCGGCGCCCCGAGGCTGTTCAGGTTCAGCGTGAAGAAGCGGCTGAACTCGAGACCGGGGACATTGACATTCACCGTGCCGGACACCTCGCCGGCGATACCGCCACCGCCGATGAACAACGCACCGCTGCCGCCGGTCAGCGAAACGAAGTCCGTGGTGCCGTCACCAAACGCGAGACGAACGTTGCTCGCCGCGATCGTGACTGTGGGCGCGCCGCCTGCGTCGGTCGATTTGCCGAAGGAGAAGTCACCCGCCAGCGTTTGGCCGAAGACCGTGAGCTGGAAGTTGCGCGCCTCGAAGCTCGTGACCACAGCGTTGGTTTCGAAACGCAGCACAACTTCGCGGGAGGTATTCGGAATCGACAACGTCTCGTCCACGGGCGCGCCGGAATCGTTCACGCGCACGCTGGCCGTGCCTTGAGCCGTGACACCATCGACGCCAATCACGCTCACCGTGCCGGTCGCGACGAGCGCATAGGTGTATGGCGCCGCGCTGCCGAAGCGAATGAGCCCCACGCTCGCATCCGTCAGCAGCACGCCGACGGCGACCGGATTCAGCTCGCCGTTCTGCAACCGAGCCGGACCTTGGCCGATGAAGATTTCCAAGCCTTCGCCCGCGAAGACCGTTTTGCCGTTCACGGTCGTGAAGCTGACGTTGCCCTCGATGGTGACGAAGTCGGCGATGTTCAGCGCGAGGTCTTCAGCGAAGAACTGGAAGATGTCCGTCTCACCTTCGCCAAACTGAACTCGGATCGTGCGACCATCGATCTCGATGCTTTCGTCGATGTCTGAACCAGTGTTGTTAATGCGGAAGCCCGCCCGACCGCTGAGGCTGACGCCGCCGACCGTTGCCGCCGCGGCACCGCTCATCACGCCAGCCACGCCAGAAGTGCGGACGACAAAGAATCCTTCCGCCGCCGTGACGCCGAACGTATCTGCGCCGCTGCCGACCGAGACGGCCACGTCACTAAAGGCGATGCGCGTGACTTTGGTGGAATCAGGAAGCGTTGTTTGATCAAAGACAAAATCACCGACGAGGCTGTTCCCGTCGATGGTGGCCGTGAAGTCCGTCGCGCTGACGCGGAGGAACGGACCCGCCGGAACAGCAAGCGTCACTGAAGTGCCCGTGCCGACGCGGAACGTTTCCTCGACGCGCTCGGAGCGAGTATTCAGCCGCAGGCCGACCGTGGCGCTCACACCGCTGTTACCCGGGAAAGTGACCGTGGCGGTGACATCGAAGCTGGCCGCGATGCCAAGTGCATCAATGAGCAACGCGCCGGAGCCGTTCGTGACATCGACAATGGTGGTCGCGCCGTTCTGGATGCGCAACGTGACGCTGGTCACGCCCACGCGCACCACGGATTCGTTATCCGCCGTGGTGGCAAAATTCCCGTCAGCGCCAGAGGTCGTCGCCTGTTCGACCGTAAATGTGCCACCGAGCGTTTGGCCGAAGATCACGACCGTCAGCCCACTGCCCGTCGCGCGGACCAAGCGGCTGGCGGGATTGGTCGTATCCACTTCGACAGTGAGCGTGCCACCCAGCGTGACGCCGGGGATGCTCGCGGTCACCGTCGCCGAAACCGTTCCGTCGATGCCCGCGTCGTTGATGACGAAACTCGCCGTGCCCTGGCTGACGGTGATGAGCTCGTTCGAACCATCACCGAAGACGAGCGCGAAGTCGTCCACCGTGAAGCTCACTGTTCCGCCGGATTCCTCGAAGGTGAAATCGCCGCTCAAGCGCTGGCCGAGGACTTCGAGGCTGACGCCCGTTCCGACCACGCGCACGTAGTCACCGGCTTCGAGGTTCAGTTCAGTTTCAACCCCGCCAACCGTGAACGTCTCATCGACGAGCGCGCCGGTGGTGTTCAACTCCAGAGCCAAGGTGGCGTCGAAGTCCACTCCCGGAACCGTCAGAGCAACCGAGCCCGAAAGCCGACCGGCCAGACCATCCGTGCTGATAACGAAGCTGCCTGCACCGTCCGTCAGCGCCAGAACATCACTGCCGCCACCCGAGAACCGAAGCGTGACCTCGTTCGCCGCCACGCGAATGACCGATCCGCCACCGTCCGCTGCGGCTTTCTCGAAGGCGAAGTTACCGGAGAGCGTTTGTCCGAGGACCGTGATGTCCACGCCGTCCGCCGCGAGACGAATGTAAGGACCAGCCGGGAGTTCGAGCGTGCCGCCGGGGAACGATTCGTTCACCGCGACGCTGGTAGTATTAACGGCGAGTTCAAAGCCGGCGCCGAAATTGAAGTCCGCCGAGGCCGGGACTGAGATGGTTCCGCCCACACGGCCGGCCACCCCGGCGCTGGTGAGCAGGAGATTTCCGCTGCCCGCCGTGAGAGCGACCAAGCCGCCGCCGAGATCTACTTCCACATCGGAGGCGGAAACTTTGACGACCTGCTCGCCATCCGTGGTCAGGACGCGTTCCAAGGTGAAGTCGCCGACCACGACTTGATCGAGCACCGTCAAGGTTGCGTTGGTGGCAGACACCGTGAGCGTCTGGTTGCCGCCGGAGTTGGCGAACGCCACATCGAGCTGCGTGCTGAACGAAACGCCGGGGATGTTGACGGCGAGATCGCCAGTCAGTTCGCCGCTCGCGCCGGCCGCGGTGAGTTCCAAGGTGCCGGCGGCATCGGTCACACTCGCAATCGCTGGCGTGCCGCCGAGGAGAAGATTCACATTCGCCGCCGTGATGCGAACCAGCGGCGTTGGCGACGTCACTTCCTCGAAGCTGAAGTCGCCACTGAGACTCTGGCCGCCAACCGCGAGCTGGACATTCGTTCCGCCAAAACGCGAAACGCCCGCGCCGAGCAGGAGACGGCGGGTTTGATTGCCGACCGTCAGAACGCGATCGACGGAACCGGCGGTAGTGTTCTTCTGCGCGCTGAAGTTGCCGCTGAAAGCGAGCCCTGCCGCGCTGACGCCGAAGAGTTCCACGCTGCCGCTGGCGTCGAAGGCGTATTCGTTGGCGGTGTCGCCCGCATTGCGGCGAACGAGGAGGAGGAGGTTGCCATTTGCCAAGCGCACGCCGGCCGTGCCGCCGACCGAGACTTGAACGGCCGTCGCGCCAATGAGCACTTCCGTGAAGTCATCGCCGGTGTTGCTCGTGTTGTTGTCGTTGGTCGACTGCTGGAAGGCGAAGTTACCGCGCAGGTCACCAACCGGAGTTTCAAGGACGACGTCGTCACCGCCGAACCGCGAGACCCCGGCATCGACATCAATCGTCACCGCAACCTGCCCTGCTCCGCTGCCGACCGTGATGGAGCGATTCACATCCGCACCGGTGGTATTGGCCTCTGCGGAGAACGTTCCAGTGAAGCTCAGGTCAGGAACGTTGAGCAGCGCTGCCGCGCCAGTGACTCGGAACGCGTAGGTGTTCGACGGAAGCAACAGCAAGCCGAGCGTTCCGCCGGTGATTTGGAGGCCGAGGTCATCCGAGCCGTCCAAGTTCCCCTGCTTGTCACCCACGAAAACTTCGACGCCGGTCGCCGCGACGAGGATTTCCTTGAAGTCATCCGTCGTGTTGCCGGTCGTGCCGTTGTTGTTCGTCTGCACTTCGACCGTGAAGGCGCCAGTCAGGTCAGCCACCGGCGTGCGCAAAGTCACGTTGCCGCCGAAGCGGGAGGCATTGGCCGCGACGGTAAGTTGCCGGGAAACCTGTTGGGCACCCGCCCCGACCACCAGAGCCCGGTCGATGTCAGCCCCGGTCGTATCGCGTTGCGCGCTGAACGACCCGATGAAGTCGAGGCCGGGCACATTCACCACCGCCGCGTCGCCCGAAGCGTCGAAGGCGTAGGTGTTGTCCGTCTTAATCAGCAGAAGCAGGGTGCCATTGCTGACGAGAAGGCCAGTGTCGTCGGCGGTCGTGTTGGTTCCCTTCTTGTCGCCCACGAAGAACTGAACGTCCGTCGCGCCGAAGAGGACTTCGCCGGACTCCTCCTCGACGGAGAAGCTGCCGGTCAGGTCAGCGATCGGAGTGGTCAGGGTCAACGTGCCGCCGTAACGGGACAAACCGTCCGCGAGATCCAGCGTCTTGATCACGCCACCGACGGTGAACGTTTCAGAGATGTCGTCGCCGGTGTTGTTGATTTGGACACCGAAGTCGCCGGTCAGGGTCAGCGACGGGACATTGACGACCGAGGCGGTGCCGCTGGCTTCGAGAGCGAACGTTCCATCCGGGCGAGTCACGAGCATCAACGAGGCACTGCTCACACGAACACCAACATCATCTCCGGCATTGGCATTTCCCTTGTCGTCGCCAACGAAGAGCGAGATGCCGTTCGCGCCGAGGAGAACTTCCTCGAAGTCATCACCGGAGTTGTCCGTCGTTCCGTTGTCGTTCGTCCGGCTCGTCACCGAGAAATCTCCGTCGAGGTCACCGAGGGTGGTGGTCAGGGTCGCGGAACCCGAGAAGCTGAAACCGGTCGCCGAGGAGTCGAGGGTGATTTGGTCAACTCCGGCACCGATGATGACCGGGGTCGTGGAGAGGTTGCCGAGGGTGTTCCCCTCTACGTGCCACCCGGTTCCGGTCAGGGAAAGGTCGGGGTCAAAACCGAGAAGGCTGACGTCGCCGTTTGCTTCGAAAACATAGTCGGCTTCGTTGGCGTCAATTTTACGAATCAGCAGCCCGAAATTTGCATCGCTGATCCGCACCCCTTTTGCCGCCGGATTCAGGGTGCCATCCGAGAGCCGCAAACCACCCGTTCCGATGAACGCATCAGCCCCGGTCGCACCGAGGGTAAAATCCCGCGTCACGGAGTCGCCGGCGCCGGTCGTTTTGGAGGTCGAAACCGAGACGCTGGAAGCGTGCAATTCCGCGACCCCGGCAATAAGGATTTTTAGACGGTCGATGAGCAGCGAAAACGTGCCCTGTCCAGGAGCCTGGTTGAAGAGCGAATACGTCCCCGTTAAAGCAGCACTGCCATCGTCGCTTCCGTCCTCTGCACTGATGGTGATTCCGGACCCAGCGTCGAGGCTGGCGGCGTTGGTGGAAATCTGGACGACACCTGTGAAGACTTGACTGGCTCCGGTGCCCGAGAAGCTGATGTTGCGGAAGGTTAAGGTGGGTGCGGTGAGCGTCAGAACCCCTCCCAAGTCCTGATCAGCGAAACTGAAAACCTGCTCTCCGCCAATGATATCATTGGCGTATTGATTCAAAACCGACTCGATGTTGCCTAGTAAATCATTAATTCCAGGGGCTCCAGCAGCGAACAACAACGATTCGCCACTACCCGATTCGGCAGCCGGGGGACCGTTCGCCGTGAACAGTGAATCACTCGACTGATCAGAGATTGTCCCAATGTCCGGGTTGGCCGAAGCGGCCTGGGCGTTCGTGTCCGGTGCAGTTGCATCACCAGTTCCTAGACCGGCTGCCGCACTCAAAACTGTCACTTCCGCGCTAGACTCAGCGTTGGTTTCCGATGCGCTTCCAGAGGCCGGTGAGGCGTCAGAATCAGCGCGCATTTCAGAGACCGTTCGCGGGGTAAAATCTGGCGTGGTTCCGACTGGAATTACCGACGGAGTTTCGGACGATTTTTCAGGTGAAATTTCCTGTCCGTTTTCGGTCACAGAAACGGGTGCCAAAGCGACCGTTTCCGGAGTCAAAATCTCAACCGATTTTCCCCCCTCCCCTGCGACCAAGTTTTGGCTGTCGGACGAGGTCGATTCCGGAGCCAAAATCGACACCGATTCCGGAGCGGCAACCGGGGTCAAATCCGACCCGGAAACGCACTCAAAAATGTCATCGATTTGGGAGGCGGCGGAGAGGGAGATCTCGACGCCGGATTGGGAGGAAAAACCAGCTGATTCGAACGTCTCTTCGATGGCAGAAATCGACCCAGCGGAGGAACCAGCAAGGGGGTCGAGAGCGAGAGAAATACCTGCAGCCATCCCCTCACCACTGAGGAGAATCCGCGGCTCCAAAGCCTCGACTTCAAATTGTTTTTTCCGGTCCACTTTTGCCCATCCGTGCGGAAGAATCATTCTCCCGACCGGCAGTCAAAACAACTCTCGCGAGGCGGACGTTAGGCCGAAGGATTGTTCGAGGGCAATAAGTTTCTCCCAGGCCGCCCTAAAATTCTTGCCGAGCGGATTATTAGCTCACCCGGTTCAGGAAGTTCCCCTCCCTCTAAACTCATCCATCAACCGGAGAATTCCCTCCCGCAACTCAAACAATTCCTGACGCGACTCCATGACCAACTGTTCTGGAAGCGACCGCTTTTGGGCGACCGATTCCAGTCCCGCTTGCGACTTGTGCAAGTGATCGAGGGCACGCTTCAGGCAGGCGACAATGAATCCAGCGTCCGCCGAGCCGCGGCCCTGGGCGATGCCGTTCAGTGCCCCCGCCAACTTGGCGCCCGTAATCTGAAATTCGCTGATGAACTGCGTGACATCCGGGTCGGAGAACTTCCCTTCGCTCAGCGCCTTTACCTTGTCCCAAACTTTCATGGAACTCTCGAAGCATCGATGCTGGAGCGGGTGCGAAATCTCCCCGTCCTCGGTTCGAATCCAGTCAATCCCCTCGCGAGCCGGGTCCGGCTCGGGTTCCGGCTCATCGAGGGCCGATTCCGCCGCGTCGTTCATCTCCTCAATCCAATCGCGACGTTCCTCCTCGTTTTCCGGCGAAAGTTCCCTGTCCCAGCCCATTTCCTTGGCAATACGTTCCTCGGCTTCATCCGAATCGCCATATTTATCCAACAGTTCCATGTATTTGTCCGTCCGCGCGTCGGATTCCTCCAAGAACTTCTCGAAATCGTGTTCGTTCCACTCCTCGGTTTCCGGGTCCTTCTGTCCCTGCTGCTGTTCCTCGATGGCGGCGCCCAGCTTATCCATGAACCCGGCAAAACCCGCGGCTGCGTCCTCGGCCCGCTTCGATTCTTCCTCAGGCGTAAGACGCCATTCCGGGGCCGAGACGGTCAATTCATAGTCCGTGCTTTCGAGCACCACGCGGCCATTCGCTTCGCTGAACCATTCAAGATACAGGCAATTGGCCAAACGCGACGGCGGTGGCCCCTTCTCCTTGGGCCAGTCGAGAAACTCTTCCATCGGCACCGCCGGCACCCTCACCTTCCTCGACGCCGTAATGTCACCCACCGTGCCCCGCTGCAGCGGATTCAATCCGTCGAGGTTCGGATGCTTGATGCGCGCCAGGGGATTGGTAAAGGTCAACAGACAGCCCGCGAGATCCGGGTGAGCATTTCCTTTCAGGTCCAACTCCAGCGGCGCAACCAAACCGTCCAGCCAGATCTTGCCGAGCACCCGTCCCTTGAGGCGATTATCCACTTCACCCCGCACCACGCTGTCATGAATACACCAAGCCATGACGGCATCCTGCCAAACAGCCATCTCCGGACAACAACAATTCCTTGGTGGGCGGCAAAAACTCCTGCTAGCCGTGCAATTATTTTCGCCGAAATAGCAGCACCAAATCTTTGAGTCCTAGTTCCTGGGCATACTCAATCGTCGATTGATCGCGATGTTTCAAACTGGGGTCAGCACCATGTTTGAGCAGCACCTCGACCTTCTTGCGGAACTCCCGTTTACAGCAAAACAAATATCTGTCTACGGCTTTGCGCAAGATAGTCCCTCTACCGGGGATGATCGTGTTGGGGTTGGAGCCACTTCGAAGGAGAAGTGTGACCATTTCAGCATCACATTTATCGGATTCCATGGCTTGCACCAACGCACTTCCGGTCAGCCCCGGGAGATTGGGGTCGGCACCATACTTTAGCAGCAATTTAACCCCATCACGGGAGCCAAGCTCAGTACATCTGACCAAAGCGGATATTCCCTGATCATCACGACCATCAGGAATAGCTCCGTTCTTCAATAGGCTTTTCATGCCTTTATGGTCCCCATAGCAGGCCAATTCAGCGAGCGCGCTTTCCGGGATGTGAACCATCGTGGGATCGTATTTAATGGAGTCCAGGAATCGCCTAAACTCTTCGCGCATTTGGGAAAGCTCCCGCTTGGTAGTCGCGTAGCAAGCTGCCTTGAATCCTCTTCCCATCACAGGCACGACCATCACCAAGCCTGAAATGCGCCAGATACGATTTTCAGGGAGATCTCGACAATCGAATGAGGCGTCAAAGTAAGCCTCCCAGGCAGGCATGCCGCGGACCTGCGTCTTCCTATGCTCTTGCCAGCGGAGTTTCTCGAAGGGCAGCCCATTCAGGCATAACCGCAACTCCTCTTCGATGGAATGCCATACGCGAAACGAGAGGCCGATCTCGACATTGATTGCAGCCCAACGATTCGCCGGGCCCCGACGGTGCATGACCGCATGCATTCCACTCCGTGTCGGCAACTCGAAGCCTGAGGGTACGGTTAGAGAAATCGGTTCTCCGCGAAGTTGAATCCGGTTCGAGTCCACGACGGTCACCGTTCGTGAGGATGCGTGATACTCTACAGGTGGAGCTTCTCCCTTGGTCGTTGGATTCGTAAATCGCGCAAAACACCCAAATACGTCGTTGGTCAATTCAACCGGGTTCGCACGAGCGAGGAGCTTTAGAAATCCTTCAAAACTGGAAGCAAGCTTCTTTAGCCCCAACGTCTCGTGATCATAGATGCAAACCGCTCCTGCTCCGGGCCCAGACTTTAAGACGACCAAGTAGTTGGCAGACTGTGGCGGCTCCCCAATTACGATGGCCGCAGCCATATTTCCGGAAACTGGCCCATTTGCCGAACTCGCTTCGCGCTGAAATTTCAGCGTCCTTCGTTGCCAACTCCGGATTGGCAGTAAGTGCAAGACGGCTTCGCCGGTTTCAGGCTGTTCAAAGAGTATGAGTCCATTACTTCGTGAATAGAACTCCAGAAGCTGATTATTGGTATCACCGACCAATTTCCGAGCCTGCGCCAAATCTGCCCGACTGGCTGGCTTTGCCAGCTTGCTTCGGATGCGTACCGCAAAAGGCACGTCAAAAAGTTCGCGTGCTTCAGTGCAAACGAACACCGGGCTTGGTGCCGAAAGCAATGGTCCAAGGTGGCTTAGGATATCCTTCATTTGCCACTTACAGTCCTAGCTTCTTGAACCGGTTGTTCACTTCCTTGAAATGGAAATCCAGTGAGCAAAGCGCTTCGAGCTCGCCTTTCTTGAACAGCTTTTGCACTTGGGCATCGAGCTTGAGCTGCTCCACGAAATCTGCGTCGTCACGACCGGCGTGTTTGACTTCCCACGTTTTCATCGCGGCGTCCTGACAGATCTTGTAGGCGGCTTCGCGGGTGAGGCCTTTCTTGATGAGCGCGAGCAGAATCGTCTGGCTGTTCCACATGCCGAGCGAGAGTCCGAGGTTCTTCTTCATGTTCGCGGGATAGACGACGATGCCGTCCATCAGGCGTGTGAGCAGGCCGAACATGTAATCCAGCAGAGTGCAACTGTCCGGGAAGATAATGCGCTCGACGCTGCTGTGGCTGATGTCGCGCTCGTGCCAGAGGGCGACGTTTTCCAGCGACGCCATCGCATTGCCGCGCAACACACGCGCGAGGCCGGTGAGGCGTTCCCACGTGATGGGATTGCGCTTGTGCGGCATGGCGCTGCTGCCTTTCTGGCCCTTGGTGAACGGCTCTTCGGCTTCGAGCACTTCGGTGCGTTGCAGGTGACGAAACTCCACCGCCCAACGTTCGATGCTCGCACCGACGAGCGCCATCGCGAGTTGGAATTCAGCGTGGATGTCGCGCTGCACAACTTGCGTGGCGATGGGCGCAGGTTGAATACCCAGCTTCTTGCAGACGTAAGCCTCCACGCGCGGCGACAAGTGCACGCTCGTGCCGACCGCGCCGGAAATCTTGCCGACGGCCACGACATCACGAACGGATTCGAGGCGGCGCAGGGCGCGGGTGAATTCTTCGTGCATCAACGCGAGCTTGAGGCCGAAGGTTGTGGGTTCGCCGTGAATGCCGTGACTGCGGCCCATGCACGGAGTGAACTTGTGTTCCTTCGCACGCCGGGCGATGACGGGCAGCACGGCCTTCACGTCAGCGATGAGGATGTCGGCGCTCTGCATCATCTGCACGGCGTAACAGGTGTCGCCCACGTCGCTGCTGGTGAGGCCGAAATGAAACCAGCGGCTGGCCTGGTCATTGATGGCTTCGGCGACGGCGGTGGTGAAGCCGATGACGTCGTGGTTAAGCGTCTTTTCCAATTCACGCTGGCGGGCCACGAGACCGGGGAGATCGGCGAACCATTTCTCGCAACCGGCTTTGATCTTCTTGAAATCCTTGGCGGGGACAACGCCTTCCTTCACCAACGCTTCGCTGGCGAGGAGTTCGATCTGCAACCAGATCTTGAGTTTGTTTTCATCGGTCCAGATGGCCCGCATTTCGGGGCGCGAGTAACGCGTAATCATGAGACGGCGACTTTACGAGAGGCGCGCCAAACGTAAAACGAAAAGGTTATCAGGACAGAGGTGACTGGCGAGCGGGCGAGGAACTCAGCGCTTCTCCATGCGCGAACGGGCGGCTTCGAGGATCTTGCGTTCCCGCTCCGTCAGGCTGTGGATGCCGTGAGCCGAGATCTTTTCGAGAATTGGATCGACCTCGCGGGTGATGAAATCGCCTGATGGCGCGGAGCCCGGGGCTTCCGATTCGTCGGCCTGCCAGGAGCTGGACTTCGGAAAGCGAACTTTGACGATCGGCTGGGAACGACGGGAACCACGCAGGCGTTCGCCGAGATTGGAGAACCAACCGAAGAACGATTCAAACGCCACCGACCAACGCAAGTAGGCGTAGCCAAACAAGGTTCCGCCCAAGTGCGCCCCGTGAGCCACGCGGTCGTTGCTGGGGATAAGAATCATCACCACCGAAATGCCGATGGTCAGCGGCAGAACGTATTTGGCCCGCAGCGGAATGATGAAGCTGATGAAGATGGTGCTGTTCGGGCTGAGCAGGGAAAAAGCCGCCACCAATCCGCAAATACCGGCCGACGCACCGACCATGGGCGCCGCGAACCTCTCGGCGACGAGGCCGAGGAGGAGTTGCAGGACACCGCCGGCAATGCCGCTGAGGAGGTAGAGTTTGATGAAGGTCCGGTGTCCGATCATCATCTCCATGTAACGACCGAAGAAGTAGAGGCCGATGGAATTGAGCAGGAGATGCATCAACCCGCCATGCATGAACTGGTAGGTCAACAACTGCCAGACAAAGCCGCGCTGAATGCCTTCCAGACTGACCGCGCCGTATTCCTGAAAGATCCGATGTGAAGTCGACCCGCCGGAAACTTCCAGAAGGTAGACGAGGACGTTGATGATCAGGATGAGAATAGTCGGCGAAATCACCCTCCCAGGTTCTTCGTCCCGCATGTATGTCCGATCAGCCAACGACATTGTGATGAAAACGTAGTCGCGCGAGATCTGATTCGCAACGGGCTTCTTCGAACGCACCCGCTGTCAGTGGCTAACGCGATCTGCTGGTGTCTTCGGCAGGTTCCGGAAGCGGCTTGAACCGCAGCAACCTCGAAAAGGAATCGTCGCGGCATGAATCCCGGAGCTTCGCCCACCGAAACGCTGCCGTGTTTTACAACAACGGCGTGGATTTCGGCGTTCGGACGACGACCGTGCCGGCAATCTTGTCGTGCCAAGCCTGGCGGTCTTGCGACCATCCCGCCCAAAAGAAGCCGAGGAAGAACAGCGCGGCTGAGAAGAAGCCACCCAGCAAACGCACCACGGCGACCGGCAGATTGATGGGACTGCCATCGATTCGCACAATGCGGAGGCCAAGGATGATTCCACCCACCGTGGTCCCTTTCCACGTCCAGAACACGAGGTGATAAAGCGCCCAAGCGAGCAGGAACCATCGGGGCGGATCCTTGTGAAACACGGCCACCATGAGGATGCCGATGAGGGCGAAATCAAGCAGGGTGGCCAGAAAACGCATCCAGAATCCGACGCGCGGGAGCAACACCGGCGGGGTGGAGGATGTCCCGAGCGGCACATCCGATGGCACCGCACCCGCGGTTGCTCCTGTCGCAGTAGAACGATTCCGGCCGAGGGCGGCCATCACGACGGCGCCAATTCCGAGCGGCACCACCATCAGCCAGACGACCGCTCCCAGCACTGGCACGGTGTAAAAGAGATAGAACAGAAGAGTGCCGGCGATCAGCGCGATGAGAGGGTTCTGGAGAAACCGCATGCCCGTTTGCGTTCCCAAGACTTGCCCGGCGTAGCGATAGACGGCGACTTTCCCGATGACGAAGAACGCAGCGAGGGCACAAATCACGAACGGCAGGAGCACCCAACCCACAAGTGAGATAAAGAGCAGCAGCAATAGAAGCACGGAGAAGAATCCAGTGAGCAATCCAGCCAGAAGCGCACTGCCCGGCTTCTCATCAAGGATGGCCACGGTTGCTGACACTGGGCGCTGGAAGATCAGGCCAATGAGCACGAAGAACCCCAGCACGAATGCGGAGACAATCCACGCCAGCGGAAGCGCATGGGGAATCGGACGAATGCGGAACGCTCCCTCCGCGACCCAGCGCTTGCTCGCGTTTACCAGCGACGGTGTGAGGATGTTCGTCATTCCACCGAAAGTTCCGAGGCCAATGACAGTCGGGTTCAATCCCAGCTTGGCACCCGGCTCCGTCTGCAATCCGCCACCAACGATCACCGGGCCCTCCGTCACCCGTCCGTTCGGACCGATTCTCACATTGCCGAGCACGACCACCAGCTCACCCTGCACTGAACCGTCAATGTCCACATCGCTGCCGACCACCACTACGTCGCGGGCGGACTCGCCTGCCTTGATCGAAACCGGGGCACCGCCAACCATCACAATGTCATCATAAGTCGTGCGTGAACTGCTTCGCCTCTTGGAACTCCTCTTTGAAATTGGCGGCGAGGTTGTAGGGGCTTCCTTTTCGATGACCGGCGTCGCCAACGCCTCGTTCGTCAGCGGTACCGGCATGGTTTCCGCGTCCTGCGCGAACGGGGGCAGCACGAAAAACATCGTGCAGAGCACTGACGCGGCGAGATGGTTGAAAAGTCGGTTCATGCGGGAGAGTCAAATGCGTTTCAAAGCTAAGCGGAAACAGGCGGTGCCGACGCCGATAAACATCAAGTACACCGCGCCAGCAGCGATGGCGCCATAGATTAGGAAGGGCTGGGCCAACTCTTCCCAGAGCCGGTGAAAGGCGCTCAACAGCGGGGTAAAATTTCCCAGAATGCTCTCGCTGAAATCCAGGCGACCCGCGACATCAAGCGAATACTCACTGACGCCATCCCCAAGGATCAGGCTCCCGCCACCAAACGCGCCGGCGACGATCAAGGCGACCACCACAAACGCCGCCTTCGCCGCCACCGGCCAGTCCCACCAGGCGCGTTGCCACCACGGAACGCGACTGCGCGCCGCCAGGATCGCCATAACCCCTGGAACAAGCGACGACGGCGCCTTGAGCGGCGGCAGCTCTTTCAACTCCCGGTGCAGGAGTGCTTCGAGTTTTGGATCCATTTCCGGTTCCATAGAATCAATTGGCTCAGGCAGGCGAGGCTTCATCCGCCTCGTCCAACCGATACTTCAAAAAACGTTTCAGACTGTGCCGGCCACGAAAGATGTCCGTCTTCACCTTGGACAGCGAGATCCCGAGCTTCTCGGCGATGGCGTCATACGGCATGTCCTCAAAGTGAAATAACACCAGCGGGACGCGCTGGGAATCCGGCAGCTTGCACAAGGCCTCGTGGAGCAGCTTGCGACGTTGCTCGTCATCGAGACCGCAATCCAGCTGCTCTGGCGCCGCGAGCGAATCGACGAATTCCGAATCGTCGTCACCGGAGCGCATCTCCGAAAAGAACCGCCATCGGTTCCGGTAACGATTCAGGTGATTGATGCACAAATTCGTCGTCACCGTCTTCAGCCATCCGCCCGCCGTCTTGCTCGTCGCGAGGTTGCCAAAGGCCTCATACGCCTTCAGGAATACCGTCTGGGCAATGTCCTGGGCATCAGTCTGGTTTCCCAGCAACCGCATCGCGGTGCCGTAAACCATGTCCTGGTAGTTCTTCATGAACACCTCAAACTCTCTGAGTTCAGTCATCGTTGCCCCGACCGGTTCTGGAGCATTCTATGGGGAGAACACAACCTGCGACGAGAAAGTTGCGGAAATTTTTGCAAGCGGGAGAAATTGAGCAGGCGACCGATGGGTGACTTGTGACCGTGTCCCCGAGAACTAGGCCGAGGTGAGGGAGAGGATTGTGGTTGGAGGT
>CAZBIC010000024.1:0-121324 GCA_964491875.1 uncultured Bifidobacterium sp.
TGCATCCGCGAGCTTGGCCGCAGCGCGCGTCCGCACCGCGGCGCAGTCGGCGCCGACCCAGAAAAGGTAGCCGTAGCAGCTGTTCTGCGGTGATGGAGTGCGGGCCTTGCGCAGGTAGTCGGCCGAGATCACCCGGTCGGCGCCCCACCGGCCGTCGTTGGCGACGAGCAAAACACGATCAAAAGTGAAGGGCTTGCCAGCCTCGGTTTCGAGACGCTCGACCTCGAGCGTGTCGCCGGGGGCTACGCGATACTGTTTTCCACCAGTTTCAATGACGGCATACATAGTCGTTTCCCAAAAGGGAGGGAGATACCACCAAAAACACCGGGGGGTGTCAATCATCCATTTCCCGTTTTTTCGATCCACTGCAAAATCCCCGGCAATCCGCCGGTATTTCGTTCCACTGACGGCGTGCCTTGACGTTCCGCGATGCCACGGCATCCTTTGGTCCACTTGGGTTCCGCACCTACTGCGAAGCCGGGCACTGCGGTGTTCGCTTCCGTCGCGCAAACTTCAGCCGCTCAGGCCCTCCTGAAACAGCTGAAGGCAGGCGGCGCTTTGTCTTTCGGGACCGTCAGCTCCTCCGCGCAGCCGTTTTTCGCGGTATGGCTTCGAGAGCTTTCGCCCCAACGGCCGATTGTGGTGGTAACCGACGGACTCAAGACCCAGGAGACGTTTCATCAAGACGTGGAGACGTGGCTGCGCTTCGGGAAAGATGAAAAGAATCCGGAGCGCGCGCTGTTCTACCCCGCGTGGGAAACACTCCCGCATGAAGCCAAGCTCCCGCACTCGGACGTCATCAGTGAACGGCTTGAAACGCTCGTAGCGCTTTCCGCCTACGCCAACCCGGAATCCAAAACTCAGAGCTGCAAACCGCCGTTGGTGGTCACCAGCGTCACCGCCTTGCTTCAGCGGACGTTCCAGCCGGACCACATTCGCGAACGCACTCGCGTGTTGAAAAAGGGCGACCGGATCGACCCGCTCGATCTGGTCGAGTGGCTCGAGGATCAGGGCTACGAACCGGAGGTGCAGGTGAATCACAAGGGCGAGATCGCGTTGCGCGGCGGCATCGTGGACCTCTTTCCGCTCACCAGCCCTTGGCCGGTGCGACTAGAGTTTTTCGGCGACGAGTTGGAATCGCTGCGCACGTTCGATCCGGTCTCGCAGATGTCGCGCGACAGCATTGAGAGTGTGACAGTGCCGCCCGGCGGCGAGCTTGGTATTCTCAAAAAGCTGGTGGGGAAGAGCTCAGAGTCGAGTGCTACAACTTCGAACGCCCAACCCAAAACTCAAAGCTCAGAACTCGGAACCCTCCTGAGCTTTCTCCCACGCGAAACCATCTTCCTCCTCGCGCAGCCCGAATCGCTGGACGAACATGCCGCGACCTACGCCGAGCTCGTTCCGCCCAACGATCCGTTCTACATCGCGTGGGATGAGTTCCAGCAACAGCTCGCTGCGAAGGCTTTCACTGTGCTGTCTCTGGATGACGCCGGAGCGACCGATGAATTGCTCACGCCGGTATCGGTCGACGACGGTTCGCTGGTTCCACAGCCCGCCTTAGACACTCCGCGTTTCCAGAGTCTCGATGCCTTCCGTCCTGTCGTCGAACGCGCGCCCGATCCGCAAGTCGCCGAGGCGCAACGCCGCGAATTCTTTGCGCAGCTCCATCGCTGGTCGCGTCAGGGCTACGCGGTGCAGGTCTTCTGCAACAATGACGGTGAACGCCAGCGCTTCGGCGAAGTATGGGAAGACTATGGCTTTGAAGGTGGAGTCAGTGGTCAGGAGTCAGGAATCAGAGAAGACGAAATTCAGACCCACCTCGGCACGCTCTCCCGCGGGTTCATCAACGAAGAGGCCAGGCTCGTCGTCGTCACCGATGCGGAAATCTTCGGGCGCTACAAAGTCCAGCGCCCCCGCCGGCTCAAATCGCCGCACGCGCAGACCTCGCGTTCGCTGCTCGACATCGACTTCACCGATCTCGATGACGGCGACTACGTCGTGCATCTCCAGCACGGTATCGGACGCTATCGTGGCCTGCAGCTCATGCCGATCTCCGGTGGCTTGAAACGGCTGGAGAAGGCCGCGCCCGCGCCGGACGCGAAACAGGAATGTCTCGTCATCGAATATGCCGCCGCCGATCCCGCGCAACCCGCGCCGCGGCTCTACGTGCCCGTCAGCGAGGCGCATCTCGTCAGCAAGTATGTCGGAGCCGGCAAGGCACGTCCGCCGCTGAATACGTTGGGCGGGAATCGCTGGCAGAAGACCAAGGAACACGCCGAGCGCGCCGTGCGCGATCTCGCGGCGGAATTGCTGCAAATCCAGGCCGCGCGCGCGACGCAGGTCGGCCACACGTTCAAGGCGGACACGCCGTGGCAGCGCGAGTTCGAGAGTTCGTTCCTCTACGAAGAAACGCCCGACCAGTGGAAAGCGATTCTCGCGACGAAGGGCGACATGGAATCGTCGAAGCCGATGGATCGCCTCATCTGCGGCGACGTCGGCTACGGCAAGACCGAAGTCGCAATTCGCGCGGCGTTCAAGTGCGTGATGGACGGGCGCCAGGTGGCGATTCTCGTCCCGACCACGGTGCTCGCCCAGCAACACTTCAACAACTTCCGCGAGCGCATGGCGGATTATCCGATCCGCGTTGAGCTGCTCTCCCGCTTCCGCACACCGCGCGAGACGAAGAAGGTGATTCAGGATCTCGCGACCGGCGCGGTGGACATCGTCATTGGCACGCATCGGCTCGTGCAGGACGATATCGCGTTCAAGGATCTCGGGCTCGTCGTCATCGATGAGGAGCAGCGCTTCGGCGTCTTGCACAAGGAGAAGTTCAAGCTGCTGCGCAAGATGGTGGATGTGCTCACGCTCAGCGCCACGCCCATTCCACGCACGCTTTACCTCGCGCTGACTGGGGCGCGCGACATGAGCACGATCGAAACGCCGCCGCAGGATCGTTTGCCGGTGGAGACCATCGTCACCGAATACGACGAACGCGTCATCCGCGACGCCATCCAGCGCGAACTGAATCGCGGTGGGCAAATCTTCTACCTGCACAATCGCGTGATGGACATCCAGTCTGTCGCGCTGAAGCTGCGCGCCCTGTTGCCCAAGGCGAAGATCGTCGTCGGCCACGGCCAGATGGACCCGGACGAACTCGAGGAAGTGATGACGGCGTTCATCAACGGCGAGGCAGACGTGCTGCTCTCCACGACGATCATCGAGAGCGGCATCGATATTCCGAACGCGAACACGATCATCATCGACCGCGCGGATCGTTTCGGCCTGAGCGAGCTTTACCAGCTCCGCGGCCGCGTCGGACGCTACAAGCACCAGGCCTACGCGTATCTGCTCGTGCCGCGGCACGCGCGCCTGCTCACGGACGCCCGCAAGCGCATGAGCGCCATCAAGCAATACTCAACGCTCGGCAGCGGCTTCAAAATCGCGATGCGCGATCTGGAGATTCGTGGCGCGGGCAACCTGCTCGGCTCGCAACAGAGCGGTCACATCACGGCGGTAGGCTTCGAGCTGTATTGCCAGTTGCTCAAGCAAAGTGTCGCGGCGATGAAGGGTGAGAAGGTGAAGCCGCGCGTGGAGGTGCAGGTGCGGCTGGATTTCCTCGGGCTCAATGCCGCGGAGGAGGGTGCAGCGAACGCCGAACGTTCAATGTCGAGCGCTCAACGTTCAAAGGCCGCGGACGATGAGCCGTTGCACATCTCCATCCCGCGCGAGACGGCGACCTACTCGTCGCGCAAACCTGAGGCGACGGCGCCCAAGGTCGAGGTGAAGCGCGGCTTTGCGGGCATCCCGCTCAGTTATGTGGCGGACGCCAAGCAGCGCATCGAGCTCTATCGCAAGTTCGCCGAGGTGATGGACGAGGAGAGTATCAGCCGCTTGAAGGCGGAGATGCGGGATCGTTTCGGTCCGTTGCCGCCGGCGGTGGAATTGTTACTGCAAGTGGCCGTGCTTAAGGTGATGTCGATGGAGCGAAACATCAGCCTTATTGAGAGCAAGGAGGACAAGCTGATGCTCACGCGCAACAACGACTTCATCATGGTCGGCGGCAAGTTCCCGCGGCTGACGAAGAAGGAACCCCGCGCGCGGTTGAACGAGATCCGGAAGCTGCTGCAGATGTTGCAGTAAGGATTAGGGCACCAGACTCTCGAAGAGGCTCGGGGCGACTTGGGTGGTGAGCTTCTTGCAGCGGGCGAGGATTTCCCCGGCGGATTCGCAGTTGAGCGCGAAGTCGGCGAGCTCGCGGGCTTCGGTCATCTTTAGGCGGCGGATCAGGTACTTGATCTGCGGGACGGCACCGGGCGCGGCGCTGAGTTCCGTGACGCCGAGACCGAGCAGGAGGGGCGTGAGCACGGGGTCGCCGGCCATTTCACCGCAAACACCAGTCCACACGCCGTGTTTCGCGCCGGCATCGGCGGTCATCTTGATGAGCCGGATGATCGCCGGATGCGTCGGCTCGTAGAGGTGCGCGATGCGTTCGTTGAGGCGATCGACGGCGAGCGAGTATTGGATAAGATCGTTGGTGCCGACGCTGAAGAATTTCACGCGTCGGGCCAGCGAGTCCGCGGCAATCGCCGCGGACGGAATTTCAATCATCGCGCCGACTTCGAGGTTCTCGTCGAATGGGACGCCTTCCTTGCGCAGTTCGCCTTTGAACTCTTCGAGCAGGGCATTGGCTTGGTTGAGTTCGTCCAGGCCGGAAATCATCGGATACATCATCTTGATGTTGCCGACGACACTGGCGCGCAGAATGGCGCGAAGCTGGACGCGGAAGATCTCGCGTTCCTGGAGGCAGAAACGGATGGCGCGCCACCCGAGGAAGGGGTTCATCTCCTGCGGCACGTTGAGGTGCGAGAGAAACTTGTCACCGCCGAGGTCGAGCGTGCGGATGATCACGGGGCTGGGCTTCAGCGCGTCCGCGACCTGGAAGTAGGCCTGGAATTGCTCTTCTTCGTTGGGGAGGACTTCGCGGTTGATGTAGAGGTATTCGGTCCGAAACAGCCCGACGCCTTCCGCGCCGCTGGCCAGCACGGCTTCTGTGTCGGAGGGCTGCTCAACGTTCGCGGAGAGGATGACCGGAATGCCGTCGAGGGTGACCGTGGGCTTGTCGATCGTGTCGCGAAGTTTTTCCTCGAGGGAAACCCGCTTCTTAACGAGTTGGCCGTATTCGAAGAGCGTCTGGTCGGTGGGATTGACGACGATCTGGCCGTTGAATCCGTCGAGCAGCACGTAGGTGCCGGAGGGGATTTCATGTGACGCGTGGTGCAGTCCCACGACTGCCGGAATGCGCATGGAGCGCGCCATGATGGCGGTGTGCGACGTGCGGCTGCCGATGTCGGTCGCGAAGCCGAGCACCATCTTTTTGTCCATCTGCGCGGTCTGGGACGGCGTCAGATCGTAGCTGATGATGATGCAGGGTTCCGTGAGGTTGCGAAGGTCGAGATTGGTTTCGCGGCCGACGAGGTTGTCGAGCATGCGGCCGGCGACATCCCGCATGTCGGTGGCGCGTTCGCGGAGGTAATCGTCGCCGATGGAGCTGAGCGTCTTGATGTATTTCTCGACGACCTGCTGGAAGGCGTAGCCGGCGTTGACCTTTTCCTTGGTAATGAGCTTGGTGACTTCGTCAATCATGCTCGGGTCTTCGAGCACGAGGAGATGCGCATCAAAAATGGCGGCGTCGTTCGCACCGAGGCCCTCAGTCAGTTGACGTTGGACTTCGAGGACTTGCTGGCGAGTTTCGACGAGAGCTTGTTCGAAGCGTTTCAGTTCCGCAGGAACGTCAGCTTCGGCAATCTCGGTACGGGGAAGGGTGTCGCCATTGGGCTTGCCGAGTACAAGGATTTTCCCCCGACAGACTCCCGGCGATACCGGGATGCCACGGAAAATCCTTTCTCCCGCTCGCACTGGCTCTGGCATGGCCGATAAATATCCGGGAATGCAATGGAAGAAAAGTAAGAAAGCGGCAACCTGCGAATTATTCTGCGTTCATGTGCCGACGGCGCGGCCGGTCTGTGGTATTGTCGGCCGCATTCGATGACCTTTGCCGTAGCCAAATCAATGTCGAACGCCGGTGACCTAGACGGGCGTTGGCTTCGAGTGCCGTTTCGCCTGGGTCCGGTGCTGTGTGTTGCGCTGTGGCTGCTGACGGTCGTGGTGGCCAAGGCTGAGGTGGTGATCAGTCAGATTTACGGTGGTGGCGGCAATTCGGGCGCGCTTTTCCATAATGACTTCGTCGAGATTTTCAATCGAGGGAATCAACCGGTCAGTCTGCTGGGATGGTCCGTTCAATATTCTTCCAGCGCGGGAACTTCTTGGCAGATCGTCTCGTTGCAAGGCGAGGTCGCGGCGGGTCGGCATTTCCTCGTTCAGCTTGCCTCTGGTGGCGTGAACGGGCTGCCACTGCCGGCGGCGGACGCGACGGGCACGATCAACCTGAGTGCAACGGGCGGGAAGGTGGCATTGGTGCGGGCCACGGTGGGGTTGAGCGGGGCGTGTCCGGAGTCGGATGCCATCGTTGATCTGGTGGGCTATGGCGCGTCGGCATCGTGTTTCGAGGGGGCTGCCCCGGCGCCGGCGCCATCCAGCATGCTCGCGGTCATCCGCTCGTCGAATGGCTGCCTCGATAGCGGGGACAACGGCGTGGACTTTTTTACCTCCGCGCCGGCGCCTCGCAATCTTCAGGATGCTTCGAATCCATGTGACTCGGTGACGACGCGCGCGTTGCACGAGATTCAAGGGGCCGGCGCCACGTCGCCGTTGGCCGGGCAGACGGTGGCGACGACGACCAACGTGATTACGGCGCTGACTTCCGACGGCTTCTTTCTGCAAGCCTTCGATGCGGAAGTGGACGGTGATGCCGACACCTCGGAGGGAATCTTTGTTTCGACTCCGGACGCTCTTCCGGTGCTTGCCCAAGTCGGCAATGCCGTGGTGGTGACAGGGTTCGTGGAAGAGTATCGGCCCGCGTCTGATCCGGCTTCGCCAACGCGCACCCAGCTGATCAATCCGGTTTTGACGTTGGTGGCGACAAGTCAGTCACTGCCGGCTCCAGCCTTGTTGACGAAGAATGACTGGGGCGAAGTGGCGTCGCTCGCTGGCCTCGAACGGTGCGAAGGAATGCGAGTGATCGCGGGCGCGCTGACCGTGGTGAGCGCGACGGAAGGGTTCATCCAGGAAGCGTCCGCAGTTGGAATATCGGATGGCGTATTCTACGCAGTGCCGACTGGAGTCGCGCGTCCGCAGCGTGAGCCGGGCATCCCGTTTTGGGTTGAACTCCCGGCTGACGCTCCGGTGGGTGTTGCTCGATTCGACGGCAACCCGGAGCGGTTGCGTGTCGATAGCAATTCGCAACCGGGCGCGCGGCGCCTGGAGGTCGTCGCGGGCGCGGTGGTGAACGGCCTGACGGGCGTTTTGGATTTCCAGCGACGGATATGGACCTTGCTCCCCGATGCATCGAGTGTTCCGAGCATTTCTGGAAATCGAGCCGCGGAGTCGGTCGATGCTGCGGCGACGAATGAGATTCTTCTGGCGTCGCTGAATCTTCAGCGGTTCTTCGATACGGAGGAGGATCCGGAGGTGCTTGATGTTGTGCTGACGCCGTCTGCGTTTGCCGGACGACTGAGCAAGGCATCGTTGACCATTCGGAACGTCCTTCGTGGACCGGATATTCTCGGCGTGGTTGAAGTGGAGAATTTGCCGACGCTCCAGGCGATCGCGGATCAAGTGAACGCGGATCTGGCGGCGAGCGGGAAGAGCAGTCCGCGCTATGTGGCCTTCCTGGCCGAGGGGAATGACGTTGGCGGAATTGACGTCGGTTTTCTGGTGAACACCGCGCGGGTAGAGGTGGTGGACGTGGTGCAGGTCGGGAAGGATGCGACGTACGTGAATCCAGAGACGGGGTCTCCCAGCACGTTGAATGATCGACCGCCGCTGGTGTTGCGAGCGAGCGTGGCGAAGCCGGGTTCCACTAACTTGCTGTCGATGACTGTCGTGCTGAATCACCTTCGCTCGATGAGCGGGATCGACGATCCTGCGGACGGCGGGCGGACCCGCGCCAAGCGTCGCGCGCAGGCCGAGTATCTCGCGGGTCTGGTTCAGGAACGGCAGGCGCTCGCACCATCAGAGAACGTGATTGTCATGGGCGACTTCAACGCGTTCGAGTTCAACGACGGCTACGTGGACGTGATGGGAACCATCAAGGGAACACCGACGCCCGCGACCGAGGTGACTCTGGCGAGTCCCGATCTGGTGAATCCGGATTTAATCAATCTGACCGACCTTCTGCCGCCACCGGAGCGTTACTCCTACAGCTTTGATGGAAACGTGCAGGCCATCGATCACATGTTGGTGAACTCAACCCTGCGTCCGCGGGTCACGCGACACGGCTATGCGCGCAGCAATGTGGATTTCCCTGAGAGCTTCCGCAGCGACTTCAATCGCCCGGAGCGTTTGTCGGATCACGATGCGGCGGTCGCGTGGTTCGCGCTGATGATTCAACCGCGGCTGGAGTCCATTTCCCTCACGGACGGTCAGGTCCAGTTGAAGGTCACGGCGGAGCCGCTTCAGACGGCCCGGGTCGAAGTGTCGAGTGATCTCGTGACTTGGGAAGAAGTGGGGACGGTGGTCATCGACGCACTGGGCGCGGGGGGCTTTGCGACGCCGGTCGAAGTGTCGCCAGGGGCGAGATTCTATCGTTTGGCCGCGCCGTGACGGATTGAACGTTGCCATCCCTCCTATCGCAGTTGTGCGACGCGATAGAAGGATTTGTCGGTGCCCGGTGTCGCTGGTCCTGACCAGCGGGAGGTCGCGCCGCTGGCGGTAATGCTGCCACTGATGGGAATCCACTCCTGGTGATTCAGACCGTCCTTGCGTTCAATCCGATAGCTTTGGCCGGCGATGGATTTCCAGGAGGCATGTACGGTTGAGCCTTCGATGGTGAAGGTGGCGATGCGGACGGGTTCAGGCGGTGCTCCTTTGATAATCGTGAAGTAGTCGTCGATGACGCCGGTTTCGCGGATGAACTTCGCGTCCAGACGCTGGCCGTTGACGTCGATCACCATCGAACCGAGTTTGCTCATGCCGATGAACATGGCCGGATGGTTTAGGCCGAGGTTGTTCCAAGCCCAGCCGGAACTGCCCACGACGGCATAAACGGCTCCCTGCCGCGCGTCTGGACCGGTGGCGGCCTTGAGATACGCACCGGTGTCGTTGGTGCGCCCGCTTCCTGAGTCCTTCGCCATGGCCGGAGTCCATGTGAAGCTTTGGCCATAATGTCCATCGATGAGAAACGAACGTTCATAGACGTGGCTGTGGCCGCAGAGCACCAGATCCACTCCGTAGGATTCGATGATCGGAAGGACGTCATTCCGCATCTTTTTCAAGTTCGGACGGGAATCGGAATCGTGCGAACCTTTCGAGTAGGGCGGAGAGTGCCAGAAGACGATCAGCCAGTCCTTCGTGTTGGCGGCGAGATCAGCCGTGAGCCAAGTCATTTGTGGACTGCCTGATACGGTGCTGGAAATTTCGGAGTCGAGACAGACGAAGTGAATGTTGCCGTAGTCGAAGGAGTAATAGAGCTCGTTGCCAGACGGAATGCCGCCCGCTTCGCCTCGCGTGGGCAGGGAGAAAATATCGAAATACGCCGGAACGTTTCCTGTGAACGGATCTATCTCGTGATTTCCTATGGCGGACCAGATGACTGACTGACGTGTAATCTCTGGATAAATATTGAAGAAGTTGGTCGTGTAATCGCCATCGTTGCCATCGTTGTAAGCGTTGTCGCCGAGCAGCAGCCAGACATCAGCGTAACGTCCGGCGGCATTGGCATAGTAAGCGTCGCGCACGGCGCGCTGGCCTTCGACGAGCAAGCCGTAGTCGGTGTAGTCTGGTTGATTGAAGGCTGCGCCTGCATCGCCGAGCACCCAGATGCGCGTGGGTTTGGCTTCGAGGGGAGCAGTGATGAAATAGTGATTGGTGGAGCTGGCCAGTTCGAGGGTATCCGTACCGATTGCATAGTAGTAGCGCGAGTTCGGAGCGAGGTTGGTCAGCGTGAGCGCGTGATCGGTGACGTTTGCGACGTCTGTCATTTGCCATGTGAGCGCTTGTGGTTGGAGACCGAATCGAACGCGGCTGGGCGTTGGAGAATCTGTTCGCCAACGGACGATGATGTTGGTGGCGGTGCCGAGTTGCAGATACGGACCACGCGTCAGAGTGACCGATCCGCTGGCGGCCAGAGCCGGTTCAAAGCTCACCGTGACGAAGACAGCAATGGTCAATGACAACCAGTTCACGTTCGAGGCGAGCTTCCTCCAGGTTTGAACTGCAGCATTGGAATAGTTCCTTAATTGCATCACGTATCCATCGGTTGTGTGTGGTGAACCTCAAGACATGCGCTCGTCGGCACCACGCAACCGACGCGTCGCGGAAATCAATTCGTCACTTCCACCACGCGCAGGAAGGCGTGGCCGGTTGGCGATGGCGCATCGCCTTCCCAGGCCGAGGTGGCACCGCTGGCGGTGATGTCCTCGCTGATGGGCATCCAATCCGGTGATTCGAGATTGTCCGTCATCTCCACGCGGTAAGTATGTCCGGTGCGCGATTTCCAGCGGAGGATGGCGTAGCCTTCGGCGGAGAGGATATCAACGACACGCAAGGGTTCCGGCGCGGCTCCTTTGAGGATGGTGAAATGGTCATCGATCTCGCCGGTCTCGCGCAGGAACTTTCCGTCGAGCCGGTGATCCTGAATATCGAGAACGAGCGAGCCCATGCGAAGCAGCGCGGTGTGCATGGCGGGATGGCGGCCGGTGACAAACGTCGCCCAGCCCGAACTGCCGGCCACGACATAGACGGTGCCCTGGTTGGGAGTGGCTCCTGTGCCTTCCTTGCGGTAGGCGCCAGTGTCCCCGGGGCGACCGCTGCCAGCGTCGAGCATCATCGAAGGCGTCAACGAGCTGGAATAACCGTAGTGGCCATCGAGCAGGAAGGAGCGTTCGTAGTTGTGGCTGTGACCGCTGAGAACGAGGTCCACGCCGTATCGTTCGAGGATGGGCAGGACGTTCTCGCGCATGTCCTGCATGCGGCCAGCGCTGTCGAAGATGCTGTCTGAATCGTGTGAGCCTTTCGTGTAGGGCGGGCTGTGCCACATCGCGATGGTCCAGTCCTTCGTGTTCGCCGCCAAATTCTCCTCCAGCCACACGAGCATCGGACTGCCCGGGCCGCGGGCGGATTCCTCGGAGTCGAGGCAGACGACGTGAATGTCTCCGTAATCGAACGAGTAATAATGTTCAGTGCCGGACGGTTCGCCGCCAGCCTCGCCCGCGGTGGGGAAAGTGAAGTTGTTGAAGTAAGCGTGCTGCCCGTTCTCCTCGATCGAGTACGTTTCGTGATTCCCCATCGTGCTCCAGAGCGGCGTGTGGCGGAGGAGTTCAGGATACATGTCAAACACCGCGTTCTGATACTCCGCGTCGGTGCCGATGCCGTAGGCGTTGTCGCCCAGCATCAGCCAGAAGTCCGTGTAGCGGCGGCCAGTGAATTCCCGGTAGCGGGTGTAAACGGCCTTGGCAGCGACCGTGGCGCTGCCGGAATCTCCGATCACCCAGATGCGCGTCGGGCGTTTGACGGCTGGTCCGGTGAAGAAGAAGTGGTCCGGCCCTTCGGACAACACGTCCAGCTCAGTTTCGATCTGGTATTGGTAACCCATGTCGGGCGCGAGGTTGGTGAGCGTGATGGAATGCTCCGTCTTCGGCTCGGCGTCGCGGATGGACCAGATGCCCGTGTGCGGTCCGGCGGTGAACCTCACGGCGCTCGGCACCGGCGCATCTGTCCGCCAGCGCACGGTGATGTTGGAGGACGTCAGGTTTTGCAAATATGGCCCGCGAATCACCATCGCGAACGGCGGTTCCTCCGCATGACCTTCCATGGGCAGGAGCAAACCAGCGAGCGCGGGAATTGCGCTAAAGGGCAAGAATTTCATTAACGATGTCCTGGCGTCCATACATGTGACCTCGGCTCGGTTTGGTTTGGGAATGCGCAGAAAAGAAAGCATGTTCATTTGAGTTCGGCAAGTTTCTGATGGCATTGGTTCGTGCAAAGCCGGTGTTGTAAGAGGCGCGAATTCCGATAATCTCCCGGGCGAACCCTGACATTATGTCGTTGTCCTTAGCCGTATTGCCGACTCCGAAGCCTCTCCAATCCATCAACCTGCCGAATCTTATGAGCCAGCGATTTCTCTTCCTCTCGATTCTCTTCTCGTTGTTGAACGCCGGCCTCGCGCTCCAGACCCGCGCGGATGTGCTGAGCCTGGATGGCGTGGGCGATTACGTGACGTTTCCGGCGACGGGCATTCCCAGCGGCAACGGCAGCTTCACCATCGAGGCGTGGATCAATCCGATCACCATTCCCGCGGGCGGCGATAACGGCGGACAAATGACCTTCTGGGGAAATCAGGCGGCCAATCAGGCGAATGGTTTTCGCCTGCGCGGACCGAACGGTTTGCGGCACTTCTTCTGGGGCAATGACCATGATGAGAATCTGCCCACCAACATCCTGCTCGACACCACCGGTCCCAGCTCGAACGGCTGGCATCATTTCGCGCTCACCTTCAATGGATCGCAGACGCGCTGGTATTGGAACGGCGTGCCGATTGGCAATCCACGCACGGCCGCCGGAATTAATGTCGTCGCGGCGAACCACCGCATCGGCGCGCGACTTGATGCCGAATACTTCCACGGTTACATGGACGAAATCCGCATCTGGAATGTCGCCCGCAGCGCCGCGGACATCGCCGACACGTTCCAACGCGAGCTGAACGGCGACGAGGCTGGCTTGGTCGCCTACTGGAACTTCGAGGGCAACCTTGTCGATCGCGCCGGCGGTAACAACAACGGCACGCCCATTGGCAACGCCACCACCGCCGAAGGTCTCAACGCGCCAGTTCAACCGCGCGGGCCGCGCATCTTCTCATTCACCGCGAACCCTTCCACGATCTACGTCGGTCAATCCGCCACGCTCTCGTGGGCGGTTTCCAACGCCACGACCGTTGCGATCGACAACGGGATTGGTTCGGTGACGGCGACAAACAGCCTCTCAGTCAGTCCGATCACCACCACGACGTATTCGCTCGCCGCTTCCAACGCTCTCGGCGGCAGCGTCGCGACGGTGACCATCCAGGTCGACCCCGGTGTCCCGACCGCAAACAGCCAGTCCGTCACCACGCTGGTGAACACCGCGCGCGGCGTTGTGCTTGCCGGTTCTGATCCGAATGGCGGCACGCTCAGCTACGCGATCGTCACGCCGCCGCAACACGGTGCGCTCAGCGGCGCCGCTCCGAATTTGACTTACACCCCGATGACCGGCTTCTTCGGCAACGATTCGTTCACGTTCAAAGTGAACGACGGCGTCAATGATTCGCCCGCAGCCACGGTCTTTGTGCGCGTGAATCCGCTGCCGACTGCGCCGACAGCAATTGTGCTGAGCACGACGAACATCAGCGAAAACACCGGGCCGAATGGCTTCGTCGCGGGCTTGTCCTCCGTGGACGTGAATCTCGAAGACACCCACACCTTCACGCTCGTGCCGGGCTTCGGGAACAACGCGCAATTCTCCATTAGCGGAAATCAACTCCGCACTTCGCCGTCGTATCTCGGCGGCCTCGGCTCCACGTTCTCCATTCGCATCAAGGATACCGACAGCGGCGGCTTTTCCATTGAGCAGACGTTTACGTTGCGCGTCGTCGAGACGTTGCAGGGCGTCGTCATCAACGAGATTCACTACAACGGTTCCTGGAACCCGATCCTCGACGAGTTCATCGAGCTCTACAACGCCACCGCTGCAACCGTGGATCTCACCGGCTGGAAGCTCCGTGGCGGTGTGGACTATAACTTCCCGGCGGGCACTTCAATTCCGGCCGGCGGCTTCCTCGTCATCGCGCAAACGCCCGCGACTATTCTCTCCCGCTACGGCGTCACTGCGCTCGGTCCGTGGGACGGCGCGCTGAACAGTGACGGCGAACAAATCTCGTTGCGCGATGCGGCGGACGGCGAGGTGGACGAGGTGGATTATCGCTCTGAATTTCCCTGGCCGATCACGCCGAACGGCGAAGGTCCGTCGATGCAGCTCGTCAATGCGTCGCTCGACAACAACCTCGGCAGCTCGTGGCGTCCGGCATTGCCGACGCCCGGCGCGGTAAACTCCGTCTTTGCCGCGAACGCCGCGCCGAACATCCGGCAGGTGAATCATTCTCCCAAGACGCCGCGCTCGACCAACAGCGTTGTCATCAGCGCGAAAGTGACCGATCCCGAAGGTGTCGCCTCCGTGACGTTGAGCTACCAGCTCGTGGCGCCGGGCAGTTTCATTCCGTCCACGCTGCCGCTCAACCGCACGCAGCTCGACAGTCTCACGACCAATCCCGCGCTCACCAACCAGTTCAATCCGGCGTTCGAAGCGGCGACCAACTGGACGACCGCGACCATGACCGACGACGGCCTGGGCGGTGACGAAGTGGCGGGTGATGGCGTTTACTCCGCCACGCTCCCACCGCAATCCCATCGCATGCTCGTGCGCTATCGCGTCACCGTTGCAGACTCGCTGGGCGCCTCGCGTCGGGCTCCGTTCGAGGATGATCCGTCGCTGAACTTCGCCTATTTCGTTTACGACGGCGTGCCGGCGTACCAGAACTTCACGGCGGAATCACTCACCACGCTGCCGGTATACACGCTCATCACGCGCACGGCGGACATGGATCAATGCGGCGCTTGGTTTAGCGCGATCGATCAACTGCCGCAGGACGTGGGCGGTCGGCGCAACGAAGGTCGACTGCACTTCAACTGGGAAGCCGCGGTCGTTTACGACGGCGAAGTGTATGACCATGTCACCTATCGCCTGCGCGGCGCGAATGGCCGTTATCATCCCGGCAAGCGCAGCTTCCGCATCCGTTTCAAGGACGGCCGTCTGCTCGACGCGAAGGATCAGAATGGTAATTCGTTCCCGACCAAATGGCGCGAGCTGACCACGGGCAAAGGGCAGGGGAACCGCGGTTCTGTGACCTGGGCGCTGAACGAGGTCGTAAATTATTTCCTGTGGAACAAAACCGGCGTGCCGGCGCCGAAGACGTTGCACTTCCACTTCCGCGTCATTCGCGGCGCGAACGAGAACGGGACGGATCCTTACACGGGCGATTTCTGGGGGCTGAACTGGGCGCAGGAAAAGTACGACGTGAACTTCCTCGACTCCCACGATCTCCCGCGCGGCAACCTCTACAAGCTCGTCGACAACTACGTGCTCGGCGTCGAGGAACGTCGTTATCAGGCGCCGTTCGGGCCGACGAACGCGCAGGATTTCGTGAACATCGAGAACAATCTGACCGGGTTCCAGACTGCCGACTGGCTCAATGCGCACGCGAATTACACGAACTGGTATCGTTATTTCACGGTCGCCGAGGCGATTCGGCACTACGATACCTGGCCGAGCGCGAACAAGAATGGCGCGTGGTATTTCGAGCCGACTTACTCCGCGGCGAACGGTTTCAACGGCCGCGTCATGCAGCTGCCGTATGACGGCACGGACACCTGGGGCCCGACGTGGAACAACGGCGAGGACATTCTCTTCAACGGCATCTTTGCTTCGTCGGCCACCGGCGGCGACCAGGGATCAAATTCCGAAATGCAAAAGGAATATCGCAATGTCGTGCGCGAGCTGCGCGACCTTCTTTTCCAGCCGGACCAAATCATGCCGCTCATCGACGCGTTCGCTGCGCCGATTCGCACGGGGGCGCAGGCGGACTTCGTGCGTTGGTCGAATGCTCCGGCGCCGGCGAACTATCGTTCCGTCGGCACGGCGGGCGGACAGGCGCCCGGGCCTGGCAACCTCGGTGGCTTCGATGCCTATGTGCGCGATTTGAAGAACTTCATGTTCGTCGGCGGCAACGGCGCGTGGTGGCTGGACCGCACTTCGATCGGTGCCGGTGGCTGGATCACTCGCCTCGACACCGTCGCCGCGGACGCTGCGATTCCGGCGCGTCCGACGCTGACTTACGCCGGGCCTCCGGGTTTCCCGGCGGACGGCATTCTCCTTCAATCCTCCGCGTTCTCGGATCCGCAAGGCGCGGGCACGTTCGCCTCGATGCAATGGCGTCTGGCGGAGATCACGCCGACAAACATCGCCGTCTCGGGCGCGGAGAAGTTGAAGCTCGAATACGACGCGGTGTGGGATTCGGGAGAGCTGACGGCGTTTAACGGCCAGATGCAATTCCCCGCGCAATTCATCGAGCCGGGCAAAACGTATCGCGTGCGCGTCCGGCACAAGGACGACACGGGCCGCTGGAGCCGTTGGTCGGATTACTTCCAGTTCGTACCGACGCCGCCGGAGACGGTGGTGGAGCTGCGCGGCAATCTCGTGTTTTCCGAAATCATGTTCAATCCGCCAGCACTCAACGGCCTCGATGGCGATGAGTTTGAATTCGTGGAGCTGAAGAACATCGGGACAAACACGCTCACGCTTGGCGGACTGTTCTTCTCCGCGGGCATCGACATCACGTTCCCGAACAACGCGACGTTGGCACCGGGCGCGACGTATTTGCTCGGACGCAATCCGACGGCACTGCAGAGCAAGTATCCAGGGCTGATTGTGAACGGCGCGTACTCCGGTCGCCTCAACAACGACGGCGAGACGCTGACCATCCGCCATCCGCAAGGCTTCGATGTGTTGTCGCTGGCGTATGCGGACGTCGCGCCGTGGCCGCTGACGACCGATGGATTCGGTTTCTCACTCGTGCTGGTGGATCCCGCGACGGATCTCTATCGCGCGAGTTCGCAGGCGGGCGGATCGCCAGGCGCGGACGATCCGGCATCCACGATTCCCGCGGTGGTGATCAATGAAGTGCTCACCAGCTCGACGCTGCCGGATGTGGACGCGATTGAGCTGCGCAATCTCACGGCGTCGCCTGCCGACATCAGCGGCTGGTATCTCACCGATGACGATACGTTCTCGTGGAAGTATCGTTTCCCCGCAGGCTCCGTCATTCCAGCAGGCGGTTACCTTGTCGTTGACGAAACGCAGTTCAATCCCACGCCCGGCCTTGGCGCGAGCTTTGCGCTGAGTTCGCTCGGTGATGACGTGTATCTCTTCTCCGGCAATGCTAACGCGGAGCTGACCGGCTATACGCACGGCTTCCAGTTCGGCGGCGCGCAGACGGGCGTCTCGTTCGGTCGCTTCGTGAACAGCGCGGGCGACGAACAATTCCCGGCGTTGATCGCGCGATCGTTTGGCGCGCAGAACGGTGCGCCACGGGTCGGTCCGGTGGTGATCAGCGAAATTCACTACAACCCGCTTCCGGGCGGCGACGAGTTCGTTGAGCTGCAAAACATCAGCGGCAGCACGGTGTCCCTGTTCGATCCGGCGTTCCCAACCAATCGTTGGAGCGTGAACGGGCTCGGATTCAGTTTTCCCGCCAGCGCGTTCTTGGCGCCCGGACAGCTTGCGATCGTAACAACGATCGACCCGGAAGATTTTCGCTCCAAATACAGTATTCCGGCCTCTGCGTTCATTTTCGGTCCCGCGACAGGTAGCTTGCAGGACAGCGGTGAACGAATCGAACTGCTCGCACCCGATGCGCCGACGACGAACGGCACGCCGTTCTATGCGGTGGACACCGTTCGCTACAACGACCGCTTGCCGTGGTCGCCCGCGGCGGACGGCGCCGGCGCTTCCGTTCAACGAATCGCGGCCACTGCCTTCGGCAACGAGCCGGCGAACTGGAAGGCGGCAGTGCCATCGCCGGGCGCATTGCTCCCTGCGGGCGCGGCACCGGTCATTACCAGCCAGCCCGCGAATCGCAGCGCAATAGCTGGTCAGTCGGGAACGTTCTCCGTTACGGCAACGGGCCCGGGGCCGTTGTTCTATCAATGGCGCTTCGGCAACGATCGCATCGCTAGCGGCACGAACAGCACGCTGGTGTTGCCGGCGGTGACCCTGGCGTCGGCGGGCGCTTACAGCGTGGACGTGTTCAATGCGTTCGGCTCGGTCTCGAGCGCGAAGGCGACGCTGACGGTTCTCGTCCCGGCGTTGATTTCGCAACAGCCGCAGAGCCTGTCCGTCCGGCCCGGCACAAACATCGTGTTGTCAGTGGCGGCCTCCAGTCGCACGCCGTTTACCTTCCAATGGCGCTTCAACGGTACGCCTGTTCCTGGAGCGACTGCGGCCGCACTGCCATTGAACAATGTGCAGGTGGAGCAGGACGGCTTCTATGATGTGGTGGTGACGGACGGCGTTGGTTCGGTCGCGAGCCAGCCGGCGCGTCTCACCGTGCTCGTGAATCCTGTCATCGTGCAGCCGCCGCTCAGCCAGACGGTCGTGCAGGGCGGCGACGTGACGATCAGCGTCGGCATCACTGGAAACCCTGCGCCATTCAACTATCAGTGGCGACGCGGTTCCGTCATATTGACCAACGCCACCATCAATGAGCGGGTGGGTATCCTCACGCTTACGAACGTGCAACCGAGCCAGGGCGGTCCGGGCGTGACGTATCGTGTGGTCATCACCAACGCGGCGTTCGGCGGAAATTCGGTGAACGCCACTTTCTTGCTCACGGTGCTGACGGACACGGACGGCGACGGATTGCCGGACGAATGGGAAGCCGCGAACAGCCTGCAGACGAATGCGCCCGATGCGGGCTTGGATTCGGATCTCGACGGCCAGAGCAATCGCGCCGAATACGTCGCGGGCACGAATCCGCAGGATCCATCGAGCTACCTGAAGGTGGAACAAATCACCGGCGGTCCGGCGACGCTGCAGTTCAACGCGGTGTCGAACCGGACATATTCGATCCAGTTCAAGCCGTCGCTCGACGCGGCGAGCTGGCAGAAGCTGACGGACGTGGCCGCACGTTCGACGAACCGGCTGGAGACGATCGTCGATCCTCAGGCGACACCGGGACGCTTCTATCGCTTGGCGACGCCGGCGCAGCCGTGAGGCGTCGGCTTACTTCGAGGGATTGAGGACGAGGTTGGTCCCGGTTTCGGGATCAACCGGGATCATTGGCAGGATGTTCGGGACGAGATCGGATATCTGTCGGGGTGGTGTGCCTTTCTCCAGTTGGTAAATGTGGGTGGCGAGCCGGATCATGAGTTGCCGACGAAGGCGGGCTGTGCGATGCATGGCGTCCACGAGATCGGATTCGGACGACATAAAGTCGTGAGATGGAAATAAGGTCCGATTTTTCCACATTTCGGCCACTCGTTCTGTAAACGTCCAAGCATTTTCCAGGAATGCTCGGTTTCTTGTCACTGCCATTTCGTGGGGTTCTGCGGCCGTTTCCATTTGGATCAAAGTACTGATGAGTTTTTGAATACTTGTCCCACTTGTTGCTGGCTCTAATTCTCCAAAATCAGAAAGGCACTGTTCTTCAAGAAGCAGGCTCCAATTCTTGTCGCTCAAAAATCCTCCAATTGGAAACAGGTGGGCGATCCGTAAGAGGTCAGTGGTTATGAGCAATGCATGATCTGTTCTGCCTGCCTCAATTGCGAAACGTCGCTCGTCACTGAGCAGTCCGGTCACCTTATTGAAGTATTCCATTCCGAGCAGGGGCCCAGGATGTGAGGGGTCCTGAATGCTTGGCTGGCGCCATTGGTGAGATAGCGCTTTCCGAATCAGTCGCAGCGGTTCTTGATTCTTCTCCAGATGGGTTCGGAGTTCATTCCCTTCTAGGAAATGGCCATTAGCCCAAACTGACAACTGAGCCGCCCGCACAAATTCATCGTACCCGTTCGGCGACGGGAGCGGCTCCAAAACGGGCGTCGGTGCCGGCCAGAGAATTGCCACGCCAAGGATGGTCGCAAAAATACATGACATCCAGATGACGCGACGTTTTGTGAATAATCCTGCCGGCATACGTCCAACAGATTGACAATGATTCGGGCACCGTCAACAGTGTCGCCCTTGTTTTCTGTATGAGCTTAACTCTGCCTCGTTCCATGTCGGCCGGTCTGCTGTCGATTTTCGTCGCGCTGCCCGGTGTTGCCGCTGACAAGATTGATTTCGCCCTCGATGTGAAGCCGCTGATCGAAGGCACCTGCCTCAGCTGCCACGGCCCGGAAAAGCCGAAGGGCGGCCTCCAATTGACGACGCGCGCGCTGGCGCTCAAGGGTGGCGATGGCGGCGCCGGCCTGGTGCCAGGAAAGCCCACGGACAGCCCGATTTATTCCACCACGATCCTCCCCGCCGGCCACGACAACATCATGCCGCCCAAGGGCGATCCGCTGAACAAGACGCAGACCGAAGCGTTGCGGAAATGGATCGAGCAGGGCGCGGAATGGCCGGAGAACATCAAGCTGGAGAAGACGGCGCGCGTGGATTTCGTGAAGGACATCCAGCCGATCTTCGAGCTGAACTGCGTGGCCTGCCATCGTGACGGGCACGACAAGGGCAATCTCCGGATGGACGAGCGCGAGTTCGCATTCAAGGGTGGCGATGACGGCGCGGGGATTGTTCCGTTCCGCCCGAAGCTGAGCCCCATCTACACCACCACGGCATTGCCGGCGGATCACGATGACTTGATGCCGCCCGCGAAAAAGGGCGGTCCGATGGCGAAGGAGAAGATCGAGTTGATCGCGAAGTGGATCGAGCAGGGCGCCGTGTGGCCGGATGGTGTGAAGCTGACGGCGAAGAAGGCGGACGAAGTCCCGGGCGGCGACGAACTCGCGACGGTCACGGGCATTCACAAGAAGATCATGGCGAACCTGAAGGAGAAATCTGCGGGCGACATGAAGGCTTACACCAACAATATTCCCGGCACGACGGTGACTTACTCCGCGGTGCCGATTCCCGCGGGAGAATTTTTGATGGGCAGTCCTGCCACGGAGAAAGGTCGCAAGGCCGACGAAGGTCCGCAGCACAAGGTGAAGATCTCGCCGTTCTGGATGGGTCGCACCGAGGTGACGTGGAACGAATACGAGCTCTTCATGTATCCCGACCAGGAGAAGGCCCTGACGGTCGATACCAACAGCCCGTACCTCGACAAGGCGTCTGACGCCGTGAGTCGTCCGACCAAGCCGTATGTGGAAATGAGCTTCGGCATGGGCAAGGGCGAGTATCCGGCGATCAGCATGACGCAGCACGCGGCGAACAAGTATTGCCAGTGGCTCAGCGCGAAGACGGGGCATTTCTATCGTCTCCCGACGGAAGCGGAATGGGAATACGCGGCGCGCGCCGGTTCCACCACGACCTACTTCTTTGGCGAGGACGGTTCGCAGATGAAAAACTACGCGTGGTACGCGGCGAACAGCGATTTCAAGTATCAGAAGACCGGGCGCAAGAAACCGAATCCGTGGGGTCTCTACGACATCTACGGCAACGTGATGGAATGGTGCCTGGATCAATACGACGCGAACACCTATGCGAATCCGCCCGGCACCGATTCCTGGGTCAAATCGACCAAACCCTATCCGCACGTCGCCCGCGGCGGCCATTGGGACGATGAGGATTTGAGCATGCTGCGCAGCGCTTCCCGGCGTTTCTCCGACCGGGCGTGGAAGCAACAGGATCCGCAGTTGCCCAAGAGCATCTGGTATCACACGGACGCTCAGGGCTTGGGCTTCCGCGTCGTGCGACCGCTGGTCGTTCCGCCGCCGGAAGAACTGCTCAAGATCTGGAACAACGGCGTGGAGAAGGATTGATCGCGTGATGCTTCACGCGAATCGTTCGCCCATTTCCTCCAGCGTCGCGCCATGAGAAAGCCGAGCCTGCTCGTCATCTTCCTGACGGTCTTCATCGACCTCGTCGGGTTCGGCATCGTCCTCCCGCTGCTGCCCATCTACAGCGACACCTTTGGAGCCAGCGGCCTCATGGTCGGCGTGATCATGGCGAGCTTCTCGGCCATGCAGTTTCTCTTTGCGCCGATCTGGGGGCGTCTCTCGGATCGAATCGGACGTCGCCCGGTCTTGCTGGTCAGCACGGCGGGCGCAGCGATCAGCTACGCGGTTTTCGGCTACGGCTCCACTCTCGCCGGCAATACCGCGCTCATGGTGCTGTTGCTCTCCCGCATGGTCGCCGGCATTTGCGGTGCAAACATCACCGTTGCCCAAGCCTACATCGCCGATATCACGCCGCCCGAGCAGCGTTCGAAGCGCATGGGGTTGATTGGAATGGCGTTTGGCCTGGGATTCATCTTCGGTCCGATCATCGGCGGCATCGCTGCCAAGCACCTCGGCGTTTCCGGACCCGGATATGTGGCGGCAGCGCTCTGCGCGGCGAATTTCTTTCTCGCGCTCGCGCGATTGCCCGAGAGCCGGCAGCTGAACTCCACACCGGCCAGCCAGCGTCCGCGGTTTGCTCAATGGGCGCACGTGATGAAGCAACCCACGGTGGGCTCGCTCGTGGTTATCTTCTTTCTCGCAACGTTTTGCTTCACCTGCTTTGAAACGACACTCGGTCTCATGGTCGGTGCGAACTTCGGTCTCGATCTCAAATCCGGGAAGGACGCGGGCACCGTCACCGCGCTGTTTGCCTTCTGCGGCATCGTCGGCGCTTTTGTGCAGGGCGGTCCTGTCGGCAAACTGGTCAAGAAGATGGGCGAGCCAAAGTTGATTGTGATCAGCCTCATCTTTGTCGCCATCAGCCTCGCGCCGATTCCGTTCATTCACGGCAAGGGTGGCTTGAGCTGGGGCGTGTTGCTGAAGCCGGAAGGACTACCTTGGATTGCGTTGCTGGTTGCGCTGGCGTTGCTGGCCATCGGATCCGGGCTTACGCGTCCGCCGCTCTTCGGCATGCTGAGCATCCTGACGCCGGAGCACGAGCAGGGAGCGACTCTGGGTGTCGCGCAAAGTGCGGGAAGCCTCGCGCGGATTCTCGGACCGATCTTCGCGGGTGGGCTGTTCCACATTCACCCGACCTGGCCCTACGTGGCCTGCGCAGCGATCGCGTTGTTGACCGGCTTGGTGGCGGCGACCCGTTTGATGAAGTCCGAGCCGGCCCTTCAGGCGGCGAAGGCTCGTCACGCGACGGTTTGAGCGGTCAGAACCGATCGCCGGAGTCTACTTTCCCTCCGTTCCAATAATCTTCAGTCCGGCGATTCCTGCGACGATCAGCGTCAAACAGACGATTCGTCCAGCTTCGCGAGGTTCACCATAAAGTGCCATCCCCAGAATCGCCGTGCCGACGGCGCCGATGCCGGTCCACACCGCGTAGCCGGTCCCGATTGGAATCGTTTTCAGCGCGAGTGACAGGAAGAAGAAGCTCACGCCCATGCAGGCGATGGTGCCGATGCTGGGCCAGAGGCGCGTGAAGCCTTGGGTGGATTTCAAGCCGATTGCCCACCCGACTTCGAGCAGGCCGGCGATGAGGAGATAAAGCCAGTCCATAGTGTTTTTGTTGTTGCTGCTGACCGCTGCCGCGCGCTGACGACGGAGAGAGTTGTTGTCCATCCGGGCCTGTTGCGCAAACAGGATTCGAGTCGCTTTCAACGCGGTAGAGCTTCCAATTCGAGTGCGACTGTGCTGTCATCATGGCAATCATGTCGTATCTGATTTCATTCCCCTCCCGGCTGTTGGCCCAGTTTCATCCGTTGGTCCGATTCGGCGTCGTGCTCATGCTGTTGTGTGTTTCCAACGCTTCTGCGGCGACGACTCTCCGGCTGGAGCTTTTGACCAACAGCCAAGTCGCCTTGAAGTGGAGCGCAGCGGAGCGGGAGTGGGTGCTTGAACAGGTCGCGGGCTGGAGCGCGCCATCTTCGTGGTCGAGCGTGGTCGGGCCGTTGGTGACGAATGGCGATCAACGTCAGGTCACCTTGCCGCGCTCGGGAGCGGGACGCTATTTCCGCCTGCGAGCAGCTGGGAGCGCGCCGACCCAAACCTCGGAGGCGTTGATTGCCGAGGCATTGCAGAGCGGGGCGATTTCCTCGGAGACGGCGCTGATCTATCGCGTCTATGCCTTGTTCAAGGATTCGCGGTTGCCGGAAATTTATCGCGGTGACGATTCGGCGGCGGGCGAGTCTGGCGCGCTGGAGGAAGCCGTCGAGCGATGGGCGACGCTGACCGACGGAGCGCGCGCGGCGTTGACTCCATTCCTGACTCCGCCGGCGTATCAAGGAAGCTGGAAGAGTCCGTTGCCGGCGGGAGCGATTCAGGCGAGCGCGGTCGATCGTCCGCAGCTGGATCCGAACTGGGCGGCGGTTCCCGTCATCGGTGGCAACGTGAAGGTATGGTACGATGCACGCGTTCCTGGTGAGCATGCGACGGCGTTGCTATGTGCGAACGCGCTGAACAACAAGATTTGGCCCGCTATCACCGGCCTCGGGATTCTCCCTCCGCTTTCAGACACGAACACGGCGCGGTTCGACGGTGGCGATGGTCGGCTCGACGTCTATCTCTCCGACATGGTGAGCGCGGGCGTGGTCTCGACGCACTTCGGTGTAAACTCCGCCGTTTCGATGGCGCGGAAACATCATCCCGTGTTTCTGTTGATCAACAAAACGAAGTCGGAAAGCGAGATTCTCGGCACGCTGGCGCATGAATTCATGCACGCGTGTCAGTGGGCGTATCCGGTGGCGGCCTTCAGCCTGGACAGCTACAAGTGGCTGAAAGAATCGACGGCGCAGTGGGCGATCGATTTCGTTTATCCCGACAACCAGCTGGAGCAACTTTACGCTGGGGAATACTGCTCCAGGCCCCGAGAGAGCCTCGACGTTTTCAGCACGGTCGTGGAAAAGGACGGGAAACACGGTTACGGCTCTTATCTCTTCTTCCAGTATTTGAGCCGCGGAATCAGGCCATCGCTTATCAAGGACTGCTGGACTGCAACGACGACTTACAGCGATCAGCTCGAGGCGGTCGACAAGAGCATTCCCGGTGGATTCAAGGAACAGTGGCCCAAGTTCGCCAAGACTCTGTGGAACCAGGATCCGATCGTGAGCAAACCGAATTCGTTCAAGACCTGGGACAGCATGACGGAAGTTCCGGGGACTCGGAGCGGCTCCGCGGATCTGCCGGCGGGCGCTGCGGAGGATGCGATCTCGCTGTCGGAGGATCAGCCCAATCTGTCGAGCACCTACTACCAGTTCACGTTCTCCACTTCCGAGACCCGATCGCTGATGTTTCACAATACCTTCTACACGAATCGCAAGAACGGAGAGAACGTGAACGTTCAGGCCTTGTGGAAGAATGCCGCCGGACAGTGGACGGAGGAAGATTGGACGGAGTTGGAGTGGATTGGATTCTGCCGCGACCAGAAGGACCAGAGGCTGACAGAACTTGTGATCATTGTCTCGAGTGCCAAATGGCAGTCGCCGGGGGATCCAATTCGGGCCGCCGAGACTCCCGTGTTTAAGCGAAACAACATCGGATGCTGGGGATACCAAGGTACGGCGTCGCGGACGACTCCGGATCCCAATGGTGGTTCAGGTCAAACCAAGGTGACTGGAACGGTGCGCTTCGGCTTCGGGGCCACGGGGCAATACTCGAATCCGCAAGACGGCCGACTGAGGGCGTTTTTGGTGGGACCTATGTTTCACGATGGCGGACTGACGTTCGACGAGCGCTACACCAGCGGTGGATGCACCTACAGCGCCAATGGTTCGTTCCCCATGTCGAGTGTCGTCTTCGGCGGAGACACGCGTAGCTCCATCGTGATGAACAATTATCCCGAGGCGCTGCCGGACGAACTGCGTGTGGATCAAGCCGGCCTGATCGGGCCCGACCAGCGAGCCTACCTGGCCGATGGAGTCACGAGCCGAATTATCAACGGCCAGGTGAGTGGTCGAGATTGCGACTCATCTTACATCACTTTTGCCGGGCTCTGGTGGTTGACCACCGACAAACCGTTTGATGAAGGCGGAGTCATTCCGAAGGTTCAGGCAAATGGACATCTGCAAGGCACGTTCCGTGAGACGGGCGGCGATCGCTCGGTGTTTACCTGGGATCTGGCACCGATCGCTGAACCGTGATCGGGTAGGCCGTTTCGGGAGGAAACTTCAGCGGACCAGAGGAGTGTCCGTTGATGATGACGTTCGGGCTTAGAAGTTAAATGTCTTCTCCGGGACGTAAATCACATCGAACGGTTTGATGTAAAAGAGGCTCGGCTCCTGTCCGCGAAGCGCCTTTTTGAGGTCGAACTTGTAATTGGAACGTTTGCCATCCTCGATGCGGAACACGCTCACTTCGCCGACCTTCGCCTTCGCATTGATCACGCCACCGGCTTCCATGATAGCCTCGAGAACAGTCAGGGGACGTTCCATTGGGAGTTTGCCTGGTCGCGCTACGGCGCCGCCAACCGTGTAACTGGCGGCGGAGGTGATGCGGTTGACGGTGATCTCCGTCGTGCGAATCTGCGGCTCGTAAAGCTTGATCAATTCCGCCTGAACTTCCGGGACGGTTTTGCCGGAGACTTTCACCTGACCGACCAGTTGCATCGAGATCGTCCCGTCGATCGGAATGGAAACGGTCGTGTTGAGATTCGTGACGTTGTCGAAAGTGATGCGCAGCACGTCGCCCTCGCGGATCTGCATGAGGTTGGACGCGATGATGCCGCTCGTCAGGTCGTTCGGGGAACCGACCGCTGGACGGCTCGTGGACTGGCAACCGATTGCCGCGGCGACGAGCACGGCCAGCAGGCAGACGTAAATCCAAGGACGGCCCGAGGTCGGGTGAACTTCGTTTTGAACAGGCGACTGACGGTTATTCATGGCGCTCACAGTGTCATCTATCGGCACATTCGGCCGACGTTTGACACGCTACTGGCGCGAAACGTTCGTACGCAAGGGCAAAGCCCTGGCTCGCCGCCGCTCAGCGGAAGAGCTTTGGCGCAAAGTCCGTCAGGTATTGGCGCCAGACCGGCCACGAATGGTCGCCTTCCGTTATGGCGTAGTTGTGGCGGATGCCTTTCTCCTTCAACAGCGCGGTGAATTCGCCGTTGCGCTGGAAGAGGAAGTCCTTTTTGCCGCAGGCGATCCAAAACAGCTTCAAGTCGCGATTCACGCCCGGCGCGTCAGTGAGTCCGACGGCCACCGTGTTGGTCGGCGGCGGCGCGGAGCTGAAGGCGCCGATCCAGTTGAACTTGTCGTGATGATTTAGGGCGACGGTGAGCGCGTGATGGCCGCCCATCGACAATCCGGCGAACGCCCGGGAGCGCGGCTTGGAGATGACCTTGTAGGTGCGTTCGACGAGCGGAACGATGTCCTCGACCAGTTCGCGGCAGAGCGCGGCGGAGTTCGCCGGGCCGTATTCGCCAAAGCCAGCGGCGCCGGGCGGCAAGGCGTGGGCATCGGGCATTACGAGAATCATCGGCACCGCCTTCTTGCTCGCGATGAGCGAATCCATGATCCAATGCGCCTTGCCGTGGACGGTCCAGGTCGCTTCGTTGTCGCTGTAGCCATGTGCGAGATAAAGGACGGGCAGTTTCCCGGACGCGCCCGGCGGCGTGTAGACGAAGATGCGGCGCCACTTGCCGAGAGCCTTCGAGAGGTAGGTGTGTTCGTGAATCGTGCCGTGCGGGATGTCCTGCAAATCCCACGGGGCAGGGGGATTCGCCGGCACATGCAGAATGCTCACGCCCGGCCATCGCTGCGGCTTCACGGCAGAATTCTGGGGGTCGATCACGCTCAGTCCATCCACGATGAAACGATACTCGTGGACGCCCGCCGGCGCGGGGCGAACGGTGGCCGACCAGACGCCTTGATCATTCTTCGTCATCACGGCATCGGGTCCGAACTGGCCGGCCGCCTTCACCTCCGTGGCCTTCGGAGCCCGGAACCTGAAGGTCACGCCGCCATCGGGCAGGAGCTCCGGCGAAACCAGCGGCGGCGATTGGGTGCGGCGCGCGGGGGCGTTGGTGTTGGACCGGGTTTCCTGCGCGGAAGCGATGGACAATGTCGCGAGTAGAACAGCGACAGCCTGGATGAAGGATGAGGTTCGCATGTGTTCCGCAGTGCTACTGCGTGAGGCGCGGATTGTCCATCGCGGAATCCGTTGTTCGTCTTCGCTTTTGACTCCTTCGACCGCCGCCGCCAATCTGCCGCTCACCATGAAAGTCATCACACGATTCATCGGGCTCTTCGCGTCGGCGCTGATTCTCTCCGCGCCGCCTCGCGTGTCCGCGGCGGAAACGCTGTTCGTCTCAACCCCACTGACGGAAGGTGAGTTCACCGACGGCATCGAAGGGCCGGCCTGTGATCGCGATGGGAACATTTACTGCGTCAGCTTTCGTCACGCGCGGAACATCGCCCGCGTGACGCCCGAGGGTAAGGCGGAGCTATTCCTCGAACTGCCCGGCAAGAGCTGGGGCAACGGCATTCGTTTCAATCCGGCCGGCGACATGTTCATCGCGGACTACACCGGGCACAACGTGCTTAAGGTCGACATGAAGACCAAGGCGATCGCCGTCTTCGCGCACAACGCCACGATGAATCAGCCCAACGATCTGGCCATTGCGCCGGACGGCACGCTCTACGCCAGCGATCCGAATTGGAAGAACAACACCGGCCAGCTCTGGCGCATCACGAAGGACGGCCAGACCCATCGTGAGGCGGCGGACATGGGGACTTCGAACGGTATCGAAGTCAGCCCGGATGGTCGCACGCTCTACGTCAATGAAAGCGTGCAGCGCAACGTCTGGCAGTTCGACATCGCGGCCGACGGTTCGCTGAAGAACAAACGGCTGTTAAAGAAGTTCGACGACTTCGGATTCGACGGTATGCGCTGCGACATTGACGGGAATCTCTACATCACGCGTCACGGTAAGGGCACTGTAGTGAAGCTCTCCCCGAACGGCGTCGTGCTCCGGGAGATCGATGTGCTCGGGCCGAATCCTTCGAACATCTGCTTCGGCGGCAAGGACGGTCGCACGGCCTACGTCACTGAGGTGAAAGCAAAACGGCTCGTGCAGTTCCGCGTGGATCGGCCGGGCCTCGAGTGGGCGCGCTGGAAGCGCTGAGCTTACTTCAGCGGCATGCCGGGCTCGGGCTTGCCGTTCGTGGTGAGAATCTGGAAGTGATGCACGCCGGCGGCGAGCGGGTGGTCGCTGGTCCAGACGATCTTGTGGTCGGGTGTCACTTCGATCATGGAGATGCCCTTGTTCGCCGCGTGACTGCCGACGACGGTGTTGCCGTTCGCCAAACGCTGTGAGCCGCACGGGTCCGCGAATTTGCCGCCCACGTGTGAGTTGTTCACCTGCCAGACCACTTCACCGCGCTGGCCGAACTCCACCACCTTGTTCCCGTGTGTGAGGGAGACGAGCGTGTTGCCGTTGTCGAGACGGATGGCAGTGAACGGCCAGTTCTCCGCCTTGCGCCCGCCGAGTTCATCGAGATCGGTCTTCAACGTGTGGAGTATTTTTCCCTCGGGCGAATACTCTTTCACGGCAAAGGCCAGCAGGTGCGGCACGAGATAGTTGCCGTTCTTCAACTGCCGCGCCATGCGCGTCTGCATGTGAACGTTGTCCGTCTCCGGCTGGAGCGGCACGTCGAGCACGATCTCGCCCTTCGGATTCACCTCGATCAAACGCGGACGCTTGCCCAACTCCGTGATGAGCGTGTTGCCATTGTAGAGCCGCTGCGCCGTGCTGATCTCTCCGTTCTCCTTGCTGAGCTTGTAGGAGAAGGCCACACGGTTGAGCTTCTCGCCCGGCGGAATAATCTCTTCAACCAAGTTGGCAAAGGTCAGCAGGATGTTTCCGTTTGGCAGCACGAACCCATCGCGCGTGCCGCCGCGATATTCCCAAGTCGTCTTGCCGTCCTCGCCGATGATCGCGGTCTTCCCGCCCAGCACGAGGTAGGAATGGCGGATGGCGGGTGCGTCGCTGGTCTCAGCAGCAAACAGTCGTGCGGCGAGAGTGAATAGAACAAGGAGTGTGAATGTCGTGCGCATGTGGTTGTCGGACGTTGTTCCAGGATTCCGTCTGAAGCCAGTTCGATTTTTCCTGCATCTTACCCCTCACGTCTGCGACGTTGAAACCCGCGGCGGGTTTTGTCATCGTCGTCGGCTATGCGTCACGCGCCCATTTCTTCGAAACTGTTTGCCGACAATCGCGAGCGTCTCACCCGGCTGATGCTGGGCAATTCCCTCGCGGTCGTGAACTCCAACGACATTCTTCCGACCAACGCCGACGGCTCGCTCCGGCTGGTCGCGAGCTCCGATCTCTTTTACCTCACAGGCATCGAGCAGGAGGAATCCATCCTGTTGCTCTATCCCGATTCGCACTTCGAGGAGTTCCGCGAAGTCCTCTTCCTGCGCGAGCCCACGCCGCTCATGGAAATCTGGGAAGGTCACAAGCTCACGCGCGAGGAGGCCCGGAAAATTTCCGGCGTGAAGCGTGTGGAATGGCTTTCGGATTTCGACGGGATCTTCCGCCGCCTGATGTGCGAGGCGGAACACGTTTACCTGAACTCCAACGAGCACAAGCGCGCCGTCGTGCAGGTGGAAACGCGCGAGGCCCGCTTTGTCGCCGAGACGCAGCGCCAGTATCCGCTGCACAGCTACCAGCGGCTGGCGCGACTGATGCACAAACTTCGAGTGGTGAAGTCCGAGGCCGAGATTGATCTGCTCCGCCAGGCGTGCGCACTGACCGGAAAAGGTTTTCAACGCGTGATGAAGTTCACCAAGCCCGGCGTGAACGAAGCCGAGGTCGAAGCGGAGTTCGCACATGAGTTTATTCGTGGACGCGGCGGCTTCGCTTACACGCCGATCATTGCGGGCGGCTTGAACGCCTGCGCACTGCACTACATCGAGAACTCCATGGACTGCCGCGCGGGCGATCTCCTGCTGCTCGATGTCGCCGCGCAATACGCCAACTACAACTCCGACCTGACGCGCACTATTCCCGTGAGCGGCCGCTTTACGCGTCGGCAGCGCCAGGTGTACGACGCCGTGCTTCGCGTCTTCCGCCAGTGCGCGAAGAATCTCGTGCCCGGCAAGCTGCCGAAAACGTGGCAGAAGGAAGCCGAAGCGCTGATCGAAGAGGAATTGCTGAAGCTCGGCCTGCTCCGTCCGCGCGATATCAAGAAGCAATCGCCCGACAAGCCGGCGCTCAAGAAATACTTCATGCACGGCGTGGGCCATCCCATCGGGCTGGATGTCCACGACGTCGGCCACGTCACCGAACCGATGCAGGCGGGCTGGGTGATGACCGTCGAGCCGGCCATCTACATTCCCGAGGAAGGCTTTGCGGTGCGCCTCGAAAACACGATCGTCATCGGCGAGAAGGAGAACGTCGACCTGATGGCGCACATTCCAATCGAGGCGGACGAAATCGAAGCCGCGATGAGCAAGGGCCGGAGCGGGAGCGGGCGTTGAAGGCGGCGCCCGTTAGGGAGAGAGCCGAAGGAATGGGGTGCTTTGTGGTGGGCTGGCCGCGACAGCCTTTGAATGATGCCTATTCTGCCCATTACGAAATTGACAACAGAATGATCGACTGCTTAGCATCATTCTATGAAGGGCGTTCGTTTTCCACTACTCCGCCACATAAGCTGGCTCGGGTTTTTCATCGCTGTAGCATCGAACATCTGGTCGGCATCAGAACCAGTCGTGCTTACCAATGCGACTGCGAGCTATTCGCAATTGATCCCCGACCGCTACTCCGTGGATCAATCAATTGATTCCGACACAAACAGGACCGGGTGGGCGGTGCAGGGTACAGGCGCCCGTACCAAGGCGGAGACTGCGGTTTTTGAGACGATGCAGGATTCAGGCTACGCCGCCGGGAGATTACTGACGTTCACTCTTAGTACGAGCTATGTGAATTCAGATGGAGGGCAAAATCTCGGTAGATTTCGATTGTCGGTGACTGACGCTGACCGGGACACCTTTGCCGATGGACAGATCAACGGAGGAAATCTAGGCAGCGACTGGACGGTGCTCAGGCCGATTTCCTACGTTTCCATCGCGGGCGCGCAATTGCAGCGCCTTTCCGATGATTCGCTTCTGGCAAGCGGAACGAACGCGCTGGTTGATACCTATTTGGTAACTGCGGCCTGCGATTTATCGCGAGTAACGGGTTTCAGGCTTGAGGCACTCGAGGATCCAAGCCTTCCCGGGGAAGGACCGGGACGAGCGCCAGACGGCAATTTTGTCTTGATGAACTTTGCCGTTGCGATTGAACCGCTGAGGGCGGATTTGCTTTCGGCGATACGAGTTTCCAGTGTCGATATCTGTTGGCCTGGTCGGAGTAATCAGGTTTATCAAGTCGAGTACCGTTCTGAGCTGACGACCAATCGATGGGTTCCTTTGGCTTCACCTGTGCTGGGAACGGGCACGAATTGCATCACTGATGTCGTTTCTGGATTCGAGCGCAGGTTCTATCGGGTGGTGGATTCTCAGTAATTGCTGAGATAATCTGCCAATCGGCAAGCGTGTTGAAGGGAAGCACTCCTCCGCCGCCTTTGCCTCCCGACTTTCTCCTTGATACTCCTGGCGACCAAATATCTGATCGCCTCGTGAATTTTCGGTGCCCTGCTCAGGGTCGATGCAAACTCACCAATCCGTCGGCGATTTCCGCCGTCCCCAATCACCGGGACGGAGTTCCCATCTCATGCAATTGATCCATCTCGAAGGCGGCAACGCCCTTTCCTCGTTCCGGGCCGCCGCGCTCCTGCCCAAGCTGCGCGAAGTTCATCCGGCGATTGCCGGCGTTCACGCGCGCTTTCTCCATTGCGTGCTGCTCGTCGAATCGCTGCCCGAGGCGCAGAACCGCAAGCTCACCGAGTTGCTGACTTACGGCGATCCTTACACCGGCCCGAAGTCCGGTGGCGTCGCGCTCATCGTCGCGCCGCGCATTGGAACCGTCTCGCCGTGGGCGTCGAAGGCCACGGACATCGCGCACAACTGCGGCCTGCCCATCCGTCGCGTGGAACGCATGACGGAATACCGCCTCGACTTCACTGACGCTTCCGCCGCGCTCACCGAAGCCCAACGCAATGCCTGCGCCGCGCTGTTGCACGATCGCATGACGGAGAGCGTGCTCGTCAGCCGCGACCAGATCCCGCTGCTCTTCCAGGAGAAACAGGGCGTGCCGATGGAACACGTCGATGTGCTGGGCAAGGGCCGCAGCGCGCTCGAGGCCGCGAACAAAACGTTCGGCCTGGCGCTGAGCGAGGATGAAATCGTTTACCTCGTGAACGCGTTTCAGTCACTGAAGCGCAATCCCACCGACGTGGAGCTGATGATGTTCGCGCAGGCGAACAGTGAGCATTGCCGGCACAAGATCTTCAACGCGGAGTTCGTCATCGACGGCCAGCCGCAGAGTCACTCGCTGTTCGGGATGATTCGGAACACGCACAAGCTCGCGCCGCAGCACACCATCGTCGCCTACAGCGACAACGCGTCGGTGATGGAAGGCGGCGAGATCGAAGTTTGGCAGGCGTCGGCTGATCCCGGCGACCGCCGTTACTCTGCGAAGACGGCGATCGTGCATCCGCTGATGAAGGTGGAGACGCACAATCATCCCACCGCCATCTCGCCGTTCCCCGGCGCGTCCACCGGCGCGGGCGGCGAAATCCGCGATGAAGGCGCGACGGGGCGTGGCTCACGTCCGAAGGCCGGCCTCACTGGTTTCAGCGTTTCGAATCTGCTCCTGCCCGGCACGAACGAGCCGTGGGAACAACCCGTCTTCGGCAAGCCCGAGCACATCGCCAGCCCGCTCCAGATCATGATCGACGGCCCGCTCGGCGGCGCGGCGTTCAACAACGAATTCGGCCGGCCGAATCTCGGCGGTTACTTCCGCGTGTATGAGCAGACCGTCGCGGGCATCCGGCGCGGTTATCACAAGCCGATCATGATCGCGGGCGGCGTCGGCTCCATCGCGGCCGAGCAGACGAGCAAGTTGCCGTTCGGCCCCGGCACGTTGCTCATTCAACTCGGCGGCCCCGGCATGCGCATCGGCATGGGCGGCGGCGCGGCGAGTTCGATGGCGGCGGGCGCGAACTCCGCGGATCTCGATTTCGATTCCGTGCAGCGCGGCAATCCGGAAATCGAACGGCGCGCGCACGAGGTCATCACGCAATGCGCGGCGCTCGGGGACAAGAATCCGATTCTCGCGATTCACGACGTCGGTGCGGGTGGCATCTCGAACGCCTTCCCGGAGCTCGTCCACGGCGCGGACCGCGGTGCGCGCTTCGATCTGCGCAAGGTGCCGCTGGAAGAATCCGGTCTCGCGCCCAAGGAAATCTGGTGCAACGAAAGCCAGGAACGCTACGTCCTCGCCATCGGCCCCGAAACGCTCCCGCTCTTCCAGCAGCTCTGCGAGCGCGAGCGTTGTCCGTTCGCCGTGGTTGGCGTCACGACCGAGGAGAAGGAATTGATTCTCGAAGACGGTCCGGGCGGCGAACGCGCCATCGACATGCCGATGGACGTGCTGCTCGGCAAGCCGCCGAAGATGCGCCGCGACGTGAAGCGCGTGGAGTGGAAGCCCGAGCCGTTCAACGCCGCCGCGGTGAAGCTGCCCGAGGCCGCGTTCGCCGTGCTGCGGCATCCCACCGTCGCGTCGAAGCGTTTCCTCATCACCATCGGCGACCGCACGGTCGGCGGCATGTCGTCACGCGATCCGATGGTCGGCCCGTGGCAGGTGCCGGTGGCGGATTGCGCCATCACGCTCGCCGATTACTCCGGCTTCCGCGGCGAAGCGATGAGCATGGGCGAACGCACGCCGCTCGCCTCCGTGAACGCACCCGCGTCCGGCCGCATGGCCGTGGGCGAAGCAATCACCAACATTCTCGCAGCGCCGATCGAACTCCCGCGCGTGAAGCTCAGTTGCAACTGGATGGCTGCGTGCGGCGAGCCGGGCGAGGACGCCGCGCTCTACGAAACCGTGCGCGCCATCGGCCTCGAACTCTGTCCCGCGCTCGGCATCAGCGTGCCGGTCGGCAAGGACTCGCTCTCGATGCGCACGCGCTGGAGCGACAACGGCCAACCGCGACAGGTCACCGCGCCGGTCAGCCTCATCGTCAGCGCCTTCGCGACGCTCTCCGACGTGCGTCCTGCGCTCACGCCCGTGCTTCAGCCCAGCGCGACCTCGCTCATTCTTGTGGACCTCGGCTTCGGCAAGAACCGCATGGGCGGCTCGATGCTCGCGCAGGTTACGAACCAGTTCGGCGGCGCGACACCTGATGTCGATGACGCCGCGCGTCTGAAGTCACTCGTCACCGCCGTGAACACATTGCGCAGCGAAGGCGCGTTGCTCGCGTATCACGACCGCAGCGACGGCGGCCTCTGGGCGTGCTTGTGCGAGATGGCCTTCGCCTCGAATCGCGGCCTGAGCCTTGAACTCGATTCACTCGTGCGCGCCTCCGAGAAGGCCGACGCCGCGGCGGGCAGCCACGCGTTGCGCGCGTTGTTCTCCGAAGAACTCGGCGTGGTGCTGCAAGTTGCCGATTCCCAGACGACGCACGTTCTCGACGTGTTGCGCAAGGCGGGCTTCGACGGTCACGCGCACATTGTCGGTCGCCCGAATGACACGCACACCATGGAAGTGCGCGCGGGTGGCGCGGTGCTGTTGCAGGCGGACGTGAAGTCGCTGCACCAGACCTGGGACGAAGTGAGCTGGCGCATTGCGCGGCTGCGCGACAATCCCGAGAGCGCCGATTCCGAGCACCGGCTCAAGGGCGACGCGACCGATCCCGGCCTGCACGTGCATCTCACCTTCACGCCGCGCACCGAGGCTCCGGCCATCACCGGCGCGCGTCCGCGCGTGGCGATTCTGCGCGAGCAGGGCGTGAACAGCCACGTCGAGATGAGCTACGCGATGGCGAAGGCCGGCTTCGAGACGGTGGATGTTCACATGACCGACTTGCAGAGCGGCCGGCTGAAGCTGGAGACCTTCCGCGGCTTCGTGGCCTGCGGCGGTTTTACCTACGGCGACACGCTCGGCGCGGGCGAAGGCTGGGCACGCTCCATCATGTTCAATCCCGCGCTGGCGGATCAGTTCAAGGCGTTCTTCGCGCGTCAGGACACCTTCGCGCTCGGCATCTGCAACGGCTGCCAGATGATGGCCGCGCTCTCGCCGATCATTCCTGGTGCCGAGGCGTGGCCGAAGTTCACGCGCAACAAGAGCGAGCAGTTCGAAGCGCGTCTGAGCCTCGTCGAAGTGCTCGACAGCCCGTCCATTTTCTTCCAAGGCATGACCGGCAGCCGCATTCCGATTGCCGTCTCGCACGGCGAAGGCTTCGCGGACTTCTCGCAACGCGGCGACGCGAAGCGCGTGCATCGCGCCGTGCGCTTCGTCGATCATCACGGTCGCCCGACGGAAACGTATCCGCTGAACCCGAACGGCAGTCCCGACGGCCTCACCTCCGTGACGACGCCAGACGGCCGCTTCACCGTGCTGATGCCGCACCCCGAGCGCGTCTTCCGGAACATCCTGATGAGCTGGACCAGCGGCGACCGCAGCGCCGCCAGCCCGTGGATGCAAATGTTCCACAACGCGCGCGCCTGGGCGGGGAAGTGAGCTGCCGTATTACGCTGGTTTGAATCCAGCCCGGTCGAAGCCGCGTTGCGCGGCGGCGTCGCGAGACATGGTTCGCCAGACCACGCCGTCTCGCAGGTTGGCGGCCATGAGCGCGGTGATGCCCACGTCGATTCCCACGACGTCGGGGTTCACCCAGCCGCTGTGCGGGTTCCACGCATCCACGAACCCGTAGCGTTTCCAAATCGCGTCGCCGTGTTTCTCGCGCTGATAGCGCAGGGTTTGCAAACACTCGGCCGGGAGGAACGGCAACGACCCGGCAGCCGCGCAGGGAACGATGGTGCCATCTAGTGGACCGCTCGACGGCGGGCCGCCCCAGCCCACGTAGCCGCGCGCGGAGTCGCTCGAAGTCACCCCCCAGAGATCGTGCGACCACTTGGGGAACTTCGCCTGCTGACCCACGCTCCACTTCACATGGGCGCGAGTGGCGGCAACGGAATTGGCGAACCAGTCGATGCCGGCGTCGCGTCGGCCGCGGAAATCGAACCACGCGTGGGAGAATTGGTGCACGAAGAGCGGGGCCGGCGACCAGACGAAGCGCTCGCCTTCGTATTCGCGTTCCGGACGGCTCCAGGCCCGCCACGTTTCCGGCGCGAGCGGATGCGTCGGCGCGCCGAGGCCGAGCAGATAGATCAACATCAGCTCGCAGTAATGATCCCAGCGTGCGCGCAGGAATCCGCTTTCGGGCTTCCAACCCATCGAGAGCGTGAGTTGACCATCGAGGAACCACGGCCACTCCGCGCGATGAAACAGATCGTCGGCGAGCGTGCGAATCTCCGGGTCGCCCCCGAAATGCGCGCGTGCGTGGAGGGCGCCGCAGAAGAGAATGGCCGAATCGACGGATGACAGCTCGCATTTCCAAACGCGTTCGCCGGTGCCCCAGTGAATGAAGTGATAGAAGAATCCGCGCTCGTGCGGCATCCGGTCCCGCAGCCACTTTAGCGTGCGGACGATCTGGGCGCGGATTTCATCGCGCGGCGCATAACCGCGAGCGTGGGCCACGCACAGGACTGACAACCCGAAACCGGTCGCCGCGATGCTGGCCACCGTGCGGCTGTCGGGTTCGCCATTGGCGAGTTTGCGGTCGAGAACGAGACCGGTTTCCGGGTGGGCGGCCTCGCGGAAGAAGGTGAAGGCGGTGCGTTCCAACTCCTCCAGCAGAGCGAGGTCGTCTGTCGTCAGGCGAAAGGCCGCGGACGATTGATCGCGCGAGGCGACGCAACCGCCCAGCAGCGTTGTCGATGCTCCGATGAGCGCGAGGCGATACAACGCCTGACGCCGGGTCATCGCCTGGGATGCGGTGGAAAGCATGGGCCTTTCGGTAAACGGTGGGGCGGGAGGCGGTCAAGTCTTGCCTCGACCAACTGAGGAGCTGAGAGGCCGGGCCAATGGGAAAATTCTCCGTGCAAACCGCGTGGACGTTCTTAGGCTCCAAACATGAACCACCCAGAACCGACGTTTGTTTCACGGCGTCGATTTCTTGCTGCCACGGGGTCCTCTGTCGCTGCGCTCGCCACGTTGAGCGGTTGTCATGGCAATGGTGCCAAGAGCGCAGGCGGCGCGCGTTCGGGCCGGCTCTTCTTCACGTCGCAGGGACGCACTGGCGTAATCAATGCCGACGGCAGCGGGTTGCGATACTTTGATTTCAAAGCGCCGAAACAGGTGACGTGGCAACCGGGGCCGTTCCTCTCCGACGGGCGGCGCGTCGTCTTCCTCAGCATGGAGGAACGTCGCGACGGGCCCGGGCGTCCGTTCGACAAGTTCTATCACCAGACGCCGACGCATCTCTGGCTCTACGACCTCGACCGGGACACGGTGACGGAAATCGCGACGAAGGATCGCCTCGCGCCTTTCTATACGCCGGCGTTGCTGGTTTCCGATGAGCGTATCCTCGTGCAAGTGGTGCGCGATCAGGGCGGACAGATCTTCAGCATGAACCTGGATGGCACGGATGCGCGCGAGTTTACGCGACTCGGCGAGGGCCTGCCGTATGGTCTCAGTTTGAGCCCGGATCGACGGCGCGTGGCATATCATCTCGCCAGTCCGCAGGGTTACCAAATCTGGACGAGCAACGTGGATGGGACTGAACGCGTTCGTGTCGCCGCGAACCGCGATCACCTTTACTTCGGGCCGAGTTGGTCGCCGGACGGTCAGTGGCTGCTCTTCCAGGCGTGCGAGTTCAAGTCCGATCCCGGCCACGACTGGAGCGACGTCTGCATCTCGCGACCGGACGGACGAGACTTCCGCATGTTGACGACCGATCAGGCGATGTGGTTCGCGGCGACGTACGGCAACGCGACGAATCGCGGCGGTGGCTCAAACGTTCCCGCCTGGACTCCTGATGGGCAGATTCTTTTTCCACGTCGTTCTCCCGGCGCGAAAGTGCCGTGGGAGTATCAGGCGAACCGGCCCGACGTGGACCACTTCAATCGCGATTTCAAACCCGAGGCGGCACGCGGTGGTGTGCAGATTCTCCGGATCGATCCGAGCAACGGTCAGACGACCTCGTTGACACCGGAAACACCAAATGTTTGGGACTTCCGCGCCAGCGCTTCGGACGATGGGAAGGCAATCGTGTTCTGTCGCGCGGAGACGGGTGGAGTGCCTGAGTTGTGGGTGATGGATTCCAACGGAGGGAACGCGCGCCTGCTGACGCGCGGCATCGACGACAAGGGCGCAGATCATCCGCGGTGGTTGCCGAGTGGCCGTTCTGGAACTCAACCGTGACGCGGATCCTAGGTGCTGCCGACGTCGTTCATACCTTAAATTCCAAAAAGTGAACCGGCGCGGGCGGAGCCACCATCGCTCCCATCCCGCGCCGGTTTTGAAACTCCAACTTCGCTCAGCGCTGTACGCGCGCGTTGCCCTTCCAGATGCTCCAGACCTGTTCTTCGTCCGCCGGTTGGCCGTAGTCGTAGAGGCTCGTGGTCGCGAGCGCGCCGGTGGCCCAGCCGAACTGGATCCACTTCTCCGGTTCCCAGCCCTTGAGAATGCCGTAGAGCAGACCGCCGACGAATCCGTCGCCGCCGCCGATGCGGTCCAGGACGGTGATTGAGCGCGGCTCGACGACATGCCACTGATCGCCAGCCAGCATGATGGCGCCCCAGTGATGATGATTAGTGTTCTCGACTTCGCGGAGCGTAGTGCCGTAGGTCTGCGCGTGCGGATACGCCTTCTTCACGCGGTTGATCATTTCCTTGAAGCCTTCGATCTGCGCCTTGATGTCCTTGCCGCCGGCATCGGGGCCTTTCACGCCGAGGCAGAGCTGGAAGTCTTCTTCGTTGCCCACGAGGATGTCCGAGACGCTGGCGATTTCGGCGAAGATGGCGCTGAGTTCCTTCTCGCGGCCTTTCCAGAAAGTGGCGCGGTAGTTCAGATCGAAGGAAATCTTCGTGCCGTGTTTCTTCGCGGCGCGGGCGAGTTCGAGGCAGAACTGGCTGGTCTCGGGCGAGAGCGCGCCAACGAGGCCGGAGAGGTGAACGATCTGCACGCCTTCCTTGGCGAAGATGCGGTCGAGATCGAAATCCTTCACGTTGAGCGTGCGGCCGACTTCACCGGCGCGGTCGTTCCAGACGCGCGGTCCGCGGGAGCCGTAGCCGCTGTCGGCGATGTTAATCTGGTGGCGATAACCCCACGGGCCGCCCTGCGGCACTTCTGCGCCTTCGTAGTCCATGTGACGCGCGCGGAGGCTGTCCTTAATCATCTGGGCGATGGGACTGCCCTTGACGAAGGTGGTGAGCACCTTGACCGGAAGGCCGAGGTAAGCGGCGACGGCGGCGACGTTGGTCTCGGCGCTGGTCACCTGCACCATGAAGGAGCCGGCGGTATGCACGGGTCCGCCATTGGGCGGCGTGAGGCGGAGTCCCATGCTCGTGGGCACGATCAAAGCGTATTTACAGTTCTGTTTGAGTTCAATTTTCATAAATGGTCCCGCCGTCGTTACACTGTGGGTGGTACAAAACAAGTGAGAAATCATCCGCAGGCGTGGCTTGCATGGTGTCGCGAATCCATGGAGTCAAGAAATCTGACGGCAATCGGGATTGAACTCGCGTGTCGCTGGGAGAACTGAGGTTCCGTGAAGCGAATTTGGTTCAACGCCGTCAGTAAGAGGACTACGCTCCCAAGCGAACCACGAATGAACCATCGGCTACTCAAAGCAGTGCTGGCGATCGCGCTTTTGGCGGTGGCTATTCCTGCGCGAAGCGAATCTCCGGCCGCACCCGACAAGAAGTTCAATCTCGAAGAGCGCAAACAGAAACAAGCGTGGCTCTGGGAAGCGCCGCGAAAGCAGAAAGTCCCGACGGTCAAGGACACGCGCTGGCCGCTCGCTCCGGAGGATCGGTTCATCCTGCAGAAACTCGAACAAGCCGGTCTCTCACCGGCAGCTCGCGCCGATGACCGCACTTGGCTGCGCCGCGTGCACTTTGTTATCACCGGCCTGCCGCCGAGCTTGGAGGAGATTCGGGCGTTCTTGTCGGACACCAAACCCGGCGCGCGCGAACGCGTGGTGGACCGATTGCTCGCCTCGCCGCACTTTGGCGAGCGGTGGGCACGGCACTGGATGGACCTGATGCGCTACGCGGAATCGCGTGGCCACGAGGGCGACTACATCATCGCCAACGCCTGGCATTATCGTGATTACCTCATCCGCGCGTTTAACGAAGACGTGCCATACGACCAGTTCCTGATGGAACATCTCGCCGGCGATTTGCTGCCGAAGCCGCGCCTGCGTTCGGGCACGGACATTAATGAATCCGTCCTCGCCACTGGCTGGGCGTATCTCGGTGAAGAGAACCATTCGCCCGTGGACATCCGCCTCGACGAATGCGAGCGCATTGACAACAAGGTGGATGTCTTCAGCAAGACCTTCCTCGGTCTCACGATCTCCTGCGCCCGCTGCCACGACCACAAGTTCGATCCCATCCGCGCTCAGGATTACTACGCGATGAGCGGCTTCTTCCTCGGCTCCAGCTTCCGGCAGGCGCGCTTTGAATCGATGGAGAATAATCGCGCGATGGCGAAGGAGTTGGCGACGTTGCGCGAACGCTTCACGCCGAAACTGGCGAAAGCTGTGGCGGCGGCGAACGAGCCTGGCATCAGGCGCGTCGCGGACTACGTGCGGGCCGCGCAATCTCCGGAGCGCCCAGAGTCGCTCGACTCGAAGCGACTCGAACTGTGGTCCGCGCAACTGCGCGAGGCAGGCACAAACGCAACGCATCCGCTGCACTCGTTCATGAGTAGGAGTCGAGGTAACGAGACTCAAACTTCTTCCGAGAGTAATGAGAGTCTCCTGACCTCGACTCCTAGCGAGAAGGTCATTGCCGACTTCACCCGACCCAGTCAGCAGCCGTGGAAGGTCGATGGCGAAGCGTTCGGTTCCGGGCCGCTCGCGCTCGGTGACATCATCCTTCGTACCAACCCGACCAATCCGATCATGCGCGTGATGCCCTACGGCGCAGCGCGGCGCGATTTGTTCTGGGCGGGTCTCAAGACCACGGCGGGAAACGAGAACGATTCCGGCCGGCTCGGCGCCACGGCGCGATCCGGTCAGATGCTCCGCACGCCCACGGTCACGCTTGGCGTTGGCAAGTTGCATTACCTGATTCGCGGCAAGACGCGCGTGTATGCGTCGGTCGATTCGCACTTGATGAACGAAGGTCCGTTGCACGGGCGGCTGGCGCAGGGCTTCGATGGTGGACTCGGCGCCCCGCGCTGGGTGACCCACGATCTAACGCCTTACAGCGCCCACCGCGTTCACGTGGAGTTCGGACCGGATGGTGCGAACGAATTGGAAGTGCTCGCAGTGGTCGAAGCTGCGGATCAACCGAAGTGGCTGCCCGTTGGTAGCGGCCGAGGTAACGAGGCGGACGTCGCCGACGAAGTTCTGCGTGCGCTAACCGCAGCAAACAAATCGCTGAGTCGCGGTGCGTTAAAGGATGCGACCGAAGCCTCGCTGGCGAACTGGCTCGTGCAGAACCCGCACTTGTTCCGCGACGGGCCGGACGCGAAGACCGTGCGGATCGCGCAGGAATTCCTCGCCGCCCAAAGCAACATCGCGTCGCGCGTGCGCTGGGAATCGCGCACCGCCATCGCGCTCTTCGATGGCACGGGCGTGGATGAAAACGTTCTGCTTCGCGGCAAGCCATTCAAGCCGGGCGATCTCTCGCCGCGCAGCCTGCCGGTGGCCTTCGCGGCGGCAAAACCAATCACGACCAGCGCCACGAGTGGTCGCTACGAGCTGGCGCGCCAACTGGTCGCTCCGTCAAACCCGCTCGTCGCCCGAACGGCGGTGAATCGCGTCTGGCACCACATCTTCGGACGCGGCATCGTGCCGACGGTGGACAACTTTGGCGCGCTCGGTGAACGCCCGACGCATCCCGAGTTGCTCGACCATCTCGCGTGGCAGTTCATGCACGAGGACGACTGGTCGCTGAAGCGGCTCATCAAGCGCCTCGTGCTCACGCAAACCTTCGCGATGAGCAGTCGCGCTGGCGATGCGCGCGCCGAGGAGGTTGATCCGGCAAACACGCTGCTCCACCGCATGACCGTCCGTCGCCTCGAAGGCGAAGTCATCCGCGACGCGTTGCTGAAAGTCTCCGGCCGGTTCAATCCGCAGGTGGGCGGGCCGCCCATCACGGTTCATCTTACGGAGTTTCTCGTGGGCCGCGGTCGGCCGGACAAGAGCGGGCCGCTCGATGGCGACGGTCGCCGCAGCATTTACACCGCGATGCGCCGTAACTTTCTGCCGACGCTGATGCAGACCTTCGACATGCCCACGCCGTTCAGCACCGTCGGCAAGCGGAACGTCACGAATGTCCCCGCGCAATCGCTCGCGCTGATGAACGACGCGTTGTTCCATCAGCAGGCGCGTGTTTGGGCGGAGCGACTCCTGCGCGAGCAACCGAAGGCAGACGCCACGGCGCGGGTGCGCTGGCTGTTCGAATCCGCCTACGGTCGGCTGCCGAGCGACGGCGAAGTCAGCGCCTGCGTGGAATCTCTCGGTGAACTCCGCGCGCTGCAGCCCGGCGACGCCGCGGAAGTCGACACGTGGACCGACCTTTGCCACGCGTTGCTCAACGCGAATGACTTCATCTACGTGAAATGAACCGCGCCCATCACAATCCTCTCTTCCTCGACCCGCGCATCAGCCGGCGCGAGATGTTGCGCCGGGCGTCGAACGGTTTCGGCGCGCTTGCGCTGACCGGGTTGTTCGGCAGCGCGGCGTCCAGTGCGATGGGCGTTCAGACGGACGCAGCGAACCGTCCGATGGCACCGAAGCCGTCGCACTTTCAGCCGCGCGCGAAGAGCGTGATCTTCCTCTTCATGGAAGGCGCGGTGTCGCAGGTGGACAGCTTCGACTACAAGCCGATGCTGGAGAAGTATCACGGGCAGGATCCGCGCAAAGCCATCGGCAAGCTGGAGAAGACGCAGTTCGAGAGCATTGGCACCGTGCTGAAATCGCCGTGGAAGTTCAAGCAACACGGCCAGAGCGGGCTGTGGATCAGCGACCTCTTCCCTCGCGTCGCCGAGCGCGCGGATGATCTGTGCGTGATTCGCTCGATGACGTCGCTCTTTCCCGAGCACACAAGCGCGAATTACTTCCTGCATAGCGGCAGCGGACTTCAGGGCCGTCCCAGCATGGGCGCGTGGGTGACGTATGGCCTCGGCAGTTTGAATCGCGATCTGCCTGGCTACGTAGTGCTGAACGGCGGACAGATTCCCTCGGGCGGACTCGATACGTGGGGCAGCGGCTTCCTGCCGGCGGCGTATCAAGGCTCGTTGCTGCACGCGAAAGGCACGCCGCTTGCGAACGTGGTGCCGAGCGAGAAGAACGCGAAGGTGCAGGAAGCGAAGCGACGTCTCGTCGGCCGCCTGAACCAGCAGAGCCTCGAAGACTCGGGCAAAGTGGACGCGCTCGAATCCGCCATCGCGAACTACGAACTCGCGGCGCGCATGCAGGTGGCGATTCCGGACCTGATGGACCTGACTGGCGAGAGCGAGGCGACGAAGCAGCTTTACGGTCTCGACGCCGCTTACGAGCACACGCGCACCTACGCCCGCGAATGCATCATTGCGCGCCGGTTGGTGGAGCGCGGCGTGCGTTTCGTGGAACTGACGATCCCGATGGTGGACGGTTACCAGCGCTGGGACGCGCACGGTGGCTTGGTGAAGAATCACGGGGACAACGCGCGCGCCATCGACCAACCGATTGCCGCGTTGCTCATCGATTTGAAGCAACGCGGTCTGCTCGACGAAACGTTGGTCGTCTGGGCCGGTGAGTTTGGTCGCACGCCGTTTGCACAAGGCAGCGACGGTCGCGACCACAACGAATTCGGCTTCAGCGTGTGGATGGCCGGCGGCGGCGTGCGCGGCGGTATGGCTTACGGCGAGACGGACGAATGGGGCTACAAGTCCACGGTCGACAAACTCGAGATGCACGATCTCCACGCGACGATCCTGCACCTGATGGGCATGGATCACGAGAAGTTGACCTACCGCTTCGGTGGACGGGACTTCCGGCTGACGGATGTCAGCGGACATGTGGTGAGGGACGTTTTGGCGTGAACTGAAGATGCAAGGTTGTCGCAAAAGCTTTTGGAGTTTGAGCCCTCGGCGATGGGTCGGGCTGCTTGTATGGATCGGCGTGGTGGCCTTCGGCCGCGACATGCGCGCTGCGTCCGCGAACGACGCTGCCTCCCACACGGCGATGCGATTGCTGAAGGCGGAATGTATCTCCTGTCACAACGGCGAGAAGCACAAGGGCGGATTGGTGCTCAGCTCCCGTGAGCGGATGTTGGAGGGCGGCGACAGCGGGGTGGTGGTGGTCCCCGGGAAGCCGGACGCGAGTCTGCTGGTGAAGTTGCTGGCCAAGGACGCCGACCCGCACATGCCGCCGAAGAAGCAATTGGCCGATGCGCAGGTGAAGACATTGCGAGACTGGGTGAAGCGCGGCGCCAATTGGAATGAAATGGCGTTGAGTGAGGAGGAGCCAGTGATGCCGGTGGCGCTGGTAAATTTGCCGGCGACTTACTCGCCGGTGCTCGCTCTCGTGCTTTCGCCGGACGGACAGCGGCTGGCGGTTGGTCGGGGCGGACGCGTGGTGTTGCATGATGTCGCGCAGACCAACTTCCCCATGATTGCAGAATGGCCGGCGCACCTCGATGCCGTGCAATCTCTGGCGTGGAGCCGGGATGGTCGCCATTTGGTTTCGGGCGCGTTTCGGCGCGTGGCGCTGTGGGATGCTGGAACGTTTCAGCTCATTCGCGAATGGACGAACGGTCTCGCCGGCCGCATCTCGGCAGTGGAGTTCGTCGGCGATGCCGATCCGCGACTGTGGGTTGCCGACAGCATCGAAGGACGCGGCGGTTACTTGCGGGTGTTCAGTGTCGGAGACGGCGCATTGGTCCGCTCCTGGCGCGCGCATGAGGATTCAGTGTTTGATCTGGACCTGAGCCGGGACGGCGCGCAGTTGGTCACGGCAGGCGGAGACAAGTTGATCAAAATTTGGGACGTCGCGCAGATGAAGGAGTTGTCGCGGCTGGAAGGACACGCGGGTCAGGTGCTGGCGGTGGCGTTCAATACGAATGCGACTCAGGTGGTGAGCGGCGGCGCGGACAAGGAGCTGAAGGTGTGGGACGTGAAGACGCGCGAGAAGATCATCGCGCTCGGTCGCCATACGGCGGCGGTGACGGCGGTGGCGTGGCCGGGTGAGGGCAAGACGGTCGCGGCGACGACGGACGGTGGCGCGGCGTTCACTTACAAGAATCTCAAAGCGCACACAGGCGAGCAGAGCTCGGCGTCCGGTGATGAACGGCGGCTCGGTGAAGGTGGTGATGCACTCTTCAGCGTTGCGGTGGCGGCGGATGGGAAGCGGATTTTTGCGGGCGGTTTCGACGGAACCGTCAGCGTATGGAACGCGGAGGGCAAGCTCCAGACGCGGTTGCTGGCCGGAACGAACAGTAGCGCGCCGATGGTCGTTGCGGCGTCGGTGGCGCCGAAGAAGAGCGCACGAGCGAAATCTGATTTGCCCAAAGTGCAGCCGATCAGTCTGAAGGCCTCGGCGGTGGTGGGATTAAACGCGGAGCCCCGGAAGCTGGTGATTTCCGCAGATGCACCGACGCACGGGGTGTTGGTCACGGCGGCGACGGGGGATGGCTTTGAGTGGGACGTGACGGGCGAGGCGAAGTTTTCGGCCGAACGCGCTGCGCCGTTCGAGGTGACGGGTGCGGGCACGATTCGCGCGACCCGGTCTGGCGAAGGAAAGTTGCTCGTCAAGTTCAAGAATCGCGCGCTGGAGATTCCGGTTCGCGTGACGGGATTCGAGGCGACGAATGCGCCGGTGCCGGTGAGTTTCCTGCGTGACGTGTTACCGGCGCTGAGCCGGGCGGGTTGCAACGCGGGGCCGTGTCATGCCAAGCCGGAAGGTCAGGCGGGCTTCAAGCTGTCCGTGTTCTCGTACGAACCGAAGGCGGATTACCACGAGATCATCCGCGAAAGCCGCGGTCGACGTATTTTTCCGGCGGCGCCGGAGGAGAGTCTGTTGTTGAAGAAGGCGACGACGACCGTGCCGCACGAAGGCGGGCTGCGCTTCGAGAGGGATTCCGAGACTTACCAGTTGCTCGTCCGCTGGATGCGCGAAGGCATGACTTACTCGGTCACGAACGAACCGGCTCTGCAACGCATCGAGGTGTTTCCTAAGAACCGGCGCTACAAGAAGTCGGCGACGCAGCGGTTGCTGGTGCAGGCACATTACTCGGACGGCAGCGTGCGCGATGTGACGCGACTCGCGGCGTTCGAATCGAACGACAAGGAGATCGCGAAGGTCGACGAACTCGGCGTGATGACGCTCGGGAAACTGGCGGGGCAGGGCGTGATCGTGGCGCGTTACATGGGCTTCGTCGCGGATTCGCAGGTGCTGGTTCCGGCCGAGCGGCAATTGACGGAGGCGGATTTCGCCGCGTTGCCGAAGAACAATTTCATCGACGAGAAGGCGTATGAGAACTTTCGCCGGCTGGGTTTGCTGCCATCTGAGACCTGCACGGACGCCGAGTTCCTTCGTCGGGCGAAGCTGGATGCGATCGGGCTGATGCCGACGCCGGAGGAAGTGCGCGCGTTCCTGGACGACAAGTCGCCGGACAAACGCCGTCGGTTCATTGCCCAAGTGCTCGATGATCCGGCCTACGCGGATTACTGGGCGAACAAGTGGGCGGATTTGCTGCGGCCGAATCCGGATCGCGTGGGCGTGAAGAGCGTCTTCGTGCTCGATCAGTGGCTGCGCGAAAGTTTCCGACAGAACAAGCCGTACGACCAGTTCGTGCGCGAAATCCTCCTCGCCGAAGGTTCGAACCATCGGGATGGCCCGGCGGTGATTTATCGCGACCGCCGTGAGCCGCCGGAGCTGACGACGATGTTCACGCAGCTGTTTCTCGGCACGCGATTCGAGTGTGCGAAGTGCCATCATCATCCGAACGAGAAGTGGAGCCAGGAGGACTTCTATCAATTCGCCGCTTACTTCGGTCCGGTGCGCCAGCGCGGCGATGGATTGTCGCCGCCAATCTCGGGTGGCAAGGAGACGTTCTACTTTTCGCCGACCGGCAAGAGCGTGAAACATCCCGTGACGGGCGAAGCGATGACGCCGCGTCCGCCGGAGGGAAGCGCGCCGGCTGTGACGGATGACCCTGACCCGCGCCGTTCGCTGGCGGACTGGCTGACTACGCCGGAGAATCCGTTCTTCGCCCGCGCGGCGGTGAACCGGGTCTGGGCGGTGTTTTTTGGCCGTGGGCTGGTGGAGCCGGTGGATGATTTCCGCATTTCGAATCCGTGCGTGAACCCGCCACTGCTGGATGCGCTGGCGGCGAACTTCGCGGCGCACGGCTACGACTACAAGCATCTGATGCGAACCATCATGGAGTCGCGGTTGTATCAGCTCAGCTCGACGCCGAACGACAGCAACCTCGCCGACACGCGGAACTTCTCCCGCGCCTATCGTCGTCGACTGCCAGCGGAGGTGTTGATGGATGCGATCAATGATTTGACCGGCGTGTCGGATACATTTTCCGCGTTGCCCGCGGGTTCGCGAGCGACGCAGGCGTGGACCTACAAGATTGATTCGCAGTTGATGGATGCGTTCAGCCGGCCGAATCCCAGCAGCGACCCGCCGTGCGAACGCGACCAACAGATGAGCGTGGTGCAGTCGCTGCACCTGATGAATTCAAAGGCGCTGCAGGCCAAGTTGGGCAACAAGAACGGTCGCGCCAGCCAGCTCGCGGCGAGTTCCAAATCGCCGGAGGAGATCGTCACGGAGTTGTATTTGGCGACGCTGAGCCGCGTTCCAACGGAGGAGGAACTGAAGGCGGCCGTCGCGCCGTTCCACGCGGAGAAGGCATCCCGTCAGGCGGCAACGGAGGATGTGTTCTGGGCATTGCTAAACTCGGCGGAGTTCGTGTTTAATCATTGAGAACTCCATGAAGCGAATCTGGTCACGCACCGTCTGATTTCCATGGCTCGCCTGACTCACAATTGCGCCGGAATGCCGCGCCGGGATTTTCTCCAGCTCGGCATCGGTGGCGTGCTGGGCTTGGGACTGACCGATCTGCTGCGTCTCCGCGCCGGCGCCAGCCAGGCGAAGGCGCCGTTGGTGAACGCCGCTGGCAAGCAGATCAATTGCATCATGGTCTGGCTCGACGGCGGGCCGTCGCATTTCGAGACGTTCGATCCGAAGCCGGACGCGCCGTCCGAGATTCGCGGTGACTTCAAGACCATCCCGACTGCTGTTCCCGGAGTTCATTTCAGCGAAGCCGTCCCAGAGTTGGCGAAGATCGCGGACAAGTTCACGGTCGTCCGCTCCATCTGCCACAAGGATCCGAACCACGGCGGCGGCAATCATTACATGATGACCGGTGCGCCAACCCCGGTGCCGGTCGCTTGCGGCGCGTTCGTGACGTTTCATCCGTCGTTCGGTTCGGTGGTGTCGCATCATCGTGGGGTGCGGGATGGGATGCCGGCCTACACGTCGTTGCCGCAGGTTTCCCGGAGCGGTGGCCCCAACTTCCTCGGCGGCAAGCACGCGCCATTTGTGATCGATGGCTCGCCAAATTCGTCGGGGTTCAAAGTCCGCGATGTGGTGTTGCCGTCCGAAATCAGCGAGAGCCGCGCAACTTCGCGCCGGGAGCTTCGTGCGTCGCTGGATCGGATGAGGCGTTACGCGGACAAGCTGGCGGATGATCCGGCGGTGAGTTTCGATCAGTATTACCAGCAGGGCGTCGATCTGGTGCTTTCCGCGAAGGCGCAGGCGGCGTTCGACATCCACAAGGAGAACGAAAAGGTCCGCGATAGTTACGGTCGGAACGATTTTGGTCAGCGATTGCTCATGGCCCGGCGGTTGGTCGAAGTGGGCGTTTCGTGGGTGACGGTTTATTCCGGAGGCTGGGATCATCACACGAAATTGTTTGAAGCCTACAAGGGCGACACGGTGAAGCGGCTCGATCTCGGAGTCGCCGCCTTGATTAAAGATCTCGACGAACGCGGCTTGCTCGACACGACGATGGTCCTGTTGCTCGGTGAGTTCGGTCGCACGCCGAAGGTGAACAAGGACGCAGGTCGCGACCACTGGCCGCATGCGATGTCCGTGCTGATGGCCGGCGGCGGCATTCCGCGCGGGCAAATCGTAGGCGCGACGGACGCGAAGGGTTATCACGCCTCGGAGAATGTCTACCGGCCGGAGGATTTCGCGGCTTCGATTTACACCAAGATGGGCATCGATCACGCGCAGGTCTTGCATACAAACACGGGTCGCCCGGTTCAATTGGTGAGCAATGGACGCATCATCAAGGAACTGTTTGCGTAGCTTGCTGGTCCGAGCTTTCAGTCTTCGGTTTCGTTCTGCGAACGCGTGCTTCTTCGCTGCGTGGCTTCTTTCAAACTCCGCCAACGCCGCGGCGCCTGTCCTCGATCATCTCTTTCCCGCCGCCGTTCAGGTGGGCACCACCAATGTCGTTACTGCCGTCGGGAAGTTCGATGCGTGGCCGGCGAAGGTTTGGGTGGATGCGCCGGGGATTGTGTTTAAGGCGGAGACGAACAGCGGGAAGTTTTCGGTCGAGGTGGCGGCGGATGCTCCCGTCGGCGGACATCTCGTGCGCCTCTACAATGATCAGGGCGTCAGCGGACTGCGCTTTATTGTGGTCACGAAGGAGCGGCAGACCGAGGAGGTGGAGCCGAACAACGAGTTCAAGAAGCCTCAAGCGATCGAGGCGTTTCCGGCGTTCATCAACGGCCGGCTGGAAAAGTCCGGGGACGTGGATTCCTACGCGGTCGCGCTGGAAGTCGGGCAGACGCTCGTCGCGTCCGTCGAGGCCTACACGTTGGCGTCGCCGGTGGATGCGGTCCTGCGCGTCGTCGATGCGCGCGGCGTTCAGGTGGCGTGGAATCACGACGGCGGTCCGACGCTCGATCCCTTCCTCACGTGGACGGCCAAGTCGGCCGGAACCTACGTGGTGCAAGTCTTCGGCTTTGGTTATCCGGCGGACTCGTCGGTGAACTTCGTCGGCAACACGAAGTGCGTTTATCGTCTGCATTTGTCGCGCGGTCCCTACGTGAACCACACTGTGCCGCTCGGTGTGACGCGTGGGAAAAAGACGACGGTGGAGTTGGTCGGCTGGAATCTGCCTGCGCCGGCGTCGGTGGAGTTTGACGCCACCGCGGTGCCTGATGACCGATCCGAAGCGCGGCTGGTTGGGAAAGGGTTCTCCAACGAAGTTCAGCTGGCAGTCGTGGACGGCGAGGTGGTGTTGGAGCGGGAACCGAATGACACGGCGTCCGGCACGAATCGCATCACGCTGCCGTGCGGCGTCACGGGGCGAATTGACCGAGCAGGGGATGTGGATCGATTTCCGTTCACCGCAAGGAAGGACGCCAAGTGGCTGATCAGTGTCGAAGCGGTTGCGCTCGGCTTTCCGCTCGATGCCTGGGTGAGGATTGAAGACGCTCAGGGTAAGGAGCTGGCGAAGAACGACGGGGCGACGGGTGTGGATCCCAAGCTGGAGTGGACGGTTCCGGCTGACGGTGAATTTGTCGTCGTGGTGGGCAATCGGCTCCAACGCGGCGGGGCGGATTTTCGTTACCACCTGCTGGTGCGACCAGCGAAGCCGGAATTGCGCGTGACGCTCACCGACTCCGCTCTGGCGGTAACGCCCGGCCAGACCAATGACTTCAAAGTGGCCCTGAAACGTCTCCACGGTTTCGCGGGGGAATTGAAGGTCGCGGCGACCAATCTTCCGCCGGGACTGAGTGTGGAGCCGGTGGTGGTGGCCTCGAAGGACAACGAAGCGGTGCTGAAATTTGTCGCTTCGACCAATGCCCAGCCGTGGAGCGGGCCGTTGCAGATCTCTGCGACCGAGACGAACGGACGCCTGCACCGCGCTGTGTTTGATCTGACCAGCGCCACGGTGAACAACGGCGTGCCGGGCGGTTATCAGCGGCTGGTGGTGGAGTCCACGGATCAGCTTTGGCTGACGCTTCTGCCGGCGCCGAAGCCCAAGTCGGACGAGAAAAAGAAGTAGGCGTCCCCCCGAATGAGGGTATGGCTGGCATGGACTTAAGTAGACGATGCTACGACCATGAATTCACTTGCCGCTGTTTGGTGGAATGCCGTCGTTGGACTGAACCTCAACGCCTGAAGAATGACTTTGCGATGGCCTCAATGAATCATTTCAAACGACACTTTGGGATTGGCCTGCGTAACGCGATTTGCGCCGCGTCGAGTCTGGTCGTCGGGCCGCTCCTCACTGCGCTGGCCGGTGCGGCGACGGTGGATGTTTCCAAGCTTCCGCCGGCTGCGACGCGTCCCGTTGAGTTCGTGAAGGATGTTCAGCCGATCTTCGCGAAGTCGTGTGTCTCCTGTCACGGACCGGAAAAGCAGAAGGGCGGGTATCGACTCGATTCTGCTGCGGCGACGCTGAAAGGTGGCGAAGCTTACTCGCCCGCGATCAAGCCCGGTGACAGCGCGGGGAGTCCGCTGATTCATCTCGTCGCGGGATTGGTGCCGGATTCGCTGATGCCGGCGAAGGGCGATCCGCTGACTGCGGAACAAGTCGGCGTGCTGCGCGCGTGGATTGATCAGGGAGCGAAATTTCCGGATGATGCTGTGGCGAAAAGCGACGTCGACCCGATCAAATCCCATTGGTCGTTCCAGCCCGTGAAACGCCCGGCCGTTCCGTCGCTCGCAAATCGTAAATCCGAAACCGCAAATCCCATCGACGCCTTCGTCCGCGCCAAGCTCACCGAGAGCAAGCTGACGCCGTCACGCGAAGCCGATCGCACGACGCTCATTCGCCGGATCTATTTCGTGATGCTGGGGGTGCCGCCGACGCCGGAGGAAGTGGCCGCGTTCGTGGCGGACAAGAAGCCGCAGGCTTTTGAGCGGCTCGTGGACCGTGTGCTGGACGACCCGCGCTACGGCGAGCGCTGGGGTAGGCACTGGCTGGATGTCGTGCGCTTCGCGGAGAGCAATGGCTTCGAAACGAATCGCGAGCGGCTCAACGCGTGGCGTTTCCGCGACTACGTCATCGCGGCGTTCAACAGTGACAAGCCTTACGATCAGTTCGTGCGCGAACAGATCGCCGGCGACGCGTTCGGCGCGGACGTCGCGACCGGCTTTCTCGTCGGTGGCCCGGTGGACATCGTGGGCAGCCCGGACATCACCCTCACGCTGCAGCAGCGCGCGGATGAAATTGATGACATGGTCGGCACGACAGGCACGGCCTTCATGGGCCTCACACTCGGCTGCGTGCGTTGTCATACGCACAAGTTCGATCCCATCACCCACCGCGAATATTACTCGATGGCCGCGATATTCTCGGGGGTGAAGCACGGCGAACGTGCCTTGCCGCTGCCGAAGGATCGCGCGGCGCAACTGGCCAAGCTCGACGACCGTATCAAGGAACTCGAACGACACCTCGCCCAGTTTATCCCGAAGGCTGCGCCGGCCGTGGTGGCGACGAACGTTCCCGGTAAGGCGCTGCGCCCGGCAGTGAACGCGGTGAAGAACGAGGATGCCTTCACGCCGGTCGAGGCGAAGTTTCTGCGCTTCACCATTCTCGCGGCAACGGGCGGTGAGCCGTGCATCGATGAGCTGGAAGTGTGGGCGGACGCTCGCAACGTCGCGCTGGCAAGCAACGGCGCGAAGCCAACGGCGTCCGGCAGTCTCGCGGGCTACGAGATTCACAAGCTGGAACACGTGAACGACGGCAAGGCGGGGAACAGCCGCTCGTGGATTGCGAGCGAGTCTGGGCGCGGCTGGGTGCAGTTGGAGTTCGCGAAGGCCGAGCGCATCGAACGCGTCGTGTGGGGACGCGACCGCGACGGGCAGTTCAAGGATCGCCTGGCCACGAACTATCGCATTGAGGCGGCGGTGACCACGAACGAGTGGAAGCTGGTGGCCAGCTCGGCCGACCGCGAACCGTTCAAAGGCAAGACGGAGAAGCCAGCCGGGCCGACGTATCGATTCGAAGGCTGGCCGGTGGCGGAAGCGGAGCAGGGCAGGCAATGGCTGGCCGAGCTGGAGAAGGTGCGCAAGCAACGTTCTGAGCTGGCGAAGGCGCCGATGATTTACGCCGGAAACTTTTCGCAGCCGGGAGCGACGCACCGGCTGCATCGCGGTGACCCGATGCAGAAGCGCGAGACGGTGCCGCCGGGGACGCTGGCGATTTTCAATCCGCTCACGCTCGCCACGAACACGCCGGAACAGGAACGCCGGGTGGCGCTCGCGAAGTGGATTGCGAGCCCGGAGAACCCATTGACCGCGCGGGTGATTGTGAACCGTATCTGGCAGCACCATTTCGGAGTCGGGTTGGTTAGCACGCCGAACGATTTCGGCAAGAACGGCGCGAAGCCTTCGCATCCGGAGTTGCTCGACTGGATGGCGAGCGAGCTGGTCGCAAAGGGCTGGAGCATCAAGAAGCTGCAACGACAGATTCTCATGTCAGCGACATGGCGGCAGTCGAGTGCGCCGCGTGATGAGGCGTTGAAGGTGGATGCCGCGAGCCGGTTGCTCTGGCGTTTCCCGCCGCGTCGATTGGAGGCGGAGGGCATTCGCGACAGCATTCTCGCGGTGAGCGGCAATCTGGATCGCGCGACGGGCGGGCCTAGCTTTTACCTGCACGAAGTCGATCGCGAGAACGTGTATCACTATCAGCCGAAGGAAAAGTTTAGCCCGGCCGAAACACGTCGCATGGTTTACGCGTTCAAGGTGCGCATGGAGCAGGACGGCATCTTCGGCTCGTTCGATTGCCCGGACGGCAGCCTGGTGATGCCGAAGCGCAGCGCCTCGACCACGCCGTTGCAGGCGCTGAACTTGTTCAACAGTCGATTCATTCTCGACCAATCCGAAACCTTCGCCGCTCGTCTGCGCAAAGAGGCGGGCGATGACACCGCCGCGCAGGTGCGCAAGGCATGGCAACTGGCCTTCAATCGTGCGCCCGAGAAATCCGAGGTGAAGGGAGCCGTCGAGTTTGCGAAGGCGGAGGGACTGCCGGCGTTCTGTCGCGCGGTGCTGAATGCGAACGAGTTTTTGTTTATCCCATGAACGACCTTTTCCCGAACCTCAACAGCCCGCTGCTCAATCGCCGTCGATTCCTCTCGGACGCCGGCATTGGGCTCGGCGCGATTGCGCTGACTTCGATTCTCGGACGCCAGGGTTTGCTCGCTGCGAATCTGGGCGGGAAGGAATCCATTCGTCCCGTCATCCAGCCCGGCAGTCCGTATGCGGCGAGGCAGCCGCACTTCACGCCGAAGGCGAAGAACGTGCTCGTCATTTTCTCCAGCGGCGGTTGCAGCCATCTCGATACGTTCGACTACAAGCCGGAGTTGATCCGGCGTCACGGCCAGCCGATGCCGGGCAACGAAAAGCTCATCACGTTCCAGGGCGAACAAGGCGCGCTGACCAAGAGCCCGTGGGAATTTCGTCCGCGCGGCCAGTGCGGGAAGATGGTTTCCGATTTGGTGCCGCATCTCGGTGGATTGGTGGACGAGATGGCGTTCATCCACTCGATGCAGGGCAAGACGAACACGCACGGGCCGGGCGAAAATTTCATGTCCACGTGCAACACGCTCGACGGCTTTCCGAGCATGGGCGCGTGGCTGACCTACGCGCTCGGCAGCGAGGACCAGAGCCTGCCGGCGTATGTGGCGATTCCCGATCCGCGCGGCAAGCCGCAGAATAGCGTGAACAACTGGGGCCCGGGCTTTTTGCCGGCGGCGTTCCAGGGCACGGAGTTCAACGCGACGAATCCGATTCGCAATCTCGCGCGGCCCGGCGACATTCCGGCGGCTCGCGACGCGGCGACACGGGGCTTTCTGCAGAAGCTGAATGAACAACACGCGCAGCGTTTCCCCGGCGACAGCGAACTGGCGGCGCGCATCGCGAGCTACGAGCTGGCCGCGCGCATGCAGCTCACGGTGCCGGAAGTCGCGGACCTCTCCAGCGAGCCGGCGCACATTCTCAAGCTCTACGGCGCGGACGAAGGCGGCTCGAAGATTAACGACATCCGCGCGTCGTATGCGCGGAACTGCATTCTCGCGCGGCGGCTCATCGAGAAGGGCGTTCGCTTCGTGCAGCTTTTCAACGGCGCGTATCAGACCGGCGGCGAGGGCGTGAGCAACTGGGACGGCCACAAGCAGCTCTTCAAGGACTACAGCGTCCACGGACCGGTGCTCGACAAGCCAACGGCGGGATTGCTAATCGATCTGAAGCAGCGTGGCCTTCTCGAAAACACGCTCGTCGTCTGGTGCACGGAGTTCGGGCGCATGCCGACCTTCCAGAAAGGCGCGCAAGGGCGCGACCACAACCCTAGCGGTTTCACCTGCTGGCTCGCGGGTGCGGGTGTGAAGAAGGGCATCAGCTACGGCGCGACGGACGAGTTCGGCTACAAATCAGTGGAGAACATCGTTTCGGTTTACGACCTGCACGCGACGGTGCTCCATCTGCTCGGCCTCGATCACGAGCGCCTGACCTATTACCACAACGGCCTGGAACGTCGCCTCACCGACGTGCATGGCGAAGTGGTGAAAGCGGTGTTGAGCTGATGCAGTGCCGCCAGTGGGTGGCCATTGCTCAGCCCAGCCCAATCATCTCGAACCCCATCAAGGTTTCACCACGCGGAAGAATCGCATCGGCAGATTTGTCGGTACGAGGTTCAACACCTGGTTGTCGTTGCTGAGCGTGAACGTCGTAAGGGTCTGCCAGTTGCCGACGGGCGGGAGCACGGACGCGCCTTCCAATCGGTAACCCGGCCCGAGCTCACCGCTCACGGTGAGATAGACAGGACCACTTTCCCGATGCGCTTCGAGTCGAAGGGCGGAACCGGCTTCGGCCGCGCGGAACACGACGTACGGGGCGGATTCGCTTACGTCGATGTCTGCGAAGCGATCCGTCAGGACGAGCTGGGTCCAGCGTTCCCACGGCGCGGGCACGGAGAATCCGGGCTTCGATTCGATCGTGTAGTTGACGCCGGGCCGGCCGTAGAGGCGCAGCGAGCGTTCCGGCGTGAGTCGTGCAAGAAGCACCGGTTCGCGGCCGACAATGACGACGATGCCGGCGCTGGATCCGGCGCGGTTCAGGGTCACGCCCGCGTAGTCGGTGGCGACCGCGTTGGTCGGCGTGAGTCCGACGATGGTTGAGGGGCCGTTGGTCGGCGCGACGAACCGCAGGTTGGCCAGCGGATGATTGCTGGCGGCGATCAAGCCATCGAACTGGAAGCGCAGTCGCGAGGCGTTGCTGCTCACAGTTTCCAGCAGGGCGGAGGTGACTTCCGGCGCGAAGGTTCCCAGGGCGAGGCCATCGAGGCGTCCACCAGAGCGATTCACCACGACGGCGAGATCCCGCAGTTCCACACCCGTCGTGAGGCGGACGGGCACGGCATTCGATTCACCGGCGAAGACATTCGTCGAGCCGACGGCGACGGTGAAGTCCGCGCTGCGATTACGCAGGATCAAGGTCAGCGTTTGCGACGCGCTGCGCGAGGGCGTGCCATTGTCGGTCACAGTGACGGTGATGCGGTTGGTGCCGTTGGGCAGGTTGTTGCCTGGGCGCCATGAGAAGACTCCGTTCGTGGAGTCAATGCTCGCGCCAGCCGGAGCACCGGCGCCGAGGCTGAAGCTGAGGCGGTTGGCCGGGAGATCGGAATCGCGCGCGGTGAAGGGAATGGTGGTGACGATGCCCTTGTTGATGATGCGGGTCGCCACCGGATCGAGCACGGGCGGTTGGTTGATCTCGTTGACGACGACCGTGACGCTCGCCGTGGCACTGAGGCTCGGGATGCCGTTGTCGCTCACGCGCACGGAAACGAAGTTCGTGCTGGGGCCGTTGCCTTCGCCGGTCACCCACGCGATGGCGCCGCTGTTCGGGTTCAAGGTGAGGCCGGCGGGTGCGGTGATGATTTGATACGTCAGCGCCTGCGCAGGAGCATCGGGATCGCTGCCGGCGGCTTCGAGAGCGAGCGTGTCGCCTTCGTCGATGGTCGCGTTGCCAGGCAGCACGAGCGCGGGCGGACGGTTGCTGATCGAGACGAGCGTTTCGGTGTCGGGCGTGCTCGGCGCGGATTCGCGATTGCCGGCCTCGTCGATGGCGATCGTGTAGAACGCGTAGCGGACTCCAGGCTGGCCGCGGAAGACGAGGCCCTTCAACGGCGTGGCGGTGAGGTAGGGAGCGAACGTCCCGTTGTTCTCGCGCACGAACAGATCGAACGCGGCGACACCGCGTCCGACATCGGAGCCGTCCCACGTGACGGCGAAGTCGGCAGCGCTGTTCGCGGGCAGGGCGTTGACGCGGCTGACGGGCGGAATCTGGTCCGTGGCCTCAGCGGCGGATTCGTAGGTCAGCGTGTAGGGACCATCCGGCTGGAAATCGAGGAGGTTGAGACGGAACTCGCGGCGCGGCGGAAGGCCGAGGCCGAGGAAGGTGCGGTCCGTCACCCAGAAGTTCTGCGGCGGCACTTCGGTGCCGTTCGCGCGGCGGACGCTGACGAGGCGCGTGCTGCCGTTGGCCGGGTCGGGCAGGCGGAAGTAGGCCCAGCCCGGAGCGGACGGCACGGTGAGCATCGTCGCAGGTTGATACGGCGTGACGAGATTCGCCGGCGTACCCTCGGTATAGACGACAACCGGTCGTGTGCCGCCGGAGCTGAGATGGATGGTGTCCGGGTAATCATCGAAGTCCGGCACATCGTTGACGAGGAAGTCAGGACGGCCGTCTTCAAAGGTCCGGTCCGCTGATACGATGTGGATCATTTCGTGAATCTCGACGCGGTCGATCAAGGAGAGCCGTTTGTCGCCGAGGCCATCGAGATGTTCAAATGTGGCGGCGTAATCGATGAACAGGCCTTGCAAGGTCGAGCGGAAGAGCCAGCGGGCGATGGCGTTTGTGCCGGGGCCGATGTCGCCGAGATTGACGGTGAGCGATGGCGAGCCGGGCTGGTTCTCGACCTGGCTGCCGAGGATTTCAAAGTCAATGAGCAGTCCCTTGTCGTTCTCGACGATCTGCGGCTGCGCCGAGGTGATGCGCATCTGGCGCGCGGTACCGAAGCCTTCGTTGGCGACCATAACGGCGAGGGAGTAGGGGATGGCAGGTTCAAGTTCCGGCGTGAACGGATCGTCGCTGAAGACATCGCGCTCGTGGAAGTATTTCACGACGAGCTTGGGATTCGGCAGCACATCAATGGGCGCGTCGGCGAGCGGCAGGTTCACCAGCACGTCGTTCTGGCGGTAACGTAGTGTGCCGCTGACGAAGTGGCGGACGGTGCTGAAGGGCGCGGCTTCTGAAGTCGGCACGAGCACCCACGACGCACGAGCGGTGCTTTGGGCGCCGACGTTCCCGGTGCCGTCGATGGCGCCGATGCCGGTGAGTTCGGGCGTGCGGAGCTGGAAGAGGCTGGTGGTGTCACGGCCCTGTTCATCGCGCACGCGGAGGTCGACGCCGAACTCGGTGAGCGGCGCCTCGGTGTCGTTGCTGATTTCGAGGCGGGCGTTGAAGGCATCCCGCGTGAGCACGGCCTCCTGATCGAGGCGCACCTTGACGCGAGCGCATACCGCGCCGCCACCGTCCTGGGAGAGGCGGTTGAGATACTGGGTGTTCGCCATCACAAAGGCCGTGGCGGGATCAGCGTAACCTGCCGCCGCGAGCGCAGCCTGGGCGGCGTTCGCCTCCTCGCTGAGCCGCGCGTATTCGTCCATGGCGATGAAGTCGCTGCTTTCCCCGGCGGGCACCTGAGACACCGAGGTGATACCTCGATCACCATAGTCGATGGTCCGGTTGATGCGATCGATGAAGCGCGTGGCGATTGCCAGAGGAACAGGCAACGGACCTGAGAGCAGGGTCGCGCGTTCGGTGGCATTGATGCTGACACCGCCGGGTGAATTAGTTTCGACGGCGGCGCGGATACGGGAATCCCAAAGTGCATTTGCTGCGAAATCGTTTGTCGCATCACGCCAGGCGCGGTCGCCATAGAAGTACTCGTCCACCCGCAGGATTCGGTGAACCTGAAGGAGCGTGATTACCAGCGGAGCGGCGCTATCGAACGGGGAAATCTCCGGCTCTATGAAACGGCTGGTGCCGTCCGATGCCGCCGTGATCATGCCGGCGGAAGCTGAACCGAGACCTCCCAGGCCGCGATCCTTGCATTGCTCCAACTGCATCAGTTCGAGTTCGCATTCGATTGCCCACATCAACGGCCCGCCCTTGGGAATGCAGTCGGGCAGTCCCGTGCATTTCGTGCCACCGATGATGGCGTCCTTTACCTTGCCTTCATACGCCGCTTTGCCAGCGCTGAGGCAGTCGGCAAGGCTGGAGTCCTTGAACGCTTTTTTCATGCAGCCGAAGAATCCTCCGGCGGCAGTACCCGCTGCCGTGATCGAAGGTCCGCCAGCCGCGCCAGCCGATCCGGAGGCTGTTTCGCTTGCAAGCGTGTACCAGCTTTCGCCCGGTATCAGTTTCGCAAAGCAGTGCAAAACGACGTGGTTGAAACGTGCCTGTTCGCACGGGTCACACTTGTAGGGAACGTCGCGAAAGATCGGTTCGCCGTAGTCCTTGGCGCGGAGTTCGGTTGGTCCACCGCCACCACTGCCACCGCCGCCGATGCCGTCCCAGATGTCTGAATTGAAACTGCCGCCATCGCCGCTGCCCATGCCGCCGCAAGCAGGAATCAGGCTGATGAGTCCGAGTGAGATCGAGTTCTTGATCGACGTGTCGCCGCAGGGCGTTTCCCATTCGACCTTGGCGGGAAGACTGCACGCATCGCCGGTGCCGGCAGCGGTGATAAGCCCGCCGGATGCGGCGGCGAGGTTCAGCTTCCGGATGGTGAGCGGGATGACGAGCGTGCTCTGCGCGGGCAACACGCCGACATCGCCAATGAGTGGCGTGAAGCTCCAGCGCGAGTGCGTGGGGAAGCTGAGCTTGGTGTTCTGCGCGGCGATGAGACCGTGGTTGCGCAGGGTGAGATTGATTTGCTGTTCGGTGCCAACAAAGTTCGCGAGGTCGATGATGTTCGGCTCGATGGTGACGACGGGTTTCGGAACGGCGGTCTCGAAGACCGTCTCGACGGTGATGGTGTAGCGGTCTTCGATCTGAATCGGGACGACCGTCCAAGTGTAAGTCACGCTTTGCCGCGACATAAGAGCGGTGACCATGTTGGTCGTTCCGGGTTCAAGCCGGACGAGATCGCGGAAGGACGAATGTTTCTCCGCAGTCACATCGACATAGTAGTACGACTCGACAAGGGCCGGGAGGAGCAGTTCTCCGGTGGGTCCGGTGTTCGTGTTCAGAACGGTGCCAGTGATGGCGTCGGTGATTTTGACTGCGGCATTGGTGACCTTCGGTGCTCCTTCGGCGTAATAGGTATACTCGTCCACCGACAGGATGCGCAGCGCGCCGATGGCATCGGACAGCGCGCGGAAGGTGTAAGGCACGGAGAGAACGGCGTTACTGGCGTTGATTGCAATGGTGCCGCTGTGCGGGCCGAGCGGAAGATCGTCCGCTGGCGTGAGCTGGACCGAGATCGTTGCGCCTTCGCCGGGGGCGAGCGGGGGCATCGAACCTCCAGAAGCAAGACTGAGCCAGGGAACATTCGGCGTGAGCAGTTGCAACGGGCCGGTCGGCAGACCGCCGACGTTCGTGATCGCAAACTCCACGATACGTTGCGTGCCGCGCTTCATGCCGGAATCGAGCGAGCCTGGGAACGCGACCAGGCGCGCGCGCTTCGCCTCGATGGTGACGGGAATGTTCACGTCCGTGCTCGCGCCTTCGGCGCTCGAAACGCGAATGCGAATCGTGCTGCTGCCGCTGATGCCATTCGGCGCGGTGACGGCGTAGGCGAGGTTGACCGAGCCGTCGCCGGCGACCGAGCTCGCGCTCAGGCTGGGGACGATGGTGAGATTTGTCGGGCCGCCAACGAGAGTGGCGGTGAGCCCGGTTTGCGGTACGTCGGCAAGGTTCTGAATGGCGACGGTGCTCGATGCGCTCTCGCCTTCCAGCAGCGTGATGCGTCCGGCGCTGCCCGCGCGCAAGGCGAGGAGCGTGAATTGATCCTGCGGCAGGAGGACTGTGTCGCCGGGATGGCCGGCGCTGACGGTATATTGGCCGCCTTCGCCGGGGAGCGGCGTGAAGGTGATGAGGTATTCGCCGTTGATGTCGGTGACAGCCTGGTAAAAGCGCTTCGTGCCGCGCAGTTCAACGCAGACTTTCACGACTTCGTTGAAGGCGGGTTCCGAGTTCGGGCGGATGGCTGCGCCGCTAAGGGTGGCCGGCGTTCCGCTGGGAGCCACGTTGATGTCGGCCGCCACGCTGACGCTGTAGGCCGCCGAGATGTGAATCGGGTCCGGGGTGAGGATGATATTATTGCCTTCGATGAGTTCGCTGATGGCGTTCGCGTGATCCGTCTGCACGATAATCCACGTACGACCGACTTGATTCGGCAGCTTCACACGCACGCTTTGTTCGAAGAACTGCCCGCCGCCGAGAATGCCGCCGAAGTCGTTTTGCGCGGCGAGTGTGTCGTCGCCAACCAGCGCGTCGCCGGAGAAGAAGACCCGTTGCGACCAGTCGCCGGAAGTTTCGCGAGTGCCACGATTCTCGATGCGATAAATCACGTCGATGGATTCGCCGGTCGCGGCGTTGGTGTTGAAGCGAACGGAGCTGACCACGAGATCCACAAAGTCCGCGTCCGTGACTGTCAGCGGCGCGCTGCCGGACGTGAAGCCGGCGGCGCTGGCATTGATGGTGATCGACTGGCTGCCATCGTTCGTACCATCGGTGCGGCTGGTCACGGGGAAGGTGATGCTCGTCGCGCCCTGCGGTATCACCACCGAGACGGGAACGGTCGCTTCGTTGGTGTTGCTGCTGGCGAGCTGAACTGTCAGCGCGTTCGCCGTGCTGGAATTGCGCGTAACGGTACCGACGGTGGCGGGATTGAGACCTTCGCCGACGGCCTCGGCGTCGAGCGCGACGGTGAGCGTCGGGCCATCGTTGTCGGTGACGTTGAGAATGGTCGGATTGATCTGGCCGACGACGATGCCGGTGCCGGGTTCGCGAACGGATCCGCCAAGGGCCACGACGTGCGCGCCGTCGGCGATTTCATTTTCGACGACGGCGATGGGGAAGGTGAGCGATGACTGTCCAGCCGGGATGATCACGCTGCTGGGAACGCGCGCGATATTCGTGTCGCCGCTGGTGAGCGTGAGCGTGAGCGATTCGTTGGCGACGGGTGTGCGGGTGAGTAATCCGAAGGTGGCGTTCGCGCCCGCGCCTTCGCTGACGCTGTTGGCGCCGAGCGTGAGCGTGACGACGGGGAGATCGTTGTCGACGACGGCAATCGCGCCGGCGGCGGGAAGATAACCCGGAGCCTGCGCGGTGAAGGTGTAGGAGTTGGAGCGTTCGATGATCGAATCGTTGATCGAGACAACGCTGATGAGCACCGACGTTTGGCCGAGGCCGAACACGGCTGTCACCGGCGTGAGGAACTGGGACGGCGAGGCGGCACTGAGCGTTGCCGTGACGGTGGAGTTGGAGGAAGCCGGCGGCCGCGTGATAATGATGTTGAACGGATCCCCTTCCATGATGGCGGACAGACCGAAGCGAATGCTGAGCGATGGTGAATCGGCGTCGAGCACGGTGAAGGCGGCGTTGCCGCTTGCGAATGCGGCAGCGGACGCGGTGACGTTCACCAGTTGCGGTCCGTCGAACACGCCGTCGGGCACGACTTGCAGGGTGAAGGTTGTGGAGGACTGGCCGGCGGGAATGGTGACCGTCGTGGGCGCGCTCAGTTCGTCGGGCGCACTGGAGGTGATGTTCACCACGAGATTGCTGGTGACGCTGCCGTTGCGGCGGAGCGTGGCGGTGACTATGGGGTTGACGGCATTTTCGCTGAGCTCAATGCCATTCAGCGCAAGCGTCAGCGTTTGGGGCACGACGGTCGCGGTCGCAGTGATGGCGGCGTTGTTGGTGTTGTTCGGCTCGATGATGACGCTGTTGGCGTCGGTGGCGACGACGAGTCGGAGATTGCCCGCGGGGCCGTGGATCGGGATGACGACGGACTGCGTCAAGGTGAGGCTCGCGCCGGACGGAATGCTGTTTGTGACGGTGCGCGATTCGAGCAAGGTGTCGTTGCCGATCGCGGCGTCCGCGGAGAGCAGGACGAAATCCTGCCACGGCGCGACGGCGGTGCCGGGACCAGAGTTGGTGATGGTCCAGACCACGGCGAAGGGAACACCCGGCGTTGCGTTTGCGGGCGCAGTGACGCGGTGGACGAGCAAGTCGGGCCGCGGCGTGGGCGCAGCCTGAACATTCACGCGCGCACTTCCGGTCAGGCCGCGCGAATCGGTAACCCGAATGATGTCGGCGACGTTTGCGGTTTGGCCGGCGGTGTAGATGCCGTTCTGCGAACCGATGGTTCCGCCGGAGTTATTCGTGACGATGGCGAAGGTGAACGGGCCGAGGCCGCCCGCGACCGCGAAGGATTGAGAAAGGCCGCTGACGACATTTACAACCGCCGGGCTGAGGACGGGTGCGGGCGCCGGGCAGTTCGTGCAGCCGATGGTGCCTTGCACGCGCGCAGCGACATCGGCGGCGGAGAGTGCCTTGGTGTAGATGCGGAGTTCATCCAGGCGGCCGCGGAAGGAATTCCACGAGCAGGAACCGATTTCGAGCGGGGCGCCGGCGAGGTTCAACGGGCCGGTGAAGGTCGCCGGAATCGTGAACACGCTGTCCAACTGCCCGTTGATGAAGTAGCGCGCTTCGTTGCCGGTTCGGTCGTAGACGATGGCGACGTGGTTCCAGCTTCCGAGCGCGACGCGTCCTGAACTGGTGGTCGATCCGAATTGGCCATTCTCATCCTTCACTTCCGTTTCGAGGCGTCCGCTGTCGACGAGATCGACGACGAGCCACGAGGTGGGGAAGAGCTGCTTATACAACAGACGGATGCCTTCGTCCGGAACGGAGCCGGTGTAGGAGTCCGGCCAGAGCCAAAATTCCAGCGTGAAATTGTTCGTGCCGAAGCGGAACTCCGGTCCGTCCGGCGCGGTGAAGCAGCCGCTCCCATTGAACGAAAACGCCTGGCCTACGATGCCGTTGGTGAAGCCCGCGACGCCGCTCTGGCTTGCGATGCGGTTGTTGAGCACTTCGGTCGCGTTCGTGTCCGCCGGCCAGTAAGCGGTCAAGGCAGTGCGCAGGACGGTGATGCTCACGTCGCTCGCGTTCTGGGCGGTTTGCCAGAGGTAATCTGACGGAAGCGCGAAGTCCGCGAAGGCGCCGGTGGCGGAGTTGAAGGTAACGATGGTGAACTTGTTGTTGAGCGCGGGGGTGTAGTCGTTGAGGAGCACGGCGTTCAGCTTTCCGCCGAGAACCGGCGAATAGGGGAAGTGAATGCGGCCATAGCTGGAGAGGCTGCGGATACCGACTTGCAGCGTGCCATTGGCGAGGTCGCTTGCGCCGAAATGGGAGAGGGTTCCGGAGAGGGACTCGATGGTGCCGGAGTTGGTCAGCGCGATGAAGTAGCTGCCGGAGACGCCAAGGTCGGCGGTGCCGGTGCCTGAGGTCTTGCGGATGATGCCGGTGTTGCGCAGCGGGCGCACGGTGCCAAAGGGTGGATACATCCGGACATCACCAGCGAGGTTGAAGAGGCCCTCGTTGTCGACGCTGCCGGTGAGGTTGACATCGCCCGTGCCGCTCAAGGCGAAGGTGCCGCGGTTGGTGACCGTGGCCGAGAGGGTCTTGGCGTTGGCGCTCTCAATCGAGAAGGTGGCGCCAGGCTGGATGAGCAAGACGCCGCCCAGGGAGCCGCTGCGGAAGGTGAGGGTGCCGGTGACGGTGTTGGTGCCGGAGAGGGTGGCGCCGTCGAGCACGAGATTGGTGATGCCCGCGCCGCCTTGAAAATCAGGCAGGAGCTGGACGCTGCCACCGACGAGCTGAAAGCCGGGGATGGAATCGTGCAGGAGGATGGTGCCGGCGGTCAGGCGCGTGGCGCCGTTGCCGGAGACGATGGGCGAACCGGAACCGCTGTGGGTGTAGGTGGGGCCGGTGAAGTCGATGCGCGTGCCGTTGGTGGTCTTGAGCAAGCCGTCGATGAGCCCGCCGCCGAAGTGGGAGATGCCGCCGGAGAGGGACTCGATGGTGCCGGAGTTGGTCAGCGCGATGAAGTAGCTGCCGGAGACGCCAAGGTCGGCGGTGCCGGTGCCTGAGGTCTTGCGGATGATGCCGGTGTTGCGCAGCGGGCGCACGGTGCCAAAGGGTGGATACATCCGGACATCACCAGCGAGGTTGAAGAGGCCCTCGTTGTCGACGCTGCCGGTGAGGTTGACATCGCCCGTGCCGCTCAAGGCGAAGGTGCCGCGGTTGGTGACCGTGGCCGAGAGGGTCTTGGCGTTGGCGCTCTCAATCGAGAAGGTGGCGCCAGGCTGGATGAGCAGCACCCCGCCCAGGGAGCCGGATTGAAATCTCCATTCGCCATTCACGGACACATTTGCGGTGCCGGGCGAGATGATTCCAGCGGACTGCAAAAGCGTCTGGGTTCCTGTACCGCCGCCAAGCACAAGTTGATTGACGGTGGTGTTTGCGGAAACGGTGACGCTGTAGGTTCCGGCATTGGTGATGAAAGCTTGATCTGCGGCTCCCGGTACCTGATTCGGGCTCCAGTTCGTAGCGGTGGTCCAACTGCCGCCGGCGGTGTTGGTCCAGACGAGGACGGCACCGTGCGTTGAAAAGGCCGCGCAACAGAACAAGACGAGTGCGCGAATGGTCGAAAGGATTGGATTCATGGCTACAACTTCTGAATGGTGGGCTGTGTGCCGACCCTAACTCGCCATTTTGTATCATCCTGCGGGCGGTTTCACAATGAGGAAGTGCTTCGGAAATAGCGGGAAAATTGAGCGGCCAAGGATCGTCCCGATTCTCGTCCTTGTTTACGTCGCGCGAAACGAAGCCTATCCTTTGCCGACCAATGTTTCCTCGATGCCCATCATGGATTGTCGCGCTGCTGGTGGCAGGGGTGTTTCCGGTCACCGCCGCCCTGCGCGAGCCGGTGCATCCGCGGCGGAATGTGGAGGAGTTTGCGCCGGTGGAGGCGAAGTTCGTGCGGTTCATCGTGCGGGCTACGAATCGCGGCGAGCCATGTCTGGATGAACTGGAGATCTACGGCGACGACGAGTCGAACGGTAATCTGGCGCTCGCGATGAATGGCGCGCGCGCCACGGCTTCCGGATTGTTGCCAGGATACGCGATTCACCAGATCGAAGGCATCAACGACGGGCGCTACGGGAACAGTCGCAGCTGGATCGCGGATCGAATCGCCGGCGCGTGGGCGCAGATTGAATTGCCGGAGGTCACGCGCATTCGCAAGGTGGTTTGGGGCCGGGATCGCGAGGGCAATTTCATCGATCGTCTGGCGATGGATTACGAAATTCAGGTCGCCACGGAGACAAATCAATGGCGCACCGTGGCTTCATCCGAGGGACGCGAACCCTTGCCGGCGGCGGCGCAGAATCTTTCCGGCGCATCGATCACGCGGTCATTGCTCAATCGCTTTGTGCCGGTGGGCACCACGTTGTCCGGCGAAGCGGCGCAGTCGTCGAGCGAGTATCGGATTGATGTCTGGCAGACGGCGGATGGATTGCCCGGGAACACGGTGACCGCGATTCAACAGACGCCCGATGGCTATCTTTGGATCGGCACATTAAATGGATTGGTGCGTTTCGATGGCGTGCGGTTTGAAGTGTTTGGGGAAGGCTCGCCGTTGCCCGGTCTTCGCATCCTCGCCTTGCTCGCAGCGCGCGACGGCACACTTTGGATTGCTACGGACGGTGCCGGATTGGTGCGGTATCGTGCCGGAGCGTTCGCGGTGCTCACGCGCAAGGACGGTCTCGACAGCGATGTTGTCACGGCGCTGGCGGAGGATCGTGAAGGCGGAATCTGGATCGGCACGGCTGCGGGCATGAATCGGTGGCTCGACGGTCGGTTCGTGCCGCAACGGGTGACGCAAGGGTTCGCGCCTTCCACGGTTCCGGTTGTGGCAGTGGATTCCAGAGGTGCGCTGTGGGCGGTGATGGCGAATCAGTTGCTGACGTTGACCAACGGCGTGGCGCTTCAGCGACCGGGCGCGGCGGAACCAAGTTCCTTCAGCAGCGTGCTGGCGGCGACGGCGGGTCGCTCGGGGCAGGTTTGGTTCGGTGGCGCGAACGGTTACATCGGCGCGGTGAGCAATGGGGTGGTTCACGTTTTTCGCGAGCAACCGGGGCAGTTGCTGGAGGCGGTCTGGACGTTGTGCGAAACGCGGAGCGGCGATGTGTGGGCGGGCACGGCCAACGGCGGCCTTCGGCGGTTGCGGGGGGGGAGGTTTCAATCGGTGACGACTCAGGAAGGCTTGTCGGACAATTCCGTGCGATGTGTGTTCGAGGATCGCGAAGGCAGCTTGTGGGTGGGCACGGTGGGAGGCGGACTGAATCGCGTGAAGCCGCGCAAGGTCACCACTTTTACCACACGCGAAGGTCTCGCGCACAATGTCGTGATGTCGCTCGCGGAGGATGCGGAGGGGACGCTCTGGGTGGGTTCGAATTGTGGTGGGCTCACCGTGCGGCGCAACGGCGTGTTTCGTCCGCTCTACGCGAACTACGTGCTCGATAACGAATGCATCTGGTCGTTGCTGGCGGGTCGCGATGGCGTGGTGTGGGCGGGGACGTGGGGCGGTGGCTTGTTTCAGATTCACGGCAAGGACGTACGCAGTTTTCCGGTGGCACGATCGGGGAACGACGAGCCGGTTACTGCGTTGTGCGAGGATGGCCGTGGCGGTCTCTGGCTTGGCACGATGTCCGGCGGCGTGAAGGCGTTCGATGGAACGAAGATGGCGGACGTTGTTCCGGAGAAGGATCGCTGGGCGGCGCCAGTGACCGCGCTGTTGCGCGAGTCCGACAGCCGGCTTTGGATCGGAACGGGCGGAGCGGGTTTGCGCCGTTGGCTGGCGGGTGAGATGACGGCGATGACACGACGCGACGGGTTGCCGAGCGATTTCGTCCGCGCGCTGCATCGTGATGCGAAAGGCGTTCTGTGGATCGGGACGGGCGGCGGTCTCGCGCGCTTGGAGGGCACGAACGTTACTGCTTTCGCGCGGGCTCACGGTCTGCCGGACGAAGTCATTTCGCAGATCGTGGCGGATGACCTAGGCAATCTGTGGTTCGGATGCAATCAAGGCATTTTCCGCGTCGCGCTGCGGGAGTTCGAGGCGGTGGTGTCGGGGAAGGCGCCCAGCGTGAACGCGATTTCTTACGGTCGCGCCGAGGGAATGGAGAGCCTCGAATGCACGGGCGGATTTCATCCGGCCGGATTGAAGACGCGCGATGGCAAGCTGTGGTTCTCCACGGTGAAGGGATTGGTGATGGTCGATCCCGCGAACATTTCCCTCAACGATCTGCCGCCGCCGGTGGTGGTGGACGAAGTGCAGGTGGATGGTGTGCCGGTGTTGCGCGGCGGCGAAGCAGCGTCGGAATTGGAGCTGCCGCCCGGCATACAGCGCGTCGAGTTTCGGTTCGCCGCGTTGAGTCTCGTGGCGCCAGAGCGGAACCGTTTCAAGTATCGCCTCGACCCGCTGGAAAAGGAATGGGTGGACGGCGGTTCCCAGCGCGCTGCGGCTTACACGCATCTGCCGCCCGGTCGTTATGAGTTCCGCGTAATCGCCTGCAATAATGACGGCGTTTGGAATGAAGCGGGCGCGTCGATCGGTCTCGTGGCGTTGCCGCACTTCTGGCAGACGTGGTGGTTCCGCACGTTGCTCGTCGTGGTCTCGCTCGGCGGCGGCGGCTGGGTGGTGAGAACCATCGCGGTGCGTCGGCTGCGCCGCAAGCTGCGTCGCCTGGAGGAGCAGCACGCGATCGAGAAAGAGCGCTCGCGGATTGCGCAGGACATTCATGACGAGCTGGGCGCGAACCTGACGCGTATCGCGTTGTTGACGGAGGTGGGGCAGAAGCATCGCGGGAATCCCGACGAAGTCGCGGAAGATTTGGGAAAGATCTCCGCCACCGCGCGCGAGGCGGTGCGGGCGATGGACGCCATTGTTTGGGCGGTCAATCCGCGCAACGATTCGCTCGATCACTTCGCGAACTATGTCTCACAGTTTGCCGAGGAGTTTCTGCGGCCGACGTCGATCCGGTGTCGTCTCGATATTCCGGCGGACCTTCCGGAACACCCGATTACCACGGAAGCGCGCCATCATTTGTTTCTCGCCGTGAAGGAGGCGCTCAACAATGTCGTCCGACATTCCGGCGCGAGCGAAGTCTGGCTGCGCCTCGGCATGGCAAACGGCGAATTGAATCTTTCCATCGCGGACAACGGGCACGGCATTCAGGCCAGCGCGGGTGTGGAGCACGACGGCCTCGGTAACATCCGTCGGCGCATCGAGAATCTCGGCGGGCGGTTCGAACTCGCGAGCACAAACGCCGGCACGACGATTGGCCTTCGCCTGCCGCTGCCGGCGGGGAAAGGCGGTGCGTCATGAACATCCGCGTCGCCATCGTGGAAGACGACGAACAGGTGCGTGAAAACCTAGCGCGGCTGGTCGGCGAGGCGAAGGGCTTTGAGTGTGCGGCGACGTTTGCGTCTGGCGAACAGGCGCTGGAGGCGCTGCCGCGTCGGGCGTTCGATGTGGTGCTGATGGACATCAATCTGCCCGGCATCTCCGGCGTGGAATGCGTGCGCCAGCTGAAGACCGTGGCGCCGACCACGCAGGTGGTGATGCTGACGGTTTACGACGACAGCGACCGGATCTTTCAGGCGTTGCAGATGGGCGCGGCGGGTTATCTGCTGAAGCGTTCGACCGCGGCGGAGATTCTCCATGCGATTGAGGACGTCCACCGCGGCGGCGCCCCGATGTCGAGCTACATCGCTCGGAAGGTCGTGCAATCGTTCCGCCGTCAGGGTCCGTCCGACATGCCGGCGGAGAACTTGTCAAAGCGCGAGACGGACGTGCTGGAATACGTTTCCCGCGGCTACACGAACAAGGAGATCGCCGACGCCCTCGGGCTCAGCGCCGAAACGGTGCGCGGGTACCTGAAGACGATCTACAGCAAGCTCCACGTGCGTTCCCGCACCGAAGCGGCGATGAAATTTCGTCGCTGATCGAGCAGGTTTCTGCAGGTTTAGTCTCGCTTTACCCCCATTCGGGGGGATACTCTCTACCAGTTTCACCTATACCTTTATTTGCAATGTCCCCGTCAACCACTGGCTTGCGTGCGTTCTCTTGCGTCCAGTTATCGGCGCTTCGAGATTTCCTTTGCTCCCACCTCCGTCCGATGATGCGACGTGTGCTCTGCTTAACTGCTGTCGGTCTGGCAGCCATGGCCTCGGCGAGGGCGGACAGCGTCGTCGTTTTCAATGAGGTGATGTATCATCCCGCGACGAACGAGGCCGCGCTCGAATGGGTGGAGTTGCACAATCAAAACGCGGTGGACGTGGACCTGTCGGGCTGGCGGTTGACGTCGGGCGTGGATTTCGAGTTCCCGGTCGGCACGGTGATCAAGGGTGGCGGATACGTGGTCGTTGCCGTCTCTCCTGCGGCGGTTGTTTCGGCCGGCGGAACAAACGTGCTGGGTCCATTCACGGGACGGTTGTCGAACGCGGGCGAGGAACTGCGTCTCCGCGACTTGAACGATCGGTTGATGGATTCGTTCACCTACGGCGTCGATGGCGACTGGCCGGTGGCGGCAGACGGCGCAGGCGTTTCGCTGGCGAAACGGCATCCCAATCTCTCGAGCGCACCGGTGGAGAACTGGACCGTGAGCACGCAGGTCGGCGGCACGCCAGGGCGTGCGAATTTTTCGTCCGCGCTGGTGCTGGGCCCGAAGACGACAACCTTCCCGGTGACCGCGAACTGGAAGTTCGACGATTCGGGCACGGACCTCGGCACGGCCTGGCGCGAAGTGAGTTTCAACGACAGCGCCTGGGTCTCGGGAACCGGACTGTTCTTTCTCGAAGATGGTGAATTGCCCGCGCCGAAGAACACGCCGCTGGCTCCAAATCGCAGCACCTACTATTTCCGCGGGACGTTTCAGGTGGATGGCAACCCAGCGGACAAGGTACTCACGTTCCGCTCAGTGCTGGATGACGGCGCGGTCGTTTACGTCAATGGCGCGGAGGTATCGCGCATCAACATGCCGGCCGGCGCGATCAATTATTCCACGATGGCGTCCGTGGCGGTGGCGAACGCTGGCTACGCTGGTCCGTTCACGATTCCATCTTCCGCGCTGGTGGCTGGGAACAACGTCATCGCGGTGGAGGTTCACCAGACTACGGTAACGACGAATGCGGGATTACGCGTGATTCCCGCCGGCGGGCACTCCGTTGGATGGGATGGTGGTGACGGAGATTTCTTTTCCACGTCGAGTCCCGCCCAGGCACCGGCGAACGCGGCGCTGGCCTCCGCGGGAGTTGAGGTCTTCACGTCGAGCAACACCAATCTCGCGTCGCTAATCAACGATGGCCGTTACGGTAACGGCAGCGCGTGGGCGCCCGCCGCGAACGACCTTGTTCCTGTCATCATTGTGCGTTTCAACCAGACCATTCCGATCTCCAGCATCGCATGGAGCCGCGACAACGGCGACACCACTGAGGCTTCCTGCGCCGGGGGAACCTGCGTGGATCGTTCATTGGGCAACTACACCTTCCAATACACGCTCGTCACGAATCCGGCGGCCATTGCGAACAATTCATCGAATCCCTCGAACGGCTGGACCACGATTGCCACCGTTCAATATCTCAGCACGCAACCGGGCTTCACTCCACACCTGCGCCATCGATTTGATTTCTTCCACACCAACGGACCGATCCTCGCCACGGGTATCCGCCTGCGGCCGGCTTCCACCAACACCATCGACGAGATTGAGATCAATCCGCCGGTGGTGGCGACGCCGGATGCGGCCTTCGGATTGGAACTCTCCAGCCAGGACATTCTGCCGCCGCCGCCCAAGCTCGTGTTCAACGAAGTTGCCGGAGCGAGCCCCACGAACTTCTGGGTTGAGATCTTGAACGCCGGTGATTCGACCGCTGCGCTCGGTGGCGTGCAAGTGGTCGGCGATTCCGCGCTGCTTCCGTTCACCTTCGCCGCTCAATCGCTCGCGCCTGGCGCTGCAGTGAGTGTTTCTCCGGCTCAGCTCGGCTTCGGCACTGCGGCCGGCGACAAGCTGTTTCTCTACACGTCGGGACGCGGTCGCGTGCTGGACGCTGTAACCGTGCGGACAAATTCGCGCGGGCGCTTTCCCGACGGCGACGGACGCTGGATGTATCCGTCCGGACCGACGCCCGGAGCGTCGAACGTCTTCGCCTTGCGCAGCGACGTTGTCATTAATGAGCTGATGTATCATCCCGCGCCGTTCGACCCGACGCCGGCGGTTACGACCAATCTTTCCATCATCTCGTTGAACGGTAACTGGCGCTACAACGACACCGGGGTCGATCTCGGCACGGCATGGCGCGCGGCGGCCTACAACGACAGTGCGTGGCCGACGGGTGCCGGTTTGTTGCACTTCAATGCCGGCGCAATTCCGGGCGTGAAGAACACGGTGCTGGCCGAGGGGCGAACCACCTACTACTTCCGCTCCGCGTTCAACTTCAGCGGCGCGACGAGCAATATCACCGTGGATCTGAACACGGTGATTGATGACGGTGCGGTCTTCTATCTCAACGGCGTCGAGATTCACCGTCACAACATGCCGGCCGGGCCGGTGAGTTACTCGACGTCAGCAACGTCTCCGGTTGGTGATGCCGGCTTGGTGACTACCGTTGGTCTGCCGGCAAGTGCGCTGGTGCAAGGCGTGAACGTGCTCGCGGTCGAGGTTCATCAAGTGACGTCAGCGACAACGTCGAGCGGTATTGTGCTGGCGGGCGGCGGTTTGACGTTGGTGGAGGAAGGACCGCCGGGCGGAAGCGTACCGATGAACCTCGCGCGCCAGCCGGGTTCGACGCCATTTGTGATCGATTCGCTGTCCGGCTTCCCGATCCACAATTTCACCGGCCTGACGGATGGCGTTTACGGCAACAACAACAGCTGGATCGGAAACTCAGGTAATCCCGGTTACATCGCCGTGCGGTTTGCCGGAGTGAACGAAGTCAGCGGAATCGCTTTCGGACGCGACAACACCGGAACCTACAACGACCGCACGCTGGGCACCTACACGCTGCAATACACGCGGGTGGCTTCGCCTGGCACCGGCACGACTGTGACGCAGAATCCCGACACGGGCTGGGCGACCATTGGCACGCTCAATTACCAGAGCGCCGGCAGCGGGCTGTTTACGAATCCCTCGCGCCGTCATCGGTTCAGCTTCACGCCGGTCGACGCCACGGCGGTTCGCCTGCTCGTGCCCGGCACCGGCATTGGCGCGGGCACGTGCATCGACGAGTTCGAGGTGAATCCGCCCGATACGAGCGGCGACGTGGCGTTCGGAACCGAACTGGTGCTGACCACCACGTTGGTTCCCGCGAAGCCCTTTACTGAGTCCGACGAGGAATGGATCGAATTGCACAATCGTTCGGCGTTGCCGGTGGACCTCGCGGGCTGGCAGGTCGACGCCGGAATTGATTACTGGTTCCCGACTGGCGTGGTGATTCCGCCGGGCGGCTTCGTGGTCGTGGCGAATGATTCGGCGGCCCTGAAGGCGAAGTGGCCGGAGATTGCTTCGAGCGTCGTCGGTGATTTCTCCGGCAAGCTCGCCGGTGGTGAGGAGGTCGTGCTCAAGGATGCGTCCGGAAATCCGGTCGACATCATCCGCGTGCACGAGGGCGGCTGGAGCGATGGCGGCGGCTCTAGTCTCGAACTCACGGACCCGCGCGCGGACAACAGCCTGCGCGATGCGTGGGCGGATAGTGACGAAAGCGCTCATGGCGTTTGGAAGACGGTGACCTATCGCATGGTGGCGGGACAGAACTACGGCTCCACCCGCTGGAACGAGTTCCGCATCGGCCTGCTCGATGCCGGCATCGTGTTGTTGGATGACGTGAGCGTCGTCCGCGATCCAGATGGTGCGCGCGAGGAGGTCATTCAAAACGGGAACTTTGAAACCACGACGGGAAACATTCGCTGGCGGTTCCTCGGGCATCATCGCGGCGGGATTGTTTCTGACCCGGACAACGCGGCGAATCATGTCCTGCGTCTCTCCGCGGAAGATCGCGCGGTGATGAATCACAACCACGTCGAGACCACGCTCCTGAACAACGCGCCGTTGGTGAACGGGCAAGTCTACGAAGTCAGCTTCCGCGGTCGCTGGGTCGCAGGGTCGCCGCAGGTCAACACGCGGGCTTACTTCAGCAAGCTGGCGAAGACCACGATCCTTCCGGTGCCCGTGCGCAGCAGCACGCCCGGCGCGCCGAACTCCCGCCTCGTTCCAAACGCTGGCCCGGCACTGACTGCCCTGCAGCATTCGCCCGTGGTTCCGCTGACAAACCAACCGGTGGCGATCACCGTGCGCGCGACGGATCCCGACGACGTGACGTCAGCGACGCTCAGTTATCGCGTCAATCCGGCGACGGCATTCACGACGATTCCGATGACGGCGCTGTCGAATGGCGTCTGGGCGGCGAACATCCCGGGGCAAACGGTGGGAAAGATTGTTCACTTCTACGTCACCGCGCAGGATTCGCTCGGTGCATCCTCGTTCGCGCCGGCCAAAGGTCCGAACTCTCGCGCGCTTTATCAGGTGGCGGACAATCAGGGCACGGCGCTACCGACGCACGAATTGCGCCTGATCATGCTCGATGCGGATCGCGACTTCATGCTTAACGCGACCAACGTGATGAGCAACGCGCGCAACGGGGCAACGCTGATCTACGACCGAACGGAAGTGTTCTACGACGCGGGTGCGAAGTTGCAGGGCACGGTCGCGAGCCGTATTCGGGATGGCGACAGTTACGTCAGCTACGACATAGATTTTCCAGAGGATCGCCTCTTCCGCGGCGTGCAGAACAACATCGGCATCGATCGTTCCGGTCGCGGTCCGACCGTGCGCGCACAGGACGAAATCTACGTGCTGCACATGTTCCATCGCGCAGGGATTCCGGTGCCGTATAGCGACCTCTGCTACTTTATTGCGCCGCGGACGATTCATACCGGCACGGCGATTTTGCAGCTGGCGGGATACGGGCGCACCTTCATTGAGGAGCAATACAACCAGGACGGAACGGTCTTCAACATGGACGTCACCTACGAGCCGGACACGCTCACCGTTCCGTCGAACCCGGAGTCGATTAAACTGCCCAATCCACACCAGGCGCACATCGGAACGGACTTCACGGACCTCGGCGACAAGGAACAATATCGCTCGCCGTTCGACATTCGTTCCTCGAACCGCCGCGATGACTACGAAGGCTTGATGGCGTTGTGCCGGACGATGGCGCTCCCGCAGGCGCAGTTCGACGAGAAGATCGCCAGCGTGCTGAACGTGAATCGCGCGCTGCGCATGGTGGCGATGGAAATCCTCTGCGGCATTCAGGACACCTACATCAGCTCCGGCTCGTCCTTCCCGCACAATCTCCGACTCATCACGTTCCCGGACGGCGACCCGGCTCAACTGCTGGCGTGGGACATGGACTTCGTCATGGGCGCGCCGAACAACAGCTCCATCTTTCTGAACACCGGCGTGAATCTCGGCAAGTTGATGAACAATCCCGCGACGCGCCGGCTGTATTTGCATCACGTGAACGACATCCTCCAGACGTCGTTCAACACCGACTACATGAACCCGTGGCTGACGCATTACGCGAGCGTGGTCGGTCAGAACTACTCGGCCGCATCCGCCTACATCGCCGCGCGCCGCACTTACGCGCTCACGCAACTTCCGGCACAGGTGCCGTTCGCGATCACGTCGAACGGTGGCAACGGCTTCGCGGTGAACACCAATCAGGTGGTGATCGTGGGCACGGGCTGGATTGATGTGCGCGAGATCGAAGTGAACGGCGTGCCTTACGTGCTCGATTGGTCGAGCATTACCAACTGGTTCATGACCGTCCCGCTTGCTTCCGGGACGAACCTGCTGACCTTCCAGGGCGTGGACCGAACCGGCGCGCGCCGTGCGAATCTAGTCGATTCGATCAACATCACGAACACCGTGCCGTCGACCCTGTTGCCGGTGGTCATCAACGAGTGGATGGCGGACAACGTCGGACCCGGCGGTTACTTCGATCCGGCGGATGGTTTGTTCCAGGACTGGTTCGAGCTCTACAATCCGAACGCGGAGTCGGTGAACCTCGGTGGTTTCTATCTCACGGATAATCTCTCCGTCCCGACCAAGTTCGCGATTCCGCCTGGGACCTTGATCTCCCCGAAAGGTTTCCTGCTGGTCTGGGCCGACGAGAACAGCGCGCAGAACTTCGCGACGAACAACGACCATTTGCATGTGAACTTCCGGCTGAGCAACAGCGGTGAATCGCTCGGCTTGTTTGGGCCGGACGGCGTCTCGCCCCAGCATGCGGTGACGTTTGGTTTTCAGTTCGCCAACATCAGCCAGGGCTTGTTCCCGGATGGAACCGTCGGCAGCACGTATTTCATGACCAATTGGACGCCGCGCGCCGCGAATCGCCTCGGTGCGCCGCCCGCTCCAGGTGTGTTGTCCATCGATGTCGGCGAAGGAACGCTCTCCTTCACGCTCTCGACGATTCCGGGCCGCAGTTATCTCGTCGAGTCCTCCGATGACCTCAACCTTTCGACCTGGACGCCCTTGGGTGCCGGCCAACGGGCGGAGACTGCGACGATGACGGTGAACATCAACATCGGTGCCCAACCCCAGCGCTTCTTCCGTTTCAGACTTCAGTAACCACAGTGTCTCAACTCAATCACAGAACCCACTAACCTGTATGACTGCACATTGTTCCCTCCTGCGATCGCCGCTTCGCCTGGCGATGTCGTTCGCCGCATTTGGCGGCGCGTTCTGCTTGCTCGCACCGTCGCTTCACGCCGCGTCCCACCCGAGGCTGGTCATCACGCCCTCGGCTGGCTTTGGTATCACTTGGGACGGCAACAACGGCGGCTTCAGCAGTCCGGATGTTGGAGCTGGTCCCTCGAACAACGTGGCGCTGGCCAGCAACGGAACTGTGGCCTTCACCAGTAGCGATCTTGGACCTGAGCTCGGGATCGCCTTCCACGTCGCCGCGAATCTGAACGACGGTCTCTACGGCAATATCAACAGCTGGATCTCCGGTGCCGCGCCGGATCCGTATGCCGCATTACGTTTCAATTCATTGGTCAATGTTTCCAGCATCGCTTGGAGTCGCGACAACGGTCTGGCGGAAGGAGATTCCTGTGGCGGCACCTGCACTGATCGTGCGGTCGGCACCTACACGCTGCAATACACGTCCGTCGATTTCCCCGGGCAACCGGATGGCACGACCGCCGAGACGGGCGATCCGTCGACCGGTTGGGCAACCATCGGCACGATTGAATTTCTGCCCGGTGCGGAGGATGCCAGCTTCTCCAGCTTCCTGCGCCACCGGTTCGATGTCACCGAGAGCGGAAATCCCATCAGCGCCTCGGGCATCCGCATCAAGGTTTCCATTGGCGGCATTGGCGGCGGACTGGCCATCGACGAGATCGAAGTGAATCCGATCCCCGATCCCATTCCGCCGATCAGCACCTTCATTGAAATCACGCCGGAAGCCGGCTTCGCTATTACATGGGATCGAAATGACGGGCTCTTCAGCACGCCGAACAATCCGGCGCCGGCCCCGGTCAACGACGCTTCGACTTCACGCAGCGCCACGCCTTTCACGAGCAGCGATCTCGGACCGGCGATTGGCGTTCCGTTCCACCGCGCCCTGAATCTGAACGATGGGTTCTACGGTAACGCGAACAGCTGGATTCCAGACTTCGTCGCTGGTGATGCTGCTCCGTTTGCCGGAATCAATTTCGGCCGCGAGCTTCTCCTGCGCAGCGTCGCTTGGGGCCGCGACAACGGCAACGTGGCTGGCGATTGCTGCGGTGGCACGCTCACGGACCGGGCGCTGGGTGTTTACGTCCTGCAAGTCACGGCCGTGGCGAATCCCGGCGCTTCAACGCCCGACTCCGACTGGGTCACCGTTGGCACCCTCAATTACAAGGCAAGCAATCCCACGTTCTTCAACTCCCATCTGCGTCATCGCTTCGATGTGACCCAGGGCGGCAATCCCATCACGGCCACCGGCATTCGCATCAAGGTGCCGAATGCCAACAGCGCCATCGACGAGATCGAGGTAAATGGCAATCTCGCCATCGAGCAGAACGTGGTTCGCATCACGAACGCGCCGGGGATGTCCATCGTGTGGGACGGGAACGACGGGGAGTTCAATAATCCAAGTGTTGGCGCTGCGCCGCCGGACAATCGCGCGTCGGCCAAGGCGGGCACGATTGCGTTTACCAGCAGTGATCTCGGGCCGGTGCTGGGCCTTCCCTTCCACGTGGCGGCGAATCTCAACGACGGACTCTACGGCAACGCGAACAGTTGGATCTCAGCCAACGGCGTAGGCGGAACCACCGATCCCGATCCGTTTGCGGGACTGAATTTCGGTGGCAGTGTCGCCATCACGAACATCGCCTGGGGCCGCGATAACGGCAACGTAGCTGGCGATTGCTGCGGCGGCACGCTGACCGATCGCGCGCTTGGCGATTACCGTCTCCAATACACGACCGTCGCCGCCCCGGACGCCACTACGCTGGACACCGGTGATGCCTCGACCGGCTGGGCGGATCTCGGCACGGTCGGTTACGTGAGGGCCCTCCCGCCGTATTTCACCCCGCATCTGCGGCATCGCTTCGACATCGCGGAAGGCGGCGCGCCGCTGAACGCGACCGGCATTCGCATCAAGGTCTCCAACGGTTCCATGGACATCGACGAGATCGAGGTGAACACCGGGGTGCCGCTGCCGCCTCCAGTGCTGACGATTTCCAAGTCCGGTGCCAACGCCCTGATCTCCTGGACGGGCGGTGGTGAATTGGAGAGTGCGTTCAGTCTGGAAGGCCCGTGGCTGATCATCCGCGAAGCCGTGTCGACCGGTTATCTTGCCCCGATCGACTCGACCCTGCCGCTCTTCTTCCGCGTGCGCCGCTGAGTTCCTCAGCTGTTCGGATTTCACGGCCGCCTCGTTGCGACGAGGCGGCCTTTTTCTTTTACCACGGCTTGCTGAACGCCATTCCGTGCGCATCGGCTACGGCTTTGCAGGTGAGTTTGCCGTCCATCACGTTGATGCCGCCGAGCAGGGCCGACTGGCGTTCGCACGCTTCCTTCAAGCCGAGGTCCGCGAGCAGTTCGATGTAACGATAGGTCACGTTTGTCAGCGCCTGCGTCGCGGTGCGCGAATAGGCGGCAGGCATGTTGGCGACGCAGTAATGCGTCACTCCTTCTTCCACGAACACCGGATCATGATGCGTCGTCGGCCGCGAGGTCTCCGCGCAACCGCCCTGGTCGATTGCGATGTCCACCACCACGCTGCCCGGCCGCATCTGCTTCAGCATCGCGCGGTTGATCAGTTTCGGCGCCTTCGCTCCGGGAACCAGCACCGCACCGATGAGCAAATCCACCTGCGGCAGCAGTTCCATCAAGTGCGCCTGGTTCGAGTAAAGCGTGTGCGCGGTGTGCAGCGTGATGTCGAGAAAACGCATCCGCTCCAAATCGACTTCGAGAATCGTGACGTCCGCGCCCAGTCCCTGTGCCATGCGAGCGGCGTTGATGCCGGCCACGCCGCCGCCGAGCACGATGACTTTTCCGGGCAACACGCCCGGAACGCCGCCGAGCAGCACGCCGCTGCCGCCGAAGTGTTTCGCTAGAAAGTAACCGCCCACGAGCACGCTCATGCGCCCGGCGATCTCGCTCATCGGTTCGAGCAAGGGCAGACGACGGTTCACCTCGATCGTTTCATAGGCGAGCCCGGTGACGCCGGATTTCAGCAAGCCATCGGTCAACGACCGGCTCGCGGCGAGATGAAGATAGGTGAAGAGAATCTGCCCGGAACGGAGCAGGGGATATTCGGACGGCTGCGGCTCCTTCACCTTCACGATCAATTCCGCGCGCGAGAACACCGCGGCATGATCGTCGAGGATCGTTGCACCGGCCTTGGTGTATTCGGCGTCGGGGAATCCCGCGCCCGCTCCGGCGTTGCGCTCGACGAGCACCTGATGCCCGCGCTGGACGAGCTGGTAGGCTGCGCTCGGCAGGAGCGCCACGCGGAACTCCTGTTCCTTAATTTCTTTTGGGACTCCGATAATCATACGTTTTCCTCGCAGGTTTGACGGCTTGGGATTGAATCTGAACGATGGAATCTGATCCGCGAAATACGCGAAAGGACGCTAAATCGGGAGGAAGTTCGTAGTTCGCAGATAACTGACCTGCCCTCGCTTCCTTCCGCCATACCGGTGGTGTTCACAATTCCGTTCTTTCGTGTCATTGGTGTATTTCGCGGACCCTACTTCGCCTCCGCTTTCGCCAGCGTTTCCAGTGTCACGGCTGCTGCTGCCTCGCGTTCCGCCTTGGAGATGGATTCAAACTCGCCCCGGACCCGCTGGCGCAAGGCATCGTCGCGCGTTTCCAATTCCATTCCCTGACCGGCGCGCAGTGCCAGGAGCACATCGTGCGCGGTGATCTGGTTTAGCGGTCGGGCGGGAGAATACAGAACCTCCCGGTCCATTACTTCGACGATCAGCTTCGCGTCCAGCAACGGCTGGACGATCCGGCTGACCAGCCGCGAAGGAACATTGAGCGTGGACGCAATCCAGTTCACGCCGGGCGGTTTCTCGCCGCGGAGGAAGTGCTGCGCGATCAACACCATCACCCGCAGCGCGACAAATTCGCGGCCGCGCTGGTTCACGCCCTCGGCCTGTTTCTCCTGCAGGTAGGATTGACGGTTTTGATACGCGTAGGCGACCTGCGCGCCAAAGAGCAGAATCAGCCACGAGAAATACATGCCCACGAGGAAGAGCGGGATGACGGCGAGGCCGCTGTAAATCTGCGAATAACCCGCCGCCTTCGAGACGTAGAGCACGCTGAGCTTGTTGTTCAACTGCCACAGCGTGCCGCCCACGATGCCGCCCACGAGCGCCGCCGCCGGTTGCACGCGCGTGTTGGGCATCAGTTGATAAAACGCGCCGAAGGCCAGGCTGAGCAGGACGAAGGGCAGCAGATAGAATCCCGTCGTGCCGACCCATTCCCAACTCGTGCGCTGGATGGCCTCCGGGAAAGCCTCCTCCAGCAGGCGTTTGTTCAGGAGATCCAGATCGTGCCCCTTCGGATTCGTCGCCAGCAGCCGTGCGGTTTCAGCACTCAAGGTCACGCCGGCGAAGAGATTCGTGTTGTAGAACGGCTTGCCGTCGAGCAGGCCGTTCAGGCTTTCGGCCAGCGTTTTCCGGAGCGATTTCGGATCCGTCTTGCCGCGTTCGAAACGCCGCATGGCCTGGGCGAACGCCTCGTCCTTCTCTTTGACGAGACCGTCGCGGATAAACTGCGCGACGGGCTTGATGTCCGTGTTGGAAGCCTGGAGCTGTCTCATCAACGCGTCGGGATCCTTGATGTCGCGTCCGGTGAGCAGCGAAAGCCCGAGGATGCGTTTCGTCTTCGCGAAATGCGGTCCCGTCGTGAGTCCAAAGACCAACAGCAATACTACGGGTCCGAGCGTGATGGTGGCCCAGTATTGAATGATGCTCGCTACCCAGCCGCGACCGTGCGTGATGCCCCAGATGTCATTGAAGGTCGCCTCAATGGTCCGCAGCAACCCGATGGCGACGAAGATGAGCGCGATAGTTCCAGTGATTCCGATGGTGCCCGTGTTGATGTTCTTGATGAAGGCGTCAATGCTGGTGACCACCTTGTCGAGATTGTTCTCGCTCCCGGCCGTGTCCGATTTCACTTCGAGATCCAGCATCGGTGCGACGTTGCGGACGAGGCCGCGGATCATGTCCTCCACTGGCTGCTTGCCTTGCGACTGCAGGAAACTGGTGCCGATGCTCACGCCGACGGCGAGCAGGGGAATGAGCGCGAGCAGCGTGGTGTAGGCGAGGGCGGAGGCGCGCACCGGACAGCGGTTGCGCACGAAGCTCTTGCCGACGAGCAGCCAGAAATGCGCGAAACGCAGCAGCAGCGGACGCTTCGCATCATCCTCACGACCGATGCCGGTCTCGTGAAAAAACGCGAGAGTTGCCTCCCAGAACCGTTTCAACTTTGTCTGCGCATCATCAGCCACGGGCCGAATGTACGGACTCAGGCCCGCTGTTCCAAGCTTCTAAGCGCCCTGCGCGGACTAATGCGCTCGCGGTGTTCCGCTGCGATTAAGCCCGCACGTTGCCAGGCGCTTCCAGCGGATTTGGCACAATCGGTTCGATCACGTCCGAAGGATCGGCATACTTGCGCGCGAGCAGTTCAGCTTCCCTCCACACTGTGGCCTTCAACAGCCAGTCGCGCGCTTCGTTCTCATACTTCTCCTTCAAACGTGATTCGCCGGTGAGCGATTGCTCGTTCAAATCATGAGCCACCGTTTCGCACACCAACGCCTGCCCGCCGATTTCTTCCACCAGTTGAGTGAGTGAATTGTCCATAGTGGCCTTCCTCTGTGCAGATGGAATGCCAGCCATTGGTCAGACACGCTTCAGACGGAAAAATCCTCTGCAATCCTTATGGATTCATGGGAAAAGCAGTCTTCCCGCGCCCTCTGCCAGTTTGCGGCGAACAGTCTCCGCCGCTTCCAGCCAGCCCCTTTCCCTGCATTTTGCATCGACCTCCGCCTTCCCATTCGGCTTTTTGCAACTATCACGACCGCCTGCTGCTCCCGCCTCGCACCGGCCTTCCGTCGGCTAACTTATTGAAGGAAAGCGGTCTCAAGCTCATCGCCCCCGTGTGGCATCTCCGGGGTATGGGCAATGCTCAAGATAACAACTCAGAAACAAACGTGAACGGATTCACCATCATGAAAACTCCCAACTTCGCTTTTCTGCTCGCCGTATCCGCAGGACTGGTCTACGCCGCAGACCCACCGCAAGAGATTAAACCCGGCCGCGACCGTTCCACCAACAACGTGCCCCGGCCCTTCCACACGAACCAATACTCATTGACCAATCGCTTCGGCACCAACGACCCCGCGTTCACCAACCGTTTCCGCACCAACGCCCCGGGCCCCATTGCCCCGCGCGATCGAAATTTTCCACCGGACACCTTCCCGCCCGATCAGTTTCCCCCGGATCGTTTCCCTCCGGATCGCTTTCCGCCTGATCGGATTGTTCCCGACCGCTTTCCACCGGACCGGTTCGAGCCTGATCCCAATAAACCACCCGTAGTGCCCCCAGAGCTCGAACCACCGGTGCGACCTTCCGTGCCTCCACCCCCACCGGGCCGGCCAGCGCCCCCCAAGAGCCTGACCGTAGTGCCCACCACGCCGGGTGCGGTTCCTGTAGTCCTGACCGTCCGCGCCCGGTCATCCTATTACCCAGTCACAACCCAAAAATCCAATGAACAACACCGTCAATCCCGTCCCTGAAGGCCACCGCACCATCACCCCCTACCTCGTGGTGAAAAGTGCGGAGACTGCCCTGGACTTCTATCGCCATGCTTTCGGCGCGGCCGTGCTCACCTGCATCAGGGATTCCGAAAACCGGATCACCCATGCCGAGATCCAGATCGGTGATTCCCGGCTGATGCTCATGGAAGAGCAGCCCGAGATGCAGATCCTCAGCCCGGAATCCCTCGGCGGCACGCCCGTTTCCATCCACCTCTACGTGGAAGGCGCGGACTCCCTGTTCAAACAGGCGACCGATGCCGGCGCGACGGTGGTTGCACCACTGAAGGATCAACCCTACGGCGACCGTTGCGGCTCCGTCCGCGACCCCTATGGACACCTCTGGCAGATCGCCACCCACCAGGAAAACGTGCCCTTCGGTGAACTCCAGGCCCGCTTCGAAACGCTCAGCTTCACTTATTGATTCGCACCTCGAACAGCAGGCCGGCGTCATGGAGCAGGCACGACACGATAGAACCGGCGCGGCCAGTCACCGGAATCCGTCCATTGATACAATCCCTCGCCAAGATTCGCGGGCGTGGCGAAAGAGGGCTGCCATGTTTGGAGATCTGCCGACCAGTCCACGCGATAATTCTCATTCATGGCCCCACGCCAGCGGAGAGCGAAGCTGTTTGTGCCGGAGAAGACTTCATTGGCAAACCGCCAAAAGACGCGCGGGCCTCCAGCGGCAGCCATGACAGGTGGGGGCATGGGAATGTTTTCCTCAAGCGGCGTCGGCCAGGCAAGCCATTGTGCGTCGATGCCATTGCCAATGACGCCGAAGGAAGTGTCATTCGGCAATGGGCCGAAGGAAAGTGAATCGACTATGGTCCAGGTGTTGGTCTGAATCAGAAAGATGCGATCCCCGGTGCGTTGAAGCTTGAAGCTGGCATGAAGCGGGCTTTGGTTTCCGTCATCATCGCAGTAGACAACGACGCGCTCGCCGGGCTCCAACCAGTGGCCGGTCGGAAACGACCACGCACTGGAGTGATCGTAGTAATCACGCGAGAGCGCCAGTCCATCCAAGGATTCAGGAACACTGCCAGCGTTCATCAACTCGATCCAATCTTCCAATTGGCCACGCTCATCACGTAGTCCGCTGTTGTTGGCAGCGACGACTTCGGTGAGGCGCAGTGAGGGAAGGGAATGCGGCACAGTGAGACGGTGCAGTTTCGATTCATTTTCAAAATCGCCGGGACTGCTCCCGGACTGCCCTTCGATGTCGATGACGCGAAGATAATACTCAAAAGTTGTTCCGGCAGGCGCGTGTGGCAACAGCGCACCGAAGTATCCGTCGCCTGCCAGTTTATCACCATGCAAGCCATCGTCGTTGAGCGGAAGTTCATCCCAGAGATTGCTGCCGACTGGACGGAAGACCACTCCAGCATACGCAATGGCGGTATCGTCGAAGAACCTCGCGTTCACACCCAGTGCTGAACCGCCCGGCCCGACGTAAGGATCCTTGCGGTCCGCGGAGGGATCGAGATTCGCCGGGCGGCGGTTGGATTTGCCAATGGTCGGCGCAGGATTGTAGGCGAAGAAGCGGGCACCATCCAAAAAGCGCGCGTACGAAACATCCGAAGGCATCGGCGGGAAGTTTACGGAATCCTCAGTCGATCCTCCTGGACGATGCAGTGAAAGATTTTCACCGTCCGCGGAAAGTTCAAACGAAGCATACAGGCCGACATTGGTATCCGGCCTCTTCTTGCAATAAACGACGAGATGGTCCCACGGCGGGATCCGCACGTTGGTGGAGGGGAACGTCCAGCGGTTGGTTTCGTCGGGGTTCGCCTGCGAGAGCGACCAGCCTGCGAGGTCTTGTGTGACGGCAGTATGATTGTAGATCTCGACCCAGTCGGGAGTGGCGCTGTTGGTGATGTGGAATTTGGTGTTGAGCGCCATGATTTCGTTGATGAACAGCCCGGCGCGTTCCGGCAGACCGAAGATGTATGACTGCTTCGGCTCCACGAAGGTTTGGTCCCCGCCGTTGAGAATCGACCACAACCCAAAGCCCACACCGACAATGTCCGGCTTGCCGTCGAGATTCAAATCGGCGACCGCCACATCCTCGACGCTGTAGGCGTGAATGATTTCGCGGTAATCGAAGGTGCGGTTGCCCAGCCCGCGCAGGATGATCACCGTCGCCGCGCAACGGTTACCCACTACGATGTCCTTGGTGCCATCACCGTCCATGTCCGTTCCGACCATCGCGACGACACCCACATCCGGCCCCTCGTAGATGGTGGGCTCGGTGAAGTTGCCCTGGCCATCGCCGAAAGAGACGCCGATGGGATCGGGCCTCACGAACGTCAGGGCGATCATCAAATCGAGATGGCCGTCTTCATCCAAATCCTCTGCCTCAATAGCCCATGCCTGGAAGCCGGCGTTGAAATTCTTTGTGCGGGCAGGGACAGGGCGGTTGGTTTCCGTGAAAAACTGGCCGTCGTTCAACACCGTGATGCCGCGGGAGGTGGCGATGTCCAATTCGCCGTTTTCGTCGAAATCCCCGAGCGCGATACCGAGCGGACGTCCGTTGGCCTGCAATGCGATCGGGATTCCTGCGTCGAACGTGCCGTTGCCTCTGCCTCGGAAGGCCGCCAGTTCGCCGCGCAGTCCGCCGATGACGGCATCGAGCTTGCCGTCTTTGTCCATGTCGCCCAGGCGGACCCAGTATGGCTGCTGCACGGTTTCATTCAGCAACGTGGTCGCGGGTGGATGGAACGTTCCATCGTTCTTTCCCAGCAGGGTGACCATCGAACCCGATCCCACGCTGAACGCATCCGAGGACGCGGTCATGCAGGTCACCAGCAAATCAGGATTGCCATCACCGTTGAGGTCGCCGGAAGCCAGAATAGCAGGCGCATTGTTGACGGCGATGATCCTCTCCTCGCCGAAGTAGCCGTTGCCAAGATTGAGCCGGACGCGGACGTCGTGGGAGCGCATGTTGGCCGTGGCCACGTCCGGGTAACCATCATGGTTGAAATCCACGGATACCACACTCAAGGGGCTGACGCCCGACGGATAGTAGTGGCCCGAAACCAGGAAGCCGGCCAGGCCATTCGTGCCCAGAAAGAGGGAGATATCTTCCGAGATGCGGTTGTTTACCGCGGCATCCAGCACACCGTCGCCGTTGATGTCTGCCAATGCAATCTGGCGTGGCGATACCCCGGTCGGGTATTCGACGAAGGTCGGATCGAACTGGCCGCCGCCCGCCCCGGCCATGACCGTGAGATTGTTGTCGTCGCGATCCACCACGACGAGATCAGCCAGTCCGTCACCATCCAGATCGCCCACCGCCACATCGCGTGGTTCCTCGCCGGTGCTGAGATTGGCCGTGTTGGTGAAGTTCAATCCGCCCTGGTTGAGATAGATGTCCAGCGTCGCACTGTCGCGATTCACCACCACCAAATCCAGCGTCGCCCCCGGCAGCGGAACTCCATTGGCGAGGTGCTCGTCGAGATAGGCCACTTCGATGGCCCGCGGGCCTTCACCGGACGCTTCGATTTCCTTCTGCGGGTTGTCTGTAGTGAAACCTCCCGCGCCGTCATTGGAAAAAATGCGGATGCGCCGCGTCCGGTCGACGATTGACTGGTAGCGGCACAAGCTGAAATCCAGCGCCACGACATCCGGGTGGCCATCCCCGGTCATGTCGGCGGCCTCCACATCATAGAAACAAGCGTCCGTGCCCGGGGTCAGCAAATAATCCGGCTCCTCGAAAGTGCCGTCACCCTTGCCGCGAAGAATGCAAAGGAACGAGTTGCTGGCATTGGTCGCCACCGTGAACTGGCACCAGTTGCATTCCGGCGGGCTGCACGCGATCAGCAAATCCAATTTGTCATCGTGATTGAAATCCGCGGCGGCCATCGCGCGCACTGGGCCGCTGTCTGTCCGTCGATGCGGCAGCAACGTTCCGTCGCCATTGCCCAACAATACGACGACACCTTCGCGGGCGATGTCGCCCGCGGCCACGTCCGGTTTTCCATCCCCGTTGAAATCCGCAACCACCACCGCGCGAAACGAGCTGTTGCTCAGCAGGCCGGTTGCCGGCACCAGGATTTGATCCGCGAGAGTGTTGTTGCTTCGCCCCAGCAGCACCGAGATGCTGCCATCCAGGTTCCCCGCCACCACATCCGCCAGACCGTCGGCATTCAGGTCCACCGCCACCAGTGTCTTGGGGCCTTCCGTTCCGGCGATGGGATTGCGGGCGGCGGGATCGCCGGTGGGAAAGCGTTGTGTGACATCGGGGAACAACCTTGCGGGCGCCGCGCCAGAGACAGCCGGTCTCAAGCCGCCGGACATGCCAATCACCAGGCCGACCAAACAAAACAGAAGTCTCCCACTCATAATGATCCTTGTTGCGATACGGGGTTAAGTGGACTCAAGAGTAGTCATCAACGCAACCGGGGTCGATTGCTTTTCTGCACTCTTTTTGGATGCCTCTTTACACACCCACGCGACTGAATCCGTGCCTTCTCCACGGGTCCATTGCAAAAGAAAGGACCGCGCACCCGTTTACGGATGCGCGGTCTCGTTTGCTTGAACGTTACCCGTTCGAATGCGTGTCCACTACGCCGCGGCGGCGGCACTCACCACTGCGGTCGCCGGCTCGCTCAACTCGCTCTCGCCCCCGGCATTCGCCGCCGATGCGTAGACGAGATACGACTCGCCCGGCACCAGCCCCGTGATGATGAACAGCGGATCCGTGGCGCTCCCGGCCTGGATCGGCTCCGGGTCCAGAATCGGACGCTGGTAGTAAAAGCGATAGCTCGTGGCCGTCACTGACGTGTCGCACGACACCTCCAACTGGCCGGGCAGGGTGGGAACTGCCGTCACATCCTCTGGGGCCTTCGGCACACTCGCCGCGCCCGGCTGGTTGAGACCGAAATCCAGCCAGCGAGGGTCGAGTGGAGAAAGCGCCTGCTTCAGTTCACTCACCAGCCCGCTGATCCGCCGGCGCACCGCCTGCACCTTGGCATCGCGGTTGATGCGGTCCGTGCGACAGCCGCCCTTCAACGCGTCAAAGTTCTGCCGGGTCGTCGTTAGGTTTTGCAGGAGCGTCTCCGCCTGCAGCGCCGTCACGTTCAATGTGGCGTTCTCCCGCGTCGGATTCGCCACGAAGTACGTGCGCAGCGCCGTGATCAATGCCACCAGGCCGCTCTCCTTTTGCGGTACGGCCAGATTGGTGATGAACCCCGTGGGACGCCACGCCTCGGAATGTTTCGTGCCCAGATAGTTTTCGAGCACGTTCCGCGCAGCGCGGCCAAATTCATAGGCGGCCGCCCGTGCGGCTTTCAGCGCGTCGCCGACGGCTGGCGCGGTGCCGCAACCGGCTTGATACGTCGCCTGCGCCGTCAGCATCGCCGTGCGATCCGTCGTGATGCGCGCCGCGGTGTTCAGGATGAGCGGAATATCCGCGCCGTGAGTGGTGGCCCCGTTCAGGCAGCGCTGCGAGAGCAGCACCAGTCCGGGGTAGGATTCTGGCATCTTGTTAGTAGCCATAGTGTATTTTTCGTTGGTCTTGTTAACTTCGGCAGCGTTCACCATGAACGCCCTTGTCCCTTCCTAACGGCGGCCTGTTCGATCCATTGAGCCCCAAATTTCGAGAGTTTATTTTGGCCGATGTGAAGCCATGTTCCCGCGGAGAAAACGAGGCGGCTCGACACTGTTTGTGCTGGCGGTCTGTCGCGCCTTCCGTCTTGAATCACCTCCTGCAAACCTCGCCTGCGAAATTTCTCCCGCATCTCCTCAAATCGTTTCCCGATAATGCCTTGAACGAAATAATGCCCTAGTTGCGCCGCTCATGCGACCCTCCCGCCCACGTCGGCACGCGATTTTTGTTCCGCGGCGACCCATCCGACGTGAGCGGGTGACAAATCTTGTTCCGCGAAGACCCATCCGACCTGGACGGCAGACGAATCTCCTTCCGCGAAGACTCATCCGACGTGGACGGGTGGCGAATCTTGCTCCGCGATGACTCATCCGGCGTGAACGGAAGGTGAATCTTCTTCCGTTACGACCTGTCCGACGTGGACGGATGACGAATCTTGTTCCGCGACGACCCATCCGACGGCGACTCCCTGTGTCGCGCGTTGAGATGAGGTTCCGGCCAAACTTGAGGGCGGTGGGGAGACACTCCGTGGAGCCGTGACTTGGCTGAAGCGTGGGCGCGGCGCGGGAAGTGGAATGGAATCTGGGAGTGCACGGTCTGGTCAGGGCTCGGCAGAGCCTCGCCCCACCGCAAGGGGAGCGCGGAACTCCGATTCGGCGCGCTCGGGCAAAATGGGGCGTGTCACCAACACTGGTGACTGGTGGGGACGCAGCAATCCGTTACTTTGTTGACGTGTAACACGCTTGGTTCTCAGGTGTGTGTTCTGTGTGAAAAGGCCGGACCTGTTGTCCGGCCTTTCGTGTTTTTGGAAAGGGAGGATGGAGGCCAAGGGGATTCAACTGTCCGTTTTTGCGAAGTCCGCGCGGCCCTCCCGCCCACGTCGGCACGCGATTGTTGTTCCATCACGACCCACCCGACGTGAACGGATGGCGAATGATGTTCCGTTGAGGCTCACCTTCACGGAGTAAAGCTACAGCGATGAAACCCACGTCGCGGAGCCACTTCCAAACGTGACACGCAGCGCGCACCGAGTTAAATCTCTCCCCATGCCGAGCGCGGAAAAACTCCAATCCTTTGTCCAATTGCAAATGCTGCCTGCTACTTCTGACAAACGTGACAAAGTAGAATTGCCTGCCTAAACTTCGAACGATGCATACGATTAAGCTCCTTCCATCGAGTCCGTTGGATTTGACTGAATCTGTCGTCATTGAAAGCGACGTGCATCTCGCGTTAAGCCGACTGCCAAAGGATTCTATCCAGTGCGCCGTCACTTCGCCTCCGTATTGGGGACTGCGAGATTATGGTATCTCCGGACAAATTGGTTTGGAGAACACTTTGGCAGAGTTCATTCAATCCCTGACATCAGTTTTTGCCGAGGTGAAACGCGTTCTTAAACCTGATGGAATCCTATGGTTGAACATCGGTGACGGTTACACCAGCGGCAATCGTGGTTGGCGCGCACCGGACAAGAAGAATCCCAACCGCGCGATGAACGTGCGCCCGGATAATCCTCCCGGCCTCAAGGACAAGGATCTACTGGGCATCCCGTGGCGTCTTGCGCTTGCATTGCAAGAGAATGGTTGGTTTCTGCGCAGCGACATTGTGTGGCACAAACCAAACGTCATGCCGGAAAGCGTGAAGGATCGCCCCACCCGTGCGCACGAGTATCTATTCATGCTGACCAAGGCGGAACATTACCGCTACAACCACGAGGCGGTAAAGGAAGCCACGGAGGACGGGCGCACGCGCAACCGCCGCAGCGTTTGGAGCATTAATACCTCCAATTCGGGCAGCTCGCATATTGCGGCTTTTCCGCAGGCCATTGTTGAACCGTGCATTTTGGCGTCCACTGGCCCCGGGGACTACGTGCTCGATCCATTTTTCGGCTCAGGTACAGTTGGGCTTGTCGCCCAACGGCTAGAAAGACGTTTTGTCGGCATTGAATTGAACCCATCGTACGTCGCCGAGGCGGTTTTCGCCCTTCAACGAGCCAACACCACGCCGCACCGCAACGGCAATCATCGTCCAAAGACAGCCTATGAGCTTGAGCCTGCCCTCCTCGAATCTGCAAGTGACCATGGCAACCGCGCTGGAGGCCTTTCGCCGACTATATCTCCAGGAGGCTCTGTCAGAGACAATCAAGGATCTACCACTCGCTACACTAAACGCCGAGTTGGACAAATTCGCGCCGGCCGCTGACCTGAAACGACTGGCCAGTTTGGGAATTCGGGGCGAGTTTTTGTTTCCCGTTCCGGCTTTGCTCAACGCTAACCCGAGGCTCTTGGGATACTACCGCCTGCTGCTCGGCTTCAGCCAGAAAGAGTTCTTTAACAAGGGCAAACTCGGCCGTTTCAAGTCGATGGAAGAGAAGGGCGTCATCTCTTCGCGTGCTCAACAGGAGATCGCTGATTTGTGTCATGCCTTTGCTCAATCTGCATCGTATCTGCTTCGTGAAATTGGGCCGGAAAGATTCTCTCTCGAACTGCTTGATGATCTCACCTTGTTGACACTTGGTCCACAGCTCCGCGGCAGCAACAACACCAAGATCGGCAAACTGGCCAACCAAGCCGTGTTCGAGCTCATTCACACCATTGTTGCCCACGCCGTGGAGAAAGAAACTTCTGCCAGAATTGAAATCCGAAACGCCTCGCGCCGAAAGGTCTTTATCGCTTTTGCCGCCGATCCGGACATTGTGATTGTCGAGGAGGCATCAAAGAAGTCTCGGCGCAACATGGTGGCCATTGAGGTTAAGGGTGGTGGGGATCAATCGAATATTTGGAACAGGCTGGGTGAGGCTGAAAAGAGTCATCAAAGCGCCAAGCAACGAGGCTTTGTCGAGTTCTGGACGATCTACAATGTTCCTGATCTTGATTTAGCCAAAGCACACGAGAAGTCGCCTACCACAAATCGTTTTTACAGCCTTCGCCATCTGCTTGCTGCGGAATCCGAAGCTCAGGATGATTTCCGCGCCCGCATCATTTCGTCGGTGGGAATCAGAGCCAGGTCAAACTAAGCGATCATGGGCAATGCCAGATCATTGAACCCATGCTTGTTCCTTTCATGCGTTTGTGCGAGAGATTCTCCGAGGCGCTGCAGAAGTTGAAAGGCGGATTGCGCGCCCTCTATCGCACGCTTGCACTGCCCGGTGCGAATCCGCTCAAGGACGCGCACGCCGCGCTAGACGTCGCCGTGATGGATGCCTACGGCTTCAGCGCCAAGAAGGATCTGCTCGCCCAGATCTCGCGCTCAACCAAAAGCTCGCCGCCCGCATCGAGAAGGGCGAACCCGTCACCGCGCCCGGCGTGCCCAGGAATTATCCCGACCATCCGCACCCGGATTCCACCGCGAAGTCTGAAGCCGACGCCGCGCACTTCTACTCGGCGAAAGAAGAATCACCGCCATACGGGAAGAAGTAGGTGGAGTGCGGCGGCCCTCCGCCGCTTTCGAATTTCCAGCATGCCCCACAGCGCCAGAGGACTGGCGCACTCCAAGGCGCTTCGCGAGGTCTGCACTTACTGAGCGCGCGGTCACGACGCTGCCGGTCCGATTTGCTTCCTCTCAGAAGTGTAATTTGAGTTTTGCGCGTCCACATGCAGGTTCTCTGTGGTTCGAGTGGTGAGCCATCCTTCCGGAGTATGTTGGGTACACACTGCGGAAGGACGCCACTCGGGCCCGTGTGTCACGGAAGACGATTCGGTCCGGGTGGCTGCTCTGGGTTGGCGACGCTGGTCATGAGGGTGCCAGCAGGCGCCGCGCTGCCCGGACTAATCGTGACGGCTTTGATGGCTTGAGGCGGGGAGTGGCCCCGTCGTTGGGGGCTGGTCTGAAGGGGGAGTTCCAAAGGTGTTCAAAACATAAACGCACGCGGACGCCAATGGCGTCCGCGTGGTGCTGATGGGTCCGTATGTGTTCTGCCGTGCGTGCGGCAATGGTTAGCGGAGCGGGCGGACGCGGTTCGTGCCGTGGGGCTCTCGTTTACCGGGCGGAACAGGGTAGTAGTTGGTGGGTGGTGAGGGATAATAGTTCGTCGCCGGAGGAACGACACCAGGTGGGTTGGGCGGCACCGTGGGCGGCAATGGATTCACAGGGGGCACCGGGTACACTGGAGGCAGCGGATTTACCGGGGGAACCGCAGGCGGCGGGGTGGGTTCACCGGGCGGCAAGATTTTAGGCGGTTGATCGGGCAGCGGTGGAACTGGGTTGGGGTTCAGCGGAACATCCGGTGGCGGAGTGGGCTCCGCCGGAGGCGAGATCTTGGGCAGTGGTTGCGCCGGACGAGCGGGTGGAGCCGGACGAGCCGGGGTGACTTGACCGAGAGAGGTGATGGCCATGCCGGCAACGACAGTGACAAGGAGGATTTGAGTTTTCATACGATCTACAGTTAGCAATTTGATGCCCGCGTGAATTGCACGAGAATGATGACACGTCGTCGCATGAGCGAACTTCCTATGATTCAGCCGGTTGATGAGTACGGTATTTTGGAGGCGGCGTGGAAAGGGAGGTAATGAGTCGAATCACCGTCTGTGCAACGCGCAACTGAACAAAGGTGGGGCCGAGCAAATTGCATTACTGGCCGGGAGCGAGTTGGAGCGGCGAAGTGTTTCAACTGTGCCCATCCGGTTCGCTGGCGGAAATCGGAGCGCCTCGACTTCTACTTTTATGGGGACTGCGCTGGTTGGCAGGGAGGACGAGTTGTGGAATCAGGATGAGGCGTGAAAGAACTGCCGACTTAGTATCACCCTAGGCCGGCAGTTCTCCGCCCGTCGATGCTCCATGTTACTGAGAGCACGGTCAGGACGCTGACAGCCCGATGGACGACGGAAGGTTCGCTGTGCTGCCAGTCACCAAAGAATGAGTCATGCGGCGCGCCGTCAATGGGAGCAACCCTGAACTGTCCAGTGCGCCGGTTCGTCAACCCGCGCATCTCAATTCAAGGTTGCCAAAGATCGAGCGGGTGCTGCGCGAAACGCATGACGAACAGCACCCGCGTACGCATGGGGAATGATCCGCAGCATTCCCCGGCGAAAAAGAGAACACCAGCTCTCGCGTCGTTTTCCTGTGTCGCGAAACACAACTTTGACTGCAGGAGCTGATGTTCGAAATCTCGGGTTGGTTCGGGCATCCGACGTTTCATCAATGGATGAGTAATTACTTACTGCCGGTGCCCGAACCAGGGTGAGGCTTCTCTCAAAGTCTCACGGGAGATTAAATAGCTTGCGCGGTGCCAGCGTGAGTTTGTGGGATTTACGCAGCAACGCTGCCGCGAACCATCGGGCAAAAAGCAAAATGCACGATCATTCCGGGCAAAATGAAAGGGCGCTGGGGCGATTTGACAGCTGAATTATATTTTGAGTGCCGGAACTTGCCGGAGCGCGCTTGCTCCAGGTGAGGGGTGGTGGAGACCAGAGCGCTGGAGGGAACCGCCGCCCGCGCCGGTATGATTTGCGTGTACGTAATCTAAAAACTTCAAGCACGCTCAACGCGCCAGAGGTCTGGCTGCTTCTTGGCTACGGTGTCACCGGCGGTCATAGTCGCTGTAAGGATAACTTCATCTCGCTTCCGCGCGGGCAACGGGTTTTGCTGGAGGCGTGCGTTCGCAATGTCATCCAGTCCAGTCGCGTGTGCCCGGTGCCGTTCAAGGCTGTGGGCGGGCGATTGAGCTTCAGGGAGGGCGACGGTGAGTGGGCCGACGACGTTGCGGCTGCGGGTGACGGCGACGGCGGAAACGATCCTGCGCGGGAAACATCCGTGGCTCTTTGCGGACAGTATCCGCGATCAGAATCGCGAAGGGCAGGCGGGTGAGCTCGCAGTGATTTTCGATCGCAAGGATGAGTTTCTCGCGATCGGCCTGTATGATCCGGAGTCGCCGATTCGCGTGCGCATCTTGCACGCGGGCAAGCCACGCAAGCTGGATGAGGCGTGGTGGAACGCGAACTTGCAGCAGGCGCTGGCGAGGCGCACGGGATTGTTTGATGCGGAGACGAATGGTTACCGGTTGATTCACGGCGAGAGCGACAACTGGCCGGGCCTGGTCGTGGATCGTTATGACACGACGCTGGTGCTGAAGCTTTACACGGCGGCGTGGCTGCCGCGCTGGCGCGAGGTGGCAGCGATGTTGTGCCGGGCGCAATCGCCGGAGCGGCTGGTGTTGCGCTTGAGCCGGAATATTCAGGAGCGCGCTGGACGAGAGTTCGGGGTGCGGGATGGGATGGTGTTGAGTGCCCAAAGTTTGATTGAGGAAGGCTCGCCTTCACCCCCAGGAGAGGGTGCGCGAGGCAGAACGGCTGGGGCGCGTGAGGGCGTTGCCGCGTCCGAGGTGGATGGATGGGAGAAGGAAAGCGGTGGCGTTGTCATTTTTCGCGAATCCGGACTGCGATTCGAAGCGCAGGTGGTGAGCGGGCAGAAGACGGGGTTCTTTCTCGATCAGCGCGAGAATCGTCGTCGGGTGGCGGCGTTATCGACGGGGCGCGAGGTGCTGAATGCGTTCAGTTTCTCGGGCGGGTTCTCGCTCTACGCAGCGCGAGGCGGCGCAAAGTCGGTGACGGATCTGGACATCAGCGCCCATGCACTGGCGAGCGCGCGACGGAATTTCGCGTTGAACCAATCGCTCGCGACCGTGGCGCAGTGCCGGCATGAGACGGAGCAGGGGGATGCCTTCGCGTGGCTGGAACAGGCGGGACGCAGCCGGTTTGATCTGGTGGTGATCGATCCGCCGTCGCTGGCGAAGCGCGAGGCGGAACGCGCGGGGGCGATTCAGGCGTATGGCAAGCTGGCGGCGTCCGGAGTGCGATTGTTGCGGAAGGAGGGGATTCTCGTCGCCGCGTCTTGTTCAGCGCATGTTTCGGCGGAGGAGTTTTTCGACATCGTGCGGCGGACGGCGCGGGAATCAGGCCGGCGTTTCGTGGAGATGGAAACAACGGGGCATCCGGCGGATCACGCGGCGACGTTTCGCGAGGCGCAATATCTCAAATGCATTTACCTGCGGCTGGAGTAGTCCATCCGGGACGCGCGGCTACGGGAGCCTGTCCTGGATCTTGTCCATGTGCTTCGAGAACTTGTAGGCGAGGTGGATGCCTTGGATCATGGCGAAGACGATGAGCACAACGCCTGAGCCGCGTTCCATCCGCACCATCGTCTTCTCAGAGAATTTCTTGTGGCCGAGCGAGATGGCCCAGGCGAGTCCAAAAAGCCAGAACGCCACCCCGCCGCCGACTCCCGCGAGGTAGATCAGTTTTGCCTCAAGGGTGTTGGCCACCCAGCCACGCGAGGCAAACGTGGTGTTCAGAATGATCCAGAGGACGGGGATGCCCACGTTGGCCAGCGTCCGCACGAAGCCAATCATGAACGCCGAATGCGGGTGGAGCTTTTCCTCGATGCGTTGCTCGATGTTGTGCTCGATCCGTTCGACGACCGGGACGGAGTTCACCATGAGGAACTTCACGCCGAGAAACAGCATGAAGGCAAAGCTGAAGATCTCCATCGCGGCCTGGGTGACACCGCCCTGGAAAACTGACGCAAAGCTGGTGAGCGTGAGTCCGCAATAAATGACCTCCATCACGGTGGCGCCGGCGGCGATCAACGCGGCCCAGCGGAAGCCGCGGCGCGCGCCCTCGTTGAGGATGGTCATGTTGATCGGCCCGACGGGGATCGAAATCAACATGCCGAAGACGAGCCCGGTGAAAATTTCGCTGTAGATGGGAGGAAGGCCGAACACAACGCGGTGAGTCAGGTGGCCGAAGACGGCTCGTCGTCATCATCGTCATCCGCGATTTCATAACGGACCTTGCGGGAGACGTGCGGACGGATGAATCCGTAAACCAGATACGAGGTGAAGAAGAGCGGCAGCGCCCAGTAGAGGATTTTTTCCTTCAAGATCAGCACCGCTCCGAAGCAGAGGATGGCGATCAGGGTCTTGGTGAAGGTGCGGGTGGCCTTCAAATCCAGTTTCTTGAACGTGGGATACTTTACTTCGCTCACCATCATCAGGGAGAGCAGCACCATGATGACCGGCAGCGCAAAACGCCAGTTGGCCTCGGCAAACTCCTTTTCGTCCCACCAGATCATGAACAGCGTGAGCGAGGAGACGAGTCCCGCCGCGGCGGGAATGGGAAAGCCGAGGAACTCCTTGCCACCGCCGGTTCCGGCCATGGCGGCCAGACAGTTGAAGCGGGCCAGCCGAAACGCGCCGCAGATCAGGTAAATCGAGGCGATGAACCAGCCGAACTCCGGGTGCTTGATGAAGACGTCCTTAAGCACGACGCGGTAGACGAGGAAGGCCGGTGCGGCGCCGAAGCTGATGATGTCGGCCAGGGAATCGAACTCGCGGCCGAAGGGACTTTCTGCTCCGCCCATGCGGGCCACTCGGCCGTCCAGCAAATCAAAGATGCACGCCGCGAGGATGAAGAGCAGGGCGACCTTGATGTCGTTGTAATTGTTCCCGGCGGCGTTCCATTCGACAATTTTCGTCAGCGCCACGAATCCGCAGAACAGATTCGCGCCGGTCATCACGTTCGGCAGGAAATAGATCTTCAGCTTCTCGTCGGTGGGCGAGTCTGAGGACGGTGCCGGCGGTTTGGGCGCGTTGTGCTCCATGCGTTCAGGGCAGGGTGGCGATGACCGATTCGCCGACCTTCACCCGGTCGCCGAGTTTCACCCGGATGGTGGCGTTGAGCGGGAGATAAATGTCGCAGCGCGATCCGAACTGAATCAGGCTGATGCGTTCCCCGCGGGTAACCTTTTCGCCGGCGGTGGCCCAGACGTTGATGCGCCGGGCGATCAAACCCGCGATCAGTCGCAGGCCGACCTTTTGATTATCGTTACCGAGCGTGATGAAGCCCAGCAGCGCGTTCTCGTTGTGCGTTCCGCAATCGGCGCGGGTGGCGCTGATGAATTCGCCCTCGGTGTATTTGTGGTAAACCATCTGTCCGGTCACCGGCGCGCGTTGGACGTGGACATCGAAGACGGAAAGGAAGATGGAAATGCGCTTGCACGGTCCGCCCATGAAATCGGCTTCCGTCGTCTCGTCGATGACGTCGACCTTGCCCTGGCCGGGAGCGACGATGGCGTTCGGGTCCGCGGGATCTGCCGGCTCTGGATCGCGGAAAAAGTAGAGCGTGAAGAGAACGAAGAGCAGCCAGAGGGTGATGAGACCGGAGGAGACGGCGATGACCGCGCTGCCGAGCAGGGTGGCCAGTTTGCCGGCGGCAAACAGCGCGACCAACAGGACGAGGGTCCAGAAGATGATCCGCAGCGCTGCTTTGAAGGCCTTGCCAGAATGTTTCATGTGCGGCGCAGACTAGCGGAAGTGGATGACGGTTGAAAAGAGGGAACGGCGGGGCGCACCCGGACGGCCGATTTTCTTGAAAGATTCTTCACGCGGACGGCTTACTACCCAGGAATGGCTTCCATGATGGCCGAGCCCGGCACGGATTCGCTGCTGCCCACGCGGGCAAGCCTGCTGACGCGTCTGCGCGATTGCCAGGACCAGGCTGGCTGGCGCGAGTTCTTCGATTCATACTGGCGGTTGATTTACAGCGTGGCCCGGAAATCGGGCCTGCAGGATTCACAGGCGCAGGATGTGGTGCAGAACACGTTTATCTACTTGTCCCGCCGGATGCCGAACTTCCGCTACGATCCGGCGCGCGGCTCGTTCAAGTCCTGGCTGCGCGTGGTCACGCGCTCGCGCATTCATGAATTCCTGCGGCGTGAGCGGCCGGCGGAGGGACGCGTGGTCGAAGCCTTGCCCGGCTCGGGAGAAGATTTGCTGGAATCCATCCCCGATCCGTCCGGCGATGCGCTGGATGAATTGTGGCAGCGCGAATGGGAGGAGAACCTGGTGGCGACTGCCCTGCGTCGTGTGCGGGCGAAGGTGAGCTCGCAGCAGTTGATGATCTTCCGCCTCGCCGCGCTGGGGGATTTGCCCGTGGCGCAGGTGGCGAGGAAACTGGATGTGAACATCGCGCAGATTTACCTCGCGCGACATCGGGTGGGAAAGCTCTTCAAAGCGGAGATCGAACGTCTCCGCGCCGAAACCGAGTGAGCAGAGCGTTCGCTATTTCTGTTCGCGCCCATGTTTGGTAAAGTCCAGCCCGTGCCACCGATTCCCGTTATTCCGGATCACACGCTTCGTCGCCCGATCGGACGCGGCGCGTACGGGGAAGTCTGGCTGGCGCGCAACGTCATGGGTACGCCGCGCGCGGTGAAGATCGTCTGGCGCCGGCAGTTCGAGAGCGATCGTCCTTACGAACGCGAGCTCGCCGGGATCGAGAGCTACGAACCGGTGTCGCGTTCGGCGGACGGTCTGGTGCATGTTCTTCATGTCGGACGCAATGATGCGGAGGGATACTTCTACTACGTGATGGAACTGGCGGACGCCGCCGATCCGTCCTGCGAAGAAACGACCGGGACCGGAGCGGATAACTCTCGCCCGGATGTCACGCCGCTCAGTGCGTACGCGCCGCGCACGCTGCGTTCTGATTTGAGCCGGCTCGGTCGGCTGCCCACGGGCGATTGCCTGCGGCTGGGGCTGGACGTCGCGAGCGGTCTTGGGCAGTTGCATTCGCGCGGATTGATCCATCGCGACGTGAAGCCGGCGAACATCATCTACGTGAACGGCCGCGCGAAGCTGGCGGATATCGGGCTGGTTTCGGTCGGCGGCGACGAACGGACGTTTGTTGGGACGGAAGGTTACATTCCGCCGGAGGGACCGGGCTCTGCGTCGTCGGATCTCTACGCGCTGGGCATCGTGCTGTACGAGGCGAGCACGGGCTACACGCCGGACCGTTTTCCGGACGTGCCGCCGGAATGGTTCGCGGAAGGTTCGGGCGACGAGACATTGGAACTGCATGAAGTCGTCCTCAAAGCCTGCGAAGCACAACGCGAAAATCGTTACTCGAATGTCGAGGCGCTGCAGGCCGATCTGGCGTTGTTGCAAAGCGGTCAGAGCCTGCGCCGAGTGCGCGGACTGGAGAGGCGGCTCTCGCGGTTGAAGGCGCTGGGAATTGCGGCGGCGCTGGCGATCCTGGTTGCCATTGGCTGGGTGGCGTTTGCCAGCTATCGCGCACGGGAGGCGGCGGCGACGCGCGCCAAGGAAACCCAGCTGCGCGAACGCGCGGAGGCGGCCGAGCGCGCGGCGACGGATCGTTTGCACGGTGCGCTGCTCGAACAGGCACGCGCGACGGTGATGAGCGGCGAGATGGGGCGCCGCTTCCGAACTCTGGATGCGGTGCGGCAGGCGGCGGTGATTCGGAATACACCCGAGCTGCGGCGCGAGGCGTTTGCGGCGCTGGCCTTGCCTGACTTCGCGGTGGAGCGCACGATTCCGCTGGGTTCCAACGCGAACGAAGTGACGGTCGATCCGACGTTTACGCGATTTGCGGTCGCCCAGGGTCGAGGGCCGGTGGAGGTGCGTTCACTGGCGGATGCAAACTGGCGGATCGAACTTCCACCGAGCACGAATCTCAGCGCGCACGTTCTGCGGTTCAGTCCCGATGCGCGCTATCTGGCGTTCAAGCGGGACCACACCGATAGCTACGATTCCGATCTGGAAGTGTGGGATCTTAAGTCCACCCAGCGGGTCATTCACGCCACGCGCGCGGCCGCGAACAACGCAATATCCTTTCATCCGTCGCAGCCGAAGCTGCTCGTGGGTCGTCCGAGTGGACGGCTGGTGCGTTGGGATCTAGTCACGGGTCGCGAGGAGCAGAGCTGGCGTCTGCCGCCGCACTGGTCGGTGGCGTATTCGCCCGAAGGTGCGCGTTTTGCGATCGCGCGTCCGGATGAGATCCGGGGTGCCTGCGTTGACGTGTTTGGCGCATCGGACGGCGTACTACTCGCGTCGAATCGTTTCGATCAGGACGTGCTGATGGTGTCGTGGAGTGCGGACGGACGTTCCCTCGCCGCCGCGTGTTCGGATGGTTCGGTGAACTTGATGAATGCGCGGGATGGATCGGTGCGGGCGTTGGGATTGCACAAGGCGCAGGCGGTGGAGGCGTCCTTCGTGCCGGGCGGCGAGTTTCTGGTCAGCTCCGGCTGGGACAATGAAGTGAACGTATGGAACCTGCGCAGTTACCAGCGGGAATTGACGGCGCCGCTGGGTGGCAAGGTGCCGGTGTTCAATCCCGGCGGGCAACGCGCCGCGATGAAGGGCAGCGGACCGGAATTGTTGTTGCTCGATTTTTCCGCCGCCGGGGATTCCGCGCTGTGGGATCTGCCGGACAGCATGAACCTCGCGTCGCGACGCGGAGAATTCTCACCGGACGGAAACTGGTTTGTGGCGCCGACGAAAGCCGGCTTCGCGCTGTGGCAGGTCGGACAGCTGAGTGAGCCGATTTTTCAAGGTGGCGGCGGGCTGGGCGACGTGGCGTGGGTGCCGGGTCGGGATGAGTTCATCGGCCCTGATGAAACGAAACTTTTCCGCTGGCGGGTTTCCCGCGAAGCCGGGGACGTGCGGCCACGCATTCAGGCCTTGCCAGTTTTCAGTCCCACGGAACGAATCTATTCGGTGCACTGGCTGCGTCGTCGGAACGCCTTTTTATTCTCCGGACTGGAGGGATTGCGACTGGTGCCGTTCGAGCAATTGGAATCGGGCGCCGGTCCGCAGCGGCGGGGCGGTTTGTGGATCAGCGCCGTCGCGCCGGACGAATCGTGGGTCGCAGCGCCGTATTATCGGAATCCCGTGGTGCGGATCTTCCGCGTGCCGGATTTCTCAGTCGCCGTCGCGCTTACCAATCCTGCTCCGGTGCGTTCGCTGGCGTGCGCGCCTTCAGGGGAGCATCTCGCCGTGCTGACGCGCGACAGCCTGTGCTTGTGGGAAACGCGGACCTGGACGCTCACGAAGAAGCTGGCGCTGGTGACGGATTCCTACGGACAGGTTTCGTATTCAGGAGACGGAAAGATATTGCTTGTCACTGAGACGGCTCGGAACAGCACGTTGCGGCACGCCGACACGCTCGAACCGGTCCTGCCGCTACCGCTGTGGCGATTGCCGAACGCAATCAGCGCGGACGGACGGCACCTGGCGTTGAATGTGGAGGGTCGCCGATTGCAATTCGTCGATCTGAAGGCAGTGCGGGCGCGCTTTCGTGAGCTCGGCATCGATTGGGAACCGTGATTCGTTCCGCAAGGCGCGGCCGTCATTCGTCTTTGAACTTCAATCCACGCAGGCTGCGGCCGAGCTTGGAGCGGCGGCGTTCCTCACTTCTCACGCGCACGGCACGGCGAGTTCCGAATTGCGAGGCTTCCTGGCGGAGCTTGTGAAAGCTGGCAAGGCGCGAGGCGGCGAGCTGGCCGGTTTGCAAGGCGTGCTGCACGGCGCAGCCCGGTTCCTTTTCGTGACGACAATCGCTGAAGCGACAGCGGACGGCGAGCGCTTCGATATCCGCGAACGCAGTTTCGAGCCCGTCCTCGCCTTCCCACAGTTGCAGCTCGCGCAGGCCCGGCGTGTCGATCAATACGCCGCCGCCGGAGAGGAAAATCATCTCGCGACTCGTGGTGGTGTGGCGACCCTTCTGATCGCTCTCGCGAACGGGCAGCACCGGCTGGACTTCGTCGCCCACGAGATGGTTCACGAGCGTGGATTTGCCGACGCCCGACGGCCCGAGGAACGCCACGGTCCAGCCTTTGTCCATGCGCTTTTTGACGGCGGCGATTCCCTGTCCTTCGAGGCAGCTGATGGCCAGCACGTCCGCTTCTTTCGCAATCTTCCGGACGGCGCGCAGCGCGTCGGTTTTGTCCGGGCACAAATCCGTCTTCGTCAGAATGACGGTAGGCGTCGCGCCGCTGTCCCACGCGAGGGTGAGGAAACGTTCGATGCGCCGGAGGTTCGGCGCGGCGGCGAGGGATTCGATGACGAAGACTTCGTCGATGTTCGCTGCCATGAGCTGTTCCTCCGTGACCTGGCCGGCGGCGTTGCGGGAGAAGCGGCTTTTGCGCGGGAGAATCGCTTGAATGATGGCGCGCGTTTCGCCGGCAACCGGTTCGATCGCCACCCAGTCGCCGACGGCGGGAAATTCACTCGCCACCTTGGCGGCGTGCCGAAACTTGCCGGAAACCTCGGCGGTCAGCACTGCGTCCTGGGTCCAGACCTGGTAGCCGCCGCGAAACTGCACGGACACCCGGGCGGCAACGAGCCCTTGCGCGGCGTGGGGCGCAAAGGCGTCTTGAAAGAAGGAATTCCAGCCGAGGGCGCGCAGGCTCATTCAGGTTCAGCCAAGTCGAGTCATTGAAAGGGAGAATTGCGCGGACGAGGGCGTCCGTCCAGAGGGTTTCGAATACGAGTTGCACCGAAACATTTCTGAAAGATCCGTCGCGGCCCGGGCTTACTAGGTGGGATGAAGACAATTGTTTTTGCGGTGTGGTTGTTTGTGTTGGCCGGCGTTGCCATGGCAGCCGAGCGCGAGTGGACTGGGTTGGGCGGAAACCGGCTGTGGAGCAATCCGAACAACTGGTCACCTGCCGGTGCGCCGCAGAACGGTGATGCGTTGACCTTTCCCGGCTGCGTCTTTTGTGGTGGCGCGATGGAGAATGATTTGTCGGGTCTGGTGGTTGAGTCGCTCTATTTCCGCACCGACTTCACGTTGAACGGCAATGCGCTGACGCTCTTGGATCACATCACGATCGGGAATGGAACGACCACGGCGGCGGTGACGCTGAACCTTCCGATCGTTCTCGGTGCGGACTGCGATTTCCATGTCTCATGGGGGGATGGCGTGTTGGATGATCGAAACAATCTCTATGTGAACGGGCCGGTGAATTTGAACGGCCACAATTTAGGGGTCGATGCGGTGAGCAGTCTGATTGACGATCCGATTTTTGGCCGATCGACTTCGGATTGTGAGATCTCCGGACCCATCTCCGGAGCTGGTAACGTCAACATCCGCGCCGGGCGCGAATGCTACGTCTCCTTCCGTGGAACAGCGGATAACACGTTCACCGGCGAGTTGACTTTGTGGTCGGAGAATCCGGGTTACGTGCGGCTGGAGAAGCAGGGTGGGGTGGTGGCGACGAATCGTGTTCGGGTATGGGGCGGCACAGCGAATTACTATCGCGCGGATCAAGTGGGGGACCTTGCGACGCTCGTTGTTTCCGGAGGCGATTTGAACCTCAACGGTTTCTCCGAGACGGTCCAGAACGTGGTGATGTTCGCGGATGGATTGCTCAAGACCGAGACGGGCACATTGACGATCATGGGCAACGTCACCAGTGCCAGTGGGAACTTTTCTCCGTTCCCGACCCCAGTGATGCAAGGCCGGCTCTCGCTGCCCAACGTACCGCACAGCCTGATCATCACGGGAGCTTCGTTCTATGGACTGGACATCCAGGCTGAGATCACCGGCGCCGGTGGTTTCACCAAGACCGGCTCGCGGACGGTGGTTTTGTCCGGGCGAAATACGTTCACCGGCCATGTCTCGATCAATCAAGGACTCGTCGAAGCGGGTCACACCAACGCATTCGGCAGCGCCGCCGGAAGCGTGCTTCTCAGTGGCGGCGGGGTTCGCCTGAACAACATCTCGGTTCACGGGGAGTCGCTTGTCTGCAACACCGGCGGTTCCGTGCTCAGCACCTTTGGCACCTGCACCTGGGGAGGACCCATCGCGCTCGCGGACCAGTTGCTGGTCTATGGCGAAGACCTCACGCTGTCGCGTTCCATTTCCGGCTCCGGCGGTCTGTTCATTCTCGGCACCGTGGTGACGTTGACGGGTTCCGAGAACAACACCTTCACCGGCGCGATTCAACCGCGCTGCGAATTGCTCCAGCTGAACAAATCCTCGGGTGTTCGCGCGTTTGCCGGGCCGTTGATTGTCGGTCCCAGCGCCGCTCCCAAGCACGAGGTGCGTTGGTTGAGCAGCTATCAGCTGCCGGAGAATGCGGAGGTCACGCTGTACACCAATGCGTTGCTTTCGATCCCCAATTCCGCGGAAGCGGTTTCGAATCTCACGTTCACGGGTGGCCGGGTGGTTCTTGGCGCCGCCGGCGTGCTTCAGTTGCTCGGCACGTTGAAGGTGAATCCCACGAACGTCACGGCGGTGATCGAAGGCGCGACGGGACTTGGTTCGCTGTTTCTTCCGTCGATTCGGACGTTCGAGGTGAACACGACTGGCAACTACGGCGAGCTTGCGAGTCAGTTGCCTCATCTTGATATCTCAGCGCGCATTGCCGGTCGCGGATTCAACAAGACCGGCAGTGGCTTTCTACATCTTTCGGGGAACAACTTGTTCGCAGGCCCGGTGGTCATCGAGCAAGGAGTGGTCCTGGCCCGGCACAACAATGCGTTGGGTGGGGTGAACGGCGGAACCACGGTGAAGGCTGGTGCGACACTGGGACTGGGAGTCGAGACATCTCTCGTGCGGGAACCGCTTACGCTGACCGGGAACGGATTTGGCGGCTCTTTTGGTGCGCTTGCCACCTTGGGTGAGGTGACTCTCAGCAATAGTGTCGTGATTGTGTCCGGTGCCATGATTAACACGGACGAGAAATTGTTTCCGCCGGAGCCGGCGGTCGCCCGGATCGAGGGCACCATCAGCGGCGATGGCGAGCTGCGAAAAGATGGACCCGGCAGGTTGGTCCTGGCGGGTAATGCGAACAATCCTTACACCGGCGATACTCGAGTTATTTCGGGAACGCTGGCACTCGATAAACCGGACTTTTTCCAGGCTGTTCCCGGGAACCTGATCATCGGAGGAGACAGCAATCCGCTGACTTCGCCCAAGGTTCAGCATCTTTCACACGATCAGATCTGGGCCAACGTCACGGTCAATGGCGATGGTGTCCTCGATCTGAATGGCTACGAGGAATACCTCCTCGCGCTCACGCTCAATGACGGTGGCGACGTTCACACGGGCGCGGGATTGTTGACGCTCGAGGGAAATCTTGCGGACAACTCGCTCACGGTGAATCCCGGGACACGCAGTTCGAGTTCGGTCATCTCGGGTCGCCTGGGTTTGCGCACGGGCAATCACCGCATCGCGGTTGGCTCGTCGCTGATTGGCGGGTTGCTGGAAGCGTCCGAACTCGACATCACCGCCGCCGTCATCAACTACAACGGCATCGCGAACCTCCACAAGAACGGCTCCGGCGCAATGCGTCTCGCGGGCGCGAACACGTTCACGGGTACTCTGAACGTGAACGGTGGCGCCGTGATCGCCGCGCACAGCTCCGCGTTCGGAACGACCCAGGGCTCGACGACGGTGCAAAGCAACGGCGTCGTGGCGCTCGAAGGCAACATTGCGATCAACGAATTTCTGCTGCTCGACACCGCCGCGCCGGCGGCGTTGCGCTCGCTGAGCGGAACAAACTTGTCGACCGGCGCGATCAACTTGCTTCGGCCATCTTGCGGCATCGACGTGCCGTTTCCTGACGGACGCCTTCAATTGCTCGGGCGCATCGGAAGCTCCGGTGGCCTGACCAAGCTCGGCGCGGGGACGGTGGAGTTCTTCGGACCGGGCACGAACGATTACGCGGGTCTCACGGTGATCATCAACGGTGTCGTCGAAGCACGACGCGGAAACGGACTGGGGATCGGCTGGACCTCGATTCCCGGCGATGTGCTGATGGGCGATGACTCAACTTCAACCACCACGGCACGACTGCGTGTCCAACTACCAGGCCAGTTCAACCGCCGCGCCACCGTCACGCTCGGTCGGAGCGCGTTGATGGAGCTGAGTGGCGGAAGGCCCGGCGCGAATGCGACGTTGCGGCGCTTGCTCGGCTCGGGTGCGGTGAATCTCGCCACCGGTTCATTCCTGAACATCAGCAACGATGTCTCGTTCACCTTCGATGGCTCATTCTCCGGTGGCGGTTCACTCGGAAAATTCGGTCGCGATACCACCATGCATTTCACGGGGAACGGGACGCTCACCGGCCCAACGACGATCTTGGAAGGAAAGTTTCTCATGGACGGATCGATGCCGTCCTCTGCGCTTACAGTGAACAGCATCGGCGCGTTGCTGGGCGATGGCGAGGTTGGCCCGTTGACGGTGATGAACGGTGGCGTGGTGAAACCCGAGGGCGCTCAGCCGGGACGGCTCGCGGCTGACCTCGCCGCGGCATCGCTCGATCTTCAAACCGGTGGTGTGCTGAATCTCGACTTCTTCGGCTCGCACGGGACAGCCGGCAACGATGTCCTCACCGTGGCGGGAGCCGTGACGTTGAACAATGGTCGGCTCAGCGCAGGATTTCTCGGCGCGTCGCGCGAAGGTGAGACGGTGATGCTCATTCGCAAGACGTCGGCGGGTCCGGTCACGGGGACATTCTCCGGCTGGCCGCAAGGCGCGGTCCAGAAGGTCGGCGAAATCCCCGTCGCCATCAGCTACAGCGGCGGCGACGGAAACGATGTGACGCTGACGGTGACGAATCTCGCCGGCGGAGCGGCTGGAGTGCAGGTGCTGTCCGGCAATGGCAACGGACTGTTCGAGCCCGATGAATGCAACCTTGTGTTTCTGGGTGTGCAGAACCGTCGCAACTCCGGCATCAAGCTCGAGAACGTCTCGTTGCGTTCGCTCACGCCGACGGCGCTGGTGACGATCTCAGCTGCCGAGTATCCGAATATCCCGGCCTCCAGCATCCGCAGTAATCTCGCGCCGTTCCAGGTTCGCACGCTCGCTTCGCATCCGTGCGGCGCGCCAGTGCTCGTGGAGTTGCAAGCCACGGTGGTGGGCGAGGGAACCTTCGCCATTCCGTTCACGCTGCTCGGTGGCACGGATTGCAGCAACGGCGGCGGCGCGTGTGAGAGCTGCACTATTGTGAGTGGCACGTTCACGACCAATTCGACGGTGTGGCTGCAACCGTTGCTGGCGTCGGGCGAGGCGTCGATTTGCTTTCCGGAGAAGCCCTGTCCGGGTGTCGACCTGAGCACGAATCTCCCGCCGGTTCGCTATATCCAGCACAGCTTCACGAATACGACCGACGCCGAACTGTGCGTGACGGCGCAGCTGCACTTCGACTGCCCGACTGCTCCTTCGGGTGCGTTGCATGCCGCGGCGTATCTCGGCGGCGGTATTCCGAATTCTCCCTGCGTGAATTACCTCGGCGACTCCGGTGCGACGACACCTTCCGCTTACCCGCCGTTTTCCTTCCGAGTGCCGGCGGGTTCGAACTTCGTGGTCGTGGTCTCCACGCGCACCGCCGACATCGGATGCGAGAGCTATTGGGTGGAACTCTTCGGCCTGCCGTGTCCGCCACCGCGTCTCGACATCGCTCGCGATGTCACGCCGGGAAACGTGTTGCTGCAATGGAGCACGGCTTATCCGGAGTGGCGGTTGCAATCCGTCGGTGACCTCGGCGGCAAGACGATGTTCGTGGACCGTCCCGATGCGCGGTCTGCCGCGGTGAGCAGCGGGCGATTCACGGTGACCAACCAGACTGGCCTTCCGAGCGGCTTCTACCGGCTGACGCGGTAAAATCAAACGCGATGGCGACCGGCGGCCTGGGTAAACCCCGCGCCGTTTCTGTTTGTCGCGAGCGCGTGGTGATGGTTGTGGCGCATGATCGACCTCGCACGGTGGGAGGTTTGCAGGCTTGCTCCTTTCGCGTGCTGGGCTACAACTTCCGCGCGATGAACTCCGTTGCCCTGACAATCCTCAGCCCGCGCTTGCTCCTGCGCTGGGCGGGGCTGGTGCTTGGCGTGGTGTTGCTGGGCGGTTGCTCGATCAAGAAGATGGCGATCAACAAGCTCGGCGACGCGCTCTCGGGCAGTGGAACAGCCTTCGCTTCCGACGATGATCCGGAGCTGGTGAAGGCGGCGGTTCCGTTCAGCCTGAAATTGATCGAAAGCCTGCTGGCGGAGAGTCCCCAGCATCAAGGACTGCTTCTCGCGGCGTGCAGCGGGTTCACCCAATACGGTTACGCGTTCGTGAATCAGGACGCGGATGAGATGGAGGATTCGGATATCGCGGCGGCGACGAAGTTGCGCACGCGGGCCCGAAAATTGTATTTGCGGGCGCGTGGCTACGGACTGCGCGGATTGGAAGCGCGGCATCCGGGATTCGAGCAAACGCTCCGCAAGAATCCCAAGTTGGCGGTGAAGTCGGCGAAGGTCGGTGATGTTCCGCTTCTGTTCTGGACGGCGGCGGCGTGGGGTTCAGCGATTTCTGTCTCGAAGGATGATCCGGCGCTGGTTTCGGATCAGCTCATTATGGAGGCGTTGATCGATCGCGCGCTGGAGTTGGACGAAGACTTCGATCGCGGGGCGATTCACGGGGTACTGATTTCGTACGAGATGGCGCGGCAGGGATTACAGGGCGATCCAGCGCTGCGTTCGAAGAAGCATTTCGATCGGGCGATGTTGTTGTCCGAAGGAAAGCTGGCGTCGCCGCTGGTGAGTTACGCGGAGGCGGTGAGTGTGGAGAAGCAGAACCGCGCGGAGTTTCAGGCGTTGCTGGAGAAGGCGCTGGCGCTCAACCCTGATGCGGTCCCGGAATCGCGCTTATTGAATCTCGTCGCGCAACGGCGCGCGCGCTGGTTGCTGGGGCGCGTGGATGATTTGTTTATTGGCGGCGTGAAAACAGACGACAAATAGTGTGCGTATGACTGGTTTAAGGAATTTCAAAACTCTCGTTGGCTTCACTGCGATCGTGTTGCTGTTGGTCTCAGCGGGGGCCGCAGCGCCCGTCAACGCCACGCTTGGCACGCTCGCGCCGGAAGGCACGTCGTATCACAAGATGCTGCTCGAATTGCGCGAGAAATGGCGCAAGGCCCCGGGCGGCGGCGTGAACCTGCGCATTTACGCCGGCGGCAAAATGGGTGGCGAAGCGAAGATGGTCAGCCAGATGCGGCTGGGCGTGCTCGATTGCGCGTTGCTCACGGTCACCGGTTTGTCGGAGATCGAACCGGCCGTGTCCGGGTTGCAGAACATCCCGATGATGTTCCGCTCGCTCGATGAAGTGGATTACGTCGGCGCGCACCTGCGTCCGGTGCTGGCGCAGCGCATGGAGAAGGCGGGCTTTGTGGTGTTGTTCTGGGGCGACACGGGCTGGGTGCGTTACTTCTCCAAGCAGCCGATGCTCACGCCGGAGGATTTGAAAAAGACGAAGATGTTCACCTGGGCCGGCAATCCCGCCTTCACCGAAATGCTGAAGCTGGGCGGGCTGAATCCCGTGCCGCTCGAAACGGCGGACATTGTCCCCATGCTCGACACCGGGCTCATCAACAGCGTTTCGCTGCCGCCGTTCGTGGCGCTGGCCATGCAGGTGCCAAGTCGCGCGCCGCACATGCTGGAAATCAACTGGGCGCCGCTCATCGGAGGGTTCGTGATCCGCAAATCCGTTTGGGACAAGATTCCGGCGGAAGCGAAGGACGAATTGCTGAAGGCGGCGGAGGAAGCTCGGAAGGCAAATCAGATTAATGGCCGGGCGGAAGCCGATCGCGCCGTCGAGGCGATGAAGGAGAAGGGTCTCACCGTTCACAAGCTGACTCCGGAGACGGAGGCCGCCTGGCGCAAAGCCTCCGAGTGGTACTGGCCGCACATCCGCGGCAAGTTAATCCCGGAGGACATTTTCAGCCAGGTCGAGAAGCTGCTCGCGGAATATCGGGCGAAGCAACCTGCCGCGGGCGGGGCGAAGCCATGACCGATTCCGGGGCGGTGGCGGAGCGCCCGGCGCCGCTTTGGCTGCGGTTGCTGCGTTCCGGTGAGAACGGATTCCTCACTGCGGTGCTCGCGGCGGTAATGATCCTGCCATTGCTCGAAGCCGCTACGCGCAAGCTGGGCATCAGCGGAGTCTCGGGTTCCAGCGTTTTCGTTCAGCACTTCACTCTCCTCATCGGCGTGCTCGGCGGAGCCATCGCCGCGCGCGAGAGCCGGCTGCTTTCCCTTTCCTCGCTGCCGAATCTCTTTTCACCCGGCTGGAAGATCGCCGCGTCCGTGTTTGCGAATGCCATCGCCGCCGCGATCAGTGTGGTGCTCTTCCGCGCGGCGATGCGGTATCTCGAAGTGGAACCCGGCGATCGCGACATCGCCTATGGCATTCCGCTGCGCGCGTTCCATGTTTTTCTCCCCATCGGCTACGGATTGGTGGCAGTGCGATTGTGCTGGGCGGCTTCCACCAAGTGGGCTGCGCGTGGCGCTACGGCGCTGCTGACGGCGTTGATCGCGCTGGCGCTGATGAAGCTTCCCATTGCGCCCGCGAGTTTGATCTGGCCGTGCTTCATCGCACTGGCGGCGGCGACGGTGCTGGGAGCGCCGCTGTTCACGACGCTGGCGGGCGCAGCGATGATTCTGCTGTGGGGGACGGAGCGGGAGGTGACGCTCATTCCGCTCGAACATTATTCGCTGGTCACGGACCCGATGCTGCCGAGCCTGCCGTTGTTCACGCTGGCGGGCTACTTCCTCGCGGAAGGCGGCGCGTCGAAACGGTTGGTGCGCGTGTTTCAAGCCTTGTTCGGTTCGCTGCGCGGCGGAACGGGCATCGTTACGGCGCTCGTTTGCGCGTTCTTCACGTCGTTCACCGGCGCCAGCGGCGTGACGATTCTTGCGCTCGGCGGATTGCTGATGCCGGTGCTGGTGCAGGCGAAGTATTCAGAACGCAACGCGCTTGGGCTGGTCACAGGCGCGGGGTCGCTCGGCTTGTTGTTCCCGCCGTGTCTGCCGTTGATTCTTTACGCAGTCATCGCCCAGCGCGTTGTGCAGGAACTGCAGCTGCCCGAAGGCGTGGCGACGCCGGACGTCTCCATCAACAAACTTTTTCTCGGTGGCATCGTGCCAGGATTCCTGCTGGTGGCGCTGACAGCGTGGTGGGCGATTCGCGTCGGTCCCAAGGACAAGGCGTCCTTGCCGGCCTTTGATGGTCGCGAAGCGTGGGCGGCCTTGAAAGACGCGAAGTGGGAACTGCTGCTGCCGGGGCTGACGTTGGGTGTGATGTTCGGCGGACTGGCGACTCCGGTCGAAGCTGCGGCGGTGGCGGCGCTGTATGCGTTCTTCACCCAGGTGGTGCTGCACCGGGATCTGCATCTCTTCAAGGACGTGCCGCGCGTGATGACCGAATGCGGGATGATCATCGGCGGTGTGCTGTTGATTCTCGGCGTGGCGATGGGCCTGACGAAGTTCCTGATCCTTGCGGACGTGCCGACGATGGGCGTGGACTGGGTGAAGGCCACGGTGCATTCGCCGTGGATGTTCCTGCTGCTGCTGAATCTCTTCCTCCTCGTGGTGGGCTGCCTGATGGACATCTACTCGGCCATCGTCGTGGTCGTGCCGCTCATCGTGCCGATGGGCATCGCGTTCGGAATCGATCCCGTCCACCTCGGCATCGTGTTCCTCGCGAACCTGCAACTTGGCTTCCTGACGCCGCCGGTGGGCATGAATCTCTTCCTCGCGTCCTACCGCTTCAACAAGCCCATGAGCGAGGTGACGCGCGCCACGCTGCCGATGATGTTCGTATTGTTGATCGGGGTGATCTTGATCACTTACGTCCCGATTCTCACGACGTGGCTGCCAAGCCTGGTGAAGTAGACCACGGGGCAGGGGTAATGGCGTTTCTCTCATCCCGAATCCCAACGGGATTCTGTCATTCAGCCCAGGGTTGCTCGGCACGAGCTACCCTGGGAGAACACGAATAGAAAATCTCAACCCCAACGGGGTTGTGTCAGATGATGAGGTATCGGATTGCCGCAACCCCGTTGGGATTTCGGGGCGGGAACCGAAGGAGATGAGCGTGCAGTCGACTGGTGTATGTCTGCTTATCCCAAAATCCTGCTGCCGCTGCTCAGGAAGATGCCTTGGAACATCATATCCAGCGCCTGTGCGTTCGTCGCCTTTTCCAGCGCGGCTTCCTTCGAGATGCGGCCGGCTTTCACCAGGTCGTAGAGCCCCTGGTTGAAGCTTTGCATGCCGTCGTCGCGACCCGTCTCGATGGCGGCGGAGAGTTTCTCCAGGCGGTTCTCTTCGATCATCTTTCGAATGACCGGAGTGTTCAGCATGATCTCCTGGGCGGGAGTCATCTTGCCATCGAGGGTCTGCACCATGCGCTGGCAGATCACGGCGCGCATGGAGGTAGAGAGCTGGCGGCGCACGGTGTCGCGCTCCTCCGCCGGGAAGAAATCCAGAATACGCCCGATCGAGGTCGCCGCGTTGGTGGTGTGAATGGTGGAGAGGACGAGATGCCCGGTGTCCGCCGCGCTGATCGCGGCCTGGATGCTGATCGAATCGCGCATTTCACCGACCATGATGATGTCAGGGTCCTGGCGCAGCACGCTCTTCAAGCCGCGTTGGAAGCTCTGGGTGTCGAGGCCGACCTCGCGCTGCTCGATAATTGATTGGTTGTCCTCGAACATGTATTCGACGGGATCCTCGAGCGTGACGATGTGCTTTTTGAAGTTCTCATTCACGTGCTCGATCATCGCCGCGAGCGTGGTTGATTTGCCGCTGCCGGTGGTGCCGGCCAGCAGCACGATGCCGCGCGGGGATTCGGCGATGTCCTTGCAGACGGGGGCGAGACCGAGCGTCTCGAAATTCGGCACCTGGCTCTTCACATGGCGCATGGCGAGCGCCCACTTGCCGCCTTGCTGAAAGACGTTCGTGCGGAACCGGCCGACTCCTGCGACGTAGTAGGAGAAATCCGATTCGCGATCCTTTTCCAGCGCCGACATCAGGTGCTTGGGCACGATGTGCTGGAGGACGGTCTCGAACCACGCATCCGTCGGCGTCGGAGCGTCGACAGTGATGAGCTGGCGGTTGATGCGAAAGGTGATCGGGTGGCCGACTTTGATGTGGAGATCGGACGCGTGGGCGTCGACGGCGGCGCGCAAAATCTTCGTAAAAATTTCCATGCGGCGCAGACTATACAACGAGCCTTACAGGAGGCCAGTGGGATTTGAGGGAAAGCGGGCTCGACCGAAGAATTTGCTCAGGCGAGGCCGCGCTTGCGGCGCAGGCCCCATTCGGCGACGAAGCACGCGAGGGCGAAAAGAAACACTCCCGCTTGATGCCAGAGTGGTGAGGTCCAGCTTTCAGTGATGGGCGCCTTACGGTTCGGCAGCGACTTTGCGAAGTCGGTGAGTTTGCTCGCGGAAACAACTTCGCCGCCGGTTCCCTTGGCGATCGCTTCCAGCAGGGCGCGATTCGGTTTGAGGGAACGAAATTCGTCGGACGCCGGGTCGGAGGTCCAGCCCACTTCGCTGCGTCCGGCTTCCATGCCGTTCTCGTCCACCACGACGGCCTCGGCGTGGTAACCGCCGGTGTCACGCGGAACGTAGGTGCCTTCGTAAACTCCGGCCTGGCTAGGGGCGGCCTCTGCGGTGAGGCGGACGATGTTCGTGACGCCGGCGGCGCCGACGGGCCGCACATGCAGGGTGACGCTGGCGTTGTCGAGCGGTTGAAACTTTTTATCGCGAACCTTCACCTGAAGGCGAATGGCTTGATTCGGATCGCCGGCCCTGGCTTCGGCGACGAGCTCGGTGCGTTGGGGAACGTCAGCCACGAGCCAGCGCATCGTCTGGCGCCACGCTTTGGCCATGTCCTTTTGATTCGCCTCGTCTTTGAATCCCCAGTGCCAGATGTCACCGAGCAGGATGGCGCCGACGCGGCCGTTGCCGAACCGTTGCACGGCGAGCGCGGGATGTTGCGTGCGGCCGTCGCTGGCGGTGGCGATTACGCTGGCGCCGGGCTTGACGGCGCGGACCTTATTCAACACGCCGAAGGGCGCGATGTCCGCAAGGCGTCGGCGTTCGTCGGATTCATTCGCGCGCAGGCGTGCCCACGGTTGCAGCCAGCCTTCGCGGGTGAAATCGAGTTTCAGGGCGCCGGGCGCGGCGTCTTCGGCCGGCGCATCGAGGTAGACGGGCAGCATGTCGCCGATGGGCGTGCGGTGATACTTGCCTTCCTTGAACGATTCCGCGCCGCCGAGCATGAGGAATCCGCCGCCGCGTTCGGAGACGAATTTTTGGAGGAGCGACATCTGGTCGGCGCTGAAGAACTGAGATTCAAGATCGTCCACGATGACGGCGTGGTATTTGAAGAGGTCTTCAGGCAACTTGGGGAATCCCTGCATCAGTCGTTTCCATTCATCCTCGGTCGGGGCGTTGGCAACGCGAAAAACGGGCTGATCGTATTGCTCGATTTCTTCCTTCGACTGGTTGCCGAAACCACGGAAGAGAGGGTTGCTGGATTCGCCGGCGCGGCCGCGAAATTCAAACTTGGTCTCGCGCTTGGCGATTCGAAACAGCCCTACCAATTGAACCTGATCGTCTTCCATGACTGAGCGCTGGAGGAATTTGTATTCCCAGTTCGGTCGCCCGGCGACGTAGAGAATCCGGTAGGGACCGCGACCGCGATCCACCACGACCACGCGGCTGTTGTTGGCGAGCGTGGCCTCGGAGGTGGCGGCGCTGTTGGTGAGAGTGTCCAACGGAGTCTTCGGGGAAACCTGCAGTCGATAGAACGAAAGCCCGCTCTGGTCGGGCTTGAACTGAAAACGGAAACTCGCCGCACCGCCGTCCTCAGAGGCCAGTTGGCGTTGTTCGGTCACGATTTTGTCCACCGGAATCACCATCGCCTTGGTCGGCGATGCGGCGACTGCATTGGTGGCGGCGCGATTTCGTGCGCGACGGGAGGTATTGGTGACGACCGGGGCAGGGGGCGGCGTGGTCAGGTTGGTCAGCGTGGAGAGATGGCCCACCTTCACCAGTTGCGCTACGACCGATTCGCCCGGATAGCCGGTGGCGCTCACTTCTGCCTGCAAAGTCACGGGCGCATCCTCGAACGACGTCTGGCTCACGGTGATTCGCTGCAAGGAAACATCCTGCACGTCGTCGTCCGTTCCCATCACCACTGGGTAAATCGGGGGCAGTCCGGCGAGGTCGGGCAAACCTTCGCCGAGGTCAGTGGCGTTACCGTCGGTCATCAGCAACACGCCCGCGAGAGGCTGGCCTTTGTAGCGATCGGCGAGATTGCGCAGGGCGGAGACCATGGAGGAGACGCGTCCATCAAAGGCGAGTTCCGAAAAGTCGCGGGTGGATTGCAGCCGCGCATCGAAGAGGTAACGGCGCAGCTGGAAGTTTTCGTCGAGCTTCGGCTGCCAGTCCTGTTTATCGGAGCCGAGCAGCGCTTGAAGATTCTCGCCGCGTGATTTGGTTGCTCCGCGATCCTTGATCTTCATGCCCTGGCTGTTGTCCGCGAGAACGGCGAAATAATTGGCGCCCGGCCGGGCGCGTTCGCGGCTCCAGAGCGGTTCCAAGAGGCAGAGGGCAAGCGCGAGAACTCCCAGCAATTTGAGAAGGAGGCACAGCGCGCGGAATCCGCCGCCGCCGGGAGCATTGCGATACGACCACGCCAGCAGGAGGAGAACGACGGCAGCGAAAATGGCTCCGGGGATTACCCAGTTCTCAGCCGAGATGAGGACCGCTGCCAGGAACATTGCGGCGAAGCCTGCCACTGCGATTTGTGGTTGGCGAACGCTTTTTGCACTGCCGGGCTATTCTTTACAGATTGCGCGGAGGGCTCGGGTTGTCCGGTTCGGGCAATTCGTCGTGGAGGGAGGGGAGTGAAACCTTGAGGATGGTGCACGCATCAGGAGTTGAACCTGAAACCTTCTGATCCGTAGTCAGATGCTCTATCCAATTGAGCTATGCGTGCCCAAGGGACGGCGAATCTACAAATCGACCATCGGGCGTGCAAGAGTTATTTGCCGCAGATTGACCTGTCGATTCTTCTTCGCCGCTGGTTAACCGGCAATTTCCTGCGGACCTTTGCCGCCGTTCACCAGAAACAGCACGGCCATGCGGACGGCGAGGCCGTTGGTGACTTGTTCGAGGACCACCGAGCGTTCGCAATCGGCGATCTCGCTGTTGATCTCCACGCCGCGATTAATCGGGCCGGGATGCATGATGAGCGCGTCGGGCTTGGTCTTCTCGAAGCGCGCCTTGGTGAGGCCGAAGAGATTCGTGTATTCGCCGATGCTCGGGAACATCGTCTTGCGCTGACGTTCGTGTTGGATGCGCAGCAGGTTGATGACGTCCGCCTCGGCAATCGCTTCGTCGACGTTGTAAGTGACCCGGCAACCCATCTGCTCGAAGACTTTCGGGACGAGCGTAGATGGACCGCAAAGAGTGACGTTCGCGCCCAGCTTGAGCAGGGCGTGGATGTTCGAACGGGCAACGCGGCTGTAGAGGATGTCGCCGAGGATGGTGACGTTCAGCCCGGCGATGCGGCCTTTCTTTTCGCGAATCGTAAACGTGTCGAGCAGCGCCTGGGTGGGGTGTTCGTGCGCGCCGTCGCCGGCGTTGATCACGCTGCCGCGCAGGAAGCGGGAGAGGAAGTGCGGTGCGCCCGTCGCGCTGTGGCGGATGATGATGATGTCCGCGTTAAGGGCTTCGAGGTTGCGTGCGGTGTCCTTGAGGGTTTCGCCCTTCTTCAACGAGGAGGCTTCGGTGCTGAAGTTGATCACGTCCGCCGTGAGTCGCATGGCGGCGAGCTCAAAGCTGATCCGGGTGCGGGTGGAGGGCTCGATGAAGAGGTTGATGACCGTCTTGCCGCGCAGGGCGGGGACCTTCTTGATCGCGCGTTCGCCGACGGCTTTGAAGGCGCGGGTGGTGTCGTGAACGACGTTGATTTCCTCAGCGGTGAGGGACTCGATGTCGAGGAGGTGCTTGCGATGCCAGCCGGCGGTGTTGATGTTGGTCATGCCGTTTTCTCGAGGTAAACTGCGTCTTCGCCTCCGGTTTCCTTCAGTTGCACGTCGATGCGTTCATTCGCCGCGGTGGGAACGTTTTTGCCGACGAAGTCTGGCTTGATGGGTAGCTCGCGATGGCCGCGATCGACGAGGACCGCGAGTTGGATTCGCCGCGGGCGACCGAAGTCGTTGAGCGCGTCGAGGGCGGCCCGCGTGGTCCGACCGCTGAAAAGCACATCGTCGACGAGGACGACGGTTTTGCCGTTGATGTCGAAGGGCATCACGGTGGGCTGGATGTTCGGCGCGCTGTGCTGGTCCAAATCGTCCCGGTGCATACTGACGTCGAGCTTTCCGACGGGAACCGCGTGTCCCCAGATGGTCTTGAGCAGGCCGCCGAGCCGTTCCGCGAGGTGGATGCCGCCGCGTTGCACGCCGACGACCACGATGGAGTTGGCGCTGTCGTTGCGCTCCACGATTTCGTGGGCGATGCGGGTGAGCACGCGGTGAATCGCCTGGGCGTTAAGGATGGTGGACTTGTCGGGCATAAAAAAATCGAACCGGGCGGGAGCCCGTTCGATGTTGCGAATAGTAATGATTTCGAAATCCGTCTCTCATCGTTCCTTGGCCGCCTCACAGGGCCGCCTTAAAGGAGTTCTGAAAACTTGAGCCCGGATGGCTCAGCTCAACTGTGCCCGGCGTGCGCGGTCTGCCGGCTCTTGCGCCATTTGGACCGGTGCTTGATGATCCAGTCCGTGAGCGCGCGTTCAAAGCCGATGTCGTGACCGGCCTTCTCGGATTCAATCCACTTGTGCTTCAAAATCTCTTCGCGCTCCGCTTGGAATTCCTTGTAGAGCGTCGAGTTCTTGAGCAAATCATCGCCGGTCGAAGTTTCTGAATTGTCGTTCGGCATAGACGCGTGTTCCGGGGTACTACAGGTTGCTGTCTTTTGAGTGGCGAAACTGTAACACCGGGCCGAAGAGTGACAATCCCGAAATTGTGCGCGACCCGCGATCGGGGAAACATCCTCAGTAGCGATACTGAGTCCCGACCCATGCCAAAGCTTGCGAATACAAATGACTTACGCCGCCGCCATTGAGTTCCTCTCCAGCCTCGGAGTGTTCGGGGCGAAGCCGGGCTTGGAGAACATCCGGCGCCTGACGGCCATGCTCGGAAGCCAGCAGGACAAGCTTCGATTCATCCACGTGGCCGGCACCAACGGGAAGGGGTCCACCTGCGCCATGCTGGAAAGCATCTATCGTGCAGCCGGATTGCGCGTGGGATTGTTCACCTCCCCGCATCTCGTGTCCTTCAACGAGCGGATGCAGGTCAACCGCGTGCCGGCTTCCGAAGGTGACGTCGTCCGGCTGGTGCGCGAGATTCAGCCATTGCTCCAGAAGTTCCCGGTGGAATCGCATCCCACGTTCTTTGAGGTCGTCACCGCCATGGCCCTGCGGCAGTTCGCAGATCGCCAGTGCGATCTGGTGGTATGGGAAACGGGACTGGGCGGACGGCTCGACGCGACCAACATCGTGACTCCGCTGGCCAGCGTGATTACCAACATCGGTCTCGACCACCAGCAATGGCTGGGTGATACCCACGAACAAATCGCCGCCGAGAAAGCGGGCATCATCAAGCCCGGCGTCCCAGTTATCACCGCGGCGGAACCGGGTCGCGGGCTGGAAGTGATCGCGAAAGTGGCGCACGAAAACGATTCCCTTCTCACCGTCATTGATCGAAATGACGCCCGTGGCGCTTTGCTGGACGTCGCGAAGATTCCGCTCGTCGGCGAGCACCAGCGATTGAATGGCGCGGTGGCCGTCGCCACGGTGCGTGCGGTGGAACCGAAGATTCCGATCTCCCAAGAAGCGATCCTGAACGGTCTTTCGACCGTGTATTGGCCCGGACGAATGCAGCTCGTTACGACGGCTCCCGGCCAGCAGATATTGCTCGATGGGGCTCACAATATTCCAAGCGCACAGGCGCTGGCGGCGGCGTTCCGCGAACAGTTTCGCGAGGTGCGGCCGACGATGATTCTCGGTGTTCTCAGTGACAAGGACTGGCGATCGATCGCTGAAATTCTTGCGCCGCTCGCTGGGCGCCTCTTGGTTGTGCCCGTCAGCAGCCACCGCACGCTGGCTCCGTCGGAGCTCGCTTCGGCTTGCCGAAATGCGAATCCCTCCGCGGCCGTCGAAGTTTGCGACTCGCTCGCGCAAGCCCTGCAACTCAGTGCGCGCGATCCGTTCCTGCTCATCACGGGTTCGCTCTATCTGATTGGCGAAGCGATGGAGCGTCTTCAACTGCTGCCCGTTCCGCCCTCCGACGAGCGAGGGCTGAACGAGTGGAACGCGAAGCGTTGAATCTGTGCTCCGCAGGGAGCAATCACTTTTGTTTCGTCGCAAGAAGCTGCTGGTCGACGTGTAAAATGCCGCGAAACGTTGTCTGAATCGTTGACGAAACGGGGAAGGTTCGACTACAAAATAGGGGATTCAGCACCGCAACTCAGAACAAAACATTTGTCGTTTTATGTATCGATTCATTTCATTGCGAAAGAAGGTTCTCAGCAATTTCTTCACGCTCGCCGGCCTCGCTGTTGCCATTTCATCCCCGGCGCAAACTTTTCTCTTCGACCTTGGCGCTGGCGGGACGGGAGTGGGGTTGGGAGCTGCG
>CAZBIC010000025.1:0-118406 GCA_964491875.1 uncultured Bifidobacterium sp.
GACGCGCTCGGTTGGTTTGCCTCCTGTGGATATAGTTTTTGTTGAAATGCTGTAGCCTGTCTACGAGTGGCCGCGCCTCCAGGAGCTTGGTCTCATCAATAATCAGGCGATGGCATTGCTTGTGAAGGTCATCGATCTCATCCGCGGTCGCCCGCGGGTGCATTCCGATAATGAAAAGTAGAAGAGCGAGACAGGGAACGAATGATCCGAGGCGATGCTGGAGCCGCCGGAAACCATTTCCTGCCATCGCAATCATCGTGGGCACGTTCCTCATTCGTCGAGTTGGCTTGTTGTGTGACGATTCAACTAACAGACGACTGTGGATGAAGCAATTCAGTTTCGCCGGAGTTTGAGGATGAATCGGGTTTTGCAAGACTGTGCCTGCGGAGGCGAAGAAGCAAAGGACTCGTCGGATTCAGGGAGTCTCGTTCTTCACTGTGGAAATCACTCTGAAACTATGCGCCCGGAACCAACCTACTCAGGGCTTTCATCTTGTGAATTTCGAGGCGACTCGTCTACCGTTCCGCCAAGTCCGGCTCACCTGAAAAACCCATTTTTGATGCCGACCGAACCGACATCCGACGGAGCTGATGATTCCTCCGCTGTTCCTTCCGAAGAACAGCCGGGGCTTGATCTTGAGGCACTCCGCGCCTTGGATGAAGCCGCCTGGACAGTGGCGTTCAAAAAGTTGTGGCCTCTGGCAATGATGGCGGCTCGCAGTCAGCTAAAATGCGAGTCAGATGCGGAAGAAGCCGCCAGCGAGGCGCTCGCGCAGTTGGTATCTGAGATTCATCGTGCTCGAACCATTGACGACCTGTGTGCGCTGACGTACATGATTTCCGAACGCCGGGCAGTCTCCGCTATTCGGCGGAACTCGGCAGCCAAACGAACCGCCGACGTGGTGTCGCTGGACGACGATTCCTCAGATCAATACCCGTTGATTGAACGAATCGCCGCACCTGAAGACGTCCTCTCCATCGTGGAATCCGCTGAACGCACCAAACTTCTCCAACAAGCGTTGAGCGGACTGGACCCGGACACCTGTCAGTTGCTCGAAGAGAAGATATTGATGGGAAAAACCTACGAGGAACTCAGTGCTCAGCACCAAATTCCCCTCGGCACTGCCTGCGCGAAAGTCTTTCGCGGAGTGAAGGATTTGCGGGTCATCATTGAGAATTCCCCAGTGTTGAAGAAAGAACTCCACGGGTTTTTGCGATAGGTAAAGGATGAAGGCTGAACTTTATTGAGGGACGTGATCGGCAATCATGGAAGACGAATTTGAAATATTGGCTGCCAAAGTTCTGGCCGGAGAAGCAACGCGGGAGGAACAATCCCGCCTCAAATCCCTTTTGGACGAGAGTGCAGAACGACGCGCGGAGTTTGACGCGCTCAGAGCAACCTGGCAGTCGCTAAAGGCCGCCGGCCCCGCCGCCTTCATCAGCAATCCGCCTCCGGCGAAAATTCCCGAGGCGCGGCTGCGGCAATTGCAGCAGGTGGTCCGCGATTCCCTTCCCGTATCCCATGCTGCCTCCTCCGAGAGTGCGCCGCCATCCGCCCGTCCCGTCCCCACCCCGGCGCCCTCACTCTGGCAAGCGTTTTGGTTCTGGCTGCCGTCGGGGAGCCCGCTGGCTCGCGGCGCGGCGTTCGCTGCCCTAGTTTTCATAGCCATCGGTTTATTTGTTTGGATAAACCAACTGTCGCACCCGGTGGCGTCCAAGAATTCCGCCGACGACAGGCCGGTGGCTCATCTGATCCTGTTGGAAGGTAATTCCGAAGTTCGGCGCGCTGGCGAGCGCCGCGCTGTGACCGTTTCCGTCAGCCTGCGCAGCGGAGACGAAATATCTCTGCCCCAGGGCTCGCTCGCTTCATTGGTGGCACCGAACGGCGAACTCCCTCTGCGCGGCCCGGTTCGCGCCGCTGTCGGCGAGCTTGTTGCCAGCGCCGCGGTCACCCCGGCTCGTTCAACCAACTCGGCTGCACCTGCGATTCTCTTTGACCCAGCGACCGAGCTGTCCAAATCCAATTGGATCGCGTTCACGCGGAGTGTTCAAACCATCGTCATCTATTCCCCCGCTGGAGTGACCGCTAGCCTGACACCGCTGATTCTGTGGAAGTCGGAGCCGGGGAAGACGTATGACGTGACCATTCAGGACGAGTTCAGCCCTGCCACTCCGCCATGGCGGCTTACCAACGCTACACCGCCGGTCGTCTTTTCTGTCATTGATGCCTGGCGGAATCGCCCGCTGGCGGTTCAAGGACTCTATCGCTTGCGTGTGAGTGAATCCGGTCGTCCATTGACCGCGAGCGAATTGACTTTTCGGACTGCCATGGCGGATTCGTTCCATTTCTCCGACACGCCATCGTCGGCGCTTCAAAGCGCTTATCGACTCCTGTCCGGAGAATCAGGCCGTGTCGGAGATGCGCTCGCGCTCCTGCTCACTTTGCCACCTGACCTGTCGAGTTCCGAATTGGCCCTTCGCTTGAAACTGATGGCGTTCAGCCAGCTCAACTATCAGACAGACTGGGACGAAACTGCTGCCGCCCTACGCAGAATTCCCTGAGAAGTTGTCGATTTAGCAACGGCCGAATACACGCCAAAACCGATGCGGGACACGAGTGTCACCGATTGGCACGCAGGAGGAAGTTTGGACTTCGTGGAATTCGTGTCCGCCGTGTTTCAGCACTTGTCACTTTGCATTCCGCTCGTTTCTTTGCAGCCGTGATGGACTTTTCGTCAGGCGGTTGCTTTGAGCTGCTTCGTTTCGGTTGAAGATTTTTTGAACCAGTCGCAATAAAACTTCACCGCTTTGCGATGAAGGAGGTAATGCGATTCCTGTGGACACTCCTGCCCAGCCGAAACTATTCGGTGTGGGACCGGGTGGAATGGCCAAAGCGGCCGTTGCGCTCAGGCCAGTTTCCTCGCGGGCTGAGGGCTTTATTTCCCGTCCGCAGGGAGCGTTTCGCAGGACCATCCACACCGCGTTCCCTCACCCTCAAACAACCCGGAGATTCCATGCACACGTACCTTTTTCCGAAGATGAATGACAATCTGATCCGAAGAATTGTCTCCAAGTTCTGGATTCACGCCATGCTCGTCGCCGCAACTGTTGTGGGAACAGCCGGCACCGTAATCGCGCAGAATTGCACACCTGCGCCAGACGGATTGGTAGGCTGGTGGCCCGCTGAACGCCATTCCTACGACATAATCGGCAAGCGTTCCGCCGTGATCCAAGGTGCGGTTGGCTATACCAACGGCGTGGTCGGGCAGGCTTTTCAATTCAATGGTTCCGGCGGGCGGGTTCGTATTTTGGAGAATACAAACACGGATCTGAGCCGCCTGTCGCGATGGACCATCGAAGGATGGGTCCGTCCGGAAAGCTTCTCCAATTCCACCTATCCCACCATCTTTACCGAAGGCAATCGTATCGCCACCCTCGGAATTCAGAGCGGCACCGGACGCCTAGAATCATGGGTCAACAACGACAGTTCCCGACGTCTCTTCAGCACGAATTCGTTGACCCTCGGCGGATCGAATCACGTGGCCCTGGTCTTCGACGGCACGCGCCGCCTGCTTTACCTCAATGGCAAACTCGATGGAGCGACCAACTCCCCGGCCATTACTGACGACGGCTCAGGGGCGTCCCTCGGGCAATCGACCATCAACGACTCCACCACGGTATTCCAGGGCTCGATCGATGATTGGAGCATTTACAATGTGGCGCTCACCGCCACTCAGATCAGTTCCATCCACGGTGCCGGAGCCGGCGGCAAATGCTTCGGCAACTCCCCGGCTCCGACGTTCGTCATCGAATCGACCGGGCGGGATGCCTTCCTTGGTGAGACTATCACTCTCACGGCGCTGGCAGCGGGTGCGCCAAAGATTACCTACCAATGGCTGTTCAATGGTAATCCGGTTACCGCGCCCAATGTCTCCGGAGCCGACACGTACTCGCTGACCGTCAGCAATGTGACGTTTGCCAATGGTGGCGGTTATTCCCTGCGTGCGAATAACCCGTTTGGTTCCGCCACCAGCGCTGTGGCGCAAATCAGCGTGCCGTGGTGTACTGAGCCACCGACCGACATTATTGCTTGGTGGCCGGCGGACGGCAGTGGCCTCGACTCCATCACCAATCATCACGACGGTGCCGTCTGGGGCGGCACCACGTATGGTCCCGGCGTGGCCGGCGCGGCTTTCCGATTCAACGGCACCGACGCCTACGTCGCCGTGATTGACGCGCCCGAACTCAGCCCCCACGTCGGCACCAACGGCGAGATGACCGTCGAGGCTTGGGTGAAGCTCGACCAGTTGCCGCAGACGGATGCCGTGACCGGACAGGCTCGACGCACCGTATTCGCCAAGGGGAGCCCGGGCCAATGGGAGTATGGAATAAGCCTCACTACGGCGGGCGTTCCTGAGTTCTACTTGTGGACGCCCGCTGGCACGACCGTTGCCGGTGTAACCGGCGGTCAGATTCTCACCGGCCGATGGCATCACATCGTCGCCACGCTCAAGAAGGGCGATGCCTTGAACCTTTATCAAAATGGTCAACTCGTGGGCACCAGCACCAACTTCACCGGTGCGTCAGGTGACGGGAACTCCCCGCTCTACATCGGTCGCCGAGGCGACGCGCAGTTCCTCAAAGGTTGGGTGGATGAAGCCGCCCTCTATGACCGCGCCCTGAACGCTGCCGAAGTGACCGCCCTCTACGCCGCCGCCGGCTCCGGCAAATGCTCCGGTGCGCCGGGTCCCGCGCCGTGGTTCACGCGCCAGCCAGAGAACCAGAGCGGATATCTCCTGCTCGGTGCCGGCCTCAGCGCCTTCGCCAACGGCACGCCGCGCTCGAGCTACCAATGGTATCGCAGCAACGCCACCGAATGGGCCATTATGCCTGGGCAGACCAACGGCTCCTTAGTCTTCACCAATCTTTCAAAAGACGTCGAAGGCAACTATCGCGTCGTCGCAATCAATCCTCACAATTCAACAACCAGCCAATCGGCGTATATCTTCGTTGTTTGCCACGACATCCTCTGCGGTGGTGAACATTTTGAGAAGGGCTGGAATGGATGGGAGACAGATGGCTCGATTTGGCAGATAGGAACGCGAACGGGCCAGACAAACGGTCTCGCGGCCACGGTCCTCGATGGAAACTATCCTGGCGATGCCGACAGCCGGTTAATCAGCCCAGCGGTCCAATTGCCCAGCGTGGTGGCGGGCGAGGAATTGGAATTACGATTCTGGCAGTGGGCTTCGTACAGCTGGCGGGACTACGGTTATGTGCAGGTTTCGGTCTGGACCAATGGAACCTGGAGTGCGTGGGTGACAGTGGCCCAGCCAGTCGACGAAGCGCATGAGACGCCTTGGAGCAAGGTTGCAGTTGGACTAAGGGCCTATGCAGGCCGGCAGGTGCGACTGAGTTTTTACCATGTGGCCAATCCATACTACGGAGATTGGAGTGATGTCGGATCCGGGTGGTACCTGGACGATATCGAGATATGGCGAGGAGTCCCCCAATGGACCGGGGTGGAGGGTTTTGAGAACGGCTGGCGTGACTGGTCTACTGACGGTGGAATTTGGCAGGTGGGCGTGCCCACGTCCGGCCCAAACCAAGCGCACGGAGGGCAAAAAGTCGCGGCCACGGTGGTTGGTGGCAGCTATCCAGCCTGGCCCGACAGCCGGTTAATCAGCCCAGCGGTCCAATTGCCCAGCGTGGTGGCGGGCGAGGAATTGGAATTACGATTCTGGCAGTGGGCTTCGTACAGCTGGCGGGACTACGGTTATGTGCAGGTTTCGGTCTGGACCAATGGAACCTGGAGTGCGTGGGTGACAGTGGCCCAGCCAGTCGACGAAGCGCATGAGACGCCTTGGAGCAAGGTTGCAGTTGGACTAAGGGCCTATGCAGGCCGGCAGGTGCGACTGAGTTTTTACCATGTGGCCAATCCATACTACGGAGATTGGAGTGATGTCGGATCCGGGTGGTACCTGGACGATATCCACATCAAACGCGGCAATATTTCTTTAATTTCTCCTGCTGCAAGAACTAATTCTGAAACGGGAAACCTCAGTTTCCAAGTTGGAGTGGTTGGCACCACGCCCGATTCCTGTGTCAGTTATCAACTCATCGATCCCCCGAAAGGGGCGACGATTGATCCGGTGACCGGCATGTTCTCGTGGACCCCGGAGGAGTGCCAGGGGCCTGCGACCTACAACATCGGCATCTACGTCGTGGATTTCTGCAACAACGAGGCGAACGATCTCGGCTTCGTCAAAGTCACGGTCAATGAAGTGAACCAGCCGCCGAGGTTGTCGTATGCCGAGGGCACTGTTTATGTCGGGAAGACCAACTTCATCACGCTGTGCAGTGATGATCCGGACTGCCCGCGCAATCCGCTAGCGTATTCATTTATCGGAAATGTTCCAGGCGGTTTGACCATCGACGCAAGCAGCGGGGTGCTCCGCTGGGCACCAACTCGCGCCCAGATCGGCACATACACGAATCGCGTCCGCCTGTGTGACGGTGGGTCACCGAACTATTGCGTCACGAATACTCTGGTGGTGTCCGTGACCACCAATTTGTTCGGATTGGAAATCGGGCAGGTTGCGGAAGGAACGGTTCACTTCATTCTGACCAACGCCAGCACACAGGTGAGCTACATGCTCCAGAAGGTCTCCGACCTGTGCGGCTGCGAGTGTCGGACGGCGTGGGAGGATGATGGCATCATTTCCCCCACCGAGATGCCCTACATCTTTGAAAGGGTCATGGATCGTCCCTACCGCTTCTACCGATTGAAGGAAGTACCCCGACGCTGAGAGAATCTCTCCGATTTCCTTCAAAAAAGCATCTTAGTTAGCTGAGGGGTGGGTTTGGGAAAATGTGAACCTGCGCCGCGATGTGCGGCGCAGGTTCGCTTACTATTTCGGTGAGTTGCCATCAGTCGAACGTGCCATTGTGTGGATCGCGGCCGATGCGCTGCGGCCCCGGAAACAGGTGCAGTTAACTCCTCATTTAAGTTTTCGAAAAGGTGGTCCGATGTCCGTTTCGTAACTAAAGAACAGGATGTTTCTCCACGGGCTGAAGACCATGCGGGGAGCGTCCCTACCACGAAAGGAACAGAAACGATGAAGGCAGCATTCAACGCAAAGCTCGCGATGGCGAGGACGTGTCGCGATACCATCAACCATCCGGACTATCAGGAGATTGTGCAGGCCGGGCCGAAGGCATTCACCACCGCTGCGGAGGAACTGGCGGATTTGATCGATGAGATCACGCAGACGGCCCAAACACAGGAGAGTTCAAAGACGGCGGCCTCGGCAGACCGTAACGAGGCGCTCCGTCTGCTGGGTGATTGTGCGTTCGATCTGGTGTCGTCGCTGCACGCGTGGAGCGTGGCGAATGATTCGAACGATCTGGCGGTGAGAACGGATTTCTCACGCACGAGCATCACGCGCGGCAGTTCCACAGCGGTCCTCAATCGTTGCCGTGACGTCCAACAGTGGGTGAGAGAGCACCTGGATTCGCTGACGGATTACAAGGTCACGCAGGCGGACCTGACGACGCTCAAGAATCGCATCAAGGCGTTCGAGGAAGTGCAGACGAAGCCGCGCACCACGAAGGCGGTGGGCCGTGCAGCGACGCGTCAACTGGAGGCGCAGTTCGCGCGGCTGGACAACCTGATCACGGGTCAGTTGGACCGGCTGGCGGTGAAGTTCAAGGGCACGGCGCCGGGGTTCTATGAGGCTTACCGGGCGTCGCGTTCCATCGTGCAGCCAGCCGTCGCAATGGCGGCGAATGTTATGTCCGCTCCGAACACGGTGCCCGACACGAAGGCGGCATAACCAGATCGAATGAGCAACGCGCCCAGGGAGGGGCGCACTTTCCCAGGAGCTAATCTATTCCTTTTACAGGGGACCCGTTATTATGACTCAATTCTCTTTCCCATGGTCGCGCGTTTGGCGCGTGATGTTCTCGGGTTGGCTGGCGACCGCTGCGTTGATGTTGCACAGCGTTTCGGCCGCGACGAACGATATGCCAATCGAGGCGCAGTCCAATTCCGCTCCGGCCCGCTTCACCCTCAAAATTCCTGCAGGCTGGACGAACTTGTTGAAGGAACAGATAGCCGCGCTCGAAGGAGAGCCGAGTGGCAAGCCGGGTCCGAGCCGCACGAGTGTCGGATACACGGTGGTGGGTGCGCAGGGGCTCATTCCGACGCCGCTAATCTTTGTCCAGGACATTGGCTACCGGCGGATTCCGGAGCAGGTGCTGAACATGCTCGCGAATGAAAGCCTGCGCGAGATGGCCCTGCGGGATCACATTCGTCCGGATGGGTTCGAGGCGGCGGACATTCTGGAGACTGACTATGATACCAACCGCCATGTGCTGACCGTGACGCTCGAGCGGCACGATCCGGTTCTCGGCCGAATGCGGGAGATCGATCACATTCACTATGCCGAGCGCGGTTCCATCACCCTCACGTGTGCGGCGAGGCCGGAGGATTTTTCGACGTGGACGAATGTGTTTGCCGAGACGCTGGCGTCGTTCCGTCTCGCGCCGGAGCTGCAATACCGGGTGCGTCCTGAATCGGCGCTGCAACCGGTGGAGATGGCGCAGAGCGCGCTCAAGGCGCGGTTGTTCTTCTTCGGGATTGCGACGTTTGGACCAATCATCGGCTGGTTCTTGAAACGTCGCTTCTGTGAAGTGCGCAGCGACGAGATTTGATGGAGTCCATGGTCCGGCTTCTCGAGTCTTATCTGGCGGTAGCATCCGACGTGAGAAGGTGGAGTTCCAACGACCTTCCGCCTCGTTGCCGCGGCTGCTACAGTGAGTGAATTCAGCGTTCCCAGAATTTCACTCCGCTTCAATCTCTTCTCGATTCGACGGCGGGCCTTTGCGGACGAGGCGGAGGGTGTTGAGGTCGAAGATTCCTGTTCCGGTCGGGCCGCGGAATTCACACGCCAGTTCCACGTCCATGATGCCGAGGACGTCGAACTCGTAGCGCAGCGGGGTCCAGTCGGACGGAGTTGCGATTCGGGCGGTCGAGCGTTCGCCGGAGATGCGCAGGAGGACGCCGTTGTTGCCGGGCGCACTGGCCGGGAGGTTTCCAACTTTCGCCAGTCCGGTGAATTCATAGCGGCCGGTCTCCAGCAGCACGGTACTGCGCCAGGCTCCGGTGCTTTCCCGGCCGTCTGTCGAGATGCTGAGGAGTTGTCGACCCGCGACGGTGCTGCGACCACCACTTGCTGTGCGCGTGGTCCCGGCCTTGAAGTTCCAAGAACCGAGAAGCACGCTGTTGTCTGCGGCGATCGGCGCGGGACGAGGCGGATTCTTCAACTGCCGCGCAACATGGGCGGCGCGTTGGTAGATCCGGGTCTTCAGATCCTCGGCCGTGCCTTCAATTGCTGAGTGCAGTCCGGGCTGATCCTTCAATCCGGCCTGCAGACGTGCGGCGAGTTTGTCGACACGGGCGTGAAGCGCGTCGGTGCGAAGTTCATTGGTTGCGAGTTGCGCGATGCGGTCGAGGTAGCGCTGGCGGGCGTCGGGCACGGAGAAAAGCGCCTTGGCGACCATGCCCTTGAACACGGGCGTGAGGCTGAGACTGGGGGAGCTGGAGACGCCGAATAATTGATCGAGCCCGTGCGGGATGAAGACCATCTTGCCGCGCGAGGTGTCATGGAAGACCCGGTAGTTGTTGCAGCCGATCGCGTAGCCATCCCAGTGGACGATGAAGGCTTCAACGGCGGCGAAAGTGATGAAGCGGTCGACATCGAGCACGCGGTTCAGTTGAGCAAGTCGCGCCTCGGGCAGCTTGATGCGGGCGGCTTTCACGAGATTGGTGAGGTCGGTGCGGTTGTTTTGAAATTTTCCGGAGTCGGTTTCGAGCGCCTTCGTAACGTCGCCGCCGGAGCCGCCGTCGTAGAGGTTGCCCTCGGCGGAGGCGAAGTGGCGTTTCACGAAACGTTTGTTCGCGCCTTCGACGAGGACGTAGAGAGCGGCGTCGCGACCGTTAATGGAGACGATCGCCGGGGTTGCGCGCGGGCTGGGCACGCCGAGTGACAGGAAGAGATCGCGCGCAAACGTTTCGCAGAGATAGCTGCGGTCCTGCACGGAGTTGTTGAGATGGATCTTATCCAGACCGTGAAAGAGCTGGCCGCGTGCGAACTTGTCGAAGTTGAGCGTCATCGATGGTTTGTCATCGATAGGCTGGAAGGAGTAGGAGCCTTTGAGGTGGAGCGCGACGTTGGTGTAGGTCTGGTTGCCGTCGCGAACGGTGACGCGCACGTCGATGCGCTCCGGGCGTTGCTGGCGCCAGACCTGTTTGTATTCGCGAAGCGTCTTCATGCCGTCGGCGGGGATCTCGATTTGCAGGCGCGGGATCGGTCCGGCGAAGAGTGGGTCAGTGTTCGAATCCGCCTTGGCGCGGGCGTCTGCGCCAGTCGCGACGATGGCGGTGAAAAGGAGGGTCCAAATGACCAGGCAGTACTTCATGACAAACGTGTGGTAGACCGCATGAGTTCCCAGTCAGACGGAAATGCCAGGCAAATGCCCGCTCGAAAAAGTAAAATATTGAGGTGGCTGATCCCGGAGACTTGGGACGGACGGTGATTTTCGAGATGCACGCCGGGACCAATCCGGAGTCCTACCACCGAGCCGCACACATCCCTGTAGCATCGGACGTGAGGCCGATTTGTCGCTCCAGGGAGTTTCATGAACATGATCTGACCTACGCTGGATGCTGGAGAGAACGAGAATTGCCAATGAAGTTAAGCGCTTTCGGTTTGTTTCGTAGACGTGGTTTGTGGTTCCTTCTCCGACATGAACCAGACTGTTGATCCGGGACGGATGTTTGTTCCACCGGTGGCCGATCGCGTGTTGCTGGCCGGACCGCAATCCCGAACCGAGGAAGCGCAGACGTTGCTGCGGGTAGTGTGGGATTTCCTGCGTGGTTTCCGGGCGCTGCATTTCGTCGGGCCTTGCGTCACGGTCTTTGGTTCCGCGCGCACGAAGGAGACTGACCCGCATTACCAGCTGGCGCGAAAGATGGGCGCTGCCATTGCCGAGCTCGGCTTCACCGTCATGACCGGCGGGGGGCCGGGCATCATGGAGGCGGCGAATCGCGGCGCGAAGGATGTGGGTGGCCGGTCTGTCGCGTGCAACATCGAGCTGCCGCACGAGCAGGCGGAGAATCCGTATCTCGATCGCTTCGTGACGCTCCGCTACTTCTTTGTGCGTAAGACGCTGCTGGTGAAATACAGCTACGCGTTTGTGGTGATGCCCGGCGGTTTCGGCACGCTGGACGAGATGTTCGAAGCGCTCACGCTGATTCAGACGGCGAAGCTGAAGGACTTCCCGGTGATCCTCATGGGCACTGAGTACTGGCGCGATCAAGTGGCGATGATTCACAAGATGGCGGAGACGAAGATGATCTCGCCCGGCGACCTGCGGCTGTTTCACGTGACCGATTCGGTCGAGGAAGCGACCGCGTTCCTGGTCGAGAAAGCCATCAAGCCGTTCGGGCTGAAACCTTCAATTCGGCGTCCGAGTTCGTTGCTGGGCGAACGAGGGCTGTGAGAGATGGTTCGGGCGAGTGCTTTTACAGAGGAATTTCCTCGTTACCAATCGTCTGTTGGAATAGCGATCAATCATGAAAACAGATCTCGTCTACGTGGGCATCCGCGGGCATGTCCTGGCGCTGAGTCGATGCGATGGGAGCATCCGCTGGGAAACCAAACTCAAAGGGAGCGACTTCGTGACGCTGGCGTGGGAAGGGCTCGAGGTTTTTGCGATTACCGCGGGCGAAGCTTTCTGCTTGAACGCGGCTGATGGAACGATCGTCTGGCACAACAAATTGCCCGGCTGGGGAACGGGCTTTGCATCAATCTTGGTTCCGGGAGGCGAGGCCATCTCTGAAGTGATCATGGCGGCGGCCCACCGTCGCGAAGAAGAACGAGCCAGCTCGGGAACGTCTCCGGCGACTTGAGATTACCAGCGATCTTTCTGAATTCCGTCTTCGCCTGTGAACTTCCTTAGCCTGATCGAATCGAAGCGTGAGAACCAACCGCTTGCCGCGGATGCCATTCAGTCCTTCGTTGGCGAGTTTACGGCGGGCCGCATCCCTGATTACCAGATGGCGGCGATGCTGATGGCGATTTTCTTCCGTGGAATGAACACCGAAGAAACTCGGGCGCTCACGCTGGCGATGCGCGATTCCGGCGAGGTGCTGAAGTTTCCGGCGGAGACGCGTCCGGTGGTGGACAAGCATTCCACTGGCGGCGTGGGCGACAAGGTTTCGCTTCCTCTCGCGCCGCTGCTCGCGTGTCTGGGCTTTCGCGTGCCCATGATTTCCGGACGCGGACTCGGCATCACGGGCGGCACCCTCGACAAGCTGGAATCCATTCCAGGCTTCACGACTCAGCTCGAACCCGCTCGTATCGTTGAACAAACTCAGGCGCTTGGTCTGGCGATGGCCGGGCAGACTGGGACTATGGTGCCGGCGGACAAGAAGCTCTATGCGCTTCGCGACGTCACGGGCACAGTGTCGAGCATCCCGCTGATCACGGCGTCGATTCTTTCCAAGAAACTGGCCGAGGGACTTGACGCGTTGATCATGGATGTGAAATTCGGCACCGCTGCATTCATGCAGACCGAAGTTCAGGCACGCGAGTTGGCGCAGTCGATTGTCAATCTGGCGCAGGCCTGCGGCGTGAAGACCCGCGCCATGCTGACCGACATGAACACGCCGCTGGGCTGCGCGGCGGGGAACTGGCTGGAGGTGAAGGAATCGGTGGAATGTCTCGAAGGCCGTGGCCCGAACGATCTCAAGGAACTGGTCATCGCCTGCGCGGCGCATCTGCTCGAGCAGACCGGCCGCGTTGCGACGCTGGATGCCGGTCGCGAACTCGCCGTGCGCTGCCTCGCTTCGGGTGAACCGCGTCGCAAGTGGGACGCATTGGTCGTCGCTCAGGGCGGTGACCTTGACGCATTTCAACGCAAGCTTGCGGCGGGTCCGGCGGCTCCGGTGGTTCGCGAACTGAAGGCCCACTGTTCGGGCTATGTGACACGTTGCGATGCGCGCGTGATTGGCGAAGTGATTCGTGATCTTGGTGGCGGGCGATTGACGAAGGACACGGTAATCCAGCCGGACGTCGGCGTGGATCAGCTCGCGAAGTCCGGTGAGCAACGTCGTGCAGGCGAGATCCTCTGTCGCATCCATGCCTCTACTCCGAGCGATGCGGACATGGCGGCGACGCGTCTGGCGGCAGCCTTCGATCAAACTGATGAACCGCCTTCACTGAAGCCGCTGATTCGTGACGTTGTTTAGCGCCGCGCTTCCGGCTACCTTCTTTCCCCGATGATCGTGAAAGTCAAAATCTGCGGCATCACCAGCGTGGCGGACGCGCTCGCGGCGGTGGACGCCGGGGCCGACGCGCTCGGTTTCATGTTTTACGCGCCGAGCCCGCGCAACGTGAGCCTTGGTGCGGCGGCGGAGATTATCCGCCAGCTTCCGCCCTTCGTCGCGAAGGTCGGGGTGTTCGTGAATCCGGCGGAGGACGAGGTGCGTCGCGCGATCGCCGACTGCGGACTGGACACGCTCCAATTTCACGGCGAGGAGACGCCCGAGTTTTGCCGACGGTTCAGTTTGAAGACGATGAAAGCCTTTCGGGTGCGTGACGCGGAATCTTTGGAGCAAACCCAGCCCTACACGAACGAAGCGTGGTTGCTCGACAGCTACGTCGCAGGCCAGCTAGGCGGGACGGGGGCGCGTTTCAATTGGGATCTCGCGACAGGAGCCGCGCGACGCCACACCGTATTGCTGGCGGGTGGCTTGACGCCGGAGAACGCGGCGGAGGCGGTGCTCAAGGTCCGGCCTTATGGGCTCGATGTCTCGAGTGGTGTCGAGTCCGCTCCCGGGAAGAAGGACGCTGCCAAGGTTCGCACGTTCATCGCGGCGGCGAAGAGCGTGCAGTAAACGAAAAAGCCCGCCGTCTGGCGGGCTTTGTGGGAGGAAAATTTCGCGAAGGTCGCTCAGGCGCGTTCCATGTATTTGCCCGTGCGGGTATCCACCTTGATCTTCTCGCCGGTCTTGATGAAGAGCGGGGCCTGAACGGTGATACCGGTTTCGAGCACGATGGCCTTCTGGACGTTGTTGGCGGAATCGCCGCGGACACCTTCCGGAGCATCGGTCACGGTGAGAACCACGCTGGGCGGCACTTCGATCTGAACCGCCTTGTCATCCACGAACGTCATGGTGACTTGGCCGTTCTCCACCATGTAATTCTTCGCGTCGCCAACGAGCTCGGGCGTGAGCGTCACGGTCTCGTAGGTTTCAGGGTCCGAGAAAACGTAGTCTTCGCCGTCCTTGTAGCTGTACTCCATCTTCTTGGTCATCATCGGCACCACTTCGATTTTCTCGGTGGAGCTGAAGCGCACGTCGGAGGTTTTGCCAGTGCGGAGGCTGCGGAGGGAGGCCTGCACGAAGGCGCGGAGGTTGCCCGGCGTGCGGTGCTGCATGTCGAGGACGACCGTGACGTCGCCGTTGTAACTAATCGCCATGCCGCGGCGGAGGTCGTTTGCTGTTGCCATAAATCGATGTTCTCAAGCGCCGCCCGGTTGATCCGGGAACAGCGGAGCGTGGAAATTAGCCAAGAACGGCTTGTTTGCAAGTCCCGAGTTCAGCCTGGAAACCAAGTGATCCGCGCCAACCGGCGCCCTCTGGCCTCAAGGCAGGGCCGGGGTGACCAGCCGGTAGAACCGTGTCGGTCCGGGCGGTTGCGAATCGGTCACGCGCTCGAGCCGGTTGGTAGTTCGGGCGGGCACATCGATGAGCTTGGACCAGCCTGTCGTCGCGACGTCATCACGGAACAGCACGGAGTAGGTGCGATTGGAAACGGCGTTGAAACTCAGCATTCGCGCACCGCCCGCAGCGGTGATCTCTTCAACGCGTAGCGCGCTGGCTGCATCTTGCGGATTGGTGCCGGCGGTGAACTCAGCGAGATTGCTCAAGCCGTCGCCATCGGCGTCCAGATTGGCGTCATTGACGAGCTTCTTTAGACCGTAAGTTTCTTCCCACACGTCGGGCATGCCGTCGCCGTCTGAGTCGTCCGTGGAGATGGTGAGCGTCGCGACCACACTGGTCACTGCGCCCGCGATGTTCGTGATGACCACGGTGTAATTCCCGGCGTCGCCCGCTTGCGCGCTGGCGATGCTGAAGCCGGCATTCGTTGCTCCGGGCAGAGCGGTGCCGTTGAACCGCCATTGGTAACGAAGCGGCGCGGTGCCGTTCGCGACCACGCCGAATGAGACCGTGCCGCCACCAGCGGCGGACTGACTTTCGGGCTGCGTCACGATGGTCGGCGCGAGGAAGTTCTGCACACCCGTGAGCTCGAAGTCGAAACTGAGATCGCTGCTCGTACCGCCCGCCTGATGCATTTCCACGGCGACGACGTTCGTGCCGAGAACGAGGTAACCGGGATTCACTGGGCTGGAGTAGAAGGTTGTTTCGTCCGGAACGCTGCTCGACGCGGGTGTGAGATAGTCGATGGGGCCGCCGGGCATGTTGTTGCGGTAGATCTCGGAGCCATTCAGGTAAACGACAGCGCCGTCATCGCGCAGCAGGCGCAGGTTCAAGCTGCTGAACGCCGCCGGGTCATCGACGAGGAAGCTGTTCCGGAAATACGTGGTGATGTACTTCGCACTGCTGTTCGGGCCGAAGCTGACCACCGTGCGTTCGTCGCCGTCGCCGTAACCGAGCTGTGCGGGACCATTACTCCAGCCGCTGTCGTTGTACGGGATGGCAGTCCAGGCGCTCTGCAGATTCTCGCCTGTGTCACGATATCGCCAGATGGCGCCGGTGCTGATGAGCGTCAGATTCCGGGTGAAGCCGGCGACTACGGAGATGTTCACCGGTGCGCTGGTGCGGACGATGCCGCTGTCGTCGGTGACGATCGCGCGCAGCGTGTGATTGCCCGCCGAGACGTTCGCCCAATCGAACGTGAACGGGCTGCTCGTGTCTTCGCCGAGCTTCGTGGTGCCATTGAAGAACTCGACCTTGAAGATCGCGCCATCCGGATCCGTGGCGTCCGCGGCCAGCGTGATCGTCGATGTCGCAACGAAGACCGCGCCGGTCGCGGGACTGGTGAGTGTGACGATGGGCGGGAGGTTCGAGGATGCGGGCGGATAGAGTTGCGCGGAGGGAATGACTTCCTTCGTCACGGAAGGCGACGACCAGAGCAATCGCGCCGCTGCGCCGCCGCCATTTTCGTAATACTCGAAGCGGATGTCATACAAGTTTCCGGCCTGCATTTGGATGATGCCCGAATACTCCGTCGGCCCTTGATCAATCCAGCGATCGACGAGCAATTGATTGTTCACCCACAGCCGCACGCCGTCATCGCCCACGACGTAGACCGTGTAGGCTTCGCTGAAGCGCGGTTGCACCTGGCCGGTCCAGCGCACACTGAACGAATCGGCGCCGATGGACGCGTCCGGCTGGCCGCTGCCCCAATCGAAGTCCACGACGGGATCGATTCGGCGCACGCGCGTGCCGGTGAAGTCGCTGTTATCGAAGTAATCACCGCGCAAACCGATGCCGCTGCCGACCGGTGGAGGATTGACGGTGATGGTCACTGGTGAGCTGGGCGCGACGGCCAGGCCGTTGTCACGCGCCTTGGCGATGAGCGTGTGAGTGCCAACGGGCGCATTCGACCAGGTGAAGGTGAACGGCGCAGTGTTGGCGATGCCGAGCAGGACGTCGCCGGCGTAAAACTCGACGCGCGCGATCGTGCCGTCCGGGTCGGAGGCCGTCGCGCTGAGTGACACGTCGACGGGAACAGAGAAGCTCGCGCCATCGGCGGGCGCGGTGAGCGTGACGACTGGAGCCTGATTGAAGACGTTCGCGGCGCCGGGCGTGATGCCGCTGGCGAACCAATTGGTCGGCTCATTGCCGTAGGTAAAGGGCGTGGTGCGCTGGATCGACGGTCCATCGCCGTCCGCGCCGGGAGGCCATGGCAGCTTGTCGTTGTAGCGCACTTCGTCCACGACGATGTAGGGAATCGTGATGTTGCCGTTCGTCCCGAGCTCCGGCGAATCGGGCTGTTCCAGTTTCAAACGCTCGCCGCTGTCCTGCAGATTGCCGGCGTATGGACCAAGAATCTGGACTGAAACCGGCACGCTGTACTTCACGCGGAACGAGGCAGGGTCGGTGTTCACCAGCAACAGGTATTGGCCGGCGCCGAAGGTGATGTTGTTCGAGAACGAATAACCAAGCCCGCTCACGCGCCAGCCGTTCGTGGGATACGCCGGATCGTAAAGCGCGACGGTTGCGCCGCTGGAATTGTAGAGCTCGACGAACTCGTCGTAGCCGGGCGCAGGATGATACATCACTTCATTGAGGACGACGGGCCCGATGCGCGGCGCGCTGTTGGCGGATCCGAGCGTGACACTCGTCATCGCCGGCCAGTCTTCACCGCCGGTGCTGACGATGTAACGTCCGAAGCTCACGCCGTTCGCCGCCGCGCCGTAGTCGAAGCTGTGGCTGTAGCCGGTGAGATTCGTGTTCGCGTCACCGCTAAAGAGGTAAAGCGACTCGCCGAGCGAACTCAGCGCGAAGCTCGGCGGAACGCCCGGCTGCGCGTTGAACTGTGATTCGGTGAACACCACGTATCCGCCGGCAGCGATGACGGTGCCGCTGGGAATCCGGAACTTCTTCGGCTGCGCCGCGTCGTCGCTCAGGAACCAGCCGGCGAGAGTGACGTTCGTGGCCGTGGGATTGAACAGCTCGATGGCGTCGAGCTGTGGGAGATCGGTGTGCGTGAGGATTTCGTTGATGACGATGGGCGCGATGCTCGACACCGGATCATCCGCGCCCGGTGAACCGCCGAGCGCCGAACTGGGTCGCCAGCTCGACGACGCATCGGGATCGCCGCTGACGTTCGCGCGCACCAGCGAGAAGCCGTAGCCGTCCGGCGTGATCGGCCAGGGCACAGAGTTGTTGTAGGCGAAGCTGAAGACGTTCGTGCCCAGCACGTGGGCGAGCGTGAGTTTCTCGCCGTTGTTGTCGAGCTTGCCAGTGAAAAAGCCGTTCACGGCCACGCCCGGATAGCGCAACGCCATGCCGCTGCTCGAGGACGCCAGCACGAAGAACGCGCCAGGCGCGAGGCGGGTGCCGTTGGTGAAGCTGAACGTGATGCCGGAGGTGAATTGCAGTCCGCTGAGGTCGAGCGTGTTGGTGCCGATATTCTTCAGCTCGATGAATTCCAGATCGTCACTGCCAAACGGCGTGAGCGGCAGAGGACGATACATGATCTCAGTGACGGTGAGCCCGGCGAAATCCTGCACGACATAGAAGGTTGCCTCGATGAGCGCGCTCCAGTCGGTGCCGTTGCGAACGCGGGCCCGGATGAACGCGGCGTTGGTGAGCGTGAGCGCCCCGGTGTAGGCTCGCGCGGAAGCGGCGACTGCTCCGCCCCAGAGCCGCGGATCGGAACCATCCAGCGTGAAGTAGATCGTCCCGGCGGCATTGGGATTCGTCAGTGCGAGCGAGTAGTTCGGCGGAACCAATCCGCCGAGTTGCGAGAAGCCTGGCGCGTTGAGCTGTGGATAGAGTCCGGCGTTTCGCAGTTGGTTGAGCAGGATGGACGAGCGTTGTGGGAACCAGGACCGAATGCTGGACTGCGCGGTGAGCCAGGTCTGGCGGGTGTTGCCGTTACCCCAGCGCGCGGATTCGGGAACAATGGCCCGATCGATCTCCGCGGCACGTTTCATCCAGCGCGCATCGGCGGCAGCGGGAGTGAGAACGCCGCCATTGAGCAGATGCTTCTGGGCGTGGTCACCGAACTGCCGACGAAATTCCGGATGCGCGCGCAACGCCGCGTAGAGTCGCCCGGGCGAGCCGTCGCTGAGCCCGGTACGATCGGTGTTCACGTCGTTGCCGATGCCGAAGGTCCATTCCGCGTCCCACGAGAAGAAATGGAATCCCGCGCCCGGCACGCGACGTCGCGCGGCGTTCCAGTTGTGCCACGGCCAGTCGGTGTTCGCGGCGTAGAAGTTCACCAGCATGTAGTCGATGAAGTTCGGGATGTTCAAATACTGGCTGATGTTCGTGTAGGCGGTGTCGTTGGTGATGCCAGCATCGGCGAGACTGAACATGGTGTTCCAGGCGATGGTGTTGCCGTCGATGTTTTCGTCCGAGTTGAAGGCGTCGTATTCCTCCTTCTCGCCGCCGAGATAGCTGGCCGCGTAGCTGCCGTCGCCTTTCTCGCCGATGTTGTAAACACCCCAGTAGATGCCGTTCAGGTAGACGTGCGCGTAGGTGCCGTGCGGGCCGAAGCCGCCCATGGCGTTCTGCGTGTCGCGGCACCATTGGTCGCGAATCATCTGCGCTGCTTGCCCGCCCCAGAGCCAGTGATCGTTGAACGTGGCGTGAAGCGTGAGCGTGTCGAATTCCTGCACGGGTGAATCGGGATAGAGCGGATACTTCAGCTTGCCGTTGCCGTAGATGTTTTTGAAGAGCACGCGCATGCCGTGCTTCGGCACAAGGCTCCGACTGGCGCCGCCTTGGATGCGAATGCCGGCGTTGAGATGGAATCCGTCCTCGCCGTCGGGGCGCATGTATTCGAGCGAGCAGGCGCGTTCCCACGCCACGCCTTCCGCCTGCGGGTTCGACCAGAATCCGCTTGGGCCGAAGATGTCGTCGCGCGCGGCGACGATGCTGAGCGTGGGAATGCTCATCAGATCGCTCTTGAAGGTCGGACCGTAGAGCGCGCTCTGGGTGATGCTCGGGGCGAGCGTGTAATTCTCCGAGCTGCCGCCGATCCAATTCACGTTCGTGCTCTGCGCCTGAATCTGGTTCAGGAAGAGATACGAGTGTGTCTCGACGTCCGTCGGCTCAAATCCACTGCGATAGCCGATGGCTCGCAGGAGCGTGGTGCCGCCAATCGGAATGCCGGCGCTCGTGTAGATCAATCCGCTCGTCGTGGTCGGTGCGGTGCCGTTGGTCGTGTAGCGAATGGTGACACCGGGCGTCGCGCTGGTGATCGTGACGGTGAAGTTGGTGGTGTCGAACCCGCCGCGTCCAGGCGTGAACTTCAAATTCTCGACGAATGCGAAGAAGCCACTCCCGTTCACCGCGCCCGGCGATGGCGTGCTGAAATAGTGATTCGTCAGGCCGGTAACGCGATACTCACCGAACTCCACGAGCTGCAGAAACTCCGTGCTCGTCGTGGTGTCGTTCAGTCCGTGGATGGCGAGGGCGTTGTCGCCTGTGAGAAGCAGACTGGCTGCGCCGGGCAGGTCGATGTCCTCAAACGCGAGCGCGAGATCGTTGGAGCGATTCGAACTGGCGGAGGAATTCCAGGCGACGGAAGCCGGGACGTTTCGGCGCGCGACTTCCACGCCGTTGAGATAGGCGACGAAGCCGTCGTCGTATTTCATCTTCAAGCGGAGTGCGCTGAAGGTCGCGGGATTGGGCACGTTGAAGGGCAGGCGAATGTAGGCCGAGCGCGTCTTGTTGAGCATGTTCGTCTGCACGTCGGTGGCGATGAGTGGACGCAGGTTGCCGCTCGTGCTGTTGCCGGGAAGCGATTTCACCGCGAGCCCGCCCCCGGCGGTGTTGCCGACGAGACGGAAGTTCGCATTGAACCCGCTGTGGACGCCGGACGCCGCGAAGAACTCCAGCTCGGCGCCGCCGCCGCATTCATAGAAAAGCAGGCGCACGGGATAGTCGCCGGCCGTGAGGTTGAACGTGGCGAAGGTGTCGCTGGGCCCGCGCGGCGTCGGATACGAGAACGTGTTCACGCCGATGGAGCAGGTGAAACCGTCATCGCTGTTCACGCCAAACGTCCAGCTGCCCGAGGTCGGAATCGTGATGATGCCCGTTGCTTCGGTGACGAAATTGTCCGCGTCCACGCCGATGGTTAAGCCTGGGAAGGTGAGATCGCTGAGGAAGTTCGCGCCGCCGCCGGTGTTCTCGTAATTAATCGTTGCCGGGCTCGCGGTGAAGACGGCGGCTTGCTGGGATGGAGTGACGGCTACGGTTTCCGCGGTGGCGAGATCGCACACGCCGATGTTCGCGCGGATGTTGCGGACGGCGAATCCGGAGATGTAGTTCTGGTAGCCGATGCCGTTCGTCGCGGCGATCCAGCTTGCGTCGGAAAAGTTGTTCGAGATCCAGCTGAGGCCGATGTCCGCCGTAGGCAGGAAGACGCGGGCGGGCGACGAGTTCGAGACCAGCAGCGTGACCTGGAGATTCTGACCGACACCGTAACTGATGTTCGCGAACTGTTCGGGATACGGATCGAGCTCGGTCGTCGATGTGCCATCCGGACGCGTGAGCGCGAGGAACTCACCGCTCGCGCTGAGCTGGAAGTTTGCGTGCAGCGGTGCGCCGGCTATCCGGCGGTCTTTGCCGGAAGCGAATACGGTCAGGAAACTGCCGGCCGAGAGGTTGGTGCTGGGGAACTGCCACTTGAAGCGATCGCCGGAACTGTCGCTGAGTCCCCAGCCCGCGAGGTTCACTGCATTGGTGCCGGCGTTGAAGACTTCGATCCAGTCCGAGTAGGCGCCGTCCTCGTCGCGCAGGCCGTTCGAGTTGCTCGCGGCGAACTCGGAGATGACGACGTCATCGGCGGCGCGTAGAGGTAGCGATGTCGCGACGAGTGTGCAGAGGAGCGCGAGGACGACGAGGTGAGCAGGACAATACTTCATGTCAGTTACAGCGATGGATCGTGAGCCGGCGACTCAGGATCGTGAGTTTAGGAAACAATCGACGGTAACCGACGGGCGGTTAAGAACCAAGCGCCGAGATGAATCAATCCGGTTGTTTCGACAGTTGATTTTCGGGTCTGCGCTGGCCCAGAATCCATGCGATTCAAGAACGTCTTGATGCCCAACTAAACCAAAACAATTTGTCACCATGCCCAATCCCTGGACCGGAAAAGGAAACCCCTACACCCGCAAAGAAGTTGTTGATCGTCTCCGCGCGCAGTTGAAGAAAGGCCAGCCGATCATCGCGGCCGGCGCCGGCACGGGCATCAGCGCGAAGTTTATCGAAAAGGGCGGCGCGGACCTCATCATCATCTACAACTCCGGTCGTTTCCGCATGGCCGGCCGCGGCTCGACGTGCGGCTTGATGGCCTACGGTGACGCCAACGCGATCGCGATGGAGATCGGCGAACACGAAGTCTTGCCGGTCGTCGAAGAGATTCCGGTGATTTGCGGCGTGCATGCCACTGATCCGCGCCGGCGCATGTGGCACTGGCTGAAGCAGGTGAAGGACATGGGATTCAGCGGCGTGAACAACTTTCCCACGCACACCATCGTGGACGGACTCTTCCGCCGCGTGCTCGAAGAGACGGGCATGAGCGTGAAGCAGGAGTTCGAGATGGTCGCTCTCGCGCGGAAGATGGATTTGTTCACCGTCGTTTACGTCGCCACTGCGGATGAAGCCAAGTCGATGGCGGAAGCCGGCGCGGACGCCATCATCGCCCACGTCGGCACGACGGTCGGCGGCAGCATCGGCGTGCAAGGCGCGGTCTGCACGATGGACGATGCGGTGAAGCGCACGCAGTCCATCATCGATGGCGCGAAGAAAGTGCGGAAGGACATCATCTTCCTCTCGCACGGCGGACCGATCTGCACACCGGAAGACGCGGCCTACATCAACCAGCACACGGACTGCGTCGGGTTCGTCGGCGCGTCGAGCCTGGAGCGGTTGGCGGTCGAGGATTCGCTCACGAAGCTCACACAGAAGTTTAAAAAGATTCCCGTGCAGAAGTCGGCCTTGAAGCCCTTCGCCAAGAAGTAAGCAACTGATTTGTGATTCACCTCCTCGCCTGAGAAATCAGGCGAGGATTTTTTTTGCCGCGCGGAGCAGGGCTTCAGCTTCCGCATCGGTGCCGATGGTGATGCGGACGTAGTTCTTCACCTCGGGATAGGAAAACCAGCGCACGAGAATCTTCCGGGCGCGCAGCTTCTCTAGCCATTCCTTCGCGGCGAACTTCGGCGGACGGGCGAGAATGAAGTTCGTCTGGCTCGGGAGCACGTTGAAGCCGAGCTGCTCCAGGGAACTCGTCAGGCGGGCGCGCGTGGTTTTGATCCGACGGAAGTTCGACCGGTAGTACGGAAGATCGTCGAGCGTCGCGAGCGCGGCGACTTGGCCGAGTCCATTGACGTTGTAGCTGTCGCGCAACTTGTCGAGCGCGGCGATCAGTTCCGGATGGCCGACGAAGTAGCCGACGCGTTGGAAGCAGAGCGAGTAAGCCTTAGAAAACGTGCGCGAGATCAAGACGTGCGGATGCTTCAGCGCGAGGGCGAGAGCGTTCTCTTCCGCGAAGTCCACGTAGGCTTCATCGAGGATGACCACGCCGCGATGTTCCCGGCAGAGCGCGTCGAGTTCAGGGGTGGTGAAGGCGCGTCCGCTCGGCGCATTCGGCGTGGTGACGAGCGTGAGCGCGGCGTTGAAGTCCCAGGCCTTTGATTTGCGCAAGACTTCGAGCGAGGGAATCGCGAACTCGCTGGTGAGCCGGACGGCGTTCGTGCGCGCGCCGTGAATCGCGGCGAGCACTGGATAGAGCGAATAGCTGGGAGTGAAATACTGGATGGTGCTACGCGATTGCTCGGTGCGGGAGGAACGCACGGCTGCGGCCGGCTCCACGAACGTCCTCGTCGCCAGCGCGAGCAGTTCGTCGGAGCCATTGCCGACGATGATGTTCTCCGGCGCGCAGCGGTGGAGCTTCGCCAGCTTCTCGCGCAGCGCTTGCGCGGCTGGGTTTGGGTAGAGACGGAGCCGTCCATCGACGGCGGCTTTCGTTGCAGCGAGAACCTTCGGCGACGGCGGGTAGGGATTCTCGTTGGTGTTGAGTTTGATGAGCCCTTTGATCTTCGGCTGTTCACCGGGAACGTAGGCGTGCAGATCGTGAACCAGCGGACGAATCATCGAGGCGGGCTTCACGGGCGTGGAGGAGGAGGGTTTGCTCATTTGGAATCAACGCGAATGGTGGCGGACCGACCGTGAGCATCGAGACCCTCGAGCGCGGCGAACTTGGCGACGGTCTTCAACGATTTCTTGAGCGAGGCGCGATTGTATTCCACCACGCTGGTGCGGCGCTGGAATTGATCAACGGTCAGTCCCGCAAACGACGCGCCGGCACCGCCGGTCGGCAGCGTGTGGCTCGGGCCGGCGACGTAATCGCCGAGAACAGTGGGCGAGAAGGAGCCAACAAAAATCGCGCCAGCAGTCGTGATGTTCTTCACCGCAACGTCGGGTTTCTTGAGCATCACTTCGCAGTGCTCGGGCGCGAGTTGGTTGACGAGCGCGATGCCGTCTTCGAGCGATTTCACCAAGATGAGCGAGCCGTTGTCCTTCAGCGCGCGTTCGATGAATTCGCGGCGGGAAAGTTTCGGGAGCTGGCGGTCGATCTCCTTTTGCACGGCGGAGAGAAATTTCGCGGACGTGGTCACGAGCCAGACGCGTTCGTGTCCGGAACCGTGTTCCGCCTGAGCAAGCAGGTCGGCGGCGGCGAAGCGTGGGTTGGCGGAATCGTCCGCGAGCACAAGCACTTCGCTCGGACCGGGCAACAGATCCACGGCAACGTGGCCGAAGAGCAAGCGCTTGGCGGCGACGACGTAGGCGTTGCCGGGGCCGAAAACTTTCTGGACGTGCTTGATGGTCGGCGTGCCGAAGGCCATCGCGGCGATCGCTTGCGAGCCGCCGACGCGATAAACTTCGGTTGCTCCCGCCGTGCGCGCGGCGAAGAGGATGCCGGGGTTAATCTGGCCGTCCTTGCCGCAGGGCGTGCAGACGACGATCTCCTTGCAGCCCGCGACGCGCGCCAGAGTGATGGTCATCAGGCAGGTGGAGACGAGCGGTGCGGTTCCGCCCGGGATATAGATACCGACGCGATGGAAGGGATCGAACTTCTCGCCCACGTTCGCGCCCTGGGCGTTCTTCGCTGTCCAATTTTTGCGGAGGGATTTCCGGCTGAAGAGTTCGATGTTCTTTCCAGCGACAGCAACGGCGTCGCGCAAGGAGTCGTCGGCTTGCAGCGAGGCGTTCAGAAACTCCGGCGTGCTGACTGCGAGCTGTTCGATGGTGAGCTTTGCGCCGTCAAATTTCTCGGTGAACTCGATCAGGGCGGCGTCTCCCCGGGTGTAGACGCCGTCGAGAATGGCTCGGGTCCGTTCTTCAATGGTCTTGTCGAACAAACTCGAGGAGGAGGTCAGATTCCGGAGCTTCGTGGCGAAGTCCGGGTCGTTAAAACGGATGACGTTCATTTGCGGCGCGCACGCTAGAGGAAGCGTTTGGAAAAGTCAAAAGACCGGCCTACGAAGGTCTGTCGTCGTGATGTCGCGAGCGACTACGCGATCCGCCGGCTGCGACTACGGGGGTGATGGTAGCCGTGGTGGGACACGATGAGAGTTGATTTGTCGCGCGAAAGAATTTTTTGCGCGCATGCACCCAACTTTTTGCGCTGCGTGGGTGGGGGAGGAGAGAGGATTTAACGGATTTCCCGCGTAATTGGCGCCGTGGCAATCGCCATCTGAAGGTGGCCTTTACTTTGCTATTAGAAAGCCATGTCAGCCCGTGATTACAGAAAGGTAAGCCAAATGAAAACCACCGGACAGGTCCCACTGCGTTTTCTTCACACAGGAAGCGCGAATTTCACGCTTCCGATTCAGCGGAAGCCGATCGCGGCGTCGCTGCTGCCATTCAGCTTGAAGAAGACGACGGGAAAAATTCCCAAGATCGACATGGAGCGCCCGGAGCTTCGTTGAGCTTGGTTCACCCTGGCCTCGATTGAGGCGAAACGCGAAAGGCCCAATGAAATCAGCCCATTTATTGCAGCGACCGGATGTCACACCCGCCAAGGGTGCGGTCACGATCCGTTTCACCAGTGGCAGTGCGTCGCCTTCGACGCGGTCGTTTACATTTTTTCTCACGCTGATTTCGCGCCGTGTGGAAGCGCGGCATCGTTCTTGCGAACACATCATGCATGACTCACCGAAGGCCAATGAAGGCGCGGTCGAGTCACCGCTCTGAAACGCAGGAAGCGCGGTAGGACGGAAATAGATTTGCGTCACTAACGCCCCGACGTGACGAGAGAATTTAAAAGGGGGTCGTTGGACTAAGGACTGGTGTGGCGGTGTCCAGTAATGGCGCCCGTGTTTGTCTGGACATGGGTGGGTAAATCGCCGGCGCTCTGGATGATTTCATCCGCCGCCACACCGGTTCCGACGACCCAAAGAAAGATTTGCTCCGGGTGGTTACGGGGCAGTGGGGGGCACGCGAAGTGCCAGCAGGCGCAGCTATCCCTTTCAAGCTGCGCCTGCTTTTTTATTTCCCGGAATGCGCCGGAGTGGCCCGGGTCGAGAGACGGAGGAGAGCCACCTCGGCGCGTTGCGACGGCATTCAACGAGGTCCGCCCAGCAGACTCCGGCGCTTCCACAGTTCCCCGGGTTTGAAGATTCCCGCAGGTGTGATGATGCCAGTGATCAGGTCTGGTGGCGTCACGTCGAACCCAGGATTGAACGCACCGCTGGTGGGATTCGCGACGCGGACGTATACCCGTCGCGTGCGGGCGGTGGATTTTGTTTTACCCTTCGGCTCTGCCATTACTCCCCACGCGCCCAGTACTTCGCTTGCATCGCGTTCTTCGATCGGAATCTCGTCTCCAGAACGCATCTTCCAGTCGATGGTTGAAAGCGGAATGGCGACGTAGAACGGAACACCGTGTCGTTTCGCCAGCACCGCTTTCGTGTAGGTTCCGATCTTGTTGGCTACTTCGCCGGTCCGACCGAGGGTTCGATCGCTTCCGACGATCACGAGGTCAATTTCGCCGCGCGCGAAAAGCAGCCCGGCGGCATTGTCGGCGATGATTTGATGTGAGATGCCTTGCTGGGCCAGCTCCCAGGCGGTGAGGGTGGCACCTTGCGAGCGCGGACGTGTCTCATCGCAGTAAACGTGGAACTTCCGCCCGTCGTCGTGCGCGGCATACATCGGCGCGGTGGCGCTGCCAATGTCGACGAACGCCAGCCACCCGGCGTTGCAGTGCGTCAGAACGTTCATTCCGTTTCCGATCAGCCTTGCCCCGTGCTCGCCGATGGCCCGGCAATGCTCGACGTCCTCGTGCGCGAATTCCTCCGCGGCCGCGAGCGCGAGCGTCTTCTGTTCCTCTACACTTTCGCCGGCTGACATGTGCGTCCGCACTTGCGCCATGACGTTCACTGGATCGACGGCAGTCGGCCGGGCCGACGCGATGGTGTGAAAGACTCGGTCGACGTGCTTGGCGAACGCGCTCGTATTCCGCCCCGTATACTCCCGTGCTCCTTGCGCCAGTCCGTAAGCTGCGGTCGCACCGATGGCTCCGGCGCCGCGCACCACCATGTCGCGAATGGCGTCAGCGGTGGCCCGATGGTCCGGCGTCGACACAATTCGAAATTCGTGCGGCAACAGGCGCTGCTCGATCAACTGAACGCGATTGGCGCGCTCATCGAACGTGACGGTGCGATGATGACGCGTCTTGCCGGATACAGTGACATTCACGCGCGCAGGATAAGCGCGAGGGCGTGAGCGGGGAAAGTTCTGGTTGCTGGGTCCGTCGCAGAAAAGAAAAAGGCAGGATGACAAAGCCATCCTGCCCGGCGCCCGGAGAAAAGTAAGTGACGACCTACGGCGTGTCCGTCTGGAACGTGCCGAGCTTGAGCAGGTGCTTCTTGAACATCGGTTCCTTGCGAAGATTGAGCAGGTCGGGATCTTTCATCAGCCACTTGAAGTCGGTGAACCCGCGCGCGACGGCGAGCGTGAGCGCGGCGATGGCTTCGTCGAGATGCTTTGAGAGCGAGTAACTGCAGGCGAGGTTGTAGAGGACTGCTGGATCATCAGGCTGCATTTTCGCGAGCTGCTCGTCGGCCTTGAGACCTTCCTCCAGCTTGCCGCGACGAGAATAGTCGTCGCTCAGGACGCGCCAGGCTTCGAGGAACCTCGGGTCGCGATGGACGACCCCTTCCATGAAAGTGATTTCGATGTCCAAATCCCGCTGTTCCTTGCGGGTCAGCTTCCGTCTGGTGCAACTTTTGTTCAACATATCAGTGTGCATACACACAGTTGCGAGTCGGCAGAACCGGAGCGCCGTCACTGGCGTTCCCTGAACGAGTCTTCCACCGTTCCATCCTGGTTCTGCTACGGCTTCGTTCTTGGGATTTTAATCGGCGGAACCTCCGGGTCGCTTTAGGCTCCGTCGCGACAGATTATGAAATGCTTTGTCACAGGCGGATCGGGTTTCATCGGTGCGAACCTGATTCACGAATTGAACGCGCGCGGGCATGAAGTCCGCGCCTTGTTGCGTCCGGGCAGCGATGTTCGCGGACTCGCGGGCGCGACCTACGAACGCGTGGAGGGCGATGCGGGCGATCGCGCGGCGTTGGCGAAGGGCCTGCGCGGCTGCGACTGGTGTTTTCACGTCGCGGCGAGTTACCACCTGTGGCTGCCCGATTACGCTCCGATGTATGCCGCGAATGTCGACGGCACGCGCAACGTGATCGAGGTCGCTGCCGAAGCCGGTTGTTCACGCATCGTTTACACGAGCACGGTCGGCTGCATCGGACTGCCGAAGGAAATCAATGGCGTGGTTACGCCGACCGACGAAGCGACACCGGTGGCTGAGTCGCAGATGAGCAATCACTACAAGCTCTCGAAGTGGAAAGCGGAAGTCGTGGCGCGCGAGCTGGCGGCGAGAGGTCTGCCGGTCGTCATCGTGAATCCCAGCGCGCCCATTGGGCCGCGCGATGTGAAGCCGACTCCGACTGGCAAGGTCATCGTCGATTTCCTCAATCGCGAAATGCCGGCTTATCTCGATACCGGCTTGAACTGGGCGCACGTTCGCGACGTGGCCATTGGGCACATACTTGCCGCGGAAAAGGGACGGTTGGGAGAGCGTTATATCCTGGGCAGCGCGTCCGGGAACTGGACGATGAAGGAAGCCTTCGCGGTGCTCGCTGAACTCACAAAACTTCCCCCGCCGAAGTTCCAAGTGCCCTACGCCGTCGCGCTGATGGCAGCCCATGTGGACGAAACGATTTCACGTTTCACGGGCAAGCCGCCGAAGGCTCCGGTCGGTGGCGTGCGCATGGCGAAGTACAAGATGTTCTTCACTCCGGCGAAGGCGATTCGTGAACTCGGCCTGCCGCAGACGCCGCCCAGGCAGGCTCTCAGCGATGCGGTGGAATGGTTCCGGCAGAATGGCTACGTGAAACGACGATAGCAGCGTTCGGCCAGGTTTCTCAGAACTCCTTCAACTTCCACCCATCCGCGTGGAGTCGCAGTGACACCGCCCACACCGCACCGCCCGTCACCGCCTGGACACGTAACAATGCTTTCGTCGGGATACGAGGTTCACTGCCGGTAGGCGGCTCGCCGATTCGTGTCGGGAATCCTTCCTCTTGAATCACCTTCTCAACAATTCGGAATCCCTCGCTTGAAGTCATCTGCCGGAGATCGTTGAGCATCTTGTCGCGTTCCTGCTCCAGTTCCGGCTGGTTCAACGCTGCCAGGTGCTGTCCGTCTTTTCCGGGGAAACAATCTGCGAGACGCGTGAGATCGCCTTCACGGGCCGCCCAGAAAAATGTCTGTAACGCCGCCTCCGGCGAGGCGAATCCAGCGTTTGCCCATGACTCCTTGGCGACGAAGCCCTCCATCTCCGAGATCTTTTGCGGCAAGGCCACACCAGTTCGAATCTCTTCAGCGAGCCGGGCGTTTTCCTGGTTTAAACGATTCAGTTCCGCTCGTTGGACACGCAGGCGGCTTACCTCGCCGCGCAGCCGAAGCAGCTCGGAGTCGTTCGATGCAGACGACAGTTGATTCGTCAGCGAGCTGCGGAGCGCCGGCAGTGCGACATTCTCCGATTTTAGCTTGGCCACCTCCTCCTGTGTCGCGCGGAGAATCACGTTTTGCTCTCGAAGTCCGGCGATTGCGCTCCTCTGCTTGACGATGCCGCCGAGCGCGCCGAGCGCCACGATCACCGCGATGAATCGAATCCGGTTCATGGTCTTGGGCGGATGGTGGCGTTGTTTTGAAACTTCAGGTTGCCGTCGACACGCTGTAACTTGGCGGGATCGAATTTGGACTGCACGCTGCCGTCGCAGAGGCCGATGCTGCCGTGAATGGGACAACGCGAATAGACGATGTAAGGATCACGTTCATCGGGCGTCGCGGAAGGTAGTTCGTAACTCACGCTGGAGCCGTCGAATTTATCCCAGGAAATGGCCGGCGTTCTGGCGGTGTCACCGGGGCAGGTCAAAACTTTGGGCGTCGACAGCATTTTCTTCATCATCAGCCAGTCGAGGGGCAATCCGTTCGTATTGTGGTCGTTCGCCCACATGCGGGCGGCGAGGCCGATCTGTTTGAGATTGTTGACGCACTGCGTGACGTTCGCCTTTTCCTTCGCCTTGGCGAAGGGGTCATTCGCCGGTGGCACGCTCGCCTGTGACGTGAGGGCGCCATGCTCGGCCCGCAGGCGCTGATGCTCCGCCTGAAGAGCCGGCAGTTCACCGATTTGACCGCGTAACACTTCAACCTCGTCCTTGAGCTTTTGCAATTCCTCACCCTCCTTGCCACGCTTCTCCATCTCCCGCTGGGCGGTGCGCAGCCTCTCCAATTCAACGGCGTCCTGCCGAAGCGGTTCGAGTTCCGAAGTGGCGGCGCGAAGGTTTTCATTCTCGCGCCTCAGCTCCAGCAACTGGCTCGTCTGAATTCCGAGAACGATCAAGCAACCCAGGAAAAAGATTCCGAATGACAAGGCCGGCGTCCATCGCAGCCATAATGTTGCGGGCTTCGCGGCTTCATCTGATGTCGGACGAAGATGCGACAGGCGGATGTCGGAAATCAGCCGTTGCTTCAGTTCAGGTGGTGTTGGTGGCTTCGGTGCCTGCCGCAGGAGAGATTCAATGTGTGCGTCATTCATGGCGGGTAAGCGTTGAAAGTTAGCGTGCTCCGAGTTTGGGTTCGGCGGCCCTCGAGCGGAGTTGTTCGATGGCTTCGCGGAGGCGGTATTTGACCGTGCTAGTGGCGATGCCCAGCGCCTCGCTTGTCTCCGCCAGCGAGAGACCTTGATAGTAGTGCAAATGAACGGTCTGCCGGACGTCCTCGCCGAGCTGTTCGACCAGGAGATAAAGTCGATGCGCCTGCTCGCGATCCGCCACCGCGTCAGCCGGACTTGGGGCATCGGTGGCGCACGTCAGCCACCATTCCTCCTCCGGCTGCTCGTGTGGAACTCTCTGCCGACGCCAATCGACATACACATGGTGCCCGATGCCATGCAGCCACGTTGAAAAGCTTGAACGCCCCTGGTACGAACCCAGTGCCTGCCACGCCTTGCTGAATGTCTTCTGCGTGAGATCAGCGGCATCCTCCTCATGTCCCGTGAGTCGCCGAAGCCAGGCAAAGATGCGTTCGTAGTATAGGGAGACAAGGGTCGATGCCGCCTCCCGGTCTCCCGCCCTGGCCTGCTCGCAAAGTTTTGCCACTGGATCGCTCATGGTTTGATCTGTTGATGGATTGGTCGTGGGAAAGGCACGCCCTGGACAAAAGAATCTTTGCAGATCGAAACCGTGGTTGCCGTCTTCTGCGTTCAAACCGGGTCGCGAGCCTGCCTTGAACCGTCAGGATTGCGTCAAACAGCAAGAGGCTTCAGCGGCGAAGGTTGGCAAACCGAGAAATCAACTCGTTATGCCGAGGGCGGCAGGCGGAGTGTGCTTTCCACGGGTGCGATGTCTGCCAAATCCTTCCCAGTGGATCCACCGCTCAACTTCAGCAACTTTTCGCCGCCTGGCCGCACCATGCGCTCGTAGCTGCCCACCGCATCGTTGTACGCGCTGTTGGCTTTCTCCAGCCCGGACCGAATTCTCTCGAAGTGCTCCGTGAATTTCGCGACGCGGTTGAACAATTCCTGCGCAGCTTCCGCGATAGCGCGCGCGTTTTCCGTCTGCGCGTGTTGCTGCCAGCTCACGCTCACGGAACGCAGGAGCGCGATGAGTGATGCCGGCGTGGCGAGCATGATCTGCTTGTTCGCCGCCCAGACGATGAGGTCGCGGTCGCCTTCCAGCGCCGCGCTGAAGAGGGACTCGGCTGGAACAAAGAGCACAACGTAATCGAGTGCGTTCGGAAACTGCCGCGGGTAATCGCGATCCGCGAGTGACTTGATGGTCGCCTTCAACTTCGCCGCGTGGGCAGCGAGCGCCTCGGCGCGCTTCACGGGGTCGGCGGATTCCACCGCGTCAAGGAAATCGAGGTCTGGCACTTTGGCGTCCACGATGATCAAGCGGTCGCCGGGCAGGCGAACGATTAGGTCCGGCTTGCCGTCTCCGGACTGCGCCTGCTCGCTGAAATCGCAGTGTGCGCTCATGCCCGCGGCCTCGACGACACGCCGGAGCGTCTCCTCGCCCCAACGCCCACGGGCCTGATTCGAGCTCAGCACGCGCCGGAGTTGGAGCGTTTCGTTCGAGAGCGACTGGCTTTGTGTGTTGAGCGTCTCGAGGTGTTTCTTCACCTCGCCGAGCGTCGTGGAATGCGCTGTCTCGCTCTGTTGAAGGCGCTGCTGGTAGGTCTTGAGCTGTTCTTCCAGCGGTTTCACCAGCGTCGCGATGGCCTGCTGGCGTTGCGCGAGATCGCCCTTCGCCGATTCCTGGAACTTCCCCAGCGTTTCATTCGCGAGACGCAGGAACTCCGGTTGGGTTTTCTGAAGCGCTTCGGCGCTCAGGGCCTTGAAAGCTTCGCGCAAGTCCGCGATGGCTTTGTCCTGCGCCGTCTTTGCCTCGGCCAGGGAGCGCTCGTGCATCTGCCGTTGCTCGGCGACGAGTTTCTCGGCGGCGGCGTGACTGGCCTCCGCCGCGGCGCGGGCGGCGTTGGACTGGTTTAACTCGCTTCGGAGTTCAGTGAGCGTTGCTTCGCGTTGCGCGAGTTGCTGTCGAAGTTCCGTTTCAATGCGTGTGTCCGGTGGTGTGGATGGGGCGCGTCGGAGCGCGGCGAGCCAGCCAATCACGCCGCCGAACGCGGCGCCGACGGCGAGCCCGATCAAAATGTAGAGTGCCGGCCCCATCGCGTAAGCGACTTAGTAGTGCGCGACGACTTCGATCTCCACCTGCGCGCCGCGAGGCAGGGCGGCGACCTGGACGGTGGAGCGCGCCGGGAAGTCGGCGGTGAAGTAACGCGCGTAGACTTCGTTCATCCCGGCGAAGTCCGTGAGGTTCACCATGAAGACCGTGGTCTTCACGACGTTCGCGAACGTGAGCTTTTGGTCCGCGAGGATGATCTTGATGTTTTCCAGCACGCGTTCGGTCTGCGCCTTGATATCCGTGGGGAACGGTCCGTTCGGATGCGCGGGATCGAGCGGAATCTGTCCGGCGCAAAAGAGAAAGTCGCCGACGCGTACGCCGTGGTTGTAGGGGCCGAGCGCCGGAGCAGACTGGGCGGGCTTGATGATGGTCTTGGTCATGGGAATAAAGGCGGTTGATACCAGTGAATTCTCACTTCGCCGGGTTGCTGGATTCCTGGGCGGCCTTTCGCTTGGCGAGGGCGGAGCGGAGGAACATGTCGGGCGGCGCCTGCTGCCACGCGGTGAACCACAAGTCGCCGAGCATCTGCGACGCGCGCAGCATCTGGCCGGTGATGAAGTCATGTCCTTCCTGCGAGAGTTCGCGGCGACCGGAGAGCTTGCCGGCTTTCTCCAGTTCGTAGAGCGGCGCGACTTGATTGAACTGGTCCCGGAGGAAGTTCACGACGGTGGGGAAGAAATTTGTGCTCGCACCGGTAATGGCCGCAGCGGGACGCAGCTTCGGACGGAGCTTGTTCGCGTCCACTCCGAACTGCTGGATGTACCCGCCGTCAATCCACGAGTGGATGCCGTAGTTGGTGGAGTAGGCATTGGGATTCGCTCCCACCCAGCCGTGATGATGTTTCGTGGTGTGGAGCGGCTGTGTCGCGTCGCCGATGAAATGCCCCATCACGCCCATGATGTAGATGATGTTCTCGCGGGCGTTGGTGATCTCCTCCGGCGTGCCGGCGAGTTCGTATTCCTTCAAGTAGGAGAACGCCGACTTCAGCTTTGCCTGATACTCGACGATCGTCCACGGCAGGAAACCAATCAGCGCCTTCGTCTTGTCGGAGTCCTTGAGCGGGTCGATGGCTGGGAAGTTCTGCGCATTCGCGGCGCGGCCCTTTTCAAACTGGGTTACGAACTCATAACGAAACGGGCTGAGCTGCGAAGGCGTGAGTCCGGCGGGCGCGAGCAGGTCGAGATCGAAGTAATGATCCGGTCCGTTGCAATGCTTGAACGCGAGCTCGGGCGTGTTGCGCCAGCGGTCAGCCTCACCGGCGAGGAAGCCGATGCGTTCGCGGGCGGCGGGCGATTTCGTGAAGGAGGGGAAGTTCGCCGGCAACGTGTCGAGCGCGAGCTGGTTGATCAGGCGATGACCTTCGTAATCCCAGGCGCGCAGTTCACCAGCGGTGGCGGTAACCAGCACGGCGAGGGCGAGAAATCGGGCGAGTGTGTTCTTCATCGTGGTGAACAGATTTAGTGCGTGCTGAGTTAAGACCGCACCTGCGGGGTTGTAAATCTTCAATCGCGGGAGGACGGGCACGGAGCGCCGATCTCCGAATCGGCGCGTGCATGGCTGATCCGCCAAACACGCGAATGACGCCAAAACCCCTGTAGTATTTCGCGTTCTTTGGCTTGTTTCGGGGCCATTTCACTGGAACTGCGCCGAAACAGCGTTCGGCGTTCCGTGCTCCGGCTCAGTGCGCGCCGGTGTATTCGAGACGGATGATCTGGGTGTCCTTGTTGTTGTTCCACGCCGTGCCGTTCTCCAGCACGTAGAGACAGCCATCCGGGCCGAGCTCGATGTCCATCGGGCGGTTGAAGGTCATGTCCGGGCAGAACCGTTCCATGCGCAGCTTGCGGTCGGCGTCGCGGGCGATGTTGTTCTGCTCGTCAAGATGCACCGCGATGATCCAGTTGCGTGACCATTCGTAGATGAAGAGCGTGTGGTCGAATTCCTTGGGCAGCTTCGTGGCCGACTTCAGATTCGGATCAAAGTAATAGACTGGTCCGGCCATTGCAGTGCGACCGCCGCCGCCGTTTACGACGGGGAATTTCGTGGACTGACCGTAGGGATACCAGATGAACGCCGGCTGGGCGGGCGGGAGTTCCTCGGGGCCGGTGTTCAGCCGGGAGCGATTGATGGGTTTCGCCGCATCGAACGGATCGCCGGCCTGTTTCGTGGCGAAGTCGTATTGGTGATAAGGCTTGTTGTCGCCGCCGAAATAGGGCCAGCCGAAGTTCCCCGCGGCGCGCGCCTGATTAATCTCATCGAAGCCCGCGGGACCGCGCTTCGGATTCCCGCCGCCGGCGTCGGGACCGACCTCGCCCCAGTAGAGGAAACCGGTGCGCTGATCGACAGCGATGCGGAACGGATTACGGTTGCCCATCGTGTAAATCTCCGGACGCGTTTTCGCCGTGCCGGGCGGGAAGAGATTACCCTTGGGAATGGTGACTGTGCCGTCCGGCTCCGGATGCACGCGCAGAATTTTCCCGCGGAGATCGTTGGCGTTGGCGGCGGACTTCTGCGCGTTCCATGGCTCGCGGTCGGGACGTTCATCAATTGGCGAATAGCCGTCCGACGCGCCGGGATGCGTGTTGTCGCCGACGGAGGCGAAGAGATTGCCGTTCGCGTCGAAGGCGAGCGAGCCGCCGGAGTGACAGCATTCGACGCGCTGAGTCGGAATGCGAACGAGGACTTTCTCCGAGGCGAGGTCGAGCTTGTCGCCGGCGAGCGTGAAGCGGGAAACGCGGTTCGTACCGATCTTCTTTCCGGCGCTGTCGAGGTGCGTTTGAGGCTCGGAATAGAAAAGGTAGATCCATCCGTTGCGCGAGAACGCCGGGTCCAGCGTGATCCCGAGCAGTCCGTCTTCGAGTTCCTTGTAGACCTCGAGCTTGCCGAGCGTTGCCGAGGTTTTGGTCGCCGGACTCCAGGCGCGCACGTTGCCCGCACGTTCGACGTAGAAGACCCGGCCATCAGCAGCCACGGCGATCTCCATGATGTCAGGGAGCGTGTCCTCAATCTTGCCGTCGCCGTCCAGATCGCGATCCGCTTCGATCACGACCTTGCGAAACGGGCTCGGTTTCACGGGAGCATTCGTCGTTTCGGCGGCGTTTGTAATGGGAGCAACGGCGAGCGCCAGCAGCAGCGGCAGCGAGCGGGTGAGGGATATGAAATGCACGCGTCTCAATTAGGTGGAAACGCGACGCATGGCACGCCCTTTTTCGTGTCGTCCGGGAATTCTCGGCGGCGCTGAAGGCGCTCGTTACAGCATTCCTGCTGCAGCTTCATCCACCAGCCAGACGAGTTGGCCGTTCACCGGGCGAATTTGTTGAGCAGGATACGTCTGTCCAGAGGGATCGCCTCGCAAAACGTGGCCAAGCATCGCGGTTTTGTCCGCGCCTCCGGCGATGAACAGGACGCGCGCGGCGGCGTTGATGAGCGGATAGGTGAACGTGATGCGGTAGCTGCGGAACTTCTCCACCCACGTCGCGTAGACGAGAGCCTGCGTCTCATCCAGCGCGCTGCTGCAGGGGAACAAGGATGCAGTGTGACCATCCGCCCCCATGCCGAGCATGACGAGGTCGAAACGCAGCATCGAGCCGGTTGCCGTGTGGAACACATCCCGCAGTTTCGCTTCGTACCGCGCGGCGGCAGTGGGCGCGTCGAGTTCACCTTCGACGCGGTGAACGTTCGCAATCGGGATCGGCACTTTCGAGAGCAGGCTTTCGTTCGCCATGCGGTAATTGCTGTCCGGGTGATCGGGCGGCACATGACGTTCGTCGCCGAAGAAAATTTGGATCTTGTCCCACGGCAGTGGACTGATTCCCAAGGTGTGATCGGTGGCGAGCAGGGTGAAGATGGCTTTGGGCGAGGAACCGCCTGAGAGCGCAACCGTAAATACTCCGCGGGTGGCGACGGATTCGCGGGCAAGGCGCGAGAACTCATCGGCGGCGGCGCGGGCGAGCGCGACGGGGTCAGGCAGCACGCGTATTTCAGCGGCGTCGATGTGGAAGGTGCGTGTCGGTTGCAAGCGGGCGGATGCTAGAGAGGCCGTCCCGCGCTGGCAACCCGCCACCGATTGGTTGTTGGCAGAATCCCTCTACGCTTCCACTTCGCCGGCGGTGGCTTCGCGGCGAACGGGCGGTTTCGTGACGGAGGCTTTCGTGATGAGGGACGTGTCGCCGGTGCGGGTGGGGAACAAATTGTAGCGTGTGAGCTTCTCGCGCATGGTGGGACGCGAGACGCCGAGCCAGCGGGCGGCCTTGGTTTGATCGCCGTTGGCGAGACGGATGGCCTGGCCATAGAGCTCGCGTTCCACGGCTTCGGTGAGCACTTCGGAAGCGTTGCCATCCTCGGCGAGTTGCGCCTGGGTGAGCAGTTCCGTCACGTAATCGGCGAGTTTCTGATCGCCCGCCGGACGCGGCGGCGTGGGGCGGCTGATGGCGCTGCGGATGTGATCGACGTTGATGGGATATCCACGCGAGGCGATGAGCGCCTTGCGCACGATGTTCTCGAGTTCACGCACGTTGCCGGGCCAGGTTTGCTGCTGGAGAAACGCGGCGGCGTCCGCTGCGATGGAGGGGCGTTCGAGGTTGAACTCCGCGCTGTAGCGGGTGAGGAAGTAGTTCACGAGATCGGGAATGTCCTCGCGGCGCTGGGAGAGCGGCGGGAGATAGATCACGGCGACGTTTAGGCGATGGAACAGGTCGAGCCGGAATTCCTTCGATTCGATCGCTTCCTCCAGGTTGCGGTGCGTGGCGGAAAGGATGCGGACATCGATCGGAATGGTGTCCTTCCCGCCGACGCGCTGGATGGTTTTCTCCTGGAGCACCCGCAGCAGTTTCACCTGCGTGGTCGGGCTCATGTCGCCGATTTCGTCGAGGAAGATGGTGCCGCCGTTGGCTTGCTCGAAGCGTCCGATGTGTCGTGCCTTGGCGCCGGTGAACGCGCCGGCTTCGTGGCCGAAGAGTTCGCTTTCGAGCAGGTTCTCCGGAATGGCCGCGCAGTTCACGGTGACGAACGGGCCGGCGGCGCGGTTGCTGTGCTGGTGGATGGCGCGGGCGACGAGTTCCTTGCCGCTGCCGGTTTCGCCCTGGATGAGGACGGTGACGGGCATGGCGGCGACGCGGCCGATCTCCTTGTAGACTTCCTGCATCACGCGGCTTTTGCCGATGATGGCTTCGCGCGCGGCGGTGGCGTCGCCCATGGCCAGCGGTTTTGCGAGCAGGCGGGTGCTTTCGAGCGCGCGCTTGAGGATGACGAGAAATTCCGTCGGGTCGATCGGCTTCAGGATGTAATCGAACGCGCCGAGCTTGATCGCGCGAATGGCGACTTCGGTTGTGTGAAAGGCGGTGATCAGAAGCACGGGCAAATGCGGCTTGGCGGCCTGGAGTTGCTCGATGATTTCGAGCCCGCCAATGCCGGGCATCTGCAGGTCCGTGATGACCACGTCGTGAATGCCATTTTGCGCCGTCGCAAGTCCGGCGGCGGAATCGGTCGACATCTCCACTTCGAAGCCTTCCGCGCGCAGGAGATCCTGCAGGGCGGAGGCCACCGAGTTGTCGTCTTCAATGATGAGTATGCGTGCCATGACTTCTTTCCGGTTACTGGCTCGACGCCGGGAGGACGATGCGGAAAACGGTTCCATGTCCCAGCCGGGTCTCGAAGTCCAGAGTGCCTTTGTGCTGCTCGATAATCTTCGCGGCGATGGCGAGTCCGAGTCCTGTACCATTATCCTTGGTGCTGAAGAAGGGGTCAAAAAGTCTTTCCTGCACCTCGGGCGCGATGCCGCTGCCGGTGTCCTCGATCTCGAGGAGAATCCGGCCGCCGCTCTTGCGATCGCGACGGGCTTGCTCGTGCTTCGCCCGCAGCGTGACGGTGCCGGTATCGTCCTCGATGCTGTCCGCCGCGTTTTGAATGAGGTTGATCAACACCTGCTTCAGCTGCAGGGGATCGGCGAAGAAGGGAATCGCGGTGGCTGCGTCGAGTTTCAGCGTGATGCGGCGGCGCTGCAATTGCGGCGCGAGCAGATCGATGACTTCGCGGAACGCCGGCTCGGCGGTCAGCGGCGTAAACTTGGGTTCGCTGGGGCGGGCGAGCTTGAGAAAGTTTTTCAGAATCTGCTCGAGACGATCGATTTCGTTGCGGATGAGTGAGGCGTCGCTGTGTTCGCTGGAACCTTTGCCGAGGTTCTTTTGCAGCGTGAACAGCCGGACGCTGATGGCGGTGAGGGGATTTCTGATTTCATGCGCCAGTCCGGTTGCCAGGCGCGCGAAGTGGGTGAGCTTGCGCTGGTGCTCCACGGCGGTGTTGTCCTCGATCAACTTTTGGCGGAGCGGAAGCACCACGATGCGGTTGTAAAACGCGACGATGGTGACGATGCACTGGACGATGAGGGCGGAGACGAGGACGTAGAACAGCGGCTGGAGCCGTTCCCGGGCGTCGTTCTGGAGCGCGGTGAACTGGGCGATGACTGCCGCGCCGCCGTCGCCGATCGGGCGGACAACCTTGGTCACCTTCGGCTCTGGGATCCGCTGGACCGGCGCGGGTGGCGGGGTCTGGCGAATCTTCACGAAGGTCTCGATTGTTTCGGCCTGCGCGCGGGATTCGCGCGCGCGGCTCAGCATCGCTTGCTCAGGCTCGGTCATGCGCTCCAGCTTGGTGCGAATGAGATCCGGCGAGAGCGGCTGGCCTTCGATGAGGGGCACCACGGCGAGGTAGTTGGAGAGCGTTTGCGCGGTGGAAACCAGGAGCTCATCGAACTGAATCGCGCGCGGCGGGCTGTTCGAGGCGGGCAGGGCGGTCAGCCATTCATTCACGGATTGCTGGCGACGGGGGTCGTAATTCTCGCGTTGCTTGCGCAACCATTGCTCAAGCTCGCGGCTCTTGGTCCGGTATTTCCGAATCTCCGTCCGGTCGCGGTCGCGGACGAATGTCTGCAGCGACGCGCGCATCGGATGGAGGTGGGATTCGATTTGATCGGCGAAATCGGTGAACCGGTTCTTCACGTCGAGCAGGGTCGCGAGGTGGAGAAGCTCCATCGGATCCTGTTGCTTGGGCGTTTCGCGGACGGGAACGGGTTCGGTGGTGCTCGTTTCTTCGGCCTGCTGAAATTGCGGCGCGGGCGCGGTGCGGCGGTTGATCTCGTTCAGCGCGGTGTAGGTCTGGAACGTCGCCCAGCCGAGCGCCGCGGCGATCAGGAGCAGGACGAATTCGAACAGCGGCAGTCGCGAGTTCAACTGCGGCAAAATATTCGCCGGACCGGTGGAAAGCCGGGGGCTGGACGGAGCCGTTCCGGTGTCCGCCGACGATGATTGAGCGTTGTGTGTGTTGTTTGCCAACGTGGTTGTTTCAGAGTTCTGCGCTGGCTGCCGCCCAATCTTCGGCAGCCGTCCGGTTTGAATCCCGCGTAGTCGAGTGGTTTTGACCGGCGGGCCGGAAGCTCTCGACAAATACATCAGGATGGAGGGATCAACCAATTAAATCTTTCGAAGAATCGTGGGGATCGGGTGTTTTCCAGATTCTGGACATCCGCAAAAGACCCGAAAAATACCGCTTGCGACGGGGTGGTTTGTGCTTAATCTGTCAGTCCGCCTGAGCGCCGTGTGTGCGGATGCTCGTTAAGGCTGAGAAAAAACCGTTAATCCGTAACCTAACAATCAACCCTCCGTTGCCCTGCAACGTTCGGTCCGTTAGGCAATGGAGTCTTCGCCGGGCGCTTTCGCCCCGACCTAGCCTCCCGCAGTTAGATACAGAATCGTTATGCTCACGATGCAAGAAGCCATGAAGCAAAGCACAATGCGCTTTGCCGCTGGCGAAATCGTCAAAGGAACCGTCATCGAAGTCCGCCAGAAGGAAGTTCTGGTCGACATCGGTTACAAAAGCGAGGGAGTCATCTCCGCGAATGAATTCATCGACATCAAGGCCGTCAAGGTCGGCGATATCGTCGATGTGCTGATCGAAAAACTGGAAGACCGTGATGGCATGGTCGTCCTCTCCAAGGAAAAGGCCGAGTTCCAGCAAAACTGGGATCGCATCCTCACCATCTGCAACGAGGGCGGCATCGTCAACGGCAAGGTCAAGGCTGTCGTCAAGGGCGGTCTCATCGTCAACATCGGTGTCGAGGCCTTCCTCCCCGCCTCGCAGATCGACGTTGTGCCCCCGAAGAACCTCATGGGCTTCGTCGGAAACAACTATGATTTCAAGGTCGTTAAGATCAATCAGGAGCGCCAGAACATCGTTCTCTCCCGCCGCGAGCTCATCGAGCAGGAGCGCACTGAGAAGCGCCAGAAGCTCCTCGGCGAGATGATGCCGGGCGACATCCGCAAGGGCACGGTCAAGAACATCACCGACTTCGGTGCGTTCATCGACCTCAACGGCCTCGACGGTCTCCTCCACATCACCGACATGTCTTGGGGCCGCATCGGGCACCCGAGCGAAATCCTCAAGGTCGGCCAGGATCTCGACGTCGTCGTGCTCGACATCAACAAGGAGAAGGAACGCGTCAGCCTCGGCCTCAAGCAGAAGCTCGCCAATCCTTGGGACAGCATCGAAGCCAAGTTCACCGTCGGCCAGAAGGTCAAGGGCAAGGTCGTCAACCTCGTGCCGTACGGCGCGTTTGTGGAACTCGAACCCGGTGTCGAAGGCCTCGTGCACGTCACCGAGCTTTCCTGGACCAAGCGCATCGCCAAGCCTTCCGACGTCCTCAAGCAGGATCAGGAAGTCGAAGCCGTCGTGCTCGGCATCAACCGCGACGAGCAGAAAATCTCGCTCGGCATCCGCCAGCTCGAAACCAATCCTTGGGACAAGGCCATGGAGAAGTATCCTCCGGGCACCCGTATCAAGGGCAAGATTCGAAACCTCACCAGCTACGGCGCCTTCGTCGAGCTCGAGGAAGGTCTCGACGGCATGATCCACGTCTCGGACATCTCTTGGACGCGCAAGATCAACCACCCGTCCGAAGTCCTGAAGAAGGGCGACGAAGTCGAGGCGCAGGTCCTCGAAATCGACAAGACCAACCAGCGCATCGCGGTGGGCATGAAGCAGCTCGCGGAAGATCCGTGGAGCAACATCGACAAGTATTACAAGGTCGGCGACCTCGTCACCGGCCAGGTCACCAAGCTCGCGAGCTTCGGTGCCTTCGTCGGCCTGGCGCACGACATCGATGGTCTCGTCCACATCTCGCAGGTCAGCGAGGATCGCGTGGACAAGATCAAGAACGTGCTCAAGGCCGGTGACGCCGTGAACGCGCGCGTGATCAAGATCGACAAGGCCGATCGCCGCATCGGTCTGTCCATCAAGGCCGCGAACTACTCGCCGGAACAGCTCAAGGCCGAGCAGGCGCTGCTCGATTCGCTCAAGCCGGGCGAAGACCTCGTGGCGCTGCAACACGCCTTCGACGCTGCCGACGAGGCGCGTGGCGACGGCAAGGAATAACGCGACTCGCGTTACCTTCCCCAATTCTCAAGGGCGGGCTGGAAAACAGCCCGCCCTTTTTCTTGGGCCGACGGTATGCCGGCGTTTCCGAACGCTCTTTGCGCATCAGCCATCCTTGCCCGCCGCCCCTGCCCGCGATACGCTCCCGCCCTCAATGAACATCATCGATGAGCTGGAATGGCGGGGACTTTTTGCGGATTGCACCGATCGCGCCGCGTTGACTGAACGCCTCGCCAAAGGTCCGATCGCGCTGTACTGCGGATTCGATCCCACGGCGGACTCGCTCCACGTGGGCAACCTCGTCCCGCTCCTCGCCCTGCGCCGCTTCCAGATGTTCGGCCATCATCCCATCGCCCTCGCCGGCGGCGCGACCGGCATGGTCGGCGATCCGTCGGGCAAATCCAGCGAACGCAATCTCCAGACACCGGAACAAGTCGAACACAACATCGCCGCCATCAAAGGCCAGCTCTCGCGTTTCCTCGATTTCAACGCACCCGCTAATCCCGCGCGCCTCGTCAACAACGCGGACTGGATCGCGCCCATGTCCTTCCTCGAATTCCTGCGCGATGTCGGCAAGCACATCACCGTGAACCAGATGGTCGCCAAGGATTCCGTCCGCTCACGCATGGAAGATCGCGAGTCCGGCATCAGCTACACCGAGTTCAGCTACATGCTGCTCCAGGGCTACGATTTTTATCACCTGCGGAAGACGCATGAGTGCGAACTGCAAGTCGGCGCGACCGATCAATGGGGCAACATCACCGTCGGCACCGAGCTCACCCGCAAGAAACTCGGCGTTCATGTCTGGGGGCTGACCTTCCCGCTGCTCACCAAGTCCGATGGCACGAAATACGGCAAGTCCGCGTCCGGCGCGGTGTTCCTCGATCCGAAACGCACCAGCCCGTACCGCTTCTACCAGTTCTTCATCCAATCTGAGGACGCGGATGTGGTGAAGCTGCTCAAGACGCTCACCTTTGTTTCCCGCGAAGAAATCGAATCGCTGGAAGCCGAGGTGAAAGCGAACCCCGGCGCGCGCGCCGCGCAGAAGCGTCTTGCGAAGGAACTCACCACGCTCGTCCACGGCGAACAGGCCACGCTCGATGCGCAGAAGGCGAGCGAGATTCTTTTCGGCGGCGGCTTGGAAGGCGTCAGCGAAGCGCTCTTCAACGACGTTGCCGGCGAAGTGCCGACCAAGGACATCGAAAAAGCGAAGCTCGAAGGCGCCGGCCTGCCGCTGGTCGAGCTCCTCGTTCACGCCGGACTCTGTCCAAGCAAAGGCCAGGCGCGAAAGGATGTCGAAGGCGGTGGCGTGTCCGTGAACAACATCCGCGAAGCGAACTTCCAGCGCGCGATCATCACGAGCGATTTGCTCTTCGGCAAGCATCTCCTCCTGCGCAAAGGCAAACGCAACTACGCCGTCGTGACAGCGAAGTAGCCACACAGTCAGAGCGCCGAACTCCGATTCGGCGCGTTGTGGTTTGAATTCACAGAAGAGAACGAAGGGAGCAAAGCCGGAGCGCCCGAATGAATGGCTTATGGAATCTCCGCTCGCTTCGTTCTCTCCGTGGCCTTCTGTTCGCTCTCATTTGGAGGCAGGTTGAACCTCGCTGAAACGGAGTTCGGCGCTCCGCTCACTTCGCCGCCAGTTTGCGCCGGATGGTTTCCTCGATGATGTCCGCTGCGCGTTCGTGACAGCTGTAGAGATCTTCCTTCGCCGCGTAGGCGACGCCGTTGGCCTGCCACGCTCCGGCTTTCTCCGAGGCCAGCATCTCTGCGAGTTCACGGTTGCACGTCTCCTGATCAAACGGCGACGACAGCACGCAGCCGGCACCAGCCTTTGTAACGTGGAAGGCGTAACCGCACGTGTCCGTTGTCAGAACGGGCAGGCCGGCGGTCATGGCTTCGAGCAGCACCATGCCGGCGGATTCGCTGCGCGCGGGATGGAAGTAAAGATCCGCCGCCAGCATCCAGTCCGGCACATCCAGCCGCCCGCCGAGGAAATGAACCCGGTCATCCACGCTGAGCTTTTGCGCGAGCACGGCGAATTCATCCGGACGATTCTGTCCTACGACGACCAGCCGCGTTTTCGCGCGCAACGTCTCGGGCAGGGATGCGAGCGCGTGGATGGCGCGGTCCAGTCCCTTCACGCGGAAACCGGAGCCGACGAGCAACAACAGCCGTTCCTCCCCAGTCCAACCCTTTTCGCCCCGCAGGCGTGCGCGTGCAGCAGCGCGCTTCTCCTCGGAGAACTCGCGGCGGGTGATGCCGGGCGGTAACACGTGAAACCGCGTTGCCTCGGTGCCGTAGATCTTTTGGTAGAGCGGAATCTCGTGCGGCGTGAGCAGGAGGATCTGCGCGGGGTTGCCTGCGGCGAACACAGAGCGCTCCAGTTCGCTGAAATGCCGAAAGCGCGGCAGCCAGCGATACCATTTCGGTTTCAGCCGCTCCGTTTTGGCGACGTAGCACGGGTCCGAGCCGTAGTACACATCGAGCCCGGGCAGCTTGTTGAAGCCGATGACGCCGTCCAGCCCACGCTGTGGCAGATCGATTGCGAGCTGTTTCAGCCACGCGCGATTGCGGGCCACGTTGCTGAGCCCGCTGCGTCCGAAGAGTTCGATCTGAATCCCCACCGGCCGATCGCCCTGCCACGTGCGGGTGAGGAAGGTCACTTCATGACCTCGACGTGCGCAGACCGTGGCGACCTTCAGGCAGTCCCGTTGCAGTCCACCGAACGGAAAGTAATCGAACAGGAGGAAGCCGAGTTTCATCGAGCTCCCTCGGCAGCGTTCGGCAGTGGAGGAGATGGATTCACGAGCGAGGAAATGGGAAGCTCTCGATCAAACCCTTCTTGATCGCCTCAATTCCGGGCCGTTTGTATCCACATGCGAGCTTTGCGACATCCCTGGGCGACAGATCGGGTTTCAAATCAAGCGGCGTGGGATTCTCGATTCCGAACACGCTGTAGTAGTCACGGAATTTGAAATCACCGCCCTTGATAGCATCCGACATCTTGGCCCACGCATTGGGTATTCCAAAAGAGTCGGCGGCGATTAGCCCGTGCAGGCTGGAAGAAATGACGAATGCGCAACTTGCGAGATCGCGAAGGAATTCCCGCGTGTCGCTGAAAACGTTCAGCACTTTGATCCCGGGAAACGTCGCTTCCAACTGAGTAACGATTGGATGCCCCGCATCCTTATAGTGAGGGACAAGGCCAAGCGCGTAATCCTTTTTCACGGTGACGAACTCCGGGTAGATGAGATCACAGAGCAAGCCCGGATCGCCGACCGCTTCAACGCGGATATCCTTCAAGAGAGCGGCGGTCTTGTGACCACGAACCGCATGATAGAGGTGCTTCGATGTTTGGGCAGGCTGCGCTTCGATGTAGCCCGAACCCCATACGTGAATTCGTTTCCGCAACCATCCCTCCTTCACGCGCGACAACACGCTACCGATGGCGATGAGATCGCATCGCTCTGGATCGGCATGGACGACCGGACGACCGGACAAGTGCCCGCAAATGACCGGGGACAGCCAGTCCCCAAAGTTCTTCTTGCTGCTGGACCAGCACAGCTTAAGCGGGCTCATCGTGGAACCTTTCTTATACGCCGATACCTACAGTAGGCGAGTAGAAAACCGGCCCTCGCAGCTGCATTCACTTGCGGAAATTTTGATAGACCACGGACAAGCCTCGCCAGATCGGCGGCGGCTCGTTGTGAAGGGATGTTTCCCTGAAAGCTCAGGCCATCCAGATCGATTAGGTGAAGCCGGCCGTCGCCGCTAAGAACCAGGTTTGATTCCTTGAGATCCCGATGCGAGAAGCCTTCGTCGTGGAGTCTGGCGATCAGCCGAGCGGCGTTGCGGATCAGTTCTGGTGTGGGCTTTCCTTCGGCACGGAAAAACTTTGCGAGATCGGTGGCGTCCGGAATTTCCTCCATCAGCAGATAGCTGCGTGTGAGCAATCCGGCGATCCGCCGATCCGCGGTGGCGATGGCGCGTGCGGTGGGAACGCCGGTGAGCTCGAGATGATACGCCTTGCGAAAGGATCGCCGGGCCTTGGACGCGCGGAAGAGATCCTTCAGCAGATTGGTGGCCTTGCGAAGATTGTAGCGTTTGAGCACGAGCCCGTCCGCCTTGCCCACGGTGGACGACTGGCCGGTCTTGAGCGGCGTCGCGCGGGAGGCGAGGAATTCATCGGGAGCCGCAAGCACGCGTTGGGCGGCGTCGCTGAGGAACTCCAGCCTGGCCTGCCACTTCAAGCCGCCATGCCGCTGGCGGGCGAAGTCACGGTTGTGGCGCAGGCAACGGCGGGAGCGTTCGTGGAGCAGACGTTTGCGCAGTTCGCGGCTGCGCGCTTCGATCTCGGGAGACACGCGGATGGGCAGAAACACGCGGAGCAAAGCGACGTTGTGCTGGCGTTCCTCATGGCTGAGTGACGCGTGAACCCGCGTGCCGTGGAGATCAACGAGGCGCAGCTCGAAGGGGTCGCGTTTAACGAGGAGATTGGCGAGGTGCAAATCGTCCTGAATCACGCCGCGGTCATGCATGGCGTGGACGAATTTCAAGACGAGCTCCGGATCAAGTTCGGTGGTTTCAGACGCTTCCACGCCATCAAATCCCTCCGTAATGAGAATGCTTTCCTCGATGCCGCGCCACGAACGGCGTTCGCCCAGAGCGACGTGGCGGACAATGGGGATCTGGCGCGCTTCGAGTTGCTGCGCGAGCTGCCATTCCTGCCGGGCCTGGGTGGGCTTGAAGAAGAACTTCAGCGGACGCAACGGCACGGCGTGGTGCAGGTAGCGTTTGAGGTAGAAAACGCGGTCGCCGATCTGGTGTCGAGTGACACGTTTCACCGGGGATTCCTTCACGGTCTGGCCGGGGGATTTCAACAGCGAATCGAGCGAGGGCGCGAAGTCGGGCTGGAGCTCCCAGCGCACGCCGTCGTTCTCTCGTTGAATCACGCCGCGGACTGTGAGAGAGCCACTTTCGACTGTCAACGCGACGATGGATTCGCGAGGGCGGAACGCGTGGCACCGGCGCGCGCGGAGCGACGCGCCCTACCCATTAATCGACCTGGATAGCCAGCGTTCGATACTGACGATGGAACGTTGGGCTTGGAATGGGTGACCAAAGATCGCCGTTGCGTACGGAAGTCCTGATTCCTAGAGTCGTTCCATCCGACAGCGAAACCAGCAACACGATCAGCCCATGAGTCAAGAAACCGTCGCCTATCGCGGCCGAGTCAAATACAACGAAACGACCGCGAAGCGCTACCAGGTGCGGAAGGAAAGCAAGCATCTCGCGGAGATGAAGCTGGTGGACCGCGCCTTCGCGTTGATTCCGAAGAGCCATCGCGTGCTGGATCTGCCCTGCGGCGGCGGGCGCGTGACGGTGCATCTCGGCCTGCAAGGCTATGCGATGTCGAGCGCGGATTTGTCCGACGCGATGCTGGCCATCACGCGCGAGAACGTGGCGAAGAACGGATTGAAGTGCACTGTGGAAAAGCAGGACATCGAGAAGCTGACCTACGACGATCAGCATTTTGATTCGCTGATCAGCTTCCGGTTGTTCCATCACTTTCCGAACCCGGAAATCCGCCAGCGCGCGGTATCAGAGCTCTGCCGCATCGCGAAGCATTACGTGGCGCTTTCCTATTTTAGTCCGGCCTCGGTCACCTCGGTGCAGCGCAAGCTGCGCGCGGCGATGGGCGGACGGAAGTCCGACAAACACTCGACGCCGCTGACCGAAGTGAAGCGCTATTTCGCCAAGGCGGGTTTCAAGTTTGTGAAAGATTTTGCGCGCACGCCGCTGATACACACGCTGCACGTGGCGGTGTTCGAGCGCGACATGAAGAAGCGGGGGTGAGCTGGCGCATCGTCGTTGAGTGGTGAGGGGAAGGGCTCCTCGCCCCGGCTCTCTCCTCCCGAGGGGAAGAGAGGGCGGGAAAACACCAAAAACCAAGATCCAAACACGGGCGTGCGAACAGAAGAAAACGAAGGGAGCGAAGGGGTCAGGGGTCAGAGATCAGGGGGAAATCGAGTTGAGGGGAGGTTGAGAAGGATTTGGGACGTGGTGGAACGCGTCCTTACACTCGTTTAAAGCCGACGAGGACGTCGGTGTGCTCCTACCGTTCTCTTGCCACGGTCGCTGGTGGGATGTGAGAGGCGAGCTTTGGCGTTGACGCTGCGGGCGGCGCTGGTTGTAGTCGGCGCGTTCCGCATGCACACCAAAGCTTCATTAATTCGTTCGAACTTCTCAGGACTCGTCATAATTGTCGCCGGCACCGCGGCTGTGACGGCGCAGGAGGCCCTCGATACCGCGATCCGCGGCGATCGCAGCGAGCAGGCGCGACAGCTTGCGGCCGCGCCGAGTGACACGGCACCGGAACGATTGCGAGCCGGGCCGTTGGAGTTCAACATCGGACTGTCCTACGGATTCGAGTACACGGACAATGTTCGCAACACGTCGAGCCCACGGGAGGAAGATTACATCCAGAGGCCTCAAGTGGACTTTGGCGGTTTTTTACCGATTACAGATACGGGACGCCTGACGCTGGGTTTTGGAGTGGGTTACGCGGATTACCTGAAGAACAACGATCTCGACCGGTTGTATTTCAGCCCGAACTCGGAACTGGCCTACGACTTTTCGGTAAAAGATTTTCGATTCACAATCTTTGACAGCTTTGACTATTCGTATGACGTGGAAGGAGTCGGGGCGGTAAGTGGGGTTGCCCAGCTGCCGAGGTTCGAGAATACAGTTGGCATGCGTGTGTTGTGGGTGCCGTCGAAGTGGTCCTATCAAGCCGGGTACTCACACAATAACTACATCACACAAAGTGGCAGCAGCCAAGAGACAGATTTCGGTTACCGCGATCGATCTGCGGAACAGATCTTTGGCCGGGTGGCGTATTCTTTTGCTCCGGCGACAAGGTTGGGTTTGGAGGCAAGCGCCGGTTTGACCGATTATTCGAGCGAGGTTCAGGCAGATAATTTAAATGCGAGTGTTGGGCCTTTTGTGGAATGGCAGGTGATTGAAGCGCTCACAGTGACTTTGCGCGGTGGCTTCACGTATTACTCATTTGATGCTACGCCGGAGTCGACGAACAGCGCACCAATTCGGCCAGCTCTTCCGGAGCGGACTTTGGAATCTTACTACGTGGGGTTTGGTGTCAGTCACAAACTCACCGACTTCATCACGCATGGAGTTTCGGCAAATCGATCCATTCAGGCGGGTTTAAATCAAGGTGCAGATTACATTGAGACCACCGAGGTGGTTTACGGGATTGGCTGGCAGGCGACGGACAGGTTGAATGTCGGGCTCAATTTGAACTACGGGCACGGGGTGGAGCCCCAAAGTCAGCTGGATGCGGATGGGATCATCATTTCCGATGATCTGGAAGACGAGATATATGATACGTATCGCGGTGGAATCAGCGCTGGTTACCGCATTACAAAGCGACTGACCTCTTCAATAAAGTACAGCCACTCCCGACGAGTTTCGAATGGTGACCGTGGGGGTTATTTTGTGAACCGGGTATCGATTGCACTTGGTTACAAGTTCTGAGGTGGGCAAGACCGAAACTGGACCGTTTCTGGACCGGTCCAGTTTCATGGATGCAGCCAGGCTGGTGGATCACGAACGGACGCGAATGTTTACGAATGCGAGCCGAGGGTGCTGCCGAAAGAAACGCAGAGGACAGAAGGGAGCGGAGGGAACGAAGGGTTTAGGAGACAGGAGTCAGGGGGCAGGAGGCGGGTGTCAGGGTTCAGGTTGCAGGTTGCAGGTTGAGGGTGGAAATGAGTTGAGGGTTGAGAGATTTGGGACGCGGTGGACCGTTGCCTACCCGATGGGGTGGGCCGAATTGGGGTGCGGCGGTTCGGGATCAGAGCGGGGGTGGGATGGGCCGTAGATTTTGTCGAGGGCAGGTTGGAGGATGGCGTCGAGTTCACGGCGGTGGCGGTCTTCAAGGTAGTCACGCATTTGGGCGGCATAATCAAACTGCTCGGGCATCGCGCGCGCGGCCTGTTTGTGGTGGCGGATGAGGAGAGAAATGATCTTGTTGGCATCCCGGAGGTGGTTGACCAGGGGCGGGCGTCGGGCACCTTTGACGGACATTCGAGAGCAGTAGTGGTTGCGTTTCCGATGGGTCGAGTAGCTGAGGGAACGATTGCGGGATGGGGAGGGGGACATTGGAAGTGGATGGGAAGTGGGGCGGAAAACACGTTGAGAGCGGAGGAGTTGAGGGTTGAGAGATTTGGTAATCGGGGGAACGCGGCCTTACGAGTTGGGGCGGGCCGAAGCGGAGTTCGGTGCTCCAAGAACCAAGATCCAAACACCCATGGGTGGAACAGAAGGGAACGGAGGGAGCGGAGGGTTTAGGAGACAGGAGTCAGGGGGCAGGAGGCGGGTGTCAGGGTTCAGGTTGCAGGTTGAAGGTGGAAATGAGTTGAGGGTTGAAAGATTTGGGACGCGGGGGAGGGCGTCCTCACGAGTTGGGTGCGTCGCGTCAGGGGTTCCAGTCTTGGGCTTGTTCCGAGTATTCATCGTCGGGGATGTCGCGGACGGCAGTGGAGAAGGTGATGGGGCCGAGTTCACGGAATACCTGATTTCGGAGTGATTCCACGAGGGAGAACAGGCGGGTGGTGGAGAGGTCGGCATAGCTCCGCTTGGCGAGTTCCCCCTCGGCTTTGCGCAGTTGATCGGTCAGGAGGCGCGCACGGGCTTCGCGGGTGAACAGGAGCTGTTCCTGGAGTCCCTCCAGTTCGATGGCGCGGAGATTTTGAATCTCGTGTTGATGCTTCCGGCTCCAGTTGATGAGCGTTTGTTTGGAGACCCCCAGCTCCTTCGCGATGCGGACGAAGCTCCAGCCCTGGGACCGAAGCTGAATGAAGCGCTGTTGCATGTTCAGGTCGTGCATGGAGTGATACTACAACAGTTAGTATATTTGTAAATAATTTATTATCAGCTATTTATGCGAATATGGGCGTGCTTTTCCTGAACGGAGGCGAAATGAGTCAGGAATCAGGGCGACAGTGGGGTGGGATGTTGAGAGGGATGAGTTGAGAGTTGATTGAGTCGAGAAACTTGGAGAGACACCAAGAACCCAGATCCAAACACCAATGGGTGGAACAGAAGGGAACGGAGGGAGCGAAGCCGGTAACCACGAATAGACACGAAATACACGAATGGAGTAACGCTCAGGTCGCCTCCTCTCCCCGGCCCTCTCCTCCATTTTGCAAATGGAAGAGAGGGGGCAGGAGGCAGGGTTCAGGAGGCAGAAGATCGCGTTGAGAGCGGGGGAGTTCAGGGTTGAGAGATTGGGGAAACACCAAAAACCAAGATCCAAACACCAGCGTGTGGGAACCGAAGGGAACGAGGGGAGCGAAGGGTTCGGGAGATAGGAGTCAGGAGTCAGGGTTGAGGAGGAAGGTTGCTGGGGTTTTCCCGGAGGGCTTTTTGCTTGCGGGGGCCCGATAAAGAGAGGTTAATCGGCTCAGTGGTGGCAGTAGTTTGAGCCGCACGGAAGACGGCTGGTCCAACACGAGCGACGGACACATGGTGGTGGACGCGCTTCCTGTTTTGCCTTAGCAGGCTCCCTTCGCCGAGGAACGTCTTCCCGCTTGCTGGTCGGTACGTGCTGTTCAAAGATTCAGTGATTTGACTTGTGGTCGGCGTTCATAGTGGGAGTTGAGGGATTGGTATTTTCGGGGACGCGGTGGAACGCGTCCCTCCCTTACGATGGGTGCGAAGTCCGGTGTACCGGGGGGAAGCGGTTGAGGGTTGAGAGCGGGCCAGGCGGGTTGGGGATGCGGTGGAAGTGAAATAAACTGATTTTGAGCAAGTCGTTGAACTTGGTGGACAAATCTGGCGATGAGTAAGAGTGAAAGATCCGGTATTCCTGGAAAAAACTACGGCAATAACATGAATTCAGCGCCTTATGGACCCGCTGGATCCCGCGGCCCATCACCGTCGAACACCATGACCGTCGCGGATATTTGGTATGCACTCTTCCGTCACAAGTGGAAGGTGCTTCTCCTGTCACTGTTGGGCATTGGCGCGGCGGGTTATCTTTACAACACCAATAAGCCTCCTTATGTCTCCGAGGCCAAGCTGCTCGTGCGCTACGTGGTTGAGACACGGTCGGTCGAAGCGCTCGGTCCGGACGGGGAAACCACGGCTCCTCTCAAAAGCGGGGGAAATGTTGTCAGTGCGGAAGGAGAAATCCTCCGGAGTCTGGATGTCTGTCGCCAGGTGGCGGAGTCCATTGGACCCTCGCGAATTTTGGGAACGTCGGTCGAAGGGAGCAACAGCGTGGCCGCCGCGGCTGGGCGGATCTATGCGGGTTTGACCGTCGACATCCCGAAACTGAGCAACATCATCAAGGTGAGTCTCGCGCATCGAGATCCTGAGATCGCGCAGCTGGCGCTGCAGAAACTGATCGAGTTCTATTTTAAGCGCCATGCTGAGATTCACCGGGGTCTTGGCACCATGGACGCCGTGTTGTCTACGCAGACCGATCAGGTGCGGTTACGGCTCGTTGCGACCGATCAGGAACTTCAAGACTTGCGAACGCGTTCCGGCATCATTTCGCCCGAAGAGTCCCGGCGGTCCATCACGGAGCAGATTGGAAGCATTCGCCAGCAGATTTTGGTCGCCGAGGCGGAATTGGCGGAGCTCCGGTTGCTGCATGGGACTGGCTCTGTCGCCTCGAATACCCCTCCACCTTCCGTGTCGCCCTCTACAAATATCAGTTCTCCGGCGGCTGCGGTGGTGCGAGAGGGCTCCGTCCCATCCGTCCAGCCGCTTGTGGCGGGCTCTCCGGCTGCCGATCCAGTCCGTTCCGAGGAATCACGCAAGGCATTGCTGTCCAGATTGGAGTCGCTGCGCCAGCAGGAACGGGATTTGCGGGATCTGCGGACCAAGGCGGGTCCCGCTGGTGCTGGCGAGGGAAAGCATTCGTATACGGACCAGATTGGCCGGGTGCGCCAGATGATCATTGCAGCGGAAACCGAGCTCGGGGAGTCCACTGCCGCGAGTGACGTGGCAAAGGATTTGAAAGGGCTGGGGACCAATGTGGTCAGTGCCGTCGCTAAGTTGACGAACGGGTTGAATGCTACCGCCGGGAGCAACGCGCCCGCAATGACAGCCGTCGGCACGCCGTCGGAAGCCTATCTGGAATACAAGACTCTTCTCGCCCGGTTGGAATCCCTCCACCGGCAGGAGATGGAGCTGCGGAACATCTATACCGATGGGAATCGAACCTTGATTCGGGTGCGTCAGCAGCTGGCGGAGGCCCAGGCATCTCGAAAAACTTTGGAGCTGGAGAATCCGTCATTTCTCGCTACCTTGAATGCTTCCTCAGAGACTGGTCGCACCACTGGCACGGGCAACCGGACGCTACCGCTTATTCCGTCTGCAACCCCCGGGGGGGATGCTGATCGCATGCGGGCCTTGGAGGTGAAGCTCAAGATTCTTTACGCCCAATTGGACAAGCAAAAGCAGGAGGCGGTGGCCCTTGAGCAATTTGAAACCCAGTTGAACCAGCTCCTAAGAAAACGTGAGCTGGATGAGAAGAATTACCGCCATTTTGCCGCGGGATTGGATCAGGCCCGCTTTGATGAAGCCCTCGGATCGGGCAAGCTCTCCAATATCAGCATCGTGCAATCGCCTTCCCCCCCCGCGTTGAGCGAAGGCAAGCGCATGAAGCTGGCCGGCGGTGCCCTTGCGGCCGGCCTCATTGGCGGCATTGGCCTCGCGTTGCTCATCGAACTGATGCTGGATCACTCCGTGCGCCGCTCGGGTCAGCTGGAAACGGCGCTGGCGCTTCCGCTTCTCTCGACCATTCCCCGCGCCAAATTGGGCGGGCGCAAGTCTCGCCTCCAGATCGGCTCCGGGGAATCGGGTTCCGGCCGCACTGCCGGTGGCGGGCCTGACATCCCCGGCTGGTCGGCCGGCCACCCCTTGAGGGAACACATTGAGGCGCTCCGGGATCGAACTTTGATGCACTTCGAGGGGGACCTGCGCAAACCAAAGCTGATCGGGGTTACCAGCTGCCGGGAAGGCGCCGGCGTCACCACCATTGCCTGCGGCCTCGCTGCCGCCCTGAGCGAAGCGGCGGATGGTCGGGTGCTCCTCATTAACCTGGATGTCGGCAGCCAGTCATTGCATCCCTTTTTGCTCGGTCGCGAAGCCTGCTCCCTGGTGGATGTGGTGGAGGCTGGCAAGCGAGAGACGGCCTTGATTGGAAACAATCTCTATGTCGCCTCCAGTTTGGGGGAGGGCAATGGCAACGCTGTCATGCAGCCGACCAGCATTTCCCGCATTCTCCCCAAGATCAAGATGAGTGACTATGACTACGTTGTGTTCGACATGCCGGCGGTCACGCCCACCAGCATCTCCAGCAAGCTGGCCGGCATGGTTGATTTGGTCTTCATGGTGGCTGAATCGGAGAAGGATTCGCAAAAGGCTCTGAAACGTTCCTGCCAGCTGCTGGCGGAAAGTAATGCCACCTACCGGGTGGTCTTGAACAAGTTTGAGCGCTATGTCCCGAAATGGCTGGATCAGGAAGCCTGATCTGGTTGAAGACGTTTTGCCACCGGATTTAGCCCTGCGCTTTTGAAGAAACTCTTTACGGCGGCCCCGGGCTGGGCAACTTCAACGATGGGCGGACCTCCAGTGGATCTTCAAATATCCGCCGGCTGAATCTGGCAGTGAATCCTTCGGCCATTTTTCTGTGAACGTTGATTCCTGCTAAGCAAATACCCGGAAGATACGATTTAGGAAGTGGCTGACGGGTCGGGGCTCGTCATGGCCTTGATTGACCAGTCGCCAGAGTTCTGGCATGGGATGCCCGATTGTAACGGGGCCGCGGACTGAACGTCCGGTCGGGAAGGGATTGCAGTGTTTGTGAGCAATCATCGTTGGGTTGAGACTCGCGGTTATCCGTGCGAATCGACGGGGGCGAAGCCTGCCCTTTTTGAAAGCTGAGAGGCGATTGAATCGAGGGAGAGGTTTTGGGACGCGGTGGAACGCGTCCTTACCGGATGGAACGGGCCGAATCAGAGTTCGGCGTTCCGGAGGCGAGAGTTAAGAGGTGTTTGGGTTGAGGGTTGAGAGGACGGTCCGCTGGGAGGTGCGCGGCGATGGCTGGTGGGAGGATCTGAGGCTTGAGAGGAGTGGGGGAGATTTGGGACGCCGTTGGAATGCGTCCTTACCGGATGGGACGGGCCGAATCGGAGTTCGGCGCTCCGGAGGCGGGAGGAGCTTCCGGAATCGCCGAGATGGTGGCACGGACGTGAGATAGCGAGGGAACATTTGGGTGATGCGTAATAGAATTTACTATTTGGTCAAACCGGTCGTCCCGCTGCGCCTGCGGCGATCCATCCGGCGCTGGTTCGCCCTGCGCAAACTCTCCCGCGTTCAGGACTGCTGGCCAATCCTGCCCGGATCCGAGAAGCCGCCGGTGGGCTGGGCGGGCTGGCCGGAGGGACGGCAGTTCGCGTTCGTGCTCAGCCATGATGTTGAGAACCGCGTCGGCTACTCCCAGACCCGTCAACTCCAGGCGCTCGAATCGAAATACGGCTTTCGTTCCTCGTTCAATTTTATTCCGGAGGGAGACTATCGGGTGGAAGGTGAACTCGTCCGCGAGTTGCAGGAGGCGGGATTCGAGGTGGGGGTTCACGATCTTCACCATGACGGCAAGCTTTACTCCGGGCGCCGCGATTTCGCGGAGAAGGCCGGGCGCATCAATCACTACCTCAAGGAATGGGGCGCGGTTGGCTTTCGCTCCGGCTTCATGCTCCGGCGTCTCGACTGGCTGCACGAGCTTGATGCCAGCTATGACGCCTCCACCTTTGATACCGATCCTTTTGAGCCAATGCCTGATGGCACGGGCACCATTTTTCCGTTCTGGGTTCCCCGACCCGTGTATATGGAGCCCCGGCCTGGTGCCTCCGGTTACGTCGAGCTTCCCTATACCCTGCCTCAGGATTCCACGCTCTTCCTGCTGATGCGGGAAAAGACCATCGACGTGTGGAAACGCAAGCTCGATTGGGTTGCAGAAAAAGGAGGGATGGCCCTTCTCAACCTGCACCCCGACTATGTGAAATTCGACGGCATCCCCAACGATGCTCCCTCCTATCCCGCGGCCCTCTACGAGGAGTTCCTCGACTATGTCCGGACGAAGTACGGCGACAGCTGCTGGCATGCGCTCCCCCGCGAAGTGGCCGCCCTGGTGCGCGAACGGCAACTGGCGCATGCCTCTCCCGCGCCGCGCCGCGTGTGCATGCTGGCCTATACCCATTACAAGGCGGATGGCCGCGTCATTCGCTACTCGGAAGCGCTTGCCGCGCGGGGAGACACCGTCGAGGCGATCGGACTGAAATCCAGCCGCCAGCAGCCCGACCGTGAGCGGGTGGGAAATGTCCTCGTCAACCGCGTCGGTTGTCGCGAGCAGAAAAACCAGAAGCGCAAGCTGGAGTTCCTCCTCCCCATCCTCGCCTTCTGGCTCCGTGCCTCGTGGCGGATCACCATCGACCATCTCCGAAATCCGTATGACGTGGTCCACGTTCATAACGTGCCGGACTTCCTTGTCTTCGCCGCGTGGTTTCCCAAGCTCACCGGCGCCCGGCTCGTGCTCGATATCCACGACATCGTGCCGGAATTCTACGCCAGCAAGTTCAAGCTCCCCCCCACCAGCAGGGGCGTCCGCATGTTGCTCACCATGGAGCGGCTCTCCGCGCGGTTTGCCGACCAAATCATCATTTCCAACCACCTTTGGAAGGAGAAGTACGTCGAGCGCACCGGATCGGAACACAAATGCTCCGTCTTCATCAACAACGTCGATGCCCGGCACTTTTCCCGGCGCCCTCAGACCCGCAACGGTTCCGCGCCTCGGGTCATCTTCCCCGGCGGCCTGCAATGGCATCAAGGCCTCGACATCGCCATCCGCGCCTTCCAGAAACTCCTCCACAAGATTCCCTCGGCGGACTTTCACATCTATGGCGACGGAAATATGAAGCCGCGCCTGCTGGAACTGACTGCGGAACTCGGCCTTCAGGACAAGGTCCTCTTCTTCGAACCCGTCTCCGCTGAGGAGATCCCCGACGTCATGGCCCAGGCGGATCTGGGCGTGGTTCCCAAGCGGGCCGATTCCTTTGGCAACGAAGCCTACAGCACCAAGATCATGGAATTTATGTCCCTCGGGGTTCCGGTGGTCGCCTCCGCCACGAAGATCGATCGCTACTACTTCGATGATTCCGTCGTCCGCTTCTTTGAATCCGGGAATGAGGATGCCCTGGCCGAAGCCATGTACGACGTGCTGCAGGACGATGCCAAACGACGCGAAATGATCGAGCGCGCCCGGCAATACGCCCAGACCCATTCGTGGGACAACTACAAGCACGACTACCTGAACCTCGTAGACTCCATCTGCCCCAGTCCCTATTCCGCCATCGTCGAGCGTTGAGGCGATATTCTGGTGGCCATAATCAAACCGGGTAGTGACGCGTTCCACCGCGTCGGTGTCCTCTCAACCTGAATTCCGAAGCAGTGCCCGCGAAAGACTCGAAAAGACGCGAAACCGAAGAGATTGGAAGGAAGCACTTCGAAGAAATTCTTTCCTTTGTTCATGGCTCCATTGCGCTGGGCTTTCGCGCCTTTTGGCGGGTTTCGCGGATCTCAATTTCGGTTTTCGGGCTCAACATCAACCGTGCCCTCTCAACTCCAACTGCTCTCAACATTCCGTCGCGATCTCTTTTCGTGTTGATTCGTGTCATTGGTGGTTCCCCCGCCTCCCGGATCTGCGTCCTCTTTCGGCTGGACTCTCAACTTTCAACTTTCAACTCCATCTTCTCTCAACTCAGGATTTCGCTCCGGTATCCTGTTTCTTGAGTGTCCGCCCTCGTCAGCGTCTTACTTCATGAAGCCGGCTCCCCAATACGTCGTTGTCACCCCTGCCCGCAATGAGCAGGAGAACATTCCCCACACCATTGAATCGATGGTCCGTCAGACGATTCGTCCGCATCGGTGGGTGATTGTGGATGACGGATCGAAAGACCAGACCGGCGCCATGATTGATGCGGCCTCGCGGGAACACCCGTGGATTATGGCCCGACACCGTCCCGACCGTGGAGGCAGAAAACAGGGTGGCGGCGTGGTGGATACGTTTTATGACGGCTATGGGCTGGTCGCGGACGAACCCTGGGAATTCCTCGTCAAATTCGATGCGGATCTTTCCTTTGCCCCGGACTACTTCGAGCGTTGCCTGGCGAAGTTCGTCGAAGATTCCAGGCTCGGAATCGGTGGCGGCGTCATTTCGAACGAAATTGATGGCCGGCTCGTCATTGAAGCCCCCCGCGATCCGATTTTCCACGTGCGCGGTGCGACCAAGATTTACCGCCGTTCCTGCTGGGAAGCGATCGGGGGACTCATTCGTTCCTGCGGTTGGGACACCGTGGATGAACTGAAGGCCAACATGCTGGGCTACCGGACCCTGACGTTTCGGGATGTCCCGGTGAAACATCATCGATTGACCGGCACGGCGGACGGTGCCTGGAAAGACTCGGTCAAGAACGGCCACGGCGCGTATGTGACGGGATACCATCCGCTGTTCATGCTCGCCAAGTGCATCAGCCGGATGCACCGGCGCCCCTTCATGGTGCGCGCCGCCGGGCTGTGGTGGGGATTCTGCCGGGGCTACGTGAGCGGAGAGAAACAGATCGAAGATCGGGAACTGATTCGCTACATCCGCAAACAGCAGATGAACAAGCTGCTGCTCAGGCCGAGTTTGTGGTAAAGAGCGAAATTTGAGCTGATACTAGCCGATTTGAGTTTTGCATGAGTGATTTCTTCCTTGATCTTCGTAAGCTGCACCGGAGGCCAGCTAGCTTTGCTTCCGAACGACTTCGCCATTTTGCGGACCTGCAATCCTTCGAGTTCGAAGGAGGATGCTTTTCTCTTGCGGTGACCCGCTGCGATGATCCTGGGTTGTGGAGCCCTTATCGCGTACCGCAATCGCCTGTAACCGTAGCCTTGGTGGGGCGCATCGCGATGGAACCTGATGAATGGGAAAAGGCCCGTTCCGTGGAGGGATCAGGCGGCCTGGCCTGCAAGGCGATTTGGAGGAGATATTCGGAAAGCGGACGTAACGGACTCACCGGCTTCAACGGAAATTTCTCGATCGTGATCGTCGATGAGTCAATCGGCGAGGTGTTTGTCATCACAGATCGATGTGGCGCTGCTCCGGTTTTCACCTTTGCCGACACAGCTGGCGTTGTCTTGTCCAGTCACCCTGACCTTCTTGCGGCATCGTCCGACCAATCATCGAAGCTGGATGAGGTGTCCTTGGCGGAGTTTTTGAGTACGGGCAAGGTTTCCTTTCCGAACTCTTATTACAGCACCATCAAGGCCCTTGAAGCGGGAACCGTATACTCCATTGCGTTCGATACGCCGATGCGGATCTCTGGGAAAAAGTATTTTCAATTCCAGTATGTGCCTGCATCTGGCGCATCCGAGGAAGAGATTGCTGTTGAATTGGCCGATGCCTTTCGAAACTCAGTCAGGCGGCGCACCCTCCCCCTTTTCGGACTCACTGCGGTGGCGTTAAGCGGAGGTTTGGATTCGCGGACCATTTTGGCCGGTTGTCCGGTGGGAGGAAATGTGAAATCGTTCTGCTTCTATGACGAGGAGAACTTTGAGCTGAGCATCGCAAAGCGAATTGCGCGGACGCTGGGCGTGGAAATGATCCCATTTAGAAGGGACTTTGAACACTACGGCGGATCGGCCGAGATGGCTATCAGGATTTACGGAGGGATGGGATCGTTTGCCAATAATCATTTTCTTGGGTTTAGGAGCCAGTTGGCTGAGTTGGGGGCCGACAACATCCTGACCGGATTTTACTGCGATTACCTGTTCAAGGGGCTGGCTCAGAACCTGAAGAAGAACAGGTATCTCCGCACTGAAGCCTTGGGCGGTTTTTCGCTCCCCACCTATCGCCCGATGTTCTGGTTTGAGACCAAGGCTGGAATGCGGGCGCGCGCGCGAATGGAGGACTGTTTCCCGCACGAGTTTCGTCAATACGCTACTGACAAGGATCGTTTGGAAATAGAATCGCGACGCATCTTCCCCCTCGCGTATGAACCGGATAATGCCGAGGCGACCGTTCCTCAGCGGGTCATGCCTTGGTTCCTGCCGATCGTAGACAATCAGATCATCGACGTCTATCTGCGTATTCCACCGAGAATGAAACCCAACGCCTCGGTGTATTCGAAGATGGTTGCGATTGTCACTGGACCCGAGGTCACCGGTATCCCGGACGCCAATACGGGGTCTCCGGTGGATGCATCGTTGTTCCGCCAATGCCTGAGCCGGAACGCCCAATCCATCAGGGAACGCATCCGGCGTCGGTTGAGCCCGCGGATTGCGACATCGGATTCCTGGCCTAATTGGAATTATTATGCGGCTCATAGCAAGAAACTGGAGGAGCTTTGGCTCCGCAAAACGCCGGGTGTGGAGGAAATGTTTTCAAGCCTGCTCGGCTTCGACCCGTTTGAGAAACCCATACAACAATGGGCCGAATCGAGGCTGGAACTCTTCCTTCGCCTGTTGACTCTCAAAGTCTGGCTTGAAGTGAGAATTGCATCATGACGTTGAATCGCTCACAGAGCTTGGATCTGGTGATTTCAATCGTGAGTTGGAACTCCAAGGATCTGCTGCGCAAGTGTCTTGAATCACTCCGGCTTCATGTGAATCCTGCCACGACCAGAGTCGTTGTCATTGACAACGCTTCCGCTGACGGGACGCCGGAGATGATTCGGCGCGAGTTCTCGGAAGTCACCCTGGTTGAGTCGGGCGGCAACCTCGGCTTTGGACGCGCCCATAACCTGATTTCGTCTCATACCACGGAGCCCTTCATCTTGTTTCTCAACCCGGATACGGTGTTTATGGAGGCGGCGCACGACCGAATGCTTGAGGCCATGAAGCAGCGTCCGTCGGTTGGACTGGCCGGGTGCCGGATGGTGAATCTGGATGAGTCGGTCCAGCCGCTGGGCTTTCAGTGGAAGTCGTCGCCTCTGACGGAGCTCGTCTTTCACCTGGTGGTCCCTTTGCTTCCCGCTTCCTGGGTGTCCCGGTTGCTTCCGCTCCATGACCCGCTGCAGGACGGGACGGTTGAGAAACTTTACGGAGGTGCCTTGATGGCGCGTCGGGACGTCTTGAACCAGGTTGGTTGGTTCGATGAGAGATTTTTCATGTATGGCGAGGACGTGGACATGAGCCGGCGCGTTCGAGATGGAGGGTACTCACTGTATTATCTTGGGCGTGCCCGCATCATCCATCTTTGCGGTGGTTCCAGCGCCAAAGCACCAGGCCGTTTCGTGGTTCTGATGCAGTGCGAGTCGATTTCCAAGTTGATGCAAAAGTATTATGGGACCGCTGGTCAACTAATCCATCGCTGCGCGGTTCTCGTGCGCGCCATCATTCATCTACTGCTTCTTGGAGTTGCACGACTTGGTGCGGTCCTGTTTGGTGAAAGAATCAGGAGGCGCCTCGAAGGATCGTGGAAGAAGCATGTGGCCATGCTCCAATGGAGCCTTGGTATCGCCCGCGCCGAGATCCCCTCATGAGGAGTTCAGCCGTTACTACTGTGCGTCTTGCTTTTGTTGGAGACGTCGCTCTGGGGGGAAGCTTTGTATCGGAAGCCTGCCCGCCTGGTTCACCGCTCGTTTATCCTTTTGCAACAGTGAATCCGTTGCTGCGGGAGTGTGACGCGCTCGTCCTGAACCTGGAAGGCCCTCTCGGAATCTCGGGCAATCCCAGACCGGACGTCACGGCTCGAATGTACAATGACGATGCCGTGCTGGATTGGTTCAGGGCGGTTGGATGTTGTATCTGCAATTTGGCCAACAACCACATGCTGGACTACGGCCCGGAAGCGTTCCTGCGGACAGTCAATCGTCTGAACGTGGAAGGAGTTCCACATGTGGGCGCCGGGAACAACGCGGAGGATGCCGCGCAGCCGACGTTCGTAACCATCAATCATCGCGTCATTGGATTTCTGGGTTACACAACCAATGAGCGCCACGTTGGCTCAGTCCTAGCGACCGAAAGCTCCCCCGGCTGCGCAGGTTTGCCTTCGGAGGGAAAAATTTTGGCTAAGGTGGAGGAAGTCGCGGCCCGTTGTGACTCGCTGGTAGTGTCCCTGCACTGGGGCCACGAGTTTCACCGGTATCCCGTTCCCGAGCACGTGTGCCTTGCGAGGAGACTCGTTGATCACGGCGCCTGCGTGGTAGCCGCGCATCACCCTCACGTCCAGCAGGCAGTTGAAGAATATCGTGGCGGTCTTATTGCCTACAGTCTTGGAAATTTCTTCTTGCCTGAGTTCCGTTTACCTCGCGGCAGGCTGTTATATCGAAAACCGTATACCCGGCAGTTTGCCCTTTTGCGGGCTGAACTGGCTGGGCGACGCGTGAGCCATTGGGAAGTCAATGGTGGACGGTGGGATCGTCACTACCGTCTCATCCCTTATTCCGGGGTCCAGGCGGCAAAGTTTCAGCGGGAAATGGAGTTCTTGGCGGCACCTCTGCGAGGCGATGATTACTCGTCGTTTTGGCGTCGTTACGCTGTGATTCGCCACAAGGAACTTCGGCGCGAGCGATACCGGGACATGGTCGGAAAGCTCTGGCTTGCGGATTGGGGAGAACTATTGGTGGGTGCGACTGCTCGGAATGTAACGAGTAGTTTCCGACGAGTTATGGGGAGATTTGGTTTCAAACAATCGGTTTGATTTTGGATGAACGCACTCTCCGGTTTAATTCTCGCGGCATTGCTGGTTGGGGTTTTTGCCCTTTCTCGGCGATGGGCATTATTCTCCATGGTGGTGGGAGTGCTATTCCTCACTCAGGGCGCAGCAATGGATTTTGGGGGATTCAATTTCTCAGCAGCGCGAATCATGGCCTATGCAGGTTTCATTAGGATCTGCATTCGGAAGGAGTTTTCCTGGAGGAATCTCGTCCGGGTTGACAAGACATTGATTGCGCTCCACGTCTTTACTACATTGATTCTATTGACCCGACCGGAGGAAAGTTCAGCACTACGATTAGCAAAGCTTTTTGACATCCTATTCGCCTACTTGACCTTCCGTTCCTTGATTACTGGCCCTGACGACTGGCGATGGATTCTCCGAGTCTTGCCGTTCTTGCTGGTTCCTTATGTGTTAATGCTCGGTGTGGAACGGGTTACGAAGCATAACTATTTTGACTTGGTGGGTGGTGTTGGAAAAATTTGGTTGCGGGAGGGCAAAGTCCGCTGCTTTGGTAGTTTTCGCCACCCGAGCCTTCTTGGGTCAGTGGGGGCCTGTTTTTTGCCGTTCTTCATCGCGATGGCTTGCGAAGTGCGCGAGCGTGCCCGGGCTATTACCGGCATTGTTCTGTGCGTGGCCATTGTGGGATTCTCAAATTCAGGCGGGCCAATGAGTGTCATGGCGGTGGCGGTAGTGGGGTGGTTGTTGTGGCCTATCCGATTGAGAATGAGGTGCTTTCGGTTTGGACTTGTGGCTTTTGTATTGGCGATGGGGTTAGTTATGGAGGCGCCGATCTGGTATCTCTTGGCCAAAGTTAGCAGTGTCACAGGGGGGACGGGATGGCATCGATCGTATCTGATGGATGTGGCGTTTCGGCACATTGACCAATGGTGGTTGATCGGGATGCCTCTAGTTGAAACGGCGGGATGGTTTCCGTATGTCATCGAGTCTACAGGCGGAGCTGATATTACCAATCAGTTTATTGCTTTTGGATTACAAGGCGGGCTGTTTGCGCTCGCTTTGTTTATCTTGGTGTTGGTGCATGCCTTTTCTCTTGTGGGCCGCGCTCAGGCACATCTCCGAACTTTCAATGACCCAGACGCGATGCAGCCAATGCTGTGGGGCTTTGGGGTCGCCCTTGCTGCTCATATTTCGAATTGGCTCGGGATTACCTACTTCGATCAATTCAACGTCCTTTGGCTTCTACAAATTGCCGCCCTCGTGTCGGTCTCGGAGAGTTCTCTCCATTTGTTCACAGACGAAAAAACGTCGAAGGTGTCCGTCGAAGTGCAATGGGAACCTCGGCCACGGCTTTCATCGTTCCCGTCTTGAGGTTTTCCGATGGTGCGAGGTTTTACGACATTATACCGGCGATTGTAGTTGCACTGGCAACATTTGCCGGCGGTGGTGGTGTATTTTTCGAACAATGTACTCCGTAAAGTGTCAGGATTAGTGGCCTCTCTCCTGCTGACAACGTAGTGGCGACCGGAAAATTAACCGCCGCGTCAGAACGGACCGCATCTACAAACACTTGAATTGATGTAATGGCATGAAAGAAATCATCCGGACCAAAGGTCAGTTGCACGGAAAACCCGTGCCTCAACATGGGACTCACGCCAGAGTACAAGCGGTCTTCCGGCTTCGCCTAGTTGGAGGCTGGTCTTTGTTGGCCATTGCCCTAACAGCGCTGGTGATCTCGAATTCCAATGCCGCGACTTATTTCGTCGATTTTGCGGCGGGGTCCAATTCGAACAACGGCACCTCAGAAAACTCTTCTTGGAAGCACTGCCCGGGTGATCCAGATGCCACAGCGGGACCCGCGAATGTAGCCCTTTCCCCCGGTGACCGCATCAAGTTTAAGGGGGGAATAGTATATTTTGGTTCTGTTATAATTTCTCGATCAGGATCAAGTGATGCTCCAATTCTGTATGATGGGAATCATACTGGCGAGTGGGGGACAGGGCGCGCAGTGATGGATTTGCAACATGTCGCTGGCACACTAATTACTGGTATCCGAAATGTTAGTAACATTGTTGTTCGCGGTTTTGAACTGAGGAATGCGGGCGGTTATGCAGATGATGATCCGATTTTAATGACCACGTGTGCGGATGCAGAGATTACTGATACTCCGGTCGGCGTGGGTGTTAGTTTTGTTGACGGCGGCAACCGCGGTATTCGTCTGGAAAACCTTTATCTGCATCGTTTGGGCAACTGGAGAAACACTGAGCCCTTCAGTGGTGTTAATTCCGTTACTGGTGTAGGGATTACCATCCAAGATTGCGATGGCGTGGTTATAAAGAACTGCGAATTAACCAAGATGCGAATCGGGTTTTCAATAAAGGCTTCTAAACAGATCAATGGCATCGATATCGACGGTTGCGATTTGCACGATTACATTGTGTGGGGTTTCGATATTGCGCCTCGCGCGGCGGACGCTAAATTGTCGAATATTTCGATTCGCAACACAAAGATTCATGATTATCACCAACACGATTCAGGCAATTGGCTTGGTTGCGGAGAAAAACCTCATACCGATGGAATCTTTCTTCGTTCTGCGGGTTTGACTTCAACCTGGACCAATATCGTTATTCAGGGGTGTGAGTTTTATGCCGACTATCCCGAGAATTCGGCAGGTGGAACCGCCTCGATTTACGTTAGCCAAGGACCGTCGGTAACGATTTTCAACAATACGTTCCGTAGTGATGCGCATACCCGTTCAATTGGCGTTGGTCATTCAAATCCAAGCGGCATGGAGCAGGTGGTGCGCATCTACAACAATTCTTTTTTCAATTCGGCGACACCGATCGTACTTGCGGGGGAGACCAATACCGCTAAGAGAAAGGTTTACATTCAGAACAACATTTTTTCGAGGAGCGGCCAGGCAAATGCGATTATGGTCAACCATGATTCGGGAGTGCTTCCAGCTGTGCTTGACCGAAATGTTTATTGGGATCCAGGAAATCCTGTTACTGTGAAATACGTTCTCTATAGCGGTGGTTACAAGCGATTCTCCGATGTTCGTGCGTTGGGCTACGAGGCGAATGGCTTCTTTGTTGATCCTGGATTTGCTTTCACGAATGCATCCCTTCCAAGCGGAAATGATTTACGCCTGATAACCTCTGGTGGCGCGGTTGCTCGTGGTGCGAATCTTTCTGGTTTCTTTTCCACTGACAAAGATGGCCAGCCGCGCGCTGCCACCGGAAACTGGGATATTGGAGCCTATATTTCAGGTGCTACCCGGTCAGTCGAGGCGCCGTCCAATCTTCGTCGTGTGACGGCTCAGTAGCGTCGCTGCGGAGTGCTTCGCAAGTATTAGCTGATTTCTTTGAATCGCTACAGGGAGGCGGACCGCGCTTGATTTAAATATTCACCGCATGAGTGATCCCCTCGCTGCGTTCAGACTCTGGGAGCGCTTGCGCACCCGTCTTTTTACCATGGTGTGCCGTGCTTCTTTCGCTAGTTTGGGAGACGGTAGTTCCATTGTCCCACCGGCCCGCATCTACGGGGAAGGGCGCATCGTGCTACGGGATCGAGTCTACGTCGGCTCACACAGTTGGCTGCAGGTGCTCAAATCTCCGACTGCATCTAATCATCCCACCATCGAGATTGGGAGCGGTACCAGCATCGCGGGCTTCTGCACGATCTCAGCGGTGGAACGGGTCGTGATCGAAGACTCCGTCCTCATGGCCCGATATGTATATATCGCGGATCACCGGCACGAATTCAGCCGACGTGATCAGCCAGTAGTCGCTCAGGGGATCGCGGGCATTGCGCCAGTCCGAATCTGTCAGGGCGCCTGGCTTGGCCAGAATGTGGTGGTTTGCCCCGGAGTCACCATCGGCCGTAATGCCGTGATCGGGGCAAACTCGGTGGTCCGCCATGACGTGCCAGATTTCATGGTGGCCGCTGGGGCGCCCGCAAAGATGATTCGGCGGGTTGACGCCACAAAAGATCGATCATCGGAATGACACCGGTTTTGTTTCTCGCGCATTACTTCCCGCCCATCGGCGGAGCAGGGGTGCAACGCTCGGCGAAGTTTGTGAAGCATTTGCCGGGTCTGGGCATCCTGCCCTTGGTGTTGACTGGTGAAGGGAAGCCGAGCGATCGATGGACGCCGGAGGATCGGTCACTTCAGGCTGATGTGCCGACGGAGGTGCCAGTGATCCGTGTGGCGGTGCCTGGCGCGGACAGTCTCGATCGCGAGGCTCGCATGCGCCGCCGGCACGAGGCGTTTGTAAAAGCCGGTTCAGGGGCGATCGCCGAACATCGACCGAAGGCTATCCTTGTGACGATGTCGCCTTTCGACGACGCGTTGATTGCTGCGGAACTGGCACGTAAGTACAACCTTCCCTGGGTGGCCGACCTTCGGGATCCGTGGGCGCTGGATGAGTTTCAGGTATATCGCTCCTTCTGGCACCGTCAACGCGAGCGTCGGAAGATGGAGTCGTATCTCGGCTCGGCCGCTAGCATCATTATGAACACGCCGGAGGCCATGCGGAAATTTCGCGCGGCTTTCCCGCGATTAGCTTCGCGGGCGCGGGTGGCGATCACGAATGGTTACGATGTGGAGGAGTTTCAGGTGAATTGGAACCGACCGCGCAATTTGAAGTTCACATTGGTTCATTCCGGTTACCTTCATACGGAATCCGGATTGCACCAGCAGCGGCGCAGTTTCGAGTATCGACTGCTCGGCCGCATCGAGCCCGGCGTTCGCATTCTACCCCGGTCCCACTTCTACTTGATGCAGGCCTTGGAGAAGTGGCTGTCACAGGACGCCTCGCTCGTCGGGAACTTTCGGGCAGAGTTCATCGGCGTGGGAAGCCCGACGGATGAAGCGTTGGTGCGGAACTCGCCGGCGCGGGAATTGGTCCGGTTCACCGGCTATCTGCCACATTCGGAATGTGTGCAGCGCGTGATGAATGCGGACTTGGTGTTTCTTCCTATGCACCAGGTGCCAGCGGGGACGCGGGCGAGCATTGTCCCTGGCAAGACATATGAATACATGGCCACGCGACGGCCCATCCTCGCTGCGGTGCCAGAAAGCGACGCCAAAGATTTTCTGAAAGCGGCGGGTACGGCCCGGCTTTGCGACCCCGAAGATGTGGGACAGATGCTGGAAGCGTTACGAAGTGCCTATGCAGAGTGGAAATCAGGCGCAGATGGCTCGTCGCGCTGGAACGCCGTCGCCGTCCAACGATTTGAGCGTGCTAATTTGACCAAACAGCTGCGCGATGAACTACTAGCGCTCATTTAGCAAAACGTAGCAAGCTCCACTCTTTCCGAGATGATACTGCATATTGCAACTGATGAAAAGTTTATTGATTATGCCATTGAATTGTTCGATTCGGCGGCTCCCGATGCAAATCTTTATATGGTTGGACTGGAATCGCTAGCGAACTCTCCTTCATTTGTAAAGAAGACTGGCAGGGTGGAGTTTTTCGTTAGGAACACTGAAAACTTACTAAGGCTTGCGGCGAACTGCAGGCAATATACTGCAGTGGTCATACACGGCTTGGACAACTTTGCCGTCTCCCTGGTTAATCTCGCACCTGTGGACACGAAATTTCTCTGGCTTGCATGGGGTTTTGATATCTACAATGCATATCCGCATCTATGTTCAGGTCTCTTGCAACCTGAGACGAAGAGTATCTGCCGGCAGCTTGCTGATTCGGAAAGTACGTTGACAGTTATACTGGGTAAAGCCAAGTGCGCTCTCCTGAGGTGCGGAATCCACTATTCGAAGGCGCTTCGCAATCGCCGAAGCGCGGTGAGGCGAATTAGTTACTGTGCGACAATTCTGCCAAATGAATGGCAGGTGGTTCGAGGGCTCGGATTTCGGGGAGAATTCGTTCGTTTCAACTACAGCTGGATTGAGGCGTTGTTGCCTAACAAGCAGGGGGGAGCGGAACCGCTGGGGAGGAACATATTAATTGGGAACTCGAGTACTCCGGCCTGCAATCATGTTGAGATTCTTCGAAGAGTTTCTCGCCTCAATCTTTCGGATAGGAAGGTAGTGGTCCCGCTGAGTTACGGCGACTCGACATATCGGGCGCAGGTCATCAAGCGAGGCCGAGCTCTTCTCGGGAGTGCATTTGTTCCACTTGAAGACTACATGAGCATCAACGACTACGCGTCTATCCTGAAGACTTGTGGAACAGTGCTCATGAATCACCATCGGCAGCAAGCGATGGGAAATATAGTGGCATCGATTGCGATGGGCGCTCGTGTCTTTTTGAATGAATCCAATCCGGTCTTCAATTTCTTTCAAAGCCTTGGAGTGAAGGTGTTTTCATTGCAAGCTGACTTTGGAGATATCGAAATGAATGTCAACCCTTTGACCGCTGAGGCTGTGGAAGCAAACCGGGAGTGTATCCTGAGAGAATACGGGAAGCAGACCGGAATCGAGCGCGCGCGCGCGATCGTCGTTCGCCTGTCAGGTTCCGCTTCGTGAAAGCAGTTGCTTCCCGGGTGTTCGATGAATGAGCGGAACGCTGAAGAAGGCAAGCATGTGTTCGGTCTGTGTCGCGAAGAGGCAAAAACGTGCGCCTTGTCCCGTTTGGACGGTCTGTGAGTGGTCTGTTTCACCAGTCATCCTGATTGCCTAATTGACGATAGGCGAGTTCACCACTAAGCGACCGGTGCAATTCGGGCAAGTCATTTGAAGTTACGTGGATTGAGGTATTCCGCGGACCAATCTTTATTAATTCACCAACCAAAAAATTGTAATGCTCAAGCCATTTAGTGCCCCCATTTACGTAACTCGGCCATTTTTGCCACCAATCGAGGATTTCAAATCCGGGCTTCACGAGATATGGGAGAGGGCGTGGCTCACCAACAATGGTCCTGTTCTGCAACAGTTTGAAGCTGCCCTTGCCCGACATTTTAACTCTTCGAATTTATGTCTGTTTAGTAACGGAACTTTGGCGCTGCAGATTGCCCTTCAAGGTCTGCAAATCACGGGAGAAGTGATTACGACGCCATTTACTTTTGTCGCTACAACGCACGCACTGCATTGGAACAAGATTCGACCAGTATTCGTAGATGTTGAACCTGAGTTCTACACTTTGGATCCCAAGAGGGTTGAGGAGGCGATCACTCCTTGGACAACGGCGATTCTGGGTGTTCATGTCTACGGGTTCCCCTGCCAGCACTCCGCGTTGGCTGATATTGCCCGGCGTCACAATCTCCGGTTGATATATGATGCCGCTCACGCATTCAATGTTTCCATTGACGGTAGTCCGATTGGTAAGGTTGGAGATTTGAGCATGTTCAGTTTTCATTCAACCAAGCTATTCCACTCGGTCGAGGGTGGTTTGTTAATGTTCGCCAATCCGAGTTACAAGCGGACCTTTGATTATCTTAAGAATTTTGGATTTGAGAACGAGGAGGAAGTGGTCATGCCAGGAACTAACGCGAAAATGAATGAGTTTCAGGCGATGATGGGACTTTTGGTGCTTAGGCATCTGCCTTCAATTATCGAGCGGCGTCGGCGGATTTCGGAACTTTACCGCTTACGGCTCGCTTCAATTCCGGGAATAACACTTCCTCCGGTTTTGGGGCCCACGATTGATTGGAACTATGCATATTTTCCAATCGAAGTCGACCAAGCAGAGTTCGGACTCAGCCGAGACTCCCTATATGAACGCTTGAAGGAGTATAATATTTATACACGGAGGTATTTCCATCCCTTAATATGCGATTTTGCATGTTACAAGAACATTCCAGTGACCGGCGAGCTTCCTGTCGCTCGACGTGTCGCGTCGAGGATTTTGACACTGCCAATTTACGACAGCTTGTCGTTGGATGATGTGACTATGATTTGCGAGATCATCGACTCGTTCCATGCCGGCGCATTTCGATCGAGGTGAGTCGCCTGCATTTTCGAGACTAAAGACCGCAAAACTGGTAACGCCCACTTACATGATACCGTTCTCGAAATAATCTGTTCACTATTAGCAGCTAGTGATGAGAGATAGCGGGTTTGGAAGCAGCCAAGGCGCACCCTGAGTCAGTTGGGACGATTTCGTCGCTGTCTGCAGTTATGCTGCCGCAAAAATTTAAATACCATGAAGCTAGCGATAATGCAGCCTTATTTCTTTCCGTATATCGGATATTTTCAACTAATGGCATCGGTTGATAGCTTCGTCTTTTATGATGACGTGTCGTTTATTAAGCAAGGCTGGGTCAATCGCAATCGAATGCTTATACAAGGAGGTGCGCACATGTTCACGGTGCCCCTGCAGGATGCGAGTTCCAATCGCACTATCGGCGAGACCTATGTTTGCAAAGTGAATTACCCGCGGTGGCGCGAGAAGTTCCTAAAGACAGTGGCGTTAGCATACTCTAAAGCTCCGCACTTTAAGATTACATTCGAATTGATTTCGGAGGTCCTCGACGGCGTGCCTGGAACAATCGCTGATCTGTCGAGCCGAAGTGTTTTGGCCGTCTGCAGCCGATTTGGAATCTCCCCAAGGATTGAATTCTCCTCGCAACGTTTCGCGAATCGCCATTTGAGTGGGCAGGAAAGAGTTCTTGATATCTGCCTAGCGCAGCATGCAGAAACATACATTAATGCCCCTGGGGGGCGGAGTCTTTACGACCATCACGTATTCCGAGAGCGAGGTTTAGAACTGCGGTTTTTGCGGGAAGAGTTATCCTCCTATCCCCAATTCGGGTACGATTTTTTACCTGGTCTCTCTATTATTGATGTAATGATGTTTAATTCATCCGATAGCATTTCTCAAATGGTGAACCGATATACCTTAGAACTTTAGAGGAATGTTGACCGCAAACCGCTTTCAGTAAGATTTTAAGGTGCTTATAGATGCGAGACTGCAAATGCTGAAGATAAAGCAACGAGTTCAATTATTTTGAAAAAGTAGATGAAACCTAACTACTGGGCTGAATACTGGAAACAAAAGTCGACCGAGGACAACAACAACTTGCAGCTGGAAGTTGGACGAACGATAAACAGAGTACCAATATCAGAAGAGCAATGGGCATTTACGGTCGAGCATATTCTTAGTCAGATGAAGCTTAAAGAATCCGATGTGGTCCTCGACTTGTGTGCAGGAAATGGGCTGCTAACGATTCCGTTGTCCCAAGAGGCCCTGCGTGTGACTGCGGTTGATATTTCGGCGACGCTGCTTGCAAGTATTGACGTAAAGAAGTTTGAAAACGTCCAAATCATTGAATCAGACGTAAGGCTTCTTGAATTTCCTGAGAACAGCTTTTCTAAGGTGCTGCTCTATTTTGCTGTGCAATACTTTTCTGAACAAGAGATTGTTCTGTTGCTCGAGAAAGTGCAGAAGTGGCTAGTCAAGGGAGGGTTGTTTCTAATTGGCGATATACCGGAAACCGGCAAGATGTGGAACTTCTTCGACAATGAAGCACGGCGGTTGGCGTGTTTTGATTCGATCAAGGTAGGGCGTCCGATAATTGGGAATTGGTTTACGGAGGAATTTCTTGAAAAAGCTGGTCTGTACGCTGGATTTGCCAGCGCAAGAAGAATGGATCAACCTGCCAGGCTGATCAATCATCACTATCGATTCGATATGATAATGGAAAAGCAGTGATGGCCTCAATCGGTATAATGAGAAAAAGGGGCAACGCTGTGCGGCATTTGTATTGGTGGTAAGCGGGATCTGCAGGGCGAGTTTTGGCTTCAGGGTGGCCCGAGGAGCACTCTGGAGTATCCGTCATTTAGGGTTGGCGACCAGAAGTTTATGACCGTGAGCAAGAGGAATGCGGTAACTGCGCTCGGCTGGAGTGCGGTAGAACAATTCTTCAGTCAGATCTGCAAATTTGGAATCGGTGTGGTTCTGGCTCGTTTGCTTACCCCTTCAGAATTCGGGCTGATCGCTATGTTAGCCGTCTTTGTTGGGATTAGCTCGGTCTTTGTGAATTGCGGGTTTGGTGAAGCATTGATTCAAAAAGTCAATGCAACTCCGACGGATGAGGCATCGGTATTCTATTTGAATGTGCTTTTCGGCATCCTGGTTGGAGCAGCAATGTTTTTTGGAGCACCCACCATTGCAGAGTTCTACAATCAGCCTGAATTGGTGCCGGTTGCGCGTATTTCCGCCCTGACTGTTATTGTCAGTTCTTTAGGCATCGTCCAAAGAATGCTGTTGGTCAAGAGCGTTGACTTCCGCACGCAACTCAAAATCTCAATGATCGCGACGCCGGTTTCCGGGGTTATCGCAATAGCTCTGGCGCTGAAGGGGTTCGGGGTCATTAGCCTATCCTTGCAAAGCTTTGCGGCTGCCGTCGTAAGTACGTCTTTGCTGTGGGTGTGGCATGGTTGGCGACCGAGAGCTGCCTTCAGTTTATCATCTCTGCGCGAAATGTTTCCGTACGGCTCTCGGCTCTTTGCCGCTGGTTTACTGAACTCCGTTTTTGTCGAGATCTACTCAGTTGTGATAGGTAAACTTTTTCCGGCGGAAGCATTAGGATACTATGCTAGGGCTCGCGGATTGCAGCAGCTTCCCGTAGATTCCCTAACTGCGATAGTTAAGCGTGTCTCATTTCCTGTTTTTGCAGCTATTCAGAACGACAAAGTCAAGCTCAAGGAAGGTGTGCGTAAGGCGCTAATGGCGCTTGCGTGGGTCAATTTTCCTTTGATGGTAGGGATGGCGGTGACTGCTCGCCCCATGGTGCTATTTTTGCTAACTGATAAGTGGCTGGATTGCGTGCCACTTTTGCAACTTTTGTGCATTGGGGGTGCGCTCTATCCCCTAAGTGTGATTCACCTTAATGCTCTATCTGCGCAAGGGAGGTCGGATCTTTTCCTTAGAATTGAGATCTTTAAACGGTTGTTGCTTTTGGGGTCGGTAATTTTGACTTACAGATTAGGCGTCGAGGGTTTGTTGATGGGGGGAGTCGGCGCAGCCATCGGAGCACACATGTTGAATGGCAGCTACTCAGTCACCTTGATCAATTACTCTTGGAAGGAGCAGTTTGTCGACCTCGCTCCATATGCTGCAATTTCTGTCATTATGGGGGGCTGCGTATGGATTGTCGGTTTTCTTCCCATCAGGGGGAATTTTATTCTCCTTATTTCCCAGGTTTTTGTCGGTGTCCTAATCTATGGCTTTCTTACCAGAGCCATTAAGGATCCATCTTATCAGGAGGTAGCGAACCTTCTCGCCAAGGTTATCGCGAGGCGCAAGGCCGCATGACGCCTGCATGATTGGTACAAGCGCTCACGTAGGTGGCAAAGTTACACTAGCCGGGAATTAGGCCCGGCAGCAGCAGCGTTTCGATTGCCAGTTGTAGCGTGGTAGGGAATGGTGATTTGAAGGTGTCTTTCCAGACATGGTGAGTCTCGATCCCATTTTGACGGGCTTGTCGTCCGGTTCTGTTATGGCTGTTCCGAATTCTGAAAGCCCGTCGAAGCTGCCCTCTATTGGCGACTTGGAAGGACGGGAGCTCATTGCGGCTATGGGTATTTCTCCTCTGGATCAGCCGGATTGGGATGTGCGGCTGGGCGCCTTTGAGGGCGCCACGAGCTTTCATTCCTCGGGCTGGGCGCGGTCCCTCGTCGAGGCGTACGGCCATGTTCCACGGTATCTCGTGCGGACGCAGCATGGCCGTGGGCAGGCCCTTAGTCCCATTATGGAGTGCGGAACCTGGCCCGGCCGCCGCTGTGGTGTCTCCCTCCCCTTCACGGATGCCTGCTCTGCGATTGCCTCCCCCGGGAATCCTGACTCGTCGGATCTGCTTTCAGCGGCCTTGGAGCTGGGGGCTCGGCGGCGCTGGTCGTTCTATCAATGGAACACCTCGGAGGTATTGCCCGGTCTGGCGCCATCCGTCGCTTATCACGCTCACCGTATCAGTCTCGCCCCGGGCGGCGACGCGTTGTTCGCCGGTTTGGAAGGTTCGACCCGGCGTGCGGTTAGGAAGGCTCAGGCCAGTGGAGTGGTGGTTGAGTTCCTGGAAGGTCCAACTGCCGCCGCGGAATATTATCGGCTGCACTGCTTGACTCGCAAGCGACACGGCCAGCCCCCGCAACCCTGGCGCTTTTTCGCATCCCTCGGCCGCAACGTCTTGACCGGGAATCGTGGCTTCGTGGCGGTCGCCCGATTCGAGAATCGCATTGTTGCTGCGGCGATGTTCCTCGTCTTCGGAGCCTCGGCTGCCTACAAGTTTGCCGCGTCGGACGACCGGTTTCAGCATTGTCGTGCCGGCAATCTGGTTCTCTGGGAGGGGATTCGACGGTTGGTGGCGCAGGGTTGCCGGTCCCTGGATCTCGGCCGTACGTCGTTTGATAACGAGGGATTGCGCCGGTTCAAGCTCGGCTGGGGGGCGGAGGAACGTCCCTTGTATTCCTATCGGCTGCGGGTCCCGGATCGGACGGTGATTCCCATGCGCGATGCGGCTCACGCGTGGCATACCGGCATCTTGCGCCAGTTTCCCGTTCCTCTGCTTCGGCTCGCTGGCGAGTTGATCTATCCTTACCGGATCTGATGGGCAGGCTTTTGACCTTTAACCTGAAGTGTGCCGTTCGTTTTCGGGCCATCGCTTGACTCCTTGTTTGAACGTACTTCCTTCGATTGCTGCGCCTGCAGGTCATTCGGTTCCGGGACTCCCGGGAGCGAATGTCGACGGGGCCATTACCCGAATCGAGGATCCGTCCGTGCCTGCGGGAGTCGACGTCTGGCGGGTTCAGCTCGATCCACTGGCCATCGAGCACGAGCGGTTCCTGGAATGGCTTTCCCTCGATGAGCGGTCGCGGGCGCAGCGATTTCATTCCGATTTGGATCGGGCCCAGTTTGTCGTTGGCCGCGGCGTGCTTCGCTGGCTTCTGGGCCGCTACTTGGTCCTGCCGCCCGCATTGGTCGAGCTCGTCGTGGGTTCCATGGGTAAACCACGGGTGGCCGCTTGCAGGGGTGGCAGCATTCACTTCAATTTGTCTCATTCGCACGGGCTGGCTGTTTACGTTTTCTCCAAAGAGTGCGAGCTGGGCGTCGATGTGGAACTCATCCGCCCGGTGCCGGAGGCCGACTCAATTCTGCGCCGGCATTTTTCCCAAATGATTCTGGAACGCTGGCTCCAACTCCCGGTGGACCTCCGGCCTCGGGCGTTTTTGCAGGCCTGGGTGGAGCGTGAGGCGATGGCCAAGCGAGAGGGATGCGGATTGGTGGGTCTGGAGGACTCTCCGGATCGTGCCTGCGCGCCGGGGCGCGTCATCCCGTTGGTCCCGGGTCCTGGTTACGTTGGCGCTCTGGCCGTGTCACCGCCGCAAACGTAGTCAACCGGGCAGCAGGACAGGGCTTCCGGCCTGTTCCGGACGCCGTGCCGTTGACCAAAGGCGGTCGGCCCATTCAGCACAACAACCCGCTTTTCAGATATCTCAACGATGTTCATCCGAAATCTCTATTACCGGCTCAAGCCGTTCATTCCCCAGCCACTGCGGCTCGAGTTTAGGCGCTGGCGTGCCCAGCAAATCCGGCAGCAGTGCGCGGGGGTCTGGCCGGTCCTGGAGGCCAGCGGCCGGACTCCGGACGGCTGGCCGGGCTGGCCGGAGGGAAAGCGGTTTGCGTTCGTTCTCTCCCACGATGTGGAGGGACCGAAAGGGCTGGCCCGCTGCCGTCAGCTTGCCGAGTTGGAAATGCAGCATGGGTTTCGATCGGTGTTCAACTTCATCCCGGATGGCGACTACGACGTTCCTTCCGAATTGATCGCCTGGCTCACCAGCAACGGTTTCGAAGTGGGCGTCCACGATCTGCATCATGATGGAGCCTTGTTCCGCTCGGAGTCCGAATTCCGGAGCAAGGCGGTCGCCATCAATCAGCGCCTGAAGGAGTGGGGTGCCGTGGGCTTTCGTGCCGGCTTCATGCTCCACGAACTGGAATGGCTCCACCAGCTCGAGGTGGAGTACGATAGTTCCACCTTCGATGTGGACCCTTTCGAACCGCAGATGGACGGAGTGGAAACCATCTTCCCGTTCTGGATTCCGAAGCCAGATCCGGAAGCCGACGCCCATCCCCGATCGGAGGAATCGGAGGCCTGCGCGGATCGCGGTTACGTTGAGCTGCCCTACACCCTGGTGCAGGACATGAATTTGTTTGTCGTTCTGCAGGAGCAAACGACCGAGGTATGGGATCGAAAGCTGGAATGGATTGCCCGGAAGGGCGGCATGGCGTTTTTGAACACCCACCCGGATTACATGGCGTTCGGAGGACGGAATCCGGATTTCAACGAGTTCCCGGTGGAATTATACGGGGACTTCCTGCGTCGCGTCCGGGAACAGTACGGGGAGTCGCTCCATCACGATGTTCCGCGTGATGTCGCCCGCTACATTCGTGAACACCGGCCCCGACACACGCGTGCGCCACGCGAGATCTGCATGGTTTCCTTCAGCGCGTATGAATACGACAATCGCGTCCGCCGCTATGCCGAGGCGCTCGCGCGTCGCGGTGACCGGGTGTCGGTCATTGCCATCGCGGCGACGACGCAAGCAGTCGGGGTGGGGGAATTGAACGGTGTCCGGGTGATGCGCGTCTTCAAACCCTCCCGTGAGGAGCGCGGCAAGCTGGATTACCTTTTCAATTACGCCTGGTTTTGGTGGAAGGCATTCTGCGTGATGCAGGCCCGCCATTTTCCAAATGGATGCGACCTCGTTCATGTTCACAACATGCCCGAGGCTTTGGTCTTCGCCGCCGCGGCATTGAAGTGGCGGGGTGCCAAGGTGATCCTGGATCTGCATGATCTCATGCCGGAGCTTTATCAGGACAAGTTTCGCATTTCCGACCGGCATCCCGCGACCGGACTTCTTCGAGCGATCGAAGCCTGGGCCTGCCGGTTCTCTCACCACGTCATCATCTCCAATCATTTGTGGAAAGAGGTGGTCGCGCGTCGCTCACGTCCGGATGATCAGCTGACGGCCCTGATCAACCACGTGGACTTGCAGCTCTTCTTCCGTCGCCAAAGGACTCGTCAAGACGATCGGTTCATCATCGTTTACCCGGGGTCGCTCAGCTGGCATCAGGGCCTGGATATTGCGATCAACGCCATGCGGCGGGTGCGTCAGGCCGTTCCCAAGGCCGAGCTGCATATTTATGGACGCGGCTCTGAACGGGTGAACCTCCAGAATCTGGCGAAACGTTTGGGCCTGGAGCAGTGCGTCTCCTTCTTCAAGGACGTTCCTTTTGCGGAAATCGGGACGGTAATGGCTAACGCTGATCTGGGGGTGGTGCCCAAGCGCGCCGACGGATTTGGCAATGAGGCTTTCAGCACCAAGATCATGGAGTTCATGTCGCAAGGACTTCCGGTGGTGCTTTCCCGCACCAAAGTGGATCGCTATTACTTCAGTGACGACTGCGTTTGTTTCTTTAACTCCGGCGATGCGGACGATCTGGCGGAGAAGATTATCGCCCTGGCGCAGGACCGCGCCCGTCGCGAGCAAATGGTCAAACATGCCGATCGTCTGCTGGAGTTGACCTCGTGGCAGGCGGTGCAATCCACCTATCTCGACATTGTGGATCGCCTGACTCAGACCCGAGTGCCGGTGTTGCAGGCGAATCGGACAAGCTGAGCCGTGGCGGGAGAAGCCAAGTTGAGAGGTTGATGAGTTGAAAGTTGAGAGACAGAGACAGGGGAAACGCCAAGATCCAAAACCCGAAGGGCTGAACATAAGGAAACAAAGGTGGCGAAGGAGTCAGGGGGCAGGAGGCGGGTGTCAGGGTTCAGGTTGCAGGTTGCAGGTGGCGGGAATTGAGTTGAGAGGTGATTGAGTTGAGAGGTGAGTGTTGAAAGCGCTGAGAAATACCAAGTGCCAAGGTCCCGACACCATTTATCAGGATGCAGAGGAAGTTTTGGAACAGAAGGGAACGAAGAATGCGAAGGCGGGAAGTTGAGAGGATTTTGAGTTGAGAGTGGCGTCAAGATGTGTGGCTGAAAGTCTTTGGGTTGAGAGTTGAGGGAATGAGGGAAGCAAACTGGAGAACTGAGCCGATTCCGAAATCGAGATTCTGGTGATCGGAGAAATTGATTGAATCGAGCGGCAATTGACCTTTAACCTGCCAACTGAAGTTTGTTGGCGGGGTAGCCAAGTGGTAAGGCACGGCTCTGCAAAAGCTGCATTCGTCGGTTCGATTCCGACCCTCGCCTCCATACCTTCTCAAGGCGACCCGTCTCACCGCTGCAGTTCGCCTTGTCAATGGTCCCACCGCATCGAAAGAGAAGCAGCGCGAGTGGGGAACGATTTGGAGCGCCGGTCCCCGACCCGGTGTTGTTGGCATCAGACTCCAAAACCTCTGGCAAATTCCTCATCGTCGTAATGTTATCCATTCGCCGTCCTTGAACTCCGCCCCTGAATCGTTGCCCGCGTCCTCCTGGTTGGTGCATGCCTTGTTTGACCAGCAGGTCGGCCGTTTTCCGGAACGCATTGCGCTGTCCCTGGGTGATCAGCAATGGACTTATGCGCAACTGGGGACTCGGGCGGATGAAATCGCCCGGAGTCTGGTCCGCCGCGGCGTGCTCGTTGGCGATCTGGTTGGCGTATTTCTCCCGCGTTCTTTCGATTTGATCGCAGCATTCCTGGGCATCCTGAAGGCGGGTGCGGCTTTCGTGCCGCTCGATCTACATTATCCCAAGGATCGACTCGACTTCATGCTCGAGGACACCGGGGTGAAGGTCGTGCTCGCGGTGTCCGGCGAGGCAAATGCCCTCGGGGTCGGCGATTCCCGTCTGCTGCTCCTCGATCCGTTGGAGCCTCTGTCGGACGCTCCGGCGGTGCCGGTTGAAAACGAAGGATCCCGGGCGGCGGGAGATCGAGTGGCGTATGTGATGTATACCTCGGGCTCGACGGGCCAGCCCAAGGGGGTCGCTGTGCCGCATCGTGGCATTGTTCGTCTGGTGCAGGAACCGGACTTTGTCCGGATCACACCGGACGATGTTTTTCTCCAGGCTTCTCCGGTTTCCTTTGATGCATCGACGCTCGAGATCTGGGGGGCGCTGACCAACGGTGCCCGGCTGGCCTTGCTGCCCCCGGGCCAGCCGTCGTTGGTGGACATCGGCGCCGCGATTCGCCGCGAAAACGTCTCGATTCTCTGGCTGACCGCCGGCCTCTTCAACTTGATGGTGGATGAACGGCTGGCGGATTTGGCTCCGGTCAAACAGTTACTCGTGGGTGGCGATGTTCTTTCGGTCGCCCACATCAAGCGGGCACTGACGGGTCTTCCGGAGACGCAGTTGATCAACGGGTACGGGCCGACGGAGAACACGACCTTTACCTGCTGCTATTCGATTCCACGGCAGCTCGGAGAGGTCTCAAGTGTTCCGATCGGAACCCCCATTCGTGGCACGACGGTCCGGCTCGTGGACGAGCAAGGCCGTGAGGTGCCGGATGGCGAGGAAGGAGAGTTGGTCACCGGTGGGCTCGGCCTGGCGGTGGGGTATTGGAATCGCCCCGAGCTGACAGCCGAACGCTTCATTCCGGATCCGCTCTCGAACAAGGGTCTCCTCTACCGAACGGGCGATCGCGCCCGCAAGTTGCCGGATGGAGTCATTGAATTTCTCGGGCGCCGCGATAATCAGGTCAAACTGCGCGGCTTTCGCATCGAACTGGGAGAAATTGAGTCCGCCCTCCGTCAACACCCGGAAGTACGCGACACTGTGGTGAGGGTCTGGACCGAGCCGACGGGAAATCGAGTGCTGGCCGGCTGGGTGGTGCCGTGGACGAGGGAGCGACTGGCTCCGGGCAGCCTCAAGTCTTTTCTGGAATCCCGCCTGCCAGATCATATGATTCCGGCGGTCTGGCTGGTAGTGAATGAGTTCCCGCTGAATCCCAGCGGCAAAGTCGATGCGTCCCGCCTGCCTTCACCCGCCACCGTGTGGAATGAAGTGCCGCGCGAGCTTCCCAAGGATGGTTTGGAACAGCGCATTGCCGAAGTCTGGTCGGAGTTACTCGGGGGACGCCCGGTGGGTGTCACCCAAAGTTTCTTCGAGCTCGGAGCGAGCTCGCTGCTGGTGGCGCAGGCGCATGAGCGATTGAGGCAAAGGACGGGCCTCCAGTTTCCGCTGACCGATTTGTTTCAGTTCACCACGGTGCGTGCGCTGGCAGCGCACCTGGAGGAATCGCCAGAGCGGTCGACGCTGGATGATGCCGACACCGCGAAGCGGGCGGAGCTCCGAAGTGCCGCCCTGAATCGCTTCAAACGACGATAGTACAGTTCTGATGAGTCAACAGACTACAGTAGACAGTCGCCCCGAGGCGGTGGCCATCATTGGGATTGGCGCCCGACTTCCCGGCGTTTCCGGTCTGGAGGAATTCTGGCGCAATCTTGTCCATGGTGTCGGCTCCATCCGAACGTTCCGTCCCGAGGAGCTCGAGCATTGCTCGGCGAAGAATGACCCGGCCAACGCTGAGCGCTACGTGCGCGCGCGCTCGGTGCTGGAGAACGCGGACCAGTTTGACGCCGCCTTTTTCGGACTGTATCCCCGGCAGGCGGAGCTGATGGATCCCCAGCACCGCGTGTTCCTCGAATGCGCATGGGAAGCGCTCGAATCCGCCGGCTACAATCCGGAAACGTATCCGGGTTTGATCGGTCTCTACGCGGGTCTCAGTCTCAACACCTACCTGCTCTACAATCTTTCCTCGCAGCCGGGTGCGGCACCCGCGCTCGCGGCCGCGTATCCCGGGTCCTATGACACCTTGTTTGGCAACGACAAGGACTTCATGACCACCCGCGTCGCGCACAAGCTGAACCTCCGCGGTCCCTGCGTGACGGTGCAGACCGCCTGTTCGACTTCCCTGGTGGCGGTGACGCATGCGTATTACAGCCTGCTGACCTATCAGTGCGACATGGCCCTCGCGGGCGGCGTTTCCATCACCTTCCCGCAGCGGCGTGATTACCTCTACGAGGCCGAGGGCATGGTCTCGCGCGACGGCACCTGCCGGAGCTTTGACGCGGACGCGAGCGGCACGGTGTTCGGCAGCGGTGCCGGCGTCGTCGTGCTCAAGCGCCTGTCCGATGCCATCGCGGATGGTGACCACATACGCGCCGTGATTCTTGGCGCCGCCATGAACAACGACGGCTCCGCCCGCGTGGGCTACGCGGCTCCCGGAGTGGAAGGGCAGGCGGCGGTCATCGCGCTTGCCCAGGCGGCGGCGGGCGTTTCGCCGGAGTCGATCAGTTACATCGAGGCGCATGGCACCGGGACGCCCATGGGCGATCCCATCGAAGTGGCGGCGTTGACGCAGGCGTTTCGGCGCGGTACGGACCGGCGCGGCTTCTGCACGCTGGGAACGGCCAAGACTCATCTGGGTCATCTCGACATGGCGGCGGGCGTCACCGGCCTGATCAAGACGATTTTGCAGCTGGAGCACGGAGCGATTCCGCCGCTGCTTCACTTCCAGAAGCCGAATCCCCGGATCGATTTCGCGAACAGCCCGTTTGTTCCAGCCGCCCGGCTCCAGGAGTGGCCGCGTTCGTCCTCGCCGCGCCGCGCCGGCGTCAGTGCCTTTGGAGTCGGTGGCACTAACGCACATGTCGTGGTGGAGGAGGCGCCGCTGCCGGAGGAGCGCGCTACTTCCCGTGCCCGCCAGTTGCTCGTGCTCTCGGCGAAGACGCCGACCGCGCTGGAGACCATGACGCGGAATCTGGCGGACTGGCTGGCGGCCCCGCCGGAACCCCTCGGCACACTCGACAGCTGTCTGCTGGCAGATGTGGCGTTTACCCTGCAACGCGGACGCAAAGGGTTTGCGCATCGGCGCGCGGTTGTAGTGTCGAGCCCGGAGGATGCGGTGAAGGCGTTGCGGTCGCCCGACGCGAAGACTTCGGTGACGGGCCAGGCGCCGTCGAGCGAGCCGGAAGTGGTCTTTCTGTTTCCGGGTCAGGGCGCGCAGTACGTGGACATGGGGCGCGAGTTGTACGCGAAGGAGCCGGTGTTCAGAGAGGAAGTCGATCGTTGTGCGGGGATTTTGCGGGCCCACCTCGGAACGGACATTCGAACGATCCTGCATCCGACTCCGGAAGGTCGGGCGGAGGCGGAGAAGCGCATCCATGAGACGGCGATGACGCAGCCGGCGATCTTCGTAATCGAATATGCGCTGGCGAAACTCTGGCAATCGTGGGGCATTCAGCCGTCGATTCTGATCGGGCACAGCATCGGCGAATACGTCTGCGCGGTGCTGGCGGAGACGTTTACGCTGGAGGATGCGCTGGCGCTGCTCGCGGTGCGCGCGAAGCTGATGCAGGCGCTGCCGGCGGGATCGATGCTGGCGGTGCGTTTGCCCGGCGCGGAAGTGGAATCGCAGCTCCCGGGGGGCGTTTCCATAGCCGCCTATAACAGCGCTAAGCTTTGTACGGTTTCCGGTCCCACGGTAGTGCTGAAGCAGTTCCAACAGCAACTGGAGGGACGCAAGGTGGCGGCGAAACTGTTGCCAACGTCGCACGCGTTCCATTCGGCGATGATGGATCCGATGCTGCCGGAATTTACGGCGGCGGTTTCCCGAACGCAGCGGGCGGCGCCGAAGCTGCGCTGGATTTCGACCTGCACCGGAACGTGGATGACGCCGGACGATTTGGCGGATCCCGCCTACTGGTCCCGGCAGCTGCGTCAGCCGGTGCGTTTTGCCGAGGCGCTGGCGCTGGTGGCGAGCGATCGCAAGCATGTGTTGCTGGAGGTGGGGCCGGGCCAGGCGTTAAGCCAGCTGGCGCGGCAGCATCCCGGCAAGCCGGCCGATCTGGTGGTGGTTTCGAGTTTCGGTCCGGGCAGCGAGGCGGGCGAAGAGGTTTCGGCCCTGTATGCGGCGCTGGGTCGCCTGTGGGTGGCGGGAGCCGCGCCGAACTGGGAGTCACTCCACGCTGGCGAACGCCGTCAGCGCGTGCCGCTGCCGACCTATCCGTTCGAGCGCAAACGATTCTGGGTGGAGCCGGCGCAGCCGGGCTCGAGTCCCTCACTGCCTGCGGGTCTTTCCGCGTCGCCCAGTGCAATCTCCAGTCTTTGTTCCGAGTCTTCGATTCCGCTTCCTATGAGTGATAGTTCTTCCAACGGTGTTGGAACTCCCGCCACGCCCGCCCGCCGGTCGCGCCTCGCGGCTGAGGTTCGCAAGAGCATTGAGAACCTTTCCGGGCTGCAGCTGGCCAGCGACAGCGTGTCGTTCCTCGAACTCGGATTCGATTCCCTCTTCCTGACTCAGGCCAGCCAGGCGTTGCAGAAGCAGTTCGGCGTCAAAATCACCTTCCGTCAGTTGATCAATGATTTGAACACGGTGGACGCCCTCGCCGCGCATTTGGATGCGGCGCTGCCTCCCGATCGAACGCCAGCTGCTCCCGCGTCCGCCAGCGTGCCATCGTCGGTGTCTGCTGCGGTGGGGAACCATCTGATCCTCCCTTCGGGAGCAAACGAACTTCAGCAACTGCTGGCGCAGCAGGCCGCGGTGCTCCAACAACAACTGGCCCTGCTGCAGGCGATGGGGGTTTCCGTGGGGCAGGGCAATGGCACATCGTCCAGCCTGCCATCCGCCGCGCCCGTCGCTTCGTCTGCTGTGATCGCCGACGCTCCGGTGGCCAAGGCATTTGTTCCGGCGAAGGATCTTGGACGTTCCGGTGAGGTTGCACTGACTGAACAGCAGCGACAGTACCTTGCCGCCTTGATTGAGCGGTATACGAAGCGCACCGCGGGTTCAAAAGCCCAGACGCAACAATACCGCCAATGGTACGCCGATCCGCGCACCGCTTCCGGGTTCAACCGACTGTGGAAGGAAATGGTTTACCAGATCGTGGTGACCAGATCCCTGGGCTCGAAGCTGTGGGACGTGGACGGGAACGAGTATATCGATCTGCTCAACGGATTTGGGCCGGGGTTCCTCGGACATTCGCCGGAGTTCATCACCCGGGCGCTGAAGGACCAGCTCGACAAGGGCATTGAAGTGGGGCCGCAATCTCCGATTGCCGGCGAGGCGGCGAAGCTCTTTTGCGAACTCACCGGCAACGAGCGTGCGAGTTTTGTTTGCACCGGATCCGAAGCGGTTTATGCCGCGATGCGTCTCGCCCGCACGGTGACAGGGCGCGACAAGATCGTGATCTTCACCCGCGACTACCACGGAAACTTCGATGAAGTTCTCGTGCGCTCCGTGGGCACACCGCCGCAGATTCGATCGATGCCGATGGCCCCGGGCATTCCCTTCCGTGCGGTCGAGGACATGTGGGTGCTCGATTACGGCACCGAGGCCGCACTGGATTTCATCAAGGCTCATGCCAATGAAATCGCGGCCGTGATGGTGGAGCCGGTGCAAAGCCGTCGTCCAGAATGGCGTCCCAAGCAGTTCATCCAAGACCTGCGCCGGGTGACCGCCGAACACGGATGCCTTTTAATTTTTGATGAAGTGGTGACGGGACTGCGCACAGGACCGGGAGGGGCTCAGGCCTATTACGGTGTGAAGGCGGATCTCGCCACCTACGGCAAGGTGATCGGCGCGGGCATGCCGGTGGGCATCGTGGCGGGCAAGGCCGAGTACATGGACACGTTTGACGGAGGCTTCTGGCAGTACGGCGATGACTCGTTCCCGTCCCGCGGCGTCACCTTCTTTGCCGGAACGTTTGTGCGTCACCCTCTCGCGATTGCCGCGGTTCACGCCATGCTCAAGTTCCTGCGCGCGCAGGGACCGGAATTCTGGGACACCATCCACCGCCGCGCCGCGCGTCTCGCAGAGACGGTGGATCAATTCTGTCTCGAACGTCGCGCACCGGTGCGAATGCCGCACTTCTGTTCGGTGATGTTTGTGCGCGTGCAAGATGACCAGAAGTTTGGGAACCTGCTGTTCTATCGTCTCCGCGAAAAGGGTGTTTTCATCCTCGATCACTTTCCCTCGTATCTGACAGCAGCGCACTCGGACGAAGACGTGGATCGCGTGATCGCGGCCTTCAAGGAGTCGATTGTGGAATTGCAGGAGGCGGGATTGCTCGCCACGTTGCCGCCCGATTCTCAGCCCGCGTCCGTGACGCCCGTTCGCGATCCGGACCAGGGGGACGAGGCGCCGCTGACGGATGCGCAGCGCGAGATTTTCCTCTCCGTGCAGATGGGGCCGGAGGCCAATTGCGCCTACAACGAGGCCACTGTGATCCGGTTTGAAGGAGCCTTGGATCGGTCGGCGCTGAAACGGGCGTTGCATGACGTGATCCGCCGACATCCGGCCTTGCGCAGCACGTTCACGGCGGACGGCGAGAAACAGATATTCCATCCGACTCCTGCCCAAATCGAACTGCCGGAGGAAGACCTCACTGCGTTGCCGACGGAGGAACAAGACGCGCGCATGGCGGAGTGGCGGCGTTCGGAAACGGCGACGCCGTTTTCGCTCGAGTCCGGACCGCTTGTTCGCTTCCGGTTGGTGCACCGTTCTGGTGGGGTTCACGAGCTGATTTTTACCGCGCACCATCTGGTGTGTGATGGCTGGTCCTTCGGCATGGTGGTCGCCGAGCTGTGTGCCGCATACAACGCGGCGCGAGCCGGGCGATCGGTGGAGCTTCCGCCCGCGATGTCTTTTGCGGATTACTCGCGCACGCTGGCGTCCGAAAAATCTGGCGAGGAGTTTCGCAAGGCCGAAGCGTACTGGCTGGCGCAGTTTCCCGATGGTGCACCGGTGCTGGAGCTACCCACGGATCGGCCGCGTCCGCCCGTGAAGACGTTCGCTGCGGCCATGGAATCGCGCCGCTTCTCGGACGAACGGTTTGCGCGACTGAAGAAAGCCACCGGCAGTCTGGGCGGCACGGTTTTCACCACGTTGCTCAGTTCATTCGCGACCTTGCTGCATCGTCTCACCGGACAGGAGGACATCGTGGTCGGCATTCCGGCGGCGGGCCAGACGATGATCGGTTGCAACGAGCTGGTGGGTCACTGCCTGAATTTTCTTCCGCTGCGCCTGAAGCCGGTTGGCGCTACGCCGTTCGCCAGCTTTGCCCGGGGCGTGCAACAGCTGGTGCTCGATGCGTATGATCATCAGCAGATCACCTACGGCGCGATGGTTCAGAAGTTGAAGCTGCCCCGCGATACGAGCCGGTTACCGCTGGTTTCGGTGATGTTCAACATCGACAAGTCGGGGCTCGATCTCCTGAAGTTCGATGGACTTGAGTTCCGGGTTTCGACCAATCCGAAGCAGTTCACCAATTTCGAGCTCTTCTTCAACCTGGTGCAGGAGGAGCATTCCCTCGAAGTGGAGTGTGAGTACAACACCGACCTGTTTGACCGGGAGACGATTTTGGCGTGGCTGGAATCGTTTGAGGCCCTGGTGGAGAGCGTGCTCAGCGCGGGACAGAGCGCTCTCGAACAACTGCCGATCCTCGGTGAGTCAGCCAAGGGCAAGCTGCTTGGCGAATGGCAGGGTCCGGTTCATTCGTATCCGCAGGACCAGTCAATTCACTCGCTGTTTATGGCGCAGGCCGCGCGCCATCCGGCCAAGGTCGCGGTCCGCTGTGGTGTCCGCTCATTGACCTATGCGGAGCTCGATCAGGCTTCCAGTGCGCTTGCGGCCCGACTGCAGAGTCTCGGGGCCGGTCCCGGTGCGCTGGTCGGCGTGTGCCTGGAGCGTTCCGTGGAGATGGTGGTGGGCGTGCTGGGGGTTTTGAAATCCGGCGCGGCCTACGTGCCCATGGATCCGGCGTTTCCGGCGGAACGTCTGGCCGTGATGATTGAAGATGCGGCGATGCCGATTCTCGTCACGCAGTCGTCGTTGTCCGCCAGCCTGCCGGCCCATCAGGCGAAGGTCGTCCAGGTGGACAAACTGGATTTGTCCCCGGCCGCTGCGTCCGCTTTCATCCCACCCCTCTCAACTGCTCTGGATGCACTGGCCTACGTGATCTTCACGTCCGGCTCCACCGGTCGTCCCAAGGGGGTGCAGGTGCCGCATCGCGCCGTCGTCAACTTCCTGGAGTCGATGCGCCGCGAACCCGGACTCACGTCCGATGATGTGCTGCTGTCGGTGACCACGTTGTCCTTCGACATCGCCGGGCTGGAGCTGCATCTCCCGCTGACCACAGGCGCGACGGTAGTGATTGCGAATAGCGATACCGTTTCTGACGGCAATCTGCTGCGCCGGGAACTGGAATCCTCCGGTGCCACCGTCATGCAGGCCACGCCGATCACCTGGCGATTGCTGATGGAGGCGGGGTGGCAGAGTTCGCCGCGACTCAAGATTCTGATTGGCGGTGAGGCGGTGCCGCGGGAACTGGTGAACCAGCTCGCGCCGCGTTGTGCGTCACTCTGGAACATGTATGGTCCGACCGAGACGACGATTTGGTCGACGACAACCCGGCTCAGTGCGGGCGAGGGACCGGTCTCCATTGGCCGTCCGATCGACAACACCCAGGTTTACATTGTGAATCGTGGGATGCAGCCGCAGCCGGTCGGCGTGCCGGGCGAATTGCTGATTGGCGGAGATGGCGTGGCGACGGGTTACTTGCACCGCGCCGAACTCACCGCGGAGAAATTCATCGCGGATCCGTTCTGTCAGCGTCCGGGCGCACGGCTGTATCGGACCGGCGATCTGGCGCGGTGGCGCTCCGACGGCACGCTGGAATGCCTCGGGCGTCTCGATTTTCAGGTGAAGATTCGTGGCTTCCGCATTGAGTTGGGAGAGATTGAAGCCCTGCTGGAGCAACATCCATCCGTGGCGCAGGCCGTGGTGGTGGCCCGCGAGGAGCCCGGCGAACAAAAGCGCTTGGTGGGCTATGTCATTCCGCGTGCGGCGGGGGAGGCCTCGGCCGACACCACCCACTGGCGGGAGCAGTGGGAGATGATGTTTGCGCAGGCCATCAAGGATTCCGGCGGCCAGAAGACGGAGAGCATTGACGCGGTGATCACGGGCTGGACGGGGATCGAGAATGCGGGTGGCCAGGTGAACGAATGGATTCAAACCACGGTCGCGCGGTTGCAGACCTTCTCGCCGCGTCGGGTGTTCGAGATTGGATGCGGCACCGGCCAGCTGCTCAACCGGTTGTTGCCCGACTGCGAGAGCTACTGTGCGGCCGATATCGCCGCGCCGGCGGTCGAAGCTCTCCGCGCACAGTATGCGTCGCCCAAGGTCCGGTTGCTGGTGCGTGGTGCTGAGGATTTCACCGGCATCGAGGAGCGGGCGTTCGATACCGTCATCATCAATTCCGTCGCCCAATACTTCCCGTCGGCGGACTACCTCTTGAAAGTGGTCGAGGGCGCGGTGCGTGCCACCAGCGATGGCGGCCGGGTATTCGTCGGCGACATGCAAAGTTTTTCGCTGCTCGAGGCGTTCCACACGGCGGCCCAGTTGACTCGTCTTCCGCCCGGCGCATCGGTGCGTGACTTGCGCGACCGGGTGCAGCAGCGGCTCCAGCAGGAGAACGAGTTGTCAGCCGATCCCGCCTTCTTCGAACAGTTGAGCGGGCGTCTGCCCCGGGTGACTTACGTGGAGATCCTGTTGCGACGCGGGCGGATCGTGAACGAGACCACGCAGTTTCACTATGATGTGGTGCTGCATGTGGGGCGGGCTCCGCAGCAACTGAAGCCAGCCGCCTGGCTCGACTGGGATCGGGACGTCGCTTCATTGGCGCGGGTTCGCGAGTTGTTGTCCGCGCGTCCGGCGATGCTGGCCGTGCGCTCGGTTCCCAACCGTCGACTGGCCGCCGAGCTGAATCTGCTGAAGACGCTGGAAGGAAGTGCTGCGTCCGTTCCGGTCAGCCAGCTCTCGCTGGCGGCGCCTGCCGGTGTCGATGCGGAGGAATTTTCGGCGCTGGCGGATGAGGCGGGCTATCGGGCCTGCCTCCGCTGGGAAGGTGACGGTCGCTCGGGCCGGCTGATGGCGGTGCTTCTGCGTGCGGATCAATCCGGCGTGCCGGTGTTTCCGGAGACGACGCCGGAAACGCGTGCGGCGAAGCTGGTGAATGTGCCGGTCGCTGGCGGCTTCGGCGAAGGTCTGGCCGCGGCGTTGCGTGAGTATCTCGCGGCTCGTTTGCCGGACTACATGGTGCCGGGCGCGTTTGTGGCCTTGCCGGTGTTTCCGCTTACGCCCAATGGCAAGATCGATCGCAAGGCGCTCCCGGCTCCGGTGCTGCGCGCGGTCAGCAAGAAGGAAGTCGTTCCCCCGCGCACCGAGACGGAGCGTCGACTGGCGGCGATCTGGACGGAGGTGCTGGGAGTGGCCGAGGTCGGCGTGAATGATGATTTCTTCGAGCTCGGCGGGGATTCGCTCCTAAGCTTCCGCATTACCAATCGCGCCAATCAGGCGGGTCTCGCACTTACACCTCGTCATTTCTTCGAGCACCGGACCGTCGCCGGCCTGGCCCGGGCGCTTGAATCAATGCCGCAGGATGGACCGCCACTCGCGGCCGCGCGCCCTCTCATCTCCCGCGTTTCCCGCGATAACTTCCGCCGCAAGGCAGCAGAAACAAAGTCCGATGTCTCCTGATCGTTCCATCGCCCAGCCGTCTGTGGCGGATGCTTCCCGTCTAGCGACCGGTCTCCCGGCCGAACCTCCGTTTGAGGAACTCGTTTTTCCGACCACGGTTGGTCAAAAACGATTCTGGTCGCTGGATGCCCTGCAGCCGGGAAATCCCGCGCTCAACATGCCGCTGGCCTCCCGGCTGGTTGGGCGTCTCGACCGGCGCGCGGTTCAGCTGGCGCTGGACGAGATTCTGCGCCGGCACGAGGTGTTGCGCTGTCGCTTCGAGATGGAGCGGGACGAGCTGGTGCAGGTCGTCCAGGCTCCCACATCGGTCGAAGTGCGCTGGATTGATTGCACGGGAACGCCTCTGGAGAAGCGGTCCGAGCAGGTGGAGACGGTAAAGCTGGAGGAGGGCTCCCGCTCGTTCAACCTCGCCAAGGGACCGATGCTCCGCGCTGCGGTCGCCACGTTTTCCGAGTCCGAGCACGTTTTGATGATCTCCATGCATCACATCGTGTCCGATGGCTGGTCGAACGGGGTGTTGCTGCGCGAGTTTGCGGAAAATTACACCCGCGTCGTGCAGGGACAGAATCCGCCGTTTGAAGATCTGCCTCTTCAGTATGCGGATTTCGCCGTCTGGCAGCAGGACTGGCTCAAGGGGCCGGACGGTGCCGCGCAACGGCAGTACTGGAGCGACTATCTGGGCTCGGAAGTCCCGGTGCTGAATCTCCCGACGGATCACCCGCGCGGGCGAACGCCGACCCACAACGGAACGATTCACTCGCGCCTGCTGTCCATTGAGCTGTCGGATCGGTTTCGACAGGCCTGCCAGCGGGAGAATGCGACTCCGTTCATGGGCTACCTCGCTGCCTATGTCCTCCTGCTCTATCGCTATTCCGGTCGTTCCGAGTTCGTCATCGGGTCGCCGGCGGCCTGTCGCAATCAGACCGAGTTGGAAGGCATGATCGGCTTGTTCGCCAATCCCATTTTATTTCGTCCGCGCGTCGTGCGGGGCATGACGTTTCGTCAGCTCTTGCATCACATTCGTGACGCGACGCTCGCCAATTTTTCCCGGCAGGAATACCCGTTTGAATCGCTGGCGGAGAATCTGCGAACGGAGGAATCCCGGCGCGGAGTTCCGTGGCTCCAGGCATACTTTATTTTCCAGAAAGCGTTCCTGCAGCCGCAGTCGATGCCCGACTTGGAGTTGACGCCGCTGCGGTCCATCAGTCCGGGTGCGATGTTCGAGTGGATGCTGGGTCTGGTGGAACGGTCGGAGGGCGTGCGGTTGCAGTTGGAGTTCAACACGGACCTGTTTGACGGCGCGTCCATGGATCGCGCCCTGGTCCATCTCGAGCGCATCGTGTCCACCCCCGCCCGGGATCTGGATCTCTCAGTCGATGCCTTGGCACTGGATGAGTCTCCGGTGGCCGTTGGCGCCCCGATTGCCTCTGCGTCCAGCGGTTCGCTGATGGATCTGCTCGTGGCCGGCTTGGGAGAGAATCGGGAGGCCTGCCTTCTCGAATGCGGCGGACGAACGCTGAAATGGGGCGGGCTGCGCGGTCAGCTGCAGGCGTCTGCAGACCCGCTGGCCACTCTGTCCGCCGGTGTGAAGGAATGCGTTGGTGGTGCCGCGGGTGACTGTCCGACGGGAGTGGTTTCGACGGTCGCCGCGCTGGCTCCGGCGTTGTCATTGGTGGCATCGGATCGAGTCCTCTCCATCGGATCGCTCAAAAACCACGCGGGCTGGGAGGAGTTGCTGCTGGCGTGGTCCAGCGGTGCCACCGTCATCAGGCCGATGGCCTGTCGCCCGTCCGAAGTGCGCAAGGCTTCGTCTCAGGCAACGGTGGTGTTTGCCACTTCGGCGCTGATTTCCGCTTGCCTGCGACAGGATTCCAACGCCTTCACCCGTTGCCGCCTCATGGTGTTGGATTTCGAAGACCTTCAACCTGCTGCGATGCAGTGCTTAAAGGAACCTGTCGCGGTGCATCGCCTCCCGCATCCCGCCACACGTTCCACCGTCGCCCTCTTCCGCACCCCCCCTACTCCCTCCCCACTGTCGCCCTGGAGAATCATGGCAGTACCTGGATGGACCATCGAGTTGGTGGACCGCAATGGGAATATCGCTCCCGCCGGCGTTCCTGGCCGCCTACGATTGACTCACTCATCGCCCGCGAGTGAGGTTGTATTGGGAGATTGGATGAAAACTGCTCCTGAGGGGACTTTGCGGTGGTTGGGGAACGGTCTAACGATGGAACGGACGCAGCGCTGGCGCAGTGAGCTCAGTGATTTGGCGGAAGTCGCCCATCATCACGCGGCGGTCTGGTCCGCCCGGGTGGGCGTGGCGCCTCAGGCCGGGAACAATGTCATCCTGCATGTCGTGCTGCGTGCAGGAGCTGGTGTCAACTCGACCGACCTATTGGGTTATTTGAGTGGACGGATTCCCGCATACCTGGTGCCTGCGGCGGTGGCGATTCATACTGAGTTTCCCATGACGGCGGATGGAGCGGTGGATCAAGAAGCCTTAGATGACTCGAGGTGGCTCGAGACAACCAAGGCCTCCCGAGCAGATGGACTTTCGATCAGCCAGGAGGACGGTATATGCCGTGACCCGATCGAAACGCGGTTGGCGGAGATGTTTTCCGAGCTGCTTCGGGTTTCTCCCGTCGATCCGAGGCTTAGCTTCTTCGAACTGGGCGGGCACTCGCTGCTCGCGGTAAAACTCTTCGCACGAATTGAACAGGAGTTTAAGCAGCGTCTGCCTTTGGCGACTCTTTTGAGTGCCTCCAGTGTCCGCGGATTGGCTGAACGAATTCGCGCCATTCGCTCTGGAGCATCCCCATGGACATGTTTGGTTCCAATCTCCACGGCGGGGAATGGGCCGAAGTTTTTCTGTGTGCACGGGGCGGGAGGAAACGTTCTGCTTTATCGCGAGCTTGCCCGGCACCTGGCGCCGCAAGTTCGTTTCTACGGACTTCAAGCGGTGGGCTTGGATGGCGAGACACCATGCCTATCGAGCATACAGGAGATGGCGGATCGGTATTTGAGGGAGATTCTCATTGAGCAGCCGAACGGCCCCTATCACCTGGGTGGATACTGCATGGGAGGCAACATCGCCTACGAGATAGCCCAACTTCTCATTCGGCGGGGCGAGGAAGTGCGACTTTTGGCGCTGCTGGATACCTTCAATCTAACAAAATCGACTCTTACCGGAAGCCCGATGGCTCAATTTCGAATCTGGCTCCAGAAACTTGGATTTCATTTCGATACGCTCCTTCGTCTGAATTCTCGCGATCGCCGGAGCTACCTCGCCGAGAAATACAGGATGGCTCGCGAACTTGTGGCCGGCAAACGAGTGGCCCATTCCGGGCGAAAAGCAACCTCTGCCACTGGAGATGCCGATGCTCCGGATGGGTTTGCCTCCGTCCAACTCGCGAATCATGCAGCCTTGCGTGCGCACAGACCGCAACCCTACGCCGGGACTGCCACGGTTTTCAGACCGAACAAGAATTATTATACCTTTCAGGATCCCAACTTGGGCTGGGGTGATTTGGTCAAGGGGCAGCTTGAAACCCTGGTGGTTGCCCGCAATCCGCACACCATGCTGATCGATCCGTTTGTTGAGGGACTTGCGCGCCAGCTTGCCCAACGCATGGTTGGCAGCAGTCCTTCCGGCCGGTTGTCCAAATAGATTTCCACTGCTGCAGCGTTCCATGAGCGGTTGTTCACCATCCAATAGCCAATCCCGCGAGACCTCGCCCGATGAGCAGAATGGTTATTCCTACTGGCCTGCCCTGGATGGATTACGTGGAGTGGCGATTTTGGCGGTGGTTGGGGTGAATGCGGAATGGCCGTTCCTGGCGGGCGGTTTTTTCGGGGTCGATGTCTTTTTCGTTCTCAGCGGCTTCTTGATCACCACGCTTTTGCTCACGGAATGGAGGCAGCGCGGCGAAATCAACCTGAGGCGGTTCTTCGCGCGACGAGCATTGCGCCTGATGCCGGCCTTGGTCGCCTTACTGGCATTCGCCTGCATCTATACCTATTTCTTTCGTTCCCCGGAACAACACGCTGCGGCATTTACCATTGCGGCGTCGGCTTTGTTTTACGTTTCGAACTGGGTTATCGGCGTTGGGAATGTCCATGGAACTTTGGAGCATACCTGGTCGCTTGGAGTGGAGGGGCAGTTCTATTTGCTGGGCGCCGGATTGATCGCATTCGGGCTCCGCCGGGGAGTTGGCTTGAACCGGATGATCGGTGGATGCATTGCATCCGTCGCCCTGATTGCCATCTGGCGTGCCGTCTTTTGGGAGCAAGCGCCCGGAGTCATGCGAGTCTATATGGGATTGGATACGCGGGCGGACTCGCTGTTGATTGGTTGCGTGGCAGCCTTCATTCGGGCGCAGGAGGTCGATCGGAGCAGGGGAGCGTCCGACGGCTCCGCTTGGACTCGATGGCTGCTGCCGATATCCTGGCTGGTAGTGGCCGGTAGCTTCGTGGCGACACCAGGCGTCGGGGTATCTTATCCGTATGTGGGGGGATTCACATTAGTTTCGTTGGCGACGGCCGTTATCCTGTGGTTCGCGTTGTCAAAGCCCCATGAAGCGGGTTCGCGATGGCTTTCCTCGCCGTTGCTGATTTGGTTTGGGCGAATTTCTTACTCGCTCTACCTCTGGCATGTTCCTCTTAAAAACGTATTTTCCGTTGAGCGCCTCGCTCCTTACACCAGATCCACAATTGCGGCGGAGGTATGTCGATTCGCCATTTTCGTCGGAGTCGCCTGCGGCTCCTATTATTGTATTGAGCGTCCTTTTCTGCGATTCAAGGGGCGCTTGGCAGACCGTTCCCGGGTGAGTGCCTGATTGTAGAAGGTCCAATGGCGACTCCGTCGGATTCCTCTTCAATCATGAAGCTGCTTTGGGGAACGCCCCAGCCAGCCGATGGTATTTTTAGCGATCATTCCGCTCGAGTTTTCTCTACAAATTTGACAGACAAGATTGGATTCGAAACCGGGTGCAGAATGGATTTGTGCGGATTCGGCACGCCCCGCGTCGAGACACAAAACGCATCGAAAGTGACAAATTAAAATTTTACCACTATGACCAGCTCAAATGTCGCGTCGTCCGGTCCTTCCTCCCTTTCCGGACCGGTTCTCTCCGGTGCCACGGAAGACTTCAAGCGATTGTACAACAACAAGGCATTCCAGTTTCAGCACAGCTTGAAGGACCATCCGCTGTTTGAACTTTCCCGGCTTGTAACCCTCGCTGAGAACCTATACCGAGACGAGGGACCTACCAGTGTGAAGTGGGCGGGAAGCAACGCGGCGTTCAACATGCGATGGTCCGAAATGCCGGCGAAAGATCGTCGACAGAGCATGACGGATGCGATTGCTGATCTGCAGAAGTCTGGCTCCTGGCTTCTGCTCTACCGGGTGCAATCCGATCCCGAGTATCGCGCCTTGATGAACAAAATCATCGCTGAAGTAGGACAGCTTTCAGGCGTGCCACTGGAAGAACAGATTACCTGGCGCGATGCCTATATCTTCATGGCGTCCCCGTTTTCAGTCACCCCGTATCATGTCGATCACGAATCGACGTTCCTGCTCCAGATTCACGGACGCCGCGAGGCCAACATCTGGGACCGCGAAGATCGTTCGGTACTGACCGAGCCTGAAATTGAAGACTATTACGCGGGGAACTTGAGCGCGGCAAAATACAAGGAAGCGAACCAGAAGAAGGCGAATGTCTATGACATGGTTGCAGGAACCGGAGTTCATCATCCGGTTTTGGCGCCGCATGCATTTAAGAACGGTTCGGAGTATTCCGTTGCTCTGGGCGTCCACTTTTGTTTGAAGGACTGGGATCAGCGAGCCCGGGTTTATCAGATCAACGCGTGCTTGCGGCGGCTTCGATTGCGTCCCACTCCGCCGGGCAGTTCGGAATGGAAGGACCGGACCAAGATTCGAGCGCTAGGCCTAATCTCCAAAAGAAACCCTAAAACCAAATACGAACTTCTCAGGTCAGGCTTCACCCGGCTGACCTTTCCAGTGTCACTGGTGCCCGGCTTGAAGAAGCGGTTTGCGAAGTAGATTTGAGGTAGCAGGCGGTGGGAGAGTGGAGAGCGTCTTCACATCCGCGGGCGGAAGGGTTGGACAAGGCATTTTTGGCAGAGATTCTGCCCAGTGTTTTTAGTGATGGCGGGACTTCTTAGGCTCAACCGGTACTAACCAAATATGTCTGATGATATTTCCGTCCGCCTAAGTCTAGCCCATCGGATCCGACGCTCGCTGATGCGGTCGCGTCGCAGGCTCTACTGTTTGCGGGCATATGTACCTGGTTTGCGCGAGAGGCATCGCCTTGAAGCGATGGTCGGTCCGTTGGGATTCTGGGATGACTTGCGGCGCTACCATCTTGAGTTGTTAACCAAGAACGGATTGAAACCACACCATACCCTCCTTGACATCGGTTGTGGGCCGCTGCAAGGCGGGGTTCCGTTCATTCGTCACCTTGATCCAGGCGGCTATTGTGGCGTGGATATCGACCCGGTTCGAATTGACGCGGCTCACGAGCAAATCGGGCGGCACAAGCTCTCCCGCAGAAAGCCGCGACTTATTGTGTCGGACACTTTTGGTGACGCAGAGCTGAACGGCCAGCAGTTCGATTTCATGTGGGCGTCCCAGATTCTCTATTATTTTGATGATGAGAAGATGGATCGTCTGTTGACGATGATTCGCACCCGGCTCAAAGCCGGCGGAAAGTTTCTGGGGGACACCTTTGCCCCGGACCATTACGAGTTTCGTCACCCGGAGCACCCGGGCAAATATGTGCGGCACACGATCGAGTCGTTGACGGCGCAAGCTGAACGGCATGGCTTACAGGTGCGATGCCTTGGTGTGATTGGCGACTTTGGTTATCCGAAGCGACTCTCGCTCCGGACCAATCCCCTTTACCAGATCACGCGTCGCTGACGATGGATTACTCGGATAGAGTAGTTTACCAGGTCCAATTTCCATGAGCCTCTCAAATGCTTCGGTTGTCACTCCGGGACGGCATTGTTTACTCGTTCGTGATTTTCTTGAACACAGTGCCGACCGTTCTCCGGCAAAGGTCGCGTTGGTATGTGATGGGCGCCGATTGAGCTATGCGGAACTGGAAGCGATGGCCAATCGACTGGCCGACACTTTGACGAAGATGGGCGTAGGTCGCGGAGACAGGGTGGCGATTTTTCTCCCCAATTCGATTGAAACGGTGGTCAGCCTATTTGGAGTTGCCAAGGCAGGCGCGACGTTTGTGGTGATCAACCCGACGACCAAGCGGGACAAGCTTCTCTACATTTTGAACAACTGCCGAGCTCGGGCGTTGATCGGCGAGGCGGGGTCAGTCGCCGATGAGATCGCCCAAGGAACACCATTGGAGGCTGCTTCCCTGGAGGGCCTGGTTCTTTGTGGACCGCGGGCTGACGGGACTGCGGGTCGAACGGTTTTGAGCGTCGCCTTTCATGAGGTGGTTGAGACGAATTCGGCTGCGGTGCGACCACCGAGGAACAACACGGACCTTGACCTCGCGTGCCTTATTTACACCTCGGGGTCCACGGGTGAGCCGAAAGGGGTAATGAGCGACCATTCAAATGTCGCGTTCGCCGCTGGAGCGATCATTGAATACCTTGGCAACACGGAGGATGACATTGTGATCAGTGCGCTGCCGTTGTCCTTCGACTACGGATTGTATCAGTTGCTGATGACCTTCAAGTTTGGTGGAACGCTCGTGCTGGAAAGGTCATTCACATTCCCGGCGGCCATCCTGAAGCGGATCGAGCAGGAGCGGGTGACGGGATTCCCTGGGGTGCCGACCATGTATTCGCTGCTACTGCCGATGGACCTGACCAAGTTCGACCTGTCCAGTTTGCGTTACCTGACGAATACGGCGGCAGCGCTGCCGGTGAATCATATCCAGGCGTTACGAGACAAATTTCCGCAGGCGCTCCTTTTCTCGATGTACGGGCTGACGGAGACGAAACGAACGCTTTACCTCCCGCCGGAGGAACTGGACCGCCGGCCGGGTTCCGTGGGACTGCCGATACCTGGGACCGAGGCCTGGATTGAGGCAGAAGATGGCAGGAGGCTCGGTCCTGGTGACACGGGAGAACTGGTGGTGCGGGGACGGCACGTGATGCGCGGATATTGGGAAGCGCCTGATCTGACGGCGAAGCGGTTCCGAACGGACCCGGTCACAGGTGACCGGCTTTGCTACACGAATGATCTGTTTCGAACCGACGAGGCCGGCTTCTTCTATTTTGTCAGTCGCAAGGATGACATCATCAAAAGCCGTGGTGAAAAAGTGGCACCGAAAGAGGTTGAGAGTGTTTTATATGGAATGAGCGGGGTGCTCGAGGTGGCGGTGGTCGGAGTTCCCGATCCCGTCCTCGGGCAGGCGATCAAGGCATTCGTGGTTACCGATGGCACAACGATGACAGAGAAGGAGATTTTCGCCCATTGCCGCTCCCTTCTTGAGGACTATATGGTTCCGAAGCTGGTGGAGTTCTGTGGTGAACTGCCGAAGACGGCGACCGGCAAGATCAAGAAAACCGGCCTCGGATAGAAGGCTTGATGGGGTTGAGGCCGGCCGGGGCCGAGCGGATTCCCTACTGCAACTGATGTCGCCCGGTGCAATGACACTACCCCTACATTCGAAGGAAAACCCAGACGAGATGCTGGCGCGCCGGCATCACGAACAGATGCTGAAGCTAGTTGCTGGGAGCTTTTACCGGGAGATGATCAACTATGGGGTAGCCGGTCCTGATGTCCTGAGCGTGGCGGGCCATCTGCTCGACAACGTGATGCAGTTCTCGAGTTTGCCCGGCGCCGACACCGTGACGCACCGGCATTTGTTCTCGATTGCTGACGTGGAGGATGAGTGGGACGGGTCGCGGCGTTTGAAGCTGGGGGAAATCTCGATCACCCCGTTTGAAGAAGTGGCGATCTCCCGAGTGTTGTCGTGGCTCCAGCTTCCATTGATGCGTGACGCCTTTCATCCGCCGTTCCCCGATACGCCGCCGGCGCTTGCAAGCCACTTGAGGGACGGGCATCGGGAGTATTTTTTGGTCTCCCATGGCGGCAACCCGGTGGGAGTGATCGGCGCGGAGTCCATTGATCGCGAGTCGGCGAAGGTGGAGATGCGGAAACTGATCGGCGAGCCGACAATGCAAGGGAAAGGGATCGGAAAGCGAGCCACGTTTCTCTTTCTCTACCACATGTTTTTGATCCGCGGTTTTGAGAAGATTTATGTGCATTCGATGGATACGAACATTCGCAACCTGAACCTGAACCGGAAATTTGGATTCGAACTCGAAGGGGTCTTTTTCCAGGATGTCGTCATCAACCATAAGCGACGAGATGTGGTGAGGATGGCCTTGTTGCGTTCGGTCTGGCTGAATCTGTTTTCGGTAGGCGGTACCGCGGACGGCAGGGATAGGGTTCAGGCGGGATGAGCGGAGGCGATTCGAGCGACCAGACAAAGCAGGCGATGACGACAGTCCGGGCATCAAACGCCGCTGAAAAGATGAGAGGACGTGCGTGTGTCATCACGGGGGCAACTTCCGGGATCGGGCGCGCGGTGGCGATTGAACTGGCCAAGCAGGGAGCCTGTCTGATTTTGGTTGGGCGCCATCCAGTGCGTGGAGAGGCTTTGGCGTCCCGCCTCTGCCGCCAGCACGGATCGGATAGCGCTTCATTTGTTCGCGCCGACCTGGGTTCGAGGCGTGAAGTGGAACAACTGGCGGGGGAGATTCGGAATCGATTCGCCGTCATCGATGTTCTGATAAACAATGCAGGAGCCCGCTTCGATGAGTATGGAGCAAGCCCGGAAGGGCTGGAACGGACCTTCGGCGGGAATCACCTGGGACATTTCCTGCTGACCGCACTGTTGCTGGAGCGATTGCTCCTGTCTTTGGACGGCAGGATTGTTACCCTGGGATCGGGAGCGCATGGGGTCACCCCGCCAGCGGGATGGATCCTGAGCGAAGCCAACTACGATCGAAAGCTAGCCTACGGCAGTTCAAAGCTGGCCAACATCATGTTCGCATACGAACTCTCGCGCCGGCTGCGAGGAACTTCTGTCACTGTGAACGCATTTGACCCGGGTGGTGTTGCGACCAGGCTGGGGCTCAACAATGGGTTGAAAGCCTGGTTGAAGCATATCGGTTACTACCTTCGAAAGCGGCAGTTGCTTTCCTCGCGTCGGGCCGGCTGGGATCTGGTTTTCTTATGCACGGCCCCAGAGCTTCGTGGCCAGACCGGCGGTTACTATTCGGGCGGTAGGAAAATTCAATCCTCCCCACTATCGCATGATCGGTCGTGGGCGTGCGCGCTGTGGCGGATCAGCCTTGAACGATCGCAGTTAAATGCGGAGCGGCTCGGAAGGGCCTGGGCTTACTTTGCTCCCGAGGACGATGCAAGCTCGGGTGATCGTTCGACTTCTTGATCGAGTGACATGCGCCAGAATTTCTTCGACGGTTTGATCCCTGTTCCAAATTGAAAACCCGCTTCATCGCCCGCCTGATCGCGGTGCTGGGATTCCTCCTGCCCTCAGCTCCGACCCGGTGGCTCTTTCGACTCGCCGGCCATCGGGTGGGCCGAAACACGAGGCTTCCATTGCTGTCGTTCATTTGCGCGAACCAGATGGAGCTGGGCAACGACGTTGATATTCGACCGTTCGTTTTCATCAGCGTTGACCGACTCACGATTGGGAGCAGCACCATCGTCAGCTTTGGATGCCAGATCAAGGGGGACAAGAGTTTTCGCACCGGCGACAATTGCATCCTGGGTGCGCATGTCATCATTCATTGTGACGAGGACGTCCGGCTGGGTTTCTATTCTGGGGTTGGTCCACGTTCGACCATCTACACGCATGGTTCGTTCCTGCCGGTGACCCGGGGGTATCCGGCGCTGTTCGCGGAGGTGGAGCTTGAGGACTTCGTCTGGACCGGGATGGGGGTCTTGTTTCTTCCCGGTTCTCACGTGGAGACCAACTGCATTGTCAACCCGGGCGTTGTCGTCTCCGGTCGTGTGCTGGCGAACACCCGGTTGCAATTGAGCTCTGAAGCCACGCAGAGACTGGATCAGGGAAGACTACTTCGCTTTTCGCGCCGCAAGCCGGAATTCTATCACGAGAAGATGATCGCAGAGTTTTTCGAACGGGAAGGATTGTGTTGCAAGGTATCGTCCGACAAGAAGAGCTTTGAAACCGGTTCTGGCATTGTATTCATCTCGAAACCCGATCTGGACACAATCGAGTTTCGCCGGGGTGAGGAACTCATCGCGTCCTACGACATTGATGGTTTCTGGGCTTCCGAATCCCGCGATCCGCTTCATTGCCGCTTCATCGCTTTTGCGCGCAAGCACTACGGGTTGATCCTGCGGACTCGTTACTCCTAAACTGCGGCGATGCGATGAGACACCGCATCGCGCGACGAAAACATGACATTGAATCCCATAAAATGGCCGAGTTACGCTGCAGCACCATGACGCAACGACAGAGTTTCCCAGACTGGATGGCGTTCGATGTGGAGGCGGCGGCGCAGCACATCGGCGACCGGCTTCGCCAGATTCTCTCCAAGGATCTGAAGCGGCGAGGCATGGTTGTTGGCATTTCGGGTGGCATTGACAGTTCGGCCACGGTGGCCGCCGCAGTGAAGGCGCTGGGTCGCGAGCGGGTGTTCGGGCTGTTGATGCCCGAGCGGCATTCCGGACCGGAGACGCCTTCGCTGAGCCGCCTGGTGGCGGAGACGTTTGGAATTGAGCACGCCTACGAAGACATCAGCGGTATTCTCGAAGCCGTGGGATTTTACCGGCGTTATGATGACGCGGTGCGGGAGGTGATTCCCGTCTACGGCGATGGATGGAAATCGAAGATCGTGATCCAGCATGCGACCGAGGCGACGGGATTCAGTTACTTCGCGCTGGTGGCCGAATCGCCAACGGGCGAGATGGTTCGTGAGAAACTGCCGCTCAAGACGTATCTGGCCATTGTCGCGGCGACGAACTTCAAGCAGCGCATCCGCAAGATGCTGGAGTATTACCACGCGGATCGGTTGAACTTCGCGGTGGCGGGAACGCCGAACCGGCTGGAGTACGATCAGGGCTTTTTTGTTAAGAACGGTGATGGTTCCGCGGACGTAAAACCGATCGCGCACCTTTACAAGACTCAGGTGTATCGACTCGCCGAACATTTGGGCGTGCCGAAGGCCATTTGCGAGCGACCGCCGACGACTGACACCTATGGTTTGGCGCAGGGACAGGATGAGTTTTATTTCCTCGTTCCCTACCATCAGATGGATCACTGCCTGTACGGAAAAAATTATGGTCGAACCGTCGAGGAGACGGCCACGGCTGCAGGGATGTCCGAAGAACAAGTTCGTCGGGTCTGGATTGACATCGACCGGAAACGCTCGGCCACTCGATATCATCATCTGCCGCCAGTGTTGGTCGATGAGGTGGGCGAGGTTCAACTTTAGCGACGAATAACGCTGGTCGATGAAAGCACCAGCAACGCAATTCACAGTAAATTTATGAGCGACATGCGAGCGAAGGTCCGCGGGTATATCATTGAGAATTTTTTGTTCGGGCAGGGGAATGACCTGCAGGACAACACCTCCTTTTTGGAGCAGGGAATTCTGGATTCAACCGGGGTGCTGGAACTGGTGACGTTTCTTGAAGAGACGTTTTCCATCAAAATTGAAGCCGACGAAACGCTGCCGGAGAACCTGGATTCGATTGACTCGATTTGTGCCTTCCTCGAACGCAAGCGCAAGGCAGCGGCATAACTGAAAGTGGCGGTGATATTTTCCGGATTCCCTCTGGTTTCGACTGGCAAGGGGGGATAAATCGATTGGGAGAGTTCAAGCGAGTTTGAATCGAGAGCAGTTCGCGTTGAGGCGGCTGTTGGAGGTCTGACCCCTTTGAGGCAGAGGCTGGCGGGGATATCGAACGGGATTTCCGAAAATGTGCGGCATTGCTGGAATCGTAGAGCAGGCGGGTGACCTGGCTGGGCGGGAGGGATTGCTCCGATCGATGCTCGGGATGATCCGGCATCGCGGGCCGGATCAGTTCGGGATGTTCCTCGATGATCACGCGGCGTTGGGCAACGCACGGCTGAGCATCATTGACCTCGGTGGCGGCCAGCAGCCGATCTCAAACGAAGACGGATCGCTCTGGGTGGTTTTCAACGGGGAGATTTTCAATTACATCGAACTGCGAAAAGAGCTGGAGGCGAAGGGGCATGTCTTTGCGACGCATTCGGACACGGAGGTGATCCTGCACGCGTTCGAAGAGGAAGGACCGCAGTGTCTCAACCGGTTCAACGGACAGTTCGCGATTGCGATTTGGGACGCGCGCAAGAAGTCGCTGTTCCTGGGGCGCGACCGGCTGGGAGTGCGGCCGGTGTTCTACGTGCAACAGCCGGGCCGGCTGCTGTTCGGATCCGAAATCAAGGCGCTGTTTGCGGATCCGCGGGTCGAGCGTGTCATCGATCCGGTCGGGCTCGAACAAGTGTTCACTTTCTGGGGAGCGCTGGCGCCGCGAACGATTTTTCGCGGGGTGCAGGAACTTCCGCCGGGACATTACCTGACGCTGGAGCGAGGCCAGGTGACGGTGGCGCCCTATTGGACGATTCAGTTTTCCGGCCAGGCTGCGGCAGAGACAGGGCGGGGTGAACACGATTACGTCGAACAGTTTCGCCAGCTGCTGATTGATGCGACGCAGATCAGGTTGCGGGCGGATGTGCCGGTGGGAGCGTATCTCAGCGGAGGGCTCGATTCCTCGACGATCGCGGCGATCATCAAGCGTTACACGCCGAACAAGCTGACGACGTTCTCGATCGCGTTCAACGATTCCAACTACGACGAGAGCGAGTTCCAGCGGACGATGGCGCGGCATCTGGGCACTGACCACCAGGTGGTGCAGGCGACGCATGCGGAAATCGGCCGGGTGTTTCCGGACGTCATCTGGCACACGGAAGCGCCGGTGATGCGAACCTCGCCGGCGCCGATGTTCCTGCTCTCGCGGCTGGTGCATCAATCCGGCTACAAGGTGGTGCTGACGGGCGAAGGAGCAGACGAGTTCTTCTGCGGTTACGACATCTTCAAGGAAGCGAAGGTGCGGCGATTCTGGGCGAGACGGCCAGATTCGGCATGGCGTCCGCAGTTGATCGAGCGGCTGTATCAGGACATCGGTCGGCTCGCGCAGACAAAGGGATCGTTCCTGACGGCGTTCTTTAAGGATCGACTGACGGATCTGGATTGCCCGTGGTATTCGCACCTGATCCGATGGCGCAACAATCGACGCGCGTGCCGGTTCTTTTCCGCGGACGCGAAGGCGACCATGCTGGCGAGTGCGGACGATCATTTGCGGTCGATTCCTTTGCCGAAGGAGTTCTCGAAATGGAACGCTTTGGAGCGGGATCAATATTGGGAGATATCGGTGTTCCTGTCGCAGTACCTGCTATCCTCCCAAGGCGACCGGGTGGCGATGGCTCATTCGGTAGAGGGAAGGTATCCGTTCCTCGATTATCGCGTGGTGGAATTTGCGAACCGGCTGCCGGCGCGTATGAAGCTGCGGGTGCTGCGCGACAAGCATATTGTGCGCGAGGTGGCGAAGGACTGGTTGCCGGCGGAGATTACCCACCGTCCCAAACGGCCTTATCGCGCGCCGATCCAGCGCAGCTTTTTCGGCGTGGAAGGCGCTGACTACGTGGCGGAGGTGCTGAGCGAGCGTGCAGTGCGGGAGGCGGGCCTCTTTGAACCGGCGGCGGTCGCGCAGTTTGTACGGCGATTGTCGGACGGCCGACCGGTTGGGGAAACGGACGAGATGGCGCTGGCGGGGATTTTGTCGACGCAGTTGCTGCATGCCCAGTTCGTGAAGGCGTTTCCGTGCGAAAGGCCAATTGATAAGACGGATGATTTGAAGGTGTGCCGAGTTTGAACCGAGAGCATTGCCTCATTGACTAGGACGACCGAAGCTTGGCGATGCAGACTGTTCGGCTTGTTTATCGCGAAATTTCTATTGCGTTTAGAGTTGGTTAAGGCTTATACCTAATCTGTTCAAAAGAACAGGAAAACAATCAAAGGAGCTAAGTCTCATGCATCAATTCATCACACAATTAAAGCTAGTCAGCTGCGCAGTCGTGGTTGCTGGATTCATTCTTGAATCTGGCGCGGCGACGATATCGACGTTCAACTTCGACGGTGCCGCTGGCAATGAGGCGAGTTACGCGCCAGCCACTCAGACCGCAGGAGTGACAGTTGGAAGTATTACGAGGGGGTCTGGACTTACACCATCCGGAAATGGTGGAACATTCAGTTCTTCGGGTTGGACTACCGCCGGTTCTCGTGATGCGAATGATTACTACGATTTGTCCATTTCGGTCGAAGTCGGGTATGTGCTGAATTTGGACCGATTGGAACTGGATGAAAGGCGATCGGGAACGGGAATTCGCTCATGGGCGATTTACTCCAGCTTGGATAGTTTCTCAACGGCGCTGGCAACTTTTGGAGTGCCGGACAATACCAATACGAGGACGGATCAGGGGGTGAGCTTCGGTAGCGCATTTGATGCGTTGACCGGGTTTCTGACCTTTCGGATTTACGGGTACGACTCTGAAAGCGGTAGTGGCACCTGGCGGGTCGACAATATCGATTTGGAAGGGGTGATCTCCAAGGCTCCTGTGGCGTCACCTATTTCAACGCCTGACGCCGGTAGCTCGCTGTTATTGCTTAGTGTGTCAGTGGGAGGCCTGACGTGCATGTTCCGGCGCAGGGCCTAGGGCAATGGTGAATCGGTGGACTGCCACTCATTTTGGCAGTCTAGCTTTGCGACGGGCGCCGTGAGAAGTTCTCGCGGCGCCTGTTTTCGTGCCTTACTTCAGGCAGTGCCTCAGACTGTTTGAACCGTGCTTCTTAATTTCTAGAGACAGCCGATAGTCTATGGGCATTATTCATATCTGAATGCAGTCGTTACCAATACTTTGAACATGAAAGGCATCATTCTCGCCGGGGGCGCTGGTTCCCGGCTGTATCCGCTGACCCTTGTGGCCAGCAAGCAGCTCCAACCGGTTTATGACAAGCCGATGGTCTACTATCCGTTGACCACGCTGATTGAATCCGGTGTGCGGGAGTTTTGTTTGATCTCCACGCCGCATGATTTGCCACGGTTCAGGCAATTGCTCGGCGACGGGAGTCAATGGGGCCTCCGGATCGAGTATCGCGAGCAGGCCAAGCCCGAAGGAATCGCCCAGGCGTTTTTGATCGCAGAGAGTTTCATTGGATCCGACAGCGTGACGCTGATTTTGGGTGATAACATTTTCTACGGCGGCGACAGCTTCCAGAAGGCGTTTGCCGAATTCACGACGGGCGCGACGATCTTTGGCTATCACGTGAATGACCCGGAGCGCTACGGCGTGGTGGAGTTCGATGCGAGCGGCAAGGCGGTGTCCATCGAAGAGAAGCCGAAGCAGCCCAAGAGCAATCATGCGGTGCCCGGGCTCTACATTTACGATAACGCGGTGGTGGGCATCACCAAGGCGATGAAACCATCGCCGCGGGGTGAGCTCGAGATCACGGATGTAAACGTGGAGTACATGCGGCGCGGACAGCTGCGGGTGGGGCGATTGAATCGCGGCTTCGCGTGGCTGGATGCTGGTACGAGCAGCAGCTTGCACGACGCTTCGGCGTACGTGCAGACGATTGAGAAACGTCAGGGAATCAAGATCGGTTGCCCAGAAGAGGCGGCGTTCCAGCGTGGATTCCTGACGGCGGATCAATTCGAGGCCTTGATCGGGAAGATTCCGAAGTGTGAGTATCGGGACTATCTCGCTGAGGTGCTGGCGGAAACGCGACGGAAACAGTGAGCGCTGAAAGGCCAGTGGGCAATCGAAATGCGATGTGCCGCCGGGTGTCACTCGGCGCGATCTGGGCTCAGAGGACGTTTTGAGTGAAGGTTCGATTTAAAAAAGAGATATGATTTTGTTACTCGGGGCATCGGGCTATGTCGGGCAGGCGTTTGAGCGCGAATTGAAGCTGCGCGGAGCGACGTTCCGTTCTGTTTCGCGGAGTGAAGTGGACTACACGCGATTCGATTCGCTGCGCCGGTTGTTGAACGAAACGAAGCCCACCTTCCTCGTGAATGCCGCCGGCTACACGGGCAAGCCAAATGTGGACGCGTGCGAAACGGCGCGCGCGGATACGCTGCAAGGCAACACCCTGTTCCCGCTCACGCTGGCTCATGCCTGTGCGGTCGCCAATATTCCTTGGGGCCATGTCTCGTCCGGTTGTATCTATGCTGGTGCATGGGTGACAGAGAACGGGGTGCGCCGGGAAGAGAAGGATCTCACGCGACCAGAAGTGCGGCGGCTGATCGAAACGAATCCGCGTTCCCTGGCTGGATTTGTAGAGACCGATGAACCGAATTTTTCGTTCCGTCGCCCGCCGTGCAGCTTCTACAGCGGTACAAAGGCGCTGGCAGAAGAATCGCTGATGGGAGCCAGCCAGGCGTACGTGTGGCGCCTGCGGATTCCGTTTGATGAATTTGACAATGCCCGGAATTACCTGACGAAGGTGCAGCGCTACTCGAAGGTGTATGACAACTTCAACTCGTTGTCGCATCGCGGAGATTTCGTACGGGCCTGCCTTGATTTGTGGGAACGACGCGCGCCCTTTGGGACGTATAATGTAACGAATCCCGGTTTCGTGACGACGCGTCAGGTGGTGGAGCAGATTGAGCAGCGCCTGAAGCTGGATCGGAAGTTTGAATTCTGGGCGAGTGACGAGGAGTTTTACAAAGTGGCGGCCAAGACGCCGCGTTCCAACTGTGTGATGGATGTTTCCAAGCTCCTGGCGACGGGAGTGAAGATCCGCCCGGTGGGCGAGGCGCTGGAGCACAGCCTGCAGCACTGGGTGCCGGAAACTTGATGCCAAAGACAACGATTCTGATTCTATGCAATTACTGATTACGGGGGGCGCCGGTTTCATCGGGTCCAATCTCATCCAACACGTCATTGATCGGCCGGAGATCACGCAGCTGATCAACCTGGATTGCCTGACCTATGCGGGACACCTCGCGAATCTGGAGCTGGTGGCGAAGCATCCCAAGTATGTTTTTGAGAAGGTGGACTTGCGCGACAAGCCGGAGGTCCTGCGCGTGGTGCAGCAATACAAGATTACGCATGTGATGCATCTCGCGGCGGAATCGCACGTGGATCGTTCGATCACCGGGCCGGGTGATTTCATCCAAACGAACATCGTAGGCACCTTCAACCTGCTCGAAGCGTGCCGCAGCCAGTGGCTGGCTGCTGGAGCCAGCGTTGCGGGCGAAACGCGGTTTCATCATGTGTCGACCGACGAGGTTTACGGAAGTCTGGGAGCCACGGGTTACTTTACGGAGACGACACCGTATGCGCCGAACTCGCCCTATTCCTCGAGCAAGGCCTCGAGCGACATGCTGGTGCGGGCGTACCATCACACCTACGGGATGCGGACGGTGATCACGAATTGCTCGAACAACTACGGGCCGTATCAGTTCCCGGAGAAGCTGATCCCGGTGGTGATTCAGAATGTCCTGTCGCGGAAATCGATTCCGATTTACGGCGACGGCATGAACGTGCGGGACTGGCTGTATGTTCGCGATCATGCAGAGGCGCTGTGGCGCGTGCTCACGACCGGGAAGGATGGAGAGACATACAACATTGGCGGCCACAATGAGTGGGCCAACATTCACATCGTGGAGCTGATTTGCGATTTGATTGACGAGATGGCTCCAAAGCTTGGCGGCAGCTCGCGGCAGTTGATGACATTTGTGAAGGATCGGCCCGGCCATGACCGACGTTATGCAATCGATGCTTCCAAGATTGAACGCGAGCTGGGCTGGAAGCCGGCCTACACGTTTGAAAAGGGCATTCGAGAAACGGTCCGATGGTACCTTGACCAGCAAGCGTGGGTGAACACGGTGTTAGCGGACAAGAAAACCGGCTGAGCAGAGACCGCAAAGACGGGTGACATCCGCAATGAGTAAGGATTTAATCGCGGAATGAGGGTGGAGAATAAGATTGACCAGGCGGGTCGGGTGGAAGTCGAACCGATGGCACCGGAGGTTTCGCGCGCCGCGCGGCGACTGGCGGTCTATGGGGTAGCGTTGATTGTTCTGTTTTCGATGCCGCTTTATCAACTCGCGAGATTGGCATTGGAGGAAGACCTATATTCCCACGCGCCACTGATGCCGGTGATCGCGGCTTACCTTGTTTGGCTGACCCGCCATCGCCTTCCCAAGACGATCTGCCCCTCCCGAATCGGAACGATTTGTTTTGCCGGCCTTGGTGCCGTGTGTCTGGCGGGCTGGGCGTTCTTCGCCTTTCGAGGCGTGACACTGCCATTGAACGATCAGCTGGCCTGGCAGATGGGCGCGCTCGTCAGCTTCATCATCGCCGGTGTGTTTCACTTTCTGGGCGCAGGTATCGCTAGGGTAAATGCGTATCCGCTGGGCCTCCTCCTGTTCCTGATTCCTTTCCCCACTGCGGTGCGTCACGGGTTGGAGGTGGTGCTGCAGCACAGTTCCGCAGAAGTCGCCTACTGGATGATTAAGATTGCTCAGATCCCGGTCCTCCGAGATGGCGTGGTGTTCGCGCTGCCTGGAATCAACTTTCAGGTGGCGGAGGAATGCAGCGGGATTCGCTCCAGCTTTGTGCTGTTTATCACCGGGCTGATTGGAGGCTTTCTGTTTCTCGAGAACCCGAAGCATCGGTTCTGGTTCACGCTGCTGACGATACCGCTGGGCATTCTCCGAAACGGGTTCCGTGTCCTGACCCTCTCGCTGCTCTGCGTGCATGTGGATCCGAAGATGATTCATTCGTTCATCCACCACCGCGGCGGGCCGATTTTCTTTGCCCTGTCGCTCATCCCATTCTTCGCCTTGCTCCTGTATTGGCGGAAGAAGGAACTGCGTGAGGCCCAGAATAGGCAAGCCACGATGGGTATCGTCGAGAAGCACTGAATCAAATGACGCCGACGAACCGGGGCGCGGCTTTGGGCCAACCCCGGGCGAAGAAGAGGGAGTCAGGTGACGCGAGTCGCCTGGCTCATTTTCATTTTGGACAGGGCACCGCGCCGAGCGTTGTCAGATCAATTCCAACCAATCGGCTTCCACTTTGACGGCGGCAGCCTGGCTCAAGAAATCCACGCGCAACAGGACGGTGGACATGCCGTAGCGCTCCTCCACCCACCCTTCGACCCCGCGCAGCGCGCCGGCCACGATGCGAACGCGCGTTCCCTTCCCGATCTCCGGGGCGAGCTGAATCTCCAGCTTGCTTTCCAAGGCCAGCAGCACGGCAGACAACTGCTGCTCGAACTCGAGTTGATTCGGCACATCCAGAAGGTTGGCGACGTGATCACTTTGGAAAACCTTTTGACGCGCAGCGGGATGCAGTCGAAAGAAGACGTAACTGGGAAAGAGAGGCTTCTCGAAACTGACCGTCTTGCCACGATACTTGTGAGCGGAATGGTAGCAGGGCAGGGTGACATCCAAACCCTCCCGGCGGGCGTATTCCACGAGTTTTTTCTCGCGACGAGGTCGGGTGTGGGCAACGAACCAGAGCAAATCAGTCACGTGGGTGAGGGTATTGGGCGACAATGAGTGGTCAAGAATTCTCGACCGGAGCGCCTCTGGGACCGCAATGGCTGTTCGAAACGAAGTAAGGGCAATCCGGGCTAGAGGTTGTGAATAGCTCCGCTAAAATTCTAAAAGTCAGGAGGTTCCTTCAATTTTGCTCGATGTCGGCTTGGCCTACAGACTGCGGTTCACCGACTTTTGGGTGCCGAATCGATTGCAGGAACCATTTCTTTGGGCGTATCCACGGGGACTGGGTGTTTTCGGGTGTCGGAGGGCTTTACGATTATAGAATGGCGCTGAGCTGATGATGTAGGTGCAAAATTCTTTCATCGGCTTATTCCGCGATGTAAGTAGCTGATGATTAATGTTTTGATGGGTGAAACTGGGTTTGACTCTGAGGATATCGAGGCGATGGCACCGCCGCTGCTGGGGGGGAAGAGTAAGTTTTCATCGCGAGGCAGTATGGGGGTGCGAATGGGGACGAATGGAATAGTAGCTGAAAAATAAACAAAATTATGAAAAAAATTCTCTCAATACTAGCTATTGCGCTGGGTATGGCTGTTTCTCCGGTCCACGGGGCGACTATCACTGATGTGCCGAATGCGATTATCAATCCAGGCAACTCGTTTTTTGGAACGTTTGATTTAACGACCAAAGGGTTTGATGCGAGTCTTCATGAAGTGACCTCGGCGAATGCCTTCTTCGTCCTTTCGGACGTCTCCGGTTTACCGGGCGGACCTGAGAATGTTACTGTCAATCTTGACGGTAGCTTTTTCGCGTCTGCGGTGAACTTCATCGGAACGATTATCGCAGGTGGTTCTATTCTGAACCTTTCGTTGCTTAACGACGGTTCCGTTGGATACGAAGTTGTCGCTGCGTCAGGCCCGGGTCACGTTTTGACGGTCCTCAGTCTGGCTCAGCTCAACTTTGAGTTTGGTGCTAAGACGACGCAGCCTGTTCCCGATGGTGGCTCCATGATGGCTCTCTTGGGCCTGTCAGTCCTCGGACTGGGTTGGGCCAGCCGCCGGGTGCGCGCGTAATCGGTTAGTCAAATATCAGCGAACTTCCGGAGGCCTGCTTGTGCAGGCCTCTTTTTTTGTTGGTAGATCCTTCTCTCCCCCCAGTAGCCGCACGATGAATTGCGCGCCCCATAATACTGAGTGGGAATCCTGCGGCTGGGTTGTCCGTTCAGATCGACCCAGCAGGAAGGGTTTCCAGCTCCTTGGAAGAATAGATGATGGGACACTTCTGGGAGTTGGAGGGGGGCGTGTTGCCCCGCGACCTCCTAACCTTTGGCAATCCGGGACACCATTGCAACAATGCAGCTTCCAGCCAGTTTTTGGTCCGCGCCACAGCCTCATCTTGTTCGATGGTGGCTTCTGGCAACGATTCCACGCTCCGAATTCTCCAGCGGGACACGGGAGTTCGAGACAGGCTGAAAGCCCGTCCTACGGATGCATTTTGGGCGCGAATGCAGCTTGGTTGCTGATCTCCAGCCTTTTAATCGTTCTCGGAACTCTTCTCACGTCCGGCGAAGTGAAGGCACAGGGAGTTTCCGAGGCGAGTGAAACAGAGGTGGAATCCTTTCGCGAATGGATTCGTGGGGGAGCTTCAGATGAAGCTCGGGGACTGGTATTGGCCAAGCGTCGAGCCTTGGCGATGCGACGGTTAATGAGGGACCAGCCGGAGCGAGCTCTTTCCTTGGCTCTGGATTCAGATTCACGAAGGAAATTGCCCTCCGCGTGGCAGAGGTTTTTCGAAGAAGAGGTCAGTGGTTATGGAACCATCGGCGCTCTCTTTGACTGTGAGCATTCGGTTCGAGCACGGGCTGTTCGCATCAACGGCAGGCTGTATCTCAGTCATGCCGCAGAGCGAGAGGATGGAGACTCGCCGGTTGGGCGAAGAATTCCGCTCCGTGGAATCGTTTTGGATGGTGAGATTGCGCTGGCGAAAAACCCATTGCGCTCGGCTGGCACCAATGAATTGCGCGAGGGCGGGGAGCGCTGGCACGCGGGGGACGTCTGTGTCGGTTGCCGCAAATCAGTCGCGGGTCTCGTGCGAACCTCTGGTGCCTGCTTTGCGAACAAACTCCTGCCGCTGTGCCGGGAGGAACATCTTCAACTGGTCAGCTTTTCCGGCGCGATCGCCGGCTCGGAAGGCGGATCCGCTGGAACCTCCCCTAGCCCCGCCCGGGAGTGGACCCATGGAGCAAAGCGCCTTTTGTACATCCCGACTCAATACAGCAATCAAAGCTCACCGCCTACATCGCGATCTACAGCCGAGGCGGCACTGGCTCAAGTGAGCCTGTATATTGCGAATCAGTCATACCAACAAACGACCGTGACGGCGGACGTGTCGGATCCAGTGCAGGTGGCGCAAACGGCCAGCCACTACGAATCCGTTGGATTGGGGCAGCTTTATAACGATGCCGTGGCGTTGGCGCGTACGTTGGGCTGGGATGCGGATGATTATGATTTCGTATTCATCCGTCATGCGGGCGGACCAGGTGGCGCTGGGGTGGGTTTAGTGGGAGAGAAAGGTGCATGGGTACAGACGGATAGCTGGTCAGTCTTGGCTCACGAATTGGGTCATAATTATGGATTATCCCATGCCAATGGCTGGCGGCCCAAGACATCCGTTCCGTTTGGGCCAGGGGAGACCGTCGAGTATGCGGACGAGTTCGATATGATGGGGCCCAATCGCGGTTCCTTTAGCACTTACGAAAAGACGGTGCTCCATTGGATGCCGGACTCGTCGCTGCTTCGCGTGACGAACAGCGGACTGTTTCGCATTCACGGGTTCGATGTCGGGCCGTTGGGAAGCAACCAGCTCTACTCGGTTTCGCTACGCAAGGATGTCCGGGACTATTGGTTGGATTATCGGGGGGAATTCCAGTCCGGCAACCTCGCACCTTTTGCCTTGAACGGACTTCAACTGCGCTGGCCGCAATGGTCGCAAAGCCGGGGCGGCAGTACGCTCGTGGATACGACTCCGGGCACCCCGCGACAGTTTGAAGATGCGCCTCTGCTCGTTGGCCGGACGTTTTCGGATGCGGAGGCAGGTATTCACGTGACGCCGGTGACTCGTTCTCCTACGCCGGGCCAATGGCTGGATGTCTTCGTCCATTTCTCGGGCAACGTAACCAATGCAAGACCCGAGGCCTTAATGGCGGTGAGTGCCACCAACGTTGTGGTGGGAGCGACGGTCACCATCTCGGTAAGCGCGAATGATCCGGATGGAGACCTGCTGGCGTTCGGATGGGAGACGGCCGTCGCCGGAAGCAGCGCAGTTCTGGCGGTATCCAGCAATACACCTTCGATCACTTATTCATGGTCGACCGCCGGTCGGCACGAGGTTCGGTGTGTTGTCAGCGATATGAAGGGCGGGGTGACGGTGGTTTCAACGATCGTCGAGGTTGGAACCGTGGCTGATCATTCCATCTCTGGTCGGGTGGCCGCAACAGACGGATCGCCACGCTCCAATATCCGGGTCTTCAGCCTCCTGCCTACGGTATCAGTGGGCACGATGAGCTATGTGACCCATGCGAGTTATCGCAGCGCGCTGACCGACGATGAAGGGCGCTACGTCCTCCTCAACGTGCCGGCGGGCACGCATACAGTGCGGGTAATGCCGACTTTGGCTGACACCTTTGCGCCGACGACTGGAAACGGCACGATGACGGTGGGCAGCGATATTTCAGGTATCGATTTTCTCTCGCTGCCCAAGCCAGCGGTGACGGTTCGCGGCATCGTTCGCGACGGTGGGCAGGTGATTTCAAATGCGGTGGTCGAGATCGCTGGGCGGACCGGTCTTTCGGCAGCTGATGGCACCTTCAGTGTATCGAATGTGCCGCCAGGAACCTACGATCCCAAACTCTCGGGTAGCGCGGATTTCATTGCGCCCAACGCTCCTGTCTACGTGGACGGGGCCAGCGTGACGAACGCGGATTTATTTCGGGTGCTGTATCCCGTGACGGGAAAGGTCCCGGGAAACATTGGATTGGTTTACGTGAGCAATGGCGAACCCGGTCGGAGCGTCATTGCATTGCCGGATTTCTCGGGTGGCTTCTTCGGAGACTGGGTTTACGAGCTTCGCCTGCCGCGCGGGATCTGGAATCTCGAAGCAGCTTGCAGTGGGTTCACCATGCTGCCCAGTGGGTTCACCAACCCCGTGGTGGTTGCGGGCGCAGAGTCTGTTTACTATTCCTACCAAGGCGTTCAGCCGGTTGTCCGTTCCAACCTGAATTTCTCTGCTACTGCCGGAACGACCTATGTTATTCGCGGCAGGGTGACAGACGGAAGTTCGCCGCTTCCGGGAGTTACCATATCCTCGGGCAGTTACGTTGCGACAACGGATTCGAATGGGAATTACGCTCTTGGTGGATTATCGCCTGGGGGCTACAACCTCGGCGCAATGTTTGCAGGCTACAATTTTGTGGGTGTTGGGTTTAATAACCCGGTTTCAGTTGGTCCCGATGCGACCAACATCAATTTCGTGGCGATATCCACCACAACAAATCCACCTGCGATTACTGGCCAACCACAAAGTCAACTGGTCACCGTCACTTCGAACGTCACGTTTACCATCGGGGCCACGGGGACGCCGCCGCTGAGTTACCAGTGGTTCTTCAACGGAAGCAACGCGATATCCGGGGCGACGAAATCCACGTTCACCATCACCAATGTGCAGGATGTGCATGCAGGATCGTATGCGGTGCGGGTTAGCAATGGCACGTCGGTAACGAGCTCGAATGCTGTGCTCGCGGTAAACCATCCGCCGGTCGCTCCGGTTCCGGTGCTCGAACGATTTGCTTTCAACGGAACGAAGGCGCGAGTGGTGGATTTCCTCGGCATCGATCCGGATGGCGACACCGTTGCGCTACTCTCCGTGGGTCCGGCCTCGGCGCAGGGTGGAACGGTGGTGACGAATTCCGGATGGGTGGTCTACACGCCGCCGGCGGGCTTCACCAATTCAGATTCGTTTCCATTCGTGCTGAGTGACGGGCGGGGCGGCGTTTCGCAGGGAACAGCGACGGTGACCGTGACTTTCGACAATGTGATTCCGCAGAATCTCCGGGCCGAGCTTCTGGGTGATGGCTCGGTGCGCCTGACATTCGATGGCATACCGGGCCGCACCTACTCGGTCGAATTCACCGACGATTTGGAAAATCCCAACTGGCAGATTCTAGGAACTGCGATTGCCGGCGAGGCTGGGGTTTTCTCGATCACCGATTTCCTCCCGCCGGGAGCGCCGCAACGCTTTTATCGCGCCACCTGGCCGTAACCACATTCTCAGTTTTCCAAGTCACCCATGAGCGATGCAACTCACGTGACACGGATGTTCATTTTCAACGCCATGGATGGCGTCATCAAAACACCTCTCCGAAGTCCTGCGCTTCGGCGAGGCTCCCGGCTGAACAGGCTCCGCCTGCTGCTGCTTTGCGCGAGTGCTTGGGTGTGCTGCCCTGCTGCCTCGGCGCAGACGGTTGAGACTCATCCTTTCGCTGGGATCAATCGACCGGTGCCGGATGGCAACGCCGCAGGGTTCAGCGATCGGCGGGTGGTCGTTTCGTCCATTGCAGCCATCAGCAAGGTGCGGGTGAAGCTCCAGGTGGCGGGTGAGTTCAATGGCGATCTGTACGGTTACCTGCGCTGCATTCAGGGAGGCAGGACGAACTTCTGCGTGCTGTTGAACCGGCCGGGTCGCGCGGCGGGACGGCTCGCCGGTTATGGGGATGCCGGGTTCAATGTCACGTTCGACGATTCGGCCTCTGGAGAGGTTCACACCTACCGCACCATTACCAACCTACCCGCGGGCACGCCGTTGATCGGAAGCTGGCGCCCGGATGGTCGCTTGGTCGATCCCTCAGTGGTGCTCGATACGACTCCGCGGACCGCCGCGCTGAGCGTGTTCACCGGTGGTTCGGGGAATGGCGAGTGGACCCTGTTTTTGGCGGACATGGAATCCGGGGGAACAAACCAGCTGGTGAGCTGGGAGTTCGAGCTTTCCGGGGCCGCACGTCCGCTGGTGCAATGGACTCCGCCGGCCAGCCTCACCTATGGTGTGGCTCTCAGCGTCGCGCAGTTGAATGCGACTTCGTCCGTGCCCGGCAGCTTTTCCTACACGCCGGCTCTCGGAAGCATTCTGAACGCTGGGAATGGACAATTGCTTTCGGTGACGTTTACGCCCAGCAACTTGCTGAGTCACACGATCGTTACCACCAACGTAGTGATCAATGTGTTGAGAGCCCCGCTGACCATTGCCGCGGCGAACAGCAATAAAGTTTACGGTTCTTCCAATCCAGTGCTGACCGCGAGCTATTCGGGATTCGTAAACGGCGACACCACGGCGAGACTCACGACTCTGGCGAGCGTGACCACCACGGCCACGAATGGAAGTCCCGTGGGGAACTATCCGATCACCGCAAGCGGGGCGTCGGCGAGCAACTACACGATTGGCTATGTGAGCGGGACGCTGACGGTGACGCCTGCGGTATTGACGGTGAGCGCGATTAGCACGAACAAAGTTTACGGTTCTTCCAATCCAGTGCTGACGTCGAGCTATTCGGGATTCGTAAACGGCGACACGACGGCGAGATTGACCACTCTGGCGAGCGTGACCACCACGGCGACGACGGGAAGTCCAGCGGGGACCTATCCGATTACGGCGAGTGGCGCCTCGGCGAGCAATTACACGATTGGATATGTGAGCGGGACGCTGACTGTGACAAAGGCTTCGACTGCGGGCCTTGTCGCGACATCCAAGAATCCCACGCAACCGGGAGAAGGCGTGACATTCAGTTTTGCTCTATCTGCGATGGCCCCCGGTGCGGGAGTTCCGAGCGGCGTGGTCCAGTTCAAGATCGATGGCGTGAACTCCGGCGCGCCGGTGGCATTGGTGAACGGCACGGCGCAACGCGTGATATCGAACCTCACCGCAGGTTCGCACACGGTGGTGGCGGAGTATGCCGGGGACGGCAACTTCTCCGGCGTCACCAACGCTCTCAGCCCGGTACAATCGGTGAACAGCATTCCGGTGGCGACGCTTGCCACCGTGCCCCTGGTGGCCTGTTACTTCAATCAAGTGTCATGGATG
>CAZBIC010000026.1:0-46835 GCA_964491875.1 uncultured Bifidobacterium sp.
CGCCTCCCTGCTCATCCATGAAGGCAAGCTGAACCTCCTCAAGGACACTCTCGCCAAGCTGATCAGCCATCACACCGCGAACAGCGAACTGCTGCTCTGGCTGGCGAAGGAACGCTCCGACAGCTTCGCCGACATCCTCGGGCCGGAAGTTTTCCGCGCCATGCTCTCCGCGATGGAGCGTGATCAGTTCAACGAGAAGAAGTCCAACCGTCTCCGCGATTTCATCCTCGACGACCAACAGCTCCTCGTCGAGCTCATCGGCTCCGCGGACTTCGAAGTCATCAAGGATCTCACCCGCGCCCTGCAGCTCTCGCCGTGCTTCGACGACATGGACAAGCGCTCGCTCCTCGCGCGCATCGTGAAGAGCTACCCGGCCGTCCAGTCCCTCATCTCCGGCGAAACCAAGCAGGACATGTCGCTCATCGTTTCCTGGGAGAGCCTTGAAAAGCGCAAGAACGAGTACACCGAGCTCGTGCAGAAGAAGATTCCAGCCAACTCGAAGGAAATTGCCATCGCCCGCAGCTACGGCGACTTGCGCGAGAACCACGAATACAAGGCCGCGAAGGAAATGCAGAAGATTCTCATGCGCCGCAAGTCCGAGCTCGAAGCCCAGCTCGTTCGTGCGCGCGGCACGGACTTCGCCAATGCCAAGACCGACGTGGTCAGCATCGGCACCCGAGTGAAGGTCACCGACCTCGGCTCGAACGGCAGCGAGACCTACACCATCCTCGGCGCATGGGACGGCGATCCGGACAAGAACATCCTCAGCTACCTCACCCCGCTCGCGCAGGCGATGGTCGGCAAGAAGCCGGGTGAAGACCTCGAGTTCGACATGGACGGCACCAAGAAAAAATTCCGCGTCGACAGCATTGAAGCCGTCGCCGTCGCGCCCGCTGCTGAACCGGTCACCGTGTAAGTCTCGAAATCAATCTCCCGAAAACAAAGCTGCCGGCCAATTGGCCGGCAGCTTTTTAATTTACAGGCAATGCTTCCGCCTCGGCGAACCGCTCAGTCGTCCTTGCGGAACTCGACCTTGCCGCAGTTCTCCCACGTGAACACGATTCGCTCGGCATTCACGATCTCCAGCTTGCCCGGCACGAAGCACGCATTGCGAAATTCCTTCTCAGCGACCGGACCCTCACCCACGCCGGTCTTCACGTTCGCGCGGAACGTCACCTGCCCGCCGGGCACATGGTCATCGCCGGTGATTTTGACGGCGACCACTTCGTCGCCGAGCTGGGTGATCTTGACGACCTGGTCGAAATGCCCGCGGTAGTGGCCGATCCACTCTCCCGAGAGGTTGAGGCCGGGAATCGTCTTTTGGGTTGTCGATGTTGCCTGAGTCATTTGCTTGATATGTGCCACACGGCTGGTCGTCTTCAATCGCCACAGGCGATGTTTTCCACGGAAGAGCCGCTCAGCACGTCGCGCAAAGACGACTAGGGGATTTGCGGAGCGGTTTCGGAAACGACCTGTCTACCGTCGCTTCCCCAACTCACCCTGATAAACCACCCGGCCTGCGTTCAGCTCAATGCAATGCGTCAAGCAGGCCGGCAAATCATCCGCATGATGCGTCACCACCACTAGATTCGCGCCGGAAGCCGCGATACGCTCCAGCAGCGCGCCGATTTCTTCGCGCCCTGCAGCATCGAGTCCATCGAACGGCTCGTCGCAAATCAACAACTGAGGCCGATGCACCAAGGCCCGCGCCAGCAGGATGCGCCGAAACTCCCCATACGACAACTGAAGCACGCTCTTGCCCGCGAGATGTTCGATGCCCAGCTCCTCGGCCAACCGCCCCGCCGCCGCCATCTGCTTCCGGTCCGGCTTCAGCATGACGCCGATGCTCGACGTGAACCCGGACGCGATGGCCTCCACACCCGTCACATCGTCGCGGTAACTCGATTGCAACTCAGGGGACACATAACCAATCCGCCGTCTCAGCTCCCAAATCGTATTCTGCGGGGTGAACTCAAACCGCCGCACCCGCCCGCCCCACGCGGGATGCAGGTCGCCCATGATCAACTTCAGTAGAGTCGACTTGCCCGCGCCATTCGGACCAAGCACGGCCCAATGCTCGCCCGTCTTGATCTCGAGATTGATGTTCCGCAGGACACGACGTTCATTGAGAAACACATCCGCCCGTTCGATCTGAATCAGAACCTTCGCATCGACGAGCTTCCAATCGCGCACAACGGAACTTCCCTTCGAGCGGGGCAATCCACCCGTGCCTGCCGACCTCCTCGCGAGAGGCAACGAGGGAAGCAACGGCCCCGCCTCCACCATTCTCCCTCCCTGAAAACTCGCCCGGTGCGTAATCGCCGGAATCAACTCCTCGCTCCGATGCGTCGTCAGCAACAGTTGCGTGCCATTCCGCGCCACACGCTCCAACGCCGTGAGAAGATTCGCGCGCGACGCGGCATCCAACCCATCGCACACCTCGTCACACACCAGCACCCGCGGAGCTCCCGCCAGCGCGCGCGCAATCAAAACCTTGCGCAGTTCGCCCGTCGACAGCGCCTGCACATTCCGCCGCAGCAACGCGCTAATGCCCAGCAGTTCCACGACTTGGTCAGCCCGCTCCTTTTGCGCCGCCCGCAAACGCAAAGGCGAATATTCACTGAATGTAATCCCGGAATGAATGACCTCGCGAACGCTGAGCCCCCATTCCTGCGTCAGATACCGCGTCTGCAATTCCGGCGACACCAGCGCCACCTTTTCCTTCACGCCGACGGCGGTGACCTGCTCGTCGCCATCGAACCCATACACGCGCCGCCCCATGCGGCCGGGCGCTGGTGCCAGCTCGCCGCGAATCAGTTTCAGGAACGTGCTCTTCCCTGAACCATTGCCTCCCAGCACCGCCCAATGTTCGCCCGCGCGCAGACACCAGCGCACATCGCGCAGAATCGTCGCGCCCTCAATGGCGACATCCACGCCTTCGAGGCGAATCAGCGGAATCATCTGAATCCAGGCAAGGTGTCAGATCTTGATCTTGAACTGCTCGCCGCGCTTGAGCGATTGCGCGAAGGCCGCCATCAGTTCCGGAATCTGTTCGAGATCCTTCAGGCTCACCACTTCCACCGGCGAGTGCATGTAACGATTCGGCAGGCTGATCAACGCCGACGGAATGCCACCACGCGTCCAGAAGATCACATCCGTGTCCGTGCCGCTCGACGACGAGATGGCTTCGTGCTGCAGCGGAATCTCCTCTTCCTCGGCGATCTTCTCCAACCGCGCGACCACCTCGGCGTGATTCGGACCGCCGTGAGTGATGGCAGGTCCGCGACCAATCTTGATGTCGCCGTGCTGCGCCTGGCTCACGGTCGGATAATCCGTCGCGTGCGTGACGTCGACCACCAGCGCCACGTCCGGCTTGAGCGTGTAAGCAATCTGGCGCGCACCGAGACAGCCGACTTCTTCCTGGATGTTCGACACCACGCAAACCTCCGCGTGCAGTTTACGGTTGCTCTCGGTCAACAGCCGCAACGCCTCGGCCACGGCAAATGTGCCAATGCGATTGTCGAACGCCCGCGCCACCGCGAGATCGCCGCGCAACATTTCGAATTCATCGACCAACGTAATTGGATCGCCGATGCGCACGAGCTTCTCAGCCTCCTTGCGGCTCGATACCCCGATGTCGATGAACAAGTCGTGAATCTTCGGCGGCTTCGGCTCGCCCTCGAGCTTCATCAAGTGCGGCGCCACGTTCCCGACGACACCGCGCACCGTTCCCTCGCGCGCGTGAATGTTCACCCGCTGCGCCTTCGTAATCGCCGGGTCGATGCCACCCACGCGCCGGACGTAAATGAAACCCTGTTCGTTGATGAAGTTCACCGTCATCGCGATCTCATCCGCGTGCGCCGCGAGCATGATGCGCGGTGATCCACCCTTGTTAAACCACGCCACCGCATTGCCGTACGCGTCGGTCTCGGTGGCTTCGGCGAACTTCTTCACGTAATCGAGCCACACGCGCTGGCCGCGGGTCTCGAACCCGGACGGGCTCGGAGTGTTGATGAGCGTTTGCAGGAACTTGAGCGATTCGTTGCGCATGGCCAAAGGGTAGGAAAAATGTCCAATGACGCAATGACGAAGCCGCGCATGGTCATTCCTCTCTCGACCCCTGCGACGCCTTTTGCTACCAACTCCGCCGTGCGTTCAGAGTCCCTTAAGAACATTCGCCGCATCGTCGTGAAGCTCGGCACCGGTGTCCTCACCGACAGCCGGAAGCAGCCCGACCTCGCGCAGATTCGCCAGCTCGTCACCCAGGTCGCCACGCTCCGCAAAGCCGGCCACGAAGTCGTCATCGTCACGTCCGGCGCGGTCGGCGCTGGCATGGGCGTGCTCGGCTTCGACAAGCGTCCAGGCACCGTCGAAGAACTCCAAGCCTGCGCCGCAGTCGGTCAGTCGCGCTTGATGGCGACCTACGAGAAGCTCTTCGCGAAGCACGACCTGCACGTCGCGCAGGTGCTGCTCACGCACGAGGATCTCGAACATCACCAGCGCCATCTCAATGCCCGCAACACGCTCGTCACGCTGCTGCGACGCGGAGTCATTCCCATCATCAATGAGAACGACGCCATCTCCGTCACCGAACTGAAGTTCGGCGACAACGACAAACTGTCCGCGCTCGTCGCCGCGCTGCTGCCGGCGGATTTGCTGGTGATTCTCACCACCGTCGACGGCGTTGTGGAAAACTTCGGCACTGAGGAGGCGCGCCTGCTCCACGTCATCGAACGTATCGATGGCAGCATCGAAAAGATGGCCGGGGGCACCACCAGCGCGACGGCGGTTGGCGGCATGAGCTCGAAGATTCAAGCGGCGAAGATTGTCGTCCGCGCGGGCATTCCACTGGTCATCGCGCCCGGGCACAAGAAGACGGTGCTCCGTCGCGTGCTGGACGGCGTCGATGAAGGCACGCTCTTCATTCCGCAGCCAAGCAAGCTGAAGGGTCGCAAGCGCTGGATCGCTTTCTTCCATCGTCCGAAAGGCACGCTCACCGTCGATGACGGCGCGAAGAAAGCCTTGTGCGAACGCGGCAAGAGCCTCCTTCCGCCCGGCATCAAGGAATGCACGGGGAAATTTTCCACTGGAGATGTCGTGCGCATTTGCGATGCAGCCGGCGCAGAGTTCGCCCGCGGCATCGCGCAACATTCCGCCGCCGAGATCAACGCGGGCGGTTTAGCTCGGACGGAAGTGATTCATCGTGATGACCTCGTGATCCTGTGACCGTGCGCATGAAAAAGAAGTCTCACACAAAAAGCCGTCGCCAGCCGGCCATCAACGATCTGCTCGACGTCATGGCGCGGCTTCGTTCGCCGACGGGTTGTCCGTGGGACCGCGAGCAGGATCATCTGTCGCTGCGCTTCCATGCGGTGGAGGAGGTTTACGAGCTGATGGACGCCATCGAAGCCGGCGACGATCACGAGATGGCGGAGGAGCTCGGCGATCTGCTGCTCCAAGTCGTCTTCCACTGCCAGCTCGCGAATGAACGTGGCGTGTTTGATTTCGAGGAAGTCGCCCGGCGCATCGTGGAGAAGTTGATTCGCCGGCATCCGCATGTCTTCGGTGATTCGAAAGCCAAGACTGTGGACGCCGTCTGGGCCCAGTGGGAGCAAATCAAGAAGGCCGAGAAGCAAGGCACGAAACACGATCGCCCGTCCGCTCTCGACGGCATTCCAAAGCATCTCCCCGCCCTGCTTCGCGCCGAGAAGTTGGTGAAGAAGGCGCGCAAGGCGAAGTTAATCGATCAGCCGAAAGGTAAATCCGCCGCCCGCGCAAAGGGCGATATAGCGAAACAGCTCTTCGAACTGACCCAGCTGGCACAAGGCCAAGGCTGGTCAGCGGAAGAGCTGCTGCGCGCGGAGACGAAGAAGCAGGAACGCGAGCTGCGAAGAGCCGAACGTCGGCTTACCCGATAAACGAGCAGATGTATTCGCAGATGCCGCTCTTCACTTCGATGTCAAAGCCGGACTTGGCCGGGACATTGAACGCCTGACCGGCCGCGTAATCGGTCACCGCGGACTGGCCATCAATCTTCACGCTGCACGCACCGGCGACGATCTCCATGAGCTCCGCCTTGTCCGTGCCGAAGTGATACTTGCCGGGATAAATCAGACCGAGGGTCTTCTTGGAGCCGTCGGCGAACAGGATGGAGTGACTGACCACCTTGCCATCGAAATAGACATTGGCCTTCGTGACAGCCGTGACACCGCGAAATTCAGTAGCGATCGTTGACATAGGGCGCCGAGTTTTGGTCGGCGCAATAAAATGTCAAGGTGCGGTTCCATTCGCCAGCAAGCTTGACCCGCAGCGCGCGGTTTCATTCCATCGCCAAAAACCACGGACGGATCTATGGCCAGCAAACTTCTCATCATTCACGGTTACTCGGACGGTGCGACCAGCTTCACTGCCCTGCGCGATTTCTTCGTCAGCAGCGGCGCGTATTTCCGCGACAACGTCTTCCTCCTCAACTACGACAGCCTCGACGATTCGTCGACCTTCGAGGATTTCGCCGACAAACTGGACGAGGATTACTCCAAGCTCTTCAACGGCGAACGCATCGACGTGGCGTGTCACAGCACCGGTGCGCTCGTGTCGCGCGCGTGGCTGCGCCTGCACTACGAGCGGCAGAAGGCGGCGGGCGTCAAGACACCGGCCTCACCCGTCGAACATCTGCTGATGTTCGCGCCGGCCAACTTCGGTTCCGATCTTGCGCGACTCGGACAGTCATTCCTCGGCAAGTTCCGCTCCACTTTCTTCAACTCGAACCATCAGGGCGAGGACTTCATGGAATCCGGCCGCATCATCCTGCAGGGCCTCGAACCGGCCAGCCCGTTCCAATGGTCGCTCTCGGCGGATGATCTGCACGGCGAGGGTTTTTTCAACGTCGCGCTCGGGGACAGCAAGGTCTGCTATCCCTTCGTCTTCGCCGGCGGCAGTGGCTACGGCGGATTGCAGGGCAGGCTCATTCCCGCGCGCAAGAAGCCGGGCACCGACGGCACCGTCCGCATCTGCGGCACGTCATTGAACACCCGGAAGTGCGTCGTGGACTTCTCACAACCGGTCGTGCGTCCCCACTGGGTGCCGGAACAGAAGTTCCCGGTCATTCCATTCACCATCTTCAGCGAGTTCACGCACGGATCGATCATCGACGTGGAGAAGTCCTTCACCGCCGGAGCACACGCCGCAGGCAATCTCGCGCTGGAAGCGATCCAAGCTAAGACCATCGCGGACTACGCCGCGCTCGCCACGCGCTTCGACGCGGCGCACAAGCAGAAGCACACCGGCGACGACTACCAACAGTTCTTCTTCAAGGTGCGCGATGACGTCGGCTTCGGCGTCACAGATTTCTTCATCGACTTCTACGTGATGCTGCCGTCGGGCAAGACAGACTCCAGGCTCACCGCCGAGTTCGACAAGGAGTTCGAGTCGGAGTTCACCAAGCATTCCGCGGATCCGTCCTGCCGCGTGCTGCTGCTGAATGTCACCAACCTGCGGAAGTATTTGCAGAAGGTGAAACAGGCCAAGGCTCGTCTTGTTTTCGACATCGCCGCCAAGTCGCCAAACCCGCAGGTGAAGTTCCTGCCCGGGTACGCGGTGGCCTACGACGGCGCCGCGGCGGCGGACGGCAAGGAGCCGACCTTCCTCTACCCAAACACCACCACACTGGTGGAGATCGTTCTCAACCGTGTGGAGACAGACAAGGTGCTGCACCTGCTTACGCACGATCTGGACAAGCCCATCTTCCCGCCGGCGCTCCCCTCCACGACCCCGACAGGACGTGCGTCTTTGCTGGAATAGGCTCCACATCGCCCACACATTGAACCATCTCGACTCGCCCGCCGCGCACAACTTTGCTTTGTCGCTGGTGGGCGATTCTGTTTATCCTCCGCGCACTAGATTTACATGAAAGCTGTCATTCTCGCCGCCGGCAAAGGCACCCGCATGAAGGAACTCACCAACGAGATTCCGAAGCCCATGCTGCGCGTCCACGGCAAACCGATCCTCGAACACATTCTCAGTGGACTGCTCTCCGCCGGCATTCGCGAAGTTTTCATCGTCACCGGCTACAAGGCCGAGGTGATCGAGAACCATTTCGGCGATGGCTCGAAATGGAACGCGCGCATCGCCTACGGTCGGCAGCTCGTGCAGGACGGCACCGGCAAGGCGCCCGAACTCGCGAAGGAGTTCGTCGGCTCAGACAACTTCCTCCTCACCTATGGCGATATCCTCGTGAAGCCGGAAACATACTCGCAGATGGTGAAACGATTCGACGAAGGCAATTTCGGCGGCGTCATCACTGTGACCGGCAGTCAGGATGTCACCCAGGGCGGACTCAACTTCTTCGACTCACACTTCTGCCTCACCAAACTCGTCGAGAAGCCGAGCAAGGAACAAATCGAGCAGTTGCGCCAGGAAGGCTGGCTGAAGCCCGGCGACACCGCTTGGTACAACGCCGGCATCTACATCTTTCGGCCAGTGGTGTTTGAGTTCACCGCGAAGCTCCAGAAATCTCCGCGCGGAGAATACGAACTGACGGACGCCGTCAACGCGCTTGTCGCCTCCGGTCACCCGATGGCCGGAATGGAAATACCCGGTCGCTGGGTGGATGTGCGGGATCCCGGCGTGCTCGCGGAGCTGGAGAAAGAGTCAGCGGCAAGTAATCAGTGAAACAGTAAGTCAGTAACTTGCCTACGACACGGAGCGCACGACCGCCGCCACTGACAACTGACCAACTGATTACTCTTCTTCAGCCCGCATCCGTTCCAGTTCCACCTTCAATCGCTCCACTGGCAGGCCCACCACATTGCTGTAGGAGCCTTTGAAGTTCTTCACGATCAAATCTCCTTCGTCCTGGATGGCGTAGCTGCCCGCCTTGTCGAACGGATGAATCTTCGCGAGGTAACGACGGATTTGCCCGAGGTGCAGTTTCTTGAACGTGACCGACGTGCTCACCGCGAACAACCGCTGCCGATACGGCCGCAGCCGGAGCAAACACACTCCGGTGATGACGAGATGCGTGCGGCCTTGCAGCTTCGCCAGCATCCGTTCGGCGTCCGCCATGTCGACCGGCTTCGCGAATTGCTCCGTGCCGAGGCTCACCACGGTGTCCGCGCCAAGCACCAGCATGTCGGGATGCTTCTTTGCCACGGCGCGCGCCTTGCGATACGCGTTGATTTCCGCCGTCTCCACCGGGCTGAGATGTTCCGGGGCAACTTCGTGAATGTCCGCCTTCACCACCGTGAACGGGATGCCCATCTCACGCAGCAGTTCGGACCGACGCGGTGACGCCGACGCGAGAATCAGCGTCGGCAACTTGGCCTGGTTCAATGGCGCATCCATGCAGCACCTACAGTTGGCACCAGCTCAAGCGGGCTGGCTGGTTGGGTTTAACGCAGCAAAAAACTGGTTCAGCTTGTGATCGAACGCCTGCTGGCCGAGCACCGGCTGGGCGCCCGTCGTGACAATATCCTTCTCGAGCTCAACCCACGACTTGCAGCCGCCATAGGCCGGCGACATCGGCAGTTCAATGGTCAGCGGCAGACGATGCACGCGCACGGCGATGGCGAAGATGTTCTTCGCACGACCCCAGTCGAAGCGTTCCGCGATGACTTCATCCTTCCAGCAATGTTGTCCGCGCAAGCCTTCTGCACTCGACAGCGAATCAACCTGCCGCCACGCCACCGCCTCGGCAAAGTATTCGATCCGGAGGATTTCGGGCGAAGGCAGGCCGGGCGCAATCTGGTCGTAGCGGGCCTGCGCCTCGGGCGTCACCGATTCCCGCTGCTGATGATATAGCGTCGGGAAGAGCAGGAATTGCGGATGCTCCATTTGAAAACCGTCCCGTCCCTCGCTGATGCCGCCCTTGCGCAGAATGATGATCTGTTCCCCACGACCGAGAGCGTCCACGATGATCGCCCATTCTTTGAAAGCTGTCCGCATGTCTGAATGGTAATCAGCTCCCGCCGAAAATGGCAACCAACCCATCGCATCAAGTTCCAGACGGCTGGCGGCAAGGAATGTCCGAAACGCGCAAAGCAGTTGAATCGAGCGTTGAAGCCGCGACGTCCAAGGTGGTATCAAAATCACGACACCCTTCGCTGTGAACATTGCGCCGAGCAACTCGCGTCGTTTGTTGCGCGCCCGCCTGCTGGGCGCGCTGATTTGGATCGGCTTGGTCAGCAGCATTGCAGCCACGCCCGCGAACAAGGCCGCGCTGGAGAAGGAGTTCGATCGCTTCCTCGCCAAGAGTCTCGCCAGTTGCACGACGTGCCATCTGCCCAGCGATAAGAAGGCGCCAGAATCGCTCGATGAATTTCCGCACAACCCTTTCGGCGTCCGCCTGCGCGCCGTCGCAAAGGACGCCGCCAATCCGAGCTCGAAGCGCGATCTGTCCGCGCGTCTACGCCTGATCGCCCGCGAAGATACCGACGGCGATGGCGTGGACAATGAAACCGAACTGTTGCTCGGTCATCAGCCGGGGAACGCGAAGGATGTTCCAAGCAAAGCCGATCTCCAGAATGCGAAGCGAGTGCGGAAGGAGTTCGCCGAGTTCCTCAACTCCTATCGCTGGCAGCCCTTCGCGCCCGTTCAACGTCCGTCCGTGCCAAAATCGAAAGACTCCCGCTGGGCGAAGAATCCCATCGACGCCTTCCTCGCCGCCGAACGCAACGCGCATCAACTCACGCCGCGGCCCGAGGCATCGAAGGAAGTTTTACTGCGCCGCGTGTATCTCGATTTGATCGGACTCTCGCCCACGCCGGAGGAGCAACGCGCCTTCGCCGCCGACACCTCGCGCCAGGCGTACGAAAAAGTCGTCGATCGGCTGCTCGCGGATCCGCGTCACGGTGAACGCTGGGGCCGGCACTGGATGGACATCTGGCGCTACAGCGACTGGGCCGGCTGGAGCGGCGGCAACCAGATCCGCGACAGCCAGCCGCACATCTGGCGCTGGCGCGATTGGATCGTGGAATCGCTCAATGCCGACAAGAGCTACGACCGGATGATTCTCGAAATGCTCGCCGCCGATGAGTTCACGCCGACGGACACGAACGCGCTCCGCGCCACCGGTTACCTCGTGCGCAATTACAAGATGCTCAGCCGCGAGCAGTGGATGGAAGACACGGTGAAACACACCGCGCAAGCGTTCCTCGGCCTCACGATGGGTTGCGCGAAGTGTCACGACCACATGACCGACCCCGTGTCGCAGGCCGAGTATTATCAGTTCCGCGCCATCTTCGATCCGCATCACGTCCGGACCGACAAGCTCCCCGGTCAGCTCGACACCGCGAAGGACGGGCTCGTGCGCGCCTTCGACACCGAGACCAACACACTGACGTATTTCCTCGTCCGCGGCGATGAACGGCATCCGGACACCAATCGCGTGATGGCGCCCGCCGTTCCCTCCGCGTTGGGCGGACAGCTCAAATTCGCCTCCGTGAAACTACCGCGCGAAGCCGCATCGCCCGACCGCCGGGAGTTTGTCATTCGCGACACACTCGCCGCCAGCGAAGCCGCTCTTCGCGACGCGTGCACCGCCCTCACCACGCAAGACTCCAAGGCCACGCCGGAGAAACAGAAGGAAGCGGAGTTGAACGTCGCTCTCGCCGAAGCGAAACACGCAGCACTTGTGGCCGCGTTGAAGGTGGAAGAACTCGACGACGCAGCGCGAAAGGATTCTGCCGAACGCACCAGCGCCGCTCTCGCTGCCGCGCAGCAGCAACGTCGTGTCGCCTCACTGGAAGCTGAGTTGAAGCTGCATTCCGCCCGGCTCGCGGAATCAGTGGTTCAGCGCGAGGTCAATGAACTGACCCAGTCCACCAACAGCGCCGCACTGGCGAAAGATTTGGAGAAAGCCAACAAGGAACTCGACGCTGCGAAGAAAAAGACCGCCGACGCCGAGAAGGCGTTTGCAGAGGCGAAGAAGAAAACCGAGTCCGTCACCGTCGCCGACTACAAGCCGCGCGCGCTCGCCACGTTTCCCGCGACCAGCACCGGACGCCGCCTCGCGCTCGCGAAGTGGATGACCGATCGCAAGAACCCTCTCACCGCGCGCGTGGCGATGAATCATCTTTGGGCGCGCCACTTCGGTCGCGGCATCGTGCCGACACCGTCGGACTTCGGTCGTGCCGGACGCCCGCCGTCACACCCGCAACTGCTCGACTGGCTGGCGGCGGAGTTCATGGCGCGTGATTGGAGCATGAAGGCGATGCACCGGCTCATCGTCACGAGCCAGACCTATCGCATGGCTTCCACGCCGGACGAGGCGAACGCGCAGATCGATCCGGACAACGTATATCTCTGGCGCATGAACTCGCGTCGCATCGAAGCCGAACTCGTGCGCGACAACTTGCTCCACGTCTCCGGCTCACTCGACACCACGATGGGCGGACCGGAGATTGATCATCAGCAAGGGCTCACCGCCAAGCGCCGCAGTCTGTACCTTCGCTTCGCTGCGGAAAAGGAGGTCGAGTTCCTGAAGATCTTCGACGGCCCGGCGGTAACCGAATGTTACCTGCGACATCCGACGGTCGTGCCGCAACAAGCGCTCGCGCTGGCCAACAGCGAGCTGACCCTCCGCGAAGCATGGCGCCTGGCGGGAACCTTCGCCGACGTCGCGAGCGCCGATCGTTTCGTGAACGACGCTTTCCAGCGCGTCCTTGCCCGCCGGCCATCGCCAAAGGAAACGGCAACGTGCCTCGAGTTTCTCAGCACGCAGGAGAAGGAATACTCGCCCGAGCGGGCGCGCGAGAACCTCGTGCTCGTGCTGTTCAATCACAACGATTTCGTCACCGTCCGCTGACTCGCCATGAAGCCCAACTCTCAATCCCCCTGCCCCGGCGTCACGCGCCGTTCGTTCCTGCTCGATACCGGCATGGGCTTCACCGGCCTGGCCTTGTCCGCGATGCTTTTTCGCGACGGCATCGCAAGCGCGTCGCCCGTGAATGCATGGCGTCCGCCGGACGGACAACCGCATTTTGCGCCGCGGGCGAAGTCGGTGATTTGGATCTTCCTCTGCGGCGGCGTGAGCCATCTCGAAAGCTTCGACGTGAAGCCGGAGCTGAACAAATACGCCGGCAAATCGATCGCCGAAACGCCGTACAAGGGCGTGCTCGCAACGGAGGGCAAGGACATCGTCGGCGGAAATCCGAACCACGGAAACCGCAAGGTCATCATGCCGCTCCAGACCGGCTACAAGACCTACGGCCAGTGCGGGCTTGTGGTCGGCGACTGGTTCCAGCACATCGGCCAGTGCGCGGATGATCTCGCCGTGGTGCGTTCGCTCTGGACGATTCACAACGATCACGGCGCGCAGCTCACCTGGCAGACGGGACGTCACCCGCGCGAACTGGAGCATCCGACGCTCGGCTCCTGGGTCACTTACGGCCTCGGGACGATGAACGAGAACCTTCCCGAATACGTTGTGCTCGGAGTACCGACGGGCGATTGCTGCGGCGGCGCGTTCACTCACGGCGCGGCGTATCTCGGCCCGGAACACGGCGGCGTGCGCCTGAATGTCGACGCGAAGAAGCCGCTGCCGTTCATCAAGCCACCTGCGGATCGCACCACAGCCGAGCAACTCGAGAACCTCAGCCTGCTCGGAAAGCTCAATCACCTCGCCGGCATCGATTATCCGGACGACCAGAATCTCCGCGCACGCATCAAGTCCTACGAGCTCGCGTTCCAGATGCAGACGTCGATTCCGGAGACGCTCCAGCTCGAACGCGAGTCCGACGCGACGCGCGCGCTGTATGGCATCGACAAGGCGGAAACCAAAACCTTCGGCGAACAGTGTCTGGCTGCGCGGCGACTCGTCGAACGCGGCGTGCGCTTCGTGCAGATCTTCCACGGCGGCGGCGGTGGTGGTGATTGGGACGCGCACTCCGAGATCAAAGCGAACCACACCAAGCTCTCCACGCAGGTGGATCAACCCATCGCGGGTTTGCTGCACGATCTGAAGCAGCGCGGCATGTTGGAAGACACGCTCGTAGTCTTCGGCACGGAGTTCGGTCGCTCACCCGGCGCGGAAGGCAGCGGCCGCGACCATCATCCGCAGGGATTCTGCGCGTGGCTCGCCGGTGCGGGTGTGAAGGGTGGCATTCAGCACGGCGTCACAGACGAGCTCGGCTTCCACGCCGTCGAGGATCGCCACTACGTCACGGACATTCACGCCACGGTGTTGCACTGTCTCGGACTCGAATCGCGCCGCCTCGAAGTTCCCGGACGCAAACGTCTTGATCGCGATCACGGCGAAGTCATCCGGCAGATCTTGGCGTAACCGTCAGTGGCGTGATCTGCGGGTAGCAATTCGCCTTCAAAAGGATTGTCGACATGACCGGAATCGCCTACACATTCCGCCCACCACTGAAGCATTCCTTGCGGAGTGTTTCGGGCTTAGTCAGACAACCAATAACCACCATTCACAAATGAAGAAGTCCACCCTACTGAAATCCATCCTGTTCTCCGTGCTGGTTCTTTCGGCCACCGCGGTGTCCGCCGACGACAAGCACGAGAAGAAAGACAAAGGCGAAGGCCGCGAGAACAACGTCCGCTTCAGCGAACTTGCGTCCCACACCCAGCTGGCGCGCGCGTTGAAAACCGTGGTCGATGTTGGCGGCACGAACAACGCCGGCTTCGGACTGAACATGTGGGCGACGATCGTCAATCGCGACGGTGAAGTTGCCGCCGTGGCATTCAGCGGACGCGATCGAGGTGATCAGTGGCCCGGCAGCCGTGTTATCTCCGCCCAAAAAGCGAACACGGCCAATGCGTTCAGCCTGCCCGGCCTCGCGCTGTCCACGGCCAATCTCTACACCGCGGTGCAGCCCGGAGGCTCGCTCTACGGACTGCAGCACAGCAACCCGGTGAACACGGACGCCGCGTATCGCGGTCCGTCCAAGAACAATGGTCAGGCCAACGATCCGATGGTGGGATTGAAGATCGGCGGCGTGAATGTCTTCGGCGGCGGGCTCGGGCTCTACAACAAGGACGGAAAACTCGTCGGTGCCATCGGCGTGAGCGGTGACACGTCCTGCACGGACCACATCGTGGCGTGGAAGCTGCGCAAGGCGCTCGGTTTGGACTACGTGCCGGCCGGCGTCAGCCCCACGGGCGACGACAACATCGTCTATGACGAAAACAGCGGCTGGGCGCATCCTGACTGCGGCGGTTCCGCCAAGGCCACTGCGGAGGCCCTGCCCACCACGCATCCGATCAGCAAGTAGTAATCGGAGCTACGAAAGGTTTTAGCGCACAAACAAAACGGCGGCTGGTCTCAACACCAGCCGCCGTTCGCATTTCAATTGGTCGCGGCCATCAATGACCGCCGCATGGCGCTCACAGAGCGACCCAGCACACTCAGTTGAACTTGTTCTTGCGATACGCGCCCATCGCCGGAGCGTCGGGGTTCACTTCGGGACCGAAGTAACGCAGCGTGACGAGCGGTTCCGTCTCGCTGGTGTTCTCGAAAATGATGCCCGCCTTCGCGCCGTCTTCGGTGCAGAAGTATTCGTCCTCGGTGAGTTCATTGAAGCGGATCAGCTTCGGGCTGTTGAGCGGCTCGCCGTTGATCGTGCCCTTGCCCTGCACGCAGATGAGGCCGTAGGCGCCCTTGTCCTGGATGATGCACTTGGCGCCGGGTTCCACGGTCAGTTCCTTCGCGGTGAAGTACTGGTTGCCGTCCACCTTGCCGTAGACGATCCAGCGGTCGACGAAGCCTTCCGCGCGAGTGTCGGCGACCGGCACAGGTTCGAGGTAGTGGTTGTCCTTGAAGTTCGGGTCCACGTTTTTGTCCCAGTCGAGCTGGTCGACGATGAAGTCGATGTCCTTGTGCTTGCTCTTGGGCATGTCCTTCACGAGCAGGCTCCACGGCACTTCGCGGCCTTCGACGAGATTCTGATACATGCCGAAGACGTCCGAGCCCCACTGCGGCTCGTAGGTGCAGAGCGAACCGGGCGCGTGGAGGATGCACGGATCAATGAGCCAGCCGGTGCCGACTTTGAGGCGATATGCCTTCGAGAGATCGAGGATGCCGTTGTCGCCCTTGTTCCAATTCCGGATGCACTGCTTCACCTGCTCCTTCGTGGTGCCGGGTTCGAAGCCCATGAACGTGTAGGGGAAGTTGTTGCCGACGTTGTTGTGCTGCGGCGGGAAGTAGTAGGACTCCGGCTTGCCTTCCTGGCCGACGAGCTTGGCCTGCTTGGCCGACTGGTGCATGTGGTGCGGAATCGGCCCCATGTTGTCGAAGAACTTCGAGTAAACCGGCCACTTGCCATACTTCTTCCAAATTTTCTGGCCGACGAGCGTCGCGCCGCAGTCCTCGACCGCCTGCGCGAGCGTGAAACGTTCCTTGCCGACGACGACGTAGTTCAGACCTTCGTCCCACGCGCGGCCTTCGTTGGCTGTAGGCGTGGTGGAGGCGAACCAGCGTTCGTCGATGCCGCCGCGGTTCAGGCCGTAGGCGTATGTGTCATCGGGATGGAGCTTGATGCGCAGGCCAGGCTGGAGAAACGAGCGCGGCACCCAGGCAGGCGCGAGACGCAGCAGGCCGCCCGTGCGGGAAAGCTCAGCGCCGACCTTCGCGGCGGTCTTGTTCTTGATCGTCTTGAGTTGATTGACGGTGTTCATGTCGTGATGCGTAACGAGTAATCGTGATACGTAATTGTTTGTCCGTGAAAACGAGGGCCGCAGTGTAGGACCAGCCGGAGAAGCCCAGCAAGTGTCTTCTGGCCGGAACGCCATCAGTGATTCGCGTCTGCAGACCGTTTACTCCCACACGCATTCGTAAATCTCCTCCAACCCATCCTCCTCATCGATGTGCGAACCAATCTTGCGGAACCCAAACTTCGCTGCGAGCGCGCGCGACGGCAGATTCTCCGGTGAAATCGATACGACGAAACGCCGGATGCCGTGTTCATTTCGCGCCCAGTTCATGAGTGCCCCGGCTGCTTCATAGGCGAAACCCTGTCGGCGATGCTGCTCGAACACGGTGTAACCAAACTCAATTCCTCCCGGAGACAGCTCGCGCAAGTATTCCGGATCCCGCCCGGTGTGGAAACCGATGTGGCCAATCAAAAAGCCGGTGTCGCGCAACACAATCCCACGCACCAGCCAGCCGAGCAGCAAAGGGTCCCCCTCAAGTTGAGCAAGTCGGTGTTCGTAAGTTCCCGGATGATCCGGCCAATCCGCCGGCAGCTTCGCACCCAAAAGTCGCTCCGCCTCCACCAAGTTGCCCGCCAGCGAAGCCCGCAGGAACTCGGCACTAAACGGCACCAGCTCCAGTCGTACGGTTTGAATAATCGTCATGTTGGTGCTCGAAACCGATTGCCGTGTCCGTCCCTCACGATCGCCATCTACCAGCCACCATCCTCCTCAGGAGAACCTCGCCGAAACAAAAACCGCCGCGCCCGCTGGAAGCGAACGCGGCGGATTGAAACTCGACGATCAGGACAGCTTCTTCTTCGCGTCCTCGGGAACCGTCACCGTGGTCGTGCCGACGTCCTTGATCTCCGTGGTCGTCGTGCGGTCGATCTCACGATCGTTGCCATTGAAGCTCATCGTGCCCTGCACCTTGGTTTCCATCTTGGTCAGCACGCCGTCCTTCACCCAGAACTTCACAGAACCCTTCGCGCCGCTGATCTCCGGTCCGCCGCCGCCAGCGCGTCCGCCAAAGGTCAGCAGCGACTTCGCGCCTTCCTCAGTCAAGTCACCGGAAATGACGCCGTCCGCTGCCTTCAGCTCCTTCGTGTGCCCGACCAATTCCTGCGCGCGAACCGCCGGCGCCTTGAAGTTGCGGAACATCGCCGCGCCACCGCGACCGCGTCCGCCAGCGCCGCCGCCTTCCGCATTCGCAGTGAGTTCCGCCGCGCTCTGCCAGCCCTCGCCGCGCTTCACCGCGAACTTCTCGCCCTTGATAACCGCCTCGGTGTTGTTGTCACGGCCGGGCATCGTGACCATCGCCGTGCCGTCTGCAGAGATTTTCCCGTCCTGTGATCCGAATCCACCGCGCCCGCCGCCGCCACCGCCACCGCCGCCAGCGCTTTCGCTGCTGGTCTTCCACGAATAACTTTTTTCCGCGAGCTTCTTGGCTGCGGCGGTTGCGTCTTCCTTGGCGCCAGCATGAGCGGCCACGAGCGATGCGGCCAGCAAGGCCACGGTACTGAGCAGGATGTTTTGTTTCATAGATGTGGTTTGTTTGATGTGTCTCGGGATTGGTAAGGACAGTAATTGCGCATTCCGGACGCGATGACAATGCAAGGATTTGAGTAAGTTTGGCCGGGTGAACTCCCCTGAACCTAACCTCTGAAGCCGGACGCTCAGCCGCAGAATTCAGGATACCTCCGCCTATGGCCCGCGCTCCGCAGGCTCCATTCCGGAGTTCATCCGGCGGTGATACGCCCATGCTCCAAACCCCACCATCACCAGCGCGATGAACTGGTAGCCAGAAAGTCCCGCCAACACCCGCGGGGTGTCGCGCACGAACTCGTGCGTGAATCGGAACAGCCCGTAGGCGATGAGGTACAGATGAAAATGCTGGCCGGGAAATCTTCGACTCCTCCGCAGCACGAAGAAGCATGCGAGCATCGCCGCGTTGAAAAGAATTTCGACGGGCACCGCGGGCCAGCGTTCCACGCCCTTCGCATCGCGTACTGTAAACCACGCCGGTTCGCAGACGTGCCCGAGGCAACACCCGTGCAACCAGCAGCCGACGCGTCCGAGGATGATTCCCAGCGGCGCGATCATCGCGAACCAGTCGCCGGTGACCGAACGATAGCCGACCCAGTGCTTGGCAAGCTCCACACTCGCATAACCGCCGAGTAATGCGCCGAGGATGGATTTCCCGGTGGCCAGACGCATCCACTGGTCCGGCTGACCGAGGTCGCGCCAGCCTTCGGCGAGCAGATACGCGATCTTCGCGCCGAGGAATGCGCCGACCAGCGCGGAGATGTAAACGATGAGCAGTCGATCGTCGCGCCGCGCCAGTCGAGTCCAGAAGAACGCGCTCACCGCGATGCCCGCAAGCATCAGCCAGCCGTAGGAGGAAGGATTCATCAATCGGTTTCGAACAACGTCAGCCCGAGCCGCCCAACCCACGCAACACAGCGGAACAGCCCAAAATGAGCGCGATGGTCATGTTCATAAAGAAGAAGGCGCACGCACACAGGGCGATCGACTTCTTCTCAGGCTGGAATAAGATCCAAGCTCCAACTGCAGAGCAGGACAAATTCACCGGGATGAAAATCGCCGGGGACCATCGGAAAGCCAGCTCCATCGCGGCCGGGGAAAAGCCCAAGAGAATCCAGCCGAATGTCACGAGCCAGAATCGTGGCTTCATCGGAAAGATTCGGATTTTGGCCCACTATCTCCAAACCCCGAGTAATACCGACAGAACGAATCGAGCTGGCCGTCCGGGCGGATGACGTGCGTGCAGCAGCGGTCGATGCGGTCCTGGTCCCACGTCCATGCATCCATGAACGGCTTCACCATCAGCCGGAACGTCATCGAGGCTTTCACTTCCAGTGTCTTGAGCAGATCGCCGAGCGGCTCGTTCTCGCAACCGCAGCGCGCGAGGTCTTCGACGGTGTAGTGAATCTTGTTCTGGAGGAAGCCTTGCAGCCGGCGGAAGTCGACGAAGTCGCTGATGGAATACGTGCGGCCCTCGTGCCGGATGAGGTAACCGATCGTCGCGCAGTTCGGATCGCCACACGGCAACGGAGTGAAATCCTCGAAGCGCAGCCGCCCGCCAGATTGCCCCTCCGCCGCGAGCAGGATGTCTGCGGTATTTAACCTTGTAGGAGTCGACGTGAAGAGACTCTGATCCTTTTGTTCCGCACTCCCCGCTCCCCGCTCCGCGTTGATCTGAGTCACGTCACCTCGACTCCTACCCAGAGGCCCAGGAATTCTCCCGCTGCCGAACACCGGTTGAAACGCAATGCCGTGGACCTGCGGATGCGCGAGCCCGAACTCAATCGCCTCCCACAGATGCGGCAGATTCGCGGACGTCACCGTCATCGCCAGCGTCACCGGGATGTTCACCTCTCCGCAACGTTCGATGGCGCGCCGCCGCGTCGCCCGCAAGTCCGCTCCGCGCAGATCGTGTTGCCCGGCCTCCTGCACGCCGTCGAATTGCAGGTAGAGCTGCAAGCCGCTCTTTGGAAACAACGCGCCGAGCTTCGCGGCGAACTCCGGTTCGTTCGCGATGCGCACGCCGTTCGTGTTCAGCAACAGGTAATCGATCTTCTTGTGATCACGCGCCCATTCCAGCAGCTCGAAGAACTGCGGATGCAACGTCGGCTCGCCACCCGAGAGCTGGAGAATCTCGATGCCGCCCTTGCGGTCGATAACGCCCTGGATGCGCTGCTTCAATTCATCGAGCGGCACCGCATCCACCTTCGCACCGATACCGACGGGCGAATCTGCGTAACACGTCGGGCAGGCGAGATTGCACGAGCGCACGATCTCGATGAGCGCGAGACACGTTGCCAGCGTCTCAAACGGCTCGTCGCCGCGGCCCTTGGCGTTCTTTCCGAGCGTGCCGGCCTCGCTGCCATCCGCGGCGCAACACGCGCCGCCACCGCAGCAGCCGTTTTCGTTTTCGGGATTGCCCTTCGCCAGCCAGTAGAAGCGCGCATCAGACGCGATGCACACCGACGCTTCGCCGTGCGTCGCGCAGGTGCGCTTGAGAAAAACCTTCGCCGGCCGGCTGCCGGTGCGCCAGACCTCCGCGGGACACGCCGCGTGACAGACGGGACAACGGCTCGTCGTGCGTTTGAGCAGCGTGTCGGGCGCGGGCGGGTGAAGTTGGAGTGATTGCATGGGTTTATCCGGGACCAGCCTACGAGATGACGATCAGGCAACCAACGAACGCGATCGCGGCATAGACCACGAGCATGCCTGCCCCGAAGGCAACGGTGCAGACCACCAGACCAAGTGTGGATCGCGGTTTGGCGTGGAGTCGGGTGAGACAAAACCCGGCTCCGAGCGCACCCAAGATCGGGGTGAACATGACGCCAAGGGTTTCAATCATCGGGCCATTGAGCGAGCGCGTGAGGATCGAAGGCAACGCCGCCAGCATCCGGCTCCCACCCCAGCCAAACAACGCCGTCGCCACGGGCGTGAGCAGGAAGATCAGCCAGAAATAAATTCGCCAGCGCGCGCGCTCGGCGCGTTCATCCGCGTCGGGAAATGGCGGGGGTTCGGAGGCCGGCATCTTGTCGTTCATTGAGGATCCATTTTCATCGAGTCGATTATCGGGAAAGGAGAGCCGCAGTTCCGCATCCTGCAAAAATGATCGCTATGTAAACAACCACCATGCCGAACGCATACAAGATTACATTACCCAGCGTCTCCGAAAGACTAAGGTCGTCACCATGTGTCCGAAGCAAACAATACCCGCTGCTCAGAACCCCGACTGCGAACGTTCCTACCACCGAATAGATGCCGAACACCTCACCCAGTGAACTTCCAATGGTTGGAACAAAACGAATAAGCACCGGAACTCCGACACCTGTCAGCACTGCGGCAACGGGCGTAAGAATGAAGCACAACCAGAAACATTGCCTCCAACGGCGGCGAACGGCAGCAAGATCAGGATTGATGAAAGGTTCCGCATTTACCTCCGCTTCCTGCCGCTGAGGAAGAAATCCGTGCCCACACTGTGAACCATACGTCAGCCCGGCGGCGTGATCGTTCTGCGTGCCCGCTCCGCAATTGCCACAGCGATGTGGGATGGGTTCCACAACTTGGAATGACTCACGCCTTACTCAATGAATGTTCAATTGCGCCCCGCCTATCGCGCACCCCGCACAGCACAATGCAAACGACACCACCGCGAACACCGCCGCCAGCGCGAGGCCGCCGAGAATCTTCCCGGGGACGGTCCGACACACGCGCGAGGCCATCCAGAATCCGCAATACAGCCCGGCCGCGCCCGAAGCCGGAAAAGTGAAGATCGGCCAGAGGTCCTGTGACTTGGCGGTGAGCAGCGTCAAAACCGCCGGCGCGACCAGTGCGACGGCGAAGATTACCCAGCCGGCTCGGGCGCTCGGCGACATGCCGGATGGTGCTGGCGTTCTTCGCGGTGGCAGCGGCGGTGGCGGCAGTGGCGTTGAGTCACTCATGGCGGCTGAGAGTTAGACCGCGCCGCCCGGCTTTCGTTTGGTTTTCAGCGCCAGCGAAACCCAGAGGACCGCCGCGACTCCGAGCGCGGCGGGCAGAATCATCACCGCCTTTTGCAGGCTGCCCCAGTGGTCCGAGAGATGCCCGACGATTTCCGACGACCACAGGTCGCCGAACATGTGGATGCAAAAGATGGACATCGCCATCGCGCTCGCGCGGAGGTTCATCGGCACGGTTTCGAGGATGAGCGTGTTCACCGGTCCGGTGCAGAGGAAGATGAAGAGCATCGCGCCCGCGAGACAGGCCATCGACGTCGTCTTGTCGGTGGCGAGGAACGCGCCGATGGCGAGCGGCGTGGAGAAGACGGCGGAAAGCCCGAGCATCCACGCGTAACCTGAAGGATGACGCTTGCGCCAGGCGGTCGCGGCGAACCCGCCAGCCATCGTGCCGACGAGTCCGGTCACCACAAGCGTCGCGCCGAAGAACGTGGCGGCGGATTGCTTCGGCACCTGGTGCACGCGTTCGAGGAAGGCTGGTCCCCACACGGCGAACGCACCCAGCGCAAAGGTGTAGGCAGTGTAACCACCCACCACGAGGCGATAGTCGGACAGACGGAAGAGATTCAGCAGATCGGCGAGAGTCGGCTTCGTGCTCTTGGCGCCGCCTTCCGCGCCGCCACGGGTTGGCTCGCGGAAGGGCAGTAACACGAGCGCGAGGAGAAGTCCCGGCACCCCCGCCCAGACGAACGCCCAGCGCCAGCCCCAGTGTTGGGCCATGAGCGAGCCGAGCACATACCCGAGCGCGGACCCGACCGGGATCGCGACGTAGAAAATGGTGAGCGCGTTGTTGCGGCGCTCCGTGGGAAAGGTGTCTGAGATGAGACTGGGGCTGATGGTGGCGTAACTAGCTTCGCCCACGCCCACGAGCACGCGACAGGCGAGCAGTAGCACGAAGCTCGCGGCAAATCCGGTGAGCACCGTGCCGAGACTCCACACGAAAATGCCGGCGGCGATGAGCCACTTGCGCGACACACGGTCACCGAGGTAGCCGAAGATCGGCGAGGTGACGAAGTAGCCGAGCATGAAGATGGTGTTGATGCGCCCGACCTCGCCATCGCTGAGCGCGAAGTGCCCCTTGATGTCCGAGAGCACGGCGGGCACGACGCTGCGGTCGAGGTAATTGAAGAGATTGAGCCCGGTGAGGATGAAGAGCATCCAGAAGGGCGACAGCGCGCGCGTCATAAGCTGCGGAGACGAAACACTAAAAGCGGGGTGAGGTCCAAGCGAGAAACGCTCGAAGCGGTTTCTAGTTTCGCACCCGCCGAGGTGACGGGGCGGAGAAACCCGGAAGCCCCAATCTTTCCGCCTTCTCATCTCGGCGGCTACGTCCGAAACGGAATTTTGAAACATCTCCATTCCGATAATCCTTGATGGAAATGCGCCCGTCTGGCTTCATAAAGCTATGCCAAGAGCCGGGGATACAGAAGTGACCCGTGTACGCAGTGCACATGCCTCCATGCAAAGTCTGCAGCTCAATAATTAGGTTAGTCATCATCGCGCAACGCTCAAGAAGCAATGAAAACACACCTACGAATCAGTTCGGCACTCATCGTAGCCATCGCAAGTATATTCTCGCCACTCTGGAACCTTGCTCAGGGCGCCGTCACTATAATCGACTTTGAACAGCCTAATTTTCTTGGTGTCAGATTTTCGAGCGACTTTGATACGTATCTACTGCCCCTTCCGCAGCGCACGTATATGAGACATTCCGGTGATAGGGCTCTAAGATCGAACCTGATTACCGAAGGCTACAAAGAATGCACGTTCACATTCACGACGCCGGGCCGGAGATTTTTGGGCGCATGGATTTATGTGTACTCTGATAACGTACAATTCGTTCTCTACCGGGACGGGGGAATCGTGGGCCGCAGTTCAGTAATCAGCAACACTCCAACGTCAACATTTCTCTCGTCTAGCTACGACGGCCCCGTCGATTCAGTCGGTGTTCTCGGAAACCGCGGATATTACGTGCTCGACGACCTGACATACGCTGACGATCCTCAAAATGTTTGTACTCCGCACGCCGCTGCGGCGATAACACACATTTCCGGAGGTTCCGTTACGAGCGTCAGTCTCACCGATGCTGGATGCGGATACACGAATGCGCCACTTGTGTTGATTCAAGGTGGAGGTGGCAGCGGAGCTGCCGCGACCGCTGCAGTTGTGGGAGGTCAGGTGACTTCCATTACAATCGTCAACTCTGGCTGTTGCTACACCAATTCCCCTAGGATTGTGATTGCCGCACCGCCATTTGTCCCAAAATTGACGATCAGCGTGAGCAGAGTAAGGGTGTCACAAAGCGTTGCTTTGGGCCGGCGCTATGTGCTGGACTCGTCCACTAACCTCATCAATTGGAATGTTACTGGGCCGTCATTTACAGCGGAATCGGAGATGATTGATCGCGAGTTTGATGTGGGGCTGACCGGACGTTTCTTTAGGCTGCGTGAGGTGCCATGAGCATTCGCGACGCACCTATGCCGCCCGCGTCGCGCTAGCTTGGGGTGTTGTCGTTAAAAGGCTGTTGAATAGGTAGCAGCCCGCGTAAGGAGGCTGTAAACCTCTCGTGATTTTCCATGGGAATTTAAGCTTCGTTACCTCGCGTCCCACGGATCAGGAGTTTTTCAACAGGCTGCTGAACGCAGCACCTTACCTCCCCGCCAGTTCCGCTTTCTCGTCCTTGCGAGCGCGGCGGCGGGCGACGAGGTCGGCGATCAGGTCGGGCAGGGTCTCGAGGTGTTCCTTCGGCCATTCGCCCATGAGGCAGATCTGAATCCAGTTCCTCTGGAGCAAATATCCGCTGTTGTAGCTGAGGAGCGTGCCGCCTTTCTTGAGCAGTCCACCGATGGTCTTGGAGGAAATCTCGGGCGGCAGCGCGATGGTGACGACGGCGGGTGCGGCGTGGCCTTCGGGCGCGAGGACTTGCAGGCCGACTTCGCGCAGGCGGTTGCGCAGCCACGCGCCGACTTCGGCGATCTCGGCGTATTTCTCCGTCCAGTCGATGCGCGTGAGCGCGGTCTGGAGCGCATAGACGAGGTTCGACGATTGCGTGAAGGGCATGCCGGATTGCGCGGCGTAGTAGCCGAGGTCCATGTAGCGCGGCAGGGCCTTCGGCGCGGGCGCGAGGGCGTGGTTGTAGAAGACCATCGAGAGGCCGGGAAAGGAGGCGAGCGCCTTGCCGCTGACGCAGGACGCGAGGTAGACCTCGGACAAATCCACGGGCACGGTGCCGATGGAGCTGATGCAGTCGAGGCAGAGTTTCAGCCCGCGTTCGCGGCAGATTTGCTTGAGGGTATCGAGATCGTTCAGGATGCCGGTGGAGGTTTCGCAGTGCGGCGTCCAGACCCAGCGGAGCTTGGGATTCGCGTCGAGCCGCGCGCGGATCTCGGCGTAGTCGAGCGGGTCGCCCCAGCCGATTTGGTAGACTTCAAAGTCGAGTCCCTGGCGCGTGGCGTGGTCGAGCAGGCGGTCGCCGAACTCGCCGTTGCTGAGGATGAGGCCGGGCTGTTTCAGCAAGGAGAGCTGCGCGCAGATGGCGTCGTTCGCGAGGCTGCCGGAGCCGAGGAGAATCTCGACGTTGCGGGACTTGGTGAGGTCGCACAGCATCCGGCGCGTGGCGCGGAAGTCGGCCATGAAACCATCCGACCGATGCGAGACCGGGCCGCGCGCGAAGGCTTTACGGACTTCTTCATGCACATCGACGGGACCGGGGAGATAGCAGGCGAGGATCTTGTCGACGGCGCTACTGGGCGGCGTAAGGGCCTTGGCCATCTGGAGGAATTTCTCGAGCGTGAGAAACATCGGCTGGAACTGCGCTTCGCCGCTGCCGACAAGCGGACCGAACGGGACGAAGCCGAGGTGTTTGTAGAGCCTGGCCTGGCGCGTGGTGCCGGAGATGATCGCGAGATCAAAGCCCATGTCCTTGAAGTGTTGAGCGAGGAGCCCGACGAGTTTCGAGAAGACGAAGCCGTTGCGGAAATCTTTCTCCACGGAGAGCAGGCGGACTTCGAGGACCTTGTGGCCGGCGGGCAGGTGCGAGTCGAGGTCGGGCACTTTCTTGTCGAGCGAGAAGGGCCGCGCGCCGCGTCCGGTGACCATGCCGACGAGGCGGTCGCCCTGGAGGCAGATGGCGTAGGTGTTCTCGGCGTGGAATTTGTCCACGAGGCGTTGCTCGGGGTTGTGCTCGTGCTGCGGGATTTCCTCGACGAAGGTTTTGTAGTTGAGGCGATGGATGGCCTCGAACTCCCAGTCTTCGCTGGCGATTTTGAACTTCAACGAGGTTTCAGGCTTCGTCATGGGATCCTTTTTGCATTTCAGCTGGGGCCGCTTTTACCGGACGACCGCCGCCGATTCGAGCAATCTCTTCACGGATGTTCTTCCGGTGCGTCAGCACGACAAGTATGGCGAGGATGGAGACCGCTGCAACCTCGACCTTCTCGGCGCCACAGAGATGACTGGTCAACGGTGCCAGCGCGAAAGCAATCATGCCGCTCAGGGTGAAATTTCGGAGCACGGCGATCACGGGGATGAACACCGCCAGCAGCGCGAGGACGATGAATGGGTCGTAGGCGAGCAACGCACCAAGCGAAACCGCGATGCCCTTGCCACCTTGGAAGCGGAGCTGGACCGGCCAGTTGTGGCCGATGACCACTGCGACGAGGGCGGCCACCTTCGCTTCCGGGCCGAGTCCGATCCACGAGGCACCCAGAACGGCGAGCGCGCCCTTGGCCGCATCCAGCAAGAGCGTCACGGCAAAGCCGCCACGCCCGAGCGTCCGCCCGACGTTGCGCGCGCCGACGTTTCCACTGCCGAGTGCGCGGATGTCCTGCCCGGTTTTCCAGCGCGTCCAGTAATAGCCGGCGGTGAAGCAACCAATGAAATAGCTGGCCACAATCCAACTGAGCTCGGGGCCCGTCAGGGTATGGCTTGGCGTTATTGGAAGACTCATGTTCAGCTTGCCCGCGAATGTAGCAATCTTGTCACACTTGGCAACGACTGTCTCCTCACCGGTCCTCAGCGCTTCCCGGCTGGCGTTCGCCGCTTGATCCCCACCACATCGCTGGCGGGAAATCTCAAGCTGCCCGCCGCGGAATCCTGCGCCACAAGCTCGCCCGGCTCCAGACGCAGCGACGCGGGCTTTAGCAGGGAACCGTCCCGCAGGCGCACTTCGAACTGGCCGGGATTCGATCCCACCTCGCGCATCACCAAGGCGACCGCTTCCTTGCGCACATCATACTGGCGGGTGCCGAAGAGAATCGAATTCAGCCGGACGCGCTGGCCATCGAAGCCGCGGAAATCACCGTCCACAAAGTCGCCCTTCGCCAGCAGGATCCCAGGCCGGCCGGATTGCAGGCGTGCCTCCATTCCCTTCGAAAGCGGTTGGAAAACGATGCGCGCCACGTTGAGCGTGGTAACGGGTGATGACTTAAGCAGGCCGGTCGCGCGCAAGGAAGTTTCCGTGCCCCGCTCGACGCCGCACGCCACGAATGTGCCATTGCGCAGGAGCAGGCCCGGCGGCAATTTCGCGTCCGCGCCCGAACCCGGCACGTAGCCCGCAGCCGGAGCCGACGCGAAGAGATGCGTGGACGGGATGTTCGTTTTGGCCGTTGAACCGCTGCTCCACCACAGCTTCGCCACCGCATCACCGCTCGTGCTAAAACATTCCATTCGCACGTCATAACGTTCCCCGGCGACCAGCGGCAGGCTGCCTTTGCTCTCGGACAGCCAGAACTGCGCGGTGCGATTGATGATGGGCTGGCCGTCGATCCAGAGGCGCACCCGTTCATCCGCCGTGACGAAGAAGCTGTATTCCTCCGAATGGTCCACCTTCACCTGCCCCGTCCAGCGAACCGCGAGATTCGTGCGACCGAATCCCGGCAACGGATCGCGATCGGTCCATGCGAAGTTCACGGTGGCATCCAACCGCGTGTGACTTGGTCCCGAGAAATCCGCGTGCGAGTAATACGTCCCGACCAGCCCGGACGCGCCGGACACTTCCGCCGTCCGCGATGGCAGCCAGCTCTTCGCATACATCCGGCTGCGCGGCACGAATCGCCGGCTGATTCCCGGCCCGGTCCATAGCAGCTGCGCGCGCGCCGCACCGGAAGCATTGGCCATCACCAGCTTGATTGGCACACGCTTGTCGGATTCCAAGGTGAACGCCGCGCTGGTCGCCTCCCCTCCCTCACGCGCGCCGGAGACGGTGGCCACTGGTTTGTCCGCGACAAACAACGCCGCGTTGTCATCCGCCACAATGGAAAACCGATACTCGCCCGGGACCGGCGGATCCACCTCTCCGCACCACACCACGCTGAATTGTCCCGCCGGAATTCCCGTTACCGCCTCGCCCGTCGGCCAGCTGAACTGAATCGATTCATCCAGGCGCACAACCGGCGCGCCGGACTGGTTCGTGTTCGCGAAGTAGAATCCGAGCAGGCCGTTGCCCAAGCCTGCGCCACCCGGCTGCTCCGCATCGGCCGTGAGAAACTCCGCCGCCAGCACATCGGTCAGTGCGATGGATTCCGTCGTGCCACCCGAGGAGACGCTCAACGTGCCGGCACCCAGCTGAAGATCGCCCTTGAACTGGCGACCGTCCGTGGTCTGCACGGATCCAGCCGAAGCCAAACTGATCGTGGCCAGCCATATCGCGAATATGAAAACGGATGAACGCATTCCGGGAATTAAATCGAAGAACCGGGCGCGCCGTCGAGTGACTTCAACGCAGCTCAATCGCGCTCCAGTCGCACCGAACCTTCGCTCAGCGTCGCATTCGTGTCGCCATACAGCCCGCGATTGCTCTGGTTGAACTCGAACTTCAAGTCCACCTCCAGTGCCGACAACGACACGAGCTTCCAATGCGTCGGCACGAAGACCGATTTGCCGCCGCGCTCGACTTTCGTGAGCTCGAACGCCAGCAACAGATGCACCGCGTCGTGCGTGACCTTGGGCGCCGCGCTTGGCGAGTAATAGAAGCTGCGCTGGGTCGTGTTCACGGTGGTGGCGTTGTAGGTCTTCAGCTCCAGGTAACACGGCGTAGGCGCGGTGATTTCGATGTCGGGATAGCCTGTGGATTGAGCGCGATTTTGGGTGGTGCGAGGAACGCGCGCTTCCAGCCCGCTTTCGTTCAACGCGGCGCGAACGATGGGTTCGAGATAATTCCCCGCCTCATTCGGACGCGCGGCAACGATGCCCTCCCGGCTGGCGCGTTCGCCGGCCAGTCGCGCCGCCTTCAGCAGCTTCGACTGCAACTCGGCGTGAGTCGCGTTGTTGGTGTCGAGATCGAGAACGCGATGACCAGTCGTCGCTTCGATCACGGTCTTGAACGGAAGCTTCTTCGCGGGCTTGGTCAGTTCGGCGAGGGACGAGAGAGAGTTGGTGGTCGGTTGACCAAAGCACAGTGAAGGAATGACCAATGACGCAATGACCAATATCCAATGAATGAACAATGGCATCGAGAGGAGCGCGTTCAGCCAGCGAGAGTTCATTGGGTCATTCGACATTCATTGGTCATTGCGTCATTTGTCATTGAGCATTCACACCGGGCTTTCGGAACACCACGATCCGGTTCGAATTCGTCCCCTTGCCCATGTTGTCCACGCCCCAGCAGTTCGCCGTCTTCGTGAACTCCTGATCGTTGATGACCACCAGCAGTGGCTCCAGCCCGGCCGCAATGCCGCACGGCAACACCGCTTCCTCCAGCTTCGTCTTGCCGCCGTGCACTTCGCCGACCTCGAACGCCACATGCCCGCCGGGTTTCAACACGCGCGCGAGTTCGCGGAAGACCGCCGTCATCGCCGCCTGCCACTGGTCGAGCTTCTTGAGCATCGTAATCGCCACGGACTTCGAATCCACGCCGAGGAACCAGCAACGCAGCCAGTTGTCGGCGTCGTATTGCACCACATCGAGGAACGGCGGCGACGTCACCACGAGGCTGACGGAGCCGGACGGAATTTGCGGCGTGCCGCTACACGCGCTGGTCACGAGAATCGCCTCAGCCGCGACGGTCGCCAGCGTCGCGCGCACCTCCGCTGTCACATCGCCAAGGAGCTGTTTCGATTTCTTGAGAATGATCTTCCGCACGTCGCGTTCCGGCGGCACCTGATTGCGCCTCGCGTTGATGCGCAACTGCGACTTCACGGACACCGCCTGGTTCGGCGGCAGCGTGTAGACGGAGAAAAATCCGGCCGAATGCCCCGTGAGCCGGTTCAGCGCAACGAGCGCAATCCAATCATCGAGCACGTCCGCGCTGCCGTCCGCCCGTCGGCGCAGCAGATACTTTTTCAGCGCGCAGATGTGACGGAGCGTTTGCGGATGGTAGAAGACCAGCAATTCCTCCGGAAATTCATCCGCATCCTCGAGCGGAATCGCTTTCAACCGCGCTTCCACCGCCGCAAGCGTCGGCGGCGTGAGGCGTGGTCGCACAAACGTCTGGCTGAGCGGATTGATGTCGCAGCCGGTCGGCACGCGTCCGAGCAGCGCAGCCTCGATGAGCGTGGTGCCGCGGCCCATGAAGGGATCGTAAACGCGCTCGCCCGGCTCCGTCAGCCGTTCGATGAAGAAGCGCGGGAGCTGCGGCTTGAAGCACGCGCGGTAGGAAACTTCATGGAGCGAACTCGCCTGCCGCTGGCGTGCCGTCCAGAACTCGTTCACGTAGGTTGGCACCTCGACCGCCTCGCCGGCAAACGTCGCCGAGCGCGTGGCGATGATACGGGTGGCCTCCCTGAACTCCCGGAACGCCGCCAGCTCGCCCGCCAGATTCCCCAACCGCCGCGGTGGAGGCGGCGCGGCCGGGAAAAGCGGTAGCTCGATTGCTTCTGGAGACATTCGACGGAAATCACATCATCGTGACCTGCTTCTGGCAAGCCGCGCTCGCATCAACGGCGGTGTCGTTCAGACGCTTCCCTTGACTCCCTCAGGTCGCGCCATAATCTCGATTTCGTTCCGACCGTGGTTTTAACAATCAACCAAATCATTCAATGAAAGCGTTTCAAGCGAGGAAACTGTGGAGTCATTCATTCATGGCAGCGTTGGCGGCGAGCATACTCATGGCGGGATGCGCAACCAGCAGTTCCACAAAACCCGCGGCGACGGTGGCGTATCCATCCAAGGCCAAGGGCTGGAATGGCATTGATGGCGTGGAATTCCTCCAGCCTTACAAGCTTTCGGACTACACGGCGTTGGTTGTCGAGCCGGTCGTGACCAACAAATGCACACTCCCGTTGAAGGAGGACAACACTTACGACGTAACGCTGGCCGCCCTCGGTCAAGCCGACGGTTTGGTGTTCGCGCAAATTGAAAGTGGTCTAAAGGAAAAGCTCCCGGTGGTGGCGAAAAGCGCGCCGGAACAGCCGACGGGCAACACGCTGCTGCTGAAGGTCAAGGTTTCGGAAATCAATCCCGGATCTGCCGCAGCGCGATTTTGGGTCAGCTTTGGCGCCGGCAGCGGCTGGGTCCGAATGGACGGCGAGCTCGTGGATGCCGCGACGCAAAAGACGCTGCTCAAGTTCGATCAACGTCGCGTCAGCTCCATGCGTCTCGACTACAAGAGCGTGCTCGCATCGTGCACGAAGGAGATCGGCGAAGACTTCGCCCGGCTGATCAAACTCGCCGAAGGCAAGTGAGCGTTTCGACGGCGAACATGACCCAACGCATCGCACTCGTCACCGGCGCCAGCCGCGGCATCGGACGCGCCATCGCCGTGGCGCTGGCCCAAGCTGGCTGCCATGTCGCGATCAACTTCCGCTCCAACGAAGCCGAGGCTCAGGAGACGCTCGCACTCGTTCATAAGGCCGGGGGTTCGGGCGAACTTTGCCCGTTCGATGTCACTGACGGCGCGGCCTGCGAAGCGGCGGCGGCGAAGTTGATCGCCGCGCACAAGCGCATCGACATCCTCGTGAACAACGCGGGCATCCGGCAGGATGCGCTCCTTGTCTTCATGACGCCCGAGCAATGGGCGCACGTCATCGCCACGAACCTCACCAGCTTCTACAACCTCACCAAACCCGTCGCCAAACAGATGGCCATGCAACGCTGGGGCCGCATCATCAGCGTCGCGTCCACCGCCGGCCAGACCGGCGTCGAAGGCCAGGCGAATTACGCCGCCGCAAAGGCTGGCGTCATCGGCGCCTCGAAGGCTCTCGCTCGCGAAGTCGCCAAGCGCGGCGTGACCGTGAACGTGCTCGCGCCCGGTTTCATCGAGACGGACATGACCGCCGACGTGCCGCGCGACCAGATGCTCGCGCGCATTCCCGCCGGACGTTTCGGCAAGCCGGAGGAAGTCGCCGCTGCCGCTGCGTTTCTCTGCTCGGATGGGGCGGCCTATATCGCCGGCGCGGTGCTGAACATCAACGGCGGCGTTTACACTTGAGATGGCGGCACCGGCGTCCCAAACCAAACACTGGTCCGGCACCGGCAAGTTGCGCGGCGGTACCTTCGGCGTGCGCTTTTTCATCACTGCCCTGCGCGTGCTGGGTGTTCGGCTGACCTACATTCTGCTCGTTCCCGTCGTGCTCACGCTGTCGTTCATCTCGCCGGACATCGCGGCCACGATGGGGTTCCACCGTCGCATGTTCGGCCCGCGAAACGCCCTTGGCCGCCGCTGGCTCGTCATCAAACATTTCTTCTCCTTCGGCCGCGCCATCATCGATCGCACCGCGATTCTCGCCGGCATGACAAAACGTTTCTCGTTCACCTTCGACGGCGAGCAACATCTGCGCGACGCCGTGGCGGGTGGCAAAGGCGTCCTCCTGCTCACCGCGCACGTCGGCAACTGGGAAGTCGCCGGCCAGCTCCTCTCGCGCATCGATGTGCCCGTCAATGTCACCGGCTTCGACAACGAAGACCCCGCTGTGCGCGCGCTGCTGAACAATATCTCGAAACAGAAGTTCAAACTCATCCCGCTCTCCGGCGCGCCCACGGATGTCATCGAGCTCGTCGCCGCGCTGCGCCGGGGCGAACTCGTCTGCATGCTCGGCGACCGCGCCTATGGTGGCCCCACTGCGCGCGTGCCGTTCTTCGGGGATGTCGCCTCGTTTCCCGTTGGCCCGTATGTGCTCGCGGCCATCGCCGGCGCGCCACTGGTGCAAGTCTTCAGCCTGCGCGAGCCCCGCGGGCATTATCATTTCTTCGGCTTCCCACCCGTGCCTCCGGTTCACCCACCGCGCCACGAACGCGACGCACATCTCCGCAACTGCGCCGCGCAATTCGCCGCCAACCTCGAAAGCATCGTGAAACGCGACCCGCTCCAGTGGTACAACTTCTTCCCGTTTTGGGACGAGCCGGCGACTCCGCCCGCGGCCGCAGAGCCCACCACGAAAGTCGTTGTGCAACCCAACCCTGCCGTGCGCGCGAACTGACTCATGTCCGCTTCCATCGAAGAATTGCTGCCACACCGCGCGCCCATGCGCTGGGTGGACGCGCTCGTGGATTGCACGGACACAACCGCCATCGCCACCGTTCATGTCAGTGAAGATCACTTCGCCCTCCGTGACGGCGTACTGCTGGAGACAGCGCTCGTCGAGTGCGTTGCCCAAACCGTCGCCGCCGCGCTCGGCCAGCGAATGCGTGCCAACGGCCAGTCCGGCGCCGCCAATCAAGGCATGCTCATCGGCGTGACCAGTTTCAAAATCGTCGCGGCTCCACGCGCCGGCGAGACGTTGACCATCGAGACCCGCGAAGTGAAGCGTCTCGGCCCGATGCTGCTCGTCGCCGCGACGATCACCAGCGCCGGTCAACCCATCGCCAGCGGCGAGCTTTCGTTATATGCCTAAGCCGCGCGTCACCTTCGCCAGTTTCGGCGCAGTCACCGCCGCCGGGCCGGATGTCGCGTCGCTGCTTGCCGCACTTCGCAGCAACACGTCGGGCCTGGGCGCGAACGACCGGTTCAACTCCCCGCGCTTTCAATCGACGATCGTCGGTACTGCACTGAGATCCTACGATGACAACCCTGCCTACGAGCTTGCGAACACCGCGCTGGCCGAAGCCCGCAAGAATCTCGGCGCCCTTGCGATTGCGCCCGAGCGCATCGGCCTCGTGCTCTCCACCACGAAGGCGAACATCGAAACACTCGAACGATTGATGGATGGACGGTCGTGTTCCGAACCGGCGCGCCGTCATCTCCAGCCGGAACTGCTCGCGGAAGATCTCGCGTCGGCACACGGCGCGCGCGGCCCGCGTCAGACTGTTTCCACGGCCTGCACTTCTGGAACCGTCGCACTCCAGCAAGGTGCGAAACTGATCCAGCGCGGCGCGGCGGACGCGGTTTATGTTGTCGGCATCGATCATCTGTCCGCGTTCGTCGTCGCGGGGTTCACGGCGTTGAAGGCGATTGATCCAGTCGGTTCGCGACCGTTTGATCGCGAACGCTGCGGGCTCAGCCCCGGCGAAGCGGGAGCCGTCATCGTCCTCGTCCGCGGCGATTTCGCGCCCGCTGGCATTGAACTCATCGGCTGGGGATCGAGCAACGACGCGAACCACATGACCGGTCCGTCGCGCGATGGCTCCGGTCTAGCGCTTGCCATTCGCGGCGCGTTGCGCACGGCGAATCTCACGGCGGCAGACATCGACTACATCAACGTCCACGGCACCGGCACACCCTACAATGACGCGATGGAAGCCGCCGCGTTGCGCACGATCTTTGGCGAAGCGTGTCCGCCCGTCAGCGGACAGAAAGGCATGCTCGGTCACACGCTCGGCGCGGCCGGCGTGGTGGAATCGATCGTTTGCGCGCTCGCGCTGCGTGAACAGTTCCTCCCCGGCACACCGCGCCTGTCGAACATCGCGGACGGCATGCCGGCCAGTCTCGTGAAGGAACCGCGCCCCGCCGAACGCCTGCGTCATGTGCTCAAACTCAGCACCGGCTTCGGCGGCGTGAATTGCGCCCTCGTCTTGCGCCATGGATAAGCTCGTCATCACCGCCAGCAACATCGTGAACGCGGACGACGTTCGCACCGCGCGTCTCGGCACGCGCTTCGGGCGCATGGACCTGATGAGCCAGCTCGCGTTGCTGGCCGTGGAGCCGTTCGCGCCGCAGTTCGAGTCCATCGCCCGCGAACGCATCGCGATCTGCCTCGCCGCGCGCACCAGTTCGCTCGCGACCGACGCGGAGTATTGGAAAGGCCGCGACAACACCGGCGGCCCCAGCCCCACGCTCTTCACCTACACGCTGCCCAGCGCCGCGCTCGGCGAGATCGCGATCCGCCACCGCATCACCGGCCCGCCGTTGTGCTTCGTCGGCTCGAGCGAGGTTCTCCTGCCGGAAGCGGCGGAGCTCCTGCGTCTGCGCGAGGTGGACGCGGCCGTTTGCGTTTCGGTCAACGTCGTCACACCAACGCTCGCGGACTGGCTTGCGCTCCCGAATTCCGCCTCGGCGTGCGCTGCGCTGCTGCGTACCGGCGACGTTGCGGGCCGTGCCGTGGGGGAATTTGACCGTGACTTGGAGGCGCTCTGTCACTACCTTGGCGCTCAATAATTTACTGATCGATCCATGCCTGTTTCCAAGACCGAGCTCAAAACGCGAATCATCGAAGCGCTGAATTTGCAGGACATCACGCCCGAGCAAATCGAGGACGAAGCGCCGCTCTTCGGCACGGGCCTCGGCCTGGATTCCATCGACGCCCTCGAGCTCGTCGTCATGCTGGAGAAACATTACGGCATCATCATCAAGGGCATTGAAGAAGGCGGGCCGGCGTTTCGCTCCGTGCAGGCGCTCGCGGACTTCATCGACGCCCGGCGCGCGAGCACCACTTGATGGCCCGCCATCCTGTCATCACCGGTTTGGGCGTCATCGCCTCGCCCGGGCGCGGGGTGAACACCATCTGGGAAGCGGTGGCCAATCATCGCGACGGCCTCAAGCCGCTGACGCTTTTCCCCTCTCCGCGGCACGGCACGGATCAAGTCGGCGAAATCCAACTGGACCTCCTCAAGCTCGGCGCACCGCGCAACGCTTCCCGCGGAGATCGTCTTGGCTGGCTGGCGGCACGCGAAGCAGTTCAAGCAGCCGCGCTCCCGCCGGAAGCCTTTGGTGATCGCGCCGGGATCATCTTTGGCTCCTCCGTCGGCGGCTCGTTCGACAGTGAACGTTTCCTCATTCAACTGATCAAGGAAGGCAAGTTCCGCCCGCGCCCGACGCGCTTCCACGAATGTCATTCCACCGCGGACCTGATTGCCGACAGCTTCGGCCTCTACGGTCCGGCCATGACGATCTCCACCGCGTGCTCGTCGAGCGCGCTAGCCATCGCCGCCGCCGCCGAGATGATTCAAGCGGGCGAAGCGGACGTGATGCTGACCGGCGGCGCTGATTCGCTGGCGCGCATGACGTGGGGCGGCTTCCACGCCTTGCTGCTCGTCGATGGACAAGGCTGCCGGCCATTCGACGCGACGCGCGGCGGCATGAGCCTCGGCGAAGGCGCGGGCGTGCTCGTGCTCGAAGCGGAGGAAACCGCGCTCCGTCGAGGCGCGAAGATTCTCGCGCGCTTGAGCGGCTGGGGCGCGAGCTGCGATGCGCATCATGTCACCGCGCCGCATCCCGAAGGCGCCGGCGCGCTTGCCGCCATGCGAGCTGCTTTGCGACGGGGCGGACTCAACGCTGCGCAGATCGATTACGTCAACGCCCACGGAACCGGCACGCGCGACAACGATCTCGCCGAATCGAAGGCGCTCAAGTCGCTCTTCGGCGAACGCGTGCCGCCGTTCTCCAGCTCGAAACGGTTCTTCGGCCACTCGCTCGCCGCCAGCGGCGCGCTGGAAGCCGTCGTCTGCGTCGAGGCGTTGCGCCACCAGCAAACGCCCGCGAATCCTGGCTTCAAGGAAGTTGACCCTGCCATCGGCCTCGCGCCTGTGCAGCAAACCACCGCCGCACCGCTCACGCATGTGATGAGCAATTCGTTCGGCTTCGGCGGCAACAATGCGGTGCTCATCTTCTCCGTTCCCGAAGCTGCGGAACGCCCGCGCGCGGCGAAGCTCGCGCCGGTGAACATCACGAGCGTTGGCGTGGTGGGGGCGGGCGGTGTCGCGACGGTCGAAACAACCGCGCCGTTGCCAGTGACGAACCTTTCGGCGCATTCCTGCAATCCCCTGCCCGGCGCAGACAAACTCTCGCCGAATCAGCGCCGTCGACTCGGCCGCATTCACCAGATGGCCATCCTCGCCGCACGGGCGAGCCACGTTCCCGCACCGGAGCAGCGTGTGGCCGTCGCGCTCGGCACAGGGCTTGGCTGTCTCGCGGAAGGCGCGGCGTTCATCGAGAACTACGTGGCGAAGGATGAGGCTGAGCCGATGCCGTCGCGCTTCCCTGGCTCCGTTCACAACGCGCCCGCCGGACAAATCGCGATGGACCTCGGCGCGCGTGCTTTGAACTCCGCGCCAACCGCCGGCGCGATCACGTTCGAATGCGCGCTCTGGCAGGCGTGCCGCCAACTCGAAGCCGATGAAGCCGACGCGGCGCTCGCCGGCGCGGTCGATGAATTGCAGAATTACCTGCTCGGCATCGGCAAGCGCTGGGGCGTGTGGACGGAGAAGACATTGCCCGGCGAAGGAGCAACGGTCGCACGACTGACCGCTGGCACGGATGGGAGCACCATCGCTCGCGTCACCGCGCTGCGTCTCGGCCGCTTTCGTCGTCCCTTCGACGCCGCTCGCGAAGTCGCGTGGATCGCCGAGTCAGTCGAACTGTCGACGATCGATCTACTGGTGACCGGCGCAGGTGGTTGGCCGGTGCTTGAACCCTTCTATACTGCCATGGCGCGAGAGATCTCCGCTCGCGCTCGTCGCATCATCGAGCACGAGACTTACAAGTCAGCCTGCGGCGAATTCTACTCCGCCTCGGGTTTCGGTTTCGCGGCGGCAGTCAGAGCCGCCGCCGAACGACGACTCCGATTACTGCTCTACACACTGTCACCGCGTGGTGGCAAGGCGGTGTGTCTCATTGAACCCTCGCCGGCGTCATGACTCGGTTCCACAGCATCGCAATCGTCACGGCGATTGCCGGCTCGACGGCGGTTGCGCTCGGGAGTTACCCCGCGCTCGGAGTGATCGTCGCGGCTTTCGCGATGGTGATGGGCTTCGGCGTGGCGTTTCCTCAATGGCGGATGTTCGGCCCGTTCATTTGCCAAGGCGACCGCTCACAACGCCGCGTCGCGCTGACGTTTGATGACGGACCCGACCCGCGCTCGACGCCGGCATTGCTCGAACTGCTACGCGCCGAGAACGTTTCAGCCACGTTCTTCTGCATCGGCCGCAACGTCGCTGCGCATCCCGAACTCACCACACGCATCACGGGCGAAGGTCACCTTCTCGGCAACCACACCTACACGCACAGCAACGCAACGAACTTCTTCGGCCTAGCGCGACTGACCGACGAGATGACGCGGACACAGTCCGCCATGCGCGATGCGGCGGGAGTTACGCCCGTTTACTTTCGTCCGCCCATGGGCCTCTCGAATCCGCGCGTCTTCAAAGCCGCGGCTGCGCTCGGACTGAACGTGGTGGGTTGGACGGCGCGCGGCCTCGACACGCAGGTCCGCGATCCGGAACACGTCGTGCGCCGCATCCTGCGTGGCGTGCGACCCGGCGGCATCATCCTGCTGCATGACGGGAACATTCCGCCGGAACGCCTGCTGACCACCGTGAAACTGCTGCTGGCCAAGTTACGCGAGCAGGGCTATCAGTTAGCCCGACTGGATCAACTGATCAAATGAAACTCGCGCCTTGCTTGTCGGCAACCCTGCTCGCCTTGTTGGTCGGCACTGGCGGACTCACCGCCGCAGAAATTCCGCTCACACCCGTCGCGGATCCCGCGCCGCTTCTCGCCGAACTTCAGCGCAAGATGTCGACGCTCACGACAGTCTACCTCGAGTTTGATCAGGAACGGCATCTCGCCCTGTTCTCGGAACCGCTGAAGAGTTCGGGCGTGATGGTCATCGATCGACCGGACCTGATTCGCTGGGAGACGACGACGCCGTATCAATCCATTCTGCTGGGCAATCGCAAATCAGTGGCGCAGTTCGAACAGGTGGACGGGAAGTGGAAGAAGCTCAAACTCGGTTTCCCGCAGATGCTCAAGCGCGTGATGGAACAGATGAGCCTGATGCACCAGGGCAAGCTCGACGCGCTCACGGCGGATTTCACTCTGTCGGTGGCGACGGGCAGCGTCGCCGTCGTGACAATGGTGCCGAAGGACAAGGATGTGCGCTCGATGCTCGCGTCGCTCGAGATCAAGATGGAGCCGGACTTTTCCGCGACGCGCGAAGTGGTGATGAACGAACCAAACGGCGACAAGACACGCATCCTGTTCCGTCGCGAGAAACGCGGCGTGAAGCTGCCGGCGGGAACCTTCGATCAGACGAAGCCGCTCGATGTCGCCGCCATTCAGGCGGTCGCGAATGAACAAAAGTGAGATGGCGAATTGGCTTCAGCAAGTGGTCCCGTGGGTTTGCTCCGCACTCCGGCGAGCAACGATTGAAGATTGCGCGGCAGGGCGCGTCGTTCCGCGCCCTACCAGTCTCTTAAGCTTGCTCCTTATTGCCGCACTTCTCTTCGCCGCCGGTTGCGCGAGTGTTCCGAAAACTTCCTTCCGCCCAGCTTCCTCTACCTTTCCTTCCGATGCGCTCGTCACCCAGCGCGGTGTCCTGACAGTGCTCGGGCGACAGTTCACGCTGAACGGTTATCTCGCATTGAGCGCGACGGGTGGCAAACGCCTGGTCGTCACCGAGAACTTCGGCAATGTGCTCGCCGACGTTCTGATCACACCCGATGGCACGGCGCACGTCATGCGTTCCAGTCGCGCGTTCAAACCGGAGTGGATTCGTCGTTATCTCGCAGCGGATGTGCAGTGTCTCACCGGCGGGCTTTCGCCCGAAGGCTGTCCCGGCGAGCATCTCAGCGAGACGCACTTCCTCGTGCAACGACGCTGGTACAAGCTTGAATTGCAGACGGTGAAGTTCGCTGCGGGACCGCAGGCAGCCACGATGTTTGATCCGTCTCGCGCCGAAAAGCCATGAACATGACCGAATCCATCCAAGCTGCCCGCATCGGCGAGGTGCAACGTACCAGCGATGGCGCGGCGGCGGTGGAGTTTCGGTTCGCCGCATCGCAGCCGGTGTTCGCGGGACACTTCCCGAAGCATCCGATTCTGCCCGGCGTGTTTCAACTGGAGATGGCGCGTGTCGCGGCGGAAGCCGTGGCCGGATCGGCGATGGTTGTCCGCGAGATTGTGAAGGCGAAATTCCGTCGGCCGATTCGACCCGAAGAAATCATCCGCGTGGAAGTGAAGCTGATCGCGCAGAACGACGGCTCACAGGCGCGCGCTGCATTCAGCGTGTCAGGTCAGCCCGCAGGCGAAACGATTCTCCAGCTTACCCGGCACCCATGAGAACTGGTTCATCCTTTGCGCCGTCGCGCCTCCGTTGTTCTTATCTTCCCTCATGAAACGCTGGCTCAAACGCATCAGCATTGCCGGGCTGGCGTTCGCGCTGGTCGGCTGGGTCACGCTGGTGATCCTGCTGCGCCAATGGACCGCCAAGCCGCCGCCGCTTCCTGCCGACACTTCCATCACCCAGCTCGCGCCACAGACGAACTCGAACGGGCGCGTGAGTCTCGGCGAATCCTGGACCGAACGGCGCGAGGGATTGCTGGTTGTGCGGCTCAAGGGCAAGCCGTTCGACATGGGCTACGCCTCGGGTCGCCTGCTTCGCGATCAAACACACACCCTGGAGAGAGAATTCCTCGAAATGATCCGCGGCTACGTGCCGCAGGACTGGAAGATCAAACTACTCCAGAACTACATCACGTATCGCAATCGGCGTTTGAGCGAGTTCATCCCAGTCGAGTATCGCCTGCAAATTTATGGCTCCACGATTGGCTCGCCGGACATTCATCCGCAGTTCGGCGATTACTACAATCGCGTGTTGAACTACCACGCAGCGCAGGACGTGTCCTACATGATGATCGACAACCCGCTCGTTTCGCGCGCGGGCTGCACGGCCTTCGCGGCATGGGGCAAGGCGAGTGAGGGCGGGCATCTCATCGCCGGGCGCAATTTCGACTGGGAAGCCGCCGAGGTGTTCAGTCGCGATCGCGTGGTGATCCTTTGCGAGCCGGACGGTGGCATCCCGTTCATCTCGCTGGCTTGGGCGGGCATGGCGGGCGTGGTTTCCGGCATGAATCGCGCGGGTGTTTCCGTGACGATCAACGGCGCGCCATGTGATTTGCCAGACGACACCGCGTCACCGGTCGCGATGGTGGCACGCGACGTCCTGCAGAAGACGCGCAATCTCACCGAAGCGCTGGAAACCATCCGCAAGGCGAAGGTCTTCGTCTCCACGATCTGGCTGGTCGGCAGCCGCGCGGATGGGAAGTTCGTCGTGGTGGAGAAGACGCCCGAAGCGACGGCGGTGCGCGAGTCGGACACGGACTCCATCATCGCCGCGAACCACTTCCAGAGCGACGCGATGAAGGCGCTGGAGCGCAACACGAACTTCATGACCGAATCGACCTCCGTCTCCCGCTACGCGCGCATCGACGAATTGTTGCGTGACGCGCGTGGGAAGCTGGATTCGCGAGTCGTCGCCGAGTTTCTCCGCGACCGCAAGCTGCCGGGCGGCACGGCGGCCGGCGAGACGCATCGGGGCACCTTGAACGCCTGCATCGCCACGCACGCGCTGGTGATGGATTTAACCTCGGGAATCTTCTGGGCTGCGACACCGCCGAATCAGCTCGGGAGGTTTGTCGCGTTCGACGTGAATGACTTCGATCGTCTGTTGCCGGACCGTGCGTTGCCCGCAGATGCGAGCTTGAGCACAGGTCACCACGACAAGGTCGCCAAAGCGCGCAGGCTGCTCGCGGATGCCAAGCACGCCCTCAAGCGCGGCGAGGCCGAAGTCGCGTTGAAGGCCGCGAACGAAGCCGAGGCGTTGAACCCGGGCTTCTACCAGAATGCCGCGTTGCGCGGACGGGCGTTGCTTGCGCTGGGACGAACAACCGAGGCGAAGGTGGCGTTCACGGCGGCCCTCGCCGCACAACCGGCATTTCTTGCGGAACGACGCGAACTGGAGGAAGAATTACGCCGGATTCAATCGAACTGATCATGGCCGACCTTCGCCCACCCCGTGTCACGTGTTCACTGGTGTTCATCCAGTGGCTGATGGGGCTCGGCGCGCACCTCTTCATCGTCCTGCCGTACCTCCGCCGCGTTCACAATCTGGAGCGTCTTCAGGCGGGTCGCCGCTGGTTGATTGTCTGCAATCACGTCAGCCTCATTGACACCATCCTGCTCGGCGCCGTTTGCTGGCGCGCGGGTTGTTACCCGATTCTCGTGCTCGGCGATCGCAAGGTGTGGCACGCCTCGTGGCTGAAGAAGATGTTGAGCGCGCCGATTGGTTTTCTGCTTGAGCGCGGGAAGCTGAACCCGAACCGCATCACTGAACTCGAGGCCTTTGGTCGCGCGGGCAGCGAGCGCACGCTCATCGTGTTTCCGGAAGGCACGCGCGGCGACGGCGTCAACGTCGGCCCCTGCCAGCCGGGTCTGCACTACATCGCGCAGGCTGCGCAGATGCCCATCGTGCCGCTATTCATTGAGAACATGCAGCTCGTTTCCACGAAGCACGGCCGCTATCACGCATTCCGCGGGCTGCGCAAAGTAGAGGTGCATGTCGGCGAGGCCATCGCGCCCGAGAAATATCTCTCCCTGTCGCGCGACGAGTTCAGCGAATTCATGCGTCAGAGCATTGCGGGAGCTCAGGCACCGATGCCAGCAGCAGTAGGTTTGAGCCCCGTCCTGCCTCGCGCTTGATTTCCCAACGCACAAAGCCCGCCGCCTTCAACATTCCTTCGAGCTCCTCCAGCGTGAGGAAGTGCAGTCCCTCCACGGTCTTGTTGTGACCGACGCGCGTCGCGATGCGTTCCCAGAAATCAATGTGCCGATGCCCGTCGCTCTCCGCGCGCGCGGCGTCGCGCAGAATCAAGCGCCCACCCGGACGCAGCGTCTGCCGCACGCGATTCAAGATCTCCTGCTGCTTCTCCGGCTGCCAGTAGTGCAGCACGTCGAGCAACAGCACCGCATCGCACGCCGGAAGTTCCCTGTTCAAAATGTCGCCCGCCTCGAAGCGAATGCGCCGATGCTCGTGCGCGGATCGTTGCGCGACGCGGATCTTCTCTTCGTCGTAATCGATGCCGAGAAACGTCCGCGTGTCCGTGTAAGCCGCGAGCCAGTGCGTGACCACGCCGTAACCGCAGCCGAGATCGAGGATGAATCCCTGGCGCGGCACGAGCGCGTCGAGCGCGGGAAACATCGGGTCCATCTTCATCTTCCAGAGGACGAACTGTTCCACGAACTTGCCCTGATAACGGTAGAGCCGCTCCACCTTGCGCCGCACCACGCGCGGCGTGTTCACCTCGTCGAGCTGTCGTTGCAATCCGTCGCGCACGATGGTTTCGCAATGGCGCATCAACGCGAGCACACCGAGCGAGTAATCAAAGTTCTGCGGCGTGATGCGCGGCAGCGCGCGCACCGTGACATGATACGGCTCGAACCAGTAGGCATCGCGCGGCATCGCGGTGTTCGTATCGCACAGGACGATCGGCAAAATGTCCTGCTTGAGCTGCACCGCCAGCTCGAACGCGCCGCGATGGAAGCGCTGCACCCAGCCGTCCACAGAACGCGTGCCTTCCGGATAGAAATGAACGGACGCGCCTTCGGCCAGCTTCTCGCGACATCGCCTCAACGTCGTCTCCGGATCATTCGGTTCCACCATTACGTGGCCGGCCAGCTTGCAGCCGATGCCAAGCAGCGGGGAATCAAACACGCGCTTCTTCGGCGTCTGTCGGACATCACCGGGCATCGCGACCATCACCAGCACGTCCACTGCGGACTGGTGATTACTGATGACGATGCAAGGCGGCGAGAAGGTCGCGGCGGAGATGTTCTGCATGTCCAGCCGGCCAAACGGCAGCCAGTTGACCACCATGCGCCCGGCGGTCCGTGTCGCGCGACGCAGCAATTCGTCCGCGGTTCGCGGCGAAGTGACTTTCAAGATCGGCCGCAGCACGTAGTAGAGGAAGACTTCACTCGCGCCAACGTGGATCGTGGCCCAGACCGTGCCGAGCAAATGCCACCAGCGGGGACCGCCGCGCGGCGGCGCGTTGAAGAGCAGCAGGTCCATGCAGAGCGGCGTCAGGACAATCGTGGCGAGGAAAGTGAACACCATGCCGATCAACACCGTGGTGCCCATCGAGAAAAGAACCGGATGTTTCGCGAAGGCGAGAACCGCGAAGCCGAACAACGTCGTGAGCGCGGAGATGAGCACGGACGCGCTCGTCGCACCGAGCCGATCCGGTTGACCGCGCCATTCATCCAGCTTGCTGGTGACGAGAAACAGGCTGTAGTCCTCGCCGATGCCGATGATGAAAATCACGAAGATGCTGTTCATCATGTCCACCGGCAGCCCAAGCCAGCCCATCGTGCCGAAAGTCCACAACAGTCCGAACACGATCGGAATCATCGTGGCGAAGACCAGTTCCACCGACGCGAGCGAAAGATAAACCAGCACTGTAACGACCAGCCCCGTCCACCACGCGAACTGCCCGAGGCCGCCCTTCGCAAGCCCGGCGATGTGCGTCACGAAATCCTTGTGATCGAGCACCATCATCTCCGGCAACGCCGCGCGCAGCTTCGGCACGTTCGCCCGGTCGTCGAGTTTCACGAGCGTGCTGATGGCGTTGTCATTCGTGCCAAGCGCCACGCGCTCGGTCAGCACTTGTTCGAGCGGCGTGCCACGGAATTGTTCGAGCGCGAGCAGCTCCGGCGGTTGCTGCACACGACGCCAGAACGTGTCGAAGGCGTCCGCACGGAAGCCGAGTTCGCGGGCAACGTTTGTCAGCGCGCCGCGAAAGTTGGCCTGTCGTTCTGCGGACCAGAACGTCTGCCAGCGCTGGATGTTCGCCTCCTGCGTCGCACGCGAGGGACACACACTGGCCAGCGAATACACGCCAGAGACGCCCGGTTGCTGAGCGAGCATCTGCGCGGCTCGGTCGGACTTGGCGAGCGCTTCATCCGGAGTGGCGCCGCGCGCTACAACAAGCGTCATGCCCATCGCGTCGCCCCAGGTGTTGCGAATCAGCTCGTCGTCACTCTTGGTCTCGGCGGTGATGCCGTTAAGCCGCGCCAGATCGCCGTCGAATCGCAGGCGCTTCACGCCGACTACAGCGACAATCGTCAGCACGATTAGGGCGGGCAGCATCCACAGACGGCCTTTCACCTGGGCGAGGTGGAAGCGATTCATCAGGCGAGTCAGCCACAGTGGGGGTTGGCTGGTCTCCTTAGGAATCGGGATCAGCAGCGGCAGAATGGTGAGCGCGAACGCCGCCGAAAACAGCACGCCAATAGTGCCGAACAGGCCCAGCTGCTGATAGCCGTGCATCGGCGAAAACATCATCACGACGAACGCGGCCACGGTGGTGAGCGAGCCAACGCCAATCGGCATCACCAGCCGGCCGACATGACGACCGAACGAAATACGGCTCAAGCCCGCCGCGTCGTCGAGGTGGTAGATGACGTGAATCGCGTAATCGACCGTGACGCCGATGGCGATGACGGCAAAGCCGGTGGCGATGGCAGAGAGATGTGGTTGCCAGATGGCGATGACCACGCCAGCCATCGTCGTCCCGAAGAACGATGGCAGGAACGCCACCAGCGCGAGCCAGCGTCGGCGAAAGGCGGTGAGACACAGCACCAGCATTGCGCCCATGCCAAGAAAGATGCAGCGCGTGGCGTCAGTCTTGATCAACGTGGCGTTGTCCACCGACATGCGGTGGCCACCGGTGATGGCGACATGCACGCCGGGGAATTGTTTCTCCACGGTCGCCGCCAATTGTTCCAAGTCGCGCACGAGGACTTCGCTGTGTTTCGAATCGGACGACGGGAAGTTCGGTTCGGCCATCATCAGCACATGCCGACCATCCGCGCTGGTGATGCGGCCATCGACAATCTGTCCCTCGCCGAAACCGGTTTGCAGCGGGAGAACTTTGTTCACCACGAGCGCACTCATGCCGACCGGGTCGGCGGCGACGACGTCCTTTAGCACCATGCCCTCCGGACCGGCGAGCTTGCGTCGCATCACCGTGAGGTATTCGCGGATAGCGGCAGGTTCGAGCTTTGGTTCAAGCGCACGTGCGTCGGCTTCGGTGAAAAGATTGGGCAATGCGCCGGTAAGATAGTTGACGACCTTCTGCTGTCCGCCCATCTCGAAACGATACATCACGCGATCGAACGCCTTGTTCGTGGAGAGCGCGCTGTAGAATTCATCCGCCGCGAGCGCAAGCGTGTCGGCCTCCGCGCGGTTGATGCCGACGTCGATGTAGAGGCGATCGATCTGGCGGAACTTCCGCAGCGCATAGCGGTACTCGTCCACGCGCTGGTCGTTGTGCGGCAGAATGTCGAGAATGTCCTCCTCCAGATCGATGCGCGTCGAGATGCCGACACCGGCGACCGTCACGAGGAACGTGACGATGAGCACCAATCGCCGGTGCGACACCATCCAGAGGTAAAACCGCGTGTAGAGATCGGGAGTCACTGCGCTTTAGAAATTGATGCGGCCCGATGGGTCTCGGAGCTGGTAGGGCGCGTCGCGGCCCGCGCGCCGGGCCGACCCCCCCCCCGACCAAAAAGCCCGC
>CAZBIC010000026.1:46845-116924 GCA_964491875.1 uncultured Bifidobacterium sp.
GGGGGTGGGGGGGGCCCCCGCGGGGCGCGGGCGCGCCCCCCCCCCCCCCCACCCGGCCGCGGGCGCCGCGACGCGCCCTACCGCGGATGTCGTGGACCCGGTCGGAGTAATGGCGGTTTGATGATGCTTCAAGCGACCTCCGGTTTCTTTCTCGTCATGCGCGCCAGCGTGTAGGTCGTAGCAATGCCGACCGCCGCGACCAATGACGCCAGCACGAGGCTGCCGACGAACCAATGCCAGAGATAATCGAGCACCACGGCCTTCGTCATCTCCTTCGCGGTGAAATCGACCAGCTTCCCCGTGAACATCCAATGCCCCAATGCCAGTGCCGCATAGAGGATGAACGGAAGCACGGGCGGAATCGAAATGTTGCTGGCGAGCACGGCGATGGCTTTGTTCAAGCGAAGCCAGTGCGCAGCGACGGCGGTGGCCAGTGTCTGGAATCCCCACAGCGGCGCGATGCCGAGGAACAGTCCCAGCCCTACCGCGAGTGACATCCGCCACGGTTCGTGGGCGTTCTCGCCAAAGAACTCCGCGAGCGCTCGACGGAAGGATGTCTTCTCGCCTCGCGACCAGGCGACGCGCAAAACGCGCGGAACAGTCCAAGATTGCGCGACGAGCCCGATGTTCATGAACGTGATGTGCGCCAGATCCCGAACCGGCCGGAAGTGCGACTGACGGATCTGGTCGGGCGCGTAGGTGCATTTGACCGAGACCGGGACCAGCGGCGTGCCCATCCACGACGCGCGCACCATGAACTCGAGTTCGAACGCATAGCGTCCCGAGCGCGCCTTGAGCTGCTGCGTCAGCGCGAGTGGGTAACAGCGGAATCCGCATTGGGTGTCGCCGAGCCGCACGCCTGTCTCCGTCCAGAACCAAAACGTCGATACCGCATTCGATCGACGGCGATGCGTTGGGCAACCGGCGGCAATGAAATCCCGCACGCCGACGAGCATCGCCTCCGGGTTGGCCCGCGCGGCATCGAGAAATTTCGGCAAATCTTCCGGGAAATGCTGGCCATCTGCGTCCATTGTGATGGCGTGCGTGTAGCCGAGATCGGACGCGAGCTTCAGGCCGGCCCGGAGCGCCGCACCCTTGCCGCTGTTGCGTTCGAGCCGATGCACCGTGCAGCCGGGCAACTCCGGAAGCTGCATCGTGGAGCCGTCATCGATCACGATGACCGGACAATGCGTCTGAGCGCCGCGCGCGACCTCCGCGACGGTGGCGACGTGATTGTAGCAGGGGATGATGGCGCAGAGTTTCACCGGAGATCGACGAAGGTGCGGCGCTTGCGCGCGTTGGGCGGAAGCTGGAGCGATTCGATTTCCTCCCGCGCCGCACGACGAATCCGCGGGGTGATCTTGGTGCGCGCTTGCAGCAACTCGCGCAAGCCAGCCTCGGAAGCGCTGCCGTGGACGAGCACCTCAATTTCGTCTGACAGCTCGTTGCCCGCCGTAGCGACGATGACGAAGGTCTCAACGCCATCCGCCTCGTCGAGCACCGCCTGAAGCGCGGACGGGAAGAGCGAGACGCCTTTGAGCTTCAGCCGCTGATTCTTACGCCCGACGATCGGGCCGATTCGCGGTGTGACGCGACCGCAGACACACGGTTCGCGAAAAAGCGCAGCGCAGTCACCCGTGCGATAACGAATGACCGGCATAGCTTCAACGCCGAACGTGGTCGCGACGACCTCACCCACTTCTCCATCCGGCAGAGCGCGGCCGTCGTCGTCGAGCACTTCGACGAAGAGTTGTTGGTCGTGAAGATGTCCGCCGCGGCCGGCTTCACACTCGCAAAGCGAGTTCGCGAGTTCCGTGACGCCGTAGGTCGAGAAGAGCCGGGCGCCCCAAGCCGCTTCGAGTGCGCGACCGGTGGCATTCAATGCGAACGATCGGTCGCGAATCGGCTCGCCGATGCAAGCGAGCTTCTTCACCGACGACTGGCGCAAATCGATTCCGATCTCCTGCGCCTTGGCCGCGATGAGTCGGAGGAACGACGGCACAGCAACGATGGCCGTCGGCTGCAAGCGTTGCATTACCTCGAGCACATACGCCGGAGATGACGGACCCACCCGCGCAACGGCGCAGCCCAGTTCCCGCAAACCAAGCCAGTAAGCCGCGCCGGCGATGAAGCAACGATCCATCGCGGTGGCGATGAGCACCGTGTCGCTTGCGGTAAGGCCGGCGCATTCGAAGGAAAGTTTCTCGTTCGCGCCGAGCCGGCGGAGATCGGAGTCAGTGAGCATCCAGAGCAACGGCTGGCCAGTCGTTCCGCTCGTGGTGACGATCTCCACGATGCGTTCGTGGGGCACGCAGAGGAAATCGAGATTGCGCTCGGAGACGACGCGCTTGTCCACCGTGGGCATCGACTCAAGACGGGGAACTTCCGTCACCCCGCGGAACAGCTCGCGATAGTACGGCGAGTGGTCCGCCGCGTAGCGGAACGTCTCGGCCCAGAGTTGTTCGAGAGAACGAATCATTGCTGCTGCTGTTGCGCGGAGGTTACGAAAGCGGCGGCGAGATTGCCAGCGGGGGCACCGGTCGCGAGGCAGCAACCCATAACGCGTGCGCTGGCGATGGCATCGACGTCAGCGCTGAGCGTTTTGCCGGCCATGAAGAGATTCGGAATCGACGCGGCACGAAGGCAGCGGGCGGGAATCTCGTAGTGTTCACCGGCCGGCAGGTAGCGGACGCGCGATACCCCAGCGGTGTTCCATTGCTCGATCGGCCACGCTCCGCGCGCGACGGCATCGGGAAACTTGCGTGCACTCAGGACGTCGTCGCCCGTGAGCACATATTGACCAACAATCATTCGCCCAGTGCGTCGGCGCAGACGAAACTCGGTGCAGGAGGTCCGGCAATCCTCGAAGCCGGCGACATTCTTGCGGAGGAACGCGATGACCTGCGGCGCTTGTTCCGGCGGTCCGGTGAGCTTCACGGTCACGCTGTGCGGCTCTGGATGCGGTTGAAAACTCACCGGCGGCAATCCAGCGCGGGCCAGCGGCAGTAGCACTTGGGTGGCAGCCACGACCGAATCGAGTTCCCGGGAGATGTCGTGTAGCGCAAAGACGACCGCCGGCGCCTGGGTTGATTCGTCGGTCGCGCGACATTTCGCTCCAGCGGCGCGCGCCACCTCGGCGGTTCCGGAACAATCAATCACCGCGCCGACCGCGATGCCGTTCAGCCCGGTGATTCGCCCTCCGACGAGCGCGACGTCGCGGGCTGGCGTGTTCCAGCGCGCAACCAAACTGGGCAGAGAGTTCAGGAGCTGCGTCGCGACGTCGCGAAAGCGCTCCGGGCGATAGCGCAGCGCCCACACCTTGCCCATGCGAACAGGCGCGCCTTCACCAACAGCGTCAGCGAACTCGCGCGCGAAGCCGTCGTTCAGCATTTTGCCCGCGTCGTCATAAAGCCCGCAGAGCGTGGTCAACCCGCTGAATCCACCGGTGCCACCGGCGGATTCACGCTGATCGATGAGCAGCGTTCGACAACCGCCACGAGCGGCGGTGACGGCGGCGGCGATTCCCGCAGCACCTGCACCGACGACGACAATGTCGAATGCTTCGCTCACGGTTGGAGTAGGCGCTGACGAAGACTGGCGGCGAACTCCGCGGCTTCGGCGTCCGTTAAGACGCGTGTCGAGTGAACGACGGTCATCTTCAACAGGCCGCGGAAGTAGTAGAAGATGACGCCGAGCCCGGGCGATGGCGTGACGGCCGCGACGTGCGTGAAGTCCTCGACCGGTACGCCGAGGAAGTTGCTCAGGCGCGGATTGACCGAAGCGGTGTCTCCGAAAAAGAGCGAACAGATCTCGCCGCGCAGACCCTGCTTGGCCATCGCCATGTAGAGGGGAATCGGTAGAAAGCGGAACAGCAGGCCGAGCTGGCGTCCGCTTTCGATCAGTCCGCCGCGCAGTGCGCCTTCGAGCTGCTGCTTGAGGGCAGCAATGGCGACAGGGGTGGAGTCGAGTTGCGGAGGAAGGAGCTGCATCATCAGCATCGTCAGCTCGTTGCTGAAGACGGGATGGATGCTGCCTTTGGCCCGCAGGCCGACGGCCAGCGGCAGGACGTAACTGGGGCTGGCGCAGCCGAGCCGGGCGCGCAGCCGATGGAGTTCACACAGCGCGGTGGCGGCGTGAAACTGCGCGTCGCCGAGCAGGCCGGCAAGCTGGCTGGCGTTCGCGCGAATGCGGGCGGTGTCGGCAGCATCGAAAGTTTCGGCGCGATGACGAAGCTCGGCTGGCGCGGAGGCATGACGCACGCCGATCGATTTGGGCGCGGCTTTGCAGAGCTCGTCGAGGTGGTGAATGTATTTCCACGCGAGCTTCGCACGTTCGCGTAGAGGCGGCTCAGGGCGTGGAGCGGCGACGGGCGACGACGGCAGAGCCATGTCTTCGTTGCCGATGCAGGCAAGGAAATGCTCGGCGCCAGGAGCGTCCATCAATGCGTGCAGCCAGGTGAAGGTGAGAGTCTGGCAGCCGTCGGGCTCATCGCACAAGTCGAAGCGCATGAGCTGACCGCGGCGCGCATCGAGCGGTTCGTTGAGCAGTTCACGGCTGGGGCTCTTGCCACGATGGGCACGCACCTGCGGAGCTCGCGGCACGGAAGGCAACTTCCATTTCGGCCAGATGCAGCCGGCAGGACGCGCGCTGAGGATCGGATGTTGCGTGGTGAGTTCTGCGAGACGGCAGTTCAGCGCATCGGGAGAAATGGTAGAGCCGAGCTTGAGAACAATCTGGCAGGTGTTGCCGGCGAATCCGTGACGGCGCAGCTCGCGGTCGAAGCCGAGCATGAGGTAATCCGGGCCGTTTAGCTGGAGATCACCGTACATGATTTTCAGTCACGCTCTCAAACGTACGACGGTGGCGGCAAGGCTGCGGATACTCTTAAGCGTGTCGGCATTGATCTCGCCCTGCGGAATCCAGAAGCCGTGCGTCGTCTCGATGAAGAGCAGCACGCGCACGAGCGACATGGAGTCGAAGCCTGAGGCGATGAGGTCGGTCTCGGCATTGACTTCGAGGTCGGGGGCAAAAACTTCACGGCGCATGAAGTCGAGCAGGCTGGATTCAATCTCGCGAACGTCAGTCATGGCGTTGGGTTTCAAACGGCCGCGACGGGTTCGCGTCGAATCTTGCCGGTGACCGAAGTGCGCGGAAGTTCGGTAACGACGTGGAGGCGGGAGGGAATTTTGTAGGAAGCCAGATGCGCGCGGCAATGGGCGCGGATGCTGTCGAGCGCGGAAGCATCGCCGTCGAGCACGAGTTCGGCTTCGATGACTTCACCGAGGTGCGGATGCGGACGACCGTAGGCGCGGGATTCACGAACAGCGGGATGACGGTTCAACACGGCTTCGATTTCCTCGGGAAAGACTTTGCGACCGGCGAGGTTGATCACAGCGGTCTTACGCGAGAGAAGGTAGAGGTAACCGTCGCCGTCGAAGCGCGCGATATCGCCGGTGAGGAACCAGCCGTCGGGCGCGACGAGTTCACGCGGCATCCACGGCGCGGCATAGGCGTCGAACATTCCCGGCCCGCGGATGGCGAGTTCGCCAGCGCCGGTTTCGTCAGGTGAAAGAAGCTGAACTTCGAAATCCGGCAGCGGCCGTCCAACGGAGTTCCAACGTCGACTCGCATCGGTGGAGTTCAGGCTGACCATGCCGAGTTCGATAATTCCGAGCGCCTGAGAGAGCGGGATGTGAAATCGTTTCTCGAACTGGCGGGCGACTTCTTCGGAGATGGCGCATGTCGTGGAAACGGCGAGGCGCACGGTGGAAATGGCGGTCGACGACTTGTCCTGAGCAAGCATCGCGTAATGGAACGGCGAGGCGTAAAGCACGGTGCCGCGCCAGCGTTGCACGGCGTCGAGGAAAGGCGTCGCCAGGACGTGACGGGCGAGAACCACCGTCGCGCCTCGGGAGAGGTAGAGAACGATCGTCACTAGGAAATGGTGCGACATCGGCAGCGTCCAGATGACCGTGTCGTTCGACGTGATTTGCAGCGCCTTGTTGGCGGTGACGACTCGATCCCGGATCGTTTCGTGAGTCAGCGCGACACCTTTGCGCGCACTGGTGGTGCCGGAGGTGAAGCGAATGAAGGCGAGGTTGAGATCGTGATGACTGGCGCGAGGATTTCTGGCGTAGCGCGTGAGATGGCAGTCCGGCTGCACTTGAATGCTGTTGCTTCGAGGGGTCGGGCTGACGATGGCATCCAACTGCAACGATTCAACGATCTCGTCCATTTCCCCATCAGTGCCCTCGACCGGCACGGGAACAACAACGACGTTCAACTTCCACAGCGCAAAGGTAAGCTCGACGTAAGCAATGCTGTTCGGAAAATGAAGACCGATTCGGGAGTAAGGTTGCAGGGAGAGCTCCGAGAACACGGCGGCGATTGAATGAACCTGAGTGGCCAGGGCAGAGTAAGTGACTTGGCTTTCTCCTTCGATGAACGCTGGCTTGTCCGGCCACGTTGCGGCCGATTTATCCAACAATTCGATCAAATTCATATCGCCGATGAGCGTGTGAGGAACGATATGGCCTAGAAGTTTGGAGGGTCAACAAGATGTTCTACGGGGGAACTGAGCAGGCGACGTGGGAGTGAACGGCTGTCTCGTTCCAGCGACGGCATTGCCCATGAAGTAGACACTTCGCGTGCGGGGATCGAACGTTCCACGGCGACATTGGAGAAAGGCGGAAGTCGGCGACGTCCGGCACAGCTCTGGCTACCTGAAGGCGAACGCAACGACTGAACAACGCAGAATAGCCAATTAACGACGATGCATTGGTGGACCCTACAGCAACTGAAGTTCAAGAACCCGCAGACGCGGCGGCAGGCCATTGAGAAGCTTGCTTCAGAAGGAACGGATGAATCCGTCGAGCATCTCATTTCAGCCCTGCAAGATGACGACAACGCCGTGCGCCTGGCGGTCGTTCAAGCCCTCGGGCGTTTGAAGGAAACCCGCGCGATCCCCGCTCTCGTTCAAGGCATGCGCGATCCGGACCCGGAAGTGCGCGAGGCCGTCGTGGGGGCGTTGATGCAAATGGGGGATGCCACTTGCACGGAAGTGCTGGTGGGCGCGCTTAAGGATCTCAATCTGAGCGTTCGCCGGCGGGCGGCGAAGGCACTCGATTTCTTCGGCTGGAAACCTTCGAATGATATCCAGCGAGTTCTCCGGTTTATCGCGCTGGGCGAATACGCAAAGGCGGCAAACATCGGCACGCTGGCGTTGGAACCATTGCTCACGGCACTGCGCGACAAGCGATGTCCGAATCGGCGCAATGTGGTGGAGGCCTTGAGCCAAATCGGTGATGAACGGGTGCTCAAGCCGCTGATGTCCGCGTTGCGAGATTCCGACGGTCACGTGCGGGTGGCCGCCGTGGAAGCTCTCGGATCACTGCGCGATCCTCGCAGCGCGGATTCACTGACACTCTCGTTGAAGGATCAGGATCCGCTGGTCCGCGCCGCGGCGGCCAACGCTCTGGGCGCAATGAACGACAACGGTGGCTTTGATCGGCTGGTGGCGTCACTCAAGGATCTGGACTGGAGCGTGCGCAAGGCTTCCGTCGAATCGCTGGGCAAATTGAAGGACGTTCGCGGAGTCGAGGCTTTGACAATCCTATTGAAGGATCCGGATCACGATGTCCGGGAAGCCGTGGTGGCATCGCTGGGGCAGATTCGCCACCGTAGCGCCATCGAGCATCTCGTGGTGACGCTCGCTGATCCGCAGTCCTCCGTTCGTCACGCCGCCGCGGGCGTTCTCAAACAACTCGATCCTGAGTGGGAACGTTCGGAAGAGGCGCGATTGGCAGTTCCGGCGCTCAAGTCCGCGATGACGAGCAAGGAATATTGGGTGCGCCAGGCGGCCTCCGACACACTGAGCAAGCTGAGCGACACACCGAAACCCGAGCCGACGCTGAATTCATTTTCGGATCCCGTTTATTACAAGCGGGCCGCTGCGTTCCAGGCTTTGGTGCAGGCGCTGGGAGACTGGGACCGCGATCTCCGCTTCGCAGCGGCTGAAGCCCTGGGCCGCATCGCCGATCAACGAGCTCTCGAACCCTTAACCGAGGCTTTGCACGATATGGATCAGTGGGTTCGGGAAAGTGCGGAGAAAGCTTTGTGGCGGCTGGGCTGGGAGCCAGCGGCAGACGGTCGCGGCCTGAACCCGGTGGCTGGTGAAACGGCATTCATTCGCCGTGAAACTCTGGGCATGGCCAAGAGCTATTGACGTCGGGCAAAGTAGGGACTTACGGAGAACGGATTTCTGCCGAAAGGAGTAGGTATGTCACGGAAGCGCGTGTTGTTTGTAGGTGAAGATCTCGCCCTCTGGGAGCAATTGCAGAATCAATCGGGCGGGTTCTCGGAAAATTGGGACGTCGCATTCGCCAAGTCAGGCCTCCAGGCTCTGGCGTCGATGACGCAATCTCCCTGCGACGCCATCGTGGCAGACATGCAGCTACCCGGCATGACCGGCGCGCAACTGCTCGACGAGGTCATTCAACGCAGTCCGAAAACGCTGAGGTTTATCCGTGCGAGCATGGCGGATCAGCAGGCGGCGATGAAATGCGTCGGCACCGCGCACCAGTATCTCGTCAAACCAAGCGACGCGCAGACGATCGGCTTTGCTTTGGACCGCGCGTTCTCTCTGGAATCATGGCTTCCGAACGACACGGTGCAGAAGCTCATCGCGCAGATGAAGAAGCTGCCGAGCCCACCGAACCTGTATTTCAAGATCGTCGCAGAACTTCAATCTCCCGACGCCTCCATCGAGAACATCGGCTCCATGATCGCGCAGGATCCTGTGCTGAGTGCCAAGCTGCTCCAGGTCGTGAACTCTGCGGTCTTCGGGTTGCAACTGCAGGTCGTCAGCGCTTCCGAGGCGGTGATGTACCTGGGCATGGAAACCACGAAAGCGCTCGTGCTCCTGGCGCACACTTTCTCCTACTTCGACAAGGTGCGGACTGCGGAATTTTCCGTGGAGAAGCTCTGGAAACATTCCGTCACCACCGGCAAGTTCGCCGAGCAAATCGCGCGGGCGGAAGGCGCGGCTCCGGAAGTGGTCGGTCAGGCGTTCACCGGTGGAATGTTGCACGATCTGGGCAAATTGCTGCTGGCTGCGAATGTTCCCGACGGATTCAAGGAAGCTCTGACCAAGGCGAAGGAACAAAAGATTCACCTGTGGGACGCAGAGACCGGCGTCTTCGGTGCCACGCACGGAGAATTGGGAGCGTGTCTCCTCGGAATCTGGGGCCTTCCCATGCCCATCGTCGAAGCCGTCGCGTTGCATCACTTCCCAATTCGTTTCCTCAGCAAACAATTCTGTCCGCTCACCGCTGTCCACGCCGCTAACGTGATCGAGCACGAGATTCAGGCGGAGTCCAAAGACTCCTTGATCGCCGCCGCGGACTCGAACTATCTGACCGAGCTGGGCCTGACGGAACGGATGGATGCCTGGCGTGACCTGTGCAAGGAAAAGCTGTTGTAGCCGGGCGGCACGCGCCGGCCAGAGAGAGCCGCGCGGCACTCGTCGTATAGAGAACTGCTGTCGTAAATGGCGCAAAAGCGAAAAAAAATCCTGTTCGTCGATGACGACGTCAATCTGTTGGCGATTCTCCAGCAGATCATGACGAAGTTTTCCGGCAACACCTGGGAGGTGCTGACCGCGCCGGATGTGAGTCGCGCCCTCGGCAGCCTGCAGGAACACAAGATTGACCTGCTCGTCATCGATATTCACATGCCGCTGGTGGACGGCCTGCAGTTTCTCAACCTGCTCCAGCGCAAATATCCGAACATCCTCAAGGTGATCCTCACGGGTGACGCGACGGATCAAAACCGCTCGACCTGTCTCAGCTCTGGCGCGGAGCTTTTCCTCGAAAAGCCTCGCGACAGCGGCGGCTGGCAAAGCGTCTACGCAACGCTGCATGAGCTGACCCGGTTCCAACCCGAGGAAGGTTTTCACGGCGTGCTGCGAAGAGTGGGATTGCAGGACGTGCTCCAGATGGAGTGCCTCGCGAGAAACTCTTCCCTCCTGAAGATCTCTGCCGGCAGCGTGCAGGGCGCAGTTTACGTCAAGGACGGCCAGATCATCCACGCGCAATGCGGAAATCGATCAGGCGAGGATGCGTTTAACTACCTGCTGAGCCTTTCCGGCGGTGAGTTCGACGTCAAACCCTTCAGCGCTCCACCGACGCAAAGCATCACTGGCTCGTGGGAGTTTCTGCTGATGGAAGCGGCGCGAAAGCGCGATGAAGAGGGAGGATCCATCGAACCGCCCGGGGGGACCGACGAAAGCTTCCCCACGCCGCCCGTCATCCACACGGCGGAACGCAACACACCGGCAATCGTTCCCGTCATCGAGGCGGCATCCGCCGCAGAAGTGGAACTGCCAGCAGCTCCACAACGCTTGCCGGCAATGGCCGATACGGGGCGTCCGAAGGTGGAAGAAATGCTGGTCTGCTCTCTTCAAGGCGAGGTGTTGCACGAATATCAGTGCAACAACACGAACGGTCGCGTGGGCTTTCTTGAGTTCCTTTCCCAAAAATCCCGGCAACTCGCGCAGGGGCTTCCCATTGGAGAATTTGATCGCTTGGAGATTACGGCAGTCGATTGCCGGGTGGTGGCTCAAGTCCAGGCGGATCGAGGCTTGTTTGTCCGGACCAGCAGGGCAAAAGTTGCGGAGCCGAGCGGCACGATGCAGCCATGAAAGAGCAGATCAATCAATGGTTCGAACAGAGCGCTCCGTTCGAGGGAATCCTCGCGTGCGGGTTGCGCTTTCCGGATCAATCATCGATCTCCAAGTCGTGGGCGGACGGATTTGAGGAAAGTTCGGTCGAGAATGCGCTGCGTTGCGTGAGCGACGGATTTCAAGTCGCCCAATTCAATCGAATTATACCGACCCGGCTGCGCTGGGTGTATTCTGGGGCGTTCCTTTACTGCGAGCGACGTCAGGACGGGGCGATCCTCGGGGTCTTCACTTCCAAAAGTTTGGAATCCATCGATCTCGAGGGACTGGAAAGATTCTTCGGTGAGTTTCAAACTGTCGCCCGTGCCGCCGCGCTGTGACAGCCACCGCTCCACAACAGAAAGCCTCCGATTCCCACAAGTCCAAACCAGCTTTCGGACCCGTGGACATGCACGTCCACATCGTCGGGAACGGAAGCAACGGATCGGGGTGCTGGCTTCGAGTCACCGGCTGGCACCAGCCACTGGCCGCATTGATGTTGCGGCAAATTGGTCTGCCCTCCTCGGCGATGAAGGGCGATCTGGATCGCCTCTACGTCGATCGGCTGTTGGACCTAGTTCGGACCTCTTCCCTCAGCGCAGCGGTCATCCTGGCGCACGATCATGTTTACGACGAGGCCGGCAGAAGAATGGAGAACGTCGGTTCCTTTTATGTGCCAAACGACTACGTTCTTGGACTGGCCAAGGCGCACCCCGAATTCCTCCCGGCAGTGTCGATCCATCCGGCCCGTCGCGATGCCTTGGAAGAACTCAATCGCTGCATCGCGGCTGGCGCGGTGATGATGAAATGCCTGCCCAACTGTCACAACATCGATTGCAGCGACCGTCGGTTCACGAAGTTCTGGGAACGAATGGCGGAGGCTCGCGTGCCGCTGCTGGCCCACACTGGAGGTGAGCATACGGTTCCTGTCGTCAGGAAAGAGTTCTCGAACCCAAAGGTTCTCGAACTGCCGTTACAATGCGGCGTCAACGTCATCGCCGCGCATTGCGGCACCAAAAGCGGATTGCTCGATCCAGAATATTTCCATCTCTTCGCCAAAATGACCCGCCAGTATCCAAATCTTTACGGCGACAACAGCGCGTTCAATGTTCCCATTCGAGGACGCCACGTCCGGAAATGCGTAAAAGAACCGTTGGCTGACCGAATCCTGCATGGTAGCGACCTTCCGGTGCCTGTTCATGGACACTTCGCGTGGCTCAAGGGCTACGTCGATTGGAAAACCTTCCGCCAGTGGGAAACGCATCCAAACATTTTGGAACGAGACTACCAGTTGAAGCTCGCCAGCGGATTCCCCGGAGCCTCCGCAACGAAAATCTGGAGTTTGCTGCCGCGCAACGCTCAATCAGCCAACGCACGCGTTGGTGGATAATCTCCAGAAAGCCGACCGTTCCGCGAGTTCGTCACCTTCCGACCATAAAAAAACCGGGTCGCTTGGTCAGGGGGTGACGCAGCGACCCGGGGAATTTCGAATTTAATACAAACGTAGGATTACGTGGAAAATTCGGCGTCAGCTGTATTAGACCGATGCCGAAAACGGTTTGGGCTAGAAAGAACAATTCAAGTTGCCCGAAATTCAAGTGCCGTAATCCGCGCCCAATAGACTACCCTCGGCGAGATCTGTCAAGAATCCGGGCCATGTATTAATTCTCATGCAGTTGATGATTAATTTCGCTGCACTGGACTTCACCGCCGGCAGAGCTGCTCTGTATTACTCGCCAGAGCTCCCAAGGAACCGGAATCTCCCACGTCCATGTCCGCATGATTCGTCCACGAAGGGTTGGTTCGACGGCATCTTGGGGTGATGTCGAACTTCAGGTGCAGAAATATTTTCTCCAATGGCCAGATCCGAGTTTACACGTGAATCGAACTCGATAACCTCGTGGAGCTCCGAGTGCGCCAATGACAGTGGTTTGTCGCGTTCGACGCCGATGGCCGAATACGCGACAGCGATAGATGTACGGATTGACGAAAGTTTGCTCCGTCCGCAGTGGGCGAAGAAACGTGACCAAAGCGCCACCAAACCGTCGTTTTTCGAGGGAAAACGGGTTGTGAATAACTCGTGAACAAGAGTTAATATGTTGTCCTCGTCAGTTCCGAGCGGTTGGCCTAAATACTCGCCCCGTTAATCGAAGTGCAAAACTCTGCGGTGGATTTGTCGTCTGATTTTCTGGCGGGACCGGAAAGTGTCCTTTTGAAGGGTTTGAATTGCAGGAAGTTGCGGTTAAGAATGAATTGCATCGAGGGCAATGTGGGTTCGATGCAGGTGCGTTTGCGAAGTAGATGCTGGCACCGGTAAGCCGGTTTTCGATTTCAAAGCTCGAATAAGAGCCAAGAATCGGGGCAGGTGAATAAATCCCCTAAAAACGGAATTTTGATTTGGGACAACAATGCAAGAATCTGCTGAAAAACTTTGGGCTGCGGCGCAGGATTTCCTGCGGGCGATGCTCAGCAACAGTGAAATCTACAACCTGTGGTTCGCACCTCTTCGTGCCAGTGCTTTGGATGGAGACTCCATCACACTCGACGTCGCCAATGAGTTTTCCGAAGTCTGGCTGAAGGACAATTACCTCGACCTGCTTCGCAATGTCCTCTCCCAAGCTTCGGCCCGCCCGATGTCGGTCAAGTTTCGGGTAACGAACGCGAGCATCACGCTCAAGCGACCCGCCGAAGTCGTTGTTCAACCCATCGACGACGAAACCAAGCCGGTTGTTCTGGAGGATCTCGCCCCCGAACGAAACGCGGCCGTCAAAGAACTGCCGTTCAATCCCAAGAACACCTTCGACACCTTTGTCGTCGGGAACAACAACACCTTTGCGCATGCGGCCGCCATCGCCGTTGCTCAGCAGCCCGGCAAATCCTACAACCCGCTGTTCCTCTACGGCGGCGTCGGTCTCGGCAAGACCCATTTGCTCCACGCGATCGGCCAGCACGTCGCCAAGCACAAGAAGGGCGCACGCGTCACCTACGTCTCGACCGAAAAATTCACCAACGAGTTCATCGACGCGATTCAGAACAACCAGCTTGTCCGCTTCCGCCGGAAATATCGCCAGAGCGATGTATTCCTGATCGACGACATCCAGTTCCTCGCGGGCAAAGAACGCATTCAGGAAGAATTTTTTCACACGTTCAACACCCTTCACGAAGCCCGGAAGCAGATCGTGCTCACCTGTGACCGACCCGCGAGCGAGATCCAGAATCTCGAGCAACGCCTGGTCTCCCGGTTCGAGTGGGGACTCGTCACCGATCTTCAGCCGCCGGATGTCGAAACCCGCTTGGCCATCCTTCGGAAGAAGGAAAAGTCCATGGGCGTCGAGCTGCCTGAGGAAATCGTCAACTTCATGGCGCAGCGCATCCGGACCAACATCCGCCGGTTGGAAGGTGCGCTCGTTCGCGTCACCTCCTTCGCTGCGCTGACCGGCAAGAAGCTGACCATCGAAGTCGTCGAAGGACTCTTGCGCGAGATCCTTCACGAAGAAGGCCGTTTCACCATCAGCATTGACGTCATCCAGAAGCGTGTCGCTGAACATTTCGATATTCGCCTCGCGGACATGACCAGCAAGCGCCGTCCGGAGAACATCGCGTTCCCGCGCCAGATCGCCATGTATCTCGCGCGCCAGATGACCGAAAGCTCGCTGAACACCATCGGCGAAGCGTTTGGCGGCCGCGATCACGGCACCGTTCTCCACGCCTGCCGCCTCGTAAAGGACCGCATGCAGATTGATGCGCAAGTCCGCCAGGTCGTGAGCTACTTGGAAAAGCAACTCACTCGCTGAAAAGATTTGTTGGTGTGCATATGAATCGGGAGCGTCGCAGTTCGGCGCTCCCGATTTGCTTTTGCGAAATGCGCGCACACCCACACTTTCCAAACCTCCAACTCTCCCTACACTTCCCGCGATGGCAGTGATTCAAGTTCAAGGTCTGACCAAGACCTTTCGCACCTACAAGAAGGAGCCAGGCATCGCCGGGGCACTGAAAGGATTGTTCTCGCGAAAGTACGAAACCACCTACGCCGTCAAAGATGTCTCCTTTCAGGTCGAGGAAGGCGAACTCGTCGGCTTCCTCGGTCCCAACGGCGCTGGAAAAACCACGACGTTGAAAATGCTCTCCGGGCTGCTCTATCCGTCCGCCGGATCTGCCACCGTTCTCGGTTACACGCCGTGGAAACGCGACGATGGTTATCGCCGGCAGTTTGCCCTGCTGCTCGGTCAGAAGAACCAGCTCTGGTGGGATCTTCCCGCTCGTGAATCACTCGATCTCAACGCCAAGATCTACGGCATCGACCGCACAATCTTCGAACGCACCGTCGGCGAGCTCACCGAAATGCTTGGTGTGAAAGAAAAGCTCAACGTCATGGTCCGCGAGCTTTCCCTCGGTGAACGCATGAAGATGGAGCTCATCGCCTCCCTGCTCCACCAACCCAAAGTTCTCTTCCTCGACGAGCCCACCATCGGTCTCGACGTCATCTCGCAGAAAATCGTCCGTGAATTTCTCCGCGACTACAACGCGAAGCGCAAGACGACCATTCTCCTGACCAGCCACTACATGGCCGACATCCAGGCCCTCTGCCGCCGGGTGATCATCATAGACCACGGGAAAATTTTCTTCGACGGGCAACTGGACGAAGTGATCGATCGTTTCGCCGACTTCAAGATTGTCACCATCCACTGCGACACCCAGAAACCCATCCCCGCTTTGGAACTCTCGAAGTTCGGTGAAGTCATCGAGAAAGATCGCGAGACTGTGAAGCTCAAAGTGAAGCGCGACCGCGTCATTCCCGTCTGCAAGGCGCTGCTCGACGAACTTCCCGTGAACGACATCGACATCCAGGAAGTCCCCATCGAGGACGTCATCCGCCAGATCTTCGCCCGCTGAACAAGCCTACTTCACCCGATTCCGCTTCAGCTGCAATGCCTTCTTCAGCTCCTTGAGGGGCAGCGCATTGATCACATCCGCCTTCTCCAGCCAGCCCTTGCGCGCAATGCCGGCGCCGAGACGCAGGAAACCCGCGTGTTCGTTGCGATGCGCGTCGCAGTTAATCACGCACTTTACGCCCTTCGACTTCGCGTAGAACCACAGCCGCCAGTCCATGTCGAAGCGATACGGATTCGCGTTGAGCTCGATCCACGTGCCGGTCTCCGCGCACGCGTCGATCACCGCCTGTTGATTCACCTTGTAAGCCTCGCGCTCGAGCAAAAGCCGGCCCGTGAGATGCCCGAGCATGTGAACGTAAGGATTCAACGCCGCCCGAATCAGCCGGTTCGTGTTGTCCGCCTCGTCGCTGCCTGCGACGTGCAAACTCGCCACCACCACGTCCAGTTCCGCGAGCAGATCGTTGTCGAAGTCCAGTCGCTCCTTCAAAATGTCCACCTCAGAACCCGCCAGCAGCCGAAACTCCTCGCCGCTGTCCGCCAGCTTCTGATTATGCGCCGCCACCGCCTTGATTTGTTCCCGCAACCGCGCAGCGTCCAGACCGTGCGCCTGGAAGGAAGATTTGCTGTGGTCCGTGATCGCCCAGTAATCGCAACCGATCTCAATCGAATGTGCCGCGACATCCTCAATCGGATGATGTCCATCGCTCCACGTCGTGTGGTTGTGCAGCGACCCGCGCAAATCCGTCCACTCGATCAACTTCGGCAGCTTCCCCTGCTCCGCCGCGGCAAACTCGCCGTGATCCTCGCGCATCTCCGGCGGGATGTAGGCCAGCCCGAGCTCCACAAAAACGTCCTCCTCCGTCTTGCAAGGCACCAGCAGCTTCGGATCACGCGTCTCCTCCTTCGACTTGAACAGTCCATACTCATTCAGCCGCAGCCCGCGCGCGATCGCCCGCTGCCGCATCACGATGTTGTGCTCCTTGCTGCCGGTGAAATAGAGCAGCGCGAACGGAAACTCCGCATCCGTCACCACGCGCAAATCCGCCTGAATGCCGCCGGGCAAAATCACACTCGCCTTCGTCTCGCCCTTCGCGCTCACGCTGAGAATCCCCGGCTGACTCGTGAAGAACTCGATCACCGCCGCCGGATTCTTCGATGATACCAGGAAATCAATATCGCCGATCGTCTCGCGCCAGCGCCGCAAGCTCCCGCCCGTGCTGCAACGAATCACGTCCGGATGTTCGCGCAACGATTCCAGGATCGGCTCCGCCACCGTCAGCGCCGTGTGCAAATGATGCCGCGACGCGTAGGTGCGTTTGAACTGAATCCCCTCCAAAATTTTGCTCTGGGTCTTCTCGCCGAACCCCTCCAGAGTCGCCACCTTGCCGGCCTTGCACGCAGCTTCGAGTTGTTCGATGGACTCGATGCCCAGCTTGTCGTGAAGCGCCTTCACCTTCTTCGGTCCGACGCCGGGAATGCCCAGCATGTCCACCAACCCCGGAGGCACAGACGCCTTCAGCTCGTCGTAATACTTCAGCTTCCCCATGGTCACGAGCTCCGTGATCTTCTGCTGCAAGGCATCGCCAATGCCTTTAATCTCCCCGAGTCGTTCCTCCGCCACGATATTCGCCAGCGGCTCCGTCAAACCCTCGAGCGTCCGCGCCGCGTTCACATACGCGCGCGTCTTGAACGGATTCTCGCCCTTCAACTCCAGCAACGTCCCGATGTCCACGAGGATTGCCGCCACTTGCTCTTTGTCCATGCGGCGATGCTACGAAGCGCCCGGGGGAAGGAAAGTGGGAATTCAATCGTCGCTCGCCGGCACCGAGTCGAAAGGCTCAAACAACTTCCTCGCCTCCGTCAGCTGGCGCTCGTTTCCGATCAGCAAAACCTCATCGTTCAGCTGGAACTCAAAATCCGGCTCCGGACTGATCACCGTCTCCGTCCCGCGCCGCACTGCGACCGCCGTTGATCCGGTGCGCGTCCGCAATTCCATCTCGCGGATCTGTTTCCCGAGCGCTGGTGATCGCGGGGTGATCTGCACGGTCACCAGCTCGGCGTTCTCGAGCAAGGACGGCATCGGCTTGGAATGTTCCAGCGCATGATGCAGCGGCTCGCGCGACAATGTTTCCCGAATCGTCACCTGCGCCCGCGCATAGATTCGGATGAAGAACGTCCGCAGCAAGACCGCCAGCAACACGCCGATGCTGCCCAGCACCACGAATACTTCCCACGACGGCAGCAGGACCGAACTCAGCGCGAGCACGAGCAATCCCAGTCCGACGATCCCGGCGAAGAGCGTCGTGTTCGAGATCATCGCGCGCATCGCCATCTTGTTCTTCATCGTCGAGCCGCCACGAATGGCCATCTCGGAAAGCAGCATGCTGAGCGCGTCCAGCTTGCGCAGCGTGGCGATGAAGAGCGGCAGGCTGCACAACATCGCCGCCAGCCAGAGCACCGTGTTGCGACCGCCAGTCCACCGCGGCAGATCCGTTAACCAATCGACCTTCCAGCGATCGAGGAGGGTCGCGGCGAGAAACAATCCCGCGATAAGCGCGACATTGATCGACAGCTGAAAGACCATCAGGCGCACCATCTTTCTCGGCGCGCTCACCGAATGATTCTCCCGCACACGGCGAATCCACGCCGTGTAATCCTGCTGGTAATGGAGCAGCGAGCGCGGGGCGAACCGGTCATGCAGCTTCACCAACCAGTCCGCGTGCTGGATGAGAAACGGCGTCAACGCGGAGGTGACCGTGGAGACGCATACCGCGATGGGATAAAGGAAATGACTCGTCACGCCAAGGTCCTTGCCCAACGCGGCGATGATGAACGAGAACTCGCCAATCTGCGCGAGGCCGAGCCCCACGCGCATGGACGTGCCGCGATCGTAGCCCGCCACAAAACTTCCGAACGAGCAGGCCGCAATCTTCCCGACCACCAGCATCACGCTGATTACCGCGATCGGGAGGGCGTATTGCACCAGCAGCTTCGGCTCAATGAGCAGACCGATCGCCACGAAGAATACCGCGCTGAACATGTTCCGCAGCGGGGCCGTCAGCCGCTCGATGCGCCGGATGTCGTGAGATTCCGCAATCAACGCGCCCATGATGAACGACCCCAGCGCGACGCTGTACTTCAGCTTCAGCGCGAGTAGCGCAAGGCCGAAGCATAAACCCAGCACGGTAATCAGCATGGTTTCCTCGTTGTGAAACCGCGCCACCAACGCGAGGAGTTTGGGCACGATCAGCAACCCAAGCACGATGGACATCACGGTGAACACGCCAAGCCGCCCCATGGTTTCCAACACCGCACCGACTTCAAACGTGCCGGTCATCGCCACGCCCGACAGCGACGCGATCAGCAAAATGGCGATGATGTCCTCCGCGATCAGAATGCCGTAGATCACTTCGGCGAACTTCTCCTTGCCCTTCCCGAGATCGGCGAGCGTCTTGGTGATGATCGTCGTGGAGGAGATCATCATGATGCCGCCGAGGTAGACACTGTCCGTCCCGCTCCAGCCGAAGTAGCGCCCGATCTGGAATCCGATGAAGAACATCAGCGCCGTTTCGAGCGGAGCAACGATGAACGCCGTGAAGCCAATCTGCCGGATCTTCCGAAAGTTGAACTCCAGCCCGAGCGCGAAGAGGAGAAAGACGATGCCCAGTTCAGAAAGCGTCTGGATGCTTTGCTCATCCGACACCAGTGGAGACGGTAGAACGTGCGGGCCGATGATCACGCCGGCCAGGATGTAACCCAGCACCACCGGAAGTTTCAGCGCACGGAAGCTGACCGTGACCAGTCCGGCCACCATCATGACCACGGCAAGATCCTGGAGGAATGCGGCGTTGTGCATTACGCGGGCGTTGCTGCTGCGGACGCTACAAACTCCGTTGCGTCACGGCGAGCGGCAAAAGTTCACCCGCCTAGTCCCGCACCGAATTTTGCGCCAGTCCGAGCAATCCGCTGCGTTCGTCTTGCGTCGACGTCATTGCCACTTTCGGCCCATCAGTGCCCCAGCCTGTTGACAGCCCACTCGCCGTCGTTAGTCTCGTTTCAGCTGCATCGGCGCCTCCGGCCGGCAGCAACTGCCGTAATGCGTTTGGACAAATCAACAAAGCACTCATCAACGTGGTTATGAAAACGACCTTCTCACTCAAAACGACTTTTGCACTGCTGTTCGCACTGGCGACCTTCGTGTTCCAGGCCCCGGCTGCCGAGAAATCCGAAGCCGCCGCCATTGCCGCGCTGTCGGACAAAATGGAAAGCAGGGTGACCGCCGCGATGCAGGAGATTGAAAAGAAGTATCCCAACAGCGTCGAAGGCGTCGCCAAGATCAAATCCATGCTCGGTGACGAACGTGTGAAGGTCCGTCGCAAAGCTGCTCGCGTCGTGGGCACGCTGCACGCGGACGTCACCGAGGCTGAGCTCAAGCAAATCGCCGCGCTGCTCAAGGGCAAGACGCCAGAGGAAATCATCGACGGTTTGAAGGCGCTCCGCGGACTGAAGTCCCAGCCGGTCATCCCTGAGATCAAGGCGCTGCTCGATCATCCCACGCCGAACGTCATCCGCGACGCGTGCCGCACGCTGTCTGAAATCGGCGGCAAGGATCTGATTCCTGCCATCGAACCGCTCCTCAATCACGCCAACGCGGCTGTGAAAAAGGACGCCCAGGACGCCATCTTCAAGCTGAAGAACAAGTAAGCTTCCGCCCGAGCCGACACATTCATTCCTCCCGCAGCGCTCGCGTTGCGGGAGTCTTTTTCCCTCTTGTCCTCCGAATTACTCCGCGACGTGATACCTCTGGACGGCCACCATCTGTCACTCCAGGACGTCTGGCGTGTCTCCTGTCTCCAAGCCCCGTGCCAGCTCGCGGACAGTTCGCGCCCGCTCGTGCGCCGCAGTCGTGAGCTCGTGGACAAGCTCGCCGCCGAACCTCGCGCCATCTACGGCATCAATACCGGATTCGGCCCGCTCAGCGGCTTCCGCGTCAGCAACGAGGATCAAGCCCAGCATCAGATCAACCTACTGCATCATCTCTTCTGCGGTCAGGGCGTGCTCTACTCCGAAGTCGAAACGCGGGCCATCATGCTCGCCCGCGCGAACGCGCTCGCGCGCGGTTACTCCGGCATTCGCGAGGAACTGATCGAGCTGCTCATCGCCGCGTTGAACAAGGGCATCCTCCCGGAGATTCCCAGCGAAGGCTCCGTTGGCGCCAGTGGCGACCTCGTTCCGCTTGCGCATATGGGCGGATTGCTCGTCGGCCTCGGCCACGCTCGCGTCGGCGGCAAGCGTCTCTCAAGCGCGGACGCACTCCGCCAAGCCGGACTTACTCCCGCCGTTCTCCGCGCGAAGGAAGGTCTCGCGCTCGTGAACGGCACGTCCGTGATGACCGCCCTTGCCGCGCTAGCCACGCACGAAGCCGATCGCATCCTCCGCTGGATGGAACTGCTCGCGTCGTGCCTGTTTCAAGTTCTCGGTGGCGAACCGGAAGTGCTCTGTGGTCAGGCGCACATGGCTCGCGGATTTCGCGGACAGTCGCTCGTCGCGCGACGCATCAGTGATTCGCTGCGCACGCATCCCGATTACGCCCGTCGCATCGATGACCATCAGTGGGGCTCGATGCCCAAGCTGGTCGATGCCGGCGCGGAGATTCAAGATCCGTATTCGCTCCGCTGCGTCCCGCAGGTGCTCGGCGCATTCCAAGAAGCACTCTGGCACGTCGAGGAAGTCGTCACGCGTGAGCTGAACGCCAGCACCGACAACCCGCTCATCTTCCCGGACACGGGCATGGTGATTCACTGCGGCAATTTCTACGGGCAACAGGTCGCCATGGTGAGCGATTACCTGCGCATGGGCCTCATCAAGACAGCCCTCCTCGCCGAGCGCCAGATCGAGCGTCTCGTGAACTGGCGTTACAGCCGTGGCTTGCCGCCGATGCTCACGGGCGGCGCCGCGGGTTTAAACACCGGCTTCTCCGGCGCGCAACTTCTCGCCACATCACTCGCTGCGGAAGCGCGTTTGCTCGGCACACCCGCTTCCATCCAGACGATCCCGACGAACGCCAACAACCAGGACGTGGTCAGCATGGGCAGCATCGCCGCGAAGATGACGCGCACCGCGTTGCCGCTCGTCTGGAAGATTCTCGCCATCGAAACGCTCGCGCTGGTGCAGGCGGCTGACTTGCGCGGGAAGGACTTCGTGCTCGGCAGCGACTTCCGCAAGCTTCACGACATTGTGCGCGGCGTCTCCGCGCAGCTCGGCAGTGATCGCCCGCTCGTGACGGACATTGAAGAAGTCACGCGACTGCTTCAGTCTGAGGAAGTGCAGCAGCAATGTCTCGCGCCTCAAATCGAAAATGAACACTGACGTCGATGTGCTGATTATTGGTGCCGGCCCGGCGGGTTGCGTCGCCGCGTCGCTCCTGCACCGCGAGGGCTTCAAGGTGCGTGTCATCGAGAAGCAACGCTTCCCGCGCTTTGTCATCGGCGAGAGCCTGTTGCCGCACTGCATGGATTACCTTCAGGAAGCCGGCCTGTTGGAAGCGGTCGCGAAGGAGAATTTCATCCAGAAAAACGGCGCGGTGTTTCATCGCGATGGCGGCACGTGCAATTTCGATTTCTCCGCGCAGTTCACCGAAGGCTGGAAATACACCTGGCAGGTCACGCGCGCCGAGTTCGATCTCGCGCTGGCCAACGCGGTGAAGGACATGGGCGGGGAGGTGTTGTTCGAGCGCAGCGTTACTTCCGTCGAGTTTCTCGACACGCACGCGACCGCGACCGTCTCGCATCCGGACGGCTCGTCGCAGAATGTCACCGCGAAGTTCATCCTCGATTGCAGCGGCTACGGACGCGTCTTGCCGCGCCTGCTCGATCTGGAACGTCCATCGAACTTCCCGGTGCGCGAGGCATTGTTCGCGCACGTCACGGGCGATCACCGACCCGAAGGTCGCGAGGAAGGAAAAATTTGGGCGTGCCTGCATCCGAGCGGCGCATGGCTGTGGATCATTCCGTTCTCCAACGGCCGCACAAGCGTCGGCGTCGTCGCCACGCCGGAGATTTTCGCGCAGTTCCCCGGCACGCCGGAGGAACAGCTGCGCGCGATCGTTTCGACCGACCCCAGTGCCGGGCCGCGTTTGCGCGACATGGAACTGGCCTTCGTGCCGCAACGCATTGTCGGATTCTCCTGCGGCGTGAAACAAATTCACGGCCCCCGCTACGCGCTGGTGGGCAACGCGACGGAGTTTCTCGATCCGATCTTCAGCTCCGGTGTCACGCTCGCGCTCGCCTCTGCCAGTCGCGCCGCGAAGACGCTGACGCGCGAACTGCGCGGTGAGACGGTGAACTGGCAGGCGGATTACGCGGACTGGGTAATGGGCGGCATCAACGCCTTCCGCGCCTATGTGACCGCTTGGTATGACGGCACGTTGCCCGACATCTTTTTCAACGCCGGCCGAAATCGCGACATCATGCGCCAGGTCTGCTCCGTACTCGCAGGTTACGTGTGGGACAAGAGTAATCCCTACGTGACTCAACCCGAGCGCGCGCTGCCGCTGCTCTCGCGCATCATTAAGAGCCAGGCTGCAGCCGTCGAGACGGCGACGGCCGTGAAGTAATCCGTCGTTCGCTCCATGGATTCCAAGCCCCTCTTCTCCCAGGACAACAAGAGCGCGTTCGACGCAAAGGCCGAGGCGCAACGCATCGCCTATGCCCCTGTGGCGTTCCAAGCGTGCCGCGTGCTGCGCACCGAGGGAATTCTCGAGGCGGTGCAGAAGAGTGGTTCCACCGGCATCACGCTCGCGGACGTCGTGGCGAAGGTCAGCCTGCCGCGTTACGGCGTGAAGGTGTTGATGGAAGCTGGGCTCGGCGTCGGGCTCTTCTGCCTGAACGATGGCCGCTACACGATCACCAAGCTCGGCTACTTCATGCTTCGCGACCCGATGACGCGCATCAACATGGACGTGGTGCATGATGTCTTCTATCGCGGCTTCTTCGATCTCGATAAGGCGGTGCGCGAAGGAAAACCCGCCGGTCTGAAATCGCTCGGCGACTGGCCAACGATCTACGAGGGACTCTCCTCGCTCGAGCCACAAGCCCGCGAAAGCTGGCTGGCGTGGGACCATTACTATTCCGATCAGGCGTTCCCCGCCGCGCTGCCGATCGTCTTCGCTCATCAGCCGAAGCGATTGCTCGATGTCGGCGGGAACACCGGCAAGTTCGCCATCCAATGCGCGAAGCACAACGCCGACGTGCGCATCACCATTGCGGACCTCGACAAGCAACTCGCGCTGGCGAAGTCGAATCTCCAGCAGCACGGCGTCGCGGATCGTGTGGACCTGCAAGCAGTGAATCTGCTCGATGAATCGGCCACGCTGCCGGGAGGTCACGACGCGATTTGGATGAGCCAGTTCCTCGACTGTTTCTCCGAGCAGCAAATCGTTTCGATCCTGCGCCGCGCCGCCGCCGCGATGACGCCGGACACGCGGCTCTACATTCTCGAACTGCTCTGGGACCGGCAGCCGAACGAAACGGCGGCGTTTTGTCTCCAACAGATTTCGCTCTACTTCACCTGCCTCGCGAACGGCAACAGCCAGATGTATCACTCCTCGGACCTGCTCGGCTGCATCCAGCAAGCGGGCCTTGTCGTCGAGGAGCAGCGCGACCAAGTGGGCCTCTACCACACGCTCATCACCTGCCGGAAGGCGTGAGGCAATATTGGACCGCGGCTCTGTGAGCCGCAGCAACGTGGAACTTCGATCCGCTCCCGATTCTTGAGGGCGTGGTGTGAGGAGTAAGATTGCTGCGGGTCACAGACCCGCGCTCCGGAGTGCGGCGCTTACACCTCTTTAGCGCCCAACACCTCCACTTCCTTCTAGATGCTCCGGACGCCCGAATCGAGAATGACCCTAAAGCTGTTCCACTCATTGGTAGGTTGACTTCGCGACTAGCTGTAGAAGCCTCGGCTTCGACGCGGCGCGCGGCCAAGGTTTGGCCAACGATGCGCCTGCTCGTCGTTGTGGCTTCAAACGAACTATGAAGCCAAATCGCCGAAAGCATAATCCGTATCGAGATCCGCAAAGCTGCCAGCCTCCACACCCAAAAGCCTTCTCCCCTTTGTCAGACAAGAAGGAGTGTCACAGTGCGAAGCCGATTCCTGCCACCGCGGCATCGCCGCGCGCGAGCCAGCTTTCGAGGCCGTAACGTTCGTAGCGGAAGAATAGTTTTCCACGCGGGCGACGCACGCCAGCTTCCGCCTGCCAGTCCGGCGTTTCGTTACCGATGGAGCCAAGCCCGCGCGCATAGAGCACGCAGCCACGAATCGCCGCCGCGTCCCAGTTCAAGCCGACCTGCCCGGACGGATTCGCGCGCTCGCGCGAATGATGAAAGTCGTGGCCGATGGTCAGCCGCCAGTCGAAGCGATTCAGCCAGCGCGTTTCGGCGGCGTAGATGCCCGGGTCGCGATACGGTAGATCCCAACCGAGCGTCTGCACGCGCAGGCGGGGACCGAGATTGATGCTGTTATGCGGCAGCGTTTCGCCGGCGGGAACACGGTCCGCATCCGGCGCGAGCACGTGCGCGCTGCGATGCAGATACTCCAGGCCCACCACGAGCGGCTGTCCTTGCGAGAAGACTGACGCCAGACCAACCCGCGCCTGCGCGCCGATGCTGACGGTGTAGGAGATGTTGTCGTAATCGCCCGGCCGATACTCCTGACGTGATTCGTAGGTGAGGATGCCGGTCAGCATCTGATCGAACAGCTCCGAGTCATGGAACTCCGCGGTGAGCTCCGTGCGTTGAATGGAACGTTCGCCGCCGTAGCCGAGATCATACTGGCCCCAGACCAGCGGCAGCCAGCCGGTTGGACGGTTTTCACGCGCGTCGTAGAGCTTTTCCGTGTCGAGCGACGCGCTGACCTCCACGCCGAGCAGGAGCGACGAGGAACGATCTTCGTAAAACGGATTACCATCATTCGCCCACCATTGGGCGCGGAATCGGGCGCGATTGCCGTTCGACGAAGGCAGTTCCAGAACCGGGCCGATGCGATAGTGACCGTGGAACTTCTCCTCGTCGTTCGCGGATTCCACATCCGCTTCGAGACTGAGCCACGGCTGAATTTTCGTCTCGCCCATCTCCCGATCGGCGAATCCATACACGCGCCACGCCAGGTGAATGTCGCTCCACCAATCCGCATCCAGCCGGCGACGATGCGCGAATCCGCCCACAGCCACGCGCCATTCGAATCGTGAAATCTCCGTGCGCACCGGTGAGCCGAGGCCAAGACCAACCTCGCAGGCATCGAGCAAGCCGGGCCGATCCTGAAACGCTGTGCGATGATAACCGGCGACGCCGAGCAGCCGGAAATTCTCGGCGAACTGGAAGTCGGCTTCGAATTGATTGCGGAGATTGAGCAGTTGGGTCTGCGAACCTTCTCGCAGCACCGGCGTGGTTTCCTTCTGCTGATAGCGCAACGACCAACTGTCCTCGTGGACGAGCGGAATGAGGACGCGCGTCTCGGCCATGTAGCTGTGGTGATCGCCGAAGAGCGGACCGATGAGGCCATCGATCGTGGGTTGCGTGCGGTCTTCGGCGACGGCTGATGAAGCGATTAGGAAAGTAGCCACCGACGTGAGGAGGTGGATTCCCCAGAACATCGAACGCACCGCCTCCTCACGTCGACGGCTACAGCCGAGCTTCGTGCGGTCGTCGGCTCTCATCGAATCGCCAGCTGCGCGGGGTTCTCATCCTTGAGCCCATACTTCATCGCGAAACGCAGCAGGCCCACGCTGTAGGGCGAAGTCGACGCCGCGCCGCTGAAGATGCGGCCGAGATGCTTGTTCATGTGCGGGAAAGTCAGCTTCACAAGCAGTGTATCGCGCAACATCTGGCCGACTTTGAAGCAGGTGAACAGGCGGCCATTGTAAAAGTAATCCACGATCTCATGCCACGTCGCGAGGTGATGAATCACCTCGCGCTCGTAATGCTTCATCGCGTCGGGCGTGCCCTTGAGCATCGCGTCCGCGAGCATAAACGCGCCGTTCATACCGAGGAACAATCCGCTCGAAAAGACCGGGTCGATGAACCCCGCGGTGTCGCCGACCAGCGCCCAGTTCTCGCCCACGCTGCGCGAAGAAACGAGCTGGTAGTTGGTGTACTCCATCACAGGTGTGATGCGTTTCGCGCCACCGGCGACGGTTCGCAGCACGGAATCCTGCTGGAGCAAATTGTCGTAACGCTCCTCCTTCGTCGCGCCAAAGCGTTGCGCGTGATCGCGTCCGAGCACCATGCCGAGCAACACGCGGCCGCGCAGCGGAATGCGCCAGCTCCAGCCGTGATCCAACCTCGTGGTGTGAACGTGGCCTTCGTGCTCGATGACGGTTTGGTCCACATGAGCGAAGAGCGCAACGTCCTTGCGCCGCCCTTCCGAGCTCGAGATGCCGAGCAGGTTCGGCAGGAGACGCACGCGCCCGGTGGCGTCGATGATCCAGTCCGGCTGCCCGCGGAAGAAATCGCCCGTGGCCGCCAGCGTTTCCCCGCTGAGCTGAACGCGGTCAGTAGTTCCTACGCGCTCAACACCAGCCATGATTTCAAACACCGACGCTCCGGCGCGTTTCGCGGCGTTCAGCAACGTGTCATCGAACCGCTCGCGGGGAACGTTGTAGGCGTAGCGCGCCGTGCGACCGGTGAGCGTTTTGAAGAAGAAGGTGAAATTGACCTCGTCGTTCAGGTTAAACGTCGCACCCGGCTTGAGCATGCTGTAGGCGCGAACTTCATCCTCCACCCCGAGCTGTTGCAGCATCGGGATGATGGCGGGCACGAGCGATTCGCCGACGATGAGCGGCGCAGCCTTGGGTTTGTGGAACAGCGCGACGCGTTTGCCGGCGCGGGCGAGCAGGATGGCCAGCGTGCTGGCGGCGGGACCGGCTCCGAGAATGGCTATGGTGTGGGCGTTGACCACGGTTTCGCCGGTCACACTGCCAAGTCTCGCGCCTGGATCAAGACATCAGTTCGCGAGCGCAGAGTGAATGAAGCCTACTGCTCCGACTCGTCGTTGGATTCCTTCAGCCCGAAGTGTTGCAGCTTCTCGCGCACGGTCTGGCGCGACATTTTCAACCACCGTGCCGCCCGCGCTTGATTCCCTTGCGCCAGCTTGATCGCGCGGGTGAAGAGCTCGCGCTCCATCGCTTCGAACACGCGTGCGTGAACATCAATTTCGGCGCCGCTCTTGGCCTCAGCCAGCAGCTCATCCATCAGGGCTTCGATCGAACCCGATCCCGCGGGCTTGTTGTGAAAAGCCGTGTCGCCGCCCTTGGCCAGCATCATTTCCAAGACCTCCCGGCTGATGGGAAAACCACGGGACGAGAGCAATCCCTGGCGCATCACGTTCTCAAATTGTCGAACGTTTCCCGGCCAGCGCTGGTCCTTGAGCCAGGCGAGTCCGGCGGGCTGGATGGACGCATCGGCCAGCTTCAGTTCCTCGCGAAAACGGCGGAGAAAATAGTCGGCGAGTGCCGGAATATCCTCCGCGCGCTCCCGCAGCGGCGGCAGCTTGATCACCACCGAACCGAGCCGGTAGTAGAGATCTTCGCGGAAATGCTTCTCCGTGATCGCCTGTTCCAAATCGCGGTGAGTGGCGGCGATGATGCGGACGTCCACCGGAATGCTTTCCTTGCCGCCGACGCGCTGGATGATCTTTTCCTGGAGCACGCGCAGCAGCTTCGCCTGCGTGAAGGCGGTCATGTCGCCGATCTCATCAAGAAACAGCGTGCCGCCTTGCGCCTGCTCGAACCGGCCAATGCGACGCTGGTCCGCGCCGGTGAAAGCGCCGCGTTCGTGACCGAACAGTTCGCTTTCGAGGAGCGTTTCCGGGATCGCCGCACAGTTCACGGCGATAAAGGGTTTCCCGGCGCGATCGCTGTGCTGGTAGATGGCGCGCGCCACCAGTTCCTTGCCGGTGCCTGTCTCGCCACGGATGAGAACGGTGGCGGACGTTCCGGCGACGCGACCGATCTCCTTGTAGACGGATTGCATCGCGCGACTATTGCCGATGATGGCCTGGGCCGTTGGCTTGTCGGACGCCGCGCCGAGCTCCACGCGTTCGCTCATCAACCGGGAGCTCGCGACGGCGCGCTTCACCACTTCGAGCATCTCCGCGACATCGAAGGGTTTGAGGATGTATTCGAAGGCGCCGAACTTCGTGGCTTCAATGGCCGTTTCCGTCGTGCCAAAGGCGGTCATGAGCACCATCGGCAAGCGCGGCTTCTCGACGTGAATCTGCCGAATCAGCTCCAGCCCATCGAGACCGGGCAGGCGCAGATCGGTGATGACGAGATTAAACTCCCCGCTCTTGGCGCGCTCCAGTCCTTCATCCCCGCGATGGCAGAGCGTGACAACAAATCCCTGGGACCGCAGCAGCTTCTCCAGCGACTGCGCGGACCGCGTGTCGTCTTCAATGACCAGAATGTGTGGCGAGTTCATGCGTGTGTTCGATGGGCAGGACCATGCGGAAGATGGTGCCGTGATTCATCTGGGTGGAGTATTCAAGAGTGCCGCCGTGCTTTTCAAGAATGCGCGCGGCGATGCTCAATCCGAGACCGGTGCCGCTGGCCTTGGTGGTGTAGAACGGATCGAAGAGCCGCTTCTGCACTTCCGCCGGAATGCCAGGGCCGGTGTCCGCGACCTCAAGGATGACATTGGTGAGCGTTCGAGGACCACGACGGCGCGTCTCGGTCCGCGTCCGCAAAGTCACAGTTCCATCGCGACCAATCGCCTCGGCGGCGTTCTTCACCAGGTTGATCAACACCTGCTTCAACTGGGCGGCGTCCGCTCGAATATGCGGATCGGCGAGGTAATCCTCTTTCAGGGCGATGCTCGACTTCTTCAACTCCGGCGAGAGCAGCGGCACCAGTTCGCGCAAGGGCTGGGTGGCCTTCACGACCACGAACTGCGGCTCCGCCGGGCGCGCGAAGTCGAGCACGTCCTTCACAATTTGTTCGAGCCGCGCAATCTCGCCCGTGAGAAAGACGTTGTCCTCGAACTCCTCGGAGCCCTTCTTCAACAACGCTTGTTGCGTAAAGAGGCGAACGCGGATCGAAGTAAGCGGATTGCGAATCTCGTGGGCGATGCCCGCCGCCAGCACGCCGAGCGAAGACAACTTTTCCTGACGTTCGATGATCAGCTGGCTGCGCCGGAGATTCTCCTGAAGCGGCGCAATCACACCGCGATAGGTGAAGACGGTCAGCGCGCCGCCCATGACCAGCAACACGACCGATGACCAGGTCAACATGCGGTGGAGCTCGGCGATGTCGTCCTGCGTGGGCACATACTCCGGACTGCGCCGGAGATTGTTCACCTGCTGCCACGTGTACATTTCCGTCCAGACGATGACCATGAGCGCCACCGCGATGGCCAGCAGATGAACAGTGGTGCGCATTTTCGGCGTCATAACGTGAATGCGGAGATCAACGATTCATCTGCCAGAGCGTCCAGTTGAGCACCGCCGCGAAACTGACCCATGCCAGGTACGGCGCGAGCAACAGGGCGGCGGTCCGGTGAACGTTCCAGAACGAAAGGAGCGTCATCAGAATGCCAAGCCACAAACACACGATATCCACGAAGGCGAGAGCCGGGTTCTTCAGCCCAAAGAACAGCAAGGACCAGAGGGCGTTGAAGACCAGCTGGGCGAGAAACAGCGAGAGCGGCCGGAGGTTCGCCGCGAATCCACCGCGCCGCCAGACCAGCCATGCCGCGGATGCCATCATGAAGTAGAGCGCCGTCCAGACCGGACCAAACAGCCACGACGGAGGAGTCCACGAAGGCTTGCTCAATTGCGCATACCATTCCCCCGGCATGAAGAGCGCGCCGAAGGTGGCCGCGCCGAAACAGAGCGCCAGCCAACCGGCCAGGGCCAGCACCGAGCGGATGCGGTCCGGCATGGCGGCGGGAGAGAGAGGGGCCGTTGGCAAGATGGATGACAAGAAGGTTCCGGAGAACGTCAGTCTTTCTCGTATTCCTTGAGGAAGCCGATGAACTCGCGGCGATGATCTTCTTCGCCCCCGAGAATTCCAATGACCATGTCCTGCGTGACGTAATCAACGCCGTCGCAGAGTTTGATGATCTTGTTGTACTGGGCGATGGCTCCTTCTTCCGCCTTGATGACGCCCTTGATCACCGCCACGACGTCCGTGGTGTCCTTCTTGGGCTGGAGGAATTTCTGGCTGCGCGACAAATCGAGCGAGCCGGGCACCTGCCCGCCGATCGTCTTGATGCGAGTGGCGAGTTGCTGGGCGTGCTGCACCTCCGTCAGGACATCCGCCGCAAGGGCCTTCTTGATGACATCCGAGCGGACGCCGTCGAGGTTCACGGAGGCAGCGATGTAGTTCTGAACTGTCTCCAGCTCCATGGCGTAGGAGAGGCAGAGCTCCTTGATGATGTGCTTGTTCTTCATACGCCCGAACTCATAGCAGGCCCTGCGCCCGAAGCAAATCACCGCCAGATCGTTCGAATTGCCAAAGGCCACGCCCCGGTTGGCCAGTGAATGAGCAGGGCTGGCTTCCGGCGCGCCATCCCCGATCGAAGGTCACCCCGAAAATTCCGCGAGTTTGCGCCCAAAGCATGGCTTAACGCGCCCTTTCTCAGGCTGGCACAAGGTCAGCTAAAGCATTCGCGTGGTGAACGCTACGTTCGAAGAAAAACACAACTGAAGATCCGAAAATGAAAACAAAACTCATTCTGAAATCGTTCAGCGAACTTCCCGCGCCGGAATTCGACTCAGTCGATGCCTCGGGCCTCGAACAATCCGGTTCCACCTCGACTGACAGCGCGACCCCCGGAACCAGCGTTACCCGGGGTCGCTGGGATCCCAAAGAACCCACGACGGGAACTCTCTCCGCTGTGCTCGGTCGCATGGCTCCGGCGCAATACCATGTCAACTGACTCCGCCAACACGACTGGCGATTCCAGCCCGGCCACGGTACCCACCCCGCTGGCCGTGCGTCCACGCAAACACCGCCTGTTGCTGGCGGATGATGACCGTGGGATTCGCGAGTCGTTGGGCAAGCTGCTCCGCGGCGTCGGCTACGACGTCATCGAAGCCTCCCACGGCGGGCAGGTGCTGGAGATGGTATTCAACGAGCCGTTTGATTTGCTGTTGCTCGACCTGAACATGCCGGAGATGGATGGCTGGGAAACACTCTCCCACGTCACTCATCTCCGACCCACCCTGCCGATTGTGGTAATCACCGCACAGCCGAACCAGCGGGGCTGGCTAAGCCGCGGTGGTGCCCATGCGCTGATGGAGAAGCCCTTGGATCTCCCTCTCCTGCTAAAAACTCTGCATGAACTGCTCAGCGAGCAACGGCCTCAAGTTAATGCTGAAGAACCAACCAGCCGGCCCCGTTTCCGGCACCTGCCTCCCCGCAGGTTCACCATGGACTTCGCCAAGCAAGTCCGCGGCTGGGGAATCAATGACTAACCCACTCCTTAATGACTGATACAACCTGGCTCTGGATCGGATTCAACGTTTTCGTGCTATTCATGCTGGCGCTCGACCTCGGCGTTTTCCACCGGAAGGCGCACGTCGTTACCTTCAAGGAATCGATGACCTGGACGGTCGTGTGGATCAGCCTGGCGCTCGCCTTCAACGCCGGCGTCTGGCACTTCGCCGGACCGCAAAAGGGCCTCGAATTCTTCACCGGCTACCTCATCGAGAAGTCACTCAGCGTGGATAACGTGTTCGTCTTCGCCCTGCTCTTTTCCTACTTCACCGTGCCGGCGCAGTATCAGCACAAGGTCCTGTTCTGGGGCATCCTCGGAGCATTGATCATGCGCGCGGCCATGATTGTCGCCGGCGCCGCGCTCATCACAAAATTCACCTGGATCATCTACATCTTCGGCGGGTTTCTCGTACTGACCGGTGTCAAAATGATCTTCAAGAAGGAGGAAGAAATTCATCCCGAGCGGAACCCAGTGGTGCGCTGGTTCAAGCGCCTCATGCCCGTCACCAGCGACTATCGCGGCGACAAGTTCTTTATCCGCGAGAACGGCGTCCGCATGGCGACTCCGCTCTTCGTCGTGCTGCTGCTCGTCGAGGTGAGCGATCTGATTTTTGCCGTCGACAGCATCCCGGCCATCTTCGCCGTCACCACGGACCCGTTCATCGTCTACACCTCGAACGTCTTCGCGATCCTCGGCCTCCGTTCGCTCTACTTCGCGCTCGCAGGAGTGATGGACAAGTTCCACTACCTCAAGATCGGCCTGGGCGCCGTGCTGGCCTTCGTCGGCGTGAAGATGCTCCTCGCCCATTCCGCGTGGAAGATCCCCACCCTGCTCTCCCTCGGCGTTGTGGTCCTCATCCTGGCCATCGCCGTCGTCGCCTCGCTGATGCGGCCCCGGAAACCGAAAGCAGCGGACAAGATCGCGGGCGGCGGCCCCGGTGCCGCCATCAACCCAGTCGCGACCACGGTCGTCGAATCGTGAACCGTCCTCCGCCCCGGCGCGGCCCTTTGCAACTCATTTGCAAAGATTGAACCCGCGCCGGGAATGATTGCACTTGTTGCTGCGGTCGGACGTCGGATTAACTGCGAGCAGCGTGCAAAAACCGCGTCACACCTCCGTCTGTCGCGACGCCGCGAGCCTCCTCGCGGCCCTGGTTCTTTGCGCGCTGGTCCTCCTCTGCGGCACGCTCGCGGGCAGCCCTTCGTTGCATGAACACGTTCATCACGACGCAGAGCACGCTGAGCACGAGTGCGTCATTTCCCTGTTCGCCAACGGATCGATTCACTTCGAGCCCGCTGCTCCCGTGCACGCAGCACCCATCGTTTCAGCGGCATTGCCGGAACCGCCGGCACTGACTGTTCTTCTTCCCGCGCTCACGTTGCTGTTTCCGCAGGAACGCGGCCCGCCCGTTCTCCCTTCCTGAATCCGCCTTCGCGGATTCCCCGCATCGTCCCTCGCGCGATGGCTGTGGCCGGTTCCATCCGGCCGCTGACACGGATCGCCCGAGGTTAAAACCCGTTCCATTTCGGAACCCCGCCGGCTCCAAGTCGCCATCGGGTTCCCGCAGCGCAATCAAGCCATGTATCCATTCCGGCGTGAATGGCCTAACCCCGGCCAGTCCCGCGCGTTTACCTTGATCGAATTGCTGGTGGTGATCGCCATCATCGCGATTCTGGCGAGCCTGCTGTTGCCATCGCTGGCGGGAGCCAAGGGCAAGGCGCGACAGGCCGCCTGCCTGTCCAACCTCCGGCAGATCGGCATTGGCATGCGCATGTACGCGGACGACAACGACGGATTCCTGCCCACCACCACGCACGGCACCGGCACCAATGCTTCGTGGATTTACCAGCTGGCGTCCGACTTGGGAAACGTCGACAAGATTCGCGCCTGCGCTTCCGACCCCAAAGCGGAAGACCGCCTCTCCGTGGCCGGCACCAGCTACATCATGAACGAATTCACCTCGGTCGATGCCGTGGATCCGTTTGGCTTCACCGACCCGAATGATTCCTTCCGTAAAGTCGACGCGCTCGCCAATCCCGCCGAGACCATCACCGTCTTCGAATGCGCGAACGGGATGAGCCCGAGCATTTTCAACGATCACACCCATTCCCGAAACTGGCTGACCGGCTGGCAATCGGTCATCCGCGACATCCAGCCGGACCGCCACGCCACCGGCGGTCCCCGCGGTGATCACAGCAGTGGCGTGGCGAACTATCTCTTCGCGGACGGCCACGCCGTCGCGCTGCAAGCAGCACCGTTGAAGCAACGGATTCAGGCCGGAGACAACTTCGCGCGACCAGCCCAATAAGAATTTCAGACCAACCCTGAACAGGACCAACCGTCACGGACGACACGAAACAACATCCATCAATCAGCATGAAAACCAACCTACTCCGAATCGCCGGCCTGATAAGCGCCGGCATTCTCGGCGCCAGCAGCGCAGTGCAGGCACAAACCACCCTGAGCACCGAACACGTCGACATCGGCGTCGCCTACGAAGACGGCGCGTGGGATCTCCACGTTCACGACGAAACCAACGACGTCGAATACGAACCCGTCGACGCCATCCTGCAAGTCGGCGCGGCGGCGGAAACAACCGTCTCGTCCAATCCGCTCTTCAGATTCCTCGGCACCGCCGGCAGCGCCACCTGGATCCTGCCGGCCGTGCAGAATCCCGGCCTGCTCTTCCTCGGCTTTGGCGCAGAAGAAATCGAGTCCGGCGTGTTCGCCGGAGACAGCATCAGCGTGCATCTGCGCAGCGTGAATGGTCCCGGGACCTTCGCCGTGTTCGCGTTCGATGGCGCGACCGGCAACCCGCAAGTCTTCATGAACTCCGGCGATGGATTTGGAGCCGGCGATTCATTCCTCGTGCCCGCGGGTGGTCACTCCGATCTGAACTGGGCCTTCAGCACGCCCGGCACCTACACCGTGAGCTTCGAAGCCTCGGGAACGTTGGTCGATGGCAACGCGTTCATCACCAGCGGCCCGGTTGACTACACCTTCCAGGTCGTGCCCGAACCCTCCACCTGGGCGTTGCTCGGCGTGTCGTTCGCCGGCTTCGTGCTCTGGCAACTGCGCCGTCGTCACACCGCCGCGCAGCCTTGAACAACCCTTTGCTGTGGGCCGCCTCGCGGCCGGGCGGGGACTGACTCACCCCGGCTGATACAGCACCTGAAAGGCGGTGGCCGGCTAATCCTTTCTCCGGCCACCGCCCGCAGTTTTACCAGAAACGTCTGCCGTTCCCGATGCCATGAATGCTGTTCCGATTGTTCTCGGTCTCGCCGCCTCGCTCGCCGCTGACGGCGTTGCGCAAACCGATTTCACCACTCTCACCCGTGAGCATACGGATATGCGCATCCTCTACAGCCCCACCGGCAGCAACGTGCCGGAGCTCGTGATGCGCGATGAAGATCGCAGCCTCAATCACCGGACCAATGACGTCATCCTCATCGCAAAGGAACAAGCGCGCCTCACCCTTCCGGCCGGCACTCCGTTTGGCGACGCAGGGCAGCCGTTCTGGATCCTGCCGCAAACGCAGAACGCGAAACTGCTTTACCTCGGCGTCTCCGCAGAGGGCATCGCCCAGAACATCTTCAACGGACCCCTGACCATCTCGCTCAAGCGTCTCGAAGGCCCCGGATATTTCATGGCGTGGCAGGCCACCGGCCCGGGCCAGTTCAACATCCGCGTGAACACTCGCGACGGCATCTCCGCCGCTGACGCGTTCACGCCCATCATCGGCAGCCACGAGCACTTCAACTGGGGCTTCAGCTCCGCCGGCGTCTTCTCGCTCACGTTCCAAGTCACCGGCCGGCGCCTCGGCGAGAGCACCAACATCACCAGCCCGGAATGCACTTTCGTCTTCCACGTTCTCCCGCTCGCGCCGCCGACCAACTTCGTCGCCTGGCAGCGCAGCCACTGGCCGCCGGGATTCAATCCCGCCATCGCGGCCGGCTCAGCTGATCCCGACGGCGACACATTCAGCAACTGGCACGAATACGCGTTCGGGCTTTCACCTACGAATGTGAATCCCATCACCACAGCCCCAGGCTTCGCGTGGATCGAAGAAGGCACGCAACGCTTCGGCAGCCTCGCCATCACGCGCTATCAGCCCGCGCTCGATCTCGACTACGCCGTGGAGGCGGCGGACGCGATCATTGGTCCATGGACTCGGCTCGAAAATGTCACTACTCTTGAGCCGAACCCAGACGGGTTGACTGAGCGGGTGACCGTGCGCGACACCAAACCCGGCTCGAGCCCGCAGCGGTTCCTCCGACTAAACGTGAAGCCGCGCTGAATGAATCGATTCAAACCAGTCAAACGTCGACACCTCGTCCTCCTCGCCATGACCGCAGCCGCGCCACTGCTCCTGTCATTGCCGCTGCTCGCGCAGACCAATTCCACGCCCACCCAGCGCGGAGAAGTCCGCGGCAAGCCCATCCAACGCCTGCCCGCCACACCCGCTCCGGCCAAGGCGCCCGATGACACGCGCGTGACCGCATTGGACGCGCCCGACGCGCGCGACGGAGCATTCACGATCCTGAGTTTCGAAAAGCTTTCCGCCTACGACTACTTCGTCACCGAGGTTCCGTCCCTACTCGAACCCGAGCGCCTGGTGCTGCGCTCGACCAACTCCATTCCTCCTCAAATCAAGGCCTACAACGGAAAGCGCGTCAGCATCAGCGGATTCGTCCGCCCCCTGCGCACGCAGAACCGGCTGGTCACGGAGTTCCTCCTCCTGCGGGACCAGGGCACCTGCTGTTTCGGGTCGCGCGCACAGATGAACCATTTCGTCCGCGTGAAGCTCAAGGGCGGCGGATTCTCCCCGGGACTTCCCGTGCCCTACAAGGCCACCGGCACGCTGACCGTCGGCGAGGAATACGTGGGCGAATTCCTCACCAGCATCTACTCGATGGACGCTGAAAAAGTCGTGCCGCAGCAAGAGGAACCCACCGGGCTATGAACCAGTCCGCACCAGACGAATTCTCCCCGGCGTCGGCCGGTGCAGCGGCGACCTCGACGGAAAGCCGCCTCGCCTGGGCGCTGGCCTTTTGCAGTCGCGCACAACTGGTGATGACGCCGGCGCGGAAGAAAATTCTCCTTTACCTCGCCGCACGTCGCGTCCCGACCAGCATTGAGCTGATGACCCGCTCGGAGGAGCTGCACGGCTCTTGCGACACTGTGACGATCTACCGCGCGCTTGGCCTCTTCAAGGAGATCGATCTCGTGCGCCAGGTCGGGCTCCTGAAGAAGAACGCATTCTACGTGCTCAACGCACCGGGCGCACCGTGTCACTATCTCATCTGCCGCCACTGCGAGACATTGATCGAACTGCCCTGCGATGACCCGGTGCAGGAATGGGCGCAACGCGCTTCCGCCGCACACGGGTTCACCTCGGTTTATCACGAGCTGGAAATTTATGGCGTGTGTCCACGCTGCGCCGAAAGCCAGTCCGGCCAGCCGCGTCCCTCGAAGCTTCGCATCCGGCTCGACCCGGTGTGACACGAGGAGTTGACCACTTGCCGTCGACGCACTAAATCCAACAGCAATGCACATGAAAAACTTGATCACCCTCGGCGCCACGGCGCTGGTCGCCGCCGCCCTCACCGCTTGCAAGGACTCGCACGACCACGATCACGCCGGACACGGTCACCACCACACGCCACCGCACGGCGGCACCGCCGTCGCGCTGGGAAAGGAGGAGTTTCATCTCGAACTCGTCTTGGACGCGACCAACGCCACGATGCAGGCCTACGTGATGGACGGCCATTTGGAGAACTACATCCGCGTCACCAACACCACCTTCAACGTCGTGGCATCGACCGACGGTCCGCCGAAGACGCTGACGTTTCAGGCCGTGGCCAGCACAGCCAGCGGCGAGAAAGTGGGCGACACCTCTCTCTTCGAAGCGAAGGCAGACTGGTTGAAGACCACGCCAAAGTTCGACGGCGTGCTTGAGGAACTCACGGTGCGCGGGAAGAAATTCGAGAAAGTCACTTTCAACTTTCCCAAGGGCAACCACGCCCACTGACACCGCCCTCAGATCAGCACGACCGTGATCCCCTCATTGGCGCGCTCGAGATCCGAGTCGCCATTGAGTTCCGGAAAGCGGTTCAGCGCATCGAGGGTCGCCGCATTGAAAATGCTCAACTGCTCGCCGGGAATGTAGCCCGAGATGGCACCTTCCTTCTTGCGCAGCGCCAGCGATTTCCTCAAGGCGTGACACAGCTTCCCGCCGACTCCCGACGAGCCGTAGCCGTGAATCACCTTCAGCACCCGCACCCGCCGGGATTTCGCTGAACGCAACTCCTCCGCGAGCCGGCGACGAGCCTCGTCCACAGTCGGGAAATCCATCTCCAAATTCACGCAGTGAACAAAACGCGGCAGGTTGGACGGTGACTTCATGGTCGTAGCGCTGAAGGATAGGCGGTCGCAGCGCAGCCGGCAATGCCACGGAAGAATCCGACGACGAACAAAGTCACGGACCGAGGATGACGTTGCCGCTTCGGTTCGTGGAAAGGAAGTAACCACCACCGAGGTTCTGACGTTGCAGCAACGCCCCGGCGAACGAGATCGATTTGCCACCCGCTGGCGGCACGACGGCCCCACTAAAGCGTCCGGTGGATTTGCTGACGGACAGTGAGAGACGGTTCGCGCTTTGATTGACGAAGGTGTTCTGGGGCGTGAGCTGAATTTGGTTCGCGAACTCAGTCGCTACGTTGTCGAACGAGAACTCCACGAAACCGTTGGTCATGCTCAGCAAAGGCTGGGTCGCGGTTGGCGAGAGGTATTGGCTCCCGAGCAGACTCGTAAGATTCGTAAATCCCGCGGGCGAAACCTTGCCAGTCGGTTGAGCCTGCTTGAACCAATGCACCCATCCCTCGATGTCACCGCTGGTTTGATTGGTGTCGATGATGGCGGCAGAAAGGAACGAGCCTTTGCCGTGATAAAGCACCGCATACAACGGCCAGTCGCCACTCTTTCCCATCGCCGCTCCGTGAGAAAACTTCGTCCCATCGGCCAGCGATCCAGCGCAGGCGATTACTCCCTTCGTTGACACGCTGACCGTCGCGTAGCCTTCACCCTGCGGTGAGGCTGGCGCATTCGTTTCAGGCAGGATGCAGACCGTATATCGACCGGCCTGCGGCGCGGGATTGGTGCGGCCAAACGCGGATCGATTCAACGCGAGAGCCGATGTCCAAAGCGCGACGGCATTCGTGGGCTGCTCGCTCACGACGCCTTCAATGCGGTCGGTGTGATTGGTCAGGTCGAGATTCACTCTGGCGATCAGCGGATTCGTGCCGGTGCGCTTGAAAAAGCATTCCCCCGAGCCATCGAAGGCGAGTGCACCCGCGGCCGTGTAAGTTTTCCCGTTTTGTATCACCTTCGCCGAGTACGTGCCGGAACTCGCAAGCGTGAGCTGCATGAAGCCGGACGAGCGCTGGTCCGGTTCCAAACTGTCGCGAAACAAACCGGTATAGGTTCCGGCGAGACTGAGAAAGGGATTCGGGACAAACCGCGCGTTGAACGTGAGGTTCGATGTCATCACAAACTTCAAGCTCGCGTTCGCCGAAGAGGTGGAACCAGTCCAACCCGCGAAGAGGTTTCCCGGCGCCGCCTTGGCAGTGAGCGTGTATTGACGACCTACATTGAGCAGTTGGGTGTTGGTCGCGCCGCTGATCGTTCCCGCGCCGTCGACCGAGAGGAAGAGCGGCTCACGCGCTGGCCCGATACGCGACGGGAGAATCGGAAACTCCGCAGTCGAATAATCGATCATCAGATCGTCGTAGTAGTGATTGGCGGGGCTGGTCTTGTCGTGGTCATCGTAACGTCCGAAACACACCGTCCGGCAAAACTCGTTCAGCAGTGAGATTGAAGAGCTGCCCACAAGTTCCCACGTCGTTGCGTCGTAGACTTTGAGTTGGGCGCGGCGATTCGGCTGGTCCCAGAGCAACGTCACCCAATAGGTCGTGTTGGCCCTGACGATGAATGGATCGCGAGTCCCCGCTTGCGTGTGAATCTGCAGGACGAAATCCTCTCCCGGGAAATCCTGGAAGTTCAGCACGGCAAACTCATCGTCGCCCTCCATCGCGATCAGATCGTACGAGCCAAACGTCGAGCCATCGAAATCGCCGATGCGGACAAAGCAGCCCATGCTTACCTTGGGGTGCGGCACGTCAAACGTGTACCGTGCGAACTCCCGATCCGTGTTGTTCCAAAACACGTAACCGCGGGTGGTCGATTGATCGGAATAAAGATTCCCGCCCACCAACACCTGCGCGCCAAGGATCGGCTCGAAATCCGTCGTCACCCGCATGGCGCTGAGGGTGGAAGGAAAAGTCGTCCATGAACCGCCGCTGCCGTGCGTCGCGGCATTGAGCAAGTTGGAGGTTACCAACGATCCGCCTGAGCCGGACTCCATATCCAGATAGACATTCGCCGGCGTCGTCGCCGCGACGCCGCGAATGGCAAGGAGGATAAAAAGTAACAGGACGCGCAACATGCAAAGCCCACGCAGACAGTTAACAATCACTTCTGCCGAGAATGACATGGAAACTATCGGAAGCCCTGGTGTGCGTCAATTGGTGCGAACTACGGTACTCCATGCCAGCGCCAATCGCCCCGCCTGCTCTCCTCAAATCACCTGAATGCCATGTCCTCCGCAGCGTCTGCCATTCACACCTATGAAATTGCCTTCCTTATTCGCCGCGTGCTGCCTTGCCTCCGCCGTGTCCGTATCCGCCGCCGATGACTACCAGCTGGGCCCAGATTCCCTTCCGAAGGCCGGAGTTCCAGTCGGTCGCGTGGAAGGACCGTTCGAGTTCCGCAGCCAGGTCTTCACCAACACTCTGCGTGAATACTGGATCTACGTTCCGGCCCAATACACTGCCGAGAAGCCGGCGTCCGTGATGGTCTTTCAGGATGGCCACAAATACGTGAAGACCAACGAGGAATATCGCGTGCCGGTGGTGTTCGACAATCTCATCGCCGCCAGGGAGATGCCCGTGACCATTGGTATCTTCATCACACCCGGGCATCGCGGAACCGAAATGCCGGCAGATCGTTGGAAGGGCAACAATCGCAGCTTCGAATACGATTCCCTCGGCGATACCTACGCTCGTTTCCTGCTCGACGAGATGCTGCCCGAAGTCGGTAAGAAGTATAGCCTGACCAAAAATCCAGAAGGCCGCGCAATTTGTGGCGTGAGCAGCGGCGGCATCTGCGCCTTCACCGTGGCCTGGGAACGCCCCGACCAATTTCGGAAAGTGATGAGTCACATCGGCAGCTTCACGGATATCCGGGGCGGACACGTGTATCCCGCGCTGATTCGCAAGACGCCTCCCAAGCCACTCCGGATCTTCCTGCAAGACGGCGCAAACGATCTGGACAATCGCTTCGGCAACTGGCCGCTCGCCAACCAGCAAATGGCCGCGTCGCTGAAGTTCGCGAAGTACGACTATCGGTTTGAGTTCGGCGACGGGGGACACACGCACAAACACGGTGGGGCGTTGCTCCCGGATTCGTTGCGCTGGTTGTGGCGGGGTTACCAGCGCGAGTAATAATCATCCACCGATGCGTTTGGATTTTGAGAACTCGTTGACGACCCGGTGGGTTGAGCCAGCCGGGACGACGCTCCTGCGGCACCAGCCCATTTATCCCAGCGACCGGTAGATCACGTTCGCGGTGAACAACAGCATCATCGCCACGCAGCAGGCCAGTTTCCCGATCGCGCCGGCGAGCAGACCAATCGTGGCGCCGACGCCAGCTTTCGACGCCTCCTTCCACTGGCGTCCGCCCGCCATCTCGAACAGCGCCGCGCCGATAAACGGCCCGAGCAAAATACCCGGCAGGTTGAAGAACAGTCCGATCAACCCGCCCACGATCGCACCCACGGCGCCGCGCCAGGTCGCTCCCAGCCGTTTCGCTCCATACATGCTGGCGGCATAATCCACCACCAACGAAATGACCGTGAACACTCCGAGCACGCCGACGACCCACCATGCCGCGCCCGCCGGACCGAAGTAGAGCTTGTGCGCCAGCGCCCCGACGAACACCAGCGGCGTGCTGGGTAATCCAGGCAGAATGCTGCCCGCCACCCCGATGCCCATCAGGAGCAGCGCGAAAACCAGTCCGAGAACTTGCTCTGTCGTCATACCAGCAACATAGCGGCGACCGGCCTCAGCACACTTACAATTTCAGAATGGATTTCAAGTTCTCCCACAGCTGTCCCGGCGGCTGAACAATTACGTCACCGGCAGCTCTACGAGCAGATGAGTGCGCAGGCGGACGGGCAATCGAACCCTCGGAACGCATCGGCCGGTGAGCGACGGCTTTACTTCTCGCGTCACGGTTTTAATCTTCCCGCCACGCAGCTTCAGGAGCTCCGCAACGCGCGCATCGTCGGCGAGCAGGCTTGTGCTGGCAGCGGAACTCAACCAAACACATTGTGATCTCTGTCATCGCCGGCGCATTTTCCGCAGGAGTCATCCACGTCCTTTCCGGGCCGGACCACCTTGCAGCCGTCGCTCCTCTGTCGCTGGATTCCCGGCGTCGCGCGTGGACGACCGGCGTGCGCTGGGGAATCGGCCATTCGGTCGGCGTCCTGATCGTCGGACTGCTTTCCCTCGCCCTGCGCGAAGTGCTTCCTCTGGAAGCCCTCTCTTCGTGGGCGGAGCGAATTGTCGGCGTTGTCCTGCTCGGCATCGGCATCTGGGGATTGCGCAGCGCGCTGACCCGCCATGTGCATGTGCATGAGCATTCTCACGACGGCCAGACTCATGCGCACATCCACCTGCACGGGCACGAGACCGCGCATTCGCACAACAACACCGCGCCAAAGGCTCACGCCCATTCCCATGCCGCCTTCGCCGTGGGAACACTCCATGGCCTCGCCGGCAGCTCCCATTTTCTCGGCGTCCTGCCTGCGATGGCGTTCCCCAGCAACGCGCAGGCGGCGGGCTATTTGATCGCCTACGGACTCGGCAGCATCATGGCGATGGGCGTGTTCTCCACGGCCATGAGCTGGATGACCCGCCACTTCGCCTCCCGCGGCGCGCACGCCTACCAATTCGTCATGGGCGGCTGTTCCGTCATCGCCATTGCCGTCGGCCTCTACTGGCTCGCCGCCTGATTTCAAGGCTGCCGCCGCCATTTCGCGTTCGGGCTTTCGCCAACCGCCATTACCCGCTAGTCTATTCCTGACATGGGTTCGCCTGAGCCAACTGCAATCGACTGGAAGAAGCTGCGAGAGGATTTCCCGATCCTCCGCGAGCAGATCAACGGACATCCGCTGATCTACTTCGACAACGGCGCCACCGCCCAGAAACCGCGACCGGTGTTGCAGGCCATCCAGCACTACTACGAGCACGAAAACGCGAACGTTCATCGAGGCATCCACGAACTGAGCAATCGCGCGACCGGAGCCTACGAAGGCGCCCGTGAGCGCGTGGCAAAATTCCTCAACGCCCGCTCCGCGCAGGAAATCATCTTCACCCGCGGCACCACGGAAGGCATCAATCTCGTCGCCGAGACTTGGGCACTAAACAACCTCAAGCGCGACGATGTCATTCTGCTCTCCGAGCTGGAGCATCACAGCAATCTCGTCCCCTGGCAGATGGTCGCCGAGCGCACAGGCGCGAAGCTCGACTACATCCCAGTCACCGGCGACGAAGGCACGCTCGACCTCAGCCGCCTCGACGAACAGCTCGCTCGCGGCGTAAAACTGCTCTCCATCACGCACATTTCCAACTCGATGGCCGTGGTGAATCCCGTCGCCGACATCTGCGCGCGGGCACGGAAGCATGGCGTCATCACTGTCATCGACGCGGCCCAAAGCGCCGGTCACCTGCCGCTCGATGTTCAAGCCGTAGGATGCGACTTCCTTGCCTTCAGCAGTCACAAGATTTGCGGCCCCACCGGCATCGGCGTGCTCTACGGACGCCGCGAAATTCTTGAGAACCTTCCGCCCTACCAAGGCGGTGGCGAAATGATTTCCAAGGTCGAATATTTCAAGACCACGTACAACGTCCCGCCCCACCGCTTCGAAGCCGGCACGCCGCACATCGAAGGCGCCGTCGGACTCCGCGCCGCCATCGATTACCTCGACGCCATCGGACGCGAGCGAATCTTCGCCCACGATCAGGAGCTCGCTGAATATTGCGCCGAACGCCTGCGGGAATTTTCCGGCATCCGCATCTTCGGACCGAAATCTGGCCGGGCGGGCCTCGTCAGCTTTATCCTGCCAAACGCCCACGCCCTCGACGTCGCCACGATGGTCGACCAACGCGGCGTCGCCTTGCGCGCCGGTCACCACTGCAACCAGCCGTTGATGGCCAAGCTCGGTGTCCCGGCCACGCTGCGAGCGAGCTTTTACTTCTACAACACCCGGGACGAGGTGGAACGCTTCATCGAGATTCTCCACAAGGTGAACAAACTCTTCGCCAACTAATTTACCGTCATGGACCTGACCTCCAGTTCAACCATGGAGCAAGTGCTCGCCGCCTATCCCGGCGCGCGACGCGCGTTGTTCCGCAAGTATCACATCGGCGGCTGCTCCAGCTGCGGATTCGCACCGAATGAAACGCTGGCACAACTGGCCGAGCGCAATGGAAAGCTGAACGTGGACGAAGTGATCGCCCACATCCAATCCGCCGCCGAGACCGATCGTCAGCTCGAAGTTTCCCCCAGCGATGTTGCAGAACGCCGGAAGCGCGGAGAGAAGATCAGACTGCTCGATCTGCGCACCCGCGAAGAATGGGACGCCGTCCACCTCGAAGGAGCGGAGTTCGTGACCCAGGACCTCATCCAACGTCTGATGGGTAAGGACGGCCAGGATGGTCTGCTCGTCTTCTACGATCATTCGGGCGCGAGCAGCATCGACGCCGCGGCGTATTTCGCCGGACATGGCTTCGCGAACGCGAAATTCATGCGCGGCGGAATTGATGCGTGGTCCCAGGAAGTCGACGCCAGCGTGCCACGTTACCAACTGGAGAACGCGTGAGCGTCAGTGGGGAGAATTGCGGCAGAAGTGAATTGAGCCTGCTCGGGTCAGCTGCGACGAAAACAGTTTTATGAACGAAGAATTTCAAAAGCGCGTCGACGAAGCGATCGCCAATCCCCAGAACATGGGCGAGATGTCGGGCGCCGACTCAATCGGGACCGTGGGTAACGCGGACTGCGGCGACATGCTCCGCGTGTGGGTGAAGTTCAAGGAAGAGAACGGACGCAAGGTCATCGACAAGGCAAGTTTTCAGAGCTTCGGCTGCGAGACCGCCATCGCAGCCGCGAGCCTCGCCATGGAACTCATTCGCGGAAAAACGCCCGAGGAAGCGATGAAGATGCGCGGTGAAGAATTCGCAAAAGATCTCGGACCGCTCCCGCCCACCAAAGTTCACTGCACGCAACTGGTCGAAGGCGCCATCCGCTCCGCGCTGGATCCCAAGCCAAACGACGCCGCACCGAAGCCGACCACTCCCGCGCCCGCGTCCCCAGCGCCACAGGGCAATCTCAACGAGAGCTTCAGTCAGCCCAAGCAAGGCGTGCGGGTAGTCTTCCTCAAGCCGCAAAGCGGTTAGCAACAGTAGAAAGAAAAACGGGCGACCGCTTTCGCGATCGCCCGTGATGAATCGCCCGCAGGCAGAATTTACGGCACCACCACGATTCGATAGAACCGATGCGGTGCGGCGCTGATATCGTCTGAAACGGCGATGGGAGCTCCCGTGGCGAGCTGCACGGCGCTCAGCGGAGTCCACTCCACGTCGTTCAAGTTGTTCTTGTAGTCCACGCGGTAGCGCAAGCCTGCCGTCGTGCCGAACGAGAAGGAAACTGTATTCCCCACGATCACCAGACCGCTGATTTGCGGCGGCGCGGCACTGCTGGAACTGACGTTCGCCGAGCGTGGCGTCGCGGTGAGCATGAACTCCCGCGTCGCAGTGCCATCCGGATAGCGGCCTTCGCTCACGTTGTTCGTCTGCACCCCAAACGTCACGGCGTCTATTTGTGTTCCGTCGGCTGCAAAGATTCCGAGCGCCTCGCCAGCCTGGCGAAGTTGGAAGTTCGCATGCAGATCGATCAGGTTGGTGGAGTTCTGCGCAGTCTCATTGTCAGCCCAGACCAAGAGGAATCCCTTCGGCGGAATCGTGTAGTGACCATTATCTGGCACTCGGAACTGGAACGGATTCGTGAGATTATCGGTGAGGTACGCGCCACCCAAGTCGACAGTGAAATTGTTCGGGTTGTAGATCTCGAACCAATCATCCGCGTCGTTGTCCGCCGGGTCCAGGTAGAGACCGGAATTTCCCGCCATCCATTCGTTGATGTAAACCACCAACGGGGCCGCGGCGCAGTTATTGGCAGCGGCAGGCGTGACGTAATAAAGCGCCTGACGATCAAAGAGCTGTCCATCCGGGCAGGAACCGTAACTGCGGTCGGCGTCGATGCCTTCGTAGTTCAGGTAGTCGATGATTTGCGCCGAGCCATTGACCATGCGAGAGAGCGCGACGAAGCCCGACCCACCGTTCAAACGAAAGCTCGTGTGCCATTCCGAGGTCGTGCTTTCGCCCGGTTCACCGTCGGCGAAGATCGTTTTGAACTCGCCGGGATTCAGCGTCGCACCGGCGGGGAAGGCCCACTCGGAGAGATTCGCATAGCCCGAGGAAAGGTAGATACCTTCCAGCGAGATCGGCGCAGTGCTCGAGTTGTAGATCTCAACCCACGGCTCGCGCTCGCCTTGATTGTCGCTCACACCCGTTGCATTGACGGGTTGAACTTCGTTGAGCCACACGAGCGGGAATGCCGGCATTCCCAATATCAGCGCGTTCGTCGCCCCGGGCGTGGCGTAAATCGGCGTAGGCCCAGTCGGCGCGCGGACCGGAACCGTTCCCCGGAATCCAGCGCTGAAGCGGAACTGGATGTTGCTGCCCGTCGTGGAGGGCAGATACCAGAAGCTGAGCGTGTAAACATTCGTCGTCACGATGTTGGTGACATCCTGATAAATGTACTGGCCCGTGTTGCCGGCCGGGAGGAATCGCAAGTCGAGACCGCCGGAGCCGGAACGAGCCGCTGCGGAAGTCGCCGCGGTATTCGTCGCGTTGGTTCCCTGGAACTTCCACGCCGGTGCCAACGGCGACTCGAAATCGCCATTCACGAGATAGTTGGATCCCACCGCGGCGTTCGTTCCCGCCACCAGCCACATGTCGTCCACGTAGACGCTGCCCGCCAGATCGGGATAAACGAGCAGGCGCGTTGCGTTCGGGACACCGGTGATCGAGAAGAACCGCCAGCCGGTGCCGTCGCTCCAGTTGCTGACGCGCGCGTTGTCCTGCGTTGCATCGATCAGCTGCAGTGAGGAACCGCCGCCGTCCGCATTGGCCGGCCACGGCGCCGCGGATTCATACTTCACCTTGTCCACCACGATCTCCTCGCCGGGCAACGCCCCTGGTCGCACCAGCGTCAGCGTCTCACCGCTGTTCTGCAAACCACCGTCGAAGCCCGCCGAGAACAAGGCGAGCGCGCCGTAGGTCTTGGCAAACTCGGCGCGATTCCGCCCCACCACCACGAAGCCGCGCGGCGCGACGACCGTTCCCGGCGCGAACGTGAAGCTCATGCCGTTGATGCGCCAGCCCGAGAGATCGAACGTGTAGGTCGGATGCGTATTGCGAAGCTCCACGAAGGACGCCTCGCTGAGCGGCGGGTTGTGCATGATTTCGTTGATGACCACGTAGTCCGCCGGATCCGGCGCCACGCCGTTGAAGACACCGGTCAAGGAGCGCGTGCCGATGACATTGCCCTTCCGGTCCACGACCGTGACCGTGAGCGCGTTGGTGCCTTCATTGAGCGGCACACGGACGGTCCAGTTGGTCGCGTTCGCCCACGTAATCGGGAACTCACCGCCGTTGACGAGAATCTCGCCCGCCATGACGGGCGCGGAACCGGAAATCGTAACGTAGTTGTTCGTCGAGACAATCAGGTTTGTCGTCGTGACGTTGAAGACGCCGTTCGGAATCTGGCTGAGAATGTAAGTCCGGCGTCCATCCATCCACGCCTTCATCGCATCCGGCGAATCCACCGGCACATCGTTCGCGCGGAACGCCGCATAGCGTGCGTTCACGATCGGATTGTAATTCGCTGCCACCAGCGGGCCATCGACGATGTCGCGCATCGCCGCCCAGAATTCGCGCACGAACGCCGGGTTGTTGTACCACGCACCGATGACCGGCTCCGAACCCGCCGTGTTGAACAACGGATCCGTCGTGCCGCGACTGCCCTTACCGAGAACGAGATCGAGATCCCAGAGCAACAATTTCCACGGGCCGTTCTGCGGCTTGTAGGCGAAGCAGTTCTTGCCCCGCTCGTAACCGTAGGTGTCCCAGTTACCGATCGTGTGCTGCACCGCGAAGTGCCGCATCCACTGCGAGACGTCCACGAGATCCTTCACCGCTGTGTTCACCGGCTCCGGAGCCGTGGCATTCGCCGCATCGACCAGCGTGAACAAGTCAGCGAAGTCATTCGGCGCAGTGCGCGCGCGCGGACGCCAGATCCAGCGATAGCGTTCAGCGCGTTTTCCTCCGCCCGTTGACAGGAAGTTCTGCAACGTGCACGTGACGTAGTTGAAGCCGGAGCCCGCGTCATCGAACTCGAACCAGTCCTCGATCTTGTGCAACCGGCCGCTGGAGTCGTTCGGATAATACGTCTCCACAATGTCCTGATTAGGCTGCTGGTGATCAAAAAAGATCATGCCGCGCGACTGTCCGTTCAACGTCACATGCACGTGCCTCTTGTAGTTCACACCCAGCCCGGCCTTACGACCGATCCAATACGCCGTCGATTCCGCCTGCGCACTGGTGTCGTTGTCGAAGAACGTCGTCACCGCCGACTGCGCGTTCAGGACGAAATCCTGCTGACCAAGCAGCCGGTCATCCGACGGGAACTCCACTTCGTAATCGCACGTCGTCGTGCCGAGCGGACCGGTGTAAGGCTGGTTCAACGTGTGGAACGGACTGCCGCTGTAGAGCGTCTTCGCGTTATAGACCACGCGCCAGTTGCCATATACAAACGTGCAATCCATGCCGTCGTTCGCATTACGTTCGCGCTGTGCCCAGAAGGTGAGATTCGATTCCGTCATCCACAGCCGATACGACGCGATGCTGCCGGCGCGGAGCGACTCGCCGACGCGCACGAGGCATTCGCGGAACGGCGCGTCATTTGGGAAGAGCGTGGCAGCTGGCGCGGCATTCGCGTCGACCGCGCGCAGATGGAAGGCCAGCAATGTTCCGGAAGGCTGGCCGGGAATCGTTCCCGAGAACACTCCGTCGCCGGCTTGAACGTCGCCGCCCGTGCCGTCATCGCGCATCGTCACGCTCGACAGTGCTGTTGCCGGATCGAGGCGGTAACGCAGCGAAAAGCTGGAGATGCCGTCCGCGTCATTCACGCGGGCCGTGACCACAATCGCCTCGTTGGCCTGAGGCAACACGGGCGCGTGCGAGACTTCGCTGATCGCCGGGCCGGCATTCGCCACCGCACGGGAATTGGACGCGCCGGGTGTGCCGAGATTGCCGGGGACCGTCAGCCTGCCTGCGCATTCCATCCACTGACCGCGCAAGCGCAGGAGGATGTTCGGTTCACCCTTGAGCCAGCGACCATACGCGCGAATCACGCCGCGATTGGTCGTGCCGGTTGGCATGCTGGCGATGGCAGTGCGAATGCGGTTCGCACCCGCATCGCCACGCTCCGCTGCGATGACATGCAGCGCATTGCCGCTGCGACCGACGCCGGTTTCGACAAAGGAGCGGCGATGCGTTCCCTGGAAGGCCCAGAGCGCATCACCGGATTCAAAGCCCGGATTCATCACGCGATTGGTCTGGCCGTTCGCACGGGTCTCGATGTCATCGAGCAGAAGCTCACCCGGGCCTTCGAGGAAGAGTTCGAGACGATCCGGATTGCTCGTGGCGCTGCTCATGCCGAGCTCCACCGTGGCGTCGCGCTCGATCAACGTCCACGGCGCCTTCTGCGTTTCATCGCTGTCCGCCCAGTTCGCGGCGAGACGGTTGTCAGTGTCCGCGTCGATCAGTTCGAGCGAACTGCCGCCGCCATCGCTCCATTCGCCCCAGCGGCCGCCGTCGCCATAGGTCACCTCATTGACCGTGATGTAAAAAATGTTCGTGGTGATGACCGCGCCGTTCGTGCGCAGGTTGATGTCCGGCATGCCGAGCGCGATGCGTTCGCCGCCGTTCGCAAGCTGGCCGTCGTAGTTACCGACGACCCTTGCGGACGAGAGTCCCGGATGGCGCGCGAGCAAGTTTGTGCGGTCCTTCGCGATTACGAGATAACCACCTGCCGGAATGACGGTGCCCTGCGGCATCGTGTAGCTCACCCCATCGGTCAAGGCCCACCAGCTCAGGTCCACGGCGCTCGCGCTGCGATTGTGCAGCTCGATGAACTCGTCGGCATCCTCGCCCGAGATTGGGTTGTACATGATCTCGTTGATCACAATCGCCCGGCGAAGCGGCGCGGCGTTCGCGGCACCCATCGTCGGAGTTTCCAATTCAACAAAGCCCGGCGCGCCATCCGGAGAACGTCCGCGCGAGACACCGTTTTCCTGACCGCCAAACCGCACGACATCCAGCACGCGCGTGCGCGCCGGATTCATCAGCACGATCTCTTCGCCGTCCGAGCTCAGGCTGAAGCCGAGCTGGGCTTCGTTCCACGCGATGGCGCTGCGCCCGGACAGGATGGTGCCGGGCGGAATCTGGAATTTGTTCGTGCCGAAATCGTCACTCAACCAGCAGCCGCCGATGTCCGCCGGCTGCGCGCTCGTGTTGAACAGTTCGATGAAGTCCGACTGCGGCGGATCGGTGTGTGCGAGGAATTCGTTGATGACGATGCTGCGCAGCGGGCTGCCGGCGTAGCTCTCGCGACGACCGGGCGAACCACCTACGTTCTCGCTCGCAGCCCAGGCCTTTACGCTGCCTTCGCCGTAGCTCGGGCGCGCCAGCACCAAAGAGTGCCCAGCACCGTCAGCCGCCGCGGGCCATTCGCCCTTGCTGTCGTAGTCGACAATCACGATGTGGCCGCCGAGTTCGTTCTCGAGACGCACCGTGCCCTTGGTGTTGGGCAGATTCTCGGCGGTGATGTTCGTCGTGGTCGCCGTCACGTTGGTGTTGAAGCGCCACGGACCGAGCACGCCGGTGGTGCCGTAGTAGGATTGCACCGCAGCCGGATCGCGCGCGACGACAAGGAAACCGCCGCTCTGGAGAATTGTCCCCTGCGGGAACGTGAAATGCACATCGCCATCGATGCGATAGCCGGACATGTCCTCGAAGTAATCCTGGCCGTTGAAAATTTCGATGAACTCGAGGCTGTTCGTCAGGCCCGGCACATCCGCGGGGTGATACATGATTTCCGAGATGACCAACCCGGTGCGACGGGAGCTGGGCCCGAGCGGTTCGAACGGCAGCTGCAGGCTGCTTACGACGGTGCCGCCGGTGACCACTGAAGGTTCACGGAACTTCGCCACCGCTGTCGCGTTCGTTTGATGACTGCTCACCGCGAAACCGACCAGCACGGTGGACGGCATCGTGATGGAAGCCGCACCGAGCTGCTGCCAGCTCTGTCCGTCGAAACTGCCGAAGCCCGTGAAGGCATCGCCCACGCGGCGCAGTCGGAGCCAGGTGTAGGGATGATTCACCGGCATGAAGCCCGCGCTGGCGGCATCGACGCCCGCGTTGGCACGCGACTGGAACTTCACTCCCGCCAGGCTGGGCGACGACAGCACCGCGGCAAACGATGAGTTCGCCGTGCCTTGTGGACGCGCCATCAAACCAGCTTCGCTATAGCCATCCGACAAATCGAGCGCCTCGACGCGCGTCTGCACATCGAAGTCGCCAACATACACGCGCGCGTGAAAGCCGAAGCTGTCGCTCGTGCCGCCGATGTCGGCGCCGGTGGCAGATATGTTATAGCCGCCATTCGTCGCCACCGCGGAGGCGGAACCGAACGCGCCGATGTTCGTCACGGCGAATTGGGAAGCGGTGAAGTTCACCTGGCTTCCAGCGGTGATCTGGTTGGCAGCCACGGAACGATCGCGGACGCCGGAAACGTTGAGCGTGTAGTTCGCGCCGGGCGTCAGCGCGGCAGTCGAGAGCAGGACAGATCGCCCGAGCGTATCGATCGTCGCGGCGCTAATCGCCACCGCGCCGCCCGGACCATTCAGCGTGTAGTTGGCGACGGTGTTCGCCGTCGCCACGGTCACCTTCTCGCTGAACGCCACAGCCACGGCGTCGAGCGCGGTCAACGACGCGCGCGAAGCGGACGCCGCGCCGATGAGCGTCGGAGCCGTAGTATCCGCCGTGACGGACAACATCGCGTTGGTGCTTAGCGCGAATGAGCCGTTGAGCGTATTGGTGACCAGCACGGAGAACTGTGCGCTGGCGTCACTCAGTAGCACTTCGCTGATCGTGTAGCTGTTGCTCGTCGCACCGGGAATCGCCACGCCACCCCGCCACCATTGATAGGAGATGGGGGGATCACCGGCAGCCTGCGAATTAAACGTCACCGACCCGCCTTCGAGCGCGGTCTGGCTCGACGGACTCGTCACCAATCGCACCGGACCGGTGAAGAGCGGTCGTTCGACGTTGTAGTTGTTCGCAATTTGCGCCGGGGTCAGCGCGCCGTCATGGATGCGCACCTTGGCGAGCAGCAGACTTCCACGAAGTGAACCAGTCACTGTGACGCCGTCCGCCTCCAACTGAGCCGCGAGCAAGATGGACGTATTCGCGTGCGTGTTGATGACGCCAGCGCCAAGCACCTCGCTGTTTGCTTGAACACCATCCGAGTAAACACGCGTCGTTGTGCCGTCGTAGGTGTAAACCAGATGATGCCACTGGCCGGCTGCCGGCGCGCCACCCGCGTTATTCCAGCCGATGTCCGGTCCCGCACCCCACTGGCCAATCGCGCCGAACGACGCGTTCAGACCGTAGTTGAAGGACATGTTCGAGCCGTCGCCGCCGCCGCGCCTTCCCCACGCTACCAGCGTCTCTTCGTCCGCGATGGCCGGATTGTAGGCCCACACTTCGATCGATCTCGTTGGATTCAATCCAACTAGTCCCGCCGGCGGAGCGATGCGCGCGCCGCCGACGCTGTTGACGAGAATCATGTGGGACGTGCCGTTAAACTCGAGGCCGCGCGCCGCGCCGCCCGGAGAATCCGCAACAACGGGATTGCTGAAACCCTGGAATACGCCGCCAAGCGTGCCAGCGTTCGGGACAGAAGCAGCAGCCCCGTATGGAAGCGCGGTCGCATCGACATCGACAAATAGTGTACCGGCAGTTTGTACCTGTGCCGAGACCGAGGAGACAAACCCAGCAGCAATCAATGCGGCGGTAATTCGTGGTAGGGAAAGGCGACGAGTAGGGGACGTTTTCATACGAGCAACGAATGTCGGTTTACTTCTGACACTTGCGGATACATCGATAAAAAAGGGCCGGGGTTTAAACCCCGGCCCTGAGTTTCACTTACTTCATGTTATCGGCTGAAGTTGAGTCAGCTCGATTTCATCAGGCAGCACCGATCAAGGAACGAGCCGGAAGAATTTCGGGCTGGTGCCGATCGGAAGCGTGACCTTAAAGATGCCCGGTTCCTGAACAATCTGACCGTCCGAAGACTGCCAGTTCGCCGGGAGGAGGCTGGTGGCTTCTTCGAGAATGGCAAATGTCGCCCAATCCGGCCAGCTGACCACGACGTTGCCGCCGTCGCGAACGATCGTCATGCGCGGCTGCACCGGAGACGTGGAAGGACCAGCGGCGAAGCTGGAAGCCACTTGAGCCGGGAGCATGAAGCCATCCCAGATGCGGAATTCGTCGAACTGACCGCGGAAGAGCGGGTCGTTGAACTGCGCACGGCCGAGCCAGTTGTTCAGCGTGGATCCCATCGACGCCGGCGTAATCGTCACGTTGCGGTTTTCTGCAACCTGAACGCCGTCGACATAGAGGCGCCCAGCCTTCGCATCACCGCTGGTCGTCCAGACGACGTGCTTCATTTGGCCTACCGGGAGCGAGGCTCCAGCCTGCTCGATGAGTTGTTCGCCAGCGCCACCGCCAGACACCGTGTAGGCGCCACGCAGATTGCCGAGACCGCTCGGAGCAGAGAGGAACATATACTGAGTTCCGGACGTACCGGAACCAATGGGGAAGTCCTCGCCACCCGAGCTATTGCCGAAGTCGAAGATGCGCGCCCAACCAGCGCTGCCGTCGTCCTGCACCCAGGCTTCAACCGTGATGCTCTGATACGGGAGGACGATGTCATTCGGCAGATTGACGTATGCCGAACTGCCGTCGAGCGTGAGCTTGCCGTCCGCATAGGAACCGCTGCCCACCACTGCGCCGTCTTTCCCGCCCACCACGTCCGTTGCCACGGTGAGTCCAGCCGCCTCGTTGAATGTGTATTGGTTCTTCAATGTCGGTGCGGGAACGCCCCGGACCGTCAACGTCGCCACCACGCTGGTTACGACCGTCGGAACACCATTCGGCGTGTTTGCAGCCACGCTGTAGATGCGCGCGCCGCTGTCAGCAACCGACGTCACAAACGAATAAGACGGGCCCGTCGCTCCGGGAATCGCGACATCATCGCGGTACCATTGGTAGGTCAAAGGTGCGGCACCGGTAGCCACGGCTTCAAAGTCCGCACGGAAGCTTTCGTAGTTGGTAACCGAATTCGGCTGCGAGACGAACGAGACCGGGTCTTCGGAGAGGTTGACCACTTCCGGGCCGGCCCCGAAGTTGCCCGCCACTTCCCGCGCCGTCAGCACGCGGTCATAAATGCGGAACTCGTCGAACTCGCCCTGCATGTTCAAGTCATCGTACTGGGACCGACCCAGCCATGCGTTGACATCGTTGATGGCGCTCATCGCCCCCGGCGCCGTAAAAGTGTTTTGCAGCACGCCATTCTCGTAGGTTCGCACCTCACGAGTGGTTTCATCCCAGGTGATCGCGAAGTGGAAATCCTGACCCGGCGTTGTGCCGCCCGGAGTATTCACACCGGCACCCGGAACCTCGGTCCTGTGATTGTCGAGATCCGTACCGATCTGGGCGGTATAGAACAAGGACCCCAGTCCCGGCCCAATACCGGCCTGCGGCCCCGTCACTTCTCCGGCAGTCGTGTTGCCGAAATCGAACACGCGCGACCAGGTTTGATTGCCCGTCACTTTGACCCAGCCTTCGACTGTGATCTGTCCGCTGCCGCCATTGTTCGCGCTGTTGGCGGACACCAGGCCGTTTGGCAGGTCGCCATATCCAGCATCGGCGTTGCTGCCGCCAGAAAGGGCGAGACGTGTCCCGGAGAACGACGTGCCAGCGCCGCGAACGGTACCGTGAGCGGTGCCGACAGAGTCGTTGAAGTTCAGGCCAGCCGCATCCAGTGCCGCCGTTTCGTTGAACGAATAACGATGAATTGGCGCCGAGCTGAGAGGAAGCGGTGCCGGGAGGTTGTTGAAGCCGGTTTTCTCCAAGTCGAAATTCTGCTTCACCTGCTCGGCCGTCAGCGCGTCGTTGTGAATGCGCACCTTGGCCAGGCTCAATGAGCCGCGAAGCCCGCCCGTCACCGTCACGCCATCGCCCTCAAGCTGGGCCGCGAGCACAATCGATGTGTTCGGATGCGTGTTCAAGGACACCGCCTCCTCGTTCAGCATGATGCCGTCCGAGAAAACGCGCTGCGTCGCACCGTCATAAGTGTAGACGAGATGATGCCAGGCACGCGCCGCCGGGGCGCCACCGTCATTGGCCCATCCGATATCCGGGCTGCCCCACTGGCCGACCGCGCCCCAAGTTCCGTTGGAGCCGTAGTTGAACGACATGTTCGAACCATCGCCACCGCCGCGCTTGCCCCAGGAGACAAGCGTTTCCTCGTCGGCAATCGCCGGATTGTAGGCCCAAACTTCAATCGTACGGGACGGGTTGCCGCCCACCAAACCGTCCGGCGGAGGCGTCACGGCTCCACCCAGTTCACCCACCAGCTGCATGAAGTCCGTTCCATCAAAGGTAATCGCCTTGACGCCGTTGATCGTGGTCACCGCCGGCACTGTAGTGCCGCCACCGCGCGCCTCGAAGAGGCCGCCCAAGGTTCCGCTGTTCACAATCGACGACAGCGGACCTTCGGAAAGGGTTGTCGCGTCAACGTCAACAAACAGGTCGCCCGCCAGCTGCAATTGCGCCGTGGCCGGGCTGATGAAACCCAGCAGCGCCAGCGCCGCGGTGACCGCGGGCAAAACGCCGGGACGGGATTTTGGAGAAGAGTTCGGTTTGGACTTCATAGAGTTACTGATGAAACGTTTTCAATGTTACTTCTGATAAACCCCATCACGCGCATCCCCAGCTGACCTAAATCAGCGACGAATACAGCACGCTCGGAAGCGCAACGGGATATAGTGAGACGCTATCAGAGTATTGCCTTCTCTCAAGGTCAACCATGAGAACTTGCGCATTTGATTTGAGGAATTTTACTTCACCGCAGAATCCGGCCTACTTTTGGTTCGCACCGATCTTCGCAAGTTCCTCCCAAGAAAAGCCGAAACTCCGCACGTCACAACCACTCCAGCGACCGGCCCTCAATCCTCAGCCCCGCCGCGGGCGAAATCACCCTGCCTTCCACGATTCTGCGCGCGGTAACGACTCGGCGGGGACCCGGCCTCGCGTTTGAAAACCGCGCTGAAATACTCCACGTGGGCAAACCCAGCGCGCTCAGCAATCTGCGCCATCGGCAATTCCGTCTCCGCCAGCAACACCTTGGCGCGGTCGATTTGCACGCGGAGGATCTCCTCGTGCGGCGTCCGCCCGACCAACTTCTTGAACCGGCCCTCCAGAATCCGGCGCGATTGCGGAACGGCCCGAAGCACGTCCTTCACACTGATTCCCTCACATGCGTGGTCCCTGATATACCGAATGGCGCGAACAAGATTCGAATCCTCGATGGCAAGCGTGTCGGTGGACTGGCGCGTCGCCACTCCGAGCGGTTCAATGAAATGTACCTCGGGACGCGCCTTCTCACCGTTCATTAACCGATCCAGCAGTTCCGCCGCGCGATACCCAGTCTGCTGCATGTTCGGAATGATGCTCGACATCGGAGGGTGGCACAGGTTGCAGAGCAGATCGTCGTTGTCGACGCCCAGCACCGCCACTTCGTCCGGCACGGCTATCCCGCGAAGACGACAGGCATCCAGCACCTGACGGCCGCGAAAGTCGTAACACGCCAGAATGCCGACCGGCTTCGGCAGCGAAGCCACCCATTGCGCGATATGCTCGATGTCCGCCTGATCATCGCCCACTTCGCCCGATGGAGACTGGCAGGCAAAGACGGGATAACCCGCCTCGCTCACGAACTTCATGAAATTATTCCCCCGCAGATCGGACCAGACGAACCGGGGATTGCCGCAGTAGGCAAAGTTCTTGAAGCCACGTTCCATGAAGTGCCGCGCGGCGATTCTCCCCACCGCTTCCTCGTCGATTTCAAAGCAAGGCAGCTTCGGCAGTGGACGCGCCGCGCTGACATCGACGATGGGAACACGCAGCTTGGAAAGAACCCGCGCAATCTCCGCGTTCTCGATGCGGGCGATCACGCCGTCCCCATCCCAACGCGCCAGCCACGCCGGCGGCAAATCACCGCGCCGTTGCTCGGCGAGATACACCGACCACGGGCCGTGCTCGCGCAAGTACGAAATGATGCCTTGCAACAGCCCGCGCGCATACGCGTTCGACGTTTCAATCAGCAACGCGACTTTGCGGGGCGACGTGGACCGGGTTTTCGTCATTTCAATTCACTAGACACGACCGCGGCGGAATCAGTCACGCCTGCGTTCGAGGAAAAGAAGGTAGCAAGGGCAGTCTGTTTGTCGAACCGCCGGGAGTCTTGGCCCCAAATGACACCCTTTCCGACAATCCGGGCACAACCCGGCGGCAACGGTTCACTTCGCACTCCGCGCGCAGGGTTTCCATTTGCGGGCCGTGTCCATCCTACTTACCCTTTCACCATGTCCTCCTTCGGAACGATTCAGACCATCGCCGTCCTTGGCGGCGGCAGCGCCGGCTTCATGGCCGCCATCACGCTCAAGCGCAAGTTGCCCAACGTAAAAGTCCGCGTCGTGCGCAGCCCGGACATCGGCGTCATCGGCGTCGGCGAAGGCACCACCGTTTCATTCCCGCGCCACTTCTTCGAGTATCTCAAACTCAAACCGCAACAGTTCTACGCCGAGGCCGAGCCCACTTGGAAACTCGGCATCAAATTCCTCTGGGGACCGCGCAAGGAATTCTATTACACCTTCGCCTACGAGTATCAGCACCGTTACCCAGAGCTCTCGCGCAATAACGGATTCTTCTACCAATACAACCAACCGTACGCCGGGCGCATCTCCGCCTTTATGGCGCACGACAAGGCGTTCCCGAAACGCGCCGACGGCTTTCCCGAGTTTCACAACCAGCACGCGTTCCACGTCGAGAACAAGAAACTTGTCGGCTGGCTTGAGAATGTCGCACGCACTTTTGGCGTTGAGATTGTCGACGCAACAGTGCGACCCGAGACCGGCCCGCAAGGCATCGCCGCGCTCATCACCGAATCCGGCGACCGCATCACCGCGGACCTCTACATCGACGCCTCCGGCTTCCGCAGCGAATTGCTCGGTCGCGCCCTGAACGAGCCGTTCCTCAGCTACAGCGACTCGCTCTTCTGCGACCGCGCCGTCATCGGCGGCTGGCCGCGCACGGACGAACCGATCAAGCCCTACACCGTCGCCGAGACGATGGACGCCGGCTGGTGCTGGCAGATCGAGCACGAGAACTGGATCAATCGCGGCTACGTTTACTCCTCGAACTTCATCAGCGACGCCGACGCGCTCGCCGAATTGATGCGCAAGAATCCGCGCATCGCCAACGAACCGCGCGTCGTGAAGTTTCGTACCGGCCGCTACGCGCGCAACTGGGTCGGCAACGTCGTCGGCATCGGCAACTCCGTCGGCTTCGTCGAACCGCTCGAAGCGACGGCGCTCCAAGTCATCTGCGTCGAAGCCAGCACGCTCGCCGATTCGCTCATCGACAGCCTCTGCGCACCGACGCCCACGCTCATCCAGCTCTACAACAACTACAACGCACAGGCCTGGGATGACATCCGCGACTTCCTCGCCGTCCACTACAAGTTCAATACGCGGATCGACAACGCTTTCTGGCAGGCGGCCCGCAACGACACCAAACTCCACGACGCACAATTCCTCGTCGACTTCTACAAGGAGAACGGACCGAGCGTCGTCGCCGGCGCTCAGTTGCTGCACTCCTCGAACTCGTTCGGCATGGACGGCTATCTCGCGATGTTGATCGGCCAGGACGTGCCACACGCCAAGCCGTTCACGCCGACCGCCGCCGAAGCGAAGCTGTGGAACGATCGCTGCGCGACCTGGGCTCTCGAAGCCAAGCGTGGCATGGACGTGAAGCAATGCCTCGACGCGATGCGCAAGCCGGGCATGAAGTGGTGAGCGACGATTCCCTCACCGACGACCCGAAGCCGGCCGCACTGTCGTCTTAATCTGACGTTCGCCGCGATCTTCCCGCAGGTCGCGGGATTGCTTGAAGTTCGCCGCCTTCGGCGCGTGACGGCGCGTTCGTTCGTTACGATTGGCGCCAGGTTTGCGGGTGGTTTTGCTGAGGGTAGTGGCAGGCATAAAATCTTCGAAGTTGACCGAGTGAATTGAAAAAATTACCGGGCGGACCTCTGGCACTTTGGTGCGCCGTCAACCCGCCCGGCCTCTGCGTTAGTCACCCAAAACTTCAGGTGACTTTGACCTCGACGGCTTTCGGTTTCGCCTTCTCCGTCTTGGGCAGGTGAACTTTGAGCACGCCGTCCTTGAACTCGGCGTTCACCTTGGCGCTATCCGCGTCATCCGGCAGGGCGAAACTGCGAAGGAAGTTTCCATACGCTCGCTCCACGCGATGATACTTCTTGTCCTTCTCTTCCTTCTCGAACTTCCGTTCGCCGGTGATGGTGAGCACGCCATTCTCGACATTCACCTTCACATCCTCCTTCTTCACTTCTGGAAGGTCGGCCTTCAAGAGCCACTCCTTGTCGTCTTCAATGATGTCGATGAGCGGCGTCCATTCCGTGACGGTCATCCACTCCTTGCCGCCGTTCTCCGGACGCGGGGGAGTCATGCCAAACAGTTTGGCAAACCGGGTCTGGAGATCATCCATCTCCTTGAACGGATCCCAACGAGTCATGGCATTCATCGTCTGTTTCCTTTCATGGCGGTTGTTGTCTCGGGCGCCCGCCGGCCCACCGGATCCGGCGTGGTCACCGGGATTGAAGCCGGGCTCCTCCATCCAATCCCTCTTCAATCCTGAGTCAATCACGCCCCGTCCACGCCAGCGCGCTTCACGCATCTTGCGAACCTCCAGCCGAAGATTGGCGCGCCCGCACACAGGCAATCAATCACCCACCACACAAAGCGTGCTCACTCCGCAGCAAAATGCAGCAATGCTTCAGCAACTTTGGGGCAAGCGAATCTCCCGCGACGGCGTCTATTGTAGTAGCCACTGAAAAGGAACCGTTATGAAAAAGTCGACACGCAAACCAACCTCGGCAACGACCGCCGTTGAAAACGCTCTACACACCCGGCTCGTGCGGCTCGACTACGTCAATCCGCACGCCAAGTCCGTTTACGTCGCGGGTAGCTTCAATGAATGGCATCCCGCCGTGACGGAGATGATCAACCTCGGTGACGGACGTTGGGCCAAGGAACTCACGCTGGACCCCGGCACCTACACCTACCGCCTCGTCGTCGATGGCGAATGGCTGCCAGATCCGGAATCGAGCGAGCTCGTGCCTAATCCATTCGGGAGCTACGACTCCGTGCTCAACGTCCCCGCAGCGCCCGTAAAACAACCTTAACGATTCGAAACTCTCAACCTTACCTGACCTATGAAAATCAAACGCAACTCTCGAAACGGCGGAGTCGTCATGCAACTCGACAGGAACGAATCGCGCATCCGCGACACCGCACCCGCACCAGCCGCATCGACGCTCTCCGTGTTTCAACTGAAACGCATCCTCGTGCCGGTGGACTTCTCCGAATGCTCCAACAAGGCTCTGCAATACGCCCTGCCCTTCGCGCGCCAATTCGGAGCAACGCTCCTCGTCACCCATGTGATTCAACCGTACATCCCGATCCCCGAGATGACCGGAGTGGACGTTGAGCTCATCGAAGCGCAAATGCGCGAAGCCGCCGAGCGCGAGCTCAAAGTCGTCCGTCAGGCGTTACCGGGAGACATCACATCGGAACAAGTCCTGCGGATTGGTCACCCGCAAACGGAGATCGTGAAGGCGGCGAAAGAACTCAACGCGGACTTAATCATCGTATCGACCCACGGCCGCAGCGGCCTGGCCCACGTGTTCCTTGGCAGCACGGCGGAACGCGTCATCCGCCACGCTGGTTGTCCGGTGCTCGTCGTTCGGGAGAACGAACGCGAGTTTGTGAAATCCCCCGTCACCACGAAAACCCCGGCCACCACCGGAACGACCTGAAGGAGGACGTCGTATGATTGGCACCCTTGAAGTTCCCGCGCCGGACCGGAAAGCCACCGTCGCGCCGCGATTTGTAAAGTGGTTTGCCGACATCTGCATTGAGGACATTCCTCTTGTCGGCGGCAAGAACGCGTCGCTCGGCGAGATGTATCGCGAGCTCACGCGTCAGGGCGTGAAGATTCCGAACGGCTTCGCCATCACCGCCGAGGCCTACCGTCATTTCCTGCGCGAGGCGAAGCTCGACGCGAAGATTCGCGAGCTGCTGGGCGGTCTCGACACCACGGACATCGATAACCTCCGCCAGCGCGGCAGCCAGGTGCGACAGGCGATTCTCGCCGCAGAGTTGCCTCACGACCTAGAGGAGGAAATCATCGGCGCCTACGACACCTTCCGCGGCGCCCAGCTTCATCCCGTCGATGTCGCCGTGCGCAGCAGCGCGACCGCCGAGGACTTGCCGGACGCTTCATTCGCCGGCCAGCAGGAGACGTATCTCAACGTGCAGGGCCATCTCGCGCTGCTCGACACGTGCAAGCGCTGCTTCGCCTCGCTCTTCACCGACCGCGCAATCTCCTACCGCGTCGACAAGGGATTCGATCACTTCAAGATCGCGCTTTCCATCGGCGTACAGCGCATGGTCCGTGCGGATCTTGGCGCGTCGGGCGTGATGTTCACCATCGATACCGAGACCGGTTTCCGCGACGCCGTCCTCATCAACGCCGCCTATGGCCTGGGCGAGAACGTCGTGCAGGGCACGGTCAACCCGGACGAATACTACGTCTTCAAGCCGACGCTCAAGGCGGGGTTCAAACCGATCCTGCAAAAGATCGTCGGTACGAAGGAATTCAAACTCGTCTACGACATCGGCGGCGGAAAGATGGTCAAGAACGTCCCCGTCGCTCCCGGAGACCGCACGCGTTTCGCCATTTCGGACGACGACATTCTCCAACTCGCCCGCTGGGCTTGCCTCATCGAGGATCATTACTCGGCGAAGAAAGGTCAGCCCACGCCCATGGACATCGAATGGGCGAAGGACGGTCACACCGGCGAACTCTTCATCGTCCAGGCGCGACCCGAGACTGTGCAATCGCGCAAGCAGCTCGACGTCGTTGAAACCTACAAACTCAAGAAGCGCGGCACTGTGCTCGTCACCGGTCGCAGTGTCGGCGAGAAGATCGCGACCGGTCCGGTGCGCGTGATCAAGAGCGTGCAGTTTCTCGATCAGTTCCAGCCCGGCGACATCCTTGTCACCGACAAGACCGATCCCGACTGGGAACCGATCATGAAGAAGGCTGGCGCCATCGTGACGAATCGCGGCGGGCGCACCTGTCACGCCGCCATCGTCAGCCGCGAGCTCGGCGTTCCGGCAATTGTCGGCACGGAGCACGGCACGGAGGCGTTGAGGGATGGACAGCTCGTCACCGTTTCCTGCGCGGAGGGCGACGCCGGATTTGTCTACGACGGGAAGCTCGAGTTCGACGTGCAGCGCACGAACTTGAAGGAGCTGCGCCGCCCAAAGACGCGCGTGATGATGAACGTGGGCAACCCGGAGGAGGCCTTTTCGCTCTCGTTCATTCCGAACGACGGCGTGGGTTTGGCGCGCGAAGAATTCATCATCACCACCTACATCAAGATTCATCCGTTGGCCCTTGTGGATTATGAACGGAGCGCCGGTCTCCGACCCGGCGCATCGGGAAGGGACGCGGCGTACGTCGGGCCGGAGGCCCGCGTTCCACTGGACGCAGCAACGCTCGCTCAAATCGACAAGCTCACCGCTGGCTACGACGACAAGCCTCAGTTCTTCGTCGACAAACTCGCGCAAGGCGTCGCGATGATCGCCGCTGCGTTTTATCCGAAAGACGTCATCCTCCGCCTGAGCGATTTCAAGACGAACGAGTACGCAAACCTCATCGGCGGCGCGAAGTATGAGCCGGTGGAGGAGAATCCGATGATCGGCTTCCGCGGCGCGAGCCGTTATTACAATCCACGCTACCAAGCAGGATTCGCCCTCGAATGTCGTGCGATGAAGAAAGTCCGCGACGAGATGGGGCTCACGAATCTCAAGCTGATGATTCCGTTCTGTCGCACCGTGGACGAAGGCCGTCGCGTGCAGGCCGAGATGGAGAAGCACGGCCTCAAGCGCGGCGTGAACGGCCTTGAGCTTTACGTGATGTGCGAGATCCCGAGCAACGTGATCCTCGCCGAGCAGTTCGCGGATATCTTCGACGGCTTCAGCATCGGTTCCAATGATCTCACGCAGCTCATCCTCGGTGTGGATCGCGACAGCGAGATCGTCGCGCCGATCTTCGATGAACGGAATCCGGCAGTGAAGGCGATGATCGGAGAAGTCATCCACATCTGCCGCAGCCGCCAGCGCAAGATCGGCATCTGCGGCCAGGCGCCAAGCGATTACCCGGACTTCGCGCAATTCCTCGTCGAGCACGGCATCGACAGCATCTCGCTCAATCCCGATACCGTGCTGAAGACGACGGTGGCGATTCTGGAAAAGGAAGAAGCGCCGCATAAGAAGGCGAGAGCGTGAACGCATTCTCGAGATGGATCTCGCGGATGTTCGTCAGCGTGCTGGCGCTGGTTATTGCGTTCAGCGTGCCCTCCATCGCCCGATCCGCAGAAACCGGTGCTCAGACCAATCGCATCGGCGTCTACGATTCGCGCGCCATCGCCTACGCGCATTTCTGGTCGGAAGGCTATCAGCAGAAGATCAAGGATTTGGCAAAATCAGCGAAGGAAGCCAAAGCCGCCGGTGACATGGTCCGCTTCCGCGACATGGAAGCCGAACTGAAAAACGAGCAGGACCAGAATCATCTGCGGGTGTTCAGCACCGCGCCGGTTGACAGCATCCTCGCGCTGATGCAGAACCGGGTGGACGAAGTTCAACGCACAACTCGCGTCGGCCGGCTGGTTTCGAAATGGGATGCATCGACTCTGACGCAGTTCAAGAAGGCCGAGCAGATCGAGGTCACGGACGCCCTGCTGCGCGATTTTCGCCTAAACGAAAAGCAAATGAAGGTCATCGCCGACATTCGCAAACAGAAGCCGCTACCGCTCGACAAGGCGCAGGAACTCCTTCGCAAGGGCAAACTCTGAACATCGTCTTTCTAATGCTGTTCCCAGATCTCGACGACTCCTCTCCCGCCCTTCGGGCATCCTCCCCTCCACCGCGTGGAGGAGCGGGCTCGGGAGCGGAGGGACGTTCTCTCGTTCATCCCACCTTCCGCTCCCCGCTTTTGTGAAACCACATCACCCCTCAGCCAACCCGCCCACCGCCCGCCGCGCCCCGCTCAACGCCATCTTCACGCCGAAGAACGTCGCCGTGATCGGTGCCACGGAAAAGGAAGGCAGCGTCGGACGAGCCGTTCTGGAAAACCTCGCGTCCTTTACCGGCAACGTTTACCCGATCAACCCAAAGCGCCCGACCGTGCTTGGACGCAAAGCGTATCCAAGCCTCGCCGCGTTGCCGGAGAAGGTGGACCTTGCTGTCATCGTCACGCCCGCCACGAGCGTTCCCGGCCTCATTCAGGAATGCACCGCGGAGGGCGTGCCCGGTGTCATCATCATCTCCGCCGGCTTCAAGGAAACCGGACCCGCCGGCGCGGAGATGGAGCAGCAGATCCTCGCCGAGGCCCGACGCGTCGGCATGCGCATCGTGGGACCGAACTGTCTCGGCGTGATGTCGCCGCTCGACAAGTTCAACGCCACCTTCGCCGCGGACATGGCGCGCCCGGGCAACCTCGCCTTCATCAGCCAGAGCGGCGCGCTTTGCACCGCGATCCTAGACTGGAGCTTCAAGGAACACGTCGGCTTCAGCGGCTTCGTTTCCATCGGCTCGATGCTCGATGTCGGCTGGGGCGATCTCATCTACTATTTCGGCGACGACCCGCACACCAAGAGCATCGTCTGCTACATGGAATCCGTCGGCGACGCCCGCGCGTTCCTCTCCGCCGCCCGCGAAGTCGCACTCACCAAACCCATCATCGTCATCAAAGTCGGTCGCACCGAAGCTGCCGCGAAAGCCGCTGCGTCCCACACCGGGTCGCTCACCGGCAGCGATGAAGTGCTCGACGCCGCGTTCAATCGTGTCGGCGTGCTGCGTGTGGAATCCATCGGTGAACTCTTCAACATCGCCGAAGTGCTCGCCAAGCAACCGCGCCCACGCGGACCGCGCCTCGCCATCATCACCAACGCCGGCGGTCCCGGCGCGCTCAGCACTGACATGCTCATTCGCAGCGGAGGCCAACTCGCGGAACTTTCCGCCGAGACCCGCCGCGAACTCGACGCGCTCCTGCCTCCGCACTGGAGCCACGGCAATCCCATCGACGTCCTCGGCGACGCGGATGCCGAGCGCTACGCGAAAGCCGTCGAGATCGTTTCCCGCGATCCGAACAACGACGGCATCCTCGTCATTCTCACGCCGCAGAAGATGACCGAAGCCACCGCGACCGCGGATCGCTTGAAGCCGTTTGCGAAAGTCGATGGTAAGCCGCTCCTCGCGAGCTGGATGGGCGGACCGGAAGTCGAAGTCGGCGAGGAACTGCTCAATCAGGCCGGCATTCCCACCTTCAAATATCCGGACACCGCCGCGCGCGCCTTCGCGTTGATGTGGCGTTACTCGGACAACCTCCGCGCCATCTACGAAACGCCGACGCTCACCGGGAGCGCCGTCGCCTCCGGTCACGACTCACCACAAGCCCGCGCTGCGGCCATTCTCGATCCCGTTCGTCGCTCCGGTCGCACGATTCTGACCGAGTTCGAATCGAAACAGCTCCTCGCCGCCTACGGCATCCCGACGGTCGAGACGCACATCGCGCGCAGCGAAGACGAAGCGGTCGCGATCGCGGAGAAGCTCGGCTTCCCCGTCGTCCTGAAACTTTACTCCGAGACCATCACGCACAAAACCGATGTCGGCGGCGTGCAGCTGAACATCCGCACCGTGCCCGGCGTGCGGCATTCGTGGCAGTCGATCGAGAAGGGCTGCCGCGAGAAGGCCGGCGCGGAACATTTCCTCGGCGTGACCGTGCAGCCGATGGTGCCGCTCGATGGCTACGAACTCATTCTCGGCAGCAGCATCGATCCACAGTTCGGACCCGTGCTGCTCTTCGGATCCGGTGGTCAGCTCGTCGAGGTCTACAAGGATCGCGCGCTCGCCCTGCCGCCGCTCAACGCCACGCTCGCCCGGCGCATGATGGAGCAGACGCGTGTTCACACCGCGCTCAAAGGCGTGCGCGGTCGCCCGCCCGTGGACCTCGCCGCGTTGGAACAACTGCTCGTTCGCTTCAGCCAGATCGTCATCGAGCAACGCTGGATTTCCGAGATCGACATCAACCCGCTGCTCGCTTCACCGAACCGCCTGCTTGCGCTCGATGCCCGCGTGGTGCTGCATCCCGCGAGCACGCCAGAAGCGCAACTCCCGCGCCCCGCCATCCGCCCGTATCCCGCGCGCTACATCACGCCGTGGAAGTTGAAGGACGGCCGCCACGTGACCATCCGCCCGATTCGTCCCGAGGACGAACCGTTGATGGTGAAGTTCCACGAGAAGCTCAGCGACCGCAGCGTCTACTACCGCTACTTCGCGCCGCTGAAGCTGGAGCAACGCGTCGCCCACGAACGCCTCGCGCGCATCTGCTTCATTGATTACGACCGCGAGATGGCGCTCGTCGTCGAGCACACGGACGCGAAGACCGGCGAGCGACAAATCCTCGGCGTCGGCCGCCTGAGCAAACAGCGACAGGTGAACGAAGCAGAGTTCGCACTGACCGTCAGCGATGAATGCCAGCGCCAGGGTCTCGGCATGGAACTCTTGAAGAAGCTCGTGCAAGTCGGTCGCGACGAAAACCTCACCGCCATCACCGCCGCCGTGCTGCCCGACAACCACGACATGCTCGCGCTGGCGCGCCACGTCGGATTCGAAGTCCTCCACGTCCCCGGCGGAACGGATTGTCAGGTGAGGATGAGGTTGTAGCGGCCAAGCAGTTGCAGGTCGGTATCGCTCAGTTTAGAAGGGTATCGCCGCCACGTCGCCAGATCCGACAAGAAATTATGCTCCAGACGGATTGAGTCGTCTCCGCAATTGACAACCGGTTTCCAGGGCGTGAGAGGATCGCGCCGGCCGATGAACGTCACACTCCATTGCCCATGAGCCCCGTCAGCCAACGTCTGGGCTGGTTTGTCGGACTGGTCGTCGCAGGTGTCGCGCTCTTCCTGCTCGTTGGCCCGAACCGGCATCAAGTGCCATCGCACAAGGGAAAGACACTTTTTCAATGGGCAGAAGAGCTAAGAGTCTTGCGAACCCGTTTTGACTCGAGCCAGGAACGCGCGAATCAACTGGCAGCAGCCGAAGCAGCCATCCGCGCCATCGGAACGAATGCACTTTCGTTCGCGTGGGAAGACGTCTCCGCTGAGTTCACGCGGAAAGACCGCCTGCTGCACTGGATAGCCAGCAAAGCACCCCTCCTCAAGCTCACTCCTCCCAAAGTAGAGGAACGATGGATTCGCGGAAAATTTGTCCTGGACGTCCTCGGCTCGGTCGCCAAACCACTTTTACCAGACCTCATCGTGCTCGCCTCAAACCGCACGGGCTATGCAGAGGGCGCGCTACTTGCCGTAGGGCCGGATGCGCTTACCGCCTTCACAAATCTGCTCGCAACCTCGACATCTCCTAAGACGGGCAACCTTATTCTTGCATTTGCCAACGAAGTCTATTCAAACCGCATTACGCCAGAGCAAGCGGCCATGGCACTTCCATCACTTGTGAACGTCTGGCGCTCGTCGGACCCCCATGCCCGTCGGTACATTGCAAGCGCGTTCGGGGCTGTTCATCCTGAGCCCAACCTCTGGGTGCCGCTTTTGGTGGAAGGTATCTCGGACCCACTGCCGAGGGTACGCGCATCCTCCATAGAGTCACTGGGGAGGATCGGGGACGCCGCGAGTGCCCACGTTGACAAGGTAGCGAAAGCGTTTGATCAAGCCGACATAGTAACGAGGATCTCAATCTGCAACGCGCTCGCCGAGTTCACATCCGCCCAGGAAATCACGATTCCCGTTTTGATTCGCGCCCTGCAAGACCCCAACGAAGTTGTTGCGGTCTATGCCGCCCAGGCGCTCGGCCGTACCCGAGCCAGACCGGACCTGACATTGCCCGCCTTGAGCAAAAGCATTCGAGACTCGCGCAACATAGTTCGGACCATCGCGAGCCAATCGATTGGATTCTATAAAACAAATGCTCTCTCTGCGGTTCCCATCTTGGAAGAGGCTCGCAACGATCCGGATCCCGGAGTTCGCAATGCAGCCACCAACGCTCTGCGACAGATTCTTAAGAAATAGCCACATGGCTTCATCACAGGCGGCGAATTAATTTACTTCCCGGCGTACACGTTTACACCTCCACCATCACCAACGCCGCCGCGCGTTCGCCGTAAGGACCCCTCGCCAGCTCGCGGCCGTCGGAGCCGATGGCGAGGGAGTTTCCGATGCATTTGCGGCCGGCCCACGGACCAGCGGTGATCGGTCCCACGTTGCTCACGCCGATGAGGCTCAATCCAAACTCGCGCGCCACCGGACAGTAGTTGTCGAGCCAGAGCTGGCCGTAGGGCTCACGAAGGTTGTCGTGATCCGCCGGGACCGCCCAGGCGCAGGGCGAGAGGATGACGCGCGCACCCATCCGGCCCAGTGCGCGGCTGATGGATTGCCCCGGCGCAAAACCGTCCGCGCAAATCATGACGCCGAGGCGGCCGAGCCGTGCCTCAGCCACACCGAGCCGATCGCCGCACGCATACAACTCCTGCGCGAAATCGAGCTCGTGAATCTTGCGGTGCAGGAGCAGCAACTCGCCGGCATCGCCGAGCAGCACAGCGGAGTTGAACAATCGGTCACCTGCCTTCTCCACAATCCCGGCGCAGACGTGAAGGCGATGGCGCTTCGCCGCCGCACTCAGTCGCTCACACGATTCGCCGCCGGGAATTTCGTCCGCGAGCGTGCGCGCGGAGGGATGCGTCCAGCCCAAGGTCAACGCTTCGGGCAACACAACCACGTCGGCGCCTTGATCCGCGGCACGAGTAATCCACGATTCGGCGCGGGCGAGGTTCGCCTGTTTCTCGCCAGGCTCGACGTGCATCTGTGCCATCGCGATCTTCATGAAGCTTGCGGAAGTCTCCTGCGACACGCGCGTGACGGCAACTGATTCTCGCGCGACGGCGTCGTCGCGAGATTTGTCCGGATCACTGGCGCCAAAACCTTACAAAATGTCGCTGGCACGGACTCGCCGGCCGGAACTAATCTCCAGCCATGAAGCCTCGATCCTTCATCCTCCGGAACCTTCTCCCAATCCTCCACACGCTCGCGCTGTGCTGCCCGACCGTCCTGTCGGCACAGACAGTCACCAACACGGCGCCTTTGAATGAAGACCAGCAGAAGATC
>CAZBIC010000027.1:0-5667 GCA_964491875.1 uncultured Bifidobacterium sp.
CGCCGCTGGCGGGGGCCACCGCGCCGAGGACGTTTTGCCGGATGTGGTCGCCCAGGTAGGGGACGGTGCGCGGCTGGCACGGCTGCACCCAGCGCCGGCGCGGTCGTGGATCGCCTTCCACGCCGGATTCATCACCAAACCACAGCTCGACTGTGGGATCGCCGGCAAGCCCACGGAGTTCTTCCTGAAACTTCTTCCGGTCCTCCTCGTTCTGACGCTCGGGCCAGGGCGGGGGCAGGCGCAGATGGAAGTTCAATTCGTGCAGCCAGCGCACGGCGGTGCTGTAGCCGAGGTCGATGGACAGTTGTTCCTTGAGATGGCGATGGAGTTTGACGCCCGTCCAATGCACCTGGCCCGCGGTGGCGGGATTTTCCTGCACGGGCAGGAGCAGTTCGCGCACGCGCACCAGCTTCACCCTGCGCGGGCGGCCTGAAACGGGGTCGAGTGATGAGGGCGTCAATTCCGCCGGAGTTGAAGAGCTCGATCCACAGGCGCACCATGCGGTCGGTGCGGCAGAACTGCTGGCAAAGGGTGGCCCGCTGGATGCCCAGCACCGCCCTTCGGGCTGGCCAATGTGGTCATCGGCGCGCACTTGACCACGCCGTAAAGATAACCGAGGAACCAACCTCGCTGAAGCGGCGAAAAAGCAGTCCACCCCCCGCCACCAAGCGGGAACCGCCCCTCAAACTTGAGTTGCCCTGAACAAATCACCGCCGCTTGAGGATGATTTTCCCGCCCGCAGCCAGCGCTGGGTCTGTTGTTGCACGGCCTGCCAGGGCGGCAGGTCGTTGGGCATCATCCGCCAGGGACAGCCGGCGCGGATGAACCAGCGCAGGCCGTTGAAGAGTGAGCGCAGGGCGTGTTCGCGTTGTGGAGCGTCCTCCTTCATCAGGGTCAGATAGGGTGCGCAGAAGGCCCACTCTTCATCATTCACGTCGCTTGGATAACCGCTTCGAACTTTCGCCACCCCAAGCTTGCGCCAAAACCCCTGAACTCTTGTACAGTTTTTCTTCACCATAGTGCATGCCAGGCTCTAGGCTTTATTCGGCGTCTACTTAAAGCAGTCCCTGATAGCTCAGCCAGAGCGCGCGGTAATACTTCATCACGCGAATCGGATCAGTGCTGGGTGGAATCTCGGCGAGACAGAAGCCGGTGAAGTTGATGTCGTTCAGCCGCATCATCAGCTTGCGGAACGGATATTCCTCCAGGAACAAGTCGCGCATGTGGACCACGATGATCTTGTCCTTCACGAGATTGAAGTTGTGGTCGAAGCCCTCGCCGTCGAGATCGGTTTGATTCGAGTTCCAGCACACGCCGACGTTCTTGTGATTCGCCACATCCATCATGGTCTTGATGTGGGGAAGCAGCGAGGTGCCGCTCCCGTGGACTTCCAGTCGAATGGCGACGCCCAGATTTGCTCCGAACTCGCCGAGCTCGCGCAATGAGTTGCCAATTTGTTCGAGCGTCTTTTCCTTCGAGACTTCCTTGGGGAATCCATTGGGCCGCACCTTCACGCCGGAAGCGCCGACATCGTGCGCGAGCGTGATGTATTCCTTGGTTGCGGCAATGTCCTTCCTGAGCTTGTCCTGATCCGCCGTGTGGTAATCGAAGGCGCTGCCGAGGCCCATCAGCTCCACGGACGAATCCGCGAAACGTTTGCGCACCAAGGTGCGTTCTTCCTTCGAGAGGTTTACTTCTGCCTTATGCGCGTGCGCGGTCCGCAGTTCCACGCCCTCAAACTTGGCGGCTTCGCAGTTCTTGATGATGGTCGCGATGTCCCAGTCCTGCGCGAGATTGTACGTCACGGTGCCTAGTTTCATCTTGGGCTTCGCGGTGAGAAAGCTCGGGCTCCTTGTGGCTGCCGGCTTTTCAGCGGCGATCCCGGGCAGAGTTGCCGCCGCGGCGAGAGTGGCGAGCGAACGGCGAACGAAGGTGCGTCGAGTGGTCTTCATAAGGTGGTTGCCGGAGATTCCACGGGAGTCCGGCGACTTTCAATCCCGAATCCCGGTGGCTGCGCTGAAAGTGAACAGATTGTAACTGAAATGCGGGACATTTCGGTTGAAGAACATGGCCTGCGACTTAATCTAAGAAGCATGTTCCATCCTGCTCGTTTCATCGCATTTTGGCGTTCAGTCTTGCTTGTGGTGACTGGATTCGCCGTTGTCATCCACGCTCATTCTCAGATCACGATCACTGGAGTTGCTGACCGGCAAAGCTATACCGGCAGCGCGACGTTTCGGGTGGTTCCCGGAGACGGTTCCTTGGATCAAGTGACGCTCAATGGCCAACCTCTGGCCTCCGGAGTCACCTACACCGTGCGGGCCATGGATTACTACGATCTGGCGGTGCGTCGCGTTGATGGTGTGACGGACGAGATATCAACCGCGTTGGTTCGGTTCATCGTCATCTCCTCCAATCGCGGCAGCCCGGAGCGGGGATTGATTGAATGGGTGCCGTATCCTCCGATCGCTTCCGCTTCGGAAGAATTCGACGGTGCGTCATTCGAATTGCTCGCGCCGGCGCAGTTTCCGGCGGGCATCGAAGTGCCCGTCATCGCCCGCGTGTGGGAGCCGAACGGCCAGCAGCGTCGCGTCAATGGCTGGGTGAACGCTCCGGGGATTGCTGCGAATTCTCTCCGCGTCGTGCGCGGCGTGGGCTTCGGATTTCTTCCGGCCGGTTCAGCCGGAAGCCAGATCAATTTCGATGGTTCGCTCGGGAGCATGCAAGCCAGCCGCCAGATCGCAGTCGATTCATCCGTGAACTGGACTCCCGTGTCGGGCGTGCTCGGAACGGACACAGAGTGGGCCGCGAACTCGCGCATTCGAGTCACGGGAAATCTCACGGTGCCGGACACGGGCGTGCTGCGCATCGGAGCTGGAACGATCGTTTTGCTCGATGCGGGGGCGAATCTCACAAACTCCGGTCGCACGGAAATCAGCGGCAGTGCATCGGCCCCCGTGGTTTTCACAGCGGCGACACGCGTGGCGCCGGAACAACACGCTGGCGCGTGGGGCGGCTGGGTCATGCGCGGCACGGCGGCTCAGTTGATTGCCAACTACGCCATCATGACCGGTTCCGGGGCGGCGGAGTCCTTCAGCTTCTCGCCGGGCTCCAGCCATCGCAGCGAGCAGCCGCTGCTCTTCGTGCATTCCGGAGCGACGGTCGCCATGACCAACTGCGCGCTCATCAATAACGCCGGCCAGATCGGCAACGGTTACTTCTCGACCATTACTTGGGACCGCTGCCTTCTCCAAAAGGCGATCACGACTGGTGAGTATGAAGGTTGCACAAACGTCATCACACGTTCGGCGTTGATTGAGTTCCCGAGCATCGACGGTGTTTACAATCCGCAGATCGCCGACGCAGACTACGACGGCATCTACATGATTCGCGGCACGAATTATTTCGAGCACAGTCTGTTTGGTTTTGCGAAGGATGACGCTATTGACGCCGGTTCGGGCGGGCCTGGCAACGTGGTGATGACCAACTGCTGGGTCGAATCCGCGTTGCACGAAGCACTCGCGTGGTCGGGCGAGGGGCGTCGGACATGGACCTATGACACCGTCTTGATGAACAACGGGCAGGGCATCGAATGCGGCTGGAGCACTGGCAGCGACACGCCGCTGTGCTGGGGCGAGCGGCTGCTGAGCATTGGCAACTCCGTGGGCGCGCGCTACGGCGACAACTATGAAGGCACGAGCGGACTGGGATCAAAAAACGGTTTTCTGTGGGTTACGAATTCCATTGTGTTGAACAACTATCGCGATGTCTGGGGGCAGGTGTGGGACAACACTTGGAATTATCGCGTGGCACGGATGGATATTCGTGGCAATTACCTGACCGTCGCAAACACCAATCACCCGAACAACTTCGTCTGGAACCCGGCGGCTGACGGTTCGAAGCTCGCCCCCTATCTCCGCACTCCCGATGCCGTGAAGGTCGGCGTGGGCTTCGCCAACTGGAATGCGCTTACGACATTCGATCTCACCAACGGCCTGCCGCTGCGCTTGAGCACGTTTGCGACGCGCGCGGTGTCGGTCGATTACGCGGTGCAGACACCGGGCGGAACGCTGGCCGGTGGAACCATCACGTTTCGTGCGGGCGAAATGGTGAAGAAGATCTACGCGCCAACTGGCGGGCTTGGTCCGCAGGATTTGGTGCGCGTCTCCCTGCGAAATGCGGTGGACTGTGAAGTAACGTCGGCTGACCAGCTTTTGATCGTTCCGGCCGGGAGTGGTTCCAGCACGAATCAGACATTGATCGCCCTCGGATCGGCGGACTGGAAGTTTTTCGACCGCGGTGTCGATCAGGGAACTGCGTGGAGGATGCCTGCATTCGACGATACCGGCTGGTCCAACGGCTGCGCGCAGCTCGGTTATGCAGACGGCGACGAGTGCAAGACCGTTGGCTTCGGTCCCAGCTCCAGTGCGAAGTATCCAACGACCTATTTCCGCAAGACCATCACGGTGGCGGACCCGGCGCTTTACGTGAACCTCACGCTGCGCGTTCTACGTGATGACGGCGCGGTCGTCTATGTGAACGGCGTGGATGTCTTCCGCAGCCCCACGATGCCGCAGCCGCCGACGCCGATTTTGTACACCACGCTCGCAACGAATCTGTCCGTAGGCAACGCGCCTGGAGACAACACGATTGATCAGGCCACATTGAACCGGAACGTCCTGGTGGCCGGCCCGAATGTGATCGCCGCGGAAGTGCATCAACATCGCGGTGACAGCTCGGACATGAGTTTCGATCTCGAACTGGTTGCCAATTTGGTGCCTCAGCCGCCGGAGCTGCGGGTGGCGCGTTTCGGCGAGGATTTGGTGCTCTATTGGGGCGATGCGAGCTACCGACTGGAAGCCAGCGATGCGCTGGGAGCCGGAGCCGACTGGAGTGTTGTTGCGGCAGCCACCAGCCCGGCCTCCGTTTCTGCCGGTCAAGCGAGCAAGTTCTATCGTCTGCGCCGGCCGTGACAGGCCTCAAGTTGCAGTCCATTTGCACGGCTTCCCCGAACGGCCGGGCCGCAAGATTTCTCGCATAAATCCATCGCTTCAAGCGTCTGAGATGCGGTAAGTTCAGTGCGTAATCCGAAAACCTGACATGAGCAAACCATTCGTTCCTTCTTGGTGTGGCAGTGCGGACCATCAATGGCGTCCCAATCGCCGCGATTTCCTCTTCACCGGCGTTGTCGGCACGTTGGGGCTGACGATGGGGAACCTCTTCCGATTGCAGGCGCAGGCGTCCGCGGCTGGTCAGCCGGTGAAGGCGGCGGCGCAATCGGTCATCCAGATTTATCTGCCGGGCGGCATGGCAGCGCAGGAGACGTTCGATCCCAAGTTACTCGCGCCGATCGAATTCCGTGGCCCGCTGGGCTCGGTGAAGACGAAGCTCACCGGCGTGCAGTTCTCTGAACTGATGACGCGCACCGCCAAGGTGGCGGACAAGATTACAGTCGTTCGCTCGATGACGCACGGCGAGGCCGACCACGATCGCGGCACGCACAACATGTTCACTGGCTACCGGCCTAGCCCGGCGATTCAGTATCCGAGCTTTGGCAGCATCGTGTCGCACGAGCTCGGCTCGAAGAACGAGTTGCCGCCGTACGTCTGCATTCCGAATCAGCCGAACAATTTTGCCGGCACGGGTTACTTGGGCTCGGCTTACGGA
>CAZBIC010000027.1:5767-113628 GCA_964491875.1 uncultured Bifidobacterium sp.
CGTTGCCGGCTGGGGTGGACGAGAAACGCTTTGCGACGCGTCGCGAGATGCGCGCTGCGGTGGATGCTCACTTCAGCGCGATCGAGAAATCTGACGCGCTCGACGGCATGGATTCGTTTTATCAACGCGCCTACTCGATGATTTCGTCCGACAAGGCGCGCGCGGCGTTTGCGATTCAAGACGAGCCCGAGAAGTTGCGCGAAGATTACGGCCAGAATCAGGCCGGGCAGCGCATGTTGCTCGCGCGGCGGTTGGTGGAGGCGGGAGTTCGTTTCGTCTCGCTGACCTATGGCGGCTGGGATCATCACGACAACATTCGCACCGCGATGAACAGCCAGTTGCCGAAATTCGACCAGGCGTTTGCGGCGTTGATTCGCGACCTCGACCAGCGCGGGATGCTCGACTCCACGCTGGTGATGGTGACGACCGAGTTTGGCCGCACGCCGAAGATCAATGCCACGGCGGGCCGCGATCATTATCCGAAAGTGTTCTCCATCGCGCTGGCCGGCGGTGGCATCAAAAAGGGTTACATCCATGGCGCCAGCGATCCGACTGGCAGCGAGCCAGAGAGCGATCCGCTGCGGGTCGAAGATTTGGCGGCGACCGTGTACCACCAACTCGGGATTCAGCACGAGAAGCCGTTGATGGCTCCCGGCAATCGCCCGGTGTTGATTGTGAAGGACGGCGAAGTGCAGAAGGGATTGCTCGCCTGACGAGAGTGCTTCGTCCGACTGAACTACAACTTCGCTGCGCTCACGGCGAATGACCGATGACCAATTCTCCAATGACCAGTGAATGCCAAATGAGCGGATGTTTCGTGCGGTCTGCTCAACGGTCATTCAGTTCAAAAGCCTTCACGATGTGTCGCTCCCGGTGCTTCGCCATTCTTTGGGCATTGGTCATTGCGCACTGGTCATTGCTCTCGGCGTTCGCCGTCGAGCCGCGTCTCAGCAACATACTTCCGGCTGGAGGCCAGCGAGGAACTGATACCGAGGTGGTGTTCTCCGGCCAACGTCTTGCGGACACAAAGGAAATCGTTTTCTACACGCCGGGAATCTCTTTGGTGTCGATGGAAGCGGAGACGAATCGCGTGAAGGCGACGTTGCGTCTGGCAGCGGATTGCCGTCTGGGCGAGCATTTGATGCGACTGCGCACGGCTTCCGGCGTATCTGAGACCCGCACGTTCTGGGTCGGACCGTTTCCGGTGATCGCTGAGAAGGAACCGAACAATGACGTCGCCACAGCGCATCGGTTAACCAACACCGTCACGATTCGCGGCATCGTCGCGGCGGACGATATCGATCACTTCGTCGTCTCGGCCCAAAAGGGTCAGCGCATCACGGCGGAAGTGGAGGCATTGCGGCTCGGTCGCAGCGCGCTGGATCCGTATGTCGCGATTCTTGGTCGTGATGGAAAGCCGCTCGTGGAATCCGAAGACACGGCGTTTGGTTTTCAGGACGGCGTGGTTTCGATCCTCGTACCGGAGACTGGAGACTATCTAGTGGTCGTCCGAGAGACGGGCTTTGGCGGCAAAGAGGATTATCATTACCGGCTGCACGTGGGGGATTTTCCGCGGCCGACGAGCGTTTACCCGCTCGCGGGCAAGGCGCGAGAGGTCGTGCCGTTCAGTTTCCTCGGCGATCCGGCGGGCGAAAAGGTGCAGCAAGTAAAGCTGCCCGCGGAGGCGAATGAGAAGTTTGGAATCGTCGCCGATGGCGCGCCGTCCCCAAACTGGATTCGCGTCACGCCGTTCGCGACCGCGCTTGAAGCGGAGCCGAACGATTCCCGCGAACAGGCTGGCGAGGCGCGGGATGTTCCGGTGGTCTTCAACGGTATCATCAGCAAGCCGGGCGATCATGATTGGTTCCGGTTCCGCGCGAAGAAGGGGCAGAACCTCCAGGTCAGCGTTTTCGCGCGACGACTGCGCTCGCCGCTGGATTCCGCGATGCAAGTCGTCACGCCCAAGGGCACGCCGCTCTCCGACAACGACGACACGGCGGGACCGGACAGTTCCATCAACGTGAAGGTGGACGAGGATGGCGAGTATGCGTTTTTCGTGCGCGACTTTCTGCGGCGCGGCGGAGCGGACTTTACGTATTGCGTCGAGGTCGCTCCGGTGGCACCGAGCATTGCGGTGCGAATTCCAGAGGTGGCCCGCAACGACACGCAGACCCGGCATTACATCGCGGTGCCACGCGGGAATCGGTTTGCGACGCTAATGTCCGTGCGGCGGGCGAATGTCTCAGGAGACGTGAACTTCGTGGCCGCACCATTGCCAGCCGGTGTTAAACTCAACGCCGAGACCATGCCGGGCAAGGTCGATCAGTTTCCGGTCGTGTTTGAGGCGGGCGTCGATGCGCCGGTGGACGGGAAGCTTGTGGAGTTTCTCGCCGCCACGACCAATGGCGTCGAAGGGCATTTCCGCAATGATATTGAGCTCGTGCAGGGGCCGAACAACACCAGCTATTACGGCACGCGCGTGGACAAACTCCTCGTGGCGGTGACGGAGGCGGCGCCGTTCCGGGTGCGCGTGGAGACGCCGAAAGTGCCATTAGTGCAGGGTGGCACGATGGATTTGAAGGTTGTCGTGGATCGCGATGCGGGCTTCGACGAGCCCATTGTGTTGAAGTCCGTATGGAATCCGCCGGGCGTAACCGCTCAACCAGACATCACGATTCCGAAGGGTGCAACGAATGCGACGTTCCCGCTGAGCGCGAAGCCTGATGCTGAGTTGCGCGAGTGGAGGATTGCCTTGTCGGCGGCGGCGAAGGTGGGCGGCGGCGAGTTGATGGTTTCGACTCCGCTGACGCCGGTGACCATCGGTGAACCATTCGTCACCGCAACGATGGAGAAGTCTGCCTGCGAGCCGGGGAAGGGAACGAACATTGTCGTGAAACTGGATCAAAAGATTCCGTTTGAAGGCAAGGCGACCATTCGCATCGTCGGGCTCTCGGAGAAAGTCAGCGTGACCGAAAAGGAGATTACAAAGGACGACAAGGAGATCGTTTTCCCGGTGAAGGTCGCGGCGGATTGCCAGACTGGTTCGCAGCGGAATCTCTTCTGCTCGCTGCTGGTGAAGAAGGACGGAGTGGTCATTCCGCACAACATCGCGGCGGGCGGCGTGTTTCGCGTGACGCCGCCGAAGAAGCCGGCCGAGGCGCAGAAGAAAGTGGCGAGCAAGTAACATGAATCATTCGTATCCTCGCAGTTGGTTGTTCGCAGTTTGCATCTTGTTTTTGGGCATCTGGTCGGCGGACGCGGCTTCTTCATTGACCGAAGTCTCCATCGCTCCGACCGAAGTCCGCCTCAGCACCGCTCAAGCGCGGCAGACGTTGGCGATTCAGGCGACTTATGCCGACGGCACCACCCGCGATGTTACGGACAAGGCTACGTTCGCCGTGGCGGACAAGAAGATCGCGCGCATTGCCAAGGGCGTTGTGCAACCGATGGCCGATGGTAAGACGGAGATCGTGGTTAAATACGATGGGCGTACGCAGAAAATTCCCCTGACGATTGAGCAGGCGAAGATCGAGCGCGTGACGACTTTCAAGCTGGACGTGGTTCCGGCGCTCACGAAGGCAGGGTGCAATTCCGGCGGATGCCACGGAGCGTCGCGTGGCAAGGATGGCTTCCAGCTCTCGTTATTCGGCTACGATCCAGATGGAGATTTTACACGTATCACTCGCCAGCAGATTGGTCGGCGCATCAATCTCGGGATTCCCGAGGAAAGCCTGCTGCTCGAAAAAGGTCTCGGCACGGTGACGCACACCGGTGGCGAGCGCTGGCAGACGAACAGTGAAACCTACAAGACCGTGTTGCGCTGGATTCAGGATGGCGCACAGAAGGATCCTACGAACATTGCCAGCGTGGTGGGCATCGAGATCGCGCCGAAGCAGGCGGTGCTCGAAGGTTCAAACACAACGCAGCGACTCGTGGTGCGGGCGAATTATTCGGACGGCACACAGCGCGATGTGACGTCGCTCGCGGTTTTCATCAGCAACAATGAACCGAGCGCGCGAGTTTCGGATGTTGGCGTCATCTCGGCCGGACAAAAGGGCGAAGCCTTCGTGATGGCGCGGTACGATGCGTTCACGGTCGGCATGCAGGTCATCGTGGTGCCGAAGGGCGAGAAGTTCGAGTTCCCGAAAGACCTCGCGCGAAACAATTACATCGACGATCTCGTTTACGCGAAGCTGCGCAAGCTGCGGATGCGCCCGAGCGAACTGTGCGATGACGAGACATTCATTCGCCGCGCGACGCTGGACATCACGGGCCAGCTCCCGACGCCCGAGGCGCTGAAGAAGTTTCTCGCGGACGAAAGCCCCGCCAAGCGGGAGCATCTAGTCGAGGCGTTGCTGAACCGTCCGGAGTTCGCAGACCTGTGGGTGATGAAGTTTGCCGAGCTGCTGCAGATTCGGTCGAGGCAGGATCAGTTCAGTCCGAAGGCCGCGCTGGCTTACTTCAACTGGCTGCGGGACCAGTTGCTCACCAATGTCCCGATTGATCGGATCGTGCGCGAGTTGCTCACGGCCAGTGGTAGCACTCTCACGGATCCAGCGGCGAATTATTACCAGGTGTCCACGGACACGCTGAAGATTGCGGAGAACACCGCGCAGGTCTTCATGGGCATGCGCATCCAGTGCGCGCAATGCCACAACCACCCGTTCGATCGCTGGACGATGAATGACTACTACGGTTTCGCGAACTTCTTCGCGCAGGTCGGCCGAAAACAAGGCGAGGATCCACGCGACTACATCGTGTTCGATCGCAGTGATGGCGATGTGAAGCATCTGGTCACCGGCAAGCCGCTGCCGCCGAAATTTCTCGGTGCTGCACAGCCGGAGATCAAGAAGGGGCAGTCACGGCGCGAAGTTCTCGCTGGCTGGCTGGCGTCGCCTGAGAACACTTGGTTCGCAAAGAACCTGGCGAACATCGTGTGGGCGCACTTCCTCGGCAAAGGCATCATCGATCCCGTGGACGACGTGCGCATCAGCAATCCGGCGAGCAATCCGGAGTTGCTCGACGCCCTCGGCGAGAAGTTCACGAATTACGGTTACGACTTCAAGCGGCTGGTGCGCGACATCTGCAACTCGCGGATGTATCAGATGAGCACCAAGGCGAACGAAACCAACGCGGGCGATGACCGGAACTTCGCCAAGGCAAGCGTGCGGCGGTTGCGCGCGGAGGTGTTGCTGGATTGCATCAATCAGGTCACACAGACGCAGAACAAGTTCGCCGGACTGCCGAAGGGCGCTCGCGCGGTGCAGATTCCCGATGGCGTTACGGGAGGATACTTTCTGACGACGTTTGGTCGCGCCACACGCGAGACGGTGTGCTCGTGCGAGGTGAAGATGGACCCGAATCTTTCGCAAGCGTTGCATCTGCTGAACGGGACCACGGTGGAGACGAAGATTCGCGAAGGCGGTGTGGTGAAGGCGCTGTTGAAGTCCGGCAAGTCGCGCGAGGAAGTGCTGGACGAGCTTTACCTCCGGACGTTGAACCGTGCGCCGACGCCGACCGAGCGTGCGAAGCTCACCAGTTTCTTCGGCGATCCGAAGACGGATGAGCAGGTGCTGAATGACGCGTTTTGGGCGCTGCTCAACGCGAAGGAGTTTGTCTTCAATCACTGAGGCAGGCGCATGAAGCGATTTACTTTGGGACTGAGGTGGAAAGGGAGTGTCGCGCTGGTTGCGCTGCTCGGCGGCGTGCTGGCTGCGGACGCGCAGGAGAAGGTGACGTTCGCGGACCATGTATTGCCGCTGGTGGAGCAGCATTGCGCGAAGTGCCACAACCCGGACAAGAAGAAGGGTGACCTCGATCTGTCGAGTCACAGCGGCGTGTTGAAGGGCGGGGGAACGGGACCGGTGGTCGTCTCGGGCAATCCGGATTCCAGCAAGCTCGTGAAAGTGCTCACGCACGCCGAGGAGCCGACGATGCCGCCGAACAAGCCGCCGCTGGCCGAGAAGGAATTGGCGGTGTTCAAGAAGTGGATTGCTGGAGGCTTGTTGGAAACTTCGGGTTCGAAGGCCATCGCCTCGGCGAAACCCAAGGTCGATCTGACGCTCAAGGTGTCGGACGCCGGCAAGCCGGATGGTCCGCCGCCGATGCCGAAGGAACTTTCCCTGGAACCGGTCGTGCACACAAAGCGCGCGACTGCGGCGGGTGCGCTGGCGGCGAGTCCTTGGGCGCCGCTGGTGGCAGTGGCTGGACAGAAGCAGGTCCTGCTTTTCAATTCGACCAATCAAGCGCTACTCGGCGTGTTGCCGTTCAATGAAGGTCAGCCGCTCGACGTCCGATTTTCGCGTTCGGGCAAGGTGCTGGTGGCGGCCGGTGGACACGGAGCCAAGGCGGGCAGCGTGGTGCTCTGGAACGTGGAGACTGGCGAGCGGATTGCGAGCATTGGAAAAGAATACGACGCGGTGCTTACGACGGATTTGAGTTCCGATCAGGCTCGGGTGGCGATGGGAGGAACGGATCGGCTGGTGAAGATCTATTCCACGAAGTCCGGCGAACTGGAGCATAAGATTAAGAAGCACACCGACTGGGTGACGGCGGTGGCGTTCAGTCCCAATGGCGAAATGCTTGCGAGCGGCGACCGCAATGGCGGCGTCAGCGTGTGGGATGCGGAGTCCGGTCAGGAGCTGTTCACGACAGCGGGACACAAAAGCGCGGTGACGGCGCTGAGTTGGCGTTCCGACTCGAAGCTCGTGGCGTCGTCGAGCGAGGACGGGAATGTAACGCTTTGGGAGAGCAGCGAAGGCAAACAGGCGAAGACGTGGGCGGCGCACAAGGGCGGCGTGATGTCGGTCGCGTATTCGCGCGACGGTCGTTTCGTGACATGCGGTCGGGATGGCGCGGTGATCACGTGGAGCGCGGATGGCACGAAGCAGAAGACGATGACGTTCGGCGGCGAGATGGCGCTGCGTTGCGCGTGGGCGGACGACGGCGCGTCGGTGGTCGCCGGAGATTTCGCGGGCAACGTCTGGTTGTGGGAGGCGAAGACCGGAAAGCAGATCGGTTCGTTGGAAGTGAATCCAAAACCATTGGCGGATCAAATCGCTGCAGCGAAGGAAAGGCTGGCCGAGATCGAGGCGCGCGGCGACAAGCCGTCGCCGGCGGTGGTTGCAATCACCAGGGACATGGCTGAGGTGGAGGCGGCGTTGAAGAAGGCGCGAGTCGACGCAGACAAGGCACAGGCGGAGTTTGCGTCGGGTGCAGAAGCGGTGGTGCGCTTGAAAGACGTGGCGGCGAAGCCGGCGCCTCCGGCCGATATTGAGGCGCAATTGACGGCCGCCCGCGCGGCGCGCGAGAAGGCGAGAACGTGGCGTGTCGAGGCAACGAATGGTGTAGAGCTGCTCGTGGCGAAGCTTGTAACTGTCCGTGCGCGGGTGGAGGAGATGAAGGCTGTGAACAATCGGGAAGCCGAACTGGCGAAGGCGAAGGAGGAGTTGGAAAAATTGTTGCGAGCACAGCAGGTGTCCAAGTCGGGTGTGCGGCAGCAGACCAAGCGTTGAGCGGGGAGGGAATTGCATTGTCGGGCGCTTTGCCTATGATCTGGGCAGATGAAGAAAGCGTCCGGCGATTCCACAGCTGTTCCAGAGAAAGCGTCCTGCTGCCTGGTGCAGACGGTTGCGGAAGCATTTACTGAAGAACCGGCCTTGGAGGCGGTGAAGTTCAATCGCGCCGAGCACTCCATTTCCGTGGCCACGATGGGCGTGAAGCATAGTGCGGAGATCGAGAAGACGATCACGGAGAGAATTGGCCGCATCCAGCACGATGAAGCGGGTGCCCGATGCAAATTGCTTGATGGAGCGCCGGACTGTACCGGTTGCGCCATTGCGGCTCCGCCGGACATCGGTCGCAGTCTCACCGTCCAACACAATCCGGAATTCACGACCATCGCACGCGTGACGTGTCCGACCGCGCCGAAGTTCTGGCATTGGCGACAATTGCCTTGGCCGAAGATCGTTCCACGTGAGGTAGTGTTGCCGGATGAGGAGGACCACGAGCATGAGTGGAAGTTTCAGTTGGTCGCGGCAATCCTGTGCGGCGGGTTTGGTTTGTTCGCGTGGCTGTCAGGTGAGGCGAAGTTCGCGCTCCCGTTGTATCTCCTGGCCTATGTGTCGGGTGCGTGGTTCACAGTCCACGAGATTTGGGAGCTTCTACAGAAGCGTTCACTCGATGTTCACTTCCTGATGCTCGCGGTGGCGGTCGGGAGCGCGAGCATTGGTGCTTGGGGTGAAGGCGCGATGCTGCTGTTTCTCTTCTCGCTCTCCGGCGCTCTGGAGCATTACGCGATGGGCCGGACGAGCCGCGAGATTCGGTCATTGTTCAAGTCGGCACCGAAGGAAGCCATCGTGCTCGATGCGGCTGGCCACGAAACGCACGTCCCGGTGGAATCGTTGGATGTGGGAATGCGTCTGCTGGTGAAGCCGGGTGAGCAGTTTCCAGTTGATGGCGAAGTGGTGAAGGGAGCGACCGCGAGTGATGAATCAAACCTCACGGGCGAGGCGACGCCGGTGGAGAAGAAGTTGGGAGACACGGTGCTGGCCGGCACGATGAACTTGTGGGGAGCGGTGGAAGCGACCGTGCTGCGCAAGGCCAGCCAGAGCGCGCTGCAAAAGATCATTCATCTCATTCGCGAAGCGCAGCATCTCAAGGCGCCGTCGCAACGGTTCACGGACAAGTTCGGCACCGCTTACACGTATGGCGTGCTGGCGCTCACCGCGTTAATGTTTTTCGTGTGGTGGCTGGGGTTTGGATTGGAGGCGTTCGTTTCCACTGAGACCAGCAAGAGCGCGTTTTACAAAGCGATGACGCTGCTGGTCGTCGCTTCGCCCTGTGCGCTGGTGCTGTCGATTCCTTCCGCGGTGCTGGCAGCGATCGCGTGGGGTGCAAAGCGCGGCATCCTCTTCCGCGGTGGCGCTGCTGTGGAGAATCTGGCCCGGGTTTCAGTGGTGGCGATGGATAAAACGGGCACTCTTACGACCGGTGAATTGCGGGTGGAACGCATCGAGAGCGTTCCGCCAGGTCGTGAACTTGAACTGGCCCGGCTGGCGTATTCGCTGGAACGTTTGTCGACGCATCCCCTGGCGCGAGCAATTACGCGTTACGGGAAACAGCAGGCACTGGTGCCGCTAGAGATCGGGCACGTGGAGTCGATCACAGGTGCGGGACTGCAGGCGCCGTTTGGAGGCAAGACCGCGCGACTGGGGAAACGATCATGGTTGGAGGCGGGCGCCAATGCTTCGGTGATCAAGGCGGCTTCCCTGACCGAGGCAGGCTTTTCCGAGGTGTGGCTGGAGGCTGACGGTTTGGTGGGAAGAATCCTGCTTCGCGACGACATTCGTCCGCAGGCGCGGGGCGTGGTCGAACAGTTGCGCTCGTTGGGACTGCGGAGTGTCGTGCTGACGGGAGATCGGAAGGCGACCGGCGACAATTTGAAGGCCAAGCTGGATGTCGATGAAGTCCGCTCTGAGTTGAAGCCGGAAGACAAGGTGGAGGCGATTCGTTCGTTCACTGCGAAGAAGCTTCGCGTGGCAATGATCGGCGATGGAGTGAATGACGCGCCAAGCCTCGCGGTGGCGGACGTCGGCGTGGCGATGGGCGCGCGCGGATCAGACGCCGCGTTGGAACAGGCTGAGGTCATCCTGATGCACGACCGGCTGGAGAACTTTTTGACGGCGTTCCAGCTGAGCCGACGGGCGCGTCGCGTCATTCAGCAGAATCTGGTGATTTCGCTCGGCACGGTGGGGGTGCTGGTGGTTTTTGCGCTGTTCGGAAAGATCCCGCTGACGTTGGGTGTTATTGGGCACGAAGGCAGCACGGTCATCGTGGTAATGAACAGCCTGCGGCTGTTGCTGTCCCGAGGGTGACTGGCTGATTCTAGTTTTGATTTCCCTCGAAAGCTGACGGCAAGCTTGACTTGCAGCGGCAAATTTTGAACATCGCCGCGATGGCCTCGCTCTTCACGATTCACAGCGAACTCCGCTACGAGATTGTCCGGAAAATCTTCGAAGGCGGAATGGGGATTATTTACGAAGCGGAACAGCACGGTGCGCGGAACTTCGTGAAGCGCATCGCCATCAAAGTGATTCGCCAGAGTTACGCGAGCCAGAAGCAGTTCATCGAGAATTTCATCGGGGAGGCCAAGCTTGTCGCCGACTTGATTCACACGAACATCGTCCAGACGTATCATCTCGGTGAGGCGAAGGGGATTTACTACATCGCGATGGAGCTGATTCGCGGCGTGAATCTTGAGCAGTTTGCCGATCAGATGCGCGACAAGAACCGCATTCTGCCGGTGGACGTCGCGGTGTTCATCACCAGCCGAGTCTGTCGTGGTCTCGCCTACGCGCATGTGAAGTGTGACAAGGACGGGAAGCCGCTGGGCCTGGTCCATCGCGACGTGAGCTTCAAGAACATCATGGTCGCATTCGAGGGTGACGTGAAGCTGACGGACTTCGGGATCGCCAAGGCCAAAGGGTTCCTCATCGACAACGAAGGAGAAGTGGTCGCGGGAAAAGCTGACTACATGAGTCCGGAGCAGGCGAACTTTCAGATCACGGACAAGCGTTCGGATTTGTTCTCCGTCGGCGTCGTCCTGCAACACCTCCTGCTGGGTCACAATATCTTCAAAGGATCCTCGCCGGAGGAATCGCGCAAGCTGGTGATGAACATGCCGATTCCGGACTTCCGCACGCTCGATGGGCGAATTGACGATCGGCTGAACGAGATTTTGCACAAGTCGCTCTCCCGCGACTTGAACAAGCGCTACAGCACCGGCGATGAAATGCTCTACGATTTGGAGCATTACATTTATCATTCCGGCTACGGTCCGACGAACGAGACGCTCGGCAAGATGATTCGTGAACTGTTTGGACAGGGACCAAAGCTCGGAAGCCAAGAGGGCAAGGGAAGCACGCAAATGCTCGAAGATGTCAGCCGCGTAAAAGCCACCAAGAAACACTAATGAAGTCTTCGTCCTCCGTGGTGAAGCTCGGCCTGCTTCAGCACGCCTGCTCTGCCAATCCCAAGGCCAACCTTTCGAAAACCCTCGCTCTGGCGGAGCGTGCCGCGAAGCAAGGTGCGCAGATTATCTGCACACAGGAACTCTTCCGGTCGCAATACTTCTGCCAGAACGAGGATCACGAGAACTTCAAACTGGCCGAGCCGATTCCGGGTCCAAGCACCGCGGCATTCCAGAAGCTCGCGAAAAAGCATTCGGTTGTCGTCATCGCCTCGCTCTTCGAGAAGCGCGCCTCCGGGGTGTATCACAACACCGCAGTGATCATCGATGCGGACGGCTCGTTGCTGGGGATGTATCGCAAGATGCACATCCCGGATGACCCGCTTTTCTACGAGAAGTTCTATTTCACGCCGGGCGATTTGGGCTTCAAAGCGTGGCGTACCCGCTACGGGAAGATCGGCGTGCTCGTGTGCTGGGATCAGTGGTATCCGGAAGGCGCGCGGCTCACCGCCATGCAAGGGGCGGAGATTTTGTTTTACCCGACGGCGATTGGCTGGCACCCGAAGGAGAAGGCCGAATACGGCACCAACCAGCATGGCGCCTGGGAGTTGATCCAGCGCAGCCACGCGGTAGCAAATGGTTGCTACGTCGCGGCCATCAACCGCATCGGGCTCGAGCAACCGATTGGGGGCGACGGTCTGGAGTTCTGGGGACAAAGTTTTGTGGCTGGGACGTCCGGGCAGATTCTTGCCAAGGCCAGCGTCGACAAGGAAGAGGTCATGATTGTGCCCGTCGATTTGAGCAAGGTCGACGTCACGCGCACTCACTGGCCGTTCCTGCGTGATCGTCGCATCGACGCTTACGGCGGCTTGACCCAGCGGCTCATCGACTGAGCGGTTTGATCGGATCGAGCCATGAGTCTTCCCACTGCATGGATAACTGGTGCGGGAGGATTGATCGGCCATCAACTTATCCAGTCGACTCCGCAATTCGCGCCCGGGTGGCGGATTCGTCCCATCACGCGCGAGGTGGTGGATCTCTGCGACTTTGCGGCGGTTGAACGGCTTTTCCGCGAGGCGACTCCCCGCCTCATCATCCACTGTGCGGCGATGAGCCGCGTCGGCGACTGTGAATCGAATCCCGGACTCGCTGAATTGACCAATGTGCGCGCGACGGCGCATCTCTCCTGTCTCGGTGCGGACATTCCGTTTGTGTTTTTTTCGTCGGATCTCGTGTTCGATGGCGCCAAGGGCGGCTATGTCGAGACCGACGCGGTGAACCCACTGAATGTTTACGCGGAGACCAAGGTGCGTGCGGAGGTTGAGGTGCTCCGCAATCCGCTTCACACTGTAGTTCGAACTTCCCTCAACGCCGGTGTATCACCGACCGGGAATCGCAGCTTCACGGAGGACATGCGTCGCGCGTGGGAGCGAGGCCAGACGCTGAGTTTGTTCACCGACGAATTTCGCAATCCGATCCATGTCAAGATGACCGCCCGTGCGGTCTGGGCTTTGGTGCTGAAGAATCAGCCCGGTCTCTACCATCTCGCGGGACGGGAAGGGATGTCTCGATGGGAGATTGGTCAACTGCTTGCCCAGCGCTGGTCGCCGATGGAGGCGCGGATGCTGGCGACGTCGTTGCGCGATTACCAAGGTCCGCGTCGTTCGCCCGATACGTCGATGAGTTCCGCGAAGCTGCAGGCGATCCTCGACTTCCCTTTGCTGGGGCTTCGCGAATGGCTCGCCGCGAATCCGCACGAGCCGGTGTAGCGCTGGCGCAGGCGCGCTATTTGGGGGACTTCAGGAAGCCTCGTTCGCCCAGCCATTCCAACGAACGCTTTTGCCACGCATCCCATTCCTCGCCCTTGTATCCGTTGTAGCCGTGATTGCCCTTGGGGAACTCCTGCAACTCCGCCGCCACACTTTTTGCTTTGAGCGCTTCGTAGAACATCTGGCTATGGGACACCGGCACGACGGCGTCTGTCCGGGCGTGCGTCAGAAAGGTTGGTGGCGTTTGCGAGGTCACCTGTTTCTCGTTTGAAAAGAGTTCCTTCAGTGCCGCTGGCGGATTAGCACCCAAAAGATTGTGGCGTGAGCCTCCATGCGTTTTCTCGCCCATCGTGATGACGGGATAGACGAGCACCATGAAATTCGGACGGCAACTGATCCGCTCAACCGGATCCGCGGCGGTGGGGTTGCCAGCATCGAAGTGCGTGCCCGCAGTCGACGCCAGATGGCCGCCCGCCGAGAAGCCGATGATGCCGGTTCGATTCGGGTCCAGCTTCCATTCGGCCGCGCGCGCACGCACCACGCGCAGCGCCCGCTGCGCATCGAGCATCGGTCGATGGTAATTGCCGGCCGGCAGCCGGTACTCCAGCACGATTCCGGCAATCCCGTTGGAGTTCAACCAGCGCGCGATGCCGTGACCTTCGCCTTCGACGACCTTCCCGCCATAACCGCCGCCCGGACAAATCACGATCGCGGCACCTGTCGCAAGGCTGTCAGGCGGCAGATGAACGGTGATCGGCACTTCGACTTTCTCTGACTTTCCGTCACCGAGCGGAGCTTCCCCGGGCCAGATCGAGACACGCAGGGGAGCTGCTGTTGCAGTCAACACCCCACATGCGAACGCGGCGACGATAAGGAAGGGGATCGTGCTTGAAGTGCGATGTTTGAACATTTGGTGCATGTGGGAATGCTGAATCATTTCGGAACCGACGGGAAGCCGTGTTTATCTGACGTCCCGTTCGCCAAAAGGTCGGCCTGCCGGAAATGACGGAATGAAAGTATCCTTCGGCTTGAAGGCTGCGGAGAAAGTGAAAGTGTTCAGACGGGTTCGCTCAGAATTGTTTTCAAGCGGGTGAGGAAATCGAGTTCTGCTTGTTTCGGTTCCACGGCGGATCGAGCGCGTTGATCACGTCCGCCACCGTGCAGTTCCTGGACGCGTTCGTTGAAGAACGGCTTCGGACTGGAGGCCCCGCTGATTTCGTGGCGGAGGACGATTTCCCACTGGGGCACTCGGGCGAGCAAATCGGCGGTATCCGCCGGCTCGTAGGTTTCGAGGAGTTTCAGCAGCTCAACCGCATCGGTGAGCTGGGTGCTGGAGTGTTCAAGTGAACGTTCGAGGAAGCGCTGAAGAATCTTCTGGCGAGCTTCGTTCTCCCAAACCGCGCGACGGGCGATGGCCCTCAGGAGGGGCTGATCGCCGGGCGCAATGCGCGTTGCAATGAGTTCCAGCAGAGCAGGGGGAATGGTGCCGTGAAGTCGAAGTCGATGAACGAACCGTTCGATTGAAACGGCGCGAAGGGAGACGGCGTGCGTGTGTCCGTCCTCGGTAATCAGATGCCCAATGGTCGGGCGGTTGACGAGGGCACGGACGAGTGCGGGCCAGGAGTCAGTCGGGACTGTTTCGGCTCCCAGCAGTTCGGCGAAGACGGATTGATCCTGGAGACTGGGTGTGAAGATGGGCGCGAGTGCGAGATCGATCTCGTAGTCCTCGAGTTTGGGGAGTTCATTGGTGAGGAACGCACCGACAGAATCGCGCTCCACACCGTGCGTTCCGGAGAGATGCCTGGTCACCTGCGCGGAAAGTGAGCGCGGACGTTCCAGTTCCGCAGCCAGGAGATTCAACAAGTCCGGGTTGGTCGCGGCCGCGTCGCTCGGAGAATTTAACGGTTTGGAATTCATGAATCGGTTTTCGCCGCGGTTTCGTGCTTGTGGGCGTTATGCGCACGGGCTTGGAATTGTGCAAGACGGGATTCTGGGGTTGCTCTCTGCCGACGATGGAGATTTCATTCTCATCGAACCCAGATTCCGGCCAATGCCGGAGTAACTTCACAAACGTGTGTTGATGCGAAGTCATACCGGTCGAGCAACCCGAAACCTAAGCATGCTATTCGCGTGCCTCGGTGCCGGCTGGTTGGTGACGCATGGTATTCACGCGGCGGAACCGGGAGCGGATTATTTCGAGAAACGGATTCGCCCGCTGCTGATCGAGCGTTGCTACGAATGTCATTCCACCGAGAAGGGCAAGTCGAAGGGCGGGTTGCTCCTCGACAGTAAGGCGGGATGGACCAAGGGCGGCGACAGTGGCCCGGCGATTGTTCCAGGAGATGCGGAAAAGAGTTTACTCATCCAAGCCGTGCGCTGGCTGGACGAAGACACGCAGATGCCGCCGAAGAACAAGTTGCCGCAGGCCGAGATCGAGGCGCTTGTCGAGTGGGTGAAGATGGGGGCGCCCGATCCACGTGTCGCGACGGTGGTCTTGAATGCGCCCGCTGACTCGCCGCTCGCGCGAACGAATCATTGGGCGTATCTGCCGGTAAAGCCGACGTCGCCGCCGGTGGTGAAACAGCGCGCGTGGGCGAACAACGACATCGATGCGTTCATCCTCGCGGCGATTGAAAGGAAGGGCGGAGTCGTCGCAAAGGATGCGTCCCCGGACGTGCTGGCTCGACGACTGTATTTCGACCTGACTGGACTTCCACCGTCACCGCAGGAACTGGCGGAATTCGTGAAGGCGGATAAGCGTGATCGCAAGGCCGCGACTGAAGCGCTGGTGGATCGACTGTTTGCGTCGCCGCGTTTCGGCGAACACTGGGCGCGGCACTGGCTGGACGTGGCGCGCTTCGGCGAATCAGTGACGCTGCGCGGATTCATCTTCAAGCCTGCGTGGCGTTATCGGGACTACGTGATTGAGTCGTTCAATCGCGATGTGCCGTTCGATCAATTCGTTCGCGAGCAAATTGCCGGCGACTTGCTCCCACAGACCGAAATCCATTCTCGCCGGCGTGGAATGACGGCGGCGATGTTTCTCACACTCGGCAACTGGAATCTCGAAGAGCAGGACAAGAAGCAGCTCGACATGGATGTGGTGGACGAGCAGCTCGACACGATTGGCAAGGCGTTCCTTGGGCAGACGATTGGTTGCGCGCGTTGTCATGACCACAAGTTCGATCCGATTCCCACGCGCGATTACTACGCGATGGCCGGGATTCTCCGGAACAGTCAGACGCTGAAGCATGCCAACGTGTCTGAATGGATCGAAACGCCGCTGCCGGTCGAACCTGAGCTGGAGAAGGAACTTCGCGAGCATGAGCGGGCGGTGGAGATTCTTCAGGCGAAGCTGAAGGCGACCAAGGATGAATTAAAAGGACCGTCCGGGGTGAGTGGCGAGGGGCAATCCGGCGCAGGAAAGGCGAGCGTGGTCGTGGTGCGAGATTTGCCTGGCGTGGTGGTCGACAGCGGTCAGGCGCGTGCGGTGGGCACGTGGAAGCATTCGCAGTACTCGAAGCACTACATCGGCGACGGCTATTGGCACGATGACAATTCTGGGAAGGGCGAGAAAACACTGAGCTTCGCGCCGGAGATTGCGAAGCCGGGTCGATATGAAGTGCGACTGGCGTATGTGCATAACGAGAACCGCGCGACGAATATTCCTGTGACGATTTTCCACGCGGACGGCGAGACGGTCGTGCGAGTGAATCAACGTGAAGCACCGGTAATCGATGGGCGGTTTGTGTCGCTCGGCCAGTTCCGCTTCGAAGCGAATGGTTTTGGCTACGTGCTGGTGGCGAATGAGGGAACGACTGGCTATGTCACCGCGGACGCCGTCCAGTTCCTCTCCGTGGATGAGGCGAACGGTGGCGCGCGGTTCGTTCAGAAGGAATCCGCGCCCGCGCCAGACGCGAAGGCGAAAAGGCTGACGGCGTTGGGTGCGGAGGCGAAGGCGCTGGAGCGACAATTGAAGCAGTTGCAGCATAGTGGTCCGAAGCGGCCGACGGTGATGGGGGTGAAGGAGTCGGATCAACCAAAGGACATCGCGGTCCATGTGCGTGGCAGCGTGCATAACTTGGGACCGATGGTGCCGCGCGGATTTCTGTCCGTGGCGACGCGTGGTTCAGCGATGACAATTCCCCCGAATCAAAGCGGTCGGCTGGAGATGGCGAACTGGATTGCCAGCGCCGAAAATCCGCTGACGGCGCGGGTGTTCGTGAATCGAGTGTGGCTGTGGCTATTCGGCGAGGGACTTGTGCGAACGCCGGACAATTTCGGTACGACGGGTGATGCACCGTCACATCCGGAACTCTTGGATCATTTGGCGACTGGATTCGTGGCGGAAGGGTGGTCGGTAAAGAAGCTCGTCCGTGAAATCGTGCTCTCGCGGGCGTATCAACTGGAGTCGCGCGCGACGTCGTGGGCGGCGAAGAATGATCCTGAGAATCGCAACTTCAGCCACGCGGGGCGTCGGCGGCTTGCAGCGGAGCAAATTCGTGACGCGATGTTGGCGGTGAGCGGGCAACTGTCACTGGAGATGGGTGGCCAGACCTATCCGGCCGAACGTGCCGCGGACTACGGCTACGTGTATTCGGAGTCGCGGCGCAGTGTTTATGTGCCCGTCTTTCGCAACGCATTGCCGGAATTGTTCGAGGTCTTTGATTTCGCCCCGTCGAGCATGGTCACGGGTAAACGGAACGCCAGCACGGTTCCGACGCAGGCGTTGTTTCTGTTGAATCATCCATTCGTCCGTGAACAGGCGGATGCTGCAGCGGAGCGTCTGCTGAAGGAGTCGTTGACCAGCGACAAGGATCGAATCACGCAGGTCTACCGGCTTGCTCTAGGGCGCGACCCGACTTCGTCAGAGCGTTCGCTGGCGATGGAACATTTGGGGAGGGCGGATGGCGAATCGAAGACGGTCTGGGCGCAATTATTTCACGCATTGTTTGCCAGCGCGGATTTCCGTTATCTTAAATAGCACGCATGGACACTGAACTGGCTCAACGTCTCGAACGCCTCGAATCGCACGTCGCTCATCTGGAGCGGCATTACGAGGAGTTGAACCAGGTCATCATCGAGCAGGCGAAGTCGTTGCGAAAGATCCAGGCGAACCAGCAGCGTCTCGCGGATACGGTGGAGACGACGGAACTGGATCGCATCAAGTCGACCAATGCCAAGCCGCCGCATTACCAATGAACGACCTGACCAATCCATTCGTGACCCGTCGTCGCGCGCTGCGGCAGATGGCGTGTGGATTTGGGTATCTCGCCCTCGCCGGCCTCGCGCAACGGGCTGCGGCGGGCGTCGCGAATCCCCTGGCGATGAAGACGCCGCAGTTCGCGCCGCGAGCGAAGCGCGTGATCTTTCTCTTCATGCAAGGCGGGCCAAGCCAGATCGACACGTTTGACTACAAGCCGCTGCTCGAGCGTGAGGATGGCAGGAAGCTTCCATTCGATGATGCACGCACGGTGGCGAACACGGGCGATCGGGGAACGGATCAGCGCGTGTTGAAATCGCCGTGGAACTTCGCGCAGCACGGCCAGAGCGGGCGCTGGGTGAGCGAGCTGTTTCCCGAGATGGCGCGGCACGTGGACGACTTGTGTTTCATTCGCTCGATGCACACGGAAGGCGTGGCGCACGGTCCGGCGACATTGTTCCTGCATTGCGGGTCGACGAACTTCATCCGGCCCAGCATGGGGGCTTGGGTGAACTACGGCCTCGGCACGGAGAACGCGAATCTCCCGGGTTTCGTCACGATTGCGCCATCGCTCGGCAACGGAGGCGCGCGAAACTTTGGAAACGCGTTTCTTCCGGCGGTGCATCAAGGAACGGCGATCGGAACGGCAGGCGTTCCCGCGAAGGAGTTGGGAATTCGGAACCTCACGAACGCGGGACGCAGTTCTGCCGAGCAACGACGTCAGTTGGAGTTGCTGCAGGCATTGAATGCCGAACAACTGAAGCGGAATCCAGGCGATGGCGAACTGGAGGCGGTGATTAACTCATTCGAACTCGCGTGGCGCATGCAGAATAACGCTCCGGGCGTGCTGGAGCTCGCGAAGGAGTCTGCGTCGACGCTGGCGCTCTACGGCATTGGTGAAAAGGAGACGGACGATTTCGGCCGGCAGTGTTTGATGGCGCGGCGGCTTTGCGAAGAGGGTGTGCGCTTTGTGCAGGTGACGTATGGCGACAACACGGCGAACCCGCGTTGGGACCAGCACTCGAACTTAATCAAGCACGCCGATCATGCCCGGGCGGTGGACAAGCCGGTGGCGGGTTTGCTGGCGGACTTGAAGCAGCGCGGTCTGTTGGAGGACACGTTGGTCTGGTGGGGTGGCGAGTTTGGTCGCACGCCGTATGCGGAGAAGAATGGAACCGGACGCGATCACAATCCGGGCGGGTTTACCGTCTGGCTGGCGGGTGGCGGCGTGAAGCCGGGCTTCGTCCTCGGCGAGACGGATGAGTTTGGCCACAAGGCGGTCGTCGACAAGGTCCACATGCACGATCTGCACGCGACGATTCTGCACTTGCTCGGGCTCGATCACGAGAAGCTGACGTATCGTTTCGACGGGCGGGACTTCCGATTGACCGACGTGCATGGACACGTGGTGCGGGAGATCTTCAGCTGAGGACGAACGGCGGGGAGTTCGGAGGCAAACTTACTTGGAGCGAACCTGCTCTTCATTCGCACGCTGGCGCATGGGCATGATCGCGCAGGCTTCCTTGCAACCAAATAGGCGGCTGAGCAGGTAGCGATTTCGGCTGATCCACTGGTAAATCTTCTCAGCGATCCAGATGACGCCAGGAAACCAGAGAATCAGTGCAACAGGAAATCCCAGCGGCATGCGCATGCCGATGAAGCGAATGCAGCGCGCACCGCGATGAATCGTGCCGTCTTTGGCGATGCAATGGATGGCTTCGAGCAGCGCCTCGCGCGTGATGGTGGGTGCGACTTCGGCGGCGCGGGGATTGGAGATCGGGAGAAGACTGACGGTGTTGAACCAATCGAGCCAGGTCACCACGCGCATCTGGAACGAGCAGAGCGAACACTGGTCGTCGTAGAGAACGATGTTGGTGGCGTGGCTTTGGTTCATGTCGGACGCCCTCAATATGGCGGCTGCGTATCGTTATGGCAACTGCGGCGGTTCGAAAGGGGGCGAAACTTCGGGTTGCTGAATAGGGGGACCAGTGGTAACTCCACTCCATCTCCAGAGCGAACGGTGGTGCATTTCCGCATAACATTATGAAGAACATTGGACGTTGGCTGGTGGTATTGGTTGTGGTGGCGTTGAGTGGAGCGCTCATCTGGCAGTGGCGTGCGCTGCGCGTGGCGCAGGCGGAGAATGCCGCGTTGAACGCGGCGGCGGCTGAAGGTGACTTATTGAAGGACGAGGTGGAGGAGCTCCGAAAGAAAGTTGCGGACGCGGGTGATCGGGAAAAGGCGCGTAAAGCAGAAGCAGAGCTGCTGCGTTTGCGCGGTGAGGTCTCGCAGTTGCGGGAGCAACTGAAGAAGGAACGTGACGCTCGTACGGCCGCTGAGCGAAAGGCGACGGCGAGTGCAGTCGCGCAGAACTCTCCAGAGCCGCAGACAGAGCCGGTCCAGACGTTTTCCGCGACGCTGCGGGCCTCGCTGGCGCCCCAGCAATCGCTTGTTACTGGTGGATGGAAACTTCCCAATGGGAATCGCGCCATCGTCATGGTCGAACCGGCGCTCGTTAACTCTAGTGGTAATGCCGCTCAACCTGGTGAAGATGCCCAAGTGGTGGTGCAAGCACGCTTTGCGGAGCTGCCTGATGAAGTGCTGGAACATCTGAACCTCCAATCGATGCGGACAACCGGAAAAGAAAGCAGTGCACAAACGATCCTAGAGCCTGCTCAGCAGCAGTGGTTACGAGAGCAGCTCGAGAAATCTCAGGATGTGAACGTAATGTCTGCGCCACGAGTCGTCACAATGGATGGGCGTCAGGCACAGGTGCAGATATTAAATGCAGTGACGTTTGACGGTGTGCAGCATCAGGTCGGTCCGTCACTTGATGTGATTCCATACGCGGGGGCGGACGGTAAAACGATCGAGATGACAGTAATCGCCAAGATTCGACAGGCGACCAATCCTCAAAAATAAAAAGCGCGATCCCGAAGGATCGCGCTTTCGCAAAGTTGGTTGAGGCTGATTACTTCGGCAGCAGGTCGGCCACGAGAGACTTCTCTTCCTTCAGTTCATTCTCCGTCGCGGTGATCTTCGCGCGACTGAATTCGTTCACGGGCAGACCCTGGACGATTTCCCACTTCTTACCGTCAGTGCGAATCGGGAAGCTGAACATGAGGCCCTTCTCGATGCCGTAGCTGCCGTCCGAATCCACGGCGACGCTGAACCAATCTCCCGCAGGCGTCGGGGTGGTGAGGCGGCGGACGGTGTCCACGACGGCGTTCGCCGCGCTGGCGGCGGAGCTGAGGCCACGGGCTTCGATGATGGCCGCGCCGCGCTTCTGCACAGTGGCGATGAAATCCTTCTCCAGCCATTCGCGGTGACCAATCACGTCGGTGACAGGACGGCCCTGAATCTTCGTGTTGAAGAAATCAGGATACATCGTCGAGCTGTGGTTGCCCCAGATGCAGAGGTTGGTGATCGATTCGACCGGCACGCCGGCCTTCTTGGCGAGCTGAGTGCGAGCGCGGTTTTCATCAAGCGCGGTCATGGCGAAGAACTGTTCGCGCGGCACGCCGGCGGCGCTGTTCATGGCGATGAGCGAGTTCGTATTGCACGGGTTGCCGACGACGAGCGTGCGGATGTCTTTCGCGGCATTGCGCGCGATCGCGGTGCCCTGGCTGGTGAAGATCTTGCCGTTCGCGGAGAGGAGATCCTTGCGTTCCATGCCGGGGCCGCGCGGACGGGCGCCGACGAGCAAAGCCCAGTTCACGCCCTTGAAGCCTTCGTTCAAGTCGCTGGTCGGAACGCAGCCCTTGAGCAGAGGAAACGCGCAGTCCTCGAGTTCCATGATCACGCCGCCGAGGGCTTTCATGGCCTTCTCGTCGGGGATTTCAATGAGGTGCAGGATGACGGGTTGGTTCGGGCCAAACATGGCGCCGGAGGCGATGCGGAAGAGCAGGGAGTAGCCAATCTGGCCGGCGGCGCCGGTCACGGCCACGCGGATGGGTGTCGTGTTCATAGTTCTTAAAAAGAGGAGCGACTATAGGAGCGAGATTTTTCGGGACGCAATCATGAATTGTGATGCGGCGGCATTCGTGAATTGAATCGAGGAAAGCAGTTTCGGAAATGGATTCGGCGCGGTGCGTGTGTGGAGACGGATGGTTGATCCAGACGGAATCTTCGATGGCAAATTCTGCGATGCGCGGCGAGTCTGGTTGGAGCTTATGCCGAACGAGAATCCTTCCTTTGCGCGGACGCCGGAGCCGCCGTATTACGCCGTCATCTTCACGTCACAACGAGCCGATGCTGATCGCGGCTATGGCGAGATGGCGGAACGCATGGTGGAGCTCGCCTCTAAGCAACCCGGTTTTCTGGGCGTGGAGACCGTGCGCGGCACGGATGGCTTCGGTGTCACGATTTCGTATTGGGCCGATGAGGAATCCATCGCGGCTTGGAAGGCGCATCCCGGTCATCAACCCGCCCAGGAAGCCGGCAAGAGCGTCTGGTACGAAGACTACATGATGCGTGTCGCGAAGGTGGAGCGGGCTTACAGCAAGTCTTCGACGAGGTGAGCTATGTCATTGCGCCAGCAGTTGCTCCCAGCGCTGGATGCCGATGATGGGCAGTGCGAATTCAAACGCCTCTCGCCACTGGGCGGTGTCGGCTTTGAGGAAGACGTCGTAGATGAGTTTCTTCCGAGCGGGTTCGGCGATGGATTTGCCTGAGGTGTTGCGCGCCCAGAGGCCGAGGTTCAAACCGCCTTCGGCGCCGTGATCGACGTGGCGATGGAGGATGAACGAATCGATGTCCGGGAGATTTGCCGACTTGTAGTAGGCGTAAGCGTAGCCGGCGGCCTGCCAGCGTTCGCCGTCAGGTTTGTCGACGGTGTGAAAACCTTGTTCGGAGAGAATGATGCGGCGCGGTTGGCCGTGGTGGAGGAAGTCCGGCTGTCGCAGGAAGCGCGGGAGGAGTTCGAGATTCTTGAAAGTGATGCGCGGCGTGTTGTCGTTCGTGGTCGCGCTTTTGTCATTCCACGTGCGCGGTTCGAAGAGATTCTCCGGGTAGGGATGGAAGGCGAGATGCCAGTCGAAGTCGCCCTGAGCTTTCGCGCGGCGATTGAAGTATTCGAGGAACGGGCGGCCGGCGAAGGTTTGCTGCTGGTCGCCACCAGGGTAATGGATGTTCCAATGATGCTCGAGTGAGAGATACAGACGCGCGCTGGAGGAAGTTTTGCGCAAGGCGGTGTTCGCGATGCGCGCGGTGCGGAGATGATCGTCTGCGAAGGTTTCCATGGAGACGCGCCCCATGTTGGCCCAGAACCAGTGGCTGTTCACCTCATTGCCGAGAATGAAGTTCGCCACGCGACCGCCGTAACGGGGTTCGCTCGCGTAGCGGTCGGCGAGGAACTCGACGCAGGCGCGGAAGTGACGGGCCCCTTCCTCGGTGACGGTGTTGAACGCGCCGAGCCGTTTCGGAGCGGATTTGTCGTAATTGGGGTGCAGGAGAAGCCGGTTTAGCGCAGCGTCGCCCGCTTGATACACGAGGAGGATCAGGGAGATGACGATGCCTTTTTCGGCGAGCGGACCAATCTGGCGATCCAGCGATTCGATGTAGCCGCGTTGGAAATGAATCGTGTGGCCATCGACGTCCCACGGAAAACTGTTCGTGCGATGGCTGAGGTCGATCATCTGACTGAAGTTGATGTTCAACGCGGCGTGCTTGATGCCGAGCGCGATGGCGTCATCGACCATCTGCACTTGGAGACCCTTCTTGCTGGTGACGGTCGGGAAGGGTGTGTTGTAAGTCGCGACGTTATCGAAGCGCTCGACGAAGCGCGGTGCGCCGATACCGCCAGAGAGATCGGTTGAGTTCTCGTGCAAGACGACGAAGCTGGAGAACATGCGGTCCCGCTTGCCATCCAGTCGGGGCAGATTCAGCGAGAATGCGGCTGGGGTGGCTGGAATCGTTGCGGTGCCGAGATTGGTGACCGCGCTGTAGTCGCCGTGGGCACGTAGTTCAACGAGGCGGAGGGACGAACCATCCGTGGTGCCACGAATTGTGATGTCGTCACGACTGGCCGTGACGTTGGTAATCCCGGGGTTTGCTGCGAATGTCGGAAACGGGAATTGAGCGAAGATTACTCCCGCTATGACCGTGATGAAATAAAGCGCGCCCGATCTGTTTCTTGCCATGTGCGGTTCCTGACGAAGCGAGCCGCGCAAGACTTCAAAGTCGTTGATTCGACCGGCAAAGATAAAGGCAGCAAACTAAGGTGTGAAATCTTGGGCTGCCTCGCGAATCTCGGAGTTGCTGCTCATTTGTCCTTCTTGAACTAGGCGCTGAAGAAGTTTCAGGTCTAGCTGGGCGTAGAGCTCAAGAAGCCTGCGGAAGTGCCACTCGTCATCAAGTGATAAACAGCGACTGGCAACTCGTTCGATGGAGTTCACTGCTGCTTCGCGAGGCATCCTTAGGATCTCAGATCGCCCGGATGCAATAACCGTGGCGTTTTGAGCCAAGCACGCCTTCTTGAGGGCGTTTTCGAGCAGTTTCTCGAGCTCGTCTGGCATTGTCCTGACCGGAGTGGTCCTGCGGGTTGGACAGTTCAACCCAGCGCGGCCATCTGGCGTTTTCCTTCCGTGAGGAAATCGAGGTAGTATTCCAAGCGTTCCTTCATTTCCTTGCGGGAAACGATGGCGTCGATGAGGCCGCGATCGAGGAGGAATTCAGCCGTCTGAAAACCGGGAGGCAGTTCCGCCTGAGTGGTGTCCTTGATGACGCGCGGTCCGGCGAAGCCGATCATCGCCGCAGGCTCGGCGAGGATGAGATCGCCCACACTGGCGTAGCTGGCCATGACACCGGCGGTGGTCGGGTGCGTGAGGATGCTGATGTAGGGCAGCTTGGCCTTGGCGTGATAGGCGAGAGCACCGCAGGTCTTGGCCATCTGCATGAGGCTGAACATGCCTTCATACATGCGCGCGCCGCCGCTGGTGGAAATGATGATGACGGGAATGCCACGATCGGTGGAGGCTTCGATGAGGCGCGTGAGTTTCTCGCCGACCACCGAGCCCATCGAGCCGCCGAGGAAGGCGAAATCCATGACGCCGAGTCCGACTCTGAACTCGCCAATCTTGCCGATGCCGGTGATGACCGCGTCTTTCAGCTGAGTGGACTTCTGGTAAGCATCGAGCTTGGCCTCGTAGGACGAGACGCCGGTGAACTTGAGGATGTCCACGCTGGTCATGTCCGCGTCCATCTCTTCAAAAGAACACGTCTCCACGAGCGAGTGAATGCGCTCGCGGGCGCTGATCGGAAAGTGATGGCTGCACTTCGGGCAGACCTTCAAGTTCTCGTCGAGTTCCTTGTCGAACACCATGGTTTCGCACTTCGGACATTTGGTCCAGAGACCTTCCGGAATCTCCTTCTTGCGTTGCTTGCCCCCGATCTTGGGCTTCTTCAGGAACGACGTTTCCGAGCTCGCCGGCGGCGGCGTCACGGCGGGTTCGATGTCGAAGCCGAGGGATTTCTTGGTGAACGAGGTCGTAGCCATAGGTTTTAAGGACGCGGTCAGTCTAACAAACCGCGCGCCACCGTCCATACACAAACTTCCTCCGCGCCACAAGCCCGGAGCACGGCGGCACAAGCGCTTGTGGTGGCACCGGTGGTCAGGACGTCATCCACCACAATCAGTCGTTTGCCCCGGATCTCGGCCGGGTCGACCGCTGCGGCGAAGGCGCCTGCCATGTTCTTCGCGCGTTCCGCCCGTGTCAGGCGGGTTTGCGTGAGGGTGGGATTGATGCGGCGCAGCCAGCCGTCGCGCAGCGGAATCTGCGTGGCGACGCTCAAATGCCGGGCGAGATGGTCCGCCTGGTTGAATTCGCGCTCCGCCTGTTTCCCGGGATGCAACGGCACCGGCACGATGCCTTGCCATACACCTTCGGCGAGCGCGGGCGCGGCTTCGCGGATGAGCAGGTTGGCGAGGAAGGGTTCGAACCACAGGGCGCGGCCGTACTTCCAGCGGTGGATGATGTCGAGGACCATGCCCTTGGCGGCGACAGCGGAGCGGGCGGTGGAAAAGCTGAGGTCCAGCTCGCGACAGTTTGCGCACTCGAAGCGGTCGAAAATCTCGCCTTCGAACGGCAGCCCGCACCGATCGCAGATTGGTGGAACGACGAAGCGGACGTTCCGCCAGCATTCCGAGCACACGTAACCTTCCGTCGCCGTGGCGCGCTTGTCGCGACAGACCTGGCAGACGTCCGGATAAAGGAACGTCAGTCCGGCTTCCGCGAGTTGACGGAGCTTTTCGGTCAGCGCCATTCGTGGGTGGAAGAATCCTCCGGTGACGCCTCGCGGGCAAACTCAATCACTCCTCGGCGGAGGGCCTTGAGTCGCTTCGATGACGTGATGCGCGCGCGTGCCTATCCCGGAGCGCCGATCTCCGAATCGGCGCGCTTGCTCGATTCCGACCAAAGCGCGGAATCGGAGTTCCGCGCTCCCACCGCGACTCGCCCCTGACCCGGTTTCCCGGTTCCGTGGCTTGACGTTTATTTGGCATTCGCGGAGGCTTGCCGAGGCTGCGGCGAATTCATGCTGCGCCGCACTATATTAATGACCTCAAAACTCATCCCCATCCTCGTGGCCGCCACGGCTGTGGTCTGCTCCACGAACGCACAAACCAAAATGGAACTCAAAGACCTCAAGCAAAAGGCCAGTTACTCGATCGGTGCCGACATCGCTGCCAACATGAAGCGGCAGGAAATCGACATCGACGTGAAGGCCTTGACTGCGGGGTTCGCGGACGCCTTCTCCGGAGCCAAGACGCTCCTGACCGAGGCTGAAATGAAGGAGGTCATCACCCAGTTCCGCACCGACCTGATGGCCAAGATGGAAGCCAAGCAAAAGCTCGATGGCGACAAGAACGTCAAGGCCGGCGAAGATTTCCTCGCGGCCAACGCCAAGAAGGAAGGCGTGAAAGTCACCGCCAGCGGCCTGCAATACAAGGTCCTCAAGGCCGGCAAGGGAACGAAATCTCCAAAGGCAACTGATACGGTCAAGGTTCACTACCACGGCACGCTCATCGACGGCACCGTGTTCGACAGCTCGGTGGATCGCGGCGAACCCATCAGCTTCCCCCTGAACGGCGTCATCCCCGGCTGGACTGAGGGCGTCCAACTCATGAAAGAAGGCGACAAGTATCAGTTCACCATCCCGTCCAAGCTCGCCTACGGCGAACGCGGCGCGGGTGGCAAGATCGGCCCGAACAGCACGCTCATCTTCGACGTCGAGCTGCTCGCCATCGAAGCCGCCAAGTAACTCGGTTCCTGTAACCATTTCTCAAGGGCGACGACTCTCATCGTCGCCCTTTTTCTTTCCTCCCGGTCCCACCTTCGCAGCGGCTGTTGCGGCGTGAAATTCCCGCCTTTTGCGTGGCTCTCCCGCGCAGCGTTGGGAAGTGCCCATGAAGAATGCAGTGGAAAACGGGACAAATTCAGCGTGGCACTTATGTTGCTAATTTAAGACTCGGTGGTGGGGAACCCCGCTGAGGTTCTGTGGGTCACCAAGTTGTTCGATGACCTCAGCATGTATTGCGAGCGATTGGAGCCAGTGCTTCAATCGCTCGTGTTGCTTTTGGCGGTTCACTCGACAAGCTCAAGGACTCGCGATATTGCGAGGCAGATGATGGCTGTCGCGTTTGTAGTGCTTTACCCCTCATTTGCTCACGTTTCATTCGCTACTTCCCGGTTGTTTTTGATGATTTGGGCGACTATGGTGCTTTCATACTCAAGAAAGGATTCGAACGGTTCCGCGTTCAATTGCCAACATGTATGAAGGTATAAAAATCTGCAGGGATCAAGACCATCGGTTTCGCCAGGCGAGTTCTCTTGGAGCTATGCGCCGTATCGGGGCGGTGAGTTTGTGGTGCGCCCTCCAGTTCGTCCTTCTGTTGGCTGTTGTGTTGCCCCTCCATTCAAACACCCCCGGCCACCACACTAGACCAAAGCCCGAAGACCTCATCTCTCTATCCGAGGAATGGCGAAATGGCCTGCCGGCGAACGCCGACTTCTCCATCGAACGGGATCCCAAGGACCCCTCCCATAAACAGCATGAACTCAAGTCCATCATGCACTTGGCGGATCAAGGGAATGCCATCGCCCAATACAATCTTGGATATCGCTACGAAAATGGAATTGGAGTGCCCAAGGACTTTGAAGAGGCGGCTGTCTGGTATGAGAAAGCCGCCAACCAGAATCTTCCGATGGCGGCCTATCGACATGGAATGTTTTTAAGTGAGGGCATGGTCAAACAGGACCTTATCAAGGCAGCAACTCGCTTCCAGCAGGCCGCGGAGAGGGGTTATGTCCCCGCCCAGTTTGTATGGGCGGTCACCCTCAAGACCGGAAGGGGCGTTCAGATAAACATTCCTGCTGCACTGCAGTGGTTTCAAAAGGCTGCTTCTTCAAACTACGCACCTGCTCAATGTGATCTGGGTAACATGCATGACGAAGGAATAGGCGTGCCGCGTAATCCTGCTGAAGCGGCACGGTTTTACCGCCTCGCCGCCACTCAAGGCTACGCTCTGGCCCAGCATAACCTCGCCGTTTCCTACGCGCAGGGTAGTGGGGTGAAGCAAAGCTTTGAAGAGGCAGCAAAATGGTATCGCCTCGCCGCGGAGAATAACGATCTCTGGTCTCAGCATAACCTTGCGAATGCCTACGCCAATGGGCGGGGATTGCAACGCGACCATGTCGAGGCAGTCCGGTGGTTTCGCCGCGCGGCCGAGCGGGGGCTTGCTGAATCTCAGTACGCCTATGGTGGTTGCTTGCTGCAGGGACGTGGGGTGCCCACGAACTATGTCGAGGCTGTCATTTGGCTAAACAAGGCAGCCGCCCAGGACCATCCCTTTGCATTGGGTTCTCTAGGAATGATCCTTCTTGATGGTGGACCGGGGGTGCCACCTGATGTGGAGCGTGGAATCCAACTAGTCAAAGCTTCAGCGGAATACGGCTTCAGCTGGGCTCAGAGAAGTCTTGGCTGCTTGTATGCCGAGGGAAAACTCATTCGAAAAGACAATGCCGAGGCGTACAAATGGTTGACGTTGGCAGTCCAACAGGGGGAAGAGCTTGCCGTTCTGTTCCGCGAAAAATATTCCAAACTCATGACCCCGGCTGATGTCGTCGAAGGTTACAAGAGGGCGAAGTCATTTGTGCCCTCGATTCCGAAGGAGCCCGAGACTGGCAAAAAATATTATCACAAGCCCCAGCGATGACTTCGGGCAAACGCTCAAGCCACCTTCCCGTCAAACTCAAAGGTGAACTTCTCCTCGTACATCGATTCGTACTGGAGACAAATCGTCAGGCGGACCAGCGCCGCGCGAAACTGATCCGCGCGTTCCTTGGAATAAGCGCCCACCGGATAACCCACCAGCTCCTCGCACTGGCCCGTGGCAAGGATGCTGCCCGGCTTGAAATAGCCATAATTCACCGGGCCGGCCAGGCCCAGCTTCTCCGTCAGTTGCTCCCAGTTCTCGATGCCCTGCTCGCGATACGGTTTCTTGTCCAGCAGCAGCGTCCACTTCTTCACCACCGCCGGGCCGAGACCGTTGTTCACCACCATCAGGCTGAAACGCTCGAAGGCCGGGGACATCCGAAGGCTCGCATCCAGCAACGGCCGCACCGAGAGCCGGTCATGATGCCGCGACAGCCGCCCCTCGTAGATGGACAACCCGAGCGCCGCCAGCGCGATGGTCGTTGCCGCGATATTCACCGTCAGTTCCATGACATCCATGCCGGGATTCGTAGGACCAGTACCCGCGAAATCCAACCATGACCGCGCCCGAACCTCGGCGAACGCCGTGTCGAAGCCAGCAAGCCCCATGCAGCCTCCAGCAAGGGCCATGCAGTAGTCAGGGTGGGCGATGTAGCGGGCAGGAAGGCCGATGCAGACCCAAGCAAGGGCTGATTCGTCACCGGCAAGCTTCGTGCGGCCTCGAGGAAGGGCCATGCAGTGGTGGAAAACCTCCGGGCGATGCCGTTTAAGGACTGGTTGAGATTAGCGGCGGCTTTCTTTCAGCACCGAATCCCTCCAGCGCCGGACGCTGAAGGTATCGAAAGGCTCGCTGTCGAAAATGATCTGCTTCACGGTCTTGCCGCTTGAGCTTTCGTGCTTCAGATAGGCGCTCACGTCCATCCAGCGGATCTCACCATCTGAAGTGCGGATGACGAGCATCACCGGGTAAGCCTGTTCCTGCCAGTATTCAGCCCAACGAGGCTTCTTGATTTGAAAAACTTCCGCTCCGTCAGCCTTTCGCGTGGTCAGGTATGAATCGCCGGACTTGAGTTGCAAGTAGAGGCGTTTGCCGGTGGCCTGACCATCGTCATTCTTGAATTCGATCTCTCCATCAATGCCATGGTCGCTATTCGTGTAGCCACGATAGATCTGCCCGGCTTCCGCAACAATAAGAGTGGTGTGACCAACAAGCATTAGTTCACGGCTTTCATTGTCGATCTCCAATTGAGCTTCAGCTTCCAACTTGCGCGCTTCAACAATAGTGGCAGGTGAGTGAAATTTTTCCTCCAAAAGATCCCTTAATTGAATCGGTTTACCGCAATCAGGGCAAAAGACTTTGCCCTTGCCGTTTGGCGACAGCGCTTTGTCGATTTTCGATTGATCCGAGAACGGTTGTTCAAACGAGTCACATTTTCGGTTTTTGCAGGAATACCTTCTCAAGCGAACTACGTTTGTTCCATGTGAGATGAGATGGTCATGGATATAGCGAAGGAAGAGGACTCTAGAGTTATCGTCGACGTTCGGCTCGAAGTAGACCTCCAGCTTGGAGCGGCCTTCTCCTTCCTTTTGCATGGTGAATCCCAAATTTGCGCCACTCTGCGTCTTAAAATCTGCCGCTGATCTCCACAAGGCCGCGCTCTCAAACGCCACGGTGTGATGCAGCCGTACTACCAGCGTGGTGTAAATGTCATCAGCCGGACCATCAAAACGATAGGTCACCAGCACACTGGGGTGGCTCGGTTGTTCCTTTCGTTCGCGGCGGAAGTAACTCGGAAAGGTGAGGATGGCCGTGCCGTCGCATGGCTGGCGCAAGCACCATGCTCTGCTGATGAATTGTTCCAATAGCGCGCGCAGCACCACCTTTTCATCTTCCTGGCTTTCGAGACGCTTGAAGTCCTGGTAATCCAAATTACCGGTCAGCAATTCGTCCTCCCGTATGCAGCCTAACTCCTGCGGATGCTTCCGAACCTTCCGCACCACGGCAGCGGCGTAGCGGCTGAGCACCTCCGGCTGCAGCAGGATTAAACCGCCAAAGTCGAGCTGCTGGATCATGCCCGGACCAGCCAGCAGGCCCACGACCGTCTTTAGTTCCTCCAGGGTGAGGTCCTCATCACCCAGCGTCATCTCCATCCGTTGCTTCAACTCCGCCAGACGGATCAAGACCATCCCGCTGTCGCGCAGCTTCAAGATTTCCTGCTTGATGCGACGATAAAGCGCAGGCGAAGAGGTGACGGTTATATGATCCCAATCGATTGCCTTTTCAATGGCATCGCGGAGCGCGTCGCAACCTTCTCCAGTTTTCGCGCTCGTCAGATGCAACGGAGCGAGAAATCCGCGTTCCTTCAGGAATGTATCCATGCTAGCGGCACTGACAGTAAGACCTCCACGGTCCACGCGCCCCGCTACAAGCAGCTTGGCCAGTGATCTGCCTGCCGCATTCTGAATGTCTCGATCCCAGCGGCCCAGCCCTTCAAACAGGTCTTCCTTTTGCGGATCAAACACCACCACGGCGACCGCCGCGTTTTCCATGTGAAGTTGGTGCACCAGTCGATAATCCAATTGTCCCGCGAAATCCCAGAGCCAGATCTCGCGTTCAACTCCAGATTTCTTCTGGTCGTGCTTTAATGGCCAATGGGTGGCCCAGGCACCGTCGGTGGAGGGTAGAGGTCTGCCGTCCTCCACCTGAATCCCATGAGCGAGATAATTGGAAAGCCCAGTCTTGCCTGCGCTGGTCTCTCCTACGAGCAGAACCTTGGCATTGGTGTATTCGATTTGAACCCATTTCCTTAATACTGAATGAATGAGAGAATCATAATTATGGGTTACTATCGCTGGGCTATGTGTTTTGGGATCAAATGTAGCCAAATCCCATTCCCGCCAGACTCCGTTCAAGGCAACGGAGGAGGCCCGTTTGCCATCCAGACTCCACGCTACGCTTCGGACACCGTCAGTGTGGCCTTCCAGCACGCGCAGGCATCTACCGCTATCCACGTCCCACAAGCGTAATGTGTGATCTTCAGCCCCGGAGAGCGCCTGCTTTCCGTCCGGGTTCCACGCCACGCATAGGACGCGGTTAGTGTGGCCTTCGAGCACGCGCAGGCATCTACCACTGTCCACCTCCCACAAGCGTACCGTGTAGTCCAATGCTCCGGAGAGCACCCGCTTTCCGTCCGGGTTCCATGCCCCGCATAGGACGCGGTCAGTGTGGCCTTCGAGCACGCGCAGGCATTTACCGCTGTCCACCTCCCACAAGCGTAATGTGTGATCATAGTTCGCGGACAGCGCTCGCCTTCCGTCCGGGCTCCACGCCACGCACCTGACATTGCCAGTATGGCCGTCGAACGTGCGCAGGCATCTACCGCTATCTACCTCCCACAAGCGCACCGTGTAGTCATTAGCTCCCGAAAGCGCCTGCTTTCCATCCGGACTCCACGCCACACTCCTGACGCTGGCGGTGGGCCCTTTGAACACACGTAGACACTTGCCGGTGATCACTTCCCATAAGCGCAGTGTGTGGTCATAGGCTCCAGAGAGCACATGCTTACCGTCTGGACTCCACGCTACACTTAAGACGCCGTTAGTGTGGCCTTCGAGCACGCGCAGGCATCTGCCGCTGTCCACCTCCCACAAACGCATCGTGCGGTCATTAGCTCCGGAGAGCGCTAATTTCCCGTCCGGACTCCATGCCATGCTTAAGAGGCTATTTGTGTGACCCTCGAGCACGCGCAGGCATCTGCCACTATCCACCTTCCACAAGCGTACCGTGTGGTCATCAGATCCAGATATCAGCCGCTTACCGTCTGGACTCCACGCAACGCTTAGGATGATGCCGGTGTGGCCACCAAACATGCGCAAGCATCGGCCGCTGGTCACGTCCCATAAGCGCACCGTGTGGTCAAAGGCCCCGGAGAGCGCTTGCTTTCCATCTGGACTCCACGCCACGCTTAGGATGCTGCCGGTGTGGCCATCAAGCATGCGCAGGCATCGGCCGCTGGTCACCTCCCACACATGCACCTCGCAGCTATAGGCTCCAGTGAGCGCTAGCTTACCGTCCGGACTCCACGCTACGCTGAAGACGCTGCCGGTGTGTCCTTCGAGGATGCGCAGGCATCTACCGCTATCCACCTCCCACAAGCGTAATGTATAGTCATCAGCCCCGGAGAGCGCCTGCTTTCCGTCCGGACTCCACACCACGCTTAGGATGCTGCCGGTGTGGCCCTTGAACACGCGCAGACATCGGCCGCTGGTTACCTCCCACAAGCGCACCGTGTGGTCTTTAGCTCCGGAGAGCGCCTGCTTTCCGTCCGGGCTCCACGCCACACTTAAGACGCTGCTGGTGTGGCCTTCAAACACGCGTAGGCATCGGCTGCCGGTTACCTCCCATAAGCGCACCGTATGGTCATTGGCTCCGGAGAGCGCCTGCTTTCCGTCCGGACTCCACGCCACGCTCGTGACACTGTCGGTGTGCCCGAGGGATCGAATGTTGATCTCCAATCGTTCTCGCGCGGCTTGCTGTTCAGGTGAAGTTTTTGTTTTGGCGGGTTTGGAAAGCTGGCAGGCGCTTAGGAGTTTCCCATATTCTTGATCCCGCGCTCGTGGACGCCAGTCGACGTAAAGGAACTGATCCAGAGAGCCTTTGATCCGGGTATTGTCTAGCCGTAATGGAATAAACCGTCGTTCCTTGTTCAGCGGGTCGCGAAACCGGAAGGTGTCCGCCTCTAGTTTCGCCCAATCCGAACCGAATGCATTGACCGACATGCAGAGCATGAGGATTCGGGAGCGTTCCAACCCTTCCTCAATCTTTGCCGGAATGCTATCGCCGGGTTTGATTTGTTCTTCATCCAGCCATACGCACACACCATCTTTCTTCAAACGATCGGCGAGCTCGCGTACCACAGGCTTGTCCTTTGAGCTGTGGCTGAGAAAGACATCAAATGAGAATACCCCGCTCATGCTTTGCGTGGGTTTGTAGCCGGGTGGAACCAGGGTTGCAAGTATGGCGTGAGTGTCATGGGGTTTGGTGGCTAAAGCTCCTGATGGTTTCCGCCGTTACTGGGGCATGAGTACATCTACATCCAGCATACCGGTTCAACTCAAGTCCGCGCGCGTAGCCATCGCGAATGCGCTCGCCCAGGCGGACATTCTCGCGGCACTCACGCCGTTCTCTTACAACAACACGAAGCTCACGGCGGGGCTTGCGCTGCTCACGGCGGCGGAGAATGCCGTCACAGCGGCGGCGAACAAGCTCGGTCAGCAAAAGGCGGCGACGGCGAAGGTGGTGGCGGCGCGCACGGTGTTGCGGGAGTCCTTCCAGTCGCTGGCCAAGGTGGCTCGCGCAGTGTTCGCGCAGGACGAGCAGGCGATCAGCCTCATGGGGCTGGATGTGCCGATGCCGCGCGCGGAGGCGGATCTCATCGTGGCGGCACGAACGTTGTTTACCGTCACGCCCTACACCTCGGCGATGATGACGACGCTGGAGGATCATGGTTTTGACAGTGCGTGGTTCACGGCGGCGCGGGCAAAGATCGACGCGCTGGAGGCACTGAACCAGACGCAGGCGGATGCGAAGGGCGCCTACGAATCGGCCGCGGACGCGCAGAAGTCGGCGCTCGCAGCGTTAGGCGAGTGGCAGTCGTGTTTTGTGAAGATTGCGCGTGTGGCGTTGAAGGGGAATCGCCAGTGGCTGGAGCGTCTGGGCATCCTGGCGCTGACGTTCCCGACGCGGGCGCAGGTGGCGGGCAAGGCGAAGGCGGCGGCGACACGTGCGGCGAACAAGCTGACACCGTTGCCGAACGCGCAGGCGGCGTGACGCAGGGCTGAGAAGATTTTTGGTTCAGGGTTGTGAGCGGAGCGGTGTCCGAAAGGATGCAGCTCCGCTCTTTTGATTTTGATGGAGGGAGCGCCGAGCTCCGAATCGGCGTGTGGGTGTGCAAGACAGGTTCGCGCTGAATCGGAGTTCGGCGTTTCAGCAACGCCGTTGCTTCAGGTTGATTTCCTGAGCACGGTGTCTCGTTGCGCCCAGTCGGGGTTGGCGTTCGGGTAGTCGAGATTGTAGTTCAGGCCACGGCTTTCCGGTCGCGCGAGCGCGGAGGCGACAATGAGCTCGGCCACGGTGGCGATGTTGCGGAGTTCGAGGAGGTCGCTGGTGACGATGAAGTCCCAGTAGTATTCGTGGATTTCCTCGTTGAGGTTCGCGATGCGTTTCTGGGCGCGCTGGAGGCGTTTGTTCGTGCGGACGATGCCGACGTAGTCCCACATGAGGCGGCGAATTTCATCCCAGTTGTGCGAGACGACGACGAGTTCGTCCGCGTTGTGCGCCTTGCCGGATTGCCACGGCGGGAGTTCCCCCATGTGCCGGCTGGGTCGCGTCTCGCCCAATAACGTCGCCGCCCGATGAGCGCAGACGAGGGCTTCGAGCAGGGAATTGCTCGCGAGACGGTTCGCGCCGTGGAGTCCGGTGCAGGCCACTTCGCCGACGGCATACAAGCCTTGAATCTCGGTTGCACCGTCGACATTGGTCACGACGCCGCCGCATTGGTAGTGCGCGGCGGGCACGACGGGAATCGGTTCCTTCGTCATGTCGATGCCGAACTGCAGGCAGGTGTTGTAGATGTTCGGGAATCGGTCGATCAGGAAGCGGGCGGGCTTGTGGGTGATGTCGAGCCAGACGTGTTCCGCGCCGCTCTTTTTCATCTCGCTGTCGATGGCGCGCGCGACGACATCGCGGGGCGCGAGCGATTTGAGCGGATGATACGCGTCCATGAATTCCTTCCCCTCGACGGTGCGCAGCACACCACCCTCGCCGCGGACGGCTTCGGTAATGAGGAAGGACTTCGCCTTCGGATGGTAGAGGCAGGTGGGATGGAACTGGATGAACTCCATGTTCGCCACGGGCGCGCCGGCACGGTAGGCCATCGCCACACCATCGCCCGTCGCGATGTCAGGGTTCGTGGTGTAGAGATACACCTTCCCGCAACCGCCGGTGGCGAGCAGCGTGACTGGCGCGGCGAAGGTCTCGACCTGGCCGGCGCGTTTGTCGAGCGCGTAGACGCCGACGCAACGATTGGGCGCGACCATGCCGAGCTTCTGCGTGGTGATGAGATCGATGGCGAAGTGGTTCTCGAAAATCTCGATGTTCGGCTGACGCGCGATGGCGGAGAGCAGGGCGCGTTCGATCTCACGGCCTGTCACGTCTTTCGCGTGGAGGATGCGGCGTTTGGAATGGCCGCCTTCCTTGCCGAGATCGAGCTGGCGACCGCCGTCCTCGCCGGGGGCGTCGCGTTCCGAGAACTTCATTCCGAGATCGATGAGCTCCGCGATGCAGTCCGGGCCTTCCTCCACAATGGTGCGAACGACCTTTTCCTTGCAGAGCCCGGCACCGGCATCAAGCGTGTCGCGCACGTGCATCTCGAAGGAATCTTCCTTGCTCGTCACGGCCGCGATGCCGCCTTGCGCGTAGTTGGTGTTCGATTCCGCGCGATTCTTCTTCGTGATGATGGCGACGCGACCGTGAGCGGCGACTTTGAGGGCGAAGGAAAGTCCAGCGATGCCGCTGCCGAGAACGAGATAATCAAAATGCTTCATGAACGGTGGTGACTGCAATCTCCACGGGGCAGGGCAGTCGTGTGAAAGGAATGAGAGCGTTTAGAGGCGCGCATTGTCAATCAACCGCGTGGTGCCGACGAACACCGCGAGCGCGAGGTGAGCACCCCGGGAAACTTTCGTCACCGTTCGCAGGGTCGATGGCTCGAAGAACTCGATGTAGTCGACCCGCGCGTCTGGACGTTGCTCGATGAGTCGCTGGAGTTGTTTGCGCAAGGTGGCGGCGGAGAGAGGTTGCTTCGCGGTGCTGACGCGCTGCTGTGCGGTCTGAATGGCGTCCCACAAGGCGATGGCCTGTGGACGAAGATTGCCGACGAGATATTTGTTCCGGGAACTCATGGCAAGGCCATCGCTCTCGCGGTGAGTGGGCGCGACGTCGATCGTCAGCGGGAAGTTCAAGTCGTGGACCATGCGCTGAATGATGGCGGCCTGTTGCCAGTCTTTGGCACCGAACACCGCGACATCCGGCAGGACGATGTTGAAGAGCTTGGCGACGACCGTAGTGACGCCGCGAAAGTGAGTGGGGCGGGACCGACCTTCCATCTCGCGGGACAATTGCTCTTCGATGACCCAGGTGCTGTAGGAGGCGGTCTCGGTGTGCGGATACATCTCGGCGTCCGTGGGGGCGAAGACGGTGTCAACGCCGGCGGCGCGGCAGAGTTGCAGGTCGCGGCGGAGGTCGCGCGGATATTTGCTGAGATCTTCCTTCGGTCCGAATTGCGTTGGGTTGACGTAGATGCTGACGGCGACTCGACCGCGCTTCCCGACCAGCTTCCGGGCGCGGTGAACGAGGCTGATGTGGCCCTCGTGCAGGTAACCCATGGTGGGCACGAAACCAATGCGGCGGCCCTCGCGTTTCCACTGGAGCGCGAGATTTTGCATGGTGGCGATGGAACTGATTTTTCGCATCCGCAAACGGTGGGCGATGGCTTCCGGGCGCTCAAGTCTATTTGATGTCGCGCGCGCCGGCGGACGAACGCCGGCGCGATATCCGGCTTGGCGCAGAGACGGAATTGCGGTTACTTCGGCGCGACGGTTGAATCCGAATCAAATGACACCGCAAGAACTCTTCCAGCATTGTCCGCGCTGTGGCGCGAGTCGGTCCACCGGTGCCGCGCAGCAACCGTTTGTGTGTTCAGCGTGCAATTTTCATTACTACTTCAATCCATGTCTTGCGGTCGCCGCGATCCTTCTCGGACCGGATGATCGGGCGTTGTTCATTCGTCGGGCGCAGGAGCCGGCGAAGGGCAAGCTCGCGATTCCGGGAGGCTTCGTGGACATCGGGGAAACGGCGGAGACGGCGATGCGGCGCGAGATTAAGGAGGAAGTGAATCTGGAAGTCGGCGCGCTGGAGTTCCTGATCAGCGCGACCAACCAATATGATTATCGTGGCGTGGTGTATCCGGTGCTCGATCTGGCGTTCGTGTGCCGCGCGGTGTCGCTGGAGCCGATCGCCGCGCTGGATGGCGTGGAAAGCTATTGCTGGCTGCGCCCGTCCGAGGTGGACATCGACGAGATTGCGTTTCCTTCAATTCGCGCTGCGTTGACCGCTTACAACGCGCGGCGGTGAGCGGGTGGCTGCGCGGCGAACTTCTCATCAGTGCGCACCCGTTAAGAAATGTTTCGAGGTTGCCAAAGCAGTGTGGGCGGCGAAGGCTGCGACAGGCGTAGGTTTCGCCTGTGCATAAAGCATCTATGAATCTCGGAAACTGCAATACATCGAACGAAGCGGTCAAATCGTGGGTGGAGGAAATGATTCACCTGGTTCAGCCAGACCGTGTGCATTGGTGCGACGGCAGCGAAGCGGAGAAAGACGCTTTGACCGCTGAGGCGGTGAAGACCGGAGTGTTGATCAAACTCGATCAATCCAAGTGGCCGGGCTGTTACTACCATCGCTCGAATCCGAATGACGTCGCGCGCGTGGAGCAATGCACGTTCATCTGCACGCCGACCGGCGACGAAGCCGGGCCGACCAATAACTGGTGCGAGCCCGAGGAGATGTATCTCAAGCTTCATGAGCTCGCGAAAGGTGCGATGAAGGGGCGCACGATGTACGTGATTCCGTACCTGATGGGTCCGCCGGGTTCGAGGCTCGCGAAGGTAGGGATCGAGATTACGGACTCCATTTATGTGGTGCTGAACATGCGCATCATGACGCGCATGGGATTGCAGGCCTACGAGCATCTGGGAGTGCGGCGCGATTTCAATCGCGGCCTTCATTGCCTGCTCGATCTGAATCCAGAGCGCCGTTACATCGCGCATTTCCCGCAGGACAACACGATCATCTCCCTTGGCTCCGGCTACGGCGGAAACGTGTTGCTCGGGAAGAAGTGCCTGGCGCTGCGCATCGGCTCGTATCTCGCCAAGCAGGAAGGATGGTTCGCCGAGCACATGCTGATTCTCGGCGTGGAATCGCCCGCTGGTGAAAAGAAGTATGTGGCGGCGGCGTTTCCGAGCGCCTGCGGCAAGACGAATTTCGCGATGATGGTTCCACCGAAGCATTTCGCAGGATGGAAGATTTGGACGGTCGGCGACGACATTGCGTGGATGCGGCCCGGAGCAGACGGACGGCTCTACGCGATTAATCCGGAAGCGGGTTACTTCGGGGTCGTGCCGGGCACCAATACGAAATCGAATCCCAACGCGATGAAGATGATCAGTCACGACACGATCTTCACGAATGTCGGCCTGACGGCGGATGGCGATGTCTGGTGGGAAGGCAAGGACGGCGAACCACCGGCGGAATGTCTCGACTGGCGAGGTGAGAAGTGGACGCCGGCCTCGAAGGAAAAGTGCGCGCATCCCAACAGCCGTTTCACCACGCCCATGCGGAACAATCCGGCGCTGGCACCCGAGGCGGAAGATCCGAATGGCGTTCCCATCTCGGCGATCATCTTCGGCGGCCGTCGGGCGACGACGCTGCCGCTGGTGTTTCAGGCGTTCAATTGGATCCATGGCGTTTACGTCGGCGCAATGATGGGATCCGAGATGACCGCGGCGGCGGTGGGTGGAAAAGGCCAGGTGCGCCGCGACCCCATGGCCATGCTGCCATTCTGCGGCTACAACATGGGCGACTATTTCCGGCATTGGATCCGGATGCGGAAACACATCCGGCAGATCCCGCGCATCTTTGCGGTGAACTGGTTCCGAAAGGACAAGGACGGTAATTTCCTGTGGCCAGGGTTCAGCGAGAACATGCGCGTGCTGAAATGGATCATCGATCGTTGCTCGGGCCGCGCCGGTGCGGAGGAAACGCCGCTCGGCTGGGTGCCGCGAGCGGAGGACTTCGATCTCGTCGGCATGGAAGGCTTCTCGCCGGAGAAGTTGAACGAAGCGCAAACCATTTCCGTGGACGAATGGAAGAAGGAGATTCTGGAAGAGGACGAGCTGATGTTCCAACTGCACGACTCGATGCCGAAGGAACTCATCTTCCAGCGGGAACTTCTCGTCGCGCGATTGTAGCTGTCGCTCTGCGGTCACTTGAGTTTGCCGCGGCGCATGAGTAGCGTTCCGTCGTGCCGCTGCGTGCAGACTCGACCTTGACCGCCCCGCGTCCCGCCATCCGGGGCGACACCGAGCGCATTGAGGTGATTGTTCCCGAGGTGGAGTTCTGGCAAAAGCCAGTCTTCATCACATTCCTCTTGGTCTGGCTGGCCAATGTCATCATCTCCGGATTTGGAATCAAACTGCCCGCGGATGGATTGTGGGTGGAGGCTTTGCTCCCGGTCACGGCGTTGGCGACGACCTTGTTGGGTCAGCGAAGAGTGTTGCCCTGGCAGAATATTCTCGCGATGGCGGCGATTATGGGAGTCTTCGGCTACAGCGTGATGGCGGTGTGCGTGCGCACGGGACTGCCATTCGGTCCGCTGGTTTTTTTGGACGCTGATGCGAATCCGCTGTTCGACGCTGTGCCGTGGTGGATTCCCGCGCTCTGGGTGGTGCTGGTCGTAAATGCCCGCGGCGTGGCGAGACTGACGCTGTTTCGATGGCGGACGAGTCAGAACTTCGGGTTGCTGGTCATCGGTGCGACTTGTCTGCTCGTCGTGCTTCTCGTACTCGGTCTAGAACCGGTGGCGACGCAAACGAAGCGCTACTGGGTCTGGACGGCAGGAAAGTCAGCGATTTCGTGGAGCTGGTACGGAACACCCATCGCAAATTTCCTCTCGTGGGGAATCTGCACCTTGGTGCTGCTGATTGCCACAGTGGTTTGGAGCATCAACAAGCGCCCGGTTCCCGTGGTGCCATACTTTCAGCCGCTGGCGGTCTGGGGCTTACTGACCATCTGGCTGGGGATTTCCAACTGGGTTGAACAACGTTGGGCGGCCGTCGGGGTGTTGTCCGCGCAATGGCTGATCGTCATTGCGCTGGCGTGGATGTCCAAGGGCAAGCCGGCTCCGGCAGTTTTTCGAAACCGCCCCGGGGCTCGCGTTTAGAACGCGACGGAATTGGTGCGGACGGCCGGGTTGATCGCCCAGAGATTGTAAGGCGCGAACGCCTGGCCGAAGCGGAGGAAGCGGGCGCTGCCATCAGCAAAAGCGTAATCCGAACCGCCGCGGCCACCGCCGACTTTGTGGCGACTCTGCTCAAGCGCGCTCAAATCGTCGTAGTCGACGTAGTCCATCCAGAAATGACCGCCCTTGGCATCGCTGCCGTCCTTCTCCCCAAAGATGATCGTTTCCGTCGGCTCCTGAATCGCGGACTCCAGTACTCCAGCACCGATGGGTTTGCCCTGAAAGAAGTCGTTAAAACCATTGAAGATAAAACTGCGCGGCGCCCGGTCGGCTTCCGTGGCGGTTCCCAAGGTTGCGGGAGTGAGATCGGTCGGGCAAACAAGCACCTTCAGGTTCTTGTAATCGTCATACATCAGCGTGGTCCAGTGCTGGCCGGAGGCGCGGGTGGGAAACTTGCCTTCGTTGTCGTCGGCGAACATTTGCGCGGCGAGACCGAGTTGCTTGAGATTGTTGACGCACGCGATTCGCTTGGCGGTTTCCTTCGCCTTGCCGAGTGCCGGCAGAAGCATTCCGGCGAGAATGGCGATGATGGCGATCACCACTAGCAATTCGATCAGCGTGAAGGCGTTGCGGGACCGAGGAACCGTGTTGTGCATTGGACTTCTCATAAATCTCTTCGTCGTGTGGCGGTCTGTGCCAGCGTTCAAATTCGCCGAGTTCGACTGAGAAGATCGCGAAAACATTCGAGGAATCTTTAGTCCCTCGCGCTTCTGCCGTTAAGCGTTGTGGAGAGATCCGGCGCGTCGTAAAGCGTTGCTCCTATCTCGCGAGATGGCACGCGACGAAATGGCCGGCGGCAATTTCGCGGAGTGCAGGTTTCTCAGAGCGACAGCGAGGTTCGGCGATCGGACAGCGAGTGTGGAAGGGGCAGCCGGAAGGCGGATCGATCGGGGAGGGGACATCGCCGGGCAGCATGATGCGCTGACGCTTCGATGTGGGATCGACCACGGGTATCGCGGAGATGAGCGCCTGCGTGTAGGGATGCTTCGGCTCGCGCACGATGGCTTTCGCATCCGCGAGTTCAGCGACTTGTCCGAGATACATCACCATCACGCGATGGCTGATGTGTTCCACCACGGCGAGATCGTGCGCGACGAAGAGATATGCGATGCCGCGCTCGCGCTGGAGGTCTTGCAGCAAGTTGATGATCTGCGCCTGCACGGAGACGTCGAGCGCGCTCACGGGTTCGTCACAGACGATCAACTTAGGTTCCACGGCGAGCGCGCGGGCGATGCCGATGCGCTGACGTTGTCCGCCGCTGAACTCATGTGGGTAACGTTGCGCGTGGTTGGCGCTCAAGCCGACGCTGTCGAGCAATCCCGTGATGCGTTTCTGCCGCTCGCCGGAGCCGGTGGCTAGGCCGTGGATGTCGAGCGCTTCACCAATGATCTGCTCGACCGTCATGCGCGGGTTCAACGAGCCGAACGGATCCTGAAAGATCATCTGGAAGCCGCGACGACGGGAGCGTAGGTCCGCACCGTCGAGCTTCGTGATTTCCTCGCCGTTGAAGAGCACGCTGCCGGAAGTGGGTTCAATCAGCCGGACGATCGCGCGTCCAAGTGTTGTCTTGCCGCAACCGCTTTCACCGACGAGTCCAAGTGTTTCACCTGGCGCGAGCGAGAAGCTGATGCCATCCACAGCCTTCACATGCGCCTTCACGCGGCTGAGCAAACCGTGCTGGACGGGAAAGTGGACTTTGAGGTCGCGGACTTGGAGGAGAGAGTCGGGAGTCATCTCGGCGATTTCAAAACGGACACCTGACCCACCGACCCGGTTCTACTTCCTTCCACTCCGGTTCTTGTCGCGCGCACTCGGGCTGAGCTTTTGGGCAGCGGGGATGAAAGCGGCAGCCGCTGGGAAACGCACCGAGTTGTGGGACGTTACCGCCGATGGCGGTAAGTCGGTCGGCGTTGGAGCCTAGTTGCGGCACGGAGTTCATCAACGCGCGCGTGTAGGGATGTAGCGGGCGCGTCAGCAATTCGTTCGCTGGTCCGGACTCGACCATCTGTCCGGCATACATCACGGCGACGCGATCCGCGATGTCGCCGACAATGCCGAGGTTGTGCGTGATCAACAGGATGCTCATGCCGAGCCGTTGCTTCAATTCGCGGAGAAGCTCGATGATTTGGGCCTGGATGGTGACATCGAGCGCGGTGGTGGGTTCGTCGGCAATGAGCAGCTTGGGCTGTGACGCCAGCGCCATCGCGATCATCACGCGTTGTTGCATGCCGCCGGACATCTGGTGCGGATAATCTTTCAGGCGCGAATCTGGCGCCGGGATGCCGACGAGCTTGAGCAGGCGAATGACTTCGCCATCGTTGGCGGCATCGGGTCGATGCAGGCGGAGTGATTCGAGAATCTGGCGTCCGACGGGAAAAACGGGATTCAGCGACGCGCTCGGTTCCTGGAAAACATAGCTGACCACGCCGCCGCGAATCTGGCGCAGCTCCGTCTTGCTCATGCGCAGGACATCGCGGCCGTTCAGGAGGATCTCGCCACTCGGATAACGCGCGGGCGGAGCGGGGAGAAGTTGTGCGATGGAGAGCGCGGTGACGCTTTTGCCGGAGCCGCTTTCGCCGACGAGGCAGAGAGTTTCGCCGGCCGCGATATCGAATGAGACGTTCTCGACGGCGGACAACACCTTGCCGTCCTTGTGGAATTCAAGGCAGAGATTCCGCACAGAAAGCAGCGGCGCTTTCGGTTCGGCGGCGGGCGGGGTGGTCCCCGGCTGGCTCAAAATAGACGGCATTACGGGCCTGCGGAGTCGGTCAGAAAGTGGCTTGCTCAAGGGCCGCTTCCGCCGCTACGTTGCGGCCACTATGCGCGCATCCATCCTGATGATTCCAGTTTGTTTTCTCGCCGCCTGCAGCACGCCTGAGCCGAAGAATCCCGTCGAGAAGCGAGCCGCCGCCGAGAACAAGGTGCCGCACGATTTTCATCCGACCGACATCGCCGGTTTCCAGAAGCTCGCTGCCAAGTTCAACTCCGCGATCAGCATTCCGACGCTGGAAACCGCTCCGGCCGACATTCAACGGGCTGTCTCGAACACGATCACCCGGGCGGAGGCGGCGTTCGACGAGATCGCTGCCTGCAGCCACGAGAAGTTGACGTTCCAGAACACGATTGCTGCGCTCGACGACATCGCTTACGACATCGGGCTGACTGCGAACCGCCTGAATCTGATCAAGGAGACGAGCACGAACGCGCCGTTGCGCGAGACGGCGACGGACGCCATCAAGAAGCTCTCGGAGTGGTCAGTGGGACTCGATTATCGCGAAGACGTCTATCGCACCGTGAACGCGTATGCGCGGAGGTTACCGAAACTTGTGGGCGAGGAGGACAAGTTGTTGCGCGAAGTATTGCGGGATTATCGCCGAGCGGGACTCGAGTTGCCGAAGCCGCAGCGCGACGAGGTGGAACGATTGCGGAAGGAGTTGACCCAGCTCACGACGGATTTCGAATCGAACATCAACAAGACGCAGCGACCGGTGAAGTTCAGCAAGGCGGAGCTGGAAGGTGTGCCGGAGAGTTTTCTTGGTCAGCCGGGCGTGAAAACCGGCGACGACGAATACACGGTGCTGGCGAACGTGACGTTTCACTACCTGACGGTCCTGGAGAACGCGAAGCGGGAATCCACCCGGCAGAAGCTGGCAACGATTCAGAACAATCTCGCGCGGGAAGAGAACGTTCCGCTGCTTCAGAAGATTCTCGCGTTACGCGATAGGATCGCGCGCAAGCTCGGGTATCAGAGCTGGGCGGATTATGTCATCGAGCCGAAGATGGCGAAGACGGCGGCGAACGCGCGCGGTTTTCTGGAGCGCTTGAATGAAGGATTGCAGCCGAAGTTTGACGCGGAGCTGGCGGAGTATCGCGCGTTGAAGGTGAAGGAGACGGGCGATGCTGGTGCGGAGATTCGCGTGTGGGACTGGCGTTACTACAGCAATTTGCTGAAGAAGGAGAAATATACCGTGGATGCCGAGCAGCTGCGGGTTTATTTCCCGTACGAGAAAACGCTGCAGGGCATGTTCGACATCTATCAGTCGATCTTTGGGCTGAAGTTTCAGAAGCTCGATGCTCCTTCGAAATGGGTGGATGAGCTGCAGCTGTTCGGGGTGACTGATTCGGAAACGGGCGAGCCGCTTGGCTTGTTCTACCTCGACATGTTTCCGCGCGAGGGGAAGTTCAATCACTTCGCGCAGTTCGGCATCATCGAAGGCAAGCGTCTGCCGGGCGGAAAGTATCAGCGGCCGACGGTGGCGCTGGTGTGCAACTTCCCGCCTCCCACGAAGGACGCGCCTTCGTTGCTGTCGCACTCGGATGTGGAGACGCTGTTCCACGAGTTTGGTCACGCGCTTCATTCGATCCTGACGCGCGCACGATTCTCGCGCTTCGCAGGCACGAGTGTGCCGCGGGATTTCGTGGAGGCGCCATCGCAGATGCTGGAGAACTGGGTTTGGGACAAGAAGGTGCTCGACAGCTTCGCGGCGGATTACCGTGATCCGTCGAAGAAGATTCCGAAGGAGATTCTCGCGAAGCTCAAGGAGACGAAGCTGGCCACGGTGGCCACGTTTTATCGTCGGCAACTTTCGTTTGCGCTGCTCGACCTCGCGCTGCACACCGAGGTGAAGGATGGCGGCAACCAGGACGCGGTGAAGATCTCGAATGACATTCTCTCCAAAGTTTTCCTGCCGGTCCCAGAGGACACGGCGTTCGTGGGTTACTTCGGTCATCTGATGGGCTACGACGCCGGCTACTATGGCTATGCCTGGGCGGATGCGATTGCGGCGGACATGGCGACGGTGTTTGAGAAGTCACCGAATGGATTCTACGACGCCAAGACGGGGCGCCGGCTGAGGAACGAGATTTATGCGCCGGGCGATTCGCGGGATGTCACGGTGTCGATCGAGAAGTTCCTCGGCCGGAAGCAAAGCATTCAGCCGTTCCTGACGACGTTGGGAATTGGTTCGAAGTAGTTACTCGACTCAGCGGCTGAGATGATGGAGCAGGATTTCAAACTCCGCCTGCTGAATCTGGCGCAGCGTATCGTGCGCGGGACTCGAAGGTGACGCGGCGGCCTCGCAGGCATCGACGAATGCGAACGAATCCCACTGACCGCCGGGCATCAATTTTTTGGCGAGGCTGGTGAGGTTGTGTTCCTCCAGGATAACGGCGGTGCGTTTCGCCAGTTCCGGGAAGCATGAGTGCTGTCCGACGCGGCGAAACCAATACTTGGCATTGAAGTAATCCGGCTCGCGCCGGTGGAGGATCGCATGGATGTAACTGCCGTCCTGCGTTTCCAAATCCTGCACGATCGTGTGCGCCGGATCATGATGATCGTTCCAGAGCAGGAGGAGCGCGCGGACGAGGCTCTTCTGGTTATCCCGCAATCCAGCCTCATCGAGGGCGTCGTCGATTTCCGATACCGAGGCGGTGCCGGTTCTTGGACCGGGACCGAGATTGGGTGGGTTCGTCCGAGTGAGAAATGTTTGGAGGACTGATGAGTTCATCGCGCGGCAAAAGGGTAGCCCGCCGCGCACCGTGGTCCATCCTGTTCTTCCGTTGAGGGCGCAAAAGCAAAAGGCCGGGCATTGCTGCCCGGCCAGTGCGCGCTGCGTGTGGCGCGGGGTGGTTACGGAGTGATGACGCGGTAGAAGCGATGGCCGGCGGCGCTGTCGCTGAAGGATTTCACGGTGCCGTCTCCGGCGATCGTGGTGAGGTCGGTCCAATTGGCGGCGTTGAGGTCTTCCTTGTATTGGATGCGATACGCAATGCCGTTCTGCGTTTGGAGCGCCGCGCTAAATGAGCCCGCAGTGTAGGCGGAGTTTGCCAGCGTGGGCGGGTTCACGTTCGAGGCGAATTGGAAATCGCTGAACGTCGCTGTGGCGAACACGCCATTGCGGTGTGAGTTCACGCCGGCGCCGACGAGAACAGGGCTGCCCATCGGGATGCTGATGCTGCTGAGCTGGCTCCAGTCGGTGCCGTTGGAGCTGGTGAAGCTGGTGAAGTTATCTCCCTCTCGTTTGATGCGCAGCCACGAATTTGGGAAACTGGCGGGCCTCGAATTCAGGCTGTAGGCCACGGCCACATGATTGCTGACGGTGGGACCACCGGCGGTCACGCGGGCGGTTGAACCGTACGTGCTATCCCCGGGTAAAGCTGGTGTTACGAATGCGTTGACCGCCGGTGAGTTGCCGTCGGTGGTGGCGCGAGCGGTGAGGATGGCCTTGGCGACGGACTCGAGACGATTCGTACTGGTGATGGAGTGAACCCGGATGCGGGCGTCGAAATCGCCGTCCACGGTCTTGTAAACGAGGCGCATCTGCTCCGCCGTTGGCTGGAAGTCCAGACCGCCGCCGGACACTTGGAACTTGCCTGCGTCGATCCCCGCTTCTCCACCGCCCGGGTTCAGCGCTCCGACGGATGCCGCGGTGAGTCCGAAATTCGCGCCGCTCACGGTGACGCCTTCTGGAGGAATTGCGTTGCCCAGCAGGTCGGCGACTTCAGAAATGGTCATGGAGAAGGTGGGTGACAGTGGCAGATCGACGGCGAGATCCACGGTCTTGCCATCAGGGCGTAGAACCGCCGAGATGGGCGTCGAGCCGCTGGCGGCGGCAATCACGTAGCTGAACGGAAGCTGCGAGGCGTTCGGTTCCACCACCTCGTCGAAATACACGGTCACATTCAGGCCATCGAGGCTGACCGCTGCAACTGGCACGGGCGGGGCGTTGTCGGGGGTGACAGTGATGGTCGCGGCATCGCTGACGACCGTTCCGTTGGGGCCGGTGGCAGAGAGGCGGAATTGCACCCCGTCATCGAACACGTTTACCGGAATCGTAATCTCTGAACGCGTAAACGGCGTGCTTCCTTCCGGGATCGCCGTGAAAGTGACGCCGTCACCGCGTTCCCATGTCAACGTGCGAGGCCCTGGACCGGACACCGCCGCGCGCAAGGTGACTTTGGCGCCATCCTTAACCGTCACGGAGGCGGGTTGCTGGGTGAAAGTCAGCGGAGCTTGCGGATCAACTGCCGGCGCCACGCCATTGTTGGCAGCGAGTTGGACTGCACGGAGGAAAATGTCCTCGCCTGCGGGCGTCAGATTCTCCCGGCCGGTGTAGAGCGGAATGGCGTTGGGGAACGTGGCGCCTTCACGGCTGCCGCCGGCGAAGAACATGCGGTAACCCGCGAGGACTTCACGTCCGGAGGCCACCGATGTGCCGGCCGGAAAACCGACAATCGCATAGGCGGTGGTGGCGGCACCGTTCCCTTCGGCAGCGAAATTCGCCCGCGCATAGACAATGGCACCCGCCTCGGGATCATTTTGAATGAGGCTGGTGTTTCGATCGATTAGTTCATCGAAGTTGGAGACCATCGCCGAGCCATTCATGGATACCCCGCTGAAGAGGTAGTCCACGGCGGAATCATTGGCATCACCCGCGGCCAGAGGAGTCGGTGTGGTATCGGGCAGGGTGCCGCCGGTAAACCAGCCGAAGCGCCCGCCGTCCGGCCGCACGAAATATGGGCTCATGCAGATCAGAGGTTTCGTGATCGCGGTATTCCACTGCGGACCTTGCGGGCTCTGATGCTGGCCGCTGGCGCCGGCGCGCCCCATGATGATCAGGTCGTAGCCATTGACAGTGGCGAGTTCGCTCTGGCTGAGCAGGGTGTTCTGACTGTCAGGGCTGTTCCAGCGACTCACCGTGTGTCCCGCGGTTTCGAGAAGACGAATGAACGCGGCGTCGGTGATGTTGTCTCCACCGGGACCCGCGAACCCAAGCGGGGTGGTGTCGCTAACCCAGAGGATGTTCGCGGCCTTCGCTGGCACCATCGCCGCGATGAGGCACATCGCCACGGCGAAGGGCAGGGAGCCACGCTTAAACGCTCTGGCGATTGAGGGAAGGAGTTTATTGCTGGTTTTCATAGTTGTTGGGGTTGAGATGAGGACAAAAATCCATGTGAGTGCTCTGGACTGGAACTACATAAGTCGAGTCTGTGTTTGTCTGGGTTCGGACCACGTTCGCTGAAAATGGATTTGCGGACAACTGGACGTTTGCGCAAAATGTTGCATCATTGCGCAGCTTGAATTGCGCAAGATGGAGCGGTGAGCGGCGGTTCGCCGCAACCCTACGGCTGAGATGGGTTGATTCGGAGAAACTGTGTATGCCAGCGACGAGACGTATTGCCTTAGCTCTTCCCTTGGGTGTTCCTCATTTGGAGGAAGTGGTTCATGGCATTCATTCCTACGGGCAGCTGCACGCGGAGTGGGACTTCGTGACGAGCCCTGAGACGCACTCGATTCCTGTCGGTTCGCTCGCGGGGTGGGATGGCGATGGCGTCATTGGCATGGTCAGCGCGCCGGCGGATCTCGGGGTGGTAAAGAATCTGTCGTGTCCCGTGGTGAATCTCTCCGGGGCGATTCCCGATCCCGGCCTGCCACGCGTGCGAGTCGACTATGAACGCGCTGGCGAACTCGCGGCTGAGCATCTCTTGAATCGTGGCTTCGAGCGTTTTGCGTTCTACGGTCTCAAGGACACCTTCTTTGCGCGCTCGTGTCTGGAAGGGTTTCGTTCCCGCGTGGAACGTCACGGCGCCCGCTGCCGCGTGTATGAAGACGCGGCGACCTTCGGTGTGGCGCGTCCGTGGCAGCATGATCGTGATGCTCTCGCGAAGTGGTTGAAATCCCTCGAACTGCCCGTGGGCATCATGGCGTCGCACGATCCCCGCGCGGTGATGGTCGTCCAAGCCTGCCGCCGGATTGGCCTTCGCGTGCCGGAGGATGTGGCGGTGATCGGTTTCAACAACGACATCCAGAGCTGCGAGTTTTGTGACCCGCCGCTCACCAGCGTCGCGCGGCCCGGGGAGAAGATTGGATTTGAAGCCGCTGCTTTGCTCGACCGTTTGATTCAAGGGGAGCCGCCTCCGCAGAAGGACATTCTCTTCCCGCCCGAAGGCGTTGTGGAACGTGCTTCGACGAACACCGTGGCCGTGGCGGACAACGAAGTCCTTGGGCAGGCCGTCCGTTACATTCACCAGCACATCGGCCAATCCATCGGTGTGGAGGATATTCTCAGCCATATCGATGTCTCGCGTCGTTGGTTGGAAATGGCGTTCAAGAAGAAGCTGCACACCTCGCCCCATGCTTACATCAGCCAGGTGCGCGTGAAGAAAGCTAAGGGCCTGCTCGCGGAACCGCGCAAACTTCGCCTGAAACAGGTCGCTCAGGACTGTGGCTTCAGCAGCACACGACAGATGAGCGCGATTTTCGAGCGCTACGCCGGAGTTTCCCTGCGCGAATACGCCGCAAAATTTCATGCGCCACGAGGTGGTGCCGTCGAATCTCGTTAAGGTGTGAATGGCTCCACCGCAGACTTCTCCGCTTGCCCCATGCTAAAGAACTGCGCAACTCTCTCCGTCCTAGAGTCGAAGAGCATGAATCGATTAGAGATGATCGGGAAGGCTGACTGGCATCGTCCGCGTTGGACGATGTTCTTCGTCACGTTTTTCGCGGCGCTGATTGCCGTCGCGTCAACGGCGGCTCCGTCGTTCACGGCGGCGCTGGATCGCAATGTCGTTCCCGTCGGCGAGACGGTGACGCTGAGTTTGATTTTCGAGGGCGGCGGTCCCGGCGGAGCTCCGCAGTTGCCTCAGATTCGGAACGTCGCCGTCGCCCCGGGCGTGAACCAGTCGTCTTCGTATACGTTTGCCAACGGACAGCAGACCGCCCGGCAAACCTACAGCTACACGCTCATCGCGCAGACGGTGGGCGACGTGACGATTCCGCCGATGGCCGTTCCGATCGGTGGGAAGTCCGTCACCTCGCAGCCATTGACGTTGAAGATTATTCCCACGAGCGCCGCAGCGCAGAGCCAGGCGAACACAATTTCCAACCTCGCGTTTCTGCGGCTGATTGTGCCGAAGACGGAGGTGTTCGTCGGCGAGCCGTTCCCAGTGGAGATTCATCTCTACTGGCAGAACGCGCAGGACATTCGCATGCCGCAGTTGCAGGCGGAGGGCTTCTCGATGGGCGCGATGCCGAAGCCGGCGCAGACCAGAACACAGATTGGTGGAACGATCTACAACCTCGCCGTGTTCAAGCTTGCCGCGTCCGCCGCACGCAGCGGCGACCTCGTCCTTGGCCCGGTCGAAGACAATCTTACGGTCCTTATTCCGATCACGAACCGGCGGCAGAGCCGCGATCCGTTTGAATCGTTCTTTGGTGGACCACAGTTTCAACAGCGGCCGACCACCATCACCAGCGACGTCGTACGGATGAAAGTGCTGCCGCTGCCGACCCAGAATGTGCCGGAAGGTTTCAATGGCGCCATCGGCAACTACCAGCTTTCGGTCACCGCTGGTCCGACCAATCTCGGCGTCGGCGATCCGATTACCATCCGCGCAAAGATCACCGGGCGCGGCTCGATCGATTCCATCCTCTTCCCAGCCCAGACGCATTGGCGCGACTTCAACACCTACCCGCCGACCTCCACGGTCGAAACCACCGATGAACTCGGGCTCGTCGGATCGAAGAGCTTCGAGCAGGTGGTCATTCCGCAGAATCATGAAGTGAACGTGCTTCCGCCGTTCAAGTTCAGCTTCTTCGATACCACGACGCGGAGCTACCGGACCTTGACCGGCCCGACGATCCCGCTGAACGTTCGCGCCACCGGCGTGGCCGCTCCGCCGTTACCTACGTTGACCAATTCAGCCGCGGGCGAACAAGCGCCGGCTGCGGACGACATCGTTCACATTCGCCCGCGCCTCGACGACTCCGAGGGGTCGCTCACTCCGCTCTACCTGCGTCCCGCGTTTCTTGGATTGCAGGGGATTCCATTGGTCCTCTGGCTCGCGCTGTTGATTAAGCGCAAACGCGCCGAGTCGCTCGCGAACAATCCGCGCCTCCGGCGTCAACGAGAGGTTGCGCAGCGGATGCGCGATGGCTTGAAGGAACTGCGCGCTCACGCCGAAGCGCGACGTTCGATCGAGTTTTTCGCGCTGCTCTTCCGCTTGATGCAGGAACAGATGGGTGAGCGCCTAGATTTGCCGGCGTCGGCGATTACCGAAGCGGTGATCGATGAGCGTTTGCGGGGACGGGGAATGTCGGATGCGGGCGTACACACGCTTCATGAGCTGTTCCAAACCTGTAATGCCGCCCGCTACGCTCCGACCCAAAGCAGTCATGAACTGGCGGCGCTGATTCCGAAACTCGAAGCCGTGCTGGCTGAACTTCAGAAGGTGTCCGCATGAACTCGCCTGTCGGAAAAGTTGTGTGGGTTCTGTCGTTCTTTGCGCTCTGCATCGCGACGTTGCATGGTGCGGACGTCGCCGTCTCCTTTGACGGTGCGAACAAATTGTACGAGCAAGGACGATTCGCCGAGGCGGCTGCCGCTTACGCGAAACAGATTGAAGCCGCTCCAAGTTCGCCGACGCTTCGCTACAATCTCGGGAACGCGTGGTTCAAAGCCGGACAGACTGGCCGGGCCATCGCGGCGTATCGCGAAGCGGAACGGCTCGCCCCGCGCGATCCGAATGTCCGCTTCAACCTTCAGTTTGCGCGCAAGAAGGTGACAGGCAGCGAGGCGGCGCCGGGTTCGCTGGGCGCGCGCGCACTCTCGGCGTTGACGGTGAACGAGTGGACGATGCTGGCGGCGATTGCGTTCTGGATCTGGATGCTCCTTCTCGCCGCGCGTGAATGGCGCCCGACGTGGCACGGCGCGGTGAGCGGCTACACGGCTACTGCCGGAGTGGTTACTGTCGTCCTTGCTGGTTGTGTCGCCGCCGCGGCATCTCAACTAAATCGCGCTGAGGCCGTAGTGTGCGTGCCGGAAGTGATCGTGCGCAGCGGTCCGCTCGAGGAAGCCAAAGTGCTGCACCAGTGGCGCGACGGCGTGGAAGTTGAGATTCTTGACCGCAAGGAACTTTCCATCGGCGACGCCAGGCAATCCTGGGTTCAAGTTCGCGATGCGTCTGGCCGCGCAGGCTGGTTGAAGAACGATCAGATTGTTCAAATGGGGCAGACGCAGAGCGGCAAGTCGGGTTCGTGAATCTTCAGCCTCGGCTTCGTTTGCGTAATGCTCGCGGGACTTGATGCCGGGATGACTCCTTCGCCATACTCGGCGCATGAAATCCATTCTCTCACTGCTGGTCGCTTTCGTGTTCATAGCCAACTCCCATGTCTCCGGCGCAGAGTGGCGCTCGATGTGGGATGGGAAAACGTTTAATGGCTGGCATGTGATTGGCAAAGGGCAGTGGAAGATTGCGGATGGCGCGATTCACGGCACGAACGTGAAAGCGGAAAAGGATTTTGGGCACCTCGTCAGCGACCGTGACTACACGAATTTCACCATTCGCGTGAAATATAAAACGGTTGCGGGCAACAGCGGACTCTACTTTCGCGTCGCCGAAAAGGGCTTCAGCGGCGTGACGGGCTTTCAAGCGGAGATTGATCCCGATAAAGATGCGGGCGGTCTCTACGAAACGAACGGGCGTTCCTGGGTTTCGCAGCCGAAGCCGGCGGACGTGAAGAAGTGGTTCAAGCCCGGCGATTGGAACGAGATGACGGTCACTGCGCGTGGGGGCGACATCGAAGTGAAGGTGAACGGCATCATAAGCGCGAAGCTCACCAACGATCCCGGTCGCGCGGCAGGCAAGTTCGCACTGCAAGTTCACGGCAGCCAGGACGTCGATGTCTGGTTCAAGGACATCGAGATTCAGGAACACTGAGCCGGGCGCGAGCGTTTGCGATTCTGATCGCGCCTGCTAACTTCCGCGCGTGAAGAAAGTTATCCACTGGTTCCGGCGCGATCTGCGCGTCACGGACAACACCGCGTTGTCCGAAGCAGTCCGTCGCGCCGAGCAGGTGATTCCCGTTTTCGTGCTGGAGGACGCGATGCAGACCGGGCCGGACGTCGGTGCCGCGCGGGCTGCGTTTCTCCTGCGCTCGGTGGATTCGCTGCGGAAGAATCTGGAAGCGCTCGGCTATCCGCTCGTCATTCGCCGGGGCAAGTCGGTGGATGTGATTCCTGCGCTCGCCAGGGAACTCGGCGTGCAGGCGGTCTACGCGAATCGTCGCTATGAACCCTACGCGTTGCGGCGTGATGACAAGATTTTCAATGCGCTGAACGGAATCGGAGTGGGCTTCGAGGTGTTCAAGGACGCCGTGGCTTGGGAGGAACGGGAGATTCTGACGCAGGCTGGGAATCCATTCACCGTTTTCACCCCTTACTCGAAAGCGTGGAAGGCGCGCGCGGTCGCTCCAGCTCATCCCAAGTTGTCACCGGCGAAGGGAAAGCTTCCGGAGATTCCGTTCGACGAGTTGCCGCTGGATCCAGCAGCTCTCGGACATCCGTTGACGCAATCGGTTCAGGAACCGGGCGAGCACGCAGCGCTGGAAACGTTGAAACAGTTCCTCGCCGGCCCGGTGTTCCGCTATGCCGAGTCGCGGAATTTTCCGGCGGAGCAGGGGACGTCACTGCTCTCGGCACACCTGCGTTGCGGCACCATCGGGCCGCGCACGATCTACAATCGACTTAAGGTTGCCCGCGAGAAGGCGACGCCGGATCAGCAGCGCAATTGCGACGTCTGGCTCAGCGAACTGATCTGGCGCGAGTTCTATCTTCAGATTCTCGTGAACTTCCCGCACGTCACTAAGGGCGCGTTTCGGCCGGAATATGATCGTTTGGAATGGAGCACTAACGAAGACCACTTCAAGGCGTGGTGCGCGGGCGTGACCGGCTACCCGATCGTGGACGCCGCGATGCGTTGCCTCAATGCAACGGGCAACATGCACAACCGCCTGCGCATGATTGTGGCGATGTTCCTGACGAAGGATTTGCTCACCAGCTGGCAGCGCGGCGAGATGTATTTCATGAAGCAGCTGATCGATGGCGACATGGCGGCGAACAACGGCGGCTGGCAGTGGAGCGCCGGGACGGGTACAGATGCCGCGCCGTACTTCCGCATCTTCAATCCGGTGTCGCAGGGCGAGAAGTTTGACGCGCAGGGGAAGTTCGTCCGGCAATGGGTGCCCGAGCTCGCGTCGTTTCCCGATGATTTGATTCACCAGCCGTGGGAGAATCCGCTGATGGCGTCCCGGGCGAAGTATCCGCCGCGCATCGTCCTTCACGAAGAGCAGCGGCCGAAATGCCTTGCGATGTTCAAGGCGGTGAAAGGCGGCGTTGGCGCGGAGTGAGCTCGATCCATCGTCGCTGAGTCCGCTGCCGGCGCGTTTCTATTCCCCCAGCGCGCAGGTGGTGGCGCGGAAACTTCTCGGTCATTATCTGGTCCGCCGCACTGAGGATGGCTGGAGTGGGGGAGTCATCGTCGAGACCGAAGCGTATCTGGCGAACGATCCAGCGTGTCACGGCTTCAAGGGAAAGACGGCGCGCAACGCGGCGATGTTCGGCCCGGCAGGGCGCGCCTATGTCTACTTCATCTACGGCAATCATTGGTGCTTCAATGCCGTGTGCCATCGCGAAGGCGTGGCGGAGGCGGTGTTGATTCGTGCGATTGAACCTGTCTTCGGCGTGGACCGCATGCAGGCATTGCGGCCCGTCGGGAAACTCCGCGAATTGACGAATGGACCGGCGAAACTTTGCGCGGCGCTGGCGATTGATCGTCAGCTGGATGGTGCTGATCTGTCCTCGGTGAGTTCTTCGGTTTTTGTGGCGCGGAATCCGCGCCGCGCCCGGACGGTTTCCGCTAGCGGCCCGATCGTTGAAACCACCCGCATCGGTCTTACCAAAGCTGTGGACTTGAAACTGAGATTCTACCTGGCGGGAAACGAATTCGTCTCGCGACGGTAGATCCGCGATTCGATTGAGCGAGAAGGGGAGGCGCAGAAACTGTCTCCTCGGGATCGCGATCGCGAGGAGACAGTGTGGGAGAGCCGGATTACTTCTTCTTGGTCTGGCTTTGCTTGGCAACCACGGCCTGCTGCTTCTTTTGCGCAACGCTGCTGGTCTTGGTCTGCTTCTGCGTGGACTTTTTCTGATTTGCTTTCGGGGACTTGTCGCCCATGGATGTATCTTTCTGCTCCGAGTTGACTGGCCCGCCGAATCGTTGTTTCTCTGCGGACAGCTCACCCTGCTTGGGTGCTGCGAGGATGTAAATGACAGACCCGCTGAAGTCTGTTCGGGGATTTTCGGTTGGACATCAGACGGGCCTTGCGGTGCAGTTCGGGCTTTCCGTGGTTCATTTGGCTCCGGTTTCCTGCTGGGAATATGGACTGAATGGCCGCGGGACGAGTGCCGTCTAGTGACTCACTTAAACACGTTCCAATGGCTGGCTGACATGTTTCTTGCGATGAAAATATCCGGAGTTTCCTTGGGCCGATCGCTCTGCGGTCTGCTGTTACTGATTCAATCGTCTGCTTCACTCCAGGCTGCTCCGGCAGATGGCGTGGATCGCGGGCCGACGTTTTCGGGCACCATTCGCGCGAAGTTCCCGGAAGGGAACACGACGATGAAAGGCGTCGTCGTCGCGCTCGGCAAGGACACGAACGCGTTCATCTGCTACGACACGGATTTGATGCGCGTGTCGCTGGCGTGGACGGGGGATTACCTGAAGTTTGGCAATTACATGAAGGAGATCGTGCATCCGCAGCCACCCGAGGTGGCGGGCACTCCGGTCTTCGGGACAAAGCCGGGGCCGGGTTGGGCGAAGGCGGGCATCTTGAAAGACCCGCGTCCCGACAATCAGGGGCCGCTGCCCGCCGATTGGGCGAAGCATCGCGGGGTTTATCTTCACGAGCGCAATGTGATTTTCTCCTACACGGTCGGTAAGTCCGAGGTGTTGGAAATGCCGGGACTGGAAACGGCGAATGGTCAGCAGCTGTTCACGCGCACGATTCAAGTCACCAAGCCCACTGCTCAGCGCATTCTCGTTTCCGGTGGCTTGCCGGAATCGGCGTCAGGCACGGCGAAGGGCGATCGGGCAACGCTGGTCTTGGACGGAGTCGGCACGGCGGAAGCGCCGGCGAGTTTGGGTGTGGCGCTGATTGGCGCACCGGATGCCGCGATTGAAGCGGGTAACGGAGAAGTGACCGTGCGTTTGTCTGGCAAGGAGAAGGACGCGTTTCAAATCGTCGTGTGGAAAGGCGCAACGGCGGACTCCGCGAAGTTCCGTTTCGCACTGGGCAAGATCAAGAACTCGGCCGACCTGCGCCCGCTCACCAAGGGTGGTCCTGCGCGTTGGGGGGAGCCTGTTATCACAAAAGGCGCTCTCGCTACGAGCGGCGGCGACGGTCCGTATGTCGTCGATGTGTTGACCGAGCCGGTGCCGAATCCGTGGAAGATGAACACCTTCATCGGCGGGTTTGATTTCTTCCCTGATGGTCGCGCGGCAGTCTGCACGTTTCACGGTGATGTGTGGATCGTCAGCGGCATCGACGACAACTTGGAGAAACTGACTTGGCGTCGTTTTGCGACCGGCATGTTCCAGCCGCTGGGCGTGAAGGTGGTCAGCGGCAAGGTGTATGTGACTGGCCGCGACCAGATCACGCGCCTGCATGATTTGAACGGCGACGGCGAAGCGGACTTCTACGAGAACTTCAATAACGACACCGTGGTGACGCCGAATTACCACGAGTTCTGCCTCGACCTGCAAACGGACAAGGCGGGCAACTTTTACTATGCGAAAGGCTCTCCGTGGTCGCCGGACGTGAAGTCGCCGCATCAAGGCACGATGCTCAAAGTGTCGAAGGACGGCTCGAAGCTGGAAGTCTTCGCTTCCGGTCTGCGCGCCCCGAACGGCATGGGCATGGGGCCGAACGATGAGTTGACGGTTAGCGATAACCAGGGTCACTGGATGCCCGCGAGCAAGTTGAACCTCGTGAAGAAGGGTGGTTTTTACGGCATGACGCCCGCCGCGCAAAAGGAACTGACACTCGTCCGCGATGGTACGAATCTAGTCGTGAATCCGAGCGACGCGAAGCTCCGCGCGGCGTTGAGGATTCCTGCGGCCGACGGCAAGGCGCCGATTCCCACGAGCTACGACCAGCCGATCGCGTGGTTGCCGATGAACATGGACAATTCCAGCGGAGGTCAGGTGTGGGCCACGACGAGCAAGTGGGGTCCGCTCAAGAATCACATGCTCTTCATGAGCTACGGCCGCGGCACGCTCTTCCATGTGATGACGGAGGAAGTTGATGGTGTCACGCAGGCCGGCATGGTGAAGTTCCCGCTGAAGTTCCAGACCGGCCTGATGCGCGGGCGTGTTCATCCGAAAGACGGCCAGGTGTATGTCAGCGGCCTGCGCGGCTGGCAGACGGACGGCACGAAGGAGGGCGGTCTGTATCGCGTGCGTTACACCGGCAAGCCCGTTCACACGCCGCTCGAACTGCACGCGTTGAAGGACGGTTTGCAGATTCAGTTCACTGGCGAACTGGACGCTGCATCGGCGGCCGATCTCGCGAGCTACGCGATTGAGCAGTGGAACTACACTTACTCAGGGAACTACGGTTCGCCCGAGCATTCTGTCACCGATGCGAAGGTGAGGAAGCACGACAAGGTGGAGGTAAAGTCCGCGCGGCTCGCGAAGGACAAGAAGACCGTGCTGCTCGAGATCACGGGCTTCCAGCCGGCGAACCAGATGAAGATCAAGATGAGCCTCAAGGCCGCGGACGGCACGGAAATCAACCAAGAGATCTACAACACCGTCCACAAGCTTGGCTCAAAAAGCGTGGCGTCGATCAAGTAAATCTCACGTGCACCAATCATGAAAACCTCACTCCTCCTCACCTGCGCACTCGCGTTGAGCGCGTTCACCGCCAACGCCGCCGATGCGGCCAAGCCTGCCAAGCCGAAGCCGCAGAGCTTCCTCACTGTCGAGACTGCCGGACCGGACTACGCCGCGCAGGGCGAGTATCTCAACGACTGGGGTGGCGCACAGGTGATCGCGCTCGGCGACGACAAGTTCCGCCTCGTAACCTTCAAGGGCGGCCTGCCCGGCGCGGGTTGGGACAAGGAGACCCGCACGGAAGTGGAAGGCAAACGAGACGGCGCGAAGATCGTCTTCACCGGCAAGGACAGCTACAGCGCGGAACTCGCCGACGGCAAGCTGTCCATCACGACGGCGAGCGGCGGTCCTTACACGATGACCAAGACCTCGCGCACCAGCCCGACCATCGGGGCGAAGCCGCCGTCGGGCGCAATCGTGCTTTTCGGCGAAAAAGGCGCGGGCGAATGGGTGAACGGCAAGACGGATGACCGCGGTCTGCTGGTTGCGGGTACGACGACGAAGCGCGCGTTCCAGAACTTCTCGATGCACATCGAGTTTCTGCTCCCGTTCAAGCCGCTCGGTCGCGGGCAGGATCGCGGTAACAGCGGCGTGTATCTCCAAAATCGCTACGAAGTGCAGGTGCTCGACAGCTTCGGCCTCAAGGGCCTCGATAACGAGTGCGGCGGCATCTACACCAAGGCGAAGCCCGCGGTGAACATGTGCTTCCCGCCGCTCGTGTGGCAGACCTACGACATTGATTTCAAGGCGGCGAAGTTCGATGCGGACGGCAAGAAGACCAAGAACGCCGTCGTGACCATCAAGCACAACGGCGTGACCATCCACGACAACTTCGAGATCAACGGCTCCACCGGCGGCGGCCAGAAGGAAGACGCGACTCCCGGCGCGTTCCAGCTGCAAGACCACGGCAACTCGGTGTTCTACCGGAACATCTGGGTCGTGGAGAAGTAATTCGCGGAGTAGGAGGCATTGGAAAAGGGAAAAGGCCGGAGATCCTTCTCCGGCCTTTTTGGGTCGCGTGCTCACAGACACGCCACCGGACCGAGTCGCGCGCGCCATCATCGTTCAGCGGACGGCATTCCATTCCGTCGGTCACCAGCGTTCTTGCACAACGCCGGCGATGAACCGCGTAGCTCGCGCGAATCCTGGCCGTGAAGCACCACAGCAACCCGGCCAAACTCGTTCCCGAACGAACCATGGTGTTTCGAGCGATGCGGGGGAACCAAGGTGGAACGGAGACGAAACCACTCAACCCACGTCGCTCGACAACACACTTCCCGCTTTAAGCAGCAGCGTTGCCAATCAATCGTCGTGGGGTAAACCCGCCTGAAATCGGGAGGAATCCGCGGAGTGGAGCGAAGGAAGAATGCGCGCGAGGGTTTCTTCCGGCAGGTGTTGCCGGGAAAGAATTTCTCGAGCGGGCCATTCGTGCCGGGAATGCGAAGTGGCATCAGTCGGACGGCGGAGTGTGCTGTGCCCGCGTGATTACGCGACCGCAGTGGGGATGTTTGAGCGCGCAGCGTGCTGGGTTTCCACCCAGCGGGCGAGCAGCCAGAGAGTGTCAGAGAGGCGGTTGAGGTAGACGATGATCTCCGGATTGTGCAGCTGATTGGCCTCGTGCAGGGCGCAGGCTCGGCGTTCGGCGTGCCGGCAGGCGGTGCGTGCGAGGTCGAGCGCCGCGGAGTTCATATTCGCCCCGGGCGTGGCCCAGCCTTTGAATGAGACATTCTGCGCTTCGATTTCGTGCACGAGTTGGTCGAGCTTTGACGTCAGGTCGGCGGTTACGAGCTTGAATCCATCCTTCACGTAGCGGGCGAGGTCGTCGGTCTGCGTAGCCAGCTCACCCATTACGGTGACGAGATCCTTCTGCACGATGAGCAGGTTGTCTTGCACGAAGGAATGTTCCGCCGTCGCCCGCGCGAGGCCGAGAGCGGCGTTGAGTTCATCGACCGAACCGTAAGCCTCCACGCGGGGATGGCATTTGGAAACGCGGCGGTTGTACATCAGGCCGGTGGTGCCGGCGTCGCCAGTTCTGGTCGCAATACTCATGACCCGCAAGTTAGCGATATGGGTTCGCGTGCGCAAAAGAGAAGTTTGAGGGCGCGCTGTTGATTGATATTCTGCGCGGAGAATTCTTTTGACACTTCCTCGTTTTGCCAGTGGCATCTCGGCTTGTGACCACTATGAAAAAACTGCTCATCGTTGTTCTCTCCTTCGCCATGCTCTCCATCGCTTCCGCCGCTGAGAAAGACACCAAGTGCTACGAACTTCGCACCTACCATGTCGCCCCTGGCAAGATGGAGGCGCTGCATAAACGCTTCCGTGAACACACGCTCGGTTTGTTCGCGAAGCACGGCATCACCAGCCTCGGCTACTGGGAGCGGCTGGACAAGGAAGGCAATCCCGAGAACAAGCTGACGTTCCTGCTCTCCTACCCCAGCCGCGAGGCGCGTGAAGCTTCTTGGAAGGCTTTCATGGCGGACGCGGACTGGAACGCCGCGTTCAAGGCTTCGGAAGCGAATGGTCCGCTCGTGACCAAGGCGGAGAATCCTTATCTGACGGCCACTGACTACTCGCCCGAGATCAAGGCATCGTCGGCGGGCGAAGCTCGCGCCTTTGAACTGCGCATCTACAAGTGTGAACCCGGCCGGCTTGCGAATCTGAATGCGCGGTTCCGCGATCACACGGTCGGTCTCTTTTCGAAGCACGGCATGACGCACATTGGTTACTGGACGCCGATGGATCAGAAGCAGGGCGCGGATGATACCTTGATCTACATTCTGGCGCACAAGAGCAAGGAAGCGGCGGCGGCCTCATTCAAGGCGTTCCGGGACGACCCGGCGTGGGTTGCGGCGCGCAAGGCTTCTGAAGAAAAGGCCGGCGGCTCGCTGACCGCGAAGGACGGCGTGCAATCGATCTTCATGAAGCCGACCGATTACTCGCCGACGAAGTAATCGGGCGGTTCGTCCGGCTGTGGTGCCGCCATCGTCATTCGCGATAGTTTTTCGCGGCGATGGCGGCAAGCAGGACGGCGATGAGGAGCATCAGGGCTCCGATCGGAAGGAGGAGAATGCCGAGACCAGGATCGCCGGCGCGAGGGTTGACGCCGCCGAGGAAGAATCCGGCGGGCATGAGAAGGGTGGCGCCAATCAAAGTCGCGGAGGCGAGGCCACGGGGACGCGCTGACCATTGCGGAAGGACGCGGAGCGTCGAGGCGAAGGCGAGATTGACCAGGCCCAGAAGGGTGCCGTGCGCGTGCGCGAGGGTCCACATCAGGCGACGGGTCTCATTGGCCACGCTGAGGTAGCTGCCCACCTTGAAGGCGTGAAGGGCTTCAAGGGCGATCCCTAGCGTGAGAAAGAGGAGAAGAGTCCACCAACCGATTCTCAGATGACGTCCGGCAAGGAAACTCGGTCGAGGAGTGGAATCGGTGGCGTTCGGATCGGGACGTTGAGTCGTGCGTGGTTTGCTCATTCGAGAAGCTCCATGGGACGGTGGTCGCGACGCTCAATCAGGCGGGAGATGGTTTCGTCAGTGAGTCGCACCGAGGCGTTGGTTGTCGATGCGAGCGGGCGACGCGAGGATTCAATGGCGCGGAGTCGGGCGGCGACGCGTTGTTCGACGGGGCCAATGTAGTCGTAGGCAAGGGACTGGAAGCCCGGAAGCGTCTTCATCGATCGCTGCGCGATGTAGCGAACGCTGGAGTAAGGATCGACCAATCCCTCCGCGAGATAGCGGGGCATCCACTCGTGACCGGAAGCGGCTTGGGCGGATTCCCATCCGAAATGCCATGCCATGAGCGAGCGTTGGCCGGCGTCGCCGTTCAAGAGCCAGAGGAGCGCGGCGGAAGTATCCCGTTGGTCTGGCGACATGGCGGGTTTCGGCTGTTGATACCAGTCGCTGAGTTTCGTTGCGGTCCAGTCGAGGGACTTGTCGAGGTGACACAGGTTGCAGGCGTTCGGGCGACCGGTGTCGAGGCTGGACTGGACGGTGGGCGAATTAATGGTGTGACTGCGGATGGCTTTCAGCAGGCCGTAGGAGGTGTGCGGCATGTGGCAGTTGTAACAAAGGCTGCCGCTTGATCCGGCGCGATGGTGCGTGTGTTGTTCGAGCTTCGCTGCGTAATCCCCGTGACATTGGTAGCACGCTTGATTGCCATCCATGTTGCGGGCGAGTTGATGGGCGGTGCTCTGGTAATTGTGCATCGAATGACAGGAGAGACACGAAAGCTCGCCGCGCTTGAAGCAGACGGACGCGGCCATGCCGGTATAATCGCGGCCGGAGATGCGGACCTGACCATCGCTCCAAAAGCTGCCTTCCATGAGCGCCTTCTTCTTCTCGTTGCCGTGGACATTGAGATCCTTGTCGTCGTAGTGAACGAGCGGCGCTTTCGATTCGATGTCCTCGCCGGGCCAGTAGTGAATGCCCTCGGCGTTCCACTGGTCCTTGTGCACGTTGCGGCGGATGGAGTGGCACTGGCTGCAAACGTCAGAAGCCTTGGCGTGCGTGTGGCGACTGGGATTGAAGATGGTGCGGTCGGCGTTGGTGGAACTGTGCAGCGTGTAGCGACGGGTGGGATCGGAGTTCGCACGAATGTGTTCCTCGCCCGGGCCATGACAGGATTCGCAGGAAATGCCGAGTTCGGCGGTGCGGCTGTTGATTACTTTCGTCTTGAGATCCTGCCTGGGCTGGCCGCCGGTGGCGTGGCAGTTGATGCAGTTGACGTTCCACACCTGCTGAATCCACGGGTAGCTCGGATCGATGAGAAAGACATCGTTGCGCGGCACCCAGCGCTGGTCATGGAACAGGTAGGTGAATGGAAAACTGAACTGCATGTTCCCGTGCGCGCTGGGGATCCAATATGCCTGCATGCGGTGTGAACCCGTGAGCATGCTGATCCGTTTTCTCGTGCGCGGCGGGTTGAGTTCCTCGGCTCGGGAGATGGTTTGGTTGGCGGCTCGCTTGAGCGTTTGGACGTAACGCCAGTCGGGGTCCACCATGTCGACCCAATACTCGTCTCCGTCGCGTTCGAGATGATACTTCTCGCCCTGGAATTCCAAGGTGAGGTTCTCAAAATCGCCGCGCACCGTTTCGCGCGACGGGAGCTGAGTCATGGTTCGGTGGTAAGACTGGTGCCAGGAATCGTAGTACTGAGGATGGCACGAGCGGCAGTTGTCTGAGCTGACGTAACCGCCGGGGCGACCTAGTTCCGGGACTTTGGCCGCGATTGCGGCTCGGGCTGCGTCCTTGGCTCGAAGCACGCCCTGCCACCAAAAGACCGCGGCAACCGTCGCACAGAAGATGGCGACAATGCCGAGGCGGGCAGCGGTATGGGGAAGTCTTAGGGCGACGGGGAAAAGCGCGGCGGCGATCAGCGCGACGATTGCAACGGCCTCAACCGACATGGAGTCCTTGTCGGTGGCTGTGGTCACCGGCTGGCGGCACGCGGAAGTTGCACGCTGGAGTGGGCGGGCACATGGGGGAATGTGACGCTTTTCGAGTTTGCTCGGGCGCAATTTTCTAACCCGGATTTGTCGGTCCAAGCAAGGCGAAACCCAGTCGGGGCTTAGCGGGACGCGGGATACCGAACACTGAAAGCGCCTGCGTTGAGAGCCCAACCGTGAATTGACAGGGCCAGCGAGTGATTTAACCTGTCACGAGTCTCATGGTCCGTGTCGCGTCGTCATGACTCCACTTCAATTTAGAATCTCAGCGCAGCATCCAAGGATCCTTCCTTCGGGGAGGAACTTCGCTGCCGCGCGTGCGTTCACGGTGGTGGAATTGCTCGTGGTGGTGGCGATTATCGGAATCCTCGCTGCTCTCGTCCTGCCGCCGCTGGCGCGGGCGAAGTCCCGGGGCCAGTCTATTTATTGCCTGAACAATCTTCGGCAGCTCGGCCTTTCGCTCCACATGTACGCGGGGGACAACGAGGATGCGTTGCCTTACAACATGGGTTCCGAGGGAACGCGCCGGACGGTGGCGTCCGGCCAGTTCATGAACTGGGTCAACAACGTGATGACGTGGGAGCTCGATTCAGACAATACCAACACGGCGTTGCTGGCCAAGGGCGGACTGGGTCCATATCTCACCGGTGGCACGAGCATCTTCCGCTGTCCGGCGGACAATGCGTTGAGTTCAGTGCAGATGGCTGCAGGCTGGAGCGGACGCGTGCGCAGCGTTTCCATGAACGCGATGCTGGGGAATGCTGGCGAGTTTCTCGCGGGAAGCGTCAATACGAACAATCCCGGCTACCGGCAGTTTTTCCGGCTTTCGGATGTCCCGCAACCTTCGCAGATTTTCGCCTTTGTGGAAGAGCATCCCGACAGCATTAACGACGGCTATTTCATCAATCGCTACTACAGCTACGAGTGGATGGATCTGCCGGCATCGTTCCACAATGGCGGAGCGAACTTCGCGTTTGCGGATGGGCATTCGGAGTTTCGTTCCTGGCGCAATGCGAGCACCACGCCGCCGGCGCGCCCCGACGCGGCCCAATTGCCGATGCGAGTGCCGGCGGGAGATCGGGGTGACTTGTATTGGGTGTTGTCCCGGATGTCAGTTCTCTCACCAGCGGATCCGCCGAGTTATCGCGTCTCGAATTGAGCTGCTGCTGCCAAGGAACTTCTCAAAAGTATTGCTCGAGATCTTCGCGGGCACCTGAGCCAGCGAGAACGTAGGTTCTGCCGTTCGTGTTCCAAGTTACGGTGCTGAGCTTGTTCACCTGCTCGAACTCCCGCATCCCGACAGTTCCTTCCTTCAGCGTCGAATCATCCACCATGAAGAGAAAGAGCGTGCCTTGCTTGAGGGAGTCGAGGCAGACCATGGAAACCTTCCGTCCCTGCCAGCTGAGAATTCCACCGCCGCTGACGGGCAGGCTCGCGAGCTTCTCGGGAAGCGTGTAGTCGGCTGGGGCATTCTTCGACGCGAGGAAGGCGCGCACCTGGTTCATGTCGTTGGTGACAATGTCCATGGTGTATTGCCGCAGAACGGCGCCGACCATGCGGCCGCGAAACGTGGCGAGGTTGTTTTGATCCGGCGCATCAGAGAGCCAGAGACCCACGCCGCACAGCAGCATCAGCATCGCCGCGGCGCTCCAGAGCATCGGGTGTTTCCACCAGGAGAGCGGCTGGATGATTTTCCGGGAGGCGAGAATCTGTTCGCGAAGGTTCGCTGGAACGGAAATCGCGCGAAGGCTCCGGCGGACGGCATTCTGGAGCACACGCTGCTTCTCCAGCCATTCGCGCAGAGCTGGCTCGCGATCTGCAAGCGCGAGCGCTTCGGCAATCTTTGGATCGCCGTCGGCTTCGCGGGCAAGGACCGCAGGCAGCAGGATCTGTTTGGCTTGCTCGATGGTCACTGGGGTGGTGTGCGATCTGGACGTTGGCGTTTCGGCGCTGACATCATTTGCTGAAGCTGGGCGATCCCGCGCGCGATGCGGGATTTGACGGTGCCCAGCGGAACTTCGAGAATCTCCGCGATCTCATTGTAAGCGTAGTCTTCCAAGTAAAACAAAGCGACGGGCGCTTGAAATGTGGAGTCGACCTGCTTCAGCGCGTCGAGCACCCCGGACCAGTCGAGGGAATCGATCGCCACCGGCTCGCCCTCGGGCAACTCCACGGCAACGGTGTCGAGTTCGTGATGCGGGAACCGAGTCTGGCGTCGCCGTCGGCCAAGAAAATCCCGGTGCAAGGAGGTGAACAGCCAGCTCTTGGCTTTTCCTGAATCGTTCAGCTGATGACCCTTCGTGGCCCATGTCAGAAAAGTTTCCTGCACCAGTTCGGACGCCTCGTCTTCATTGTGACAAAGGCTCATCGCGAACCGGTAAAGCGGGGCGTGGTGGAGTTCCACCAGCCGTTCAAAATCCAGTTCGCCGCCCATTCCGTTGCCTGTCTGTGTGAGTCGCCAAAGCGCTTTCGGTTCCCGAGATTTTCGCCGGAAATTTCCAAGGTTCCTCCCGCCAGTATTTTTCCTCCGGGCGGTGCTTGGCGAGCGGCAAAAACTTTTCGGGAACCACCCGGCGGGTTCGTGCATCTCATCCTCGCCGACGCAGGACAGCTGTTGGGGCTGAATCCGGCGTCCAGATTGAAACAGGACTAGACCGATGCCGCAGCTTTCATCCGCCGATTGCGAAAAGCTTCTGGCGCTGACTGGTGAGTTTGCCACCGTCCGCGAAGCCAGCAGCCTGCCCCAACATTTCCTGCGCGGTCTACGCGCTGTCATCGCCTACGAGTTTGGCGGGTGTCACCTCATCGAACCGGCGAAGCATCACATCGCCGCCTGCTACGAACCGGAGCGTTCGCCATTGCCGACCGAGCACAAGGAATTCTGGCGGCTGAACAAAACGCATCCGCTCAACAAAGTCGCCTACAGCCAGCATTCCCGGGCGTGGAAGTTATCCGACGTCATCTCGCGTCAGGCATTTCACAGCACGGAGTTTTACAACGCGCTGTACCGTCCGCTGGGAGTCGATTGCGAGCTGGTGGCGGCCTTGCCGGACTGCAAAGCTCCGACGGCTTATCTTCTAATCAGCCTGCACCGTTCGCGGACCGACTTCACCGAACGTGACCGGCTTGTGCTGAACCTTCTACTCCCGGAAGTTGCGAAAGCCCGCCGGCGCCTGGCCATTGCGGCTGAGGCGCAATCTTCCGCAAGCGAAGCGTTGTCCCCCCTTGCAGAAGAAACCTTGTTCCGAGCGTGGCTGAAGACCCGGTCCGAGTGGGAGCTGACCCATCGGGAATGCGACGTTCTCTTCTGGCTTTGCCAGGGAAAGACCAATGCGGAGATCGGAACGATTCTCGGGATCGCCGAGCGGACGGCCGAGACTCATGCCCTGCACATTTACCCCAAGATCGGGGTCGAGAACCGCTACAATGCCATCGCCACGTTGAGTCGTCTGGCGTCATTTAGTGGCAGTCGCGCCCAGTGATTTGCGCCAATGGAGCCCCGCTATTCCGCCGGGTCTGGCGTCGCCTTGGGCGGCGTCCAGATGCCGGTTGGAGAGCGGGTTACGCAGAGAATAGTCCCCGCCATTTCGCGCCGACTTCCGACTTTGCGCTTGCGACACGCTTTCGTGAAGTGTTACTACTCCCCCCGCATTTATGGCAGCAATTGGCCGATTCCAGAAAGGTGACGAAATCTTTTACGCCAAAGTCGTGGATGGCGAACTCTTTCGCCTGCACGGCGATGTGTTTGGCTCGCCGTCCTTCGACAAGAAGCCGACGCCTTTCAAAGGACTGCGGACGCTGACCCCGGTCAGCCCGTCCAAGGTGATTGCCGTAGGCTTGAACTACGCCGACCACGCCCGCGAAACCGGCAAGCAAGTGCCGAAGGAACCGCTCTTCTGGCTGAAGGCTCCCACTTCGCTCATTCCCGATGGTGCCAAGATCGAAGTGCCGTTTCCGGCGCATCGGACCGATTTCGAAGCAGAACTCGCGGTCGTCATCGGTCGGCGCGTCCGCAACGTGACGCCTGCCGCAGCGGCCCGTTACATCTTCGGCTACACGTCCGCGCAGGACATCAGCGACCGCACGATTCAAAACGCCGAAAGCCAGTGGGCGCGGGCGAAATCCTTCGACACATTCACTCCGCTGGGGCCTTACGTCGAAACGAAGATCGATCCGCATGATCTGACCATCCAGCTGTTCCAGAACGGCCAGCTCCGTCAGAACTCAAATACGAGCCAGTTGATCTTCAATTGCTTTCACCTCGTCAGCTTCATTTCCACGAACATGACGCTACTGCCAGGCGACGTGATTCTCACGGGAACTCCCAGCGGAATCGGCACCATCGAGAGCGGCGATCGCCTCGAAGTCCGCATCCAGGGACTCGCTCCGCTGGTCAATACGGTGAAGTGACACTTTCTTAATCCCGGTGACGACTTGAGCGCGGAGAGTTCAAACTTCCTCCGCGCTTTTCCGTTTCCATCAAACCGAACGACTCTTTATGCGCTGGACCAAAGCTTTCATTCCCACCCTCAAGGAAACTCCCGCCGAGGCGGAAATCACCTCCCACAAACTCCTGCTTCGCGCCGGACTCATCCGCAAACTCGCAGGCGGGCTTTACACGTTCCTCCCGCTTGGTGTTCGTGTGCTCCACAAAGTCGAACGCATCGTGCGCGAGGAGATGGACCGCGCCGGCGCCTTGGAAGTGTTGATGCCTGCACTGCAACCGCCGGAAATCTGGCAGCAATCTGGACGCTACGAAACCGCGGCTGACGTGCTCTTTAAAGTGCGTGACCGTTCGAAGAAGGAATGGGTAATGAGCCCGACTGCGGAGGAAGTCATTACGACGGTTGCCGCCGCTGAGATCAATTCCTACCGCCAGATGCCGGTGAACTTTTACCAGGTCAGCATGAAGTTCCGTGATGAAATCCGCCCGCGGTTTGGTCTGATGCGCGCGAAGGAGTTCATCATGAAGGACGCCTATAGCTTTGACGCGACGGACGAAGGCGCGATGGCGAGTTACAAGAAGATGTATGACGCCTACAAGCGCATCTTCGATCGCTGCGGCGTGCAGAACTTCCCGGTCGAAGCGGACACTGGCGTCATCGGCGGCAATTACTCGCACGAATTCATGGTCCCGGCTGACACGGGCGAGAACGATGTCGTTTACTGCGAAGGCTGCGGTTACGCGGCGAACATCGAGAAGGCGACAAGCGGCATTCCGAAGACCGCCGCGCGCGAAGCGGGCGGTGCGTTTGAGAAGTTCGAAACACCCGGCGTCGTCACCATCGAGGCCCTCAGCAAGGCTCCTTACAGCGTGCCTGCCAATCGCCAGATCAAGACGCTGGTCTACATCGCCGACAGCAAACCGGTCCTCATCTTGGTGCGCGGTGACGATCAGTTGAACGAGACCAAGCTCATGGCCCGCACTGGAGCCGTGGCAGCGCGACCCGCAACGCCCGACGAAATCTTTGCGCTGTTGGGAGCGCGTCCTGGTTCACTCGGCGCTGCGACCAAGGTGCCGGCGCTGGTCGCTTCCGGCGACGTGAAGGTTTACGCGGATGATCGTCTCCAAGGTGCGAATGAAATGACCACCGGCGCGAATGAGGATGGTTACCATCTCCGCAATGTCTCCATCGAACGCGACATCAAGGTGACTCAATGGTGCGACCTGCGGACCGTTGCTGCTGGCGAGCCGTGCGCCAAGTGCGGCAAGTCGCTCAAAATTCGTCGAGCGATCGAGGTCGGTCACGTCTTCAAGCTCGGCACCAAGTACAGCGAGAAGCTCAACGCGACGTTCCTCGCCGAAGACGGATCGCGCAAACCTTCCGTCATGGGCTGCTACGGCATCGGCGTGACGCGCACCATGCAGGCCATCATTGAGCAGTGCAATGACAAGGACGGCATCGTGTGGCCCATCTCCGTGGCGCCTTACACGGTTTGCATCACTCCGCTCGCGGTCGCACCGGAGAGCGCGGTCATGCAAGTGGCGGAAAAGATTTACGCGGATCTTACCGCGAAGGGCATCGACGTGATTCTCGACGATCGCGACGAGCGTCCCGGCTTCAAATTTAAGGACGCAGACCTCGTGGGTTTCCCGATTCGCGTGGCCATCGGCGAGAAATCGCTGGCAAAGGGCGAGGTGGAGATCAAGCGCCGAGGAGGCGAGATGATTCTCGTGAAGTCGGATGACGCTGTTGCCAAGGTGGCGGAGTTGATTGCCGCCGCAGGTAACTGAATTCCCGGCTAGTAAACCGCAAGCGTGTCGAGGACGGCCTTGGTCCTCGGCACTTCGTGCGTGCGGAACAGGTCGGTTTTTCCAAGCGCGGCGAGGACGGCAAAGAAAGGTTCGGCTGCACGCACTTCATCCCCGAAATACTCGAACGCGTGGGGCAGGGCGTGACAGGTGGGAAAGCCCAGACTGCGAAGCCGAAACGTGTTCAGAAACGTCCGCATCTGATGCCGCACCCGCACCGCGCTGTCCTGCAAATTGCGGTAGTAGAAGCCCAACCCGGGATCGATGAAGATCTTCTTCACGCCGTTGCTGGTGGCTGTGTCGATCTCTCGCGCGAAGTAATCACGCATCATCGTGGACGAGTCGGCGCCGAAATCGAAATCGCCGACCTCGCGCACATTCTTTCCCTGAACAAAGCAAATGATCACGGCTGCGTCGTGGGCGGCGACCATTCGATACATCTCGGCGCTGCGATCGGTTCCGGTCAGGTTGAGAATCTGCGCGCCCGCTTCCAGACAGGCCCGCGTCACCTCCGGCTGATAGGTTTCCACGGAGACCAGAATCTTCTCCGCGCTTAACGTCTTGATGACTGGAATCAGTGCGGACTTCTGGCCGGCTTCGTCAACGCGCTTCGCGTGAGCGAGGGAAGATTCCGCGCCGATGTCGACGATGTGCGCTCCTTGCGCGGTCAGCACGCTGGCTCGTTGAATGGCGGCGTCAGCCGAGAGACAGACACTCTCTCGATACCAGGAATCGGCGGAGAGATTAATCACGCCCATGATCGCGCGCTCGGAATTGAACTTGAACATTCGTTCACCGATTGCGAACTCGGCGACCCTGGCTGTCGTGTCGGGTTGATGTGACTCGACGAGTTGCGTGAGAGCTTCCAGCGTGAGCATAGGGTAAAATGAAATGGCGCGCCCGGCGGGAATCGAACCCACGACCCTCTGCTTAGAAGGCAGATGCTCTATCCAACTGAGCTACGGGCGCAGCCGTGGGGAGACTAGCGAGGGCGGCACGGGTTCGCAAGCCGGTTGACGGGCGCAATCAGGGCAGGGGCGAGGGATGATTGGTGCTGACGCCGATGGGGAATGGCTCTCCCGGGAAATGCACCTTCACCGCAAATCTGCCACCGTCGGTGAATGATTTCGCCAGCCAGTTCTCCACGAACAACGTGGTCTGCCGGCGGCAGGTTTCGCGCACGAGTGGGATGTTGTCCTTTGCTTTCAACACCGCGAGCGAGGTGAGCGACTTTTTGAGGTTCTCCAGCGCTTCGTCGGTCTTGAGATATCCCTTCTTCACTTCGTACGCGATCTCGGAGGCGTCGATGGCGGGTTTGTTGAAACGAATCGGCGGCGGGAAAACGTGGATGATGTTTTCCTTCAGCACAAAGTTCCACGGCGCATTGAAGTCCAAGTGGTAGGTGTATTCGACCGGCGCCCGTGCTTCGACGACGACTTCCGGCAGCGGAATGTAACCGAACGCGGTGGTGGTCTCCTCGGAACGCGTGAACGTCTCGCGCTGACGGAGGGTCGCGAATTGCAGGAGCTGCTGATTCGTGATGGTGGTCGCGTAGCTGGTGAACTCCGTCCGGATGGTTCCCGTTCGAAACGCGGACGCGACATCGGCGAGGGCTTTGCCTGTCTTCTCGATCAGTTTTGATGCTTCACCCGGCAGGCTGCGGCATGAGCGGGCGACGAGAGCGGCGTTCAGGGCAATCACGAACAGCACCAGCATCCACAGGATTGTCTTCGCCCGGTTGTTGGGCGGCGGTTCAGGATTGGCAGCAGGTGGCGGAACTTGGTCCGGCATGCGGAAGACTTAGCCCGACTCGGAGTGGATGGCTATTGGAATGTTTTTGGCGGGGAAGTCTCCGGTGAAATTGGGTTGCGCCTTCCGCCGGCCGGCATTCAAGTGTCCTGCCATGCAAGTCAGCGAATCGGTTTCGTGTCCCTTCTGTGGGCAGAGCTTCGAACTGGTGATTGATACCAGCATCGAATCCCAGCGGTTCACCACGGACTGTGAGGTTTGCTGTCGGCCGTTTGAAGTCTTTGCCGAGTGCGAGCCGGGCGAAGTGCTGGCGCTTGATGTTCAGGGAGGATGAGATCGTCGCGGTGGCGATTCGCAGGAACGTGCGCTGGAATTGTTTGTCATCAACCGCCGCCTTCGGCTTTACTCCTGCCCGGTTGAATTGAATCAAGCTATGACACCAATCGCTGTCCTGTGGGTTTACATCGTGTTGCTGGTTGCCGGCGGAGCCGTGGGCTTCCTCAAGGCGCAAAGCAAGATGTCGCTGCTGACCTCGGTCGGCTTCGCGGCGCTGCTGGCGCTCTGCGCATTGAAGATCATTCCTGACCCGATCGTCGCCGACATCATTCTCGTGGTGTTGCTGATCTTCTTCGGGATGCGCGTGGCGAAGACGAAGAAGTTCATGCCCATGGGAATGATGACCCTGGTGACCGTCATCGCCCTCACCCTGCGTCACTTTCCCCGCTGAGGCAGTATCGGTTTACTCCTGACTGGTTTTCGCTGTGGAAAAGACTCTGCCCATCTGGGATATCCACGATCCCATCGTGCGCACCTTGCAGACGGGCAATCGGCTGGTGCTCGTCGCGCCGACCGGCTCCGGCAAGACCACACAGGTGCCGCAGATGGTTTTGGATGCAGGACTGGCGGGCGACAAGAAGGTGGTGGTGCTCCAACCTCGCCGCGTTGCGGCGCGAACCGTCGCCGCCCGAGTGGCGTGGGAACGCAACTGCAAGCTGGGCGGAGAGGTGGGTTACCAAATTCGCTTCGACGACGTTACCAGCCTCGGCACGCGCATTTGTTTCGTGACCGAGGGCATCCTGCTGCGCTGGTTGCAGGATGACGCGGCACTCAGTGATGTGGGCGTGCTGATGTTCGACGAGTTTCACGAGCGCAATTTGATGAGCGATGTGGCGCTCGCGCTGGTGAAACAGATTCAACAGACGCGCCGTCCGGATCTGAAGATGGTGGTAATGTCCGCTACGCTCGATGCCGAGCCGGTCGCGAATTATCTCGGGGGATGTCCGATTCTCGTTTCGGAAGGTCAGAGCTACCCGGTGGAGGTTTACTACATTGACGTGCCGGACGAACGTCCGCGAACCGATCAAGCCGCCGATGCGGTGGAGCGGATCGTAAACTCCGGGGAACCTGGTGACATTCTCGTTTTCATGCCTGGCATGGGCGAGATCGCCTCGACTCTTGGCGCTCTGCGCGCCGCCCGGACAAGCGAGCGGCTCGCGCTGATTCCGCTGCACGGCGAATTGCAGCCCGAGGAGCAGGATCTGGCGTTCGCCCCCAATCCGCTGCGCAAGGTCGTGGTCGCCACCAATGTCGCCGAGACGTCAGTGACCATCGACGGCATCCGCCATGTTGTGGATGGCGGTGACGCCCGTGTCGCCCGCTACGATTCCGAGCGCGGCATCGGGACGCTGTTCATCGAGGAAATCAGCCGGGCCTCGGCGGACCAGCGCAAGGGTCGCGCGGGACGGACGGCGCCGGGAACGTGCCATCGCCTTTGGACGGAGAGCAATCATCTCAATCGACCTGCGCGCAACACGCCAGAGATTCAGCGCGCCGATCTGGCAGAAGTCGTCCTGTTGCTGCACTCCCTGCACATCAAAAAGGCAGCGACGTTTGACTGGCTCGACAAGCCGGACGCACAGGCCGTTGAGCGCGCGGAGAAGCTGTTGCACACGCTTGGCGCGATCGATCCGGTGACTGAGGAATTGACGCCAGCGGGACGGCAGATGTTGCGGCTGCCGATGCATCCGCGTTACTCGCGAATTCTCGTCGAGGCGGTGAAGCGCCATTGTGTGCGAGCGGCGGCGTTGTGCGCAGCGCTGGTGAGTGGGCGGGATTTACTGCAACGGTTGAGGCGGGAGGACAAGCACATCGCCGATGCGCGTGAGCTGTTCGAGGCGAGCCAGGATTCCGACTTCTTCACGCTGATGCGTGCGTATCAGTTCGCGAAGAACGGTGGTTTTAATCCTGACCAATGCCGGCGCTACGGCGTTCACGCTCTCTCGGCGAGGCAGGTGGAACAGACGTTTCAACAGATCGTCGACGTCGCACGGAGGCAGCGGATGCTGGAGGCGGAGGAGAAAGTCGACGACAAGGCCGCGGCTGCGAAGCCGGACGATGACGCGTTGCTGCGTTGTTTGATGGCGGGTTTTATCGACCAACTGTGCATTCGGCGCGATCAAGGCACGCTGGATTGCGACATGACGGAAGGCCGGAGCGGCACCTTGATGCGGGAAAGCGTGGTGCAGAACTCACCGCTCTTCGTCGCCGCGAGCATTCGCGAGGTCGCCGGGCGCGGTTCGGAGAACCTGACGCTGCTGGGGCTCGCGAGCGCAGTGAAGCGGGAATGGATCATGGAGATGTTCCCGCAGCATCTAAACCAGCAGGTGGAGCATTTGTTCGATCGGACGCACAAGCGCGTGGCGGCGGTGAAGCTGGTGCGATTTCAGGATTTGGTGGTTCATCACGAGCACCAGCGCGAGGTGGAACCGCTGGCATCCGGGCGCTGCCTTGCGGAGGCGTATCGGAAGGGGCTGTTCGAGCTGCCGCTGCTGAACCACGAAGTGAAGCAGTTCATCGCCCGGGTGAATCTCGTGTGCGCGGCGATGCCGGAACTGGAGTTTCCGCCGCTGGACGACGCGGCGCTGATCGAGCGTCTGGCACATGCGTTTGCCGGAATGACTCTGGTGAAGGAAGCGCAGGCCACCCATGTGCGTGAGGAGATTGTAAAGCACCTGGCGCCGGAACAGCGCGGTTGGCTGGACGAACTGGTGCCGTTGCAGGTGTCCTGGCCAGACGGACGCAAACTCAAGCTCCAGTATCAGGAGGCGGCATTGGACGAGGATGGTGAACCGAGTTCACCTGAGCTTCAGGTGAAGCTGACCGAATGTTTCCAGCTGAAGGACCATCCGCACGTGTGCGAAGGGAAATTGCCGGTGAAGGTCTGGCTCTGCTCGCCAGACGGTAAACGAATCGAATCGACCTTCAACTGGCCTGCGTTCAAGACGAACACTTATCCGAAACTCAAGCCCGGTTTGCAAAAGAAGTACCCCGGCATGACCTGGCTCTAAGCCTTCACTTCTTCGGCTTCGAGAGTTCCTTCAGCACCTTGTCGAGCTTCGGCTTGATTACGACGGCGCAGTAAGGCTTGTCCGGGTTCTGGTTGAAGTAATTCTGGTGATACGCCTCCGCCTTGTAGAACTTCGGAAGAGCCGAGATCTCCGTCACGATCGGATCCTTGAACTGCGGCGCAGCGGCCTTCTTCGATGCCTCGGCCGTCTCCTTCTGCTTTGCGTCGTGATAGAAGATCACCGAGCGATATTGCGTGCCGCGGTCGGCACCCTGACGGTTCAGCGTGGTCGGGTCGTGGGCGAGCCAGAAAACGTCGAGGAGGCTTTTGAAGGAGACCTTGGCGGGATCGAACTCGATCTGGATGACTTCAGCGTGGCCGGTCAGTCCAGTGCAGATGTCTTCGTAGGTTGGATTCTCCGTCTTGCCGCCGGCATAACCGCTGACGACGGATTTCACACCGTCGATGCGTTGGAACACCGCTTCCGTGCACCAGAAGCAACCGCCACCGAACGTGGCCTTTTCAGTGGTGTTGGTTCCGGGGGATGATTCGGCAGCATTCATGGTCGGGGCAAGAACGGCGGCGAGAGCGATGGTCGCCACGCCGAACAGTTGAGACAGTTTCGTTTTCATCGTCGTAGTTGCTGGTCGAATATCACTGCCAATTCCTTACACGCAAGAGCGAGGGAGAACTTTTTCCACTCGCTCGGGCCACGCAAGGACCCCGCTAATCATGGCTGACGCGGAGTCACCACGCGGTAGTAACGATTCGTCGTCCAAGCCGGATCCGCCACGGTCCACAGACTGTTGGTCGGGCGTCCGGCAAGGTCCTGCAGGCGATTCCATGCGCCGGATTCCGGTGCATCGGTGAACTGCACCGTGTAGGTGCGATTTGAGATCGCGCCGATTTCTACACTGGCGATGCCGGGCGTAATACTCTGATCGATCTTGAGAAAGCTCAGGTGGTTCGTCGGATCGGTGCCGGCGATGAACTCGGCGCGATTGCTCATACCGTCCCCGTCGAGATCGCCGAAGGCATCGGTGATGTTATTGGGGTCGAGTCCGAGGTTGTTTTCGATCGTGTCCGGAATGCCGTCCAAATCCGTGTCAGCGAGAACGAGAACGTTGAACGTGGCGGTCGCACCCGGGGCGCGATTGGCGTCATTGTAGATCACGACGCGCATCACATAGTTGCTGGCGAGAATGCCGTTGGTGAGCGTGAGGAACGCGCTGCTGGTGTTCAGCGTGACGAAGTTGCTGCGGTAGTTCCCGGAGTTGGTGTTCACGACCACGGACCCGAGGCTTCGACGCCAACTGTAGGCAAATGGCATCGGGTTGCCGGTCACTTCGATGCTGAAGGAAACATCGCCGCCCGCGGCGACAATTTGATCCGCAGGCTTTTGCACGATGATCGGACTGATCCAAGGCACGAGGCGGGCCGGGGAGCTGACGACAGTGGCGATGGTGTCGGTGACAGCACAGGTGTAATCGCCTTCGCTTCCGAGTTGAACATTCGTGACGGTCAGGCTGGTGCCCGTGGCGCCCGGAATATCCGTCCCATTGAAGCGCCATTGATACGTAAGGCCGGAGTTGCCGCTGGTCGCCGCGACGTTGAACGTGACGTTGGTGCCGTTCGGCAGATTGGCCGCCTTTGGATCCGGTTTGATGTAAACAGCGCGGCTGGCTGGATGAGTGGTGATGTTCGGGGGAAGCTTCACCGTCAGTTCGGCAGCATCGCTTTCGACGCTGCCGGCGGAGTTGAATACCAGCACGGTGTACTGCCCGGCCTGCGTGGTCTGGAGGTTTTGAATCGTGTAGCTGGACCCGGTGGCGCCAGGGATATTCGCGCCGTTGCGACGCCACTGATAGAAGATCGGCCCGGCTCCGGAGGCGGAGACGGTGAAGGTGGCGTTGAACGTGGCGACGGCGACGAGCGGCGACGGATGCGCAACAATGACCGGCGGTTGTCCGGCGCTGAAGATGGCACCCGGCGTGGCAAGTGCGCCTTCCCAGTTGATCGGATCATTTCCGTAGGCGACTGAACTCTTGCGCTGCAAAGATGGGCCGCTGCCGTCTGCGGCTGGTGGCCAAGGCGCCTTGTCGTTGTAGCGAACGGCGTCGACGGTGATGTAGGCGATGGGACCGTTCGTGTCCGGCGGGCCTGGCTTCTGCAATTCGATGCGTTCGCCGCTGTCCTGGAGGTCGCCGAAATACGGACCGAAAATCGGAACTTCCGCCGGAACGGAGTAGCGCGCACGGAAGGCATCCGGCTGGGTGCGCGTCACGATTGCGAAGCTGTTCGCGGCGAGCGTGGTGTTGAGCGGGAATGTGAACCCGATTCCATTGACGCGCCACGTGTTGGTGGGAGCAGCGGGGTCAAACAACTGAACTGGCGCTGAGGTGATGTTGCGCAGCTCAATAAATTCATCACCACCGAAGTCCGGGTGATATTGGATTTCGTTAATGACGATCGGACCGATCTTCGGGCCGCTGTTCGTCGAAGCGATCGACGGCGCGACCTGCGTCGGCAAATCTTCTTCGCCGGTGCTGAGCACGTATCGGCCAAAGGTGGCACCTGGATCCGATGCGCCATAGCTGAAGCCGTGGCTGAAGCCTGTGAGATCTCCAGCAATGTCCGCGCTGAAAAGATAGATTTGGTCGCCCTCGGCGCGGAGCGAGAAGCTGTTGGTCGCGAGCGGATCGGCGTCGAATTGGGCTTCAGTGAAAACCAAGTAACCGCCGGCAGCGATGGTCGTGCCGTCCGTGATCCGATACTTCCGCAGTTGGTCCGGATTGTCGCTGAGGAACCAGCCGCCGACATTCACAGGAGCAGCGCCAGGATTGTAGAGCTCGATCGTGTCGAGCTGAGGAAGAACGGAGGCCGTGAGCACCTCGTTCACCAGCACGGGGGCGATGATTGGCGCCGGGTCATCCGCGCCAGGCGAACCGCCCAGAAGCGTGCTGTTCCGCCAATTGCGGCCTTCATTGGAATCGGGATTCGCATTCGGATTGACCGGAACCACGGAGAACCCGCTGCCATCCGCGGTCACCGGCCACGGAGCGCGATCGTTGTAGGTCAGGGAAAGGATCGTTCCACCGAACGGCGACGCGAGGCGCAGACCTTCGCCGGCGTTGTCGAGGCGACCGGTGTAAATGCCGCGCACCTGAATGCCCGGATACTTGTTGGTGAATTGTGTTCCGTTGCGGGCAAGAACGAAGAACTGGCCGGCGGCCAGCGAAGTGCCGACGGGGAACTGATACGTGATTCCGCTGGTGAAGCGGAGGCCGCTGAGGTTGAGCGTCGTGGTTCCGGTATTCTTGAATTCGAGGAACTCAAACTCATCTCCGTCGACGAGACTGGTGCCCGGTGGATTGTACATGATCTCGGTGAGTTGCAGCTTGGAGAGATCCTGGGGCGGGCTCAGGAGGCCTTCCACCATGGCGCTCCAATTGGTGCCGTTGAGAACGCGGGCGCGGACATGCGTCGGCCCGGTGACTTCGATGGCGGCTGCGTAGGATTGTGCGGCGGGATTGACAGCGCCGCCGAGCAGACGCGGATCGCTGCCGTCGGTGGTGAAATAGATCACTCCGGCAGTATTGGTGTGATTGAGCGTGAGTGGATAGCCATCCGGTACGGTACCGCCAAGCTGGCTGAAGTTCGGCGCGCTGACGGAGGGGAAGAGGTTGTCAGTTCGAAGCTGGCTGAGGACGAGGCTCGCGCGCGGCACGAACCAGTTCAGCACTTGTTGAATCGCGTTGGTCCAGTCGCTCTCGCCATAGGGCGGCTCTCGCACGGCGTCACCCCAGCGGGCGGAATACGCGCGCACCGCCTTGGTGATCTGAACAGCCTTGGCGATGAAACGATTGGTGTTGTTCTCCAGCGTGAGGGCGCCGTTGTTGAAGAAATGTTTCTGAACGTGATCGCCGAAGCGCACGCGGTATTCGGGATTGCGCATCAGTTCTTCGTGAAACCATTGCGGGTTCGACCAGATGAAGATGCCTTCGTTGGAACCGCCGAACGGACCGGTGCGATCGACCTGGCTGTTCGGTGAACCGAGCGTGTGTTCGGCGTCGTTGTTGAAGAAGCGGAAGCCGACGTCGGGATTGGTGCGATCGCGCATGGCAAACCAATTGTTCGCCTGGTTGTTGCTCAGGAATGACGAGAGCGGCGCGTCGCCATCGCCGCTGTAGAAAATGCCGAGCATGTAGTCGATCAAGTTGTCGACATCGATAAGCACTGGCAGTTCCGGGTTGCGCGTGCCGTCGGCATTCCGACCTTGCGGGCGGAAGTAATCCTCGTTGGACGCGTTCGTGCGCATCATCTGGCACATCACCCAGAGATTCGACCATGCAATCAAATTGCCGTCGGTCGCCTCGGTCGAGAAGTTCGGCGTCACGCTGCGGTTGCCGCATTTGATGACGTCGAAGTTGTCCTTGTCGCCGCCGAAGTAGGTTTCGCCATAGGAAGCGTCGGGACGTTCGTCGGTTTCGTAGAGGCCCCAGTATTGGCCGTTCAGATAGAGATGGTAGTAACGCGAGCGCCGGTAAGGCTGCCCCATCGCGCCGAGCGTCTCGCGGCACCAGACTTCACGAACCATCGTGTCATTCTGGCTGTTGTCATTGCGCGGCCATGAATAGTTCTGGCTGGTGCGAAGATCGATGCTCTCGAATTCCTGCGCTCCTTCATCGCCGAAGAGCGGATAGCGGAGCTTGCCTGCGCCGTATTCGCGCCGGAAAAAGAAACGGAATGAGTGCTTCACGAAACCCGAACCCCGGCTCGCGCCACCGCGGATGCGCAGACCGCCATTCTCTTGAAACCGCCCGGGCACCGCGTTGGTTGCATCGAGCAGTTCAAGGGAGAACGGACGTTCCCACACCTCGCCGTGACCATCTGCGTTGGCATAAATACCGGTGGTGGGATCAAAGAGATTTCCCATTTCCGTGACGATCGACAGCGACGGGATTTGCGTCAGCGCTTCCTTCCATTGTGCGGGCGTGTAGTTGTTCACGACGTTCGGATCCATCCCGTAGTCGACCGTGTTCCGGCCCCAGTTGGTCGGGAAGTTCGGTGGAGGAATGCGCGTGGTCGGCCAGTTCGGCGCCTGATAAATGACGTCAGCGAGGAAGAGATACGTGGCAGTGTCGATGTCGGTGGGCTTCCAGCCGTCCTTGAATGCGCGCGTGCGCAACACGGTCGTGTTCGTGATCATGACGGACCCGGTGTAAAGCGTGCCTTTGCCGGGGCCTGGCTCAGCGCCGTTGACTGAGTAGTAGATGACAGCGTCTGGCGTGGCGGAGGTGATCGAGAGCGAGAAGGGCGCTTCGAAGAAGCCGCGATCAACGCTGAGATGCGTGTCGGCCACCTCGGCAATATAGAACCCTGTGGTGTTCGCCGCACCGGGCGTGGCGTCGGTGAAGAAGATGTTCGGTGTCACGACCGTTTTGCTCGCCGAGAGTTCCGCTTGGAAGAGAACATCCGCATTCGCGGCGGTGGCGTTGAGCAATTGCACTGCGATTACGTTCGCGCCGGCGACCAGCGACGGAATAGAAGAAGAGAGGTCGATGACTTCCTCGCCAATCGCGGAGGCGAAGTTTCGATTTGCGGTCGCTTCGGAGTTCCAGGCCAGACTTCCCGGTGCATTGCGACGCGCGACTTCCACTCCATTGAGGTAGGCCACGAACCCATCATCGTAGCGAACCTTGAGGGCGAGGGTTTCAGGCGTGTCGGAAACATTGAACGGTGTACGAATAAAAGCCGAAGCGTTTACGCCGAGCATGGCGGATTCAATGTCGGTTGAGAAAAACGGGCGCAGTCCCGTGGCGGCGCTGGCGTTGATGACGACTTCACCGAGGGACAGGACGCTCGCCTCGTCGGCGTTTCCTTGGCCGCCTGAGCCCGAGAAATCTGCATCCGGAGTGCGGCGCACGCGCACGATTCGGCCATTGACCGGACCGCCGGTAAGCGTGACGAGATTGTTGCTGATGGAGGTTGGGCCGTTCGGATAGGTGAAGCCGACGTTCTCGGCATTGAGCAGTGGAGAGGTAAAGTTGGTGGTCACTCCGGACGCGTTGGTGGACAGGATTTCGATCGTGATATCGCGCAGGCGCGAGCCACAGCAGCTGGTGCGGTTGAAGAGGACGATGCTGAAGATCGACATCTCGTTCGTCAGCGTTACCTGCCAGAACGGTTCCGGATCGGTGCCGAGTGTGTGCGTGAAGTCGCCGAGGTTGTTGTTGATGGCGAGGTTTGCCGTGAAGGTGCTGTTAATGGTGCTTTGCGCAGCAGTGCCGCTGGTGGCGACGTTGACGGGGGAACCGGTGGCGCGATTGGTATCAAAGCCCACGGCCAACGGTCCGGCGGCGGTCAACCATGTGACGTCGGGCGTGAAATTGATCTGGTTCCACGCGACGGGAAGAGCAGGGGCACTGGTGGGCACGAGCAGACGACTGACGGATTGCCGGGTGAGTGGCGTGGTGGTGATGGACTCCGCGGTGCCGTAGGCGACGTCTTCCTTCACGGCAGGGTAATTGAAAACGCTGACAACGGTCGTGCCGTCGGGTTTCACAATGGCGAGGTAGCCACCGTCCGCAGCAAGTGAAAAGCTGGTGTGAAGCCGGGCTGGATTCGCGGTTCGATTCTTTCCGGAGGCGAAGAGGGTCAGGTAACTGCCGGACGACAGGTTCACCGTCGGGAAGCTCCACTTCGTCAACCGCTGTGGATCGTCCGTGAGAAAATATCCCGCCAGATTCAAGTCACCCGGCCCGGGATTCTTGATCTCGATCCAGTCCGGAAAGTCGCCGTCCTCGTCGGCCAGAATCCTGGCATTGGACGGCATGATCTCCGACAGGGCAGGCTCAGCGGCATGGAGCGTGGTAAGACCGAGCAGGAAGACGACGGTCAGCGCGCGATACAACAATTTCATGGGGGTGGTTCTTAAGGTTATGACGACGTTACCAAACTGTGACATTCTGCCAAGAACACATTCGGCTTTCACCACAAGGAATCTGCATGGTTCCCGCTGATTGGCGGCGAGATTTGAAGGCGCCATGGCCATTCCACGGGGATTTTCCGAGTGCCCGTGCGCGCACTTCGAATCACCGATTCAGTGGCGTCTTCCGGCCATCTCTCACATTCACCATCACGGCAAATGTGCGGAAGACTTCGGCGTTGCTCCGCGCGTTCAGCGCCCAGACGAGGATCTTGCACGAGGTCGTTCCGACGCTTTCGACTTCGCTGAAGATCTTGATGATGTCTCCGGCAGCCACCGGCGACTTGAAATCAAACTGACCGAAAAGTTTCGTCACGAAGATCGCACCAGGGAAGGCGAGCGACGCGGCGTTGTAGGCCATGTCGTCCGCCCATTGCATCATGTATCCACCGAACAATGTGCCGCCGTGGTTCAGAAACTCCGGCCGGATCAGCACGGTCTTCTCGTGACGGAGATTTGTCGGGTTGCTCATTCGGACGATCTCATTCGTGAGCGAAGGCCTTCGCTCGGAGCCGACGCAATACTTTCATCGGACTGTTCGGCGCCCGGCCAAAGGTGTCGTGTAGCCGGGTGTATTCCGCATAGAGCTGGTCGTAGACGGGCTTGTGACGACGGTTGGGTTGATACGTCTGCGTGCTTGGGCGCACCATCTTCTTCGACGCCTGTTCCATATCCGGATACAGCCCAGCAGCCAGCGCCCCATGCATCGCGGCGCCCAGTGCGCAGGTTTGTTCGGATGCCGCGACTCGAATCGGACGTCCCGTGACATCGGAATAGATCTGAAGCAGCAGCGGATTCTTCTGCGCGAGTCCGCCACAAGCATAGAGCTCGTCAATGATGACGCCTTTGCTGGTGAACGCTTCGATGATCTTCCGGGTTCCGAAGGCGGTGGCCTCAATCAACGCGCGATAGATTTCGTGAGGACGAGTGCCCAACGTCGCGCCCACGAGCAATCCGCTGAGGCTAGAGTCCATGAGGACCGATCGACAGCCGTTCCACCAATCCAACGCCAGTAATCCCGACTCGCCCGGCTTCAGGGCGGCGGCGCGCTTCTCGAGCAGTTGGTACACACTGGTTCGCAATTTCTTCGCCTCGGCGTGGACGGACGCAGGAACGCCGTGCGCCATATACCACGCGAACAGATCACCCACTCCAGCCTGCCCGGCTTCGTAACCCCAGAAGCCGTTAACGACGCCGTCCTGGACCACACCGCACATTCCCTCGACTTCTTGCCGCTCGTCACCGAGCAACAGATGGCAGGTGGAAGTGCCGAGGATCATCACCAGCTTTCCCGCGGTGGTCACGCCACAGGCCGGAACCGCGACATGAGCATCGATGTTTCCGACGGCGACAGGAGTTCCCTCGCGCAAACCCAAGCGAGCCGCCATGGCGCGCGTCAAGCCGCCCGCACTTTCCCCCAGCCTTCGCAAATCTCCGCTCAGCTTCTCGCTGACCGCATTCTTCAGAAGAGGATTTAGCGCCGCAAGGAATGCGGGTGAAGGGTAATCAAAAGAAAGCGAATCCGCTTTGTCCGCCGCTTTTCCGGCGCGCGGGTAAACCCACATCGCCTTGAACCCAGCGGCCGAAAGGCAACGACGTTCGCGACCGCACAATTGCCAGACAATCCAATCACCAGCCTCGATGTAACGGTCCGCGGCGCGATATACTTCAGGCGCGTGATTCGCGGTTTCCAGGAGCTTCGAGAAGAACCATTCGCTGGAATAGCGTCCACCGTAAGCCCGCACAAAATACTCATTACGTTTCGCGCCCACGGCGTTGATTCGATCCGCCTCCGGCTGGGCGGCGTGATGTTTCCAGAGCTTTACCCACGCGTGCGGGTTTTTCTGCCAGCGTTTGTTGAAACAGAGCGGCGTACCGTCCGCGCGCGTGGGTAGAACCGTGCAGGACGTGAAGTCGGTGCCAATCCCGAGAACTTGTTCCGGCTGCACCCGCGCTTCGCGCATCACTCGACGAACCGCCTGCTCCATCGAGTCGAGATAATCCGCCGGATGCTGGAGAGCGGTTTCGGGCGGCAGACGCTTTCGATCGTTCGGCAAATGTTCCTCGATGACACCATGGGGATACTCGCGGACGGCTTCGGCGATCTCTTCGCCATTATCCACATCCACCAACAGCGCGCGCGCGGAGAGCGTACCGAAATCAATCCCGAGTACAAAGCGGCGCCGGCGGGCAGGCAAGGAGCGAAGGCGTTTCATGGGACGGCAGTGTTCCAAAACGTTCCGCACGGGCAAAGTGCAAAGAGCGAAACGCCGGACTTGCCGTTGGACCCTGAGTTCTTCGCGGTGGAATTGTCCCGGCTTGATGCAAGCAGGCGGGAGAATGTCCTGAAACCGGGCATTGGTGGACGACGTTTTGGAGTGGCGGCGAATGGCAGCGGCCATTCCTAAAGATTCGGTCAGGCGTGGTCGATTGAATCCCTTATGAAAAAGTTTTTACTCATCGTCGGTGTCATCACGCTGGTCATCGGCGCCGGTTGGGCCGTGAAAGCGCTGACCACCGTGCAGGCCAAGGCGCGCAATGCAAGGTTGAGCAGCGATGTGGAGAGTCTCTTCGACGGATTGCAGAAGTACAAGGAATTTGTCGGCAGCTATCCGCGCGGTGGAAACGCTGACATCGCCCGCGCGCTGCAAGGCCAGAACGAAAAGAAAGTCACCGTGCTTGTCGGCCGCAAGATGGAGCTTAATGCGAAGGGCGAATACACTGATCCGTGGGGCAATCCGCTGCGCATTTACTTCTCCGATACGAGTGTGTTGATCCGTTCCGCGGGACCGAACGGTCGCTTCGATGAAAGCACCGCGATGGAGTTCGACGACTTTATCCGCTCGAACTAGCCCGTACATTTCGTCTGCGGACAGTTTCTGTCCGCGACCCCCGCTGGCCGTCAGGTTTGTTTTGTTTCCTGGCGGCCAGTTTTCTTTTCCCGTCGCCATGCCGCGATGAACATTCCGTTCCCGCCATCCGAAGGCCACAGCCAGAGATGGTTCTGCGCCGGCGCCTTTTCGTTCAGAGGATTCAAGATGGGCTCCGTTGTGAACTCAGGGAACGCATTCTGAAACTCCGCCGCGACGTCGCTAGTTTCGGCCCGGGTTAAAGTGCAGACGGAGTAGATGAGGCGGCCGCCGGGTTTCACGGAACCCGCCGCGGTTCGCAACATCTGCTTCTGGACGGCCGCGAGTTCGGTAACGTCGTTCTCGGTGGTCGTCCAGCGCGCATGAGGATTCCGCTGCCAAGTTCCCACGCCGCTGCACGGCGCATCAATCAGGACGCCGTCGAACATGGTTTTCGTCGGAGGTTTCAGACCTCCGTCCCACAACACGCTGCGGTAATTAAATACCTTGCTGCGGCCGGCTCGGATCTTCAGCCGTTTCAATCGCCAATCAGCGCGGTCACTGGCCCAGATGAGCCCCTTGTTCTGCATCAGGTCCGAGAGATGCAGCATCTTACCGCCTTCGCCGGCGCAGGCGTCCCACCAGGTTTCACCCGGCTTCGGCGCGCAAACGAGGCCGACGATTTGGGAGCTGATGTCCTGTAGTTCAAACTCGCCAGCGTGAAACCCGGGTGTCTTGAACAAGTCCTGTGTGCCTTGGTACTCCACGCATTCCGACAACTGCTTGTTCGGTGGAATCGCGCAGTCGCCGAGCGCAAAGGCGACTTGCTCGCCACTGTCGCGTCGGGCGCGAAGCCAGAGCCTCGGTTCGGATTGCAGACTTCGCACCCAACCTGGAGATGTCTCCATGGCGCCATGAATCCATTGCGGCACGGCGTGCGCAACCAGTTCGTCGTCGGTGAAACTTTCGGGCGTCGTATTGAACCGCTTCTGCAACGCCAGCGCCTCGGCCACCTGGTCGTGAATCGTGCTTCCGGCATCAATCCAACCGCGCCAGCGAAACACGGCAAACGTGGCGCGTGCGACGTCGCGGGCGGTTTCGGGAGAGAGCTCGCGCTGGCGTTTCAACTCGACGCGCAGGAGACCGTCCGCAGGTGTTTCCCGGGAGTTTTGACTGACGACAGCCTGAACGATTTTCAGAACCCTGTCGCTGAAGGGAAGGTTGGTAGCCACAATGTGGGTCAGGGGGAGAGACGCTCGATTCTCCACGAGCCGTCGGGTTGGCGCGTGTAGAGCAAACGATCGTGAAGCCGGCTGGGGCGGCCCTGCCAGAATTCGATTTCGGTAGGGGCGATTACAAATCCACCCCAATACTCCGGCATGGGAACATCCGAGGGAAACCGGGCGGCCACCTCGGCCATCGACTTTTCGAGAAACTCACGGCTGGGAACCGCGGTGCTCTGTTTGGAAACCCACGCGGCGATGCGCGAGCCGCGCGGACGACTCTTGAAGTAGGCTTCCGATTCCGTCTTCGGCAGTTTCGTCACTGTTCCGCGCACGCAGACCTGACGCTCCAGATCGCCCCAGTGAATGACGAGCGCAGCGTGGGGATTCTCCGTGAGTTCACGGCCTTTGCGGCTCTCGTAGTTCGTGAAGAAGATAAAGCCGCGTGGATCGGCGCCTTTTAGGAGAACGGTACGGACGGATGGACGACCGTTCTTGTCCGCGGTGGCAAGCGAAATGGCGTTCGGGTCATGAGGCTTTTCGCCCAGCAGCGATTGGAACGCCTTGTAGATTCCGATGCCGAAAGCACGAAGCCGATTGCTGCCACCGCGAGCTTCCGTCGCCTGGTGAAACCAGTAATCGAACTGTTGCAGCGGATCGGACCGGAGATCGACCTCGTCGAGGTTGCCGAGTTTGTATTCGCGCCGAAGGTCAGCGAGTGACATTTAGGCTTGGGCCGGAATCATGCCGCTGTTGCGCGCGAAGTTGAAGAGACCGCCGGCGTCCACCACGGGACGGACTTCGCCCAGCGGCTTGAAGGAGTAAACCTTGCCCGTGGCTTCGACGGTCACAGTGGCCTTGTCGAGATCCACGGTGACGACGTCGCCGGTCTTGAGCGTGTCGCACAGGCGTTCGGTCAGTTCGCACGGATAAACTTCACCAGTGGCAACGCAGTTGCGGAAGAAGATGCGCGCGAAGCCCTCGGCGAGGACGATCTTGCAGCCGGCGGAACCGATGGCGATCGGCGCGTGCTCGCGGGAGCTGCCGCAGCCGAAATTGCGTCCGCCGAGAATGATCGGGTAGTCCGTGTCCACCGCGCCCTGCTTAACGAAGCGTGTGGAGTAGAGGGATTCCGGTAAACCGCACATGGCGAAGCTGCCCAGCTTCTCGTATTCGTCCGGCATGGTGGGAATGAGATTCAGGTATTGGGCAGGGATGATCTGGTCCGTGTCGATGTTATCGCGCACGACGTAAACGGGACCTTTGAACACAGATTTCGTCATGGCGCAAATCTGGCGACTGCGACGGGTGTTTTCAATCTTCAATTTGCCCGGTGCGTTTCGTCGGTGAAGCGCGACCGTCAACGCTTTCGCCACTCGGTTTTTGGCGGTTCGGGCAATCCCTGGGCGCGCAGCGCGGTGCGAAAATGCATCTTCGCCACCTTCGGCAGATTCTCCACGCCGTGTCTGGCGATGAATTCCTTCGCAGCGGCATCCACGGCGGCGGAAGCGCCTTTCGGCAGTTTCATCCCGAATTGCTTCTCCAATCCGGCCAGGCGCGAGACGAATTCGTGACGGGCGAGAATGGAAGCAGCGGCGACGGCGAGGTCTTCTTCCGCCTTGTGGCGCTGCACGAGCTCGATTTCGCGTCCCATGCTCATCAGCGCTTTGGCCACCGTGTCCTTGCTCGATGCAAATTGATCGCTGATCGCGCGGACGGGCAGGGGATTCATGCGATGCCGCTGGCCCATCAGGTTCTCGATGACGCGCGCATGACCCCAGGCGAGCAAGGTGTTCACGCTGCGCATGGAACCGTAGAGCCGGTTGTAAGCCTCGTTTCCCACCGGCACGACACTGGTCACACAGCCGGGCGTTTCGCGAATGACTTCCGCAAGTTCAGCGATGCGTTTGTCGCTCCCGATGTTCTTCGAGTCCTTGATGCCGGCTTCCTTCCACGCGGTGATGACCGTTTCGTTCACATAGACGCCAGCGATGCAGAGCGGGCCGAAGAAATCGCCCTTGCCGGATTCGTCCACGCCGAATCGCGGCAGCATCAGCTCCGGATTCAGGACCGCCTCGTAGCCGAGCTTCGCCTGCTTGAGAATCTCCGGCTCCAGCACGAACTCGACGAACTCCTGCGTGCCCTTGCCTTGCACGACCAGTTTGCCGCTGTCGTAGAAGACGACGTTGAGCTTGTCCTTCTCTCCCGCGAAACGCGCGTAGGGAACTTCACGTGGCTTGAAGCTGCTTTCCTTGAGATGCGCCTGAAGCGCAGCGGCCTGCTCATCGGTGAGCTTGCATGTGTATAGAGTCAATGGTTTCACGAATGTCGGCGAGCAGGCTAGGGGTTCGACCGCCGGGAAGCAACTGGACAGGAAACGATGTTGACCGCCGGAGTTTTGCGCGACGTGATTGATGGCGACGCGAGTTGGAGTTTCGGCAGCCTCATCGGCGGCAGAAGGACTGGGCCTGCGAGAACGTTGGCGCGATGAAAAATACTTGGCTCAAATGCAGGGTAAAGAGAGTCGCAGCGATTGTAGTCGCGGCGCTGGCGGGTATTGCCTTTCTTCGGCCAGCCGGGGAAGTGATGAGCTTTGGTGAGCCAACAATGGCCGGGCGCGATTACGAAGTGGGATTCTCCAATCAGACAGATCGAGTCATCCAGTATCGCAGGCTGGCTTTCCAAATGAAATGCAACGGGATGTGGGTGGGACATCTTCCCGTGGCTGGCCAGGCGCGAACGGACGATCTGCGCTCCGTACAGAACATTGGATTCCAAACCACGCCGCCATCGACCTCGAAGCTGGCGGCAAAGCGAGGGGCAAGCTTTCGCGGTCGGCTGCCATTGCATGTCGAGACGCCGCCGGAAGCCACGGCATGGCGGGTGGGAATCGAATGGTCTTACGCAGAGCCATCGATGGCGCAAAAATGGATCTCTGCAGTCGTGCGCTTTGCTTCCGGGGAGAAGTTGACCTGGAATTCGCCGACGAGCCTGGCGTTTTCGCCGGAAGTTCCTCTTTGAAGGCGCGCGGTTGTGCGGGGCAAGATACCCGGTGTTATGTTTGTTCCCCGCTCCAAAGGCCTTGAAGGTGGGTAAGTTTTGCCAAAAACGGCATTGCAGATCCTCCCCGGCGGCGCTTAATCAAAGATGAATTTACGCCTGTGTCCCGACTGGATGGCCTTCTCGGCGGCAGGCGGGCTCAACGTTCGTAACCGCGTGTTGTTATGAAAAACTTTTCCATGCTGCGTTTCCTCACCGTTCCACTCGCGTTCGCATTATTCGGAATAACGCTCCCGACGCCTGTCGCGGCTCAGGGCGGCGTCATCTTGCCGATCGTTCCCACCATCAGCATCAAGGCGACGGTGGCAGAAACCCGGGAACCGTTCTGCGACCCCGCCATTTGCGATGCTGCGCCGCCTCCGCCAGCGGTGTTTCGTGTAACGCGAACCGGTGGTGATCTGACCGCAGGAGTGTCCGTGTATATTGCTTTCGAGGGGAGCGCCAGCAACGGCGTCGACTACGCCAAGCTTCCGGACGTAGTCCGATTTCCTGCGGGCGCGGAGTCCGTCGATCTATACGTGGAAGGCTTGTTCGATCAGCTCGCTGAAGGAGATGAAATCGTCGTCGCCAAACTGTTGCCGGATCCCAGCATGGGCCCAATCGGTTTCTACAGATTGGACCCGCTTCAGAACGCGGCGCGCGTGTTGATTCATGATCGCGAGATGTCGATTGAACCCATGGTCAGCATCGTGGCGAGCAGCGAGATCGCCGAGGAGACATCTTACCCTTACCGCCGGCTCGCGTTCCGTGGCGTGTTCAACATCGCGCGAAGCGGCCCAACGAACCACGCGGTGTCTGTCTTCGTTCACTACAGCGGAAGCGCTCAACCGGGCGTCGATTTCCCGGCGTTACCCTGGCTGGTGACGATTCCGGCGGGCGCGGATATAGTGGAACTCGTGGTGGAGCCGACGGTGGACAACGTTTCGGAACCGATTGAATTCCTCGACGCGAAGCTCGACCAGTGTCCGCCGCTCACCAATCCGCCCATGGGCATCCCGTGTTACGCCGCGAACATCGATCTGGCGCGTTCGACAGCGAGGATTTTTCTACGGGATGACGGCATTACTACGGCCAGTCTGGAGCTGACGTCGCCGCGCGACGGTTCCGAATATCGAGCGGGACAACCCATCCGCCTTGCGGCGACGGCGATCGATTTGGAAGGGGCAATCACTTACGTCGAATTCTATGACGGCCCGACCAAGGTGGGAGAATCTTCAATCTTCTTCATTCGTCAGCCCGATCCGGGCACGCCGATCCATCACGAGATAGAATGGACTGGAGCTGCCATCGGCTCGCATGAATTGACAGCGCGCGCCGTCAACGCCGCCGGATCGAAGGTCAGTTCTCCGCCGGTCAGAATCAGAGTGAGCGACGGTCTGCCCGTTGTTTCAATTGAAGCGACGGTGCCCGAAACCATGGAGCCGTCTCCCACCACGAGAATTCGTCCGGGCGTATTCACCTTCCGTCGCACGGGCGACACCACGAGAGCGTTACGCGTGTGGGTCAGTTACGGAGGAACTGCGAGCCCGGAACGCGACTACTCCGAGCTGCTCGGCATCGTGGAATTCCCTGCGGGCTCGTCGAGCGTTGACCTGCAAGTGGTGCCACTGGATGACGGGTTGGCTGAGACCGACGAGTCGGTGGTGGCGGAGTTGGTGCCATCGCCGCTTGCCGTGCGTCCCGACTACGAGATTGATCCGATCAACCGACGTGCGGTGGTGGTGATTCACGACAACGAAATGGCGGTTCCCTTCGTGAGCGTTCGGGCCACACAACCGATCACCTCCGAGCCGTGCCCGGTATGTCTCGTGGTACCCGGCGTTTTCACCATTACGCGAACCGGCGGCACCGATGCGCCTCTGGGCGTCTGGTATCGTCTGTCTGGTACTGCTGTCAACGGCCTCGATTACGATCGGCTTTCCGGCTACGCGACGATTCCGGCCGGACAACCTTCGGTGGACATTCGGGTGCTCGGCGTGATGGACAACCTCGCGGAGGGTGATGAGACGGTGGTGATGACATTGGTCGTTCCCGAGGTGGTAATCCTGATCTATCCGCCACCGCCGCCGCCGTATCGAGTGGATGTCGCGAACTCCTCCGCCACAGTTGCGATTCGCAATTTCCCTTACACGCCGGCGCTCCCCGTGGTGACGGTTATCGCCACGGATCCGTTCGCGAGAGAAGGCGCGTCAGGTGGAGCCGGTCGCAACACCGCCGAGTTCACGGTGATTCGTTCCGGGGAAACCAATCTTCCCCTTTCGGTTTATTTCGAGCTGAGCGGCACCGCAGTCGCAGGAAGCGACTTCCGGATTCCAACCAGTCCATTGGTCATCCCGGCTGGTCAACGCCGAGCGCGATTGGTCCTTGAGCCGATGGACGATTCGCAGTCAGAGCCGATTGAATCTGCAGTGATCACTCTGATTCCAGACGCGACCTTGCCTGGCAACTACAGCGTCGGGTCACCAAGGCGCGCCGCTGCAATCATTGTCGACAACGATCGCCTGCGTCCACCGTGCCTGCGTTTGCCGAATGGTCTTTTTAATCTGTGCCTGCCCGCAGGAACCAACTCCTGTTTCCGCATCGAAGTGACGCGGGATTTCAAGGAGTGGTCTTCCCTTTGCATCATCCCTGCGAACGAAGAACGAGCCCATTACGTCGACCCGGACGCGTCCGGTGCGCCACAGCGGTTCTATCGCGCAGTGCCGGTAGCTTGCGAGTAGCCGGGTGCCGCGAGGAAGTTCGTGATGGCGTCGCCGGTTTCCGTGTTCCAGACGCGCACCTCGCCATCGAAACTTCCGCTGGCGAGTCGGCGCGAGTCGGCGTGAACCGAAAGCGAATAAATCGTGTCGCGATGACCGGCGAAAGTTCGCGTCAGGTCGGCTTTCTTGTCCTGCAGGCGATGTTGACGGACAACTTTGTCGGCTCCTGCGCTAAAAAGTTGATCGCCCGCCACGGCGATTCGCAGGACGTCACCGTCGAATCCCCGAGCAGCAAAAACGCGGCGGGCGTCCTTCGCAGTCCAGCTGTGAATTTCGCGATCGCGTCCGCCGCTGAGAATCCGTTTGCTGTCCGAACTGAACGCCACTGAGAACACGATTTGCCCGTGGCCATCATAAGTTTCCTCGAGCTCGCCGGTCTTCGCATCGAAAAGGCGCGCGGTCTTGTCGCGGCTCGCCGACGCGAAATGACTTCCGTCCGGCGCGTATGCCAGGGCCATCACCCAGTCCGCATGTTGCTCGATCCGCTGCAACTCGTTCCCCGTGATAGTTTCCAAAACGCGAATCGTATTATCCGATCCCCCTCCGACGAGGCGTTGACCGTCCGGGCTAAAAGCCAGGCTGAGGAAAACATCGCCCGCCGTTGCGAGCGCGCGGACGGAAGTGCCCTTGGAGAGATTGATGATGCGGATCTCGCCGGAACGCCCCGGACTGCCGCCGGCGACCGCGAGAAACTCGCCGCCCGGACTGAACGCTAGGGCGTGGATCTGTTGCGGCAGATTTCTCAGACGCTCCAGCAACGAGCCGCTCGCCGGGTTCCAGAGTGTTACCTCGTGGTAGCCGCTGGCGGCCAGCTGTGCTCCGTCGGGACGAAACGCCAGCGCCAAGATCGGTTCCGGACGGAGATAGCGATCGGGTGGATCCGGATGGCGGGCGGCGGTGGTGAGTGCTGAAAGTGTGGCGTTCGGATCGACGCCGTCAAACTTTGCCCCCTGCTTGATCCAGCTGGCGAACAACTCGATCTGCGCGGCGGGAAGCGGGTCGTCCTTCTGGGGCATCCGGTCGTCGGCATCGCTGGTGATCAGCAGCGAGTGGAGTTTGCTCGCTTTCAATTGGCCGGGGACAACGGGCGGTTCCTTGCTTTCGCCGGGCTTCAGTAGCTCGGTGAAAGTGTGGAGGCGATAACCGCCCTTGGCCTTTTCGGCATTGTGGCAAGTGACACATTTCGCCTGAAGAATCGGCGCAATGTCGGCGCGAAAACTGACCGCCTTTTCCGCGGCGGCGGAAGCAGGGTTGTCAAACAACATCGCGACGACGCCGACCATCCACAGCATCACGAACGAACACGAACGCGGGGAGCGGAGGCAAATTGAGGTTTGACGCGGCATTGCCCGACGCTGACGATTCGTCGCATGAAAACATTCATTGCGACCACGGTCCTCGCTGCGTTCGCGATTCTGGCGCAGGGGGAGATCAAGCTGGAAACCATCGAATACAAGCAGGGCGATGTTGTTTGCGAAGGCGTTGTTGCCTACGACACAGCGGTGCAGGGGAAACGTCCCGGCGTGCTGATTGTTCATCAATGGAAGGGCCTCACCGCCTACGAACGGAAGCGCGCCGAAATGCTCGCGCAACTCGGCTACGCGGTGTTGTGCGCGGACATTTACGGCAAGGGCGTACGCGCGGACAACCCGAAGGACGCGTCCGCACTTGCCGGCAAATACAAAGGAGATCGCGCCTTGCTTCGCGCCCGGGTCAACGCGGGCTTGGAACAATTGAAGAAGCTGGCCGTGGTCGACGCGAAGCGGACCGCTGCGATGGGTTATTGCTTCGGCGGCACCACGGTCCTCGAACTCGCACGCAGTGGCGCCGACGTGAGTGCAGTCGTGAGCTTTCACGGTGGTTTGAATACTCCCAACGTCGCGGATGCAAAGGCGATCAAAGGCCGCGTTCTCGCGTTGCACGGTGCGGATGATCCGTTCGTGCCGCCGACGGAGGTCGCGACGTTTGAGGAAGAGATGCGAAAGGCTGGCGTGGACTGGCAGCTCGTTTCCTACGGTGGCGCCGTGCACAGTTTCACCGACTGGAATGCGGGCGGTGATAATTCGAAAGGTGCGGCATACAACGAGAAGGCGGACAAGCGTTCGTGGGAAGCCATGAAGTCGTTCTTCGCCGAGGTGTTGAAGTAATCGTATGACGCTGCGGAATTTGTTCTTCACACGTTCGCTGGTTGCGATCGTGTTGCTTGCGCTGTTCGTGGTGACAGGGTGTCAGAATTTGCCGCGACCCGGCACATTGGCGCCGCGGCGTGGAGACGAGATCGTGGTCGCAGGACAATTCTTCCACACCGGCACGCCGGTCGTCTTGTGGCTCGACCCGGGCGGATACGATGCGTATCGGGTGGAGCGGCGGTTCAGTCCCTACGACGAATCGTCCTGGGAAACTTCCAAGGTGGTCGTGAAGGATCTCACGTCGCCGAACCGTTACGGTCTGCGGAAGAGCGTGCTGAACTCCAACGAGGTCGAGCGCGTGCGCGGCGGCGGCTGGGATCTTCCGTTGTTACAGGAGAAGGTTGACCAGTTCGTAATGCACTTCGATGTAACGGGAACGAGCCGGCAGTGTTTCAAGGTGCTTCACGACCATCGCTGCCTGAGCATCCATTTCATGCTCGATCTCGATGGGACGATTTATCAGACGCTGGATTTGAAAGAACGCGCATGGCACGCGACGACATCGAACAGTCGTTCGATCGGAATAGAGATCGCGAATGTCGGCGCCTACGGATCGCCCGACGCAGCGCCGCTCAAGGAATGGTATCAAGATGATGGCGGCAGCGCGCCGCGCATTGTGGTGCCCGCGCGACTCGGCGAAACCGGCATTCGCACCCCGGGATTTGTGGGACGGCCGTCGCGTCCCGAGCCTGTGCAGGGAGCAGTCCAGGGGCGGACGCTGTATCAGTATGACCTCACGCCCCAACAATACGAGGCGCTGATCAAGCTCACGGCTGCCGTTTGCAAAGTGTTTCCCAAAGTGAAGTGCGATTTTCCGCGAGACGCGTCGGGCAACTTGGTGCCGGGAAAACTTTCGGATGACGTGCTCTCGGAGTTTCAAGGTGTGCTTGGGCATTATCACATCCAGAACAACAAGGTGGATCCAGGCCCGGCGTTTCAGTGGGAGAAGGTGATCAATGGTGCGCGAGGGTTGATGGCGCCCAGTGAAGCGACTGTGTTGAAGAAGCCGGCGGAACGAATGATGGAGACTCGCCCGCAGTCGCCATGAAGTCCGCCTCTGAGACTCTACGTGCCCGCGGCCGCCTGTTCGGATGGCGTGCAATGCTCGTGTCGTTGCTTGGCTTCGCGGTCTCGATTCAAGCCGCGGAATCCACGAAGCGCGATGCGGTAGTGGTGGACGAGAAGACGGAGACGATCATTCGTGGCGCCTTGAAATGGCTGGCGTCGAAGCAATTGGCCAATGGCGCGTGGGGTTCTACCGGCGAAGAACAGCGATACGTCGTAGCCATGACGGGCTACACGCTCATGGCGTTTCAGGCCGCCGGTCAATTGCCGGGCGAGGGCGAATTCGGGAAGAACGTTACGCTCGGCATGCAGTATCTCCTCGATCAGATTTCTCCGGAAGGCCTCATCGGAAACCGCAACGGCGGTCAGTATATGTATACGCACGGCATCACCGCGATTGCGCTTGGAGAGCTTTACGGCCAGACCAAATCGCCGGTCATGCGTCCCAAACTGGAGAAGATGATTCGCATCATCATCGCGTCGCAGAATGCTGAAGGTGGATGGAGATATCGTCCGGTGCCGGCCGATGCGGACATTTCGGTGACCGTGTTGCAAGTGGTGGCGCTCCGCGCGGCGAAGAACGGTGGAATCGACGTTCCCCAGAAAACGATCGATAGCGCGATCAAATACGTGAAGGCCTGTCAGCATCCGGCGAGCGGCGGTTTCGCGTATCAACCGGGTCGCGATCCGGGATTCGCGCGAACGGCGGCGGCGATTTACTCGCTACAAGTTTGCGGACTGTATGACGACCCGATGGTGCGCAGCGGATCCGAGTATCTGATCAAGAACAGCGCGAAGAACGATCAGTGGTTCACCTACGGAAACTTCTACGCGGCGCCTGCGCAATACATGCTCGGTGGGGAGACGTGGGTAAAATGGTATGCGCAGATGCGCGAGATCCTCGTTCGAAATGTCACCGCGCTTCAAGGTGGTCAGTATTACTGGGAACCGAAACTCGATTCCGGAATGGGAGGCGTCGGCCCCATCTATTCCACCGCCGTCTACACCATGATTCTCGCCATGCCGTATCACTATATTCCGCTGTATCAGCGCTGAACGCAGTGGCGATGCCGTTGGGGCCATTCGCAATGGAAGTTTGACGGCCGGGCAACTTTGCTTTCACCATCCGCTCTTTCAATGACGAGTTCGTTTTCGGGAATCTGTCTTCACAGGTCTAATCGGGTCTTGATGCGCTGGCGGCCTTCAACCGGAAGGATCCTTCGTGGATAGCTCTGGTTTGCACCGGCCACGCAACGTGGACTGGAAGCGGGCGGCGGCGTTGCTTTACGGCGACTGGGGCACGAGCAAAGCCTACGTTATCGGCCTCGCCTTCGTTGCCGCTGGATATTCTTCGTTGCCCATCATCCTTGCGGTTTGCGCGCTGACGGCGGTCGTCGGCTACAACTACGTCATCATCTGCAAACATTTCCCGGACGGCGGCGGCGTGTATTCTGCCGCACGGAATCAGAGCCGGCTCCTGGCTGTGATCGGGGCACTGTTGTTGGTCGCAAATTTCACCGTGACCGCGGCAATGAGCGGGTGGGCCGCCATGAAGTATTTCCAGGTGCCGGACCAATGGGTGCCTCTCGCCACAGTGGGTTTGATCCTTGGAGTAGGCGCGATGAATTTCTTCGGGCCCAAGCACAGCGGAAGCCTCGCGATGCTGCTCGCCGTGCCCATGGTGCTCGCCGTGGTGGGAGTCATCGCACTCTCGGTTCCGTATCTCTCGCTGGATTCCCTGAAGCCTTCGCAGCTGCCGTTTGCCGACAAGTGGGTGGCGTTCACGGGAGTCATTCTCGCGCTCAGCGGAGTGGAGGCGATCGCAAATCTGACAGGGGTGATGAAGCTGGATCCGGGATCGAATCCCGATGTGCCACAGGTGGGTCGCACTGCGCGCCGGGCGATTTTCCCGGTAGCGCTGGAGGTTGTTCTCGGTACCTGTCTGTTGGGTTGGGCGATGCTGTCGTTGCCCGACTATTTGAAGCCGGACTTGGAACATCGTTGGGAGGACATGCTCCGGTTTCTCGCCGAGGAATACGGGGCGATGAAGTTCGGAATCACCTTCGGCCACATCATGGGCTGGGCGGTGGGATGCATCGTCGGCTTGCTGCTGCTCAGTGCAGTGAACACTGCGGTCGCGGCCCTGGTCGGATTGCTCTACATGATGGCGCGGGACGGTGAAATGCCGCGGTCATTTAACCGATTGAACGCTCACGGCGTTCCCTGGCTGCCGCTCGCGATTTCGGTCGGCATGCCGATTCTCGTGGTGGCGGCCTCAAGCAACCTTGAAGCCCTCGCCGGTCTCTACGCGATCGGCGTGGTCGGAGCGATCGCGGTGAACCTGGGCGCTTGCACGTTCAACAAGGAGATGGCGATCGGCTGGATCGATCGCACGTTGATGGGGGGAACGTTCCTCATCCTCGCGGCGATTGAGTTGACGATCGCGTGGACCAAGCAGAATGCGCTGTTCTTTGCCGTGTGCGTGCTCGGGGCAGGGCTCGGCTTGCGCGGCTACGCCCAGCGACGTGCGGGATTGCGAACGCTGACGGTCAGTACGGAAATCGCGGCAGCGGTGGATCCAGGATCAGTTCCCGGCTTCCGACTGAATTTGAACCCAGGTCAGCACATTCTGGTGGCGGCCCGTGGTGTGAATCCCGTGCTGAGGTTCGCGATGGAAGAAGCGCGTTTGCGGCAAGGCACGCTCTACGTCCTCTACGTCAAGGAGGTCGCTGTCTCGATGCCCGGTCCGGTGGGAATGGTGGAACGGCCGCGCTGGCAGGATGACAAGACCGCGAGCGAAATCATGCTGCGGATGCTTTCGTTCGGTAAGGAAAACAGCGTGCCGGTCGTGCCCGTTTACATGGTCAGCGAGGATCCGGCGGCGACGATCCTTGATCTGGCGGCGACACTCGGAATCGATCTCCTTGTTCTCGGTACGCCGCATCGCCATGCGATGGTGCGATTGCTGAAGGGAAACGTGGTCACGGAAGTCGCGAAGAACCTCCCGGAGAACATTCAACTCATCATCTACGGCTAGGACGTCGGGTCCAACTTCGTACCCACGGAGCGAGTCGGCATTTCGATCCGGTCCGGATGAGAATAAACGTTCAATCGATTGCCACGGACAAATCCGACGAGGGTCTGTCCGTTCTCCACGGCAAACTGAACCGCCAGACTGGAAGGTGCCGAGACGGCTGCAATGATCGGCACACGCGCGGCCAGCGCCTTCTGCATGATCTCGAACGAGGTTCTTCCGCTGACCACAAGGATATGAACGTCCAGCGGGAGCCAGCCATTCAGCAACGCATGTCCCAAAACTTTGTCGACGGCGTTGTGGCGTCCCACGTCTTCGCGCAGCACGAGCAGCTTTCCCTTCGTCGTGAACAATCCCGCCGCGTGCAAGCCGCCGGTGGCGTCGAAGGTGGATTGCCCGCGACGCAATTCATCGGGTAGACGCGCGATCTCGGCGACCGGAATGCGGGTCTTGGATTTGATGGGCTTGAAGCGTCGTTGAACCGATTCGATCGTGGCCTTGCCGCAAAGCCCGCAACTGGACGAAGCGAAGACGTGCCGCGTGAGTTGAGCGAAATCAACAGTGACACCCGGGGCAAGGAAAACGTCGAGCACGTTTCCGGCGAGGTTGCGGACGTAGGGAACGATTTTGAGAATGTCGTCCGCTGCTTTGATCAATCCTTCGGTCAGCAAAAAGCCTGCGGCCAGTTCGTCATCGTGACCCGGCGTGCGCATGGTCACCACGACTGAGTGCGTGTCGACCTGAATTTCCAGCGGTTCTTCCACCGCAAGTTCGTCCTTCACCCGCGCTGGCTTGGAGTCTGCCTGCCAGCGGAGAACGTATCGTGATTCGGTTGCTGCCTGTGGCTTCATTCGTCTGCCGGCAGGATAGCCATGGGCGATCCGCCACTGCCAACGGAAACTGAAGACACAGGCGCTGAGACCTGGCTCAGCGGAGCTTGTCTTCGGACAGCTTCTTGATCTCCGGATGACTGAGCAAGTATGCCCGGCGTTGGAAAGCGAAGTTTTGTAAGCTGAGCATGGATTCGCGGCCACGGAATCCTTCCTGTTCGGTGTCTTCGGTCAGTCCCTTTTCGAACGCCTCGGTGCTGGAGAGCTTCCGAGTGTCCGCCTTCACCTCAGCGGCGATCTGCGAATGATACCGGGTGGCGATCGGTCCCAAGTTCTTCCAGTCCAGCCATTGCGTCGCCATGTCGCGGACTCGCGAGAGATACCGCTGGCGGAGGGAAGGAACTTGAAGCAGCCGATGGAGCAGCGGCTTGTTCGAATCCTTGCTGCCGGCCAGAGGATCCAGCTCCACTCCTTTGATGGAATCGCCGCCGCCCATGCGCCCGCCGCTCTCCGGTGCGTTGAACGTCTCATTGCTGTCATACGGAATGATGTGGAAGCGACCTTTGCCATCGAGGTAGAGCTCGTAATCGCTGGCCCGCACCCAGTAGCCATCGCTATTGATGAAGACGTTCTCCAGCGCAAGGAACGACAGGACTTGATCGAGATCGAGCATTGGCGTGAGTGCGGATTCGAGCTGATCGACAGGAGTTTCGTTGAGGGTGCGACAGAGTTTGATCAGCGCGTCCCACGACTTGGAATCCTCTTTGGTTTTTATTTCATACTTCGCCTTGTAGTCAGCGACGTCCGCGCCGAGATAGGCGAGACCGGCGCTGCCGCGGGGACTGCCGGGGACTTTCCAGCGGGCGCCTTTCGCATCCGGAAACCATTCCTTGATGAAATCCTTGTTGAACTGCTGGGCGTTGACGTAGATGCCCCAGCTCTCGCCGTTCACCACCAGCTTCACGTGATTCGCCAGCGGGGCAGGGAGGTAATGACGCGCGACGTGGTAGTAAAGAATCGAGCGGAGGAACGTCGGATCGCGATGCGAGTTCAGGAGATTTACCGTGCGATAGCCGAGCAGGCGCTGCTCTTCGTGCGCGAAATCCATCGAGAGATTGAGCGAACGCTTTCTACCCTCACCCACCATCATGTAGGAGGAGGAGCCGCGGAAATGGACGCCCACGTCCGGGTAGGTCTTGCCATCGACCGTGAGTTTCGCAGGAACTTCCACGTCGGTACCGCGAAATTCGCTGAGCTCCTTTTCCCAGTCCGCATTCTCGAATTCGAGGAAGAAGGTCCGAACGACATTCGAGGCGTAGAGCGGGGCGCCGACGTGGGTCTTGGCGTCCGCGAAGGAAACCTTTGGACCTGGCGTGGGCGGAGTAGCGTTCTCATTCCGTGGACCTCTAGGGCCACGAGGTCCGCGCGGACCTCGGCCACCGGGACCGCCCGGTTGGGGATTCTTGGCAAGAAACTCGCGAGCCGCCTTTCGCTCGGTGGCGTCGAGGCGCTTATTGCCGTCCTTGTCGAACTGGTCGACGATTTTGCGATCCTCGCGAACGCCCATTGGGGGTCCTCCGAATCTTCCCGGACCTCCGGGGGGCGGACCATCAAAGCCCGGCGGTGGACCATTGAAATCCGGCGGCGGCCCGTCTTGCGGTGGAACGTCCCCGGGCTGCTGGGCGTTGGAATCCATCGTGAGAATTGCGGCACAGGCTGCCAGAGTGAGAAACCGGATGCTTCGATTGATCTTCATGTCTGAAACTTAGGACTCGGCGTTTCCATCATAGGTTACGCATCGCGGTGACGATGCCTGTGCAAAGTTTGGTGCGCAGGAATTGCGCTGCCGGTGAAAAGAAAAAAATCCCGCATGCAGTCGAGCCGCATGCGGGATGTAGGCGTCCGAAATGGTTTTAGCGCTTGATGCGATAGAAGCGGACCGGGCCGTTCGCGGGAACGACGCAGCGGAAACCCTGGGTGGTCTCGGTGATGACCGCGCCCGTTTCGTTCGCCCAGTCGTTCAGCGCCAAACTGGAGGCGCTTTCGAGACGGTAGTCAGCCGGCGCTCCGCCGAGAGGTGACACGAAGTCGATCTGCAGATCACCATTGCCGAGGCGAATCGTGCTGGTGATGCGCGCGTCCAGAGTGAGGACGCGAACGTTGTCGAAGATGACGAAGTTGCCAGCCGTTCCGCCCGTTCCGACGGAGTCAAACTGGTCGTTCATGCCGAGCATGATGTTGCCGCTGGTGAACGGTGAGGTGTTCGCGAACGAGTAGATGAGGTTGTTGTTCACCTTGAGCGTCACGATGCTGTTGCTCTGGCTGAGTTCGACTTCCGCCCAGATCTTGCCTGAGCTCGGGCCGGAGCCTGGGGATCCTGCAAACGCATACGGCGGCGCGGTAATTACCGATGCAAGCGAGGCGGCGGTGCGGTTGGTGATCGCGGTCGGTGCGCTGGTCGGAGTAGGATAGCTGTAAGCCGTCCAGTCGCGATTGTTGCTGCCGTCGTTCTCAATGGCCACATAGACGCCGTCACCGCCGCGGACCGTGCCGTTCGGATCAGCGCTTTGCGTCACGCGATTGGTGCGTTGGCCGGAGTGATTGATGCCGGCCAGCGCGTGTTCGGTGGTTCCAAGCGATCCGAAGTTGAGCAGCATGTCAAATCGCAGCACGAAGTTGCCCGAAAAATTTTGACCGACCGGATAGAGGTTGATGCCAGCGGAGCAGCAGGTGGCGCCATTTGTCTTGTTCACCTGCGCGTAGAGGCCGATGGTCGAGAGCGGAGAGTTCGGTGCTGGTGGAATGCCGATGGTGCTGTAGTCAAAGGCCCATTTCACCTCTGCGTCATAAATGTCATCTTTCGCACCGAACAAGGTGATCCAGTTCGCCGAAGTGTCAGTATCGAGAGAATCAGAGAAGAGAACACCGAAGGAAGGCAGATCATTTTCGCCAATGGTGCCGGTCGCAGTCGCAGTGCCGATGGTGTAGGTGCCGTCCGAGGAGAGGGTGACGGTCAGCGCTTCATCGCCTTCAATGTCGGCATCGTCAATCGGAGCAGTAGCAAGGATCTGGCTCGACTGGCCGGCGGCGAGGATGATCACGCCCGAAAGCGGCTGCGCATCGGTCCCGCTGAAGTCCACGCCGTTCACGGCTACGCCTGCATTGGGTTCGTAGACGACGAAGAGCTCAGAATTCGTTTCGCCAGCGCGTGAAATCCGGAACGTGATCGTGTCGCTTGGGAAACGTTCGTAGGCATTGGCGTCGACGGTCGCGATGGAGACGATGGGGGCTTCGTTGTCGGCGATGGCGATATTCGCAAGCACGGGGGCTTTGATGTCGTAGGTGGCCGAAGGCAGCACGGTCAAGGTCACGATTTCGACGGATTCCGTCTCAGTGTCGTCAATCGTGGTGATCGTCACGTCGACACTTGATGAACCGGCCGGGATCATCACGGACAGCTCGTTGGTGTTGTAGTCGGTGCCGTTGATGGCGGTGCCGGTAAGGGTGTAGGAAACAGTGAGGTCAGCCGAGGTGTCGCCAGAACGCGCAATCGTGAACGTGGCGGTGTCTGAACCTTCGATTGCAAGATTGTCCGTTGGGAAGACGCTCACTCCAGCTGGACGAATCAATTCGAACGTGCCCTCTGATCCGGTGATGGCCGTGGTAGTCCCACCAGGAGAGAAGACGCGCAGGGATTGCGCCGCCGAACTCACGGCATAAAGGTTGCCGGCAATGTCGAATGCGACATCACGTCCTTGCGCCGCGACAGTGCTAAAGCCATTTAAGGCAAGCCGGTTGGTGATGTCTGGAATGCCTTGGTTCAACGGAATGATGGTGATCCCGTTGGTTTCCACATTGATCACGGCGGCGAAATCACCGCGAGGAGACACACTGCCGCCGCCGGTTGCCCGAAGCAGATCGTTGGCGGAGGAGGAACCCAGTAACTCACGGCTGGCAGCGAGCGAATTCCAAAGCACCGTGCCATCCGGTGCAATGACATACAGTCCACCCCGGTCACTGCCAACCGATCTGTAGTTGTTCACGTAAAAATTCCCATCCGTTCCGCGGCTGAGATCCATCGTCTGGCTGGCAGAGGCAAGCCAAGGTGTGCCGCTCCCAATTCGAGTGGGCAATACTTCCGCGCCCGGAAGAGCGCCTCCAATGTCATGACGCCAAAGTGTGTTGCGCATGCTCGACGTCGTGCTCGCACGATCGTTTTGAAGATCTTCGTCGATCACGTACGCGGTCAGGTTGCCGGCAGCGAGCGAGCCTTCCACCACGGCGGCGGCGATGCTGCCGTGAATCCGGCTGGTGGTTGCAGGAAAGGGCCCGCCTATCGGACCGCCGAGAACGTTTATTCCAGTTCCGGGATTCACGTCCGGGTCCGTGACCCACAACGTGCCGCCGGTATCCGACCAGTCAGCGATATACAGGTTGCCATCCTGTCCAACGCTGATGCGATAAGGAGAAACGCCGTCGCCCGCAGCTCCGCCGCTGACAAATGAAATGCCGGCCGTGCGGCCGACGTCGCCCTGACCCACGGCGTCCGACAGATCGGAATTCATCAAATAGATGCCGTCAGTCAAAGTCCGCGCCGGACCAAAGGCATTCGCAGCGACCACGCCATTGCTGCCGTGGGACACGTAGACGCGGCCAAAGTTTGGACTCGCCGGATCGTTGTTGATGGCAAGACCGCGTGGCTCGCGAAATCGCGTGGTCACTCCATCGTTGCTGATTTGCAAGGTTGCACCCAGGTTCGGCGCGACGGGAGCGGCGAATCCGACCGGGCTGGTCTTGAAGACGGAAACTTGAAATGCGCCACTCACGCTCAGCGTGATCGTGTGCAGTCCGGCCGGCAGAGCGCCCAAGTCATCCACCGTGGCACCGGCGTTGGAGAGGATTTTGACAACATCCGCCGACTCGTTGAGGCGGAAAGAAATGATTCCTCCACTGTTGGTCAAGCAGGTGGCGTAGGGAACGGCCTGTGTGCCGCAGGGCGAAAGGCAGGCCGCCACCGCGAGGAGCAGAGAGCCCGGTTTGGCGAGGGAGAGAAGGGGTTTTGCGAAACGTTGAACGCCTCGCCCACTCGAAACAGATACATCATTCATAGGGCAGAAGTTACGGAACTGGTTTCAATCTGAACCTCGCTATCTTAGCAATTGCGGACATTTCTCGCGAGAGAATTCTTGGCGAATCTGGCTCGTCAATTGGCCGTAACACAGGGAAAGGCTGACTAAATTTCATTGGAGAAAACCGCATACGTCCCACTCACCGGCGCCAGCGCACAACGGTGAGGCTGTTGGAATGAAGGCAGGGATTGCCTATCGCTTGAGCGCCGCCTTGGTCTCCGCTTGAAGCGCATCCAACTCAGGCTTGAGGGACTGCTTGGCCTTGGTCGGCATGCGGTCGATGAACAGCACGCCGTTGAGATGATCGGTTTCGTGCTGAATAGCCCGAGCCAGGAGCCCACCCGCCTTGAACTGAAGCGGCTTGCCGTTCGCGTCCAGCGCTTTGACCTCCACGGATTCAGGACGCGTCACGTCTTCGTAGATCTCGGGAAAGCTGAGACAACCCTCCGGACCGGCCACGGCGTTTCCGACTCCCGTGACTTCGGGATTGATCAACACCAACGGCATGATGGAAGCGACGTCGGCCGGCTGGCCATTCATCTCCAACGAAGAAGGTCGTTCCTTCACTTCCCGGACGTCAATCACGGTGAGCTGCAATGCCTGCGCCACCTGCTGTGCGGCGAGGCCGACGCCTTCCGCGTCGTACATCGTTTCGAGCATGTCTGCGATCAGCTTCTTGATCTCCGGGGTAATCTCGGTGATGCGCTCGCCTTTCTTGCGGAGCACGGGGTGGCCGTATTTGACGATTGGCAGGACCATGTTGGAGCTCTTCGTAGGAAATTCAGCGCTGCGATTCAACCTCGATCATCGGCTCGGCCAGTTGCGCAACATTCCCGCGAGGTCATTGATGTCGGGGCTCTTCGCCGTGCGCACATAGAAGCCGCTGCACGTTTTTCCGGTCAAAACCGCGCCGGCATTGTCGAGTCCCAAGAGCTTCCCAAGGCAGAAGCCGGAGTTGAAATGATCGCCAGCTCCCGTCGTGATGAGCGGTTTCTCGACGAACGGCCCGTCCACGATCGACGGCGTACCGCCGCTGACTGCGAGCGCGAACGTCACAGGATGCACGACGAGTGTGTCCACGGGACACCGCTTTTGAATCTCCGTCGCCAACGCCGCGAGGCCATCTCGCGAACGATTGCTGGTATCCAGACCAAGCACCTTCCCGATCTCGTAGGCCTCCTTCTCATTCAGGCCGAGGATGACTTCGAAATACTTCTCAAAACTCACGATCAAGTCCAACGCCCGCGCGATGTCCTTGGGCGTGCGCTTTTCTGGATCAGCGAGGTCGAAGAAAATCTTCCGGCGCGGAAAAGGCGGCGTGGGGCAGAATTCCTTCAGCAACGAATCCCACAGATCGCTCATGTATGGAATCATCGTCCAGTTCACAAAGCCGACGAAATCCGCGGTCGAGAAATTATCGATGAACTTGTTCCGGCCGAAGCGGAGCTGGATATTTTCCCACGTCACTTCGTTAAGCGACGTTGTCTTGGTCAGCATCAGCTTGCCGTCATCAAACTCCAGAGCGTCCGTATGTCCTGCTTCAGCGATGCTGTGGACTTCCGCACGCTGAGCAAATTCCGAGAAGACCGGGTGGAGGTGCGGGTAACCCAGTGCGCCGACGTAGGTCACCTTCACGCCGAGGCTGGCAAGGGCATTTGCCATAATGGGACCATTGCCACCAAGCTTGAGCCGTTGATTGACGAGTTCGACGTTGGTGCTCTTGCCGGCCGCGCCTGCGAGACGTTCTGCGAGCGCGGTGATGGTTGGCAGGCGGCTGAATTTCTCGGCGTTGTCGCGCTTGTCGACGACGTGGATGATTTCATCGACAAAGCCATCCATGCCGACAAAGGCGCGGAGGCGGCTGGCTCGTTCGATGCCAGCGAGGAGTTTGGCTGCGGTCTGTTCGCGAAATTCTTCGAGGTTCAACATGGGGAATGATTTGTCCGTAAATCGATTTGGGATTCAGTCCGGCCGCCAGACGTCATCTATTGATGCTCGCCCGGCGCCACCGAAATTTATTCCAGGGAGATGCCGAGCAGCTGGACAATGCGTTCCAGCTCATCATCGCTGTAAAAGCGGATGTCGAGGGCTCCCTTGCCGGCGCGGTAGCGTAACTGCACCTTCGTTCCAAGGCGCTCGCGGAGTTTCGACTCGAGATTTGCCACGTGTACGTCACGGATCACCGGAGTGGCGCTGCCATTACGAGTGTGCGCGGATACGGTAACGGCTGGCTGTTGCAACCGGGTTACCAATTCCTCAGTCTGACGGACGTTCAGTCCGTCTTTCAGGATGCGTTCTGCGGCGAGTTTCTGTTCGTCCGCTGAAGGAAGCCCGAGGATTACCTTCGCATGTCCGACCGAGAGACGATTGTCGCGAACAAAGGTCTGCACGTCCGCCGGAAGCTTGAGCAGACGCAGCGCGTTCGCGACGACCGCGCGACTCTTACCCACTTTCGTCGCCACATCTTCCTGGCGCATTTGGAACGCGCTGACCAGTTCCGAGTAGCCAAGTGCTTCTTCGATGGGATTGAGGTTTTCGCGTTGGAGATTCTCGATGAGCGCGAGCTCCAAAACTTCGCGATCGTCAGCCTCGCGGAGAATGATCGGAACTTCCTTCAAGCTCGCCAGCTGGGCGGCCCGCCAGCGGCGTTCGCCAGCGATGAGTTCAAATTGATCGCCCTTCTTGCGAACGATCAGCGGCTGAATGATGCCTTGTTCCTTGATGGAGTCGGCGAGTTCTTGCAGGGATTCCGGCGTGAAATCTTTGCGGGGCTGAAAAGGGCACGGCTGCACGCGGTCCAAAGGGACCTTCTGCACGCGATCCCGTTCGTCGATGACCGCGGGAGCGGCGACGGGGGTCGGAGTGGAGGCAGGAGGAAGCGTTGGTTTTGCGGATGGAGTTGTACCGCCCAGCAACGCCCCCAGCCC
>CAZBIC010000028.1:0-104944 GCA_964491875.1 uncultured Bifidobacterium sp.
CGCCTTCGCGTTCCAATTGAGCCTGAGCTTCGACTGTGAACCGGGTCCACGGGATGGCGTCCAAACGCGCTCGGGGAATTGGTTTGTTGGTCAGTTCACAAACACCGTATGTATCTTTCTCGATCCGTTTGAGGGCTTCCTCGATTTCATAAACGGCATCTTGATCGGAAGACAGGAGGCTGAGCGCGAAGTCGCGGTCGAAATTATCGGTGCCAGAATCGGCCATATGCAAGCTGTAGCTCGCCATTTCCTCGGCGGATTCCTTCGCGAGACCGTTCATCTGGTGGAGCAACCGCTCACGGAGCTCCAGAAGGTTTTCATAATACTTGGCCCACTCCGGCTTAATCTTGATATTGCGATTGCTCACCGCGGTAGTGACCTTGCCAGGCTTTTGCGAGTAGCTCCCAAGAATGGAAGCCGTCGTTGCTCCGGCGCGTGGCTTGCCCTTCGTTGGGCTGGTCGCCGCCGCTTTTTTTACAGGTTTCTTGCTGGTGCTCACAGTAAATCGTGATCGCTTTTCGTCAAAAACTGCTCTCGCTGTTGGTATTCCACTCCGGGAGGCCCAATCGAGAGTGCGCGAATGTACCAAACGACTTCAAATATGCCACAAAAATTTTAGGAAAACTTCGGTTGGCGAACGCATGCCTGCCAACGATGGCGTGCATTGTGGCAAAAATGGGTTCGCTCTCAAAATGACAGTTGATAACCTGAACTCCATCATATGAGTTCGATAACTATTCCGGTTGAGTTCACAGATCCGATTAATGCGAGGATTCTCGAAGTGTCCGAAGATCGCATCCAAGGTTTCCAACGCGAACCTCTGGGTGAGATTGCCCGGTTGTCGGGCGTGGAGCTTCCGGTGGTGATTGAACGCATTCAAGCGATGCTGCGCGCCGGGAACATCCGTCGCGTCCGCCAGACGTTGTTGGCCACCAATCTCGCGCAAGGTGCCCTCGTCGCGTGGCAGGTGCCGGACTCAAAATTGAACGCGGCGTTCGATTGGATGTTTCAGCAGGATCCGTTCAGTGGTCATGTGGTTACCCGGTCTACGGACGCTGCGACCCAAGGTTCCACCTATAAACTTTGGACAACACTCAAAGTACCCCAAGGCTATTCGCTCGCCCGTCACTGTGAGTTTCTTTCGACCAAGACCGGTGCGGAGAAGTTTGTTCTGCTGCCTGCCAAGCGTTTGTTTGCTCTCGGCGTTGGTCATATTCGTCGTCGCGGTATGGAGCCCGGGAGCAAAGCGGACGTTCCGGCTGAGGTGACCGAGGTCACCACGACCACGTTAAACGATTTGGAGTGGCGGATTTTGGAGGCGGTAAAGCGGGAATTCGAACTCGAAGAATTGGTTCCCAACATCTGGGAAGCTAGGGCGCGTGAAGCGGGTGTCCCGCTGCAGACCTTCTTCGAAGTCGCGGAGGATTTCGATCGACGAAAAATCATCGGCCGGTTTTCGACTTTTCTCGAGCATGTTAAGCCTCACAGCGACGGTGAGCGTGTCACCCGGTTCAACGCGCTCTTTCACTGGGCCGTTCCGCCGGGACGGGAGCTGGAAGCCGGCGCCGAGGTTGGGCGTCATCACATCATGACCCATGCCTACTGGCGCGAAGGTGGACCAGAATTTCGCAACGTTAACATCATGGGCGTTGCTCACGGCACCGATAAACAGCTCGTCCTCGCCCACAAGGCGGCGATTGATGCCCACCTCAAATCCTGCGGGATCGATCTCCTCTATACGAATGTCTTCTGGGGCGGTCGCAGTGAGATCAAGCCGAGCGAAATCTCGCCGTTTGCTTACCGCGCCTGGTGTCAGTCGATGGGCATCTATCCGGAATCAATGCGCGGCTAGGCTTCGCGCGGGCTCACCGCTTTCGGCTCCGTCTCTCAATGGTGATCGGCGGGGCTGACTGGTTTGGGTGCCTTTTTGGCGGGAGCTGGAGTCTCGCTGTGCGAGTCTGGATGCGGTTCAGCCGGAGGCGGCGTCTTCGGTGGCGGACGACGGGTTTGAACTGGAGGAGTCGCCTTTGTCGGTGTCCCCTGAGCCTCGTGGACCGCGTGAGTGTCGATGGCTTTTGTCGGCGTTGGCGCCGGGACTCCGTGGTGATCTGCTGTTTCTTTCTTGGGAGACGTTGCCGCGTGGGAGTTTTCTTTTCCGTGCGCTGGCTCCGACTTTGCCCGCAAGGCAGTGTCAGTTTCCGCCTGGGACGCCAGCGCGACGATTGAATCTTCAGCGGGATGCTGACCGAGCCATGTGACCTTGCCGCTTTCGAGGTCGTAAACGGCTCCAAGAATCGAAAGCTTTCCGACGGCCAGTTTCTCACGAACTTCGCCGCTCTCCTTGATGATATCTTCAATGGCCTGCCAGACATTTGCTTGGATCGACTTTGGCACAAGCTCATCAGCCTCGGGCGTTCCCGCCTTCGCCTTCTCCACGGCGGGCTTAATCTTTTCCGCCAACACGTGCAAGTGACCGTGCAGTTCCGCGCCCTTCGCCACGGCGGTCACTGCACCGCACTTGGTGTGTCCCATGACGACCAGCAACGGCGTGTTCAAGTGGCCAACGCCGTATTCGATCGTCGCGAGCTCGCTCGAACCAGCGATGTTTCCGGCGACGCGCACCACGAAGATGTCGCCGACACCGCGGTCGAAGATCAGTTCCACCGGATCCCGGCTGTCCGAACACGCCAGAACCGTGGCAAACGGTTCCTGACCTTTCGCGACCTCCGTGCGACGCGTTGCATCTTGGTGTGGATACTGCGGCTTGCCCGCTGAGAAACGATTGTTGCCCTCCTTCAGGAGCATGAGGGAAGCGTCGCGAAGCATTCGCATCGCCGGGTCGGACTTCTCCGCGGCGTGCAAGTTATTCAGCAGTGGCGCGGTCAACGACACGCCGACCATCGCGATCACTGCAAAGTTTCTCAGAGCATTCATGGCAGATGTAAACGAAGTCCCGGTTAATGGACTTAGTTGAGACATCGACCGTGAACCTCGGGATCTTGAAGACTCAATTGCTGGGGCAATACAGAATTCGGTGAGGCGCCGGCATGATGAGGACGCAAGGAGGGAATTCGAGCGTCAACGCAGCCAGATTCATCGGCACGATCTGCCGCCGACCCACTATTGCGCTGCGAAGTTTGCCGAACGGAATGCTTCGTTCGAACTCGATTCGGATGCGGATGGGGAAAAGTCGTGCTACTTCGCCATCACAACTTCCATCGTGTCGTCTTTCGACTGAAGCTTGTCTTCTTCCCCGTCGACCGGGTTTGCCGCAGGCGGCACCAACGGTTTCGCCGCGTGATCGGTGACCTGTTCGTCCGCCTTGTGGAACTTCACGCTCACGATGCGGCTCACGCCGTGTTCCTGCATCGTCACGCCGTAGAGCACGTCGGCCATGCCGATTGTGCGCTTGTTGTGCGTGATGATGATGAACTGTGACTGGGCGATGAACCTTTGCAGCACGCGGATGAAGCGGTTGATGTTGGATTCATCGAGCGGCGCGTCTAATTCATCCAGCACGCAGAACGGCGAGGGTTTCACCTGATAAATTGAGAATAACAACGCCACGGCGGTCATCGTCTGCTCGCCACCCGAAAGGAGCGTGATGCTCTGCAACTGCTTGCCGGGAGGCCGCGCCACGATGTCGATGCCGCTCTCGAGCACGTCGCCTTCGTCGCTGAGAATGAGGTCCGCTTTGCCGCCGCCGAAAATCTCCGTGAACATCAGCCGGAAGTTGTCGCGGATCTTGTTGAACGTCTCCGTGAACATCTCCTTCGTCTGCGTATTGATCTTGTTCAGCACTTCGAGCAACTGCGCCTTGGCCTGCACCAGGTCTTCGTGCTGTTGAGTCAGGAAGGTGTGGCGCTGCTCGGTTTCCTCGTATTCTTCGATGGCCACAAGGTTCACCGGGCCCATCTCGTCGATGCGCTTCTGCAACGCTGTGACTTGATCCGATACACTCGCCCAATCGGTCGAAGCCCCGGATGCTGCCATCTCTTCGGGCGTGAGCGATTGAACGCGAGCCGGGCCTTCGTCGGCGATCGTGATCGTGATGCACTCGCTCCGGACGTCGTCGATATTGACCTGATACTTCTGCTGAATGCGCTCGCGAAGGTTCTGGACCGACATCGTCTTCTGCGCGAGCTCGACTTCGAGGGTGCCGCGCAACTGCTGCACTTCGGTCAGTCGCCGACGCAATTCGCGCAGGCTTTCTTCGCGTGTGCCGATGGCCTGATCCTGCGTCTCCTTCTGCGCCACGAGTTCGGCGGTGTGCTGATTCACGACTTCGCGCTCGTGGGTCAGGCGCTGGATCTGCCGTTGGGATTCGCCAATCTCCGTTTCGAACTGTGACTTGCGTTGCAGGAACGAACTGCATTCGTTGCGGCGCTGCTGCACGATCTGCGCGAGTTCGCGGAGGCGCTGCTCCAGCGGCCCTTTCTGGCGCGCCAGGGAAACGCACAGCTGCTCTTCACTGGCGAGCGTGACCTTGGCTTCCGTCAGGACGGAATTCGCGGCGTCGCGCTGCTGGCGGAGTTGTTCGAGGGAGGTGGTAATCTCCGTGACCTGCGTCTGTGACGCTTGTTCGCGGACTTCGGCCTGCGTGACCACTTCGGCCAGTGCGGCGCGCTTCTGCTGGCCTTCCTGTTCGTGGGCGGCGAGGGCCTGCACTTCGTAAACGACCGTCTCGATCTTCGAGTTCAACGAACGCTGCGAGTTTGTCAGCGCGTTGAATTCACCCTCGTGCGCGGCGATGGCGACTTCCTGATTGCGCAGTTCGGTCTGGGCCTGCTGCAGGCTGGCTTGCAGCGAGGTCTGCTCGCTCTGCAAGGCGCCTTTCTTGCGACTGGCTTCGTTGACTTGTTCCTGAATCTGCGCGAGCTGCGCTTGCAGTTCGGCGATCTGGTTCTTGCGGCCGAGAATGCTCCCCGGAGCCTTGTTGCCGTTCCCGTTGCCGGCGCCGCCGGTGAAGATGCCGTGGCGAGTGAGGAGTTCGCCGGTTGCGGTGACGAAATCGAACTCGCCGTTGCTGGCCCGCAACGCTGCGGTGGCGGAGGTGAGATCGGGGACAATCATCATCCGACCGAGCAGTCCGCCGATGAGCGACTGAACACTTGCATCCGAATCCACCACGGAGACCGCGGCGACGGCTTGGAATTCCGCCTTGAGACGGTCCTGCAAGTCCGAAGCGGCAGATGTGGGCGCAATACCCAGAGTCAACGCTGCGATGCTCGCCTTGCCCTTCTTGTTCGTGGCGAGGTCGGAGAGGATTTGCTGCGCGGCTTCGGGCTGTTCGGTCAGGACGAGCTGGAGGTGATGACCAAGCGCCGCTTCGATCGCGATGACGTGTTGATCGGGAACGCGGATCTTGTCCGCGAGCGAGCCAAGCACATTCTGCGATTGCTTGAGGGCGGCGAGTGCTCCGGAGCTAAAGCCTTCGTGCGATTCCTGAAGTTGTTCGAGAACGTTCAGCCGTGAACGTTTCTCGGCTTGCTGACGCAGAAATCCGTCCAGCTCCTGCGCAGCTTGTGTGAGCTCCTGCTGGATCTCGCGCAGGCGCTGCTGACGTTCTTCCACCGTGCCGCGCTGAGTTTGCGCGTTGAGTTTCTGCGTCTGAACGTTCGCGGCGAACTCAGTCAGCCGCGCTTCGAGCCGCGTGCGTTCCTCTTCAAGTTGGATTTTCTCGGACGACAACTTTTCCAGCCGGACAATGTTGCCCTGCTTCTGGAGGTCGAGCGCGTTGATTTCGTTCCGCGCGCGGGTGAGCTGTTGCATCGCGGCGAATGCTTCCGACTGCGCTTTGCGCAACGCCTCGGCCTGCTTCTGCGTTTCGGCTTCGACGGCTTGCAGCGCCTGGCGCTTCTCTTCGAGCGCAGCGCGCTGCTGCTCCAAGGCCGCGTTGGAGGCGGCGAGGCGTTCGGTCACGCCAGCCAGTTCCTGTTCGGTTGCGGTCGCGCGCTGCTCAGCTTCGGCGATTTCGCTCAGCGCCTTGAAGTTCTGCTGCTCCAGTTCCTGCAGGCGCTCTTCGTTGAATTGAATGCGCGATTCGTGGCGGTCGACCTGGGCCTTCAGCTCCATGCCTTGCTGCTGCGAGGCGGAAATCTGGTGCTCGAGTTCGGACAGCCGCTCGCGCAGTTGCAGGATTTCATCTTCGCAACGCAGCACGTCGGCGGAGCTGGTTTCAATTTCGTTACGCAGTTCCTCGGCTTTGTTCTGGCGTTCGGTGATCTCGGCTTGCAGGACATCGAATTGATGGCGGGCGAGCTGGGTATCGAGGTGCTGAAGCTCCTGCGCAATCTGCTTGTAGCGGCGGGCCTTGCCGGCCTGGCGCTGGAGCGAGCCGATCTGCCGCTTCACTTCGCGGATCAAATCTTCGACGCGGACGAGGTTTTGGTCCGTGTGCTCCAGCTTGCGCAGCGATTCTTTCTTCTGCGCTTTGAACTTCGTGATGCCGGCGGCTTCCTCGAAGACCATGCGGCGATCCTCGGGCTTGCTGGAGAGCAGCTGGGTGATGTTGCCCTGCGCCATCACGCTGTAACTGGTGCGGCCGACACCCGTGCCCATGAATAGCTGCTGGATGTCCTTCAGGCGGCACGCGGTCTTGTTGATGAAGTATTCGCTGCCGCCGTCGCGAAACACGCGGCGGGTGACCGTAACTTCATTAAAGCCAACCTCAACCCCGGCGGCGGTGAGCTGGTCTTCTTCCACGTCGCCGATGGTCAGCGAAACTTCGGCCATACCGAGCGGCTTGCGACTGTCGGTGCCGTTGAAAATGCAGTCAGCCATCTCGCCGCCACGCAGGGCTTTGGCGGATTGCTCGCCCAGCACCCAGCGGATGGCGTCCGAGACGTTGGACTTGCCGCAGCCATTGGGGCCGACGATGGCGGTGACGCCGGGTTGGAAATTGAGCGAGGTTTTGTCCGCAAAGGACTTAAACCCAAGAACGGTGAGGTTCTTCAGATACATACGACTCAAAGTGAACTAGACGCCTCGCGGTGAGACAAGCGGAAAACCACCATATATGGGAGGAAGTTATTCACAACCCCACAAGTAATGGGTCCTGCTCCCGGCGATGACGTGGGGGCGGAGGTGTGGCGAAATGCTGTTCCGACAGCCTCTGGACAACAAAAAAGCCCTGCCGAAGCAGGGCTAAATGGGGTGTCGGTGGAGTTCGACTGGCCGAGGCTTACTTGGCGGCGAGCGCTGCCTCGATCGCCTTGGTGACTTCCTCCCCGTCGGGCTTGGCGGCGGAATCCCAGCGTTTGATCAGTTTGCCATCGCGGCCGACGAGGAACTTCCCGAAGTTCCACTTCACGTCGCCGGGGAACGCGGAGCTTTTGCCGGCGAGCGCGGCGTAGAGGGGATGCTGGTTCGGACCTTTCACGTCGAGTTTGTCGAAGAGCGGGAAGGTCACGTCGTAGTTCGCGGTACAGAAGCTCTTAATGTCTTCGTTTGAGCCGGGTTCCTGTCCGCCGAACTGATTGCACGGGAAGCCGAGCACGACCAAGCCCTGATCCTTGTACTTGCGGTAAGTGGCTTCAAGCGGCGCGTATTGTTTCGTGTAACCACATTTCGAAGCGACGTTCACAATCAGCAGGACTTTGCCCTGGTAAGCTTTCAGGGAGGTGTCCTTGCCGTTGATATCCTTGAGCGGAATGTCGGCGAGATTCGATGCGGCGTAGGTGGTCATGGCAAATCCGAGGAACAGGGATGCGAGTATGATCTTCATGGGCGGAACCATTGCGGGCCGCTGGCACGATGTCAAATCGGGTTTTGTTCGGTCTCGTCCAACGGCCGGCCGGTTATCCAAGCTGAAGCTGACTCGATCCTTTCGGCAAATTGAAACAGCAAGTCATGCGTTCTCCCGCGCGATGCCAGAGGCCGGACTTCAAATTGAGTTGGCGCTGCGTTTCGTTCAGAGGAATGGGGATCTGCGTCGCGGCGACGAGTCTGGGAACCGTGTTGGCAGCGCCGGTGAACTCAATCGTGAAATCGGGACACGCGAAAGGCGCGTGGAATTGGATCGTATTCCCGACGCGTTCGATGCGCGTGAGTTCCTTCGCCGCCCAATAGCGCGCTACTTCGCTCAGCTTCATCCAAAGCAGATGATCGAATCGCACGTGCAATCGCCGCACGACTTCCTGCCAGACCTTGAAACCCAGCTCCTGGCCGTTCCACCAAATGCCGGTCCAATGCGCCAGCGCCAGAGCCGGCTCGCCGCGTTCAATGACGTCCACCATGCGGCCCGACTTGCCGTCGGGAGAGATGAATTTGTCCACGCCGTCGGGCGGCGTGTTGTCCCAACCGCCGGTCCAGTCGCCCGTGCAGCCAATGATGCTGACGACGCAGCGCGGATTGTCGGTTTCCAGATCGCGGGCGTATTCCACGCGCGGCGCTACGCTTTCGCTGCCCTCGCTGTAGAGATGTCGGAAGTAGTGCGGGATCTCGGCGTTGAAAACATCGCGGACGGATTCGAACGAGGCTTGCGCGAGTTGCGGCAGCGCCTTGTTACCAAAGCCCCCGGGTGTGGTAACGCCTTCGCACGGCAGACCCACGTTCTTCAAAATGCGTAGCGCGTAGGCGAGGTAATCCGCGATTTCGTCAGCGCTCCGCCCCGTCGTCCATTCCCAGTTCTCCATGAACTTCAGCGAATGATCGGGATGCGGATGGCCGGTCTTCGTATCGATGACTCGCGAATGCGTGACCATCTCGGGATGGATATCCCAATTCGGTAACATCACGGTGCGGACAAGTTCGAGGCTGTCGTTCAACTCCCGCTGCGTCCAGCCGGGCAACCCGCGATCGAGGCGGCCGACACACGCAGGGTAGGGGACGATGCTGTATTTGCCCTTCACGCCCGCGTCCGCACACCATTCGCCGAACTTGCGCACGAAGCTGTCTGGAATCTCATGCGGCCACTCGCGCCAGTTCCGGTGATACGTCTTGTTCGCGCCGCCGAATGCCTGATCAAACTGAGGCATGGTGAAGCGGTTCAAGTTCACCAGACAGGTGGAATCATCAATGATGAAACCCACCGGCACGCGCGTGCGCGGATTGAGCACGGTCACGGACTTGTCGCGTGACGGGCGCTGGCCGGCGACTTGCGCGAGTAGCGTGGGAGCGTGAAGTGCAGCGGAAGCGACAGCCGAGTGGCGAAGGAATTTCCGGCGGGTGAGGTGCATGAGCCGGACGTTACGCCGGCCCTGCGGCCAATCAAGCTTGGACAATCCAGCCGCCGATCAAAGGCACCGAGGCGCAGGCTGGCCCGCCGTCGCGCCCCCGGCCCGCGATGGTTGTTTCGAGAAAGCCACCGCGTTTCGCCGCTTCTCGAACCTTCGCCCAAGTGATTCCGCTGAGGTGAATCTTGATGCGACGAACCCAGGCAATTTGGTTGGGTTCAGGCGCTCCAGCGCTCCAGCCATTCGGTTTCCAACTGAGATACAGGAAGCGCTCGCCGCGCGAACCTTGGATGAATCGCCCGGCGAAATCCGGCGCTGTTTCATCTGAAACTTTCTTCACCTCGCAGTCGCACTCGAACACCAAAGTGCCGTCAGCCGCTGTTGTTCCTTCGTGCAAGATCCAATCTCCCGGACGCTTCTCCTGCAGCCCGAAACGTGCGTGGTGCTGACGAGGGTTCAGGGGATTCAAGCAACGGATGCGTAGACGTACGGGTTGCGCCGCCGCCTTGGCCTTCGTTGCTGAAATCGCCCGTGCCTTGCTCATGGTTACACGTCGACGCTCTTGCCGGGCTCTGGCTGGATGATCCGAATTTTTGGGTGCTTCGAGCGAATTTGTTCCTCGAACCACTGGCGCGAATCCGCATCGCCGTGGCCGAGCACCACGACCCGGGGATTTACCTGCCCGACGAACTCGAGCAACTCCTCGCGGTTCGCGTGCGCAGTGAGATCAAAATCCTGCACTTCACAACGCTTCGTGACCTCACCGGCGCTGCCGCTGAAGACGAAGGTCTCGCCATGCTTGGCGGCTTTGAGACGTCCGCCCGGCGTGTCCGGATCCGCGTAGCCAACAAAGAAGATCGCCTGACGTTCGTCACCGGCCATGCGTGCAGCGAGATCATGCGCGGCGGTGTGCTCGCTCATCATCCCGGCGGTTACGACGAAGATTCGGCTGCCGGTCAGCTTCATCTTCTCAGCCTGACCCTTCTCCAGCACCACGAGGTTCAACGCTTCCGTGAGGCGCAAACTCTGATGCTGGCGATGCGCCCGGTGCGCTTCGATGTCGTAAATCTCCGTGAACACGCGTCCGAGGCCGCCGATGTAGATCGGCTGATTCTTGAGCTGACCTTTCCGCATCAGCAACGCGAGCAACGCGAGAATCTCCTGCGTGCGACCCAGCGCAAACGTCGGGATGAGAATCGATCCTTTGCGCGCCAGGACGTGATGAATCGCGTCGGTGAGCCGCTGGATCTCCGCTTCGCGCGTGAAGCCAGCCGGCGTGGCGCGATTACCGCGCGTCGTTTCCATGATGAGCACGTCCGCCTGCACGTCCTCGAAGCGCGCGCCCTTGAGAATCGTTTGATCGCGGAACGAAACATCGCCCGTGTAAAACAACGTCTCCTTTTTGCCGCGCACCATGATGCCGGCGGAGCCGAGCGCGTGACCGGCGTCGTAAAATTCCAGCGTTGGCGATGAGAAACCCGCGCGCGCTTTGTGATGCGCCGCCCACTCGACCTCGCGATTGAATTTGTAGCCCTGGAAATGTGGCGCGATATCGTCCACCTCGTCATGCGTGTAGAGCGGGTATTCCTTGATGCCCATCTCGTCGCGCTGGCGCTTCATTACGTTTACCGAATTGTGCAGCACCCGTTCGGAGATGAGGTAACTGAGCTCCGTGAACATCACATGCGCCTTTGGGAAATGCCGCGCGGCGATCGGAAGCGAGCCGATGTGGTCATGATGACAGTGCGAGATGGCGATCGCGTCGATCTCCTCCTTCGCGATGACTTTGTAAAGCGGCAGCGCCGCGTGCCCCTCGCGTTTCGGGTGCGTGCCGGCATCCATCAGCAGGCGATGGCCGTCGATCTCGACGAACCACGCGCTCGCGCCAATGTCAGTGTCCGGATTCAAATTGATAATTCGCATTGGCCCGAGAGTAGATCGCGACGGATGGGTTGGGAATACTTTATCCGGAGCGCTGCGGCAAATGGGCCGTTTTCTGGCCCAAATCCCTTTACGCATTCTTTACAATTCTCTCCTGAATAGTTTGAAGAATATTTCGGGTGCCTCGTCGATAGATGCAACGATGATTCAAGGTTCGAATCAAGGCGGCAACGCCTCCGCCGAACTGCGGATTCTCGCGCTTTTTTAGAGCAAAGGGGGTAGCTAGGTTGTTTGGGTTAGGCGGGCATCGAAAGATGCCCGCTTATTTTTTCCTCCGCCCACTTTTCCCCGCGTCTTTAGCGTTGCCAGCCACCGTGATTCGGGTACTAACGGCTCCTGTAACAACCGAATTTCAAATCCTATGCCCTCATTCGACATCGTCTCGCAGGTGAACTCGATGGAAATCGAGAACGCCGTCAACATCGCCAACAAGGAACTCGCCAACCGTTTCGACTTCAAGGGCAGCAAGGCCGAGATCGTCCTTGAGAAGAATGAGATCAAGCTCTCTGCCGAAGACGCCTTCAAGGTGAAAACCCTTTGCGACATCGTGCTCGGCAAGCTCACCAAGCGGAACATCAGCATGAAGTGCATCGAGCAGAAGGATCCGGATATTTCCCCGCTCGGCCACGCCCGCCAGGTCATCAAGATCAAGCAAGGCATCGAGAGCGCCATCGCCAAGCAGGTCACCGGCTTCATCCGTGATCAGAAGCTGAAGGTCACCACCCAGATTCAAGGCGAGGAAGTCCGCGTCACCGGCAAGAACCGCGACGATCTCCAAGCCGTCATCGCCGCCGTGCGCGCCCACGATTTCCCCGTGGCCCTGCAGTTCCAGAACTTCCGGGATTGAACCGCCGCCGCGGCCGTTACGCCGCCAGCAATTCCACGCTCGCCGGCCGTTCCACCAACATCACCGCGCTGCCGGACTCGTTGCCCGTGCTCAGCACCACGTACACCTTCAGCGCGATCTCCGCGCCCGGTTGCGTGAGGCCGACCGTTGTGACGAACTCCCGTGGCTCACTCGGATCGCACGAGGCGGTCACGATTGCGTTTCCCATTCCCGCGCCTGGGGACGGATGCACTCCGGTCGTCTTTGCTTCCATGCCCGCTATTTTCAATCACCCCCACGGGCAACTGTGCCGTTGACACAACGTCGGCCCTTGCTACTCTCGCCGCTCGTTTTTCGCGGTCATTTCAGGACAATTATGAACTCACGCTCAACACAGAAAGGTCGGCAGGATTCCCTGAAAATCGCGCGCATCCAGCTTTCTCCTTCACGAAACAAAACTATGGCAAAAGCATCGAAATCGACGAAATACGTTTACACTTGGGGCAACAAAAAGGCTGACGGCGACGGCAGCATGAAGGCCCTCCTCGGCGGCAAGGGCGCGAACCTCGCCGAGATGACCCGCATCGGCCTGCCGGTGCCTCCCGGATTCACCATCACCACCGAAGTCTGCACGTACTACTACGCGCACAAGAAGACTTATCCCACTGAGCTCCAGAGGCAGATGGAAGCCGGCGTCGCGAACATGGAGAAGATCATGGGCACGAAGTTCGGCTCTACCTCCGGCACGCCGTTGCTCGTGGCGGTTCGTTCCGGTGCGCGTGATTCCATGCCCGGCATGATGGACACGATTTTGAACCTCGGTCTGAACGACCAGACCGTGCTCGCGCTCGTGAAGGCGACCGGCAATGAGCGTTTCGCGTGGGACTGCTACCGCCGCTTCATCCAGATGTATGGCGACGTGGTGCTCGGCGTGCAGAAGCGCGAAGGCGAAGATCACGAACCGTTCGAGACGGTGATCGAAGGCTTCAAGCATGAGAAGTATCACGGCGACATCGAGGACTCGAAGCTTACCGCCGAAGACCAGCAGGAACTCGTGAAGCGCTTCAAGGCGCTCGTCAAGGAACGCACCGGCAAGGTGTTTCCGAACGATCCGTGGGACCAGCTCCGCGGCGCCGCGGGCGCTGTGTTCAGCTCATGGATGAACGACCGCGCGATCGTATATCGCCGTAAGTACAACATCCCGACGGAATGGGGAACCGCCGTCAACGTGCAGGCGATGGTGTTCGGTAACACTGGCGAAACCTCCGGCTCCGGTGTCGCGTTCACGCGCAATCCCGCGAACGGCACCAACGAGTTCTACGGCGAATTCCTCGTCAACGCCCAGGGCGAAGACGTCGTCGCCGGCGTCCGCACTCCGGAACCCGTGCTCAAGCTCAAGGACGTGATGCCGAAGTCCTACGCCGAGCTGATGAGCGTCCGCAAGACTTTGGAGAAGCACTTCAAGGACGTGCAGGACATCGAGTTCACGGTGCAGGAAGGCAAGCTGTTCATGCTCCAGACGCGTAACGGCAAACGCACCGCGGCGGCCGCGCTGAAGTTCGCCGCTGACATGGTGAAGGAAAAGCTCATCGACTGGGAAACGGCCATTCTCCGCAACCCGGCTGACCAGCTCGAACAATTGCTCGCGCCGATCTTCGATCTCGCCGAGGTCAAGAAGGCCAAAGTCATCGCCACCGGTCTCCCGGCTGGTCCGGGCGCTGCCACTGGCAAGATCTACTTCAACGCCGACCGCGCTGTCGTGGCCGCCGAGAAGGGTGAGAAGGTTCTCCTCGTGCGCGTCGAGACTTCTCCTGAAGACTTGCGCGGCATGATCGCGGCGGAAGGCATTCTCACCGCACGCGGTGGTGTCAGCTCGCACGCGGCGCTCGTCGCTCGTCAAATGGGCAAGGTCTGCGTCTGCGGCGCCGCTGGCGTCGCCATCGATTACGATGCGAAGACCACGACCATTGACGGCGTGACCTACAAGGAAGGCGACTTCCTCTCGATCGACGGTACCTCCGGCCTCGTTTACGCGGGCCAGATCAAGACCGCTCCTTCGGAAATCATCTCCGGTCTCCTCAACGGCGACAAAGCCGCCCAGGCCACCGAGAAGTATAAGAACTACGTCCAGCTGATGAGCTGGTGCAAGAAGGCCACCCGCCTCTCCGTTCGCACCAACGCCGACACGCCGGAGCAGACCTCGCAGGCGATTGCGTTCGGCGCGGAAGGCATCGGCCTTACCCGCACCGAGCACATGTTCTTCGAAGGCGATCGCATCGACGCGATGCGCGAGATGATTCTCGCGGACAGTCTCGAAGCCCGCGAAGCCGCCCTCGCGAAACTCCTCCCGTATCAGCGTGAGGACTTCCACGGCATCTTCAAGGCGCTCAAGGGCTATCCGGCCACCATCCGTTTCCTCGACCCGCCGCTGCATGAGTTCCTCCCGCACTCGAAGGAACAGCAGCTCGATCTGTCGAAGAAACTCGGCATCCCGGTCGAGAAGATCATGGCTCGCGTTCACGAGTTGCATGAGTTCAACCCGATGCTCGGTTTCCGCGGCTGCCGTCTCGGCATCAAGTATCCGGAAATCACCCGCATGCAGGCCCGTGCTGTGCTTGAAGCGGCTGCCCTCGCGCAGAAGGAAGGTCACAAGCCCAAGCCCGAGATCATGATCCCGCTCGTCGGCTTCAAGAAGGAACTCGACCTCCAGGTCGCGATCGTTCACGAAGTCGCTGCCGCTGTGCAGAAGGAGAAGAAGGTGAAGATCAACTACTCCGTCGGCACGATGATCGAAATTCCTCGTGGCGCGCTCACCGCGGACGAAATCGCGCAGACCGCTGAGTTCTTCAGCTTCGGCACGAACGACCTCACCCAGACCTGCCTCGGCATGAGCCGTGACGACTCCGGTTCGTTCCTCGGTGCCTACACTGAGAACGAAATCGTGAAGAAGAACCCGTTTGCGTCCATCGACCAGACTGGCGTCGGCCAGCTCGTGCAGATTGCGGCAGAGAAGGGCAACAAGACCCGCCCTGGCATCAAGCTCGGCATCTGCGGCGAACACGGCGGCGACCCTGATTCCGTCAAGTTCTGCCACCGCGTCGGCCTCACTTACGTGAGCTGCTCACCTTATCGCGTTCCCGTCGCGCGCCTCGCCGCGGCGCAGGCTGCGATCGAGGAGAAGCGCAAAGCCGCTGCCTCCAAGGGCAAGAAGAAGTAATTTGGTGGGGCGAGACTCCGCCGAGCCCAGACTAAACAATCACCAAGCCGCTCCGGGAAACCGGAGCGGCTTTTTGTTTTCAGTGCCACCGCGCCTTCGCCGTCCGAGGGCTTTCAGCCTTTGCCTTCTGCTCAGGCCATCGCGGGCGCAGGCGTGGTTTCGCTGGCCCGCACGCGGCGGGCAAGCCAGAGGCTGAGCAGGCTGGCGGCGACGGCAATCCACCCGAGCCAGTTGTAGTGCATCAACTCGCCCGAGGGCGCGCGTGTGACCAGGAAGCCGCCCATCGCCGTTGTGATGCCGCTGACCAGATCCCGCGTGCAGGCGGTCAGGCTCATAAACGCGCCGCGTTGGCGGGGTTGAATGGCGAGTGACATGATGGCGAGTCCTGGCCCGAACCGGCCGCTGGCGAAGACGAAGAATAATCCAGCCAGCGTGAGCACCAGCCACAGGGGCACGCGACCGATGTTGGTCAGCGCGAGCGTCACCAGGCAGGCGAAGATCACGAGAACCGAGAAGACGAGTTGTCTCCCGTGCTCGTCCGCGAGACGACCAACGACCGGACCGGTGAAAACGGTGAGCACGCCGCCGACGAAGTAGACCGACAACAAATCACTCTCGCGAATGCCCACGTTCGAGACGAGATATGGCGACAGGAGCGGGATGATGGAGAAATGGCCGAAGACCATCATGGCCATAAACAAGAGCGCCCGTCCGACGTTTGGATTGCGCAACAGATCGACGAACTCGCGGACGACGGTTGCGCCGGTATGTTCCAAGTGACCGCGCACTGGTGGCATTTTGGCGAAGACGAGCAGCCAGATTATCGCGGCGATGGCCACGAGAAAAAAGAACGGCGCTTCCCATTCGTAGGACTGCGCGAGGAACAGCCCGAAGGGAACGCCGAGCGCCGCGGCGACGGAGAAGGCCGTCATGACAATCGCGAGGCCGGTGGCGCGACGAATTGGTGGCACCACGTCGCTGGCGGTGGCGAGGACGAGCGCACCGGAGACGCCACCGAAGGCCCCACTCACGGCGCGTGATATGAATAGTGCACCGAAGCTGTGCGAGAGGGCACACGCCAGCGTACCGACGATGAACCCGGCGTAAGTCCAGAGGAGGAGCACGCGGCGATCAAAGCGATCCATGAACGGCGCGGCGGCAAGGCCCACTAGGCCGGCGCTGATCGTGTAGGCGGAGACGAGGCTGCCGAATTGCGCGGGCGTGATGTTGAGGTCGCGCATGAGCTGCGGCCCCAGCGGCATCATGATCATGAAGTCCGTGATGTGCGTGAATTGGATCGCGGCGAGCAACAGGAGCAGCGAGCGTTCGGCGAATGGCTTCATGCCGGGTGGGAGTCGGGCGAGAGGGACGGTTTTTGCGGACGTGACAACTTCATCGGTCGCGGAAGACATAACACGGGGGGCGTGGTTGTCCAGAGTTCGCGTGAATCCGAGGCGATGCGAAACTTGTCGCGTTCAGGAGCCTTTTGTCGTGCGTGGCGCGTTCTTTTCGCCGCATCCTGTCCTGTGATTCAAGTTTGCCATCCGTTGTTCACAGCATGAGCGACCGTCGAGATCCTTCTGGGCATGACGCGGTTGGCGCTCTCGCCGACTTCGATGTCGCGACGCTCGCGGAACGCATCGAGGGGTGGGGTTGCAAACCCAGTCACGCGAAGCGCGTGTTGCGGGCTTTCTATGACGGAGCTGAGCCCGACAGTATTTCCAAGCAGAGGCTTCCGCAGGGTCTGAAGGAACGGTTGCCGGAACTCTGGTCGGAACGCGCTGCGACACTCGCGGTGCGCCAGGTGGCGGACGACGGGACGACGAAGTTGCTCTTGCGCCTTGGCGATGGGCGGACAGTCGAGTCGGTGTTGATGCCGGACTTTCGAGCGGACCGCGCGGCGGGTTGTATCTCATCCCAGGTCGGCTGCGCGATGGGTTGCGATTTCTGCGCGACGACGAAGACGGGCTTTGAGCGCAACCTGACGGCCGGCGAGATGGTGGAGCAGTTCCTAGCTCTGCGACGGGAAGCGCATGCGGTCGGGCGCAAGCTCCAGACCATCGTCTTCATGGGCATGGGTGAACCGTTGCTCAATCTGGATGCGGTTCTCGAAGCAGTGCGTCGGATGGCGGACAATAAACTCGGCGCGCTCGGTTGGCGGCAGATCACGGTGTCCACCGTCGGGATTGTGCCGGGCATTGATGCGCTCACGGCCACGGGCTTGAACTTCAATCTCGCGGTTTCACTCCATGCTCCCGATGACGCAACGCGCGCGCGGCTGCTGCCGATGGGGAAACGCTTTCCCATCGCGGACATCCTCGCGGCGGCGGATCGTTTCCAGGCGAGTCGCGGCCGGCCGGTGACCATTCAGTATTGTCTGCTGGCGGGCGTGAACGACTCGTTGGAGCAGGCGCATCAGTTGGCGGATTTGATCGGTGCGCGGCGGATGCACATCAATCTCCTCCGCTACAATCCCACCGGCCTGAGCTTGCGCGGGGTGGAGTATTCGCCGTCCACGGATGAATCAGCCGAGGCATTTGTCGAAGTGCTGCGTGCGCGAAAACTCGTCGCGCATTTCCGGCGTTCGCGTGGCAAGGATATTGATGCGGCCTGCGGTCAGTTGCGGCGGCGCGAAGAGGTTGTTGCGCGTGGAGTTTCCGGTTCGGTCTCGTGATTTCCGTCCGAAGGGCGCGGGTTTTGGCGTTTGCGATATTCCCGTAACGTCACGGGGGCGTCACGGGATTGTAACATTGAGGTTGGATTCTGGCGGTGCATTCGATAAATGGTCGCGCACAGAACTGAATATGTGGTGGGGAACGAAAGACCGGTGGGTCTGGAGTCGCCGCTTGTTCGGCTGGCTCGCCTCGAAACTAAGGTGACTGCCGTGGCTGCCGAAACTTCATCTGAACTGTCCGTCCTGAAGGAGAAACTGCTCACCATGGCGGGCTATGCCGAGACGGCGGTCAATCGCGCGGTGAAGGCCCTGATTCGTCGAGACGACGACTTGGCCCGCCGGACGCGGGAAGAGGATGAGTTAATCGATGCCTTGGAACTGGAGATTGACCAGATCGCCCTGAAGTTGCTGGAACGACGTCCGAAGGGAATTGAGCTCCGATTCATCACGATGGCGATGAAGATCTCCAGCAACCTTGAACGGGTCGGAGACGAGGCGACCACCATCTCGCGCCGGGTGCTGGAGCTCAGCCAGGAGCCTCAATTGCCGCAGGCCGAGGAAGTGCCGCGCATGGCGGCGCTGGCCGTCCCGATGCTGAAGGAAGCGCTCGACGCCTTCGTGCAGGGGGATCCGGTGCGGGCGCGACTGCTGATCCCGCGTGACCAGCAGGTGGATGCGGTGAATGCAAAGCTTCAGGCGGAGCTGGCCGCGCTGATGGCCCGACGGCCCTCGGCGATCTCGCGATGCCTGAATCTGATGGTGATTTGCAAGAGCCTCGAGCGCGTCGGCGATCACGCCACGAATGTCGCGGAAGAGGTGGTCTATCTTTATGAAGGTCAGGATATCCGCCACCTCGAACCAGACGGTGGGTCTTCGAAATCTTCGCCCAGCCCGCAATGAACGTTCACTTTAATTTCCCAATGCCTGTATGAAACAAAAGATCCTCGTCGTGGACGACGAACCAGATGCCCTCGAACTCATCGACTTCAACCTCAAGGCCAACGGCTACGAAGTGGCGACGGCGGCGGATGGCGAGGAAGCCTTGGAGAAGGCGCGCGCGCTCCTGCCGAATTTGATCATTCTCGACATCATGTTGCCGGAGGTCGACGGCATGGAGGTCTGCAAGATTTTGCGACGCGACCAGCGGACGTCCGGCATTCCGATTATCATGCTGACCGCGAAAGCCGCGGAGATTGATCGCGTGCTGGGATTGGAGCTTGGCGCGGATGATTACGTGACCAAACCGTTCAGTCCGCGTGAGCTTGTCCTGCGCGTGAAGCGACTTCTGCGCAGTGGTAATGCGCCGGAAGAGAAGGGTGACCATATCGTATGGAAGGAACTGAGCATCGATGTGCCGCGCCACATGGTTTCCATCAAGGGAAAGTCAGTCGATTTGACGGCCACGGAGTTCAAGCTGCTGACGGTTCTCGCGCAGCGCCGCGGCCGTGTGCAATCGCGCGAACAGCTGCTGCATGACGTCTGGGAGTACGACAACTTGATCGACACGCGGACGGTCGATACGCATATGCGACGCTTGCGCGAGAAGCTGGGTATCGCGGCGAAATATCTCGATACGGTCCGGGGAGTCGGCTATCGCTTCGTCGAAGAATAGCGTGAACGATTCAAGAACGATGCATTTCCCATGTGGCCGGCGCTGACGGGACTCCTTCTGGCCTCGGCGCTGGCGTTCCACTTTTGGTGGCGCCGGAATTATCAGGCGCTGCGGCGTCTTTTCGAAGAGCAGCAGAAGCAGTTGGTGGCGTTGCGTGAATCGCGTGATGACGCGGCGGCCCAGGTACGGGCGCAGCAGCAGGCGGTCTTCAACAGCATGGTGGAGGGGGTGCTCGTGCTCGATGAGTCGAGCAAGGTCCAGCTCGTCAACCGCTCTCTCCAGAAACTGTTTTCCCTTTCGGCGGACGTGCGTGGTCAGACGATCATCGAAGCGTTTCGATTGCCGGAACTGGCGGACCTGATGAAGCGTCTCCGGCAGGAATGCTCGATGCAGAGTTATACTTTGGAGCTCCCGGGCATGGAGGAACGTTGGGTGGAGGTGAATGCGGCGGCGGTCCTGGATCGCGATGGGATTCAACGCGGTGCCATCTTGGTGTTCCACGACCTCACGCGCATCAAACAGCTGGAACGCACGCGGCAGGAGTTCGTGGCGAACGTGAGTCATGAGTTGCGCACGCCGCTTTCCTTGATCAAGGGATTCGTCGAGACGTTGCTTGAAGGAGCGAAGAACGATCCGGAGAAGGCGACGCGGTTCCTTCAGACGATCGAGAAGCACACGGATCGCCTGACGTTTCTCATCGAGGACTTGCTGACCATTTCCCGATTGGAGAGCGGCCAGATCATCATGAATCTTCACCCGGTCGATCTCCGGGAGGAAACGCAGCGGGTGGCGGAGGATTTGAAGTCGCGCGCTGACGAGAAGCAGGTGGCCTTGGATAATCAGGTTCCTGAAGGACTGCGGGCCCATGCGGATGCCGACCGGTTGCAGCAGGTACTGTTCAATCTGATTGAGAACGCCATCAAGTATGGCCGGCCATCCGGTCGCGTGTTGATTGGTGGATCGGCGATTGCGGACGGCAAGGTGGAGTTGTGGGTGCGTGATGATGGCCCGGGAATTCCGGCGGAGGCGCGCGAGCGGGTCTTCGAAAGGTTTTACCGGGTGGATCGCGCGCGTTCCCGTGAGACGGGTGGGACGGGTCTTGGACTTTCGATTGTGAAGCACATTGTGCAAGCCCATGGCGGCGAGGTGTGGCTGAAGAGCGAGATCGGCGAGGGGACCACGTTCCACTTCACGTTGCCGGCGGATTGATCGTTTCCCCAGCATCTGCCGCGAACATTTCGTTTGGAGTGGTCGAATCTTTCTCCTACGTTCGCCCGCGATGAATTTAGCCGCACTATCGGACGGTCTTGCCAGCTACCTCTGCGTGGTCCTGATCATCACCGTGCATGAGTTTGGCCACGCTTGGATGGCCAGCAGGTGCGGGGATGATACTTCGCGTTTGCAGGGCCGTGTCACCCTGAATCCCGCCGCGCATATCGATATGCTGGGCACTGTCATCCTGCCGCTCCTTGCAGTTTTCCTGTCGGCAACGGGCAATTCGGGAGTCGCAGGGTTCATCATCGGATGGGGCAAGCCGGTGCCCGTGAACATCGGGAATCTGCGCAACCGGGTGCGCGATGACATTCTGGTTTCCATGGCGGGACCGGCCATGAACATCGTGCTCGCCATCGCGGCGATGCTCGTGGGGCGCATCGCGCTGGCGGCGGATGGGGGCATCATCGTCGATGCGGCGAGGCAGATGACGATCATCAGCCTGTTCCTGTTCTTCTTTAATTTGATCCCGATTCCACCTCTGGACGGTTCGCGTGTAATGCGGCATGTCGTGGGCATGGGCGAGGAAGCTTACGCGAATCTCGCGCGCTACGGCTTCTTCATCATAATCATCGCTATTCAGATTCCGTACATCCGGATGGCTCTGGCGTTTGCCACGGGAGCCTCATTCGAGTTGCTGCAATGGATTTTCCGCTACTGACCCAGCCTTTCAGGAAGTGTGTGCAGCCTCGCCTCGTTTGAATCCCAGGCCGTTCTGGCCGACTTTGACGAACGTTTGGTCGATGCGATGCATATGCCCGCGTTGAGCCTTTGGCAATACAGGGAGCACTACTTTCAGGATCGGACCAAACGCCGTCTTCAGTCGCTGGGGGATTCTCCAAAACGAAAAACCGCGAAGCGCCTTGCGACGCTTCGCGGTGTTGCGGGGTAAAAGAGGTTGTGCCGGATCAATCGAGGCGCTTCACGCGAACGTTCTTGTAGCGAATCACGCTCTTCGGATCGTGGGCCTGGAAAGCGAATGTTCCGCTGCTCAGCTTGCGTTCGAAATCCTTTCCGGCCACGGCGCCCGTGGGTTCGTTGTATTCCAGCACGGTTTTACCATCGATCTTCACGGTGACTTTGCTGCCCTTTACGGTGATGTGCTGGGTCCACCATTTGTTATCTTGGGCCGGAGTGAGCGCCATGTTCACGAGACCGTAGAGACTGCCGGTCTTGATCCAATCGCCTTGAGTGACGTTGACCTGGCATTCGAAGCCGCCCTTGGGCCAGCCGCTTTCCTGATACTTGGTGTGAAAATAAATCCCGCCGTTGGAGCCGGGCTCGGTCATCACGTCCACTTTGAATTCGAAATCCTTGAACGGCTTTTCGTCTCCGACGTAGAAGACATGGGAGCGTGCGCCTTGCGCTACGAACGCGCCGTCCTCGATGCGCCAGGACTTGGCCTTCTCGTCGCCGATTTTCCAGCCCTCGAAAGATTTTCCGTCAAAGATGGTTTTGAATCCCTCTTCCGAATCCGCAGCGCCAACGTGGGCGATCGCGGCGAGGGCGACGGTGATGCTCAGCAAAATGTGTTTCATAATGTTTTGGTATTCGCGGCGGAGTCTGAAAACTGCCGTCCAAATTGGCAATGCCGGAATACGTCGTTTGCTGATTGATGCAATCCTGCGCCGAATCTCCCTTGAGGTTTGGTTGTTGCTGCGATTTGCTTGGCGCCGGGCGACGTCGATGGGGCTGCATCGGACGAATGGTTGAGTGATGTGGAGCATCGAAATGAATTTAGGATCTCTCAAAACGGGCCGCATTCAGGGGCACCTCGGCTGCTGGCTGGTGCTGTTGTGGCTCGGATGCCTGGAACGGCACGTGGTCATGGCACAAGTCAATGATGCCGACGCCGAGACGCGACCAGTCACTTCGAGTGTCCCACTCATTACCATCAAGGGGTTCCTCGAAGGCGCGCGTAGTTGGGGTGAGGAGCGCGTGGTTCGAGTGCGCGGAACAGTGACTCACTCCATTTCCGACAAGACGTTTTTCATTCAGGACGGCAACGCGGGAACCTACGTGTTTCACAAACCTTCCCTGGCCTTCAAACCGGGCGAGTTGGTCGAAGTGATCGGCCGGCCTTCCTTGGGAGCATTCTCACCCACGCTTCACTATTGTGAAACGCGATTGCTCGGAACCGGTGAACAGCCGCGGGCAATCTCGGTGACGGCGGCTGAGGCGTTGACCGGCGTTTTCAACATGCGGTTGATAACTGTGAGCGGATACCTGGCTCCGGAGCGACTGCGGGGAGGTCGTGTGCTGGTGCTGAATCCCGGTCGCGGCGGGCAGGCGTTCACGGTGGACTTGGAGTCGCAGACCGAGCTGGCGGCGTACGACGAAATTCTACCGGGCAGCCTGCTGGAGATCACCGGCGTGTGCAGCGTGAAGAGAGATGTCCGCGGAGCGGTGGCGTCATTCAACGTCTTCGTTCGCTCGCCGGCGGACGTTCGGGTGGTGAGTCCGCCGTCGTGGTGGACTCTGAAGAGAACTTTCGTCGCGCTGGGAATTGCCGCGGGTTGCCTTTTGATCGCGGTGACTTGGGTCGTGACCTTGCGTCGGGAGGTGCGAAATCAGATGGCCAGCATGCGGCGGTTGAATGCAGAGCTCGAGCAACGTGTCCGCGAGCGGACCTTGCAGTTAACCGAGGCCAACCGCGAACTGGAAGCGTTCAACTATTCGGTCTCGCACGATCTTCGCACGCCGCTCAGGCACATCGATGGATTTGTCATGCTGGCCCGCGAGGAACCGGACCTGGCGCAGAGCGCGACTCTTCAGAAGTGCTTGCAGCAGATCGCCGATGCTTCTGACCGGATGGGTCGCCTGATTGATTCGTTGTTGGGACTTTCGAAGATGGCGCGGCAGCCTCTGGTCCGGCAACCGGTGGAAATGAATCGAATTGTCGCAGACGCCATTCATTCACTGGAGCCCGATGCGGTCGGCCGACGGGTTGAATGGAGAATCGGATCGTTGCCCAAGATTCACGGCGACCCGGACATGCTTCGTCTCGCCTGGATCAATCTCATCAGCAACGCCCTGAAATATTCCCGGAAGAAGCCCGAGGCGATCGTGGAGATTGATGCGCGTCGGGAGGGGGCGCGCTGGATATTTTCGATTCGGGACAATGGCGCGGGATTCAATTCGGGACTGGCCCAGCGATTGTTTGAAGTCTTCCAACGCTTTCATCGCGATGATGAGTTCGAAGGCACGGGAGTCGGGTTGGCCAACGTCCGGCGCATCATTCTGCGGCACGGTGGTGAAATTTGGGCTGAATCCAAACCGGGCGAAGGGGCGACCTTCTACTTCACCCTCCCGGTTGAATCGCCCGACGGCTACGATGCGAACTCCGCCAAGGCATGATGTAATTTGAGCAAGGGCAGGGTGGCGGGGGAGTTGGGAGGGGCAAGGTTGATGGTGGGCGGCGGAGTTTCCGTTCGCTCGCAGAAACCGGTCGTCGCGGTCGAAATGTCTTCCGTGATGATCAGCAGGAGAAAGGATTCAGTCATGAAAACGTATTTCGCCAAGTTCTTAACCGCTGCGGTGACGGTTGGAGTCGTTCTGGGAATCGCCGCCGCTGAACTCAAGCCTCGCCGGCCTGCGACTCAGGCGTTCATGAGGAACAAACTGGTTTACTCGCAAGCGATTCTCGAAGGCATGGCTCTGGAGAAGTATGACCTTGTTTCCAAGAACGCCATCCGCCTGCGCGATATGACCACCAGCAACCTCTGGTTCACGGTCAAGCAGCCGGATTACCTGCTGCAATCGACCAACTACCAGAAGAGTGTCGACGCGCTCTACATGGCGGCCGTCGACAAAAACCTCGAGCAAGTGACGGAAGCCTACGTGACCGTGGCGCGCAGCTGTGTTGACTGCCACCGGCTGGTGCGAGTCGAGCAACGCAGGGCTGCCGCGGGAGCGAGGTAATTGACCAGGATGCCAAAGCGGTCTTGGCGGAACGATGCAGTAGGACAGGCATCCTGCGATCCCGGCCCGTCTCGAAAACCGATGCTGCATCGATTCTTCAAGCAATCGGTGCAGACTGCAAAGTCACCGAAGGGTGAAATGCCCTCCAGCAGTTCGGGACAGGCTGGAGGCCTGTCCTATCCCTACCGACACGGCTGGGGTGCCAGCTTCCACTGCATCGTTCCGGCTATTTGCCTTCCTTCTGCCAAGTCCTGAACACCACGACGTTAGCACTGAAATCGCCAATAGAATCAGGTATTTCCTGCATGTTATCAAGGATAATTGGGCGTAACTTGACGAAACTTTTCTTAATTCTTTTCCACCGACTTACTGGCAGATCCGCTGGCACTCGGGCCGTGATTTGCTGGCTCAATTATTGAGGTTTTCATCCGTCGGATGTCGTGTTTGATTCCGCAAATTGTCCGTGCTGAGTTGATCGGTTAATGCAGTCACAGGGCCGGGTGTCTGTTGAAGTTCGGGGCGGACGCAAATCAAGTCACCATTTCAAGGAGGCATCGCCATTTGAGTCCTGGAGAAATATCCGGTGTCGAACTCGGCGGGCTCGATCAATGTCGTGCGCTTGTTCGCTTGGAACAAGCGCGAGGGCTGGGCAGACTGGCCCGTCACCACGGACGACAGAATATGACTACGGCGGGAGCGAAGCAAACTAAGGAACAACGAAGGCTGGCGGAACAAGTCAGGGAATATCTCGCGAAAAAGACGGAGCGGGAGAAGGCGCGGCTGTTCCGTCAGCCGGTGAAATTGAGCAGCAAACGCCGTCCTGCCCGGCGGCTGCGGGCCGTCAACTGCTGGGAGAAGTGGGAGGATGAATTGCTCGGCACGGTTCTGGATCGGGAACTGGCCAAACGGCTGGGCCGGACCTACATCGCGGTGCGGGCGCGTCGCATCTCCAAGCGCATCCCGCCGGTGCCCGATCCGAAGACGGAGGCGTTGAAGTGGAAGCCGCATGAGCTGGCGTTGCTGGGAACGCTGCCGGATCGCGAAACCGCCAAACGACTTGGGCGCAGTTATTCGGCGGTGCTCTCCATGCGGCTCAAACTCAAGCGGCCTTGCGTCACAGTGCTGCGTCCGTGGACCAAGGCGGAACTGGCGCTGCTGGGGAAATATCCCGACAAGGAAGTGGCCCGGCGCACAGGACGGCACAAAAGCCTGGTGCATGGCAAGCGCAAGCAGTTGGGCATTCCCAACAGCGCGGGCCTCGTGCGTGGCTGGTCGAAGGCTGAAGACAAATTATTGGGCACCGCGTTGGATGTGGAGATTGCGAGACGGTTGGGCCGCAGCAAGAACAGCGTGTCGATCCGTCGCGTCCGGCTGGGCATTGCGGCCTGCAATCCCGATTACCGATCGTGGACGGCGAAGGAAGACCGGTGGCTGGGCCGTCATGCGGATGAGGAGGTCGCCCGACGGCTCAAGCGGTCGAAGCTGTCCGTGCAGCATCGGCGGCTGAAGCTCGGCATTGCGCTGCCCGATCCGGCGCAACGGCCCTGGACGGAAAAGGAGGAAGCGTTGCTCGGTACGATGCCGGATGCCGAACTGGCAAAGCGGCTTCAACGCACGAAGACCGCCGTGGGAGTCAGGCGGGCGGTGCGCGGTGTTCCCGGCTTTGATCGCGCTGGATGTGATTGGACAACGGACGAGAAAAAGCTTCTGGGCGAAGTGCCAGACGAGGAGATTGCGCGGCGAACCGGACGCTCGGTGGGCGCGGTGCAACTCTATCGCCAGCGGCAGGGCATTGCCGCGCCGGGCAGCGAACCGCGTCGTCCGTGGACGAAACAAGAGGACGCCTTGCTCGGCACGATGCCCGACAAGGAACTGGCGCGGCAAATTGATCGTACGTTGCAAAGCGTGCAAAGCCGCCGCAGCAACAAAGACGTGAGCGCGTTCGTCCGTCCGGGTCACGGCCCGTGGACGAAAACCGAAGACGCGTTGCTGGGCCAATACACCGACCGCGAAGTGGCACGTCGGCTGGGCCGGACGGTTCATACCGTTCAATGGCGGCGGCAACGGTTGAACATCGAATCCACGAAACCCAGCCGCCGATGGACGGACAGGGAGATCGCGTTGCTCGGCACGGCGCGGGATTACGAAGTGGCGCGTAAGCTGAGACGCGATCCCAATGAAGTCTCGCGCAAGCGACAGGTGCTGGGCATCCCCTCGGCCAAACCAATGCGCCCCTGGACGCTGCAAGAAATCAAATGGCTGGGCAGGAAATCGGATGCCGACGTGGCTCGGCTGATCGGACGCAAAGCCTCCACCGTAGCGTTCCAACGCCGGAAGTTGGGCGTGGCGGCATTTGCCGCGCCCAAACGTGCCTGGCCCGCCAGTGAAGAAAAGCTGCTCGGCACTGTTTCCGACTCCCGACTCGCGAAACGGCTGAAACGCTCGTTGACCGCCGTGCGATTGCGCCGGGCGCAACTGCGGATCGCGATGTTTGGGCAGAAACGATTTCGGCCCCGACGCTCGCGGCGTAGCGTGAAGCAAAGCCATGCGAGAAAGCATTAACTACGGCTTCCCTCTGAAACAGAGTGCAGATTCCGCGCGTGCCTTCCTAGAAGCCCGTTCCTTGGCGAAGGGCGCGCGGTCAAGGTGGAGCCACGCCGCGAGGCATACGCAGCGGCGTGGACGACCTTGACGGCGCGACCGAGCCATACAATCAAGGGCGGCAGGCACGCGCCAGTTACGTCATCGCGGGTAGCAAGCCAGATCAATACGTGTTACTAAGTCGGCGTGAATTTAGAATCTGCTTTCTCAAATCTTGCTCAATCATGAATCCAGTAAATTCAAAGATCGCCGTGCTCGGTTGGGGGTCGTTGGTTTGGCGACCAGAGGGAGATGCGTCGAGATGTCAGAAGCCGCTTGAAATCGTCGGCGGTTGGAAAGAAGAGGGGCCAACGCTTCCCATCGAATTTTCACGAGTCAGCGGGGATCAAAGTTTGACCTTGGTCATAGATGCGAAGAATGGGAGTCCTTGCCGGACGCTTTACGCGCAAAGCAAGTTTCCCAAGCTGGACGACGCCATTGGAAACTTGATGGATCGCGAGTGTACCACGCCCAAGAACATTCATTCTGTGCGGCGTGAGCAGGCATGTCGAAATTCAATCCAGCAAACTGTTCATGAATGGTTAATAAACAGCAACTTCGAGGCGGCCATCTGGACGGGCCTGGCTTCAAATTTTGAAGAAAAGAAAGGGTGCCCTTTTTCCGTCGCGAATGCGATTCAGCATCTCGAATCACTCGGCACAAATTCCAAGCAGAGTGCTTACACGTATATTATCCGCGCTCCGCGCTCGGTGATTACCCCATTACGAATAGAGTTCCTGTGGCCGGAGGCTGCTGCGGTTCACGAGGCAGGCCATTACGTGGTGGCCATTTGTTTGAATCGGCCAGTGGCGAGGCTGTCCCGTGTCAAAGTGGACGACAGACCTGGAGAGCAGCCTTCGATTGGTTGTCGTTACCCTCAACCGGATTTTGAGGATGTGGGAGCGATTCTCTGTGATATGGCGGGCGCACAAGCACAGGTACTCTACGCCCCCGCGACCATAGCTCCCGAACACTTCCAATTATTTCAGGCCACTGTATTGCACCCGGCTGACAAGGTGATGTTCTATGCTATAAATCGGTGGAAGGAGGATTTTGAACCTATCTGGACATGGATGCAAATATCCGAGTGCCCGTTTGGTAACGGTGTGACCGTCACGGTGCGAGAGGTTTTGCAAAAGTGCGCCTGCCACTTGAGGAGTTTTATGCAACGGCACTCTGTCCGCCTCGCCATTGATGTCGCAGCTTCAACGCTTTTACGCAGACCCGTTCTCGTCAAAGAAGATTTGGACGATTTGAGAAATTGTGTCTCCTCGATCCTGACACCGAATGATAAAGAGCAAATCTATCCGCCTGGATTGGAGCCAGCGGACTGATTTCATGAATGATCTTCTGCTGTTTGTAGCGAATTGCAGCAACGCGAAACTTTTCCTTCAATGAAGTCGCCCAATGCGGTCGGTGCCGCCGGACGGCGCGGCGGGCGGGAACGGCGCATAGCCTTCCCTGCCCGCGCGCGACGGAAGGCGGCACGGGCCGCAGGATGAACCAACCCGTCGCGGCGCGTGCGGTGGGTCGGCGGAGCGAAATGAGCGAGCGCCGACTGACCGCACGGGCCAGCGCGGGGAGGCGAGTCGCCCCGGCAATAAGATCGTCAGCGAAGCCGGAGTTGGCCGATGGCGTAACCGGCGGCGAAGGTTGCAATCAAAAGGAGAATGACGAGCACCCAATGGCTGCGCCACGGGCGGGCCTGCAAGTCGGCGCAAAGTTGCGTGAGCCGTTTGGAGATGCGCTCGAACTCGGTTGTCGCGTCCTTCCACTTTTCAACGCCGCCTTCCATCTCGCTGCGGATGCGTTGCGCGACTTTCTCGGATTCATTCAATGAGCCGCGCATTTCAGCGACGGTCTTTGTCGTGTTCGCCGCGTGGTCGGCCACGATGAGCTTCAATTCACCCGCCTTTGCAGACGCGGTTTGCTCGTAAGCTTTGACGAGCGCCGTGACCTGCTGGCGTTGCTCGGCCAGTTTCAGATCAAGGAGCTTCTGCGCTTCGTTGATCGCGAGCGACACAGTCGCCGCCGCCCGAAATTGGGCGCGGGTGAGCAACACCAGTTGCACGGGAAAAGAGTTTTCCGCGCCCGCGCACCAATCGGCCAGCGTGATCGACTTCGCCCCGAACTCGATCACATCAGCATACCGCGTGAGTGGGCGAATTGGTTAGCGAGCAGAGGGCGAGTTACGCGGAATGATGCCGGAGTTAAGCCGGGTAGCGATTCGAGGCAAGGCCATTGACGCGAGTTGAAACCGTCCACGCAATTCAACCAGTTCTGCTCTTTATCCGCTCGTTCGACGGAACCTCAATATCTCCCGTGCTCTTGCTGCCTCGGTTTACTGATCTTGAGGTTTCCTTGAGGAATAAGTTGCTGGATTTTCGATTGTCGCAGCATCGTTTCAAATCCAGTTGACAAAGCTCACAACCGATCACAGCTTGCTAATCGTTAGTTGAAGTTGTTGGGCATCCAACTGATGGATCGAGTGGGAGTTTTTGCAGAGCAGCGCATCAGGAGGAGGTCGAGGTCAACCAGCACTTGATTAAGCACCGATGAACTCGTTTCCAGAAGTTCGTAACAGGCGTCATGACGCCTTTGCAGACATGTCTGAATCCAAGACAAGTTCTAGGATTGGCTCTCAGGAGAGAGAGTCGCACGTCACTGTCACTCGTTGCCAATGTAGAATTCAAGAAAAAGGAGATTATGGGTTTAAGTCCTCGGGCACTCGGATCACAATCGACTACCGCGAAACTGGTGGCGAGCAATTCAAGTCCGCCACCTCCAGCAGTCACTTACAAGTTGGGTTTTTATGGCGCGGGTTCTCTCTCTGGTTATGGAAACTTGTGGTTCCGAGAGATGGCACTCAATGCTGGTGTTGGTCATCTATACGAGCACAACGTCGGCTTGACAGCGCGGAAAGAGTTCCTCGAAGCAATCGACACAAATGGCAATCGCGTCATCACGGAAGCAGAAGTGAGCAATTTGACCCTTAAAGTTTGCGGGTACAGTTGGGGTGGAATTTCGGCGATCGGCTTTGCACAAGAATTCAGCTCAGCTCCGAAGACCATCGTAGTCGGCGGCAGCCCACACAATCCCATAGAATATCGTTTGGAGGTCAAGATACCCGTACAAATTCTTCTGACGATTGATCCTGTGGAATGGTTAAATCCCGCTGGCACGGTTCCCGACACGGTCCAGAGTTTTAAGAATTACTATCAAGAACGCGGCGGCTACAGCCTCTTCCATCGGGTGAGTGACGGGCAGATCAGGCAAATCGGGAATTCCTTTAGCAGCCTCTTGAAAGGCGACGAAATAGTTTCACAGGCGGGTTCGACCACTCAGATTCGCATGGATATTGGGAATTGGGGAACTCGAATCGGCACACCATTCACGATCGAAACTCCGCCGGATTCAGCGCAGTATTCGTTGAATGCATTAGAAACGAACCACGACGGGATGCCGTGGTTAGTAGGAGAAGTTGCAACGAACTCGTTACAATGAGAATTGTTGCTCTACTGTGGTGTCTTGGTTGTGCGTATTTGACCGGATGCGCAACTGTTCCGAGTTACAAAGGAAAATTTGTGGGGCGCACCGAGGCAATTGTGATTTACGATACGAACACTAATCAGCATTCGGCAATTCGGCTTACCGTCGATAGCGCCGAATTTTCAAAGCAGACACCGAGTAAGTCTGTGGTCGGAAGCAAACTGCTCTTGGTGGATAGAAAGTTGCGCCTTCTACCGTTAGAAGGGATCACTAATCGAGTCGTTTCTGTGACCGGCCAGATCCGAACTCATCCGCCAAGACATCCAACACAACAAAAAGGCATTATCACTAGCTTTGCACCGAGTTACTCTCCGCAAACTGACGCCATTCATGTGTTGGTAGTCGAGCATCTAGCAGATATAGGAGCAGCGAACATTCAAAAATCGAAATGAAATCAGGAAAAATAGTCATCAAAGCGAATTTGTTCAAAATTGGGGCTGACGCTGAAAATGATCACACTCGCCTTCCTTTCGGTCAATGCGGTGTGACGCTAAATGACGCGTTCTGGTTCGGATTTCTAGCAGTAATTGGAAAGGAAGGAATATGGGATTAAGTCCTCGGGCCATCGGGTCGGAATCAACAGTCGGAATTTTGACTGCGGCGGACAGCCCGCCACCACCTCCTTCATGCACGGCGGGGAGAAAATATGCAAAAGCAGGTCCCAAGGCTGTAGCTAATGCAATTGGTGCGAAATCAGACGTAAAAACACGGTATGGCAAACTGTGCGGTGAGCCCAATGCTACATCAAGCGCGTACCAAGTTGCTTACGCCGGAGTTCAGAATGGCAGTGCCACCAAATGGGCGCAGACCGGTTGGGGACGTGAACGAGACGCCGGCTCAACGACAATTAAAAAGTACCGTTATGCGGAATTAAAGGGGAACGGCTATTTTGCCAAATACGACGTGGTCAACGCTCCTGCGGAGGGATCCACGCACAACTATAAGTGTGAACTCAACAAGGCGACCGGCAAGTGGATATTCTATTACGATGGCACTGAGTGGTATGATTTCCAGGACGATTACTGGAAGGACAACACAGGCACACACGTCGCTTGGACTGGAGAAATCTACAACAAAGAAGACGACATGCCCGGAACAAATTCAGACAAATGCAATTTTACCGCCTGTCAGTACCGGGTAAGCGGTGGTGCCTACCAGAATGCAGGGCTAGTTGCGGCAGATGTCACAAGCGACGACGCGAATGAGTGGGGTGCGCAGTGGGTGAGCGGCACTGCATTCAACATCTGGGACAAGAAGCCTCTTTAACCGTAACCGATCCAATCATATGCGATCACAAATGTGGTTTGCCATTGCCTTACTAGCTCTGACTGCTTGCAGTTGCAACAACCTCCAACACAATAGAACAAATATGCCATACCAGAAACTGCTGGGAAGCTACTCCATCGCAACGAATCAGGTAGCCCACATAACGCACTTAGATAGGCTCACGAGAGTCAAGTCGGTCACCGAACTGCAAATTGAGGAGATCGACATACCGTTCGTTTCACGGCAATTCACCAATAGAAATGTTTGGAGAGTCGAGTTCGAACCTGCATCGCTCAAGCTCAAATCGTCAAATCAAGGATTTGAAGATCGATATCAGCGAAAATTCGTTGTTTTGGCCGAAAAAGAAACCGGAGTAATCGTGCAAGTCAGATCGCGCTATGAAGGGGAGGCTGAAGATATGCGTCCAGAACCACCATCCGCTTTGGCTGAGGCCCAATTGCGCAAGCAGGGAGAGATTTATCATGGGTTTCCGCTCGTTGAACCTGAGATTAGTTTTGTGGACGCGCTTGATATAGTTTTGACAAGAGGAATCGGAAGTCCTTTCGTTGCAAAAGAGATCGATGGTCTGTACTTGATGCACTCGGAGAGAGGGGGAGAGCCTAAGGCAGTTTGGATTATCACGCTTCGCGGCATACCGCCGAGGATCGCAAAGGGTCCGGGTGGAGACACCGTCCCTGTATGGCAGCGAAACCACATTCGCAATGTTATAGACGCAATGAGCGGCGAATGTTTATTCGCGACAAATACACCTCAGCCAGAGTAGTTGGGCACCAGCATTTTCGTTAAAATTGGGGTGCGAGTTCAGCCAACTGCTTGATAGCTTCCCACTCGGACAAGTGAGGGCCGCAGCCACTTAAATCGTTTTGTCGCTTTGAAGAAACTCATTTTGAAAAACTGCTTCTCTCCGGGCGACATGATTCTTCTTTCTGCGGCGATTCGCGACTTGCATCAATGTTACCCTAATAGGTTTATCACTGATGTTCGGACCCCATTTCCGCAGCTTTGGGAGAACAGTCCGTACGTTACGCCATTGGATGAGCGAGACGCGGAAATTCAGATAATTGACTGCCACTATCCTCTCATCAACTCCAGCAACCGAGTCCCTTATCATGCAATCCACGGATTCATCGAATTCTTGAACGAACGTCTCTCATTGAACATAAAGCCAAGCGTGTTCAAGGGAGATATTCACTTGTCCGACGAGGAGAAATCGTGGGATTCACAGGTCCACGAAATCATTGGAAAAGATATTCCTTTTTGGATCGTAGTCGCTGGTGGAAAAAATGACGTAACGATCAAATGGTGGGACAGAGAACGGTACCAACAGGTTGTTGATCACTTTCGAGGCAAGATTCAATTCGTCCAAGTGGGGGCCAAGGAACACAATCATCCAAGGCTGGATGGAGTTATTGACCTGCGTGGGCAGACCGATCTACGCCAGTTGGTTCGCCTCATGTACCATGCACAAGGTGTTCTTTGTCCTGTAACTTTGGCGATGCATCTGGCGGCTGCGGTCGAAGTAAAGGGAGGTATTCCCAAGAATCGCCCTTGCGTGGTTGTGGCAGGAGGGCGCGAACCAGCGCATTGGGAAGCTTATCCTCACCATCAATACATTCATACGGGTGGCGCGCTGTTATGTTGTGACAATGGCGGATGCTGGAAATCTCGCGTTGTTCCTCTTGGCGACGGCGACGAACGGGACCGTCCGGAAAATCTTTGCGTCGATGTTGTTGGCAAACTGCCGCGCTGCATGGATGCGATAACGGCCGCGGAAGTCATTCGTCGAGTAGAAACATATTTTGAAGGTGGTGCCTGCCGCTTCCTTACCCGTGCGGAAGCACACGCGACCAAAGCGGTTATTTCAAAAGGGGAACGAATTGGGTGGCGAAAAGAAGCACTGGAAATCCAGTTGTTCAGACGCTCAGGCGAGAAGTTCATTGAGACTATTCCCGCGTATCCCGGAAACTGCCACGGCAGAGGCATTGTTATTTGTGGCGGTGGCATCAAGTATTTTCCCAATGCGTGGGTTTGCATCAACATGCTCAGAAGACTTGGTTGCAACCTGCCGATTCAACTCTGGTACCTTGGCGATCAGGAAATCGACGAGACAATGAAATCGCTGGTCAAGCCACTAAAAGTGGAGTGCGTCGATGCTCTCAAGGTTCGGGAAAAGCACCCTACAAGAATCCTGAACGGCTACGAATTGAAGCCGTATTCGATCATTCAGTCTCCTTTTCAGGAAGTCCTGTTTCTGGATGCGGACAATGTTCCCGTAGTCAACCCGGAGTTTCTCTTTCAAACTCATCAGTTCAAAAAAGCGGGTGCCATTTTTTGGCCTGACTATGGCCGGCTGACGCGCTCAAGAAACATCTGGAGAATATGCGGCGTGCCATTCCGCGATGAGCCTGAGTTTGAGAGCGGTCAGATCGTCGTCGATAAGAAGCGGTGTTGGAAAGCCCTTCGTCTTGCCATGTGGTATAACGAACACTCGGACTATTTCTATCACCACATTCATGGAGACAAAGATACGTTCCACATGGCATTCAGGAAGCTTGAAAAATCGTACGCGATGCCAGCGACTCTGATTCACACGTTGCATGGCACCATGTGCCAACACGATTTCAAGGGGAGGCGCATTTTTCAGCACCGCAATCGCGTCAAATGGCATCTCGGTCATGGCAACCCGACGGTGAGAGGCTTCTTGTTCGAAGCCGAATGTTTCGAGTTCCTGGAGGAGTTGAAGAAACGATGGAGTGGGAACATTCAAACGCAACCCGAAGCTCCACCCCAACATGTCGTCGATATTGGCCCCGCGCGGTTGGTGCCAAGCGGTGCAAATCGCCGGGCTGTACGCAGTAATGCAAGCGTATCCCAAAAGCGGGTAGTATTCCGAGGCCCTATCAACGGGTTCACAGGATATGGCCTGCATTCCAGCCAAATCATCTATGATCTGGGAAAGATGGGATACGAAGTCAAAGTTCGTTCAACCGAACTGGACGAGCGATTTGCACCAATCCCCTCCCATGTTCGGAACAAATTCGTGAACGGAGTTCAGCCGGAAGAGTGGGAATTACTGCTACATCCACCCAACATTGCGATCACTCCCAACAAGCGGACGCTTTTTTTCACAATGTGGGAAGCAAGTCGTTTGCCTCGCGAATGGGTCGGATGGCTGAACGCGGCAGAATGCCTTGTTGTGCCATGCCAGTGGAATGCCACATGTTTCAGCGCGGCTGGTGTGGACAGGCCGATCAGAATTGTCCCTTTGGGTATTAAAACCAATATCTTCAAGTACGTTCCGCCTTCACTCGACGGGCCGTGTGTTTTTGGTGCCGCCGGGAAAATACAGGGCGGTGGTCAGCGAAAAGGGTTGGACGAAGTAATTGAACTATTTCAACGAGCGTTTCCGTCCGAAACCGATGTGCGACTGCGAGTAAAATGCTTTCCAGATTGCGGAGTCAAGGAGGTCGGCGACCCGCGTGTCGAGATCACAGCCGCCTATCTGTCCGAAAAAGAGATGGCCCGGTGGTATGCGAGCTTGACCTGCTTCGTTTCAATTTCTCGCTCCGAGGGTTGGGGCTTGATGCCCCATCAAGCGATGGCGGTTGGTCGCCCGTGCATTGCAGTGAGATTTGGCGGACACGCCGAGTTCTTCAATGAGACTCATGGTTACAGTGCTGATTTCAAGCTGGTTCCTGCCTCATACAACTACAGCGGCGGTGGCGTGTGGGCCGAACCTGACAAAGACCATCTGATTGAGCTTCTGAGGCGCGTGTACAAGGATAGAGACGAAGCGCGCAGGATAGGAGTAACAGCCGCTCGATTCGCTTCCACCTTCACATGGGCGAGATCAACCGCCGCGCTCGTCAAAGTCATGCGAGAGGTCGGAGTAATTTCAGAATAGTCAATGTTTCGTTGCCACATCCCACGGAGAAACCGATGCAAAAAGCGGATTGCGAGTTGCGATGGGCAACGTAGCTGTTTCGGTTGGAATAGCGGTAAAAAACAAATACCGAGCGCATTTTACCGCGCTCGTCGAGAAGCCATTTGAAATATGAGTAAACTGTTGCTCGCATACGTGGTGACGCAGGATCTTTTCGATACCTTTCGACGGACTATGGCCTTTCAACAAAAGTTCACGGAGGCGCTTCACGATACATATCCTCTTCTCGTGTCCGACATTCCGGTATCGTGTTTCGGGATGACGAACATCGTAGTGCAGCAACTTGAATCCGGTCAGAACTTTTGCCTGGCTGCTGGACTAAACCGTGCTCTCAGCCACGCTGCTGAGAACAATTATGATTGGGTAATGCTCCTGGATGCTGATTCGGTACTGGTATCGCGGCCGAATGATTTTCCCGCCACGGGTTACGCTCCAACTGAGGTTTGGAAGCTTAGGTCGGACGAAACTCCTGAACGCATAAGGGATGCACGCTGGGAACGATCAGGTCCGCTTCTCCTTGGAAGAAATGTGTTTGAGAGCTACCGCTATTGCGAAGATTACAAGGGATATGGATACGAGGATGCGGACTTCCACGAAAATGTTTTGGGAGCTGTGGGCATCGGACAATCGTTTACAGATGCGCGTGTCATGCACTTGTGGCATCCGCCTCGCCCAACGAGGCGTAGCGTGTCAAGCTACGAACTTTTTCAGAAACGCAAACGCAAAGCGATTACGTTGATCGCGTATAACCGCCCGGATTATCTGAAGGAAGTCATCAGCGCGCTGTCTCAGGTTAAAGGCATCGAAGATTACAGGCTTTTCTGTGGGATCGATCCGGGCTGTCCGAAAGTTGTGGAAATGTGTCGGAACATTGATTTTGTGGAATCTGAAATAGTGGTCAATCCCGCACGATTTGGAGTGAACTACAATAATCGGCGCATCATTCAACATGCATTCAGTAAAGGTAGCGGTTTTGTCGTCGCTGTCGAGGATGACATTGTACTATCGCGTGACGCGCTCTCGCTTTGTAACTGGTTCCACGATTGGGAGAATCGAGATGCGTTTCTGCTGATGAATCTGTTTGCTGGGGATTCCTCGAATGAAACTCCACTTCGAGTCGAGTCGAGGCGACATTTCTGCCCTTGGGGATGGTGTGTCACGAAGCAAAAATATGAAGAATGGATTCAACCTGCGTGGATGCGCGATACGCGCGGATGGGATTTTTCCATCAATCAATTGATTGAACGTGAGCCGTCGCTGAAAGTATTGACACCAACTTTGTCGAGGACTCGAAATATTGGTCGGACAGGGGTACATGAGACTCCGGTGCATCACGATTCTGTGTTTTCTAATGCTATTTCGAGTAACGGCTCTACCAGCGAGTCTTTTGAATTCATTTCAGAAGTGCCATCGACTTATGATGAAGTCCACGAGCGGGTGGATCGGATCAAAGGATGGTTGGTGCCAGAGCATGCTCGCTGGCTTTTTGACACTGCCAGATCGCTGCCTGACAACTCATCAATCTTGGAAATTGGAGCGTTCCAAGGCCGCTCCAGTGCAGTGTTTGGTTTTGGCTGTCTTGGGTCACGGAAACGAATATGCTCCGTTGATACTTGGAATGGAAACGATACCGATTTTTTGGAGAGAGACTATTTCCATGTTTGGAAAAGGAACATGGCTGCGAATTGCCTGCTCTCGAACCTCACACCGCTGGTAGGTCATTCGGGGGATGTGCTTAAACACCTTGCTCAATCCAATGAGCGTTTCAACATGGTGTTCATCGACGGCTGCCATGATTACGACATCGTCTTGAACGATTTTGAGTGGGCCTATGATCTGACTGTCCCCGGAGGCTGGATTGCGATGCATGATGTGCATTTCACCTGGCCTGGCCCTGAGCGAGTCTGGCATAAACACGCGAGCGAGAAACTGTCGGACTGTGGCTACATCGATGGACTTGCGTTCGGGAGGAAACCGCTTTGACTGATGCTGTCATCCGTTTGAATTACACAAGAAAATGAAGCCTACTCCTGTCCCCGTGTCGCAGAGAAACCATGCTGCGGGTGCAAACAAAGAAGCTATTCCCATGAGCGCTGCCAAAACTCAAAACAGGCAGCAAATCTCAAAAGACCATATTGTTTGGGCCTATAAATTGTTGCTAGATCGAGAACCAGAAGGGGATTTAGTTGTCCAAGAGAAGCTGGCGCAAATTCGAGATGCTCGGTCGCTTCGAGAAGAATTCTTGCGCTCAAACGAGTACCGTCAACTGAATCCAGACATCGTTCGGAGATCGTTTGCTGGCGATGAGCCACCGATGAAAGTCGAGACTAAGTGTTCTAATCCGCAAATGCGTTTGCTCTTCAGCAGAGTGAAGGAGTCATGGCAACAGCTAGGGAAGGATGAACCATATTGGTCGGTACTGGTCTGTGACCGTTACCGAGCGTCTGGATTTACGGGGGCATCTGACGAGTTTTTCGAGACCGGTAAACACAGTGCCGGGCTTCTTAAGGCCGCTCTTCTTAGGAATGGATTCGAATACGCTCGGGTGGGGAACGCGCTGGAGTTTGGGTGCGGAGTCGGACGTGTTACTCGATGGCTGGCGAAGGACGGATTGAAGATATTCGCTTACGACATTTCAAAGTCGCATCTTGAGATCGCAAAAAAACACGCCGAGGATGAATGGAAACGCAAGATAGTCTGGAAACATTTGCGTTCCATTCAGGACTTGTCGTCCTTTCCAAAGGTAGATTTGGCTTATTCAATAATAGTACTTCAACACAATCCTCCTCCTTTGGCGGCTCACATGATTCGAGCGATGTTGCTCGCACTTAAGCCAAATGGCTTGGCAGTGTTTCAAGTGCCAACTTACAGATATGGTTATCGCTTCGCTGTTTCGGATTACCTCGAAGGAGGTACAATAAGTGGGTTGGAAATGCATGTTCTGCCCCAGACTTCTGTCTTCGAGATCATTCAAAAAGAGAAGTGCAAAGTTCTCGAGGTATTCGAGGATGGCTGGATTGGCAATCGTGAGAAAGAGGTGTCGAATACGTTTGTTGTCCAGAAGTCATCTTGAACCCGAAGTGCGTCGTCCAATTGTTGCAGTAAGCCCGCCGAAAATCAGCAACGCGCGGGAGGTGCGTAGCTCGAAGTGATCTAATGCGCGATGCGCGAACCGATGGCCACGCCGATGCCAATGCCGAGGGCGATCATGCCCAGCAGGACGAGTCCGGCCCACAGCCAGTCGCGCCGGGCATTACGGGAGTCGAGTTCCTGACGGGTTTGTTCGAGCTTTTGACGTTCGGCTTCGTAGCCGGCTCTGGCTTGCTTCCAAGCCAGTGTCCCGCTTTCGAGTTCGCTACGGATGAGTGTCGCCACGCTCTCGGCGTTGGTCATTTGCACCTGCACCTTGGCGACGGCTTGATTCATGGACTTGGTGTGCGTGGTGACGATGGCGGAAAGAGCTTCGGCCTTGTCGTCAGCGGTGTCTGAGAAGTTCTGCACGAGCGCGGCGGCTTGCTGGCGCTGCTCGGCGAGCTTGAGTTCCATGAGTTGACGGGACTCATCCACCAGTCGCGGAATCATCGCCGCCGCGCGCCATTGGGCGCGGGTGAGCAGTGCGAGCTGCACGGGAAAGGATTGCTCGTCACCCTGGCTCCATTCGTGGACAAGCCGCATGAGACGCTTCACTTCTTCGGGCGAAGCGTTCTCGCAAAGCCAGTCCAAGTCGGTCTTGGACATACGTCACTCGCCAAGGTTGAGGGAGCGTTGTTTGGGCTGCGGTTTCTCTGGCGGCTGCGACCACGGAGATTCCTTCGGGACAAGCGATGGCGGCAGGAGGAGTTCGGCAAGAGCGTGATACTGCGGGAACATCCGTTGCATGGCCCATTGCATTTCACCGGCCAGCATCCGCTCCAAGTGTCCGGCTTCCGGGTGCGTCACTTCGGCGAAGCTGAGTTTGCGACCAGCTTTCGCCTCGGCGCGTTTGATGGCCAGCATCGTGATCGAGGTGACGACCGGCAGCGTGAGTTCCTTCGCGCCGAACTTCCGCAACTCGGCTTCCAATCCTGATTTCCTGAACAGGTCGGTGCGGACCTTGGCCGGGTTGTGGACGATGACGTAATCCACGCGGTCGCCGGCGAAGCAGAACAGGTCCATGAGATTGTTCATGCTCTCGGTGTCCTCGCTAGGAAACAGGAGGAACGTGAAGCGGATGCCCTCGGCGGCGAGCGTTTCGAGCATTTGAAGTTCCTGCAATGCCTGCACGATCAAACCGTCGGCCTGCGCGCGGCAGTCGATGAGATGCACGGGCGCGTCGCTCCGGGCCACGCCCCGAAAGAGTCCGAGCAAGGTGGACTTGCTGTCGTCGTCGTGGCCGAGCCGATAGGACTGCACCCGCTCCGGGTGGCGGTCGGCGAAGGTGCGATGGCGGTCGTCGAGATCAGAGCCGGTCCACGGGATGTTGAGCCAGTCGAGCCAGGCGGTGCGGAACTCGATCTCGAAACTCTTGCCGAGCGAGCCTTTGGATTGCGGATTGAGATGGATGCGTTTGTTCATAGGTATTCGTCAGGGTTGAAGGATTTTGGGTCAGGACGTTTGAAATCATCTTCAGGCAGAGCCGGCGCGATGTAGGGCCGGATGGCCGATGTTTTCGGGTGGGCGGATTGGGACTCTGATGATGCCGGACGGGAGGCGGCTTCATCCTCCCAATGCGCGGGTCGCTTGAGCCGTCGGCGCATGAAGCGGTAAGGCGCGTAGAGCGTGACGTGAACGCCCTTCTCGCTGGCGAGCAGCGCGGCGATTTCCTTCCAGGTCTTGCGCTGCCGCCGCCACTGGCGGATCGCCGCGAAGTGCGGCTCCATCGCGCTGTGATGCGCCCTGCCGCCGCGCCGCTTGGACTGCGCTGATTCCATTGCCATCACGTTACGCCGCGCGTGCCGAATCGCGTGAGTGAACAGTGGGCGAGTTTAGCGGAATAGTGACGGAACCAAGGCGGATACTGTTTTGAGTGCTGTAAACGCGATCAAAATGCGGTCAACGGCGGCAAATGCCGACGGCCGGTGGCGCAAATCTCTTGCCGCCGGTTGCTGCTCTTTGCGACTGCCGCGACTGCGGCTTGTTTCGTTGCGCGCTGAGCACAAGGGGATGGTGTCATACAAAAAACTCAGGCTTTCGATCTTCAAGAAAGCCACGGGAACTCCCGGTGAATCGGCTGTTCGTGAATGTCGCCAATAACATTTTCGCCGGATGATGTGGCTGCAGTTGCGTGATCAAACAACGGATGTTGCGATGGGTGATGAAGGGAGGAACAGGGTGGGACAAGCCTGCTTGTGACGGGCTGTCACAAAATGCGGGATCGGCACCGATTGTGACGGGCCGTCACAGAAAATTGGCCGACGGGGTTTATCGTCCCTCGTGATGCCTTTGTGGTCATCGTCGAGGTTGCCGGCTGGTGATGAAAACCGGTGCCTTCAGGAACACTCGCCGCCAATTCGTTCTGTGGGGAGGTTTCAATGGCTTCGTTCATTTGGTGTATCACATACATCTCGGCGGGTTCCCGTTCTGACAGACTTGGATCGCATGAAGATGAACCGTGCTTGTGAGTCGAGGGCTGGGAGGAGAGTGAGTGATGTTCCAATGTGTCCCTTGGTGGCCCGCACATACCGAAGATTGTGCCCGATGGACGCAATTCAGCCGGAAACAGCAGTCAGGATGCGTCCGATGAAGATTCGCCTTCTGTGTGAAACTTACACCGATGGAGTTCTGAGAACCGGCAGACTCGCCGCATGAATGGGAAGTGACACAGACCGACGCATGTTCACCGTTGTCGCCCAAAAGAATCTCACCGACGCCAAACGCTACTTCGAGGAGCATTTGACCCGGAACGATTATTACGCGGCCCAGGAAATCCATCCCGGCCAGTGGATTGGTTTGGGCGCGCAACGACTGGGATTGGCGGCGGGTCAGGAGGTCGGCTGCGAATCCTTCGAGGCGCTCTGTGAAAACCAGCATCCGCAAACAGGTGAACGTTTGACGCTCCGCCAGAACGAAAAGGACAACCGGCGCGTCTTCTACGATTTCACCTGCTCGGCTCCCAAGTCGGTTTCCATCCTCGCCGTGACGTTGAAGGACGAACGGTTGATTGCGGCCCACGAGGAGGCCGTTGAGATCGCCTTCTGCGAACTCGAATCGTTCGCCGCCACACGGGTTCGCAAGCAGGGACGGCAGACGGATCGCACGACCAACAACCTCGTGGCCGCGCGCTTCACTCACACGACTTCCCGCGCACTCGACCCGCAGTTGCACACGCATTGCACAGTGTTCAACGCGACGTTCGATGACGCCGAGCAGACCTGGAAGGCACTGCAAGCCGGGGCGATGTACGACGCCATCCGCTACGGCACGGAAGTGTATCGCAACGAACTTGCCAGACGGATTCATGCGCTCGGCTACCACACGGTTCCGGCCGAGCACGGGTTTCAGATCGAAGGCGTCAGCGAGTCGGTGTTGCAGCGGTTCTCCAAACGGACGGTTCAGAAGAACGAGGTCATCCGCGAGATGGAACAGAAGCTTGGGCGCGAACTGACCAACGACGAAATCGCCCATGCGGTGCATCACAGCCGCGACCGGAAGCTCAAGGACATTTCGACAGCGGAACTACGCGCCCGTCATCTGGCCGAGTTGTCGCCCGATGAACTGGCGTCGTTAGCCGGGCTGCGTGAATCGGCGAATGGACAACGGGCAGAGAACCGCGCGGTCGATGAATCACAAGCCATCGCCCATGCCGTGGCCCATGTCTTCGAGCGGAAGTCGGTGGCGGCGGAGCATGAGCTGTTGGAGGCCGCATTGGCTCACGGTCATGGTCAGGTCGAGTTGCCGAAGCTCAAGGAAGTGTTGCGCCAATCTTCGGAACTGGTCGCGACAGACAAGGGTTATTCGACCCGCGAGATTTTGATGACGGAACTGGCGCTGATTGCCGCGGTCACCGATGGCAAATCAGCCGTCGCCCCGCTGCACTACGACTATCAGCCGGCGGACTGGCTGAGTCCCGATCAACAGACGGCCCTTCGTCACGTCCTCCAAAGCACCGACCGCATCACCGGCCTTCGGGGGCTGGCTGGCACGGGCAAGACCACCGCGCTCCGGGAACTGAACACCGCGTGTGACCGGACTGGCCACACGCTTCGGTTCTGCGCGCCGACTGCCGCCGCAACCGATGTTTTGCGGAAGGAAGGTTTTCATGCCGTCACGCTCGAATCTTTCCTGCGTGAAGATGGACGCCAACTGAAGTCCGTCGTTGTCCTCGACGAAGCCGGGGCCGTGGGCGTGGATGACATGGCCCGGCTGCTGCGCCTCGGCACTCGCGTCATTCTCTCCGGCGACACCGGCCAGCATGGCTCGGTGAAACGGGGCGATGCACTCCGCATCATCGAGGAACATTCGCCCTATACGTTCGGACAACTCACGCAAATCCGCCGCCAGCACCGGGCCGATTACCGGCGCGTCGTGGAACTTGCCGCCAAGAAGCAGACGGCGGCGGCCTTCGCGGAATTGGAACGGCTGGGCGACATCACGGAACTTTCGCGCGATGACGTTCACCAAGCGGCGGCTCAGGCGTACGTCTCCGCCATTGATAAACGAAAGTCCGCGCTGCTGGTCGCGCCAACATGGGCCGAAATTGAGGCCGTCACTTCGCAAGTGCGGGCTGAGTTGAAGACACGGGGACGGCTCGGCTCGGAGGAGCATGAGTTCCGCGTCTTCGATTCGCTCTCGTGGACGGAGGCGCAGAAGCGAGATGTGCGGCAGTATCGCGCGGGACAGGTGTTGCACTTTCATAAGGCGGCGGGTGGCTTCGCACGCGATGAGTCGGTTGAGGTCATTGGCGTGGGTGACAACTCGCTTCGAGTGCGGCGCGGAGATGGTTCGGAAAAACTCCTTCCGCTGAAACACGGAGCGAAATTGGGTCGAGGCTCCGCCTCGTTTGATGTCGGGGAAAGCAAAACGCTAAACGTGGCTCCCGGTGACAAGCTGCTCTTGCAAGCCAATCGATCCAAGCAGTTCACCAACGGTGAACTCGTCGAAGTGAAGTCGGTTCAAACCGGTTCCATCACGCTCACCGACGACCGGGTGATTTCTTCGAGCTACAACACTTTCACGCACGGCTACGCCGTCACCTCACACGCCGCCCAGGGCAAGACCGTCGATGCCGTGTTCGTGGTTGCGTCGGCTCGTTCACTCCCCGCCGTGCATCGCGAACAGTTTTATGTCTCCATCTCACGGGGCCGTGATCAATGCCATGTCTTCACCGACGACAAGGAGTTGCTCCGCGCCCACGTCACCGATTCGAGTGCCCGTCTCGCCGCCATCGAAGCGGTCGAAGCCGTCACGAACGCTCCCAAACGCAGCCTGCTCGACCTCGCCCGGCAAATCGCGCTCCGCGTGGCGCTGACCGCGCGCCGGTTGCACAAGACTCTTTCGCCCGTTCAATCCATTGAATCCGCCACGCCGCAAGCTTCCACCACCCGCCCACGACAAAGCCAGAGCATCTGACGTATGAAAAGCCTCACCGACCACGAACTCCAAAAACTCGCCTGCATGGAATCCTCGCACGCCTACACCATAAGCGTTCGCATCCGGGCCGATGACCGGCGGACCTACTCGTTCGCCACGAGCCATTACATCGACGGTGTTGTCGAGGCCAACTCCAACCGCGAAGCCAACGCTCCTTCCGAACGGCTCGTGCTGCGGTTCACCAGCGGCGAACTCATCGTCCTCGGCTCCGGCCTCGAACGCATCGAGGATCGTCTGTCCGAAGGCCATTTGCGCGGCCTCAAGACCGTCGAACCGCGCCATGCCTCCCTGCTCAAGTTCGGCCCGATCATTTCCTCCCTCACCGTCCACCGAAAGGAAGAAGTATGAACCCGGAAACTCCCCTCGACAGCCGGTGCCTGGCGCAGTTCCCGGCCTGCATGACGGCGGACCATGTGGCCCAGGTGCTCGGACTGGCCGCCCACACCATTCCGGTGCTCGTTCAAGCGGGCCTGCTCCGGCCTCTCGGTCATCCCCAGCCCAACTCTGTGAAATACTTCTCGAAAAAGAGCGTGGCCGCCAAGTGCTTCGATGAACAGTGGCTCGCCAAGGCCGTGGATGTCATCGCCCGCCACTGGAAGACCAGGAACGCCCGCCGCAAGCAGCCGTCCGATACGCCGGCGTAGCATTGTTGATTTGGCGGACACCTACTGCTTTGCCTTGCGGCGCTGACATTCAAAAATCGCCTGATGCGCCCATGTCTCGTCCTGTCCCGACGAAACCACGGCCAGCCATTCCCTCAACGCGCGCTCGTTCTCCGGGCGCGTAAGGCATTCCCACACCGCGCGGACGCGCTCCACATCGCAATGCCACGGCGCTACTTCAGCAATGGCGGGGCTGGCCCGTTTGACGACATCAATCGCCTCTCGTAAATCCAGCCACAGAACCAGTATGCGGCTCGACTGCTCCGTATCAGTTTCGCGACCCATGCGAATTTCAAAAAGAGATTCGGACAGCGGCGACGCCAAGGATGTCGCGAGGGTGGAGAAACCCCGCGTTTCTGTGCCGCTGCCCGAATCGAAATTGGTTGTGTAATTGCTCCCTGTTACTTCCCTGCCTCCGTCACACTGACATCTCTCACCACATCCGCGAGTTTGCCACCCTCCATCACCACGCGGCTGAAACTCACCTTCGCCGTCAGGTTCGTCGTCGCGAATGACTTGTCACTCGCGATGACGAAGTGAAAGGCGTTCGTCGCACCTGCGGCCAGCCCCGGCTTGTCCGCGCTGCCGCCGATGATCCAGCGCGTGGTGGGTTGTCCGACCGCCTTGCCCTGCTCATCGAGCAGGAACACCACGGCGCGGGCGGATTCAATGTTGTCGGAAAGGCCGTTTCGCAGGGTCAAGGACACGACGGCTTTTTGCCCGGCGACCTTCGGCGGGAACACTGTGACGGCCAGTTGTGCGCTGGCGGTGCTCAGGCTCAGGAGAAAGACGAGAAGGGTTTTCATATCCGTTTCCGATCACGTAAGAATATCGCTAGTTCACGAACGTGTATTTCACTCTTCGTGACCGCAAAATATAAAGTCCCCATATTACGAGCGGCACCAACGTCCCTCCTGCTGACGAAGCTGCCGTCGAACGCGTATGCGTCATTACTCCCTTTGGCTTTCGGCTCGCCGACAAACCACGATCAACCACATCCCCGACGAACTGAAGCGAAAGATAAATGATCACGGCTGCCTTGAAGATTCGTCTCTTTTGAAAAAACAGCACGATAATGAGAATTGAAAACACCAGCAGTGTCAGTTGAAGAAACAGTTCGTAGAGCAGAAGCGGAGCGAGCATCGAATCATAGCTGCTACTCGCAACGTCTGTGACCGTGTGCCAGTTCGACATCGAGTAGAGCGGCCCTATTCTTATGAGGACATTGATTCGGATCAATGGCGCGATGAGGAGGGCAAATCCCAAGAGGATCAACCAGCCTCCCAAACCGGCGAGGTTCGGAGTGGGATGTTCGCATATTTCAGGCGGAGACTTTGGCTTAAGCCGGTAAACTGCGCCTGCGGCGATCAGCAGAACAATCGAGTAGGAAATTGCAGCCATCCAAATGCTCCAGTTTGGCGAATCATTGAGGCTTACGCCCGGCATCGGCTTTGTGATAGCCAGGCCCAGATAACGAGGGATCTCGTCCAAAGTGGCACAGTAATCGGGCACTTCGCGGGCATCGACTCCATAGCGAAGGTTTAGAATCTGACAGGTCACCTCGATTTCATCGTTCGTCCACCTCAATCGGTTATTGAAGAGAAGTTCCTTGGTTTGAATCTTCTTTTCTCGCGGGACGATGCGCCACGGTTCGTGCGGACGGATTCGCATCGTATGGATGTAATTTTCTGGGAACGAGACAGCCAGCGGCCACTTGCGCTCCTTTTTCGCTGGAATATACAGCCGGTCGAAGATCCCGTAGGTAACAAACTCACAGCTTATGTGATTGGTTTGGACAGCAGGTTTCCAGATGTTCGCAATGGAATATCGCCGAGTCACCTGAATTGTGTTCTGCCGCTGGTCGTCACGAAGCGCTGGGCGCGCCGTCGCGACGGCATCGCCATAATACTTCTTGTAAAGAGCGAGCACGTTTTCTTCGATGGCTTCTTCGCTCCTAAGAGCGCGCCCTCGTCGGATAAAGTCGGCGTCGCGCCCCTCGAACGTGCTGTTAACAGTCAGGGTGGCGGCCCCGGTTGCAGAAAGATCAAACTCCTCCACAATCCGGGTCTGCGGCATTCCCGCATTCGTCGCCGGAATATCAATCAATCCCGGCGCATTCGAGTCCACCAGCACACCCGCTCCGAAATAGTCAATAAACCGGCGTTCCAAAGGGCCTCGCTGGAAGGATCGAGTCACATCGACAAAGTTCGTTTTGCCGCCGACGATTACCCGCACAATCGCGTGGTCGAACAACAGCGGTGTCGCCATGAAATGTTTTGCGCTTTGCAGGAATCGCGTGCTGACGAGCACCGGAGAAGCATCAACCCCCTCGAAGAAGCGGAGCATCGTGCAGAAAAGGAGAGCCTTATCCTTGCAGTCGCCGTAGCCACGGGCGAAAACAACCGATGGGTCAGTGGGCTGGTGAGAGTTAATCCCGTTCTCAATCCCGAGATACCGAATATCGTCCTGAACGAATTGGAGAGCGTTGAGAACACGTTCGTCGTTTGTCTGACTCTCATCGCGAATCTTGATGATCTTTTGGTAAAGCGACTCGCTAACCCTTTCAGGATGGAAAGACTTTTCCGCCCATTTCGCCACCTCCCGCCAGTTCTTGTAATCACTGAAATGCACGGACGCATATTGCACCGTGCCTGCTGGAACAAAATCCTCCATTTCTTGGCCGCGACGATTCTCCCAGCGCCAGGCGTATTCAACAAACGGGCCGATGATGTTTCGATTTTGCGACACGTCTCCCGTAGTTTGCGCCCAAACCGGCTGATTCGTGCTTGGCCACAAGAACCGATAGCACTCGCTTTGAATTGGGAACGAGTACCTCAATTGCATGGAGTCAAAGAAATGACCGGCCTCGATTGGGTTGCGGCCTCGAACAGTATAGGCATATTCGAGCCAATCACCAACGCGAACATCTTCGAGGAAGATCAGCGCCGTTTTCGTGCCGTTGTAAATGAGGCGGTCCAGATCCTTTTCCTGCTGAATCACTCGAATCTGATCAGGGTCGAGCCGGTTCAGAACCTGTTCTCCCCGATGCAGGACAATTTTATGGAGAACCAAATGCTGGTATGCTGGATCGAAGGAAAACGAAAGCCGGGAATTGGCTTCCACGCCCGCTGTCGTGAGGAATTTTTGGGCGACGCGGATATACCGCTCGCGGGTCGCAGCATTGATTTCGACTTGAAACAGGAGGGTGAACACACCCGCTGCGGCCTGCTTTTCGAGCGGATTATTCTGCTCGATTATCCCAACAGAAGTCGGCCAATCCGGGATTGGCTCTATTAAAAATTCACGCTGCGACGCGGCGAACGATGTCAAGTTACACAGCGCAAAGAACACGACGATGATCCCGCAGGCGTCGAAATACATCAACTTCCACCAAGAACGCAGGCTGTCAGTTGTCTGCGCGGAGTTCAAACGGAGTTTTTGCGTCACCGCACAAAGTTTAAGAAAGCGTCGAGTGCCCGACAACTGGAAATCGAGCACGAAACCCCAGCATCAAGATCACCGCAGCGATAGCGAGCGCCACAATGTTAAAAACAATCTGGCTGCGTTTCATGCCAGTTGGTAATTAAATAATTCACGCATCAGGGTTTTTCATCCGTGTCTGGTGGTGGCGGCAAGTGCCATCGCTCTTGAACGGATGGCGGGAATTTGTAGCCCCTAATTGTTTCCAAGTCTTTCGCGATTATGTTCTGTAGGTAAACATTGACTTCGCTCCAATCAAATTTCTGTCCAAGCAGATATGGGATTGCATACGTCTTAACCATGTTTGCGACATGTTGAGCCTCCTCGAAAAGCCCTTCCGCTGTGTTCTCCCAAGGGATGTGTTTTATTTCAACTCCGTTGTATCCTGCGATGACTCCAACGCCTAATTCGCCGCAACCACCGCCGGCGATGTTCCCAGGCATTTGATCGATTGGTATCAATGTGGCGTTTATGCTTTTTGCGTGAGCACCGACATGGAAACGTATTCGCATCACGAAATATGGAGATGGAGTTTCATATACATCCTCGCCACGACGAATTAACGGCCAACCATGCTCGCGTGTAATTGGCTCGAAGTAGCGAGCAACTGCCTGTTTGAATGTCTCTATGGTGATACTGCTCATATCAGCGCCTCTGAGGAACAATTGTTGGTGGGCCTCCTGGCGCAGCACAGGCTGGAACCGTGTTTTGCCGTTCGCTGAGCGAATCCATAATTTCCACTCTGAAATAAGCAGAGATGGCATCTCTACCATGCACTTCTTTTAATGTTCACGAAAAAGCCATTGGATCTGTTACCAACCAGAAGCCGTCCCGGCATTTGTTCACGTTGGCAGAAGCGCTGCCTTGGTTGGCGCGGGGAGTCCAATTTTCCCGGACGGTTCAATTGAAAATCAAACAATCTCAATAAATTCCAAGCTGTTGATTATACTTTCACATTCCGGTAATTCACGTTCTTGGACTGCCATTTCGCATACGTATGTCACCAAGGCCACATCGAACCTGTTTGAGCAATACCAAACACGCAGAAACTGTGTCCCGTGATTGTAGCTCTGAGCGCACGTTAACAATGGTTGTTCACGAACGGCAGCATCAAACCCGCGCTCCAATTCCCGAGACTGAGCAAAGTCAGCTAATAAGTGTTTTAAGTTCTCAATTGTAATCTGTGGCCGATCTCCGCCGCTGTATTTCGCCACCGAGAACTGGATTACTCCCACCCCGTCGTTCTTTGCGAGTGTAAACGGTGGATTGTCCACACCAATTTCAGTAGTGACATCCAACCACCCAGATGGTGGTCTGATGCGCAGATTGCCTGTAATAAATTCGTTGCTCATCCAATTCATTGGCTAGTCAACTTTCCAGTTTGCGGATCATATCTCAACATAAACGTTGGGGCATTCCACTTGATCAACTGATCTGATCTGAACGTGCGAAAACCACCTGGAGTATTAGGTTTGAAGTCGCCAAAATTGATGCCTTCGGGCCAAGCACCGTAAGGATAAAACGACGGGTGCATCCCACCAATCACTTGAACATCTTGTCCCGATTTTCCGGGAGGGGTGAAGTTAAACTCAGTTTCTGGATACATACTGCGCAATTGGTCGGGCAAACGACCAGGTCTATCGGCGTGCAGTGATGTTCCACTTAGGGCAGCAGCGCGTGTTGCTGGATTAAGTGAGCCGCGTGCCGCTGGCGCCGGGTCCGCAGCCGGTTCCTCAATTCCAACCGGCCCGACGATGGCAATTTGATTCGCTTCGTAGTAGCGCCCGACTGGTTCCAACGGAGCGCCAGACTGCATTTCAGCAGAGCCGCGAACCGGCTCATACCGCGCGCTGGTGGCGGTGGACCGCCCTGTGTAATAAGCCACACCTGCGTCTTGCACCACCGGGCCAACCTGCGCCGGAAGCTGGTCAACAATGGGGCTGGGCGAATCATACGCGTTGAAGTAACGGCGCATGGGTGAGCCGTATTTATCAATGAAGTTCTGCGTGATGGCGCTGCGCTCCTCCGACGTGAATGCGGAGGAATTCTGGTTCCCGGCGAGAAGCGCGATGGCGAGGTTGGCCCCAAAATCAATTCCCTTCGATGCGGTTTCAACCACCTCCTTCATGGCCAATCCATCTGGGTCGTCAAAATTGATCGGGTCACCACCGGCGTAGGTAAACAGGGAGATGTCGCTGTCGTGGCCGAGCGGATCACCGGAGAGCCAGCGACCAGCAATGGGATCGTAGTAACGGTTGCCCCGCCAGTAATAACCGGTGACATCGGACCAGATGCCGGCGAAGGCAGTCGCTTGAATCAAATCCGCTCCGCGACCGAGTGGCGGCGGGCGGTAGGTCGGCACGGCTCCGTAGCCGGTGGGCCGGCTCGTGTTCCACGAGAGGGTTTTGTGGCTCACGTCGTAAACCGCGAGAATGTTTCCACGCGCATCGGCAATCGTAGGGCAGAACAGCTTGGGTTCGGGAGGCATGATGGCGTCGAACCCGCCGCGCCCTTGCAGACCGCCGTAGCGGCCATTCATGTCCGGCCCCATGAGACGCCACGTCGTCTTGCCCGCAACCGAGACACCGAGCGCCATGAAGCGCACCTGCGGATCGAAATACTGTTCGATGACGAGCACTTGCGCGGTGAGCGAGACGCCGTTGGTGACGGGCACCTCGACCGTGCGCAGCTTGCGTCCGAGCGGATCGTAAACGGGAGTCCAGTCGAAGCCGTTGGTCTGCGCGTCGCGCTCAACGATCTTGTAGAGGCGTCCGCGAGCGTCCCATGAGAGCGTTTGCGAGCGGTTCGTCGTGCCGTTGGCGCTGCGCCAGATTCTTCGCGTGACGTTGCCATCCAGATCGAAAATATCCTGCACCCGGTCTGGCGCGCTGGCGTTGTTGGTGAACCAGATGGCGGCGTTGGTGGTGAACTGGCCGGAGGGATGCCGCGCCGTCGCGGTGAGTTGGTGCGCGCCGGGAGTAAGTTCAAGCGTGGCCCGCCATTGGTTGGTCCACGTTGTATTTCCGGTGCCGACGATGGTGACGGGCATCGGCTGGCTGTCGATGGCGGTGGTGATGGTGGCCGGGCCGTTGATCCGTCCGTAGGCGAGCCGCCGGATGACGTTGTTGGTGGCGTTCGTCATGCGGGAAAGGCCGTCCAGTGCGCCGCTCCATTGGGCGAGGTTCGTGACCGCCGCTCCGGCCCTGGTGAGCACGCCAGGGCCGCTGGCCGCGCCGTTGTCGTAAAGGAAGCTGTTCGTCCAGCGTTTGAAGCCGCTCAGATTCAGCCGTTCCTCGGTGAGCCGGCGGCTGTAGTCGGCGTAGAAATAGGCGCGGTCGTCGGTGTAATCGTCCGCCGTGTTGATGCGGGTGACAGCGTGCGTGGCGATGCGTCCGTCACCGGTGTAGCCGAGTGATTCGTCAAGCCTGTCCGTCCCGTCGATGGTCGTGCCGATGGAAAGCGGCCGGCCCGCGCCGTCGCGCGACGTGAAGGTCGTGACCTTCGGGCCAATCGTGCGGGAGACGAGTTGGCCCGCGTCGTTGTAGCTGTAGATGCCGCCGCCGGTGATGCCGAGCGAGGAGGCGAGGAGGCCGTCGGCCCGCCAGTCGAAGTTGTAAGCGGAGCCGGAATAGCCGAGTCCATCCCGGCGACCGGCGGAGTCCCATGCCTGCTGCGCGGAGGAGAACACGCCGTTGTTGGTGTAGATGAGTTCCGAGGTCAGCAGCCGATAGGCGTCGTAGTTGCGCCGGATGGAGACGGCGGTGCCGGTCGAATTAGTGGCGAAGTTTTCGGCGATGTTCGTCACCAGGCCGCGCGCGTCGAAACGGGTGATCGTCGTGAGGTTGTGATAATTCGAGGAGCCGGTGTAGGTGTTGGTCGTGGCGCGCAACCAGTCGTCATAGGTGTGCGTGCAGGTAACAAGCCGTCCGTCAGTCCGGGTCTGGAGCAGCCCGGCGTAAATGGAATTGCTGGCGTAGTAGCTGTAGTTGTTCGTGCGCGAGGCGAGGTTGCCCGCGCCGATGTCGAATTCTTTGAGCCTCTGGCCGGCGGTGTTGTAGGTGGCCCGCCAGTTGAGTCCGCCGGGCATGGCGCGGTTGGTGAGACTGCCGAGAGGATCGTAGCTGAAGGTGGTCGTCGCGCCGTCGCGCACGGCGGCGGTTTCCACCCGGTTGAGTCCGTCATACGTCCAGCCATTGGTCGTCCAGACCGTGACTTGCGAACTGGCGCGGGAGGCTTGCTGCGACGCCACTCGGTTGCCCGCCGAATCAAACTGCTGCCAGTCGAATTCGACGAGGTTGGCGGATGGATAACGCAGTGAGAGAACCGCGTTGCCGTCGTGATCGGTGTAAGTGGTGGAGACGATGGCCGACGCGCCGGAACCATTCGTTATCGTGGCGCTGTGATGATTGGCAGCGTAGGCCGTGGTCGTGAGTCGCACGCTCGCGCCGCTGGAGCCGAGCACTTCGGCGCGCACCACGCGATCCAGCGCGTCACGGGTGGTGACGATCCGTTCCTTGAGCGCGTTGGAGACGGTGAGCACCTTTCCGCTCGAATCATATAAGTACGTGGACACCTGCTGGACGATGCTGGTGACGGGGCCGGTGCCGCCGCCGATGTTCGGAAGGTTGGTCGGCGAAATCGAAACGATGGACGGGCCGGCGGCGACCTTGATGCGGTCGAGCGCGTCGAAGCGATTGGTCGAGATGAACCCGCCCGCATCGACAGAGCGGACGACGTTCCCGCGCCGGTCGAGTTCCGTGACGTTGGTGGCCAGTGCGACGTTGGCCGACGAATAGAAGATGCGTGTTACCGAACGCGCCGCGTCGTTGTAGGTGGTTTCCCAATACGCGCCGTTGTGCTGAATCTCCCGGCGCGGACGACCATCCTCCAGATAGCGCCACGCATTGGTGGAACCGTCGGTGTTCTTGCGGAACTTCGGTTTGCCGGTGGACGTGTAGAGAGTTTGGGAGACTGCGCCCAGTGCATTGGTGGAGCGCGTGACAAGACCTCCGGGTTCGTAGGCAAAACCCTCGCTGGTCAGTTGGGTGCCGTTTGTGTCGAGCACTTTGCGGCCAATCAACTGCCCGACCGCATCAAAGCTGTTCGTGGTGACGATGCCACGCGGGTTGATGACGCGGGTCTGGTTGCCGAACGGATCAAAATCGAAGAACGTGGTCGAATAGAGATCGTCACCTGCCGGTGCTTCAACTCCGGTTCCATCGGCCTTCGCCTGCGAACGCCAGCGGATGATAGTGGTGAGCCTTCCGTCGCCGTCATAGTCACGCCAAGTATAGTCTTCCGGGTCAAAGCGCGGGCCGTCGCTCCAGGTGAGTTCGCCGTTGGGATTGTAGTAGGAGAAATCCCAGGCGAGCGGAGACGACTGGCCGGACTCGAAGATTTCGCGCTGCTCCAGCCTGCCACGGGCATCATAGGCAAAGCGCGTGGCGCGTCCGATGGCGTCGGTGCGCTCCACAAGTTCACCGCGCCGGTTGTGCAAGTTGGTGACGACGAGCGTCGGATCGGCGGTGCCGGTGTAGCGCAACGCACGGGTGACGAACCCGCGCGAGTCATGATCCCATTCGTTGGTAGAAGCATCGGCGGAATAGGCCGCACGGATTTCCCGCTGACGCAGGCCGTAGCTGACGGTGCCATCACTGGTGTTGGTGACATCGTGATAGACGAACAGGTTGGTGATTGCCTGTGCCGGCGTCGCGTTGCTCGGCCAGTTCTCCACGCGCACCAGCAGCCAGTTGTTGGTGTAGAAAAACAGGTTCGTCGTGCCGGTCGGGTCCACCGTCTTCGCCGGCAGATTATTGGCGGTGAACGTCGCCAGCGTCGTGACCGTGGCGTTGGTGTCGCCGTCGCCGCGCAGGTCGCCGCGAATCGTGGTGTTGGTGACGTTGCCTTGAAGATCATAAAGATAGGTCGTCACCAGCCCGCGCTTGTCCATGACCGTCTTCAAGCTGCGCGGGTAGGCCGGAGGATTGGTTTCATTGACCTCATACCACGTCTGGAGGATGGATTGATTGAGAGGATCAGTAACCTTGCGTACCAGCCCGTTGGTATAGAAGTAACGCAGGACTCGGTTCGTATAATCGAGCACCGTGGTCGTGCCGGTCAGGAGCGCCGTCAGATTGGTCAGCGTAAAATTGTTGGTGTAGCGGAAAGTCGCGTTGCGGATGAGGCGGAGGTCGTCGCCCACCGTGGCCCACTGGTTGGTCACACGGCGGAGCGAATCATACTCGTTCTGCAACACGCGCCCGTCGGGCTTGAGTTCCTTCGTGAGCAGGTGAGTCGAGTAATTGTAGGTGACGCTGTTGGTCGTCCAGTTCAGGTGCTGATACTCGAACTGCCGTTCAGAGGCGTCGGGCAGAGTCACGAGCACGAGATCGCCGTGTTCGTCGAAACGATAAAACACCCGGCGACCGTCCAGCGTGTAGGCTTCCGTGACGCGCCCGTAAACATCGTATTGGAAGCCGAGCAGATTGCCATTGCTGCTCAGGATGCGGCGCACCTGCCCGTAGTCGGTTTGACTGGAGTTGGTGCCATACTCGAACGTGTAAAAGTTGCCCCGGTTGTCGAACCACTTCGTCAGGTAGGGCCGCTGCCGATCCAGCCCGGCACCCAGCGGGAAACTCTTTTCCTCGAAGACGCGCAGCGCCCCGTCCGTGTTGGTGAGGTAATACGTGTTGACCGAATTGGTGAACACGCGCGCCATGCGGACGTTGAGCCGGTTGGCGGCGGAGCCGATGCCGTCGGTCGTGTAATTGTTGAGCGTGGGGTTGTTGGTCGTGGTGGGTGCCCACAGATCTGCTCCAATCTGGACCAACACCAGCACGGAACCGTCGGGGTCGGAGGCATAAAAGTTCGTTCCCTGGGAGGAAGTCAGAAACGGCATGTAGTTGAGCTTCCAGCCGTAGCCAAGCTGGTTGGGCGATAAATTGTGACTCCCATAATTGCGGCGGAGTTGCAGCGGCATCGGGCCGGGCAACGTGAGATCGGCGGCATCGACGTAGAACTCGCCGGTCAACGTGTTCACCGGATCGGCCACGGTGCCCTTGGAACCGTTGCCGTTGCGCATGTCTCCATCACCCTGGGGAGCGCGATTCAGGAAATCGTCCGCCAGACTGTTGTGCGTGCCGGCCACCCCGTCGAGAATGACGCCGTTGACCAGACCGGCGATCACTTGATCGGGGTTCGCGAAATACGATCCATTTTGCAGCCCGGCGACATCACCGGCGGCATCGGCCTGGGTGCTGAATTCCGGGGCCACGGTGGGCGAGCCGGGCGTGGCGGCCTTGGTCCCGACCGAGTAATTCCCGTTCGCATCAACGTTCAATTCAATCTTCGGACTGTTCGGCGCGGCCAGTGTTCCAGCCGCCATGTTCTCTCCAGTGCCTCCGTTGATGCTGCCGCTGATGAGCGCGCCGTAGGAGTTGGGAGTGAACAAGAGCGCGCCCATGCCCGTGTAAGAGGCCGTCGCGTTGGCGACCGGCCACGGTGTGATGAACGCCTGGCTGTAGTCGCCGTCCGTCGTCACCTCGAAGGCGGCGACCAGTTGCGACCAAAGCTGCGGGTCATAATCCTTGAGCTTGGTGCTGCCGGTGGTGGGATAAATCTTCTCGCCCTCGATCAGATAGTTGTGCGCCGTGAGCAGAATGATGCCGGGCTGGCCGTTGGTGCCCCGTTGCTGGGCCAGCCGTAATAGCTTGACCGTGGAAACGGCATCCTTCTGGAACAGGAATTGATTGATGATGGCGTGTTCCTGTGCCGAATCGTTGGCGATGCCGATCATCGCAAAATCGTCCCGGACGGCGGCACTGTTCAGGCCCGAATCAGGATGCAGCGATCCGTTTCCGACCAGCGCGATCTGCTGATAGAACATGTCCACCACGGGCAGGATGAGATCGATGTTGCCACTTGGCAGTTGGCCGCTGCCGTTGCGCGAAGCATTGAACCGGGCCAGCCCCGCCGCAAAGCGCGAAAGGCTTTTGACCTTGTGCCAGCGCTCGTTCTGCTCCGTGAACCTGCTGACCTTCTCGTAATACGACATGCCTTCGAGGTAGGCCGGGGTACCCTGATACACATCTGCCGAAATCGAATTCGTGGCCAGCGAGTTGGTGCCCAGCAATTGCTCCATCTGCCAGAGTTCCTCCGCATGGACTTGCAGCATCCGCCGGGTCACGCGGCCCGCGTTGAGGCAGATGGCGGCCAGATCGCCCTTGCGAAAGGGGCGTTCAATTTCGGCAGTTCGCGTGAGAAAGAAACCGGGATAGGCATCCCAAAAGCCTGGTTCGGTGAAAGCGGGCGGCAGCGACCTTTGCTTGCGATGGGTGAACTTGATTTTCAACTGGTCGTCGCTTGCCCCGAGGACATTGGTCATCGAGAGCCGTTGCAACACATCCGGGTCCGCTGGGGCGTAAGGATCAACGGCCGAGAACGGTGCTTCATTGGTCGTGTCAGGCCGGTAAGGGGCCAGCGAAAGAATGAGCCGGTGCGAGTTGGTGGTGATCTTCTCGTGGCGGGCGAGAAACTTGCGGTTGTGCAAGTCAGCCATGCGCAGTTCACCCGTAACAATCTTGTTGGTCGGATTGGCGACGCTGTAAACCTCGATGCTCACCGTGTCGAAAATGTTTGTCAGATAACGCGAGACATTCGTCAGCGCGATGGAACTCAGGTTTTCCACCGGCACATTGGAGCTGCCGACCAAGGTCGGTTTCGGGAAGTCTGTCCACCGGGAATAATTGTTGCGCCGGTTGATCACGCGAACACCAATGTCATCCGTGGAAAGGCCCGGAGCATTGGTGAGCAGGACTTGTTGCAGGAATTTTGGGAACAAGGTCGCGGGCGTGTCGTCGTCGCTGCTAAGGGCAAGGATGTTCGTCTTGCCATAGAGGTAGTCGCGCATCCATTTGTAGCCGTTGTTGTAGTTTGTTGGCATGTAATCGTAGAGGCCAAAGCCCTCCACGATTTCGGTGTCCTTCATCCACGGAAACAGATGCACCCAATTGGTGCCGATGTAGGTCGCAACCCACGGATAATTCACGGCGATCAGCCGGTTGGTGGTGAGGTTGCGGCCAAAATTATCCACCACGCCCCGGAGTTGCAGTTGCAGGATGCTGCTCAGGCGCGTATCGAGGAGCTTCACGCTTTCGTCGGACGGGAAGACGTAACTGGCCGGATACCCGGCCTGCCGCAGCAGGTAGATGAGCAGCGCACATTGTTCAACGGGCGAACCCTGGCCCTCCTGATAGGTGGCCAGTGCGCTCCGGTTGACTCCGGGAGGGTTGACTGAAGATTCCGTCACGTCGCCCTCGTCGTCGTAACCGAAGGCATCGGTCAGTTCGATTTCGTTGAAGACGTAGTTGACCAATGCAATGGGATCGCGGTTCAGGTCGGACACGAACTGATCGAGGATCGGATGCCGCCGCAGTTCCGGGCTGGTGTCGAGGTTCGTCCAACTCAGAGCAGTCGGTGACGGATTGGTGGCGAGAAATGTCGAAGCCGTGAGCAGTTCCTCGGCGGATTTACCTTCGTAGTCCGGCGGCAGCGGCTTTCCGTTGAAATGCGGCTGGTTGACGAACAAAGAGCGCCACGCGGGACGCGATTCAAACTCGACGGTGTAGAGCTTGGAATACTCGAAGGTGACGTTGGTGCTGCTCACCATCGAGCCGGGGATGGCCTGTCCTCTGGATTCGATTTCGTAGAGGTAGGCCGCGGCCGTGCTGTCGGCCTTGTGGCTTACCACGTAGGAATCCTCCCACGTCAGACCCCAGCGCAAATTCGCCTTGCGCGTGATGAAGGTGGTCAGGCCATTGGCCGAAGACATCGCCGAATAGCCGTTGGTGGAAAAGCCCGTCCAGGTATTGCTCACCCACGGGGGCGGGATGTAGATGTTCTGCGTGTTGATGAGCGCGAAGTTGGTCCGGTTATAGACCTTGATCCGAAACTGCGGAAAGTTGGTGGTCGTGCTCGCGCCGGAGTAGGTGCCGAAATGATAGGTGCGACCCACCTCCAGCGCGCTGCCGCCCACGCGGGCACCAAAGGCCACGATGGGATTGCGGAAGACGATGCGCCCGTTGGTGTCGGTCTGCGGGGCCGGATTGGTCGCATTGAAGTGGTAGAAGTTCGTTACCCACGTATTGCTTGGAAACAGGTTCGTGGCGTTGCCGCCCACGTCGTCCAGTTTCACTCCCTTTTGAAAATCCAGCGGGATGACGAAGGAATGATACGTCGGGGATGTGCCTGTGCCCCGGATGTAACGCTGATCGGAAACGGGGCGGGCGCGATCCGCAATGGTGGCCATCGCGTTGGTGGGATCGCTGATCAAATAAGCGGCACCTGGCAGCAGATTGATGGAGACGGTTTCCTCCGGCTCCGTGGAACCGTCGGACAGCGGGCGGACGATGATCCGCGCGGCGTCGATTCCTTCCGGGAAAGTGGCCGAGCCGGTCAGCGACACGTAATCCACGTCGTTGATGGCGCTGCCAGTCATCGAGTATTGCACCGTCAGCGGGGCCGTGCCCTCGGTGCGGAACAAGGTGATGATGCCCACGTCGCCCTGCTCGGAAGCCCAACTATCCTCGGGAAACGTGATAATTGTCGGGATGGATTCATACGCGCCGATGTCACAGCGTCCGCCACCGGGACGAACATGGCCGCGTTGATCGATGGACAGGCAGAAATTGGTGTCACCACCGTCGATGCACGGGCTGCCAGGCAGCACCGCCATTGTCATGGTCAGTCCACCGTTGGTCGTCAGCGGCCCGAGCATCGGATTGGTGTTCGTGGTGCTGCCAGAGCCGTTGAGCGTTACACTGCGATCCGAACTGATACAGAAACCGCCATCGGTGAATGCGCCGCTTCCCGTGTAGCCGTTGGTGCCGATGCTCGGATAATACAGAATCGTATTGTGCAGGATGAACACGCCGCCGTTCTTGGCCACGTTGCCGCCCCGGCTCGAACCATTGGAACCATTCTGGTTCAAGCCGGTGCCGCCCGTTCCAGCCTGTGCTCCGCCTGCGGCCACGGTACAGTTGGTGAGCATCGTGCGCCCTTCTGTGTAGAGATTTCCGCCCCACCCGCTGCCGCCATTGCCACCATTGCCCGCACTCCAGCCCGCCAGCGAATTGCCGCCGTCACTGGCGAACACGGCATTGCCGTAAAACGTGCAATTGACCGCGAGGTTCGTGCCGAGATCGCACACCGCCCCGCCCAAGCTGCTGATACCGGCGCGTCCGTCGATTTCATACGTCGAGCCGTTGTTAATTCCGCCGTGCTTGGAGTCACCGCTTTGCGAGGAATTCACGGCGAATGTGGAGTTGAGGTTGGTGTTGAAACCAATACTGTAAATCGCGCCACCCGCACCCTGATCACCGCTGCCTCCACGGCCCACAACATAGCCCGACCCGCCATCACCTCCCTCACCGCCGATGGTCCATCCCGAAGCGATTGACGAATCCGTCATCAACAGACCGCCCGAATTGTAGATGGCTCCTCCGAATCCTTTGCCGCCGCCACCGCCTTCCCCTCCGAAAGCCTGGGTGCCGGTGCTGCCGGTGCCGCCGTCGCCGCCCCGGCCACCCGTGGCCGAATTGTAGTCAAGGCTGCATTGAAGCAGCGACACCTGACCTTGGTTGTAAATGGCCCCACCAAAAGCATCCGCGCCATTGCCTCCCAACCCACCCTCGTAGAAAGGCACCTCGCCGTCGCCGCCCCGGCCGCCATTGCCGCCGCCTGCCGAATTGGTTTTGAAACTGCACTGCCAGAACACCGCCGCGCCCGTGTTGAAAATAGCTCCGCCAAAGCCATTGGTGCCGTGTTTGCCCGGATTGCCTTCCTGACTTCCACTGGCACCTGCGGAACCGTTGCCGCCTGCCGCCGTGTTGAAGGCGAAAAGGGTGTTGGTCGCGCTGACCGTCCCGCCATTGTTGTAGATGGCCCCGCCATTGGTGCTTCGCCCATTGATGAGCTTGATATTGCGCATCGCGAAATTGATCCCCGGACTCACGTTGAACAGCCGCACCGCGTTGCTCCCGCTGATGGCCACGTTGTAGCCGTCCAGCACGTAGAGCAGCGTGTGGTTGGTGATGTTCTTCGTGCTGGTGATGGTGGTCGTGAAGTTGCCCTGAAAATAAATCGTCCCGCCAATGGCCAGCGCGGCATTGAGCGTTGATTCCGCACCGTTGTTCACCAACGGCTCGGCCCCTGCCGGCGTGGCGGCGAAAATCGCGAGCCATGCGGCCGCTGAAAGACGCAAAAAATTCCGCATAATCCCTCTTTCCATTTGGTTTATCCTCCCTAAACTGACTTGGTTACTGGATGTTCGCCCCGCTGGTCGGGCTATCTATGGTTATTGTTAACGCCCCGACGGAACCGTTGTTTGGTTGGCCGTCGATGGTGTTTGGAACACCGTCCGAGTCAAAATCCAAGCCTACGGCGGCACGGAAAAAGCCCCTCGTTTCGATTCCAAAAAAGGCCACGAAACTGGTCTGCCCAAGAGTGCCGTTGGTGTAGTAGGTCCAGGGAAAATTCTCTGTGTCACCGAGAATGGCTGTCCTTTCGATCTCGTAGTTCACTGAGCTTGACCCGTTCGTGATGACGATAAGCAGGTTGGTGCCGCTCAACCCTATCGTCAGGCCGGGGGCCGCTTGCGCGCCAGCCCGCTCCACCACAAGCGCGACGCCCACAAAGAGCACCGAGAGGAACAGCCATAATCCCGCCAGCGGCAGCCAGCGGGCGGGCTGGCGCTTCAAAAGCCGGACATCGGTTTGGCAGGTTTCAGGCGGGGATTTCGAGCGGGCGGGATCAGGAGGGTGTAAGTGCATGGTTTTAGCGCGGGTTCTTTCTGAGCTTGTCTATTGATACATACGGGAGCCGTGCGGAAATCTTTCGAGAAATCGCCAGAAATCTTTGGCGGCGGTTTCGAGCCACGGTGCCAAAGGGCGGCGGGCCGTCAGGGCAAGGCACGGCCCGATGGCTTGAGCCTGTTCGACAGTCGGTTTCATTCCACGGCATTGCCGGCGGACTTCAGTGGAACCGTTTCCCCGCCCGGCGGACTTTTTCTGGCAGAGGCATCCCGGCGGTGCAAGCGCAATCCGTTCGGAATTCCGAACCTTGTCCCGCGTGGCCTTTCCTACGCTCAAGTTCCGATTTCGGAACATGGGCAATCCGAGGAACATCGTTGGGCCGCAAATCCGCAGGTTGCGGAGCCAGCAGGGCTTGACCCAGCCCATGCTCGCGGCCCGGTGCCGCCGGTGGGGCTGGGATCTCAGCCGCGAGACCCTCGCCAAAATCGAAACGCAACTGCGTTGGGTTTCCGATTTTGAATTGCTTTGTCTGGCCAAGGCGTTGCGAGTCGTTCCAAGCGAACTTTGGCCGGCGAAAGACAGAATCCCCGTCTTGTTGGAAGACTTCTTTTCCCGCCTCTCGGCCTCCGTGGAGCAAGAATAGAGCGTGAGGCACGATACGCCGACCACGTAGCTGAGGTTCAGTTGGACTGTTTGCCCGGCGCATTCCGGTTCAGCCTTTCCGCTCGCTTGCTCAAAAGTCAGGGAATGATTCCTTCCCGCGGTTTCGAGCCGTGTGCGTCCAAGACCGGCGCGTGACCAAGGCACGACGACGCCCGCTGGGTTGGGCCTTTCGACAGTCGATTTCATTTCCAAGCATTGCTGGCGGACTTCAGCGGAACCATTTCCCCGTCCAGCACCGCCGTTTCTACGCCAGCCTCGGGTGAACGCAAGTTATTTCTGCCCGTGATTTTGACATAACACAGACAATAGTCTTGTTAAAGATCGAGCCTCCGCGAGTGAAATTAACTGAAATCCGCAACAGTTGCACACCGTCGCCGTGGACACCTTGAGAATGACGACCACCTATGCCGGTTAGTGCCGGAAGAAACCACCGTGTTCCGTCACTTTTTACCGATCCTGCGAATAGCCTCTGCGTCAATGATGAGACAGGAAAGGCTCACACCCAAGGCGTCTGCTATAGCTTGTGCAACATTTAAGCTCGGATTTCGGAGCGAACGCTCCAGCAGACCAATATGAGTGGGATGAAGATTCGCCTTCTCTGCCAACGCCTCCTGGGAAATGCGTTTTGCCGTTCGGTGCTGCTTCAGCACAACGGCAAATGCGTCTGACATTTCCAAGCGGCGCATCTCCGAAGTGTGCCAACTGGAAAGCTCCAAATGACACAGACAATTGTCTTCTAGTTAAAGGCGCTACATCGCCGGTCGCAAATCCGCCGTTGAAGCCGTGCGTCTGCCGCTCTATGAATTGCTCCCCTGTCGCTTCGGTCTGGCGGACGGCAAGCGGGCGTGGAGCGAACGGATAGAGAGCGGAACGCTGTGCTGCCGAACGGCGGATGAAAGCGCGTGATCACTTTGCCGGTTCGTGACGAGCGCGCCGCCGCCAAGCCGTGCGCACGCAGGGGCACGGCGCAGGCAAGGCGCGTTGGTCACGACCGGCGCAAAGGCGGGTAGCCCCAAACCGAAAGTTGATTTGCGTAGTGTTGATCGGCGTTGAATCACTGTGTTTAACTGCGCGAATCAGCGGACGTTTGGGCGGGCGGGATGGGAGGCAACAGCGGATGCTTCGGCGCAAGTCCGGCAAATAGAGGTCTGACTGAAACGGGAACGGAATGGATCGGCGATTGGCCTGGCCGGTCTCCGAACAATCACTTGAAAGCCGGACATTCAAAGCGTCGGTTTCACCTGATTTTGTGTAACACATACATCTCTGCTCTCGCCGCTTCCGACATCATGCCTCCGTGACACTGTAAAACGCACCAAAGCTATGGCCACCTTCGAGAGTCTCTTTCCGACGTTCATTCAGAAATGCGCCGAGCTGCACGAGCTGCTGCGGCTCGTGGCGTTCCTGCTGTTCACCGTCGGGACGATCCTGTTTGTCGTGCGCGGCCTTACGGGAAAAAGGCTGATGCTCCATCTGGTGCGCCTGCTGGTGCTCACGTCCCTGCTCGTGATGCTGCCGCAGTGGGGAAATCAAGTGCAGGCATTGCTGCAAGATTCGATCCTCAGCGGATTGGGAATCGATCCCGTGAACGTCCATGACCAGTACAACGCGCTCCTCGTGGTCAAACGCGACACTGGTTCAGACCGCTCGTGGTGGGACATTCTCGGCGATCTCAACGGCTTCACCGTCGAGGTTCTGGTGTCGGGGATTCTCTGGCTCGTCGGGCAGTTCGCCTCGCTGCTGCTGTTCTGGGCCTATATCATTCAAAAATTCATCCTGTTCACCGGCTACGCGCTCTCGCCGCTCATGATCGGCTTCATGGCGGTGCGTCCGCTCCGGGACATCGGCAACCGTTACCTCACGCATCTGGTCGGCGTGTTGTTGTGGCCGCTGGGTTGGGCTGTGGCCGCGCTCATCACGCAGGGGATTCTGGACTTCATGACCGATCCCTCGCTCAAGTTCATCGACCCCACGGCAACGGTCTATCAGTTACAATCGTCGCTGGGCGTCGCCGTGCTTGCGTTCTGGATCGTGTTCAGCACCGTGGCCGCGCCGCTCGTCATCCAGAAGGTCTTCGCCTACGGCGTGCTGGCGGGCGGTGAACTCATCGGCGGAGCGGTCGGCAGTTTCGTGCAAACCGTCGACACCACGACGAGGGCGGCGGCGCAGATGGCACCGTCCGGGCTTCCGCTGGCCACGGCGGGCGCGGCGGGTGTGGCCGGCTTGCTGACTTCGCTCTCGACCGCAGCGGGTCAGGGCAACGCCGGGGCGATCCTCACTGCGGGAAGCGGCCTGCCCCTGCGTCGTTCGCGCGGAGGTGAACTCCATGATGTGACCGGGGATCAAGCCGTGCGGGAAATGATCGCCAAGTCCAGAGGACGGCTTTAACGAACGATGACGTTCCCGAATGAACGGAGCGCGGTTGCCCGATCCTCTGCGACCGTCACGGGCGTTGGGAGAAATGGTAAAGCCCGCCGCTTACGCCCACTTGGCAATGGCGCGAGCGACCTCGTTCAAATTGGTGATGCGCCACTTCACGCTGCCAACCAATGAAACGCGCCGCTGAATGGCGGCGGCAGCCTGCGGACTGCGCCGGGCCTGACGCGCCAGAGCCATCCGCCGTTCCGCCTCCCACCGTTTGATTTCTCTGAATGACATCGCTTTCATTGGCCGTGACGATCCTGCACAACCCTTAACCGACCGGACAGATCAAACGGGCCACAAGATCGCCGCAGTTCCTCCGCTATCCTTTCCACCGGCGACCATGCCTTTTGATTTTCCACACTTTGGACAGGCGCGTTCACCGCCTTTCATGTGCGCGCTGACGATGAAGACCTTTTCGCAAACGGGGCACCGGAAGGCGATGTTGTTGCCGTACCAATCCTCGGTGTCAGCAAGTTGATTTCGATCCAGATTCTTTCGCATGGCGAACCAATGTAGCAGCCATCACCCGACCGCCGAAACGCAAATCCCGGCACAGCTTGACCGCGCCCGCCAGTTCATCACCGGCGGGCGCGGCGCTTGAGTTCACATGGCGAAGGACTGGCTGTCGTCGTCCTTCGGTGAGCCGGACTGTGGCAAGGGTGGTGGCACGGCCACGGGCCGTTGCGGCAACGGCGGTGGCTTTACGACATGGCGCGGTCGTGGTGGTCTGCGCCAGAACCCGCCTTTCAGAATCCATACGATCAACAGCGGCGACAGCCACACCGTCACCATGTACAAGTAAAGCCCCTGCTCGGCAATCAGCCAGTCCAGCCACTTGTAGAATGGCTCCAACAGCATAACCGGATGCTGGCTCATACCGCCTCCTTCGCCTTGTCCGGCGTTCGTTCGTTCGCCTGCGCCGTTGCCGGTACGCCGGGAGTTTGGAGTTGCAGCGCGATCACCTTTTGTTCAGCACGCTTCTTCTCGTAATCCTCCAGCGCCGGAAGTTCCACGCGCGCTTTGCGAGCATAGGCCGCGTGGACGGCCTTGCTCTTGTGGCCCAGCGCCTCTTGCGCGAACCGCTCCGGGTATCCGGCCGTCCGCGCCCGTTCCGCCCAAGCGTAGCGGTACGAGTGCAACGTCAGCCCTTCAAATCCGCATCGGTCGGTCAACGCCCGGAACATCGCCGCCCGTTCCGTCGCTCCAAGATCAATCAGCGTCGGAAACAGCGGGCCGTTCCTGGGCAACCGCTCCAGCAGCGCAGCCAGTTCGTCGCCGAACCGCTGCACGCACAGCGTCCGGGTCTTCTGGCGGTAGAAGCTGATCACCCGGTGTTCCCAATCAATGCTCTCCGCCTTGATGCTCGCCAGATCACCCTGCGCCGCTCCAATGCACCACGCCATTTCGAGATAGATTTTGAACTCCGCCGTCTTCGCGATGGCGGCAACCGCCTGATGTTCCTCCAGCGTGATGCCGCGCCGTTCCCGGTAATGCAACTGCGGCCATTGCTTCTTGGCCAGAATCGGCCACGGCAACCAGCCCATGCCCAGCGCGAAGTTGTGGATGCGCCGCAGGTTCTTGTTCGTCGAAACCGTCCCGGCCTCCATCACCTGCATGAAATGCTCGGGCCGCGTCTGCACAATCGTCATGTCGCGGAGGAGCGCGAACGCCTCCTGCGTGAACGCGCGCTGATAATAGGTCTGCGTGGTGCCATGCTTGGCCAGCGCCAGCGCCTCCATCACCTGCTGCCAAGTGCGGCTGGCGATTTTGGGATCGTTGGCGGCCAGATACGCACGCGCAATCTGCACGTTGACCAAAGGCTGTCGCGTGGCTTCGTTCTTCGCGTGGCAGAGGCGTTCAGCCTCGTCGCGATTGCTGGTGCGCAAGCTCGTCTGCTTGCCCGTGAGATCATCCTGAAGGTAGAATCGTCCTCCGTTGCCCCGGCGGTATAATCGGAATTGTTGCTTCATAAGTTCTGTCTTTCATGAAGCTAACGCGATGGGATGTCGGACGGTTAGCAAACAGCGGGCAAGTTAAGTCTGGTTACGCAGAAACCTGCTGGCGTACCGGATTTACTGGCACAACTGCTGGCAAAACTGGCAGAAGCTCACTGCAACCTGTTGATGCACACGCATCCCGGTTGAAAGATAAATAGCCGTTCCGGCTTAGAAACTAAGCGTTTCTCTCACGGCCGCCTTCGTGGCGGGTTCGGCGGCAGAGCAGGTGGCTGCCATTGGATTGCCTCGGGGCGTGGTCGTGAAGATTCGTTTCGCCGGCGGGGCCGTAACGGGATCGACTGTTGCAAGATTGCGATCCGTGGTCGTTTGGGGTGCCGCACCGCCCACCAATGCAGCAAGCTCGGCCACCGTTTCCTTCATCGATTCTGCCTGGGCATTGAGTTCTTCTGACGCGCTGGCGCTTTCTTCAGCGCTGGCAGCGTTTGACTGCGTCACCTTGTCCATTTGCGTCACGGCAAGGTTCACTTGCGAGATGCCATCAGACTGCTCGCGTGAAGCGGTGGCAATCTGTCCAACGAGATCGTCGACCTGTCTGGCCTTCACAATGATATCCTGCAAGGTGTCGGCTACCGTGCTGGTGACTTGCACTCCCTGGGCGGTCTTGGAGATGGCGTCGTCGATCTTCTCCGCGGTCTCGCGCGCGGCGAGGGCGGAACGCTGGGCGAGATTGCGAACCTCCTCGGCGACCACCGAGAAGCCGGCGCCTGCTTCGCCCGCGCGTGCTGCCTCCACGGCAGCGTTCAGCGCGAGAATGTTCGTCTGGAAGGCGATCTCGTCGATGCTCTTGAGGATTTTTGCGACGTCACTGTTGGATCCCTTGATGGCCTCCATTGCTTCGCGCATCCGGTCCACGCCGACGGCGCTGGCGTCGGCGGCGGACCGTGTCTGGGTGGAGAGATCCTTGGCCTGCTGGGCGGATTCCGAATTCCGTTTCACCATGCTGGTCAACTCTTCGAGCGCCGCGCTGGTTTCTTCCAGACTTGCGGCCTGTTCACTCGCCCCTTGTGCCAGCGTCTGGCTGGAGGCCGTGATCTGACCGGATGCGCTGGTCACCGTCGAGGAGCCGAATGACAGGTCGCTGATCGCTTTTTTCAACGGGCTGGTGATCCCGATGATGGTTCGGACCCCGAGGACAAGAGTGACCGCGAAAATGGCGATGATACCCGCGCTGAACACCAGGAACGCGCGCCTGGCGTCGGCTGCGGTTCCGGCTGCCATCGAGATGCAGTCGGCGGAGAGGCTGTCCTCGACTTTCTTCATCAACTCCATCTTGGCCGTGATCGCGTCGAACCAGCTGCTGGCGGTAATGTTGAATCCGCCCGATTCGGCCTTCGCCACGGCCGTCTGGCGCATGCGTTCCACATCGTCCACCGGAGTGCCTCGAACGGTCTCGTTGTAGAACGCCAGCTGTTCCGTGGTCGCGGAATTCCGGAAGACATTCATGAATGTTTCCTGCGACGCCGTTGCGCGGTTGAACCGGGTTAAAGCTTCGCCCTGGAACTTGTCGTTGCTGAACACGGTTGCCATCACCGCGCGTTCGATGCCTGTCTGTTCCTTCGCCTGGAGAAAGTTTACATACGCCGCCATCGCTCTCGCGATGCGGTGTTCACTGACGATTTGTGAGAGCTTCACATCTAGTTGCAGCAGTTTGCCGATGGTCGTCGTGAAATACGCGGTGGAGTCCTGCCCTGTGATGGAGAGTGAACGAATGGAGGTTCTTTTTGCCGGAAGATCCGCGAGCGCCTTCACGGTGTCACCGAGGGCGTCGACGAACTCGGCTCCGAGCGTGGTCGCGGAGAACCCCTGTAGCAGTTCATCCAGTCGCTGGGTCTGCGTGTCTGTCTGCTGTTGCTGGGCGGTCAGTTCGTCGGCAAATTTGGATCCCTTGCTGCCGATGAATACGGCGGAACGACCTCGTTCTCGTTGGAGTTCGTGCGCGACCAGGCCGAGTTGCTGGAGCAGCGTGGAGTTGGCGGTCAACGCCGTGCAGGTGTCGGCCTTCTGCTTTCGGTCCAACGCACCGATCACTCCGAAGAGCAGAACCCCGGCGAGCGGGAGAGCCAGCAGGCAGAGTAGTTTTGCCTTTAGATTGAATTTATTCATAGGTAGCAGACGGTTTTCTCAAAACTTGAAACGGCGTTGCACGCCAGTGCGTCGGGAATTCCGACAAGTGTGTCGCTTCCATCTTCTCACCGGTTCGGATGACGACGGGCCGGGCGGTGCTCGCCTGCCTCACCTCTGATCGGCGGGTTGGACAGTTTGTTGAGGAAAGAAGTCAGCATTTCTCCTGTCTAGCGACCGTAGTACGGGTCGTCGTCAAAATCCTGCTAAACTTCCGGACGATTCGACCGATCTAAGCCGCGGTGCGCATACTCTCAGAACAGGGGAAAGAGGCGATCGGAGAGCGCGCGCGATTGAAACGATGACTGAAATTGACGGGGAATGATGAGGCGAAGCCTGCCACGTCGAAGCCGTGCCTGACCGGGACGATTCATTCCTTGGAGCCGCTGCCATGAACAAACTGACCATACAGAAGATTATCACGCTGGGATTTGCCGGACTCCTGACGATTGCGATTGGGCTTGGGGTTTTCTCCCTCGTAAACCTGAAAAAGATCTCCCGACTCGAGCACCAAATCGTGGACGTCAGCATGCCGCGCGCGGTGCTTACCCTGGAGATCCTCGTGGGCTGTGAGGAACGATATGGGGTGGTGCTGAAGCACATCCTGGAAACCAATCCTCCAACGATCGCTCAACTGGAAAAGAGAATTGAGGAGCTGACCGAGGTGAACGTCGGCCAGTATGCCGCCTACGAGAAGACGATTAAGACAGAGCAGAATCGCGGGCTATACAACGACTGCTTCGCCAAACGCGCGGCCTACGTTGGATCGCTGGAGGAAGTGCTCAGCCTAAGCCGGTCGAATCGCAACGACGAAGCTTTCGAGGTGTTCAAGTCGAAGACTGATCCGTTGTTCAAGACCTACTCGGGTGCGTTGTTTGCGATGAGGGATTTCAACAAGGCCAACGCCGCCGGTGACGGCGAGAAGATTGATTCGGCCATCGTTCTTACCAATCGTGCCACGATAGTTTTGCTCGTCGTCGGAGTCGTGCTGGGAGTTGGGGCCGGCTGGTGGATTGTGCGCCGGGTCAGCCGCGTTCTTTCGAAGGTGGCCAGTGTCTTGTCCCACGGCGCCGACGAGGTGGCGGCCGCTTCATCCCAGGTGTCGACCGCCAGCCAGCGGCTTGCCGAGGGTGCCAGTGAACAGGCCGCCTCGCTGGAGGAAACGAGCGCATCGCTTGAGGAAATCGCCAGCATGGCCAAGCGGAGTGAATCGACGGCGCAACAAACCAGCGGGCTCGCCCAGCAGGCGCGGCTCTCGGCAGATGACGGCATCAGCCGTCTGCAGACGATGAACCAGGCCATTGCCGGCATCAAAGGTTCCGGTTCCGAAATGGTCCGGGCGATTCACGAGATCAAGAATGCGGGGCTGGAGGTGACCAAGATCATCCGGACCATCGATGAGATCGCTTTTCAGACCAACATTCTAGCGCTCAATGCGGCAGTGGAGGCGGCGCGCGCGGGTGAAGCCGGCGCCGGCTTTGCCGTAGTGGCGGATGAAGTTAGAAATCTCGCCCAGCGCAGTGCCAGCTCCGCGCGGGAAACGGCGAACAAGATCGAGGCGTCCATGGGCAAGAGCGAACAAGGCGTGATCGTCAGCGAGAAGGTGGTTCATTCGCTTGGTGAGGTGGAGGCCGCCGTGAGCCAGATCGAATCGAGCATCCAGAAAATCGCCTCCCAAGCGCGCGACGTGGACACCGCTGTCGGCGAGATCGCCGGAGCGTGTCGCGAACAGAGCCAGGGGCTTTCACAGATCAATGTCGCGATGTCGCAGATGGACAAGGTGACGCAGACGAATGCGGCGAGCGCTGAAGAGAGCGCGAGCGCCGCAACGGAGTTGAACGCCCAAGCTGCCACGCAGAAGCAGGCCGTGGCGGAATTGCTCCGGTTGATCGGACAGAATTCAGACTCACGCCAACCCACGGTGGCTGCTCACGACAACGAGCCCGTGCCGCAGCATGCGGCCACGCATAATGCCCGCGTGACTCCGAAGACCACGCTTCCCGTTAAGTCGAGTCGAGGCGTAACGGTAAACCTAGCCTCGACGTCCGCAGCGCCAACGCCGCCGCCGTCGTCCGATGCGGATCAGTTCAAGAACTTCTAGCGTTGGATTCGAACGCACTCTGATCGGGCGCGCTCATTCGTCGGCAGGACGTTTGTGTTCCGCGATGATCTTCTGCTCCAGTTCCCTGGGCATCTCTTCGTAGTGGCTGAACGTTTCCGAGTGCAGCCCGCGTCCGCCCGTCAACGACCGCAGGACACTCGCGTATTTGTAGAGCTCCTTCTGCGGAACGTGGGCTTTCACCACGCTGTGACCATCCGCGCCGTCGGTGCCGGTGATGCGACCGCGGCGGCTGCTGAGGTCGCCCATCACGGCGCCCAGATGATCCTCTGGCACGCGCACTTCGATTTCGATGATGGGCTCTAGCAGACAGGGCCGGGCCGTTTGAAACGCTTCCTTGAAAGCGTTCTTGCCGGCGATCTGAAAGGCGATGTCCTTGGAGTCCACCGGGTGCATCTTGCCGTCGTAGAAATCGATCTTCACGTCCACGACGCGATACCCGGCGACGATGCCCTCCGCGCAGGCGCTCATGACGCCTTTCTCGACGCTGGGGACGAATGTGCGATCCACATTCTGGCCCGTGAGCGTTTGCACAAATTCCACGCCGCTGTTCCGATCGCGTGGCGTGATGCGCATCCAGACTTCGGCGAACTGTCCCGCGCCGCCGGTTTGTTTCTTGTGCCGATACTTGCTTTCGGCGGGAGCATGAATGGTCTCGCGATATGGCACACGCGGCTCCGTCATGTCGAAGTCCACTTTGAAGCGCGCCTTCAATCGCTCCGCGACGATGCGCAGGTGAAGCTCGCCCTGGCCGCTGATCACGGTCTGGTGCAGTTCGGAATCCACGTGGAACAGGAACGTCGGATCTTCCTCGTGCAAGGCCGCGAGGCCGCTGGCCATCTTGTCCTCCTCGCCTTTCGTCTTGAGCGTCAGCGCGGCGTGGATGTTCGGTGTGGGATACTTCACCTTGGGCAGGCTCACGATGCGCTTCGCTGAACAGAGCGTGTTGCCGGTGTGCGTGTCCTTCAGCTTCACCGTTGCTCCGATGTCGCCGGGGCCGAGATCCGCGACCGCCGTGCGAGTCTTGCCGTTGAGAACGAAGATCTGTCCGATGCGTTCGTTGCACTTGCGGTCGGCGTTATAGAGATCCATGCCGGCGTGGACGTGGCCGGAGTAAACGCGAAAATAGGACAGCTCTCCGAACTGCGCCTCGCTCATCGTCTTGAAGATATACGCGGCGGTCTCGGCGCCGTTCAACGCAACGTCCACTTCCTTTCCGGCGAGATCGATCGCACTGACGTGCTCGCGGTCGACGGGTGAGGAACCATATTTGGCGATGAAGTCCATCAGCCGCGCAACGCCGATGTTCCCGGCGGCATTCGTGCAGAAGAGCGGGATGATGGATTGCTTCTGCACTGCGGCATGTTCACCGGCGCGAAGTTGTTTCTCGGTCAGGCCGCCTTGGGCGAAGAACTTCTCCATGAGCGCGTCGTCGGCCTCGGCAGTGAGTTCGATGAGTTCCTTGTGCAACTGAGTGACGCGCTCCTTGTGGGCGCCGGTGGCGGGCGTTTCGGTGAACTTGCCGCTGCCGTCGGTGGCGTAGGTGACCACGTCGCTGCGGAGCACATCGAGCGTCTGGTTGAAGCCCGGACCGGGATTGAGCGGAATGCTCAGCGGAAAGACTCGCGGTCCGAAACGCGCGCGGCAGGTGGCGAGGAGGTTGTCGAAATTCACGTTCTCCTTGTCCACGCCGTTGACGACGATCATTTTTGGGATGTCGAAGTCGCTGGCGTATTTCCAGACCTGTTCGGTCCCGACGCCAATACCTTGCTGGGCGTTGATGACGACTAGCGCGAAATCGCCGACGCGTAGCGCGCCGAGACCTTCACTGATGAAGTCGAGGTAACCGGGCGTGTCGATGATGTTGAACTTCTTGTCGAGCCATTCGCAGTGGAGCAGGGAGGTGTGGATGGAGATCTGATGGCTCTGCTCGTCGCCGTGATAGTCGGAGGCGGTGTTGCCCTGGGCGATTGTGCCCATGCGCGTGATGACTCCCGCGCAGGCGAGCATGGCTTCGGCAAGGGTGGTTTTGCCGCTGGAAGCATGGCCGACGACGGCGAAGTTTCGGATGTCCGCTGGTAGATGATTTCTCATAGTTCGATGGCTCCTCTCCGGTTAGAGCGATTGCACGAAGTATGAGGAGCGGCGAAATCTTGACCAACTGTCGATTGGCATTGTTTCAACCTTGGTGGTGGCAGACGCGGAGGAGAAGTAATTCACAGAAGGCAGCGAAGAGCACGAAGCGAAATGTTCTCCGCGTTGCTCAGATGCCACCCTTGGTTCACTTCGTTTTCTTCTGTTTGAATTTCCACGCGGAGTCTGGCGTGGGGCCAAGAAGTGATTTTGGAAGGGCTGTAAGCCGAATTCTGTCTGCCCGGTTGCCCGGGGAGAGAATCATTTGTCTGAGCAGCCAGTACCCGGGACCCATTCCGTCGAAACGGAAACTGAAGCGGGCCGCTTCGTGGTCCCCTATTTGGCCTTGCTCCCGATGGGGTTTTCCGTGCCCCGTTGATTACTCAACGGGCGGTGGGCTCTTACCCCGCCTTTTCACCCTTACCTTCGCGACCGAAGCCGCGCCGGCGGTCTGTTTTCTGTGGCACTCTCCGTCGGAGAGCCTTTCGGCTGTTCCTCCCGCGTGTATCCCTGACGGGTTACGCGGCATCGCGCCCTGCGGAGTTCGGACTTTCCTCCCCCAGCTTGCGCCAGGAGCGATTCTCCGCCCTTCCAAAATCGTGCTCAGTCTAGGGCTCGCCTTTCGCGAACACAAGGGAAGGAACCATTACTGTGAAATCGATTCTAAAGCTTCTCCGTCGTCAGCCGATTTTGAATGGCAGGCGGCGCTGAAGAGAGCGGCGCTGTCTGACACCACAGGCGCGCGGTGGTTTATTGGTTCACCCACCGCGCGCCTTCTCGTTTTCCGTCGAGGATTTGACCCAAACTCCGCAAGTCTTTAGCCTCGCATCCATGGCCGAACGAACTTTCGATGACTGCGCAATCCTCCTGCGCGCGAACGACCATGTCGCCGTGCTGAAACGCACGGTGAAGTCGGGCGACGTTCTGAGTTGTTCGCGTTCACTGACCGTTCGCCAGACCATCGGTGCCGGCCACAAGATTGCGCTGGTGGACATCGCGGAAGGGCAACCAATTACCAAGTACGGCCAGACGATTGGCTTTGCGTCGACGCTTATTCGTGCCGGAGATCACGTCCACACGCACAACGTGGTGATGCGCGACTTCGGACGCGATTACGCTTTCTGCGCCGACGCGCGGCCGGTGGAGCTTTATCCGGCGTCGGAAATGCGTTGCTTCGATGGCTTCGCGCGTCCGAACGGCCGCGTCGGCACCCGCAACTATCTCGCGGTCATCTCCAGCGTGAACTGTTCGGCGTCGGTGTCGCACTACGTGAGGGATTGTTTTCGTAAGCCAGAGTTTCAACGCGACTTTCCCAACGTGGACGGCGTCATCGCATTCACGCACAAGGCCGGCTGCGCGATGGATCCGGGCGAGCCGCAGCGGGTCTTGCAACGCGTGCTCGCCGGCGTCGCGCGGCATCCGAATATCTCCGGCTACGTCATGATCGGTCTCGGTTGCGAGGTGAACCAGGTCGATGCGGTTCGCCAGACGTACAAGCTGGATGAAGTGCGCCCCGGCGAGATCGCGCCGACGTTCATGAACATCCAGGCGACCGGCGGTGTGCGGAAGACTGTGGACGCTGGCGTCGCGGCGGTGTTGAAACTTCTGCCGGTGGCGAATGCGTTGCGTCGAACGTCACAGCCGGTCAGCAAGCTGATCCTCGCGGAAAACTGCGGCGGATCCGACGGCAACAGTGGTATCACCGCGAATCCGGCGCTGGGTGTGGCGTCGGACGAACTCGTGCGCTACGGCGGAACGTCTGTGCTGGCGGAGACGCCGGAAATTTATGGCGCGGAACATTTGCTGACGCGTCGCGCGGTGTCGCGTGAAGTGGGCGAAAAGTTGGTGGCGCTGATTCGCTGGTGGGAGAATCACGCGAAGCAATACGGTGCGTCCATCGACAACAATCCGTCGCATGGCAACAAGGAGGGCGGGCTGACGAACATTTACGAGAAAAGCCTCGGCGCGGTGGCGAAAGGCGGTCAATCGCCCCTCGCGGCCGTCTATCAATACGCCGAGCCGATCATTACGCCCGGCTTCTGCTTCATGGACACGCCGGGCTATGATCCGGTGAGCATGACGGGTCTGGTGGCAGGTGGTTGTAATGTCGGCGTGTTCACCACTGGTCGCGGCAGTGTCTACGGCTGCAAGCCGGCGCCGTGCTTGAAGGTCGCGACCAACACCGCGCTCTATCAGTGGATGGAGGAGGACATGGACATCAACGCGGGGACGATTCTCGACGGAACGGAAACGGTGGAACAAGTCGGGCGACGCATCTTCGAGAAGATCATTACCGTGGCCAGCGGTGAGAAGACGAAGAGCGAGCTGGCGGGCTTGGGTGACGAGGAGTTCGCGCCGTGGCAGCTGGGGCCGACGTTTTGAGGGCAATATCAAACAGATGTCGGAGGTCTATCCGCATTGTGAATGCATGCCCCCGCGGGGGCTTTTAAGCTTATCTGAAGCGTGGATTAAAGCGCCCCGTATGATTCACTCTGCGATTCTTATTGCGGCGTAGATAAACCACGTAGACACCTGCGACAGCAAATATCAACGTTGAGACGGCGGTGATACTCCACGGAACGTTTGATAGTGCGAATGCGACAAATTCGGAGTTTGTTGCTGGTATCCATCCGCTGAGGTCTTGTTGGCGGATCCATTGTTCAACAATGGCTCCGATCACCATGCCGCCGATGAATCCTGGAATCGAACCGATTGCTGCGGCGATAAAGAAGGAGCCGAGGTGGCGACGTTTGGGGATAAATTCGACTACAATCGTCGCGATCAGAAGCCCCAGCAGAATGACCGGGTAAGCCATTAAGAGCAGCAGCCCAATGTCATTCGAATGCATGACGACTGCCTTAGCATCGATCACCTATGGCAGCAAGGCGGCTCCGGCCTAAACTGACTTGCCACCCTGTCCCGCTTCGCTCCTAATCGATTTACTCCATGATAACCAAATGCGTTCTCGCACTTTTGGCGACGTTGTTCGCCGTTACCCCAGTCCTCGCCGAGTTCCGCGTCGGCATTGCCGTGCGGGTCGTCACACCGGAACCGCTGCTGCCCGTGTCTGGCGGCATGGGGCCGGCCAAGGCCGCGACACAAAAGGAGGGCGAGTTGAACGTTCGCGCTTTCGTGTTCGCGGATGATGCGACGAAGGTTGCGATCGTGAGCGCGGACTTCCTTGGCTTCCCCGCGGCGCTGGGGAACAAGGTGCGTGCGCGGGTGAAGGGTATTCCGCCAGAGAACATCCTGATCGGTGCCACGCACACACACAGCGCGCCGGATTCGTATGGTTTTCCGGATGGCAATGGCGGCACGGCGGCGGACTTGAAGTATCTCGACTTCGTCTGCTCGCGGATGGCGGAAGCGATCAACGAAGCGCTGGCGAAGGCTCAGCCCGCGAGCCTGCGAATCGCGTCTGGCGAGGCGAAGGGAAAGATTGCCTACAACTTCTATGCGGACCGGCTCTACGATCCGCGTTGTCATGTCATCCAGGCGATTGGCGTCGACGGTAAACCCTTTGCCACTTTGGTGAACTACGCGGTGCATCCGGAAGTGATCGGGGCATCGCAAGGCATTTGCAGTCCGGATCTGATCGGGCCGTTGTATGATCGGTTGCTGGAGAAGGGCGGGGGCGTCGGGATCTTCATGAACAGCGCGCAGGGTGGGATGGTCACCGCGGACAATCGACTTCCGGAAGGCAAGGAGGCGAACGATTGGGCGGAGTGCGTGCGTATCGGAAATTTGCTGGCCGATGAAGCGCTGCGCATCGTGCAGAAGGCGCCGGAGCAAAAATCGCCGCAATTGTTGTGTGAAGCGCGGAAGCTGACGTTCCCGGTGGATTCGCGTGAGCTGCGCGCGGTGCTCGCGACATCGCCGCTCGGCTTGGGTGCCAAGGATGCTGCTCATGTCACGACGCAGTTCAATCTGCTGAACATCGGCAACGCGCAGATCCTGACGGTTCCGGGAGAGGCGCTACCGAATATTGGATTTTACCTGAAGCGCAACATGCGTGGTGAACACAATCTGCTCTTCGGCCTGTGCAACGACGCGTTCGGCTACATCCTCACGCGGGTCGATTGGGGCAGTTTCTCACGCTATGACTACGTTTCGCGCACGTGTCTTGGAGAGAAGACGGGGGAGATCTTGATCGAAGAAGCGCTGAAGTTCGTTGCCGAGACCCCGGCACCGCTGAAGTTGAAATAGCGTTCGAGCAGACGCTCAGGCGCGCCGCGTCGGAGGGACATCACGGGAGCCAAGGTGTGCGTACTTCGCGACGGCTTGGGCTCGGGAGCGGACGTGGAGCTTTTCGTAGATGCGACGGATGTAGGTGTTCACCGTTGGCACGCTGATGGTGAGTGCTTCGGCAATTTCCTTGTAGAGATAACCGCGCGCCAGCAGATCGAGGACTTCCTTTTCCCGTGGCGAAAGCTCTTCGCCTTCCGGCGCGGCGGGGCGCAGTTCCTGAAACGATTGCACAACCTTGCGGGCGATGTTGCTGGTCATGGGCGAGCCGCCGGAGGAGACGTCCCTCAACGCCGTGAGCAGTTCCGCCAGCGGCGTTTGCTTGAGCAGATAGCCGCTGGCGCCGACCGACAGCGCCTTGAAAATATTGTCGGCGTCCTCGTAGACCGTAAGCATGACGAACTGCGTTTTCGGCAGGAGGGGCTTGAGCTGACGGATGGTTTCGACGCCGTTGATACCGGGGAGATTGATGTCCATGAGGACGACGTCCGGCGGGTTCGCGGGGAGAGATTTCAAGGCGCCTTCGCCGCTGCCGTGATGGCTGACGAGTTCAAAGCCTTCCGCGCGACCGAGCCAGTCCACGAAGATCTTTCGAGCTGGTTCGTCGTCTTCGACGATGGAGACTTTGATGGCCATGGTGAAACCTTAGCGCAATTCTGCGATGCGGGACTGTCGTGTGTTTTGATGACTTGGTGAGTGACGCATGCTGGCGGCGGGTCAGTGGTGGGCGTTTACGGACAGCGTCACCCGCGTGCCGGCGCCGGGTTTGCTGACGATGAAGCACCGCCCGCCGATTTCCTCGAGTCGTTTGCGCATGTTGGCGAGACCGTTGCCGGAGGCGATGCGGCCGGGCTGGCCGCCAGGGCCGGGTTGATCACCGAAGAACGATGGGTCGAATCCGCAGCCGTTGTCTTGAACGGACAGGGCGAAGCTGTGTTCGCCGAGCTGGAGCGAGAGATTGATTTCGGAAGCCTTCGAATGCTTGAGCGCGTTGTTCAACGACTCCTTTACGGCGAGGAAAAGGTTGTGGCGAACCTCGGCGGTGAGCGGCCATGAAGGAAGTTGAATTGGGACGTCGAGGCGGCAGCGAATTCCCGCAGCGCCCGAAAAGTCCTGCGCGAAACGGCCAAGGTAGGTGACGAGGCTGTCCAACGTGTCATGATGCGGATTCACGGCCCAGACAATTTCGTCCATGGCCTTGGTGAGTTCGCGCGCGGTGAGGTAGATGTGATCCAGATCCTGCATCGCTTTCGCGGCATCGCCGCAGGGATTGCGCGCAGACTGGCTGAGCAAGGTGATGCGCGTGAGGCTGGCCCCCAGGTCGTCGTGGATGTCTTTCGCGATGCGCGTACGCTCGCGTTCGACGGCTCGCTGACGTTCGAGCTGTTCGAGTTTGCGGCGATAGCGACGGCGCGTGACGGTGCGAGCGGTTCCGCCGACAATCAGAACAGCGCCGAGGGCGATGACGAGTTTGAACGACCACGTCTGCCAGAAGTAGGGGAGAACGGTCAGCGCAACGGATGCGCCGGTTTCATTCCAGACGCCGTCGTTGTTACGCGCGATGACGCGGAAGGTGTAGTCGCCCGGCTCGAGGAAGCTGTAGTTCGCCGTGCGGGCGGGTCCGGCGTTGACCCAGTCATCGTCGAGAGGTTCGAGGCGGAATTTGAAGTGGATGCGATGGGAGGCGATGAAGCTGAGGCCGGTGTAGCGAAATTCGAAGCGCTGTTTCCCGGGCGGAATGCGGTAGACGGTGTTGGAGTTGTTGGTGACCCGGAACGGTTCGGCCGGTTCGAGGTCCACATTGACCTGCTCGATGACGACGGGCGGCGCGAGAGGATTGGTGCTGAGATTGGAGGGATCAACCATCGCCAGTCCGCGGCTGGTGGGGAACCACAGTTTCCCGTCGGCGGTGCGGCAGCCTGAGGGTTGGGAACCGCCGGTACATTCGAGCACGGCGAGTCCGTCTGACTTTCCGTAGGTGAAGATAGCGACGGTGGGTTCCAGTCCATCAGCGCAGCGATTGAGCTCCGCTTTGCTGGCGCGAAGAATGCCTCCATAGGTGCTCATCCAAAGCAGGCCATTGCCGTCATCGGCGATGTGGCAGATGACGTTGTTGGGTAGGCCCTCGCTCGCGCCGACAGTGGAGAAGCGATCGCCGCGTAATCGCGAGAGGCCGCCGCCGAACGTGCCGATCCACAAATCGCCGTTCGAGTCCGCGAGGAGCGACCAGACGTAATCGCTGGGCAGACCATTGGCTTTCCGGAACTGGGTCGCCTTGCCGTCGCGCCAGCGTCCGAGTCCGCCGCCCGCCATGCCGAACCAGATCGTTCCATCGGACGTCTCAGTGATGCAGCGGACATCCGGCTGCTCAAGTTCGCCTGCGAATGATTCGGTGCGCCCGTTCTTTACGCGGACAAGGCCTCGTTGAGTGCCCACCCAAAGTGACGCGTCGCGGGCCTTGTAGAGGGCGAGCGTGCGCAATGATGCATTCAAGGGTGCTGGCGCTGGGAGGAAATGGTTTCCTTGCTGGCGAAACATCCCGCCGCCCCATGTTCCCGCCCATGCGGCACCGTGCGCATCTTCGAGCACGGACCAAACGAAGAGGTTGCCGAGGCCGGACGGCGATTCGAAATGATCGAAACGTCCGGCGGCCCACCGATACACGCCGCCGCCTTCGGTGCCGATCCAAAGTGTGTTGCTGGCACCCGCGCTGACGGAGATGAGCGTGCGCTTTTGCCATTCATCGGGCGCGTTGAACATCGTGACGCGGCGTTCCCGGGCGGCACTCAGGCCACCGCCGCCCGTGCCGGCCCAAATGGTGCCTTCGCGATCTTCGAAGAGGCAGCGAATCCAAGCGTGGGGAAACCCATTGGTGTGGGTGAAGTGCGAGTGTGTGCCGTCCGGTGCGAGGACGAACAGACCACGGTCGAGCGTGCCGGCCCAGAGATGTCCCGCGCGGGTTTCGAGCAAGGCGGTCACCGAGCTGTTGCCCCATGGTGGTTTTCCCCAACTGCGGGTTTTGCCGTCTGGCGTCCAGTGACGGAGTTGTTCGCTGGTGGCGATCCAGAGGCCGTTGCTTCGTGCGCGGGCGGCGAAGGCGATGAATTCGTCGGCGCTCGCCGGGAGATTCGAAGGCCCGTTGTCGGATGAAAGCGTGGCGACCTTGCCCTCGTGAAGTCGCCAGAGCTGGCCGGAATCATCACGGACCAGTTGAGGCACCGGAGCAGAGGCGAGTTCTCGTTTCGCGGGAACAAGGAACCCGTCGCGGAGGCGAAGGGCGTGTCCCGCGCGGGAGAGAATCCAGAGGTCGTGCTTGGCGTCCTCGGCCATGCCATCGATGGGTTCGCGTGGCCATTGGGAGGTCAGGGGGACGGGTTCAAATCGGCCATCGAGGTGACGGCTGAGTTCGCCGGTCTCGTGCCCAAGCCAGAGCGTTCCCGCAGAATCAAGATGGAGCGAAATGATCCGGCTGCTGTGCAGGCCTGGACTGTTGACTGAATCGAACACGGTGAAGCGGAGCCCATCGAATCGTGCGACGCCGTTGTATGTCCCGAGCCAGAGGTAGCCGTCGCGAGTTTGGGCAATGGCGGTGGCGTGATTTTGCGGCAGGCCGTCCTCGGTGCCCCACGATTGGAAGAGAATGCGACCACCGGTCTCCGTTTGATCCGAGGCGGGCAGCCGAAGAATCGAAACGAGGAGCCAAACCATTCCCCACGCGCACGTCACGGTCCGCGAAAGCGAGTCTGGGCATCGATGGTTCGGAGTCACGGGATGACTTTGCCTTCAGACCACTCGGCAGGCAATTGCGCTCCTTGAGGGCCTGTGATGGGGCGGACGAAGCCGGGCGGTCAGTTCTTCGGGAGGTAATCCGAGATGGGCTGGAGAACCTTCAGCTTTACAAGAACGACGATGAGGCCGGTGTAGAGCAGGGAGATGGCGAGGTCTTTGAGGAGTTCACGGCGGGTGTAGAGAGGTTGGGGTTTCCCGGACCCGGCTTGCTGGGCGCCTTTTTGCATGAGCACGAGCCCGATGATGTTTGTGAGCCAGTAGCCGAGGACGACCGCGGCTTCAAAAGCAGGCCGGTGAATCAGGCTGATGAGCCAGCCGAAACCGACGGCCAAGGGGACGTTGACGAAGAGATCATTCCACCACGACAGCGGCGACAGCATGAAGCCGATGAAGGCGACAACGCTGCCCTGCATTCTGCGTTTCCATCCTATATCAAGGGGGCGAGTGTCGTGCCGGGGCGGGGGGAGGCAAGTGTTTTCCCGAACGTTGACCTGAATCATGGTCTTGTCGGCTTGCCAGCCTTAGTCGTATTCGCAACACTCGTCGCTCTTGAAAATGAAAACTCAGCAATCGAAACGCAAACGATCCACTGCCAAATCGAAATCCAACGACCTGCGCGCCTATTCGTCCATTGTTGTCGATGGACCGGAACGCGCCGCCAGTCGGGCGATGCTATACGCGGTCGGGTTCAAGAAGGATGATTTCAAGAAGCCGCAGGTGGGTGTTGTTTCGACCTGGAGCCAGGTGACGCCGTGCAACATTCACATCGACCAGCTTGCGGTGAACGTGGCGATGGGCATTAACGAGGCGGGTGGCAAGGCGGTGGTGTTTAATACCATCACGATCTCGGACGGCATTTCTATGGGCTCGGAGGGGATGAAGTATTCGCTCGTGTCGCGCGAGGTGATTGCGGATTCGATTGAAACGGTGGCGGGCTGTGAAGGCTTTGATGGTTTGGTGGCGATTGGCGGTTGCGATAAAAACATGCCGGGCTGTCTGATCGGTCTGGCGCGCTTGAACCGGCCCGCGGTGTTCGTCTATGGCGGTACGATTCTTCCGGGCGACTACCACGGCAAGCCGGTCGACGTGGTATCGGTTTTCGAGGCGGTGGGCCAGCATGCGGCGGGAAAAATTAGCGACGCGGAATTGGACGATATTGAGTCGGTGGCGATCCCGGGCGCCGGCTCGTGCGGCGGGATGTACACGGCCAATACTATGGCCAGCGCGATTGAGGCTCTCGGAATGAGCTTGCCGAACAGTTCGGCGCAGGCGGCCGTTTCGAAGGACAAGGAGAACGATTGCGAGCGTGCGGGGGTCGCGGTGTTGAACTTGATGAAACTTGGGATTCGTCCGCGCGATATCATGACGAAGAAGGCGTTCGAGAACGCCATCACGCTGATCATCGCTCTGGGTGGGTCGACGAATGCCGTGTTGCATTTGCTGGCGATGGCCCACGCGGCCGGAGTGAAGCTGACGATTGATGATTTCACGCGCATCGGAAAACGAGTGCCGGTGCTGGCGGACCTCAAGCCGAGCGGCAAGTATGTCATGGCGGAGCTTGTGAAGATTGGGGGGACGGTGCCTCTGATGAAGATGCTGCTGGACCAGGGGCTGATGCACGGAGATTGCCTGACGGTGACCGGCAAGACGATGGCTGAAAACCTGAAGAATGCTCCAAGGTACCCGGCTGGCCAGGATGTTATCCGCGGATTCGACAATCCGATTAAGAAGAACAGCCATTTGGTGGTGTTGTACGGGAATCTGGCGTCCACCGGTGCGGTGGCGAAGATCAGCGGCAAGGAGGGTATGCGTTTCACGGGCAAGGCGATTGTCTTTGAGTCCGAGGAAAAGGCGTTGAAGGCGATTCTCGATGGCACTGTGAAGAAGGGACACGTCATTGTAATTCGCTACGAAGGACCGAAAGGGGGGCCGGGTATGCGGGAAATGTTGTCGCCCACTAGCGCCATTATGGGCAAGGGATTGGGCAAGGATGTCGCGCTGATTACTGACGGACGTTTCAGCGGCGGCAGCCATGGCTTCGTGGTGGGTCATATTACGCCGGAAGCCTACGTGGGTGGACCCCTCGCAATTGTGAAGAACGGCGACGCCATCACTATCGATGCCGAGAAGCGTGAGCTGTCTCTGGATATTCCAGCAGCCGAGATTAAGGCGCGCCTGAAGTCTTGGAAGCAGCCTCGCCCCCGTTACACTAACGGGGTGCTGGCGAAATATGCGAAGTTGGTGACGTCAGCGCATCTGGGAGCGGTTACCGATTCTGCTGGGGAGTAACTGATAATCGTCGCTACTGTGCAACCGAACAGAGAATTTCCAGCGGGGCTTGGGAGCGTTCTCAAGCCCCTTTTCGATCTGGGCTTGAAGCGGGGGGGGAGGAAAGACAGAACCGAGATCGAGCTTATTGCCGATTAATTCTTGCCGAAATCACCGCGGAGTTCTCGATTTGAGATTAATGCGCTCTGATTCCGTTCGGGAGGATGGATGGCAAGCGAGTTGTCTTCCGTAGAATCTACTTTGCAGGTTGCGACATTCGACTTTTCAGATGGACCATCTTGCTCTGAATCGTCCAAGAGCGAATCATACATCTTTTTGCATCGGTAAACACCTGCGTAGAAACCGTTGCAGTAGAACGCGAGGGCAGTCAGCACGATCATCCCAAGGTAGATGTAATCTTTTGTCGTCATAACGTTACCGGGTCGGACCGAATTCTAAAGCCTGATAAGCAGGTGCGGTGCCGCTAGGCATTTAGGCGTTGTTACAGTGCTGAACTTGTGCAAACCGTTACGGGATTATGACGATGGGAGTCAAGCTACAAGATTTCCTGAGCGGTAAATTCCAGAATTGGAACACCTAGTGTCACAGGGTGAGACACTGGCGGAAAGGAACGAAGGAACGTACTGACTGAGCGAGATTTTACCGGTGATTCCTGAACGCGTAGCCGCGTTGGCAAGACTCGCCGCGGCCGAAGTACACCACTGATGGAGTGGAGTAATGGGAGCGAGTAAATCGATAGGTGTCGTTGCAATTTGGCCGCCACGGAGAGTAGGTGGCTACAGCGACTTCCGAGACGAGGGGTGCTTCGGTTCCAATATTCAAGCTGGCCGTGGCGTATGGGTTCAACGGGTTGACGGTCTGGCGGAACACCACCTTGGTTACCACGACTCGAGGAGAACTGTGCCCACCCATAACCGGTTGAGGATGAGTGGAGCCGCCGCCGATCAGGACGGGGCCTTGAGCAGGGACCAATTCAGCCAGGCAGGTAATGAACGCTGACACAATGAGAGTTTTCATTCGGCGGTCCATTGGTTGTGTTGTCAAATCCCAGACGATCGGGCGCCTGGAATGTTCATTCGTGTTCCCTCGAATCAATCGGGAGAGACATCGCAGTCCGGGGCTTTCTACCAATTTGGCTGGATCCAAGACACGAGTATTCCTGCATGCCTCGTTTCCGGTTGTTGGCATCCAGTTCTGTAAATGCGCACAGCGTCCGAGGACAGTGGGTGCAGCGGTTTAGGTTTATGCCGGGAGCATGCAAGGCTTTTGGGTTCGTGGCACGGCATCCGCTGAGGATTGGAGGGCTACAACGACTGCGAACGATGAGCGAATATCAGAAACAAGCAGACTTCCTGAAGAAGTTGGTGATTTACGATGATACGCCAGAGAACAGGGCGCTTTGCGAGCGATTGGCGCAGGTGGAACGCAGCGAGAAGTGCACTCAGTGCGCGTGTCGGTTGGTGGGGTTGATTGCCCTGCTTGGACTCTCTGGATTGGGATACGCCGCTGTTCTCCTTCCGCAATTCTTCGACAATTCCACTCACTTTATCGTGCGCCTCTGTGGCGCGCTGGGATTGGGATCAGGAATCTGTCTCGCGGTATTTCTGGGCCTCTGGTACTCCTACCGCCGCGCTGCCAATCGCTTGCATGCCCAATGCCGACTTTCGATTTCCAAGATGCTCGCCCAGAGGATTCCTTCCGCCGCGATCACTTCGCCGGTGATTCGGGACCAACCCGCCTTGGAAGCGGCCCTACTTCGTAGGGTTTCGGTCACCAGTTTCGATGACCACGAACTCCGGAAAGCTTCTTGAACGTTTTGTGCCGGGCTAATTGTCCAGTGCGTCGAGGTATTGTTGAGCGCGACCTGCTTCGTCGGTTTCCTCCAAGTGTCCGTAGGTTGTGACGACATTGCGGCACATCCGCTGGAGGATTCTACGGCTGCTGACGGGAGCAAGTTTACCTTCCAAAACGCCCTGGCCGGTTTGTAGTAGATACTTTATGCAATCTGCCTTGGTCAGAACTGCTCCGCATCGAAAGCAATCGATGTACGTTTCCGCCTGTGCTGACTGGTAGCGACAAATGAAGTGGCCGGGCAACGCGATTCCTGTCACCGGCAACCCGGTTCGCCGCGCCAAGAACAGGTAGATCGCACACAAGCCGATTGGATTGCCACGGCGCTTGTCCACAATGGTGTTGATGTAGCAACTCTCTGGATCAGTTCCGTAGTTCTCGTGCCCGCCAAAACCAAGTTCCCGAAAAAGATACTGGTTGAACACATCGAGATAACTCGCGGCCGAACTGGACTTCGCAAATCGATCTCCGATCTCCTGAGCCCAGGCATCAAACAGTGCAGAGTAGGCGTCCACGTTGATCTCCGGGAAGCGAGTGCGCGCTAGGAACAACGTGGCTTCCTCCAGATCGAGGTCTTCACCCTGTCGAGTGCAGTAGTTGGTGAAGGCGTCGTGGGCGCGTTCCCGTGTCCGATGGAGAATGATTTCCCGCGCCCGCCGGCGCATGGTGGGGTTGCTACTTAGCAGCTCTGATTGCAGCCATTCCTCAGCCTCGGATCCGTAGGAGAGAAGTTTGCTTCGAATCAAGTTGTAGACAGCCGGGTCGTCATCGGCGAGCAGGCTGATCAACGCCAGCCGCTGTTTCTCCGAAAGTGATTTGGCGTCGATCGATTGCATACTCCTGAGTGACCTTCGAAGCTTGGCAGAAATTCGATGAAAACGCAACGAGCTGATTTCTCGGGAATGCCATCAAGTCGCGGGAGTTTGTGACGACTGTTTGCGGCTGGTTACTGCGGCCACCGGGCAGGCTCATTACAAGTGCGCCAGCGGGTTGGTAGTCGAGTTGAGTTTGCACGGTGCGATGGTTGCTTTCCGCTTGCGTCGTCTCCATCGACTCGCTTTGCTAGCTCGCGAAAATCATCATTTATGAAACCGCTTCGCATCGGACTTATTGGCTATGGCTTCATGGGCCGCACCCATTCCAACGCTTTCTCCCAAGTTAACAACTTCTTCGATCTTCAGCATCGTCCGGTGCTGAAGGCGATTTGCGCGCGCGACGCTGGAAAAGCCAAAGCGTTTGCCGCGAAGTGGGGTTACGAATCCATTGAAACCGACTGGCGTCAGTTGATTGCTCGCGATGACATCGATGTGATCGACATCGCAGCGCCGAACAATGTGCATGCTGAGATCGCGATTGCGGCGGCGAAGGCGGGCAAGGCCATTCTTTGCGAAAAGCCGCTCGGTTTGAATGGACCAGAAGCCGAGAAAATGGTCGCAGCAGTCTCCAAGGCCAAGGTCCCGAACATGGTGTGGTATAACTACCGCCGTGTTCCCGCCGTCACGCTTGCGAAGCAGTTGATTGACGAGGGGCGCCTCGGACGAATCTTCCATTACCGGGCGAAGTTCCTCCAAGACTGGACGATTAACGCGGATCTGCCCCAGGGCGGCGCTGGTTTGTGGCGCTTGGACGCCAAGGTGGCCGGTTCCGGGGTCACGGGCGACTTGCTCGCTCACTGCATCGATACCGCGATGTGGCTCAATGGTACGATCGATACCGTCACCGCGACCACGGAGACGTTCGTCAAACAGCGCAAGCACGTTCTCACGGGGAAGGTCGAGAAGGTTAACATCGATGACGCCAGCCTGTTCCTTGCTCGCTTTAGCAACGGCTCGCTCGCGACCTTCGAATCGACCCGCTACGCCCGTGGTCACAAGGCGCTCTACACCTTCGAAATCAATGGCGAGAATGGTTCGTTGTTCTGGGACCTCCACGATCTGCATCGCCTGCAGATCTTCGAATACGGCGAAGAGGGCAAGACGCGCGGTTGGAAGTCCGTCCACATTACCGACGGCGACCATCCGTACATGAAGAACTGGTGGGTGCCTGGATTGCAGATTGGTTACGCCGAGACATTCGTGCATCAGGTCGCGGACTTCATTAAAGGTCTGGAGACTGGTAAGCCGGCTGGACCCTCGTTCAAAGATGGTCTTGCGACTGACTACGTGACTGACGCTGTTCTCAAGTCCGCCAAGACCGGCCGCTGGGAGAAGGTAAAGAAGACCAAGTAACTCAACACGCCCCTCTCTGGTCTCTGGATTTTTCTGAATCCCGCAGGCAAGATTGGCGTCTGGAAAGACAACAAAATTAAAATTATATGACTCTCAAAAATCTGATTCTGACGGTGAGCCTGACCGGCGTTGCGGGTGTCGTTTCTGCTGCTGACGTGGATGTCAGCAAGCTTCCTCCGGCTGCCAAGAAGGCAGGCGTCACGTTTGATGCGGACATCAAGCCGTTCTTCGAAAAGTCCTGCGTGAAGTGCCACAGCGGCGAGAAGCCGAAGGCCAAGCTTCGCCTCGATACCCGCGAAAACACCCTTAAGGGTGCGGGTGACGAGAAAATTCTCGAGGCTGGAAACAGCGCCAAGAGCGAGCTGGTTCACGTGGTTGCCGACCTCATTGCCGACGAAGAAATGCCGCCGCTGGACAAGCGTGACAAGTATCCGGCTCTGACGAAAGACCAGATTGGTTTGCTCCGGGCCTGGATTGACCAAGGCGCGAAGTAATCTGAATCGCTTTGCGAAGCGCGACCGTGAAAGCGGTCGCGCTTTTTTAATGCTCGTTTCCGAAGATGCTCACGAGGATGACCTCCTTGATCTTCCAAATCAGCGCCATGGTCATCGCGATGGGGAACAGGATGGGGAAGAGCATCAGCCACAGTCCGGCTCGGTCGAGGAAGTAGAAGACCATTTGTGCCTGGTGCGGAAGGGGCAGGACTTTCAGCATCCAACCGAGGATCTTCTCCGGAGACCCGGGCTCGATTCGTATCATGGCGAGGTACGCGACCAGCAAGGTCATCACAACGAGAAGGATCGTCCGGTTCATCGACGTGAAGAGCCGCGTCTCCATGCGCAGCGTTTCATCGGGCAACATGGCGGTTAACCGAACAAGCACCGGATTCAGCAGCAGCAGGAATAACAATCCCGCCACCAGCGTGACGTCCATAATCATGCTGAAAAACGAATTCGAGGGAATGCGGCTCCACCAGTAAAGGAACGGGGAAATGCCCACGTTGATCAGGGCGATGATTTTGGCCCGTTCCAGTGTGCTGATCCAGATCCGCTCCTGCTGTTGGAAGTTTCCGAGCAGGCTCAACGCGTAGAACAAAAGACCGGTGGCGACCAGCGGTGGAACAACTCCGAGTGGACGAAACCAGTCGCCCTTGGCGCATTGAACGCAAACCACCAGTGCGATGGGCAATCCCCAGAAGAGCGCAGACAAACCCTTGGCCAGATGGCCGAGGGAGCGGATAACCGGACCGTGAGAAGCTAGGGGTGACGTCGTCGCGGGTTCCCCCTCCGAGGATCGCTCGGAATGAGGCAGATGAGAATCTGTGTACTCAGTCGGCACGGAACGAGAGGCCCGGATTAGATCGTGAGGTACGTATAATCCTTCAGGCCCTTTTCGTATTCGTCGAGCAGGCGCATTGCCTCGTTCGGCTTCATGCGGTCGGACTTGATCGCCTCGTCCACCTGGGCCTTCATCTGGCGTTGAAGTTCCTTCTCGTCGTACTGAACTGACGACAGTGCCTGCACAATGGTGGTGCCTTCGATGATTTCCTCGACGTAGTAACCGGTCGGTTCATCGGGTTCGAGGAAGACGTGCACCTCGTTTACGCGACCGAATAGATTGTGCAGATCCCCCATGATGTCCTGATACGCGCCCATCAGGAAGAACCCGATGTAGTAAGGCTCGTTTCCGTGACCGTTCTGATTCGGGGTGAGCGAATGAATCGGCAGAGTGTCGCGTACATCGCGCAGGTCGATGAATTTGTTAATCTGCCCGTCGGAATCGCACGTGATGTCCACCAACGTGGCTTCGCGGGTGGGACGTTCCTCCAGGCGGCTGATCGGCATGATGGGGAACAGTTGGCCGAGCGCCCAGTGATCCAGCAGCGATTGGAAGACTGAGAAGTTGCAGAGGTACTGGTCGCCGAGACTGTCTTCGAGCTTCCGAATTTCCTCCGGGATGTATGCCTGACCGCGGAAGCTGGCGACGACTTCGCGGCTGATTTCCCAGTAAAGCGTTTCGATCTTCGCCTTGTCGGGCAACTCCATGAGCCCGAGCGTGAACATGTTGTGCGCGTCATCCTTGCGTTCCAATGCATCGTGCCACGCCTCGAGCTTGTTCAGCTTGGCGATGTTCTTCCGGATGTCGCACAACTCGCGAACCAGCGCGTGCTCGTTTTCGCCGCATTGCACTTCGCTGTCGGCGCGGATCTTTTCGATCGAACCAAACACTTCGACCACGAGCACACTGTGATGGGCCACGAGCGCGCGTCCGCTTTCGCTGATGATGTCCGGATGCGGCACCTTCTCGGCGTTGCAGACGTCGCCGATGTAGTAAACGATGTCGTTGGTGTATTCCTGGAGGGAATAATTCGTCGAGCTGTCGAACGCCGAGCGGCTGCCGTCGTAGTCGACGCCCAGTCCACCGCCCACGTCCATGTATTGAATCTCGAAGCCCATCTTGTAGAGCTTGGCGTAGAAACGGGCCGACTCCTGGACGGCCTTCTTCACCGTCAGAATGTCCGGAACCTGGGAGCCGATGTGGAAGTGCAGCAGCTTGAAGCAGTGGCCGAGGCCTTCTGCCTTCATCATTTCTGTGGCGGTGAGAAGCTCGGCGGTGCTCAGGCCAAACTTCGCGTTTTCGCCGCCGCTCTCCGCCCACTTGCCGGCGCCCTTGGCGTGGAGGCGTGCGCGGATGCCGATCAGGGGTTCGACACCAAGCTGTTTGGAGAGCGTTATGATGTGGCGAAGCTCTTCGAGCTTTTCCACGACCATGATGACGCGCTTGCCGAGCTTGATGCCGAGCAGTGCCATCTTGATGAAGCCCGCATCCTTGTAACCGTTGCAGATGATGAGGCTGCCCATCTGGCTTTGCAGCGCCAGTCCGGCGAAGAGCTCCGGCTTGCTGCCGACTTCCAGTCCGAAATTGAATTGCCGGCCTGCGTCGAGGATTTCTTCCACGACTTCGCGAAGCTGGTTCACCTTGATCGGGAACACGCCGCGGTACTGGCCCTGGTAATTGTATTCCTTGATCGACGCGCGGAAGGCGAGGTTGATGGCCTCGACGCGATGGCGAAGGATGTCTTGAAAGCGGATGAGCAGCGGGAACTTCAGGCCGCGGGCCTTGGCTTCCTCCACGATGTCGCTGATCTCGACGCTCGCGCCCGCCTCCTGCAGGGGGCTGGCCACGACATGGCCGTCTTCATTGATGTCGAAGTACTTCGCACCCCAGCGTTGGATGTTATAGAGGTTTCGCGCAGCCTGGATGTTCCAGGGAGGCGTGGCGACGGAGGGTTCAGTTATCGTCATTGTGCAAACGAGCGCACTATAAGAAGGCGAAGCGGGATTGCAACAGGCGTCTCAAGAATTTTGCGTGTCAGAATGACGACGTTCTCGCGGTTCGATTCACTGTCTCCCCAGCAGGTGCTCCAATGCAGGCTCGAGCGCGCCATGTTGAAACCGAAATCCCGTTTCCAGCAACCGCGCTGGCTTCACGCGAGCGCTGGCCAGCATTGCCTCGCGGGCCATTTCGCCAAAGAGCATTTGGAGGGCGAAGACGGGAACGGGCAGGAGCGTCGGCCGGTGGAGGACTCGGCCGAGAGTTTTTGTGAACTCGGCGTTGGTGACGGGACTTGGCGACACGGTGGCGACCGGGCCCGCCAACGTTTCCGTGTCGAGCGCGTGGTGAATGACTTCCACGAGATCATCGAGAGTGATCCAGCTCCAGTAAGAACGCCCGTTGCCCAGTGGCCCGGCGATTCCGAGGCGAAAGGCGGGAAGCATTTTGGCGAGAGCGCCGCCGCGCGGGGAAAGAACGATTCCAAAACGCAATTGAACCACGCGGATGCCCCGGGCCCGAGCGGGATTCGCGGCCGCTTCCCATTCCCGACAGGTGTCGGCGAGGAAGCCTTTTCCCGGCGCGCTGGATTCATCGAGCCATTCGTCGCCGCGATCGCCGTAGAATCCGGTGGCCGAGGCGCAGATCAAAACTGCGGGCGGCGAATCGAGTCCTGCGATCGCTTCAGACAACTGGTGGGTTCCGTTCACGCGACTGTCGCGGATGCGTTGTTTGACGGCGGGAGACCATCGTTGCGCGATGTTCTCTCCGGCGAGATGAACCACAGCGTCGAGTGGCCCGGCTTGGCGAAGGTCGATTTTGCCCGACTGCGGATTCCAGATCGCTTTCCCGGATGTTGGTGATCCATTGCTCCGAATAAGTTTCACGACGCGATGCCCGCGCGATTCCAGCACGGGCTGAAGTGCGGACCCGACCAATCCGGAAGCGCCGGTGAGTAGGATTCGTCGTGAAGACGACTGAACAGTCATGAGCCAAGAGTTAGCGTACCAAGGCCGAACCGCCACAGGGATTTCCAACGACAATGTAAGTAGCCAGTCGGCTCGGGCCGGCCAAGTAGGGCTTCACTTCGGGTTACGTTTGAGTTACAGTCCTCACGTCTCCCAGATAAGACCCAACTCGGGAGACTTTTGCATTTATGCGACGCTCTGCTGTTCTTGCGTTCCTTACTCTGTTCTTTTGGACAGGCTCCCACTCATTGTTTGCCGCTCCAACCGCCCGCTCTCTCGAACTCGTGACGGCCGCCGGGTATTTGCCCAACGTGCCATTCTTGATCGTGGTGGATGCAGTGGACGGCGCTGGGAGACCAGAACGACACGACTGGAATCTGTTTGCCTCGCTGACGGTCGATTCCCCCGCGGTGACGCTGTCCACGAACTTGGTTTTCCTCCGCAACGGTCGCGGGAGTGTTCTGGTGACGGTGGCTGGCAACGGCGATTTCACCCTTCGCGCGGAGATCGGAGATTTGAAGGCGCAGCGTCGCATTCAGGATCGTTCCGCGGAATCCGTGTCACAGGTGGGCGGTACGCTCTCGGGTTCGGAAACGACTTGGGACGGAATCGTAATGGTGACCAATGACGTGACGGTGCCGCAGGGGCACACGCTGACCATCGCGGCCAACAGTCTCGTTCTTTTCGAAGGAGTCGCGAGCGGCACAACGGCGAATGATCTCGTGGTGCGTGGTGCGGTGCGTTCGATGGGAACCCGCGAGCAACCGGTTGCGCTGACTTGTGCTGACTCGACCTTGCGCTGGGGCCAGATTCGACACACGAACGCCGAGCCTTCCGTTTATCACAACACCATCATCACCCGGGCGGGGCGTGGTCGAACCGAGGGGCATACCGGCACGACGCCAGTGATCCGGCCGTACAATTCCAAACTCACGTTCGAGCACTGCTACCTAACGGATTTCGCGGAGCAGGGCGTCGGAACTCCGGGCAAGATCGGACAGGCGAGTGGATCCGATCTCACCTTCGTCGACTGTTTGTTCCAACGAGCGCGCATGGGGCCTGAGATCGCTGGGACGGCGCTGGCTTGCACGAATACGTGGATTCTGGACATGACCGGCCCGGATGACGCTGATGGCATCTATCTGCATGATCAAGCGGCGGGTCAGCAAGTGACGCTGTCGGGTTGTGTTCTGGCCGCCGGTGGCGACGACGGAATTGACACCCTCGGAGCGGTTATCACTGTCGAGAAGTGCATCGTCCGCGAATGGAACAGTGTGGTGGAGGATGCGAAGGGAATCAGCGCTTTCAACGGTGCCACTCACGTGCGCGATTCGTTGATAGTGGATTGCACGGTCGGCATTTCGGCGAAGGCGAATGCTTCCTCGTCGGTTCTCGTGACGGTGAATAATTCCACTCTGCACGGGAACCTGACCAATGTGCTGGCCCAGTATAAATCGAACGCGCCCGGGCCGGAGGTCGACTACCGAATCACGAATTCCATCCTGTGGGCGTCGCCAGTTTCGGTGCAGTCGGATTTCGCCGAAACCAATTTCACGATTCGCTACTCGACCATCTCCCAGCCGTGGGCAGGCGAAGGAAACTTGGAAACGGACCCGCGTTTTGTGGATGCATCGGCGCATGATTTCCAACTCCAGCCGTATTCTCCCGCCATCGATTCGGGGGCACCACAGTCGCCGGCGGATGCGGACGGGAGTCCGGCTGATCGAGGGGCGTTCACGTTCGTTCCTCCCGCGCCGGTTTTGGTCGCGCCCGCGGTTCCGGTGGCCGAGCCGTTCCAGTTCGAACTGCTCGCCTACGCCAATCGGAGCTATGTGATTGAGGCTTCGGCGGATTTGGTGAGTTGGAGCCTTCTCAAGACGGTGTTCCAATCCGCCGAAACCAACCTGGTTACCGACTCGTCTGCCATGAGTGCGATCCCGAGGTTCTTCCGGGCGCGTCTCGCGCCGTGATTAGAGAAAACTAACCTGCGTAGGTTATTGTCCTGTGCGAGTCTGCCTCGACCCGGACTTGAAGTGAATGTTGTGAATTCTATGAAACGTTCCGTTGTGTTGTTGTTTCTGGTGTCGCTGATGCTGCCGCATTGGGCGACCCTTCGAGCCCAGCCCATCGTGATCAATGAGATCATGTACCATCCGGCGTCGGAGAATCCGATGGACGAATGGATCGAGCTCTACAATCCCACCGCCACGAACGTCAACCTGTCAGGCTGGAGAATCTCGGGCGGCATCGCATTCAATTTCGCGACCAACACCATCCTGGGCGGGGGCCAGTATCTCGTGGTTGCGGCCAATGCCACGTCGTTTGATGAAAAATACGTCACGGTCGGCAATGTTGTCGGCAACTGGCTCGCCTGGACGGTGACCAATGTCAACGGGCGCTCGTTCACCAACTTCACGCCCACGCTCAGCAACACCCGCAACTCGATCACCCTCCGCGATTCGCGCGACAACATCATCGACAGCGTCATGTATGCGGATGATGGCGATTGGGCGGCGCGTCGTCGCAGCCTTTCGCTGAGTGGCGTGCGTGGGTGGGAGTGGTTCACCGAAGCAGATGGCTTGGGGAAGACGTTGGAACTGATCCAGCCTGGTCTCGATAACAGCTCCGGCCAGAACTGGGGAGTCAGCTCGGTGGCGGAAGGAACGCCGGGAGCGCAGAACTCCATTCGCGCCGCGAACATCGCGCCGCTGATCATCAACGCCACGCATCAGCCGGTAATTCCCAAATCGTCCGAGCCGGTCAGCGTCACGGCGCGAATTCTGGATGAGAATCTGGCCGGTGTTTCGGTCTCGCTGTTCTTCCGGACCAATGTCGCGAGTCCGCCGCCGTTTGTTTCCGCCGTGATGTTCGATGACGGCATGCACGGGGATGGCGCGGCCGGAGATGGAATTTATGGTGTGGTGCTTCCCGCCATGCCGAATGACACGCTGATCGAATTCTACGTTCAGGCCACCGACAGCGGTTCCCGCTCGCGGACGTGGCCTGCTCCCGCCCTGAACGCTTCCGATCTCGGAAGTGGAAACCTCGGGCAGGTGGCCAATGCGATGTTCCAAGTGGACGACTCGATTTATTCGGGAGCCTCTCCGCTCTACAAGCTGATCATCGCTGCCGACGAGATCACCACTCTCTCTACCATCTTCAACAACTCCGCGAACAGTGACGCTCAGGTCAACGCGACGTTTATCAGCGTGGAGGGGAATCAAATCGAGCACCGCTATCTGACCGGCATCCGCAATCGTGGTCACGGCAGCCGCTTCGGGAATCCGCACAATTATCGAATTAACTTTCCGGCCGCCACCGAATGGAAGGGCGTGACGGCGTTGAACATGAACGCCCGCAATGTGCCTGCGCAGGTGGTGGGTGCTGCTCTGGCTCAGAAGGCTGGTGTGGCCGGCAACAACTCCCACTTCGCCCAGATGCGGGTCAACAATGGCGCGGGGCCCGGAGGAACTCCGGCGAACGGACTCTATGCGGCGAATGAAGAGCCTGGCAGTGACTGGGCGAGCCGGACATTCCCGGACAACGACGGGGGGAATTATTACTCGGTGTACCGCGATGTCGCCCCGAAGGAGTTCAACTATCGCGGTGAGAATCCGGGTTCCTACCAGAATACTTATTTCAAGGGCAGCAACGTGAGCGAAGACGACTGGCGTGACATCATCGGCATGCTGGAGGTCATGGGCGACAATCAGACGGCGACCTGGACCTCGGCTCGTGCACGGTCGGTTATCGACGTCGAACAATGGTTGCGCCATCTGGCTGTGATGAGCCTGTTTGGCAACAGCGAGTCCGGCATCAACACGGGCAATAACGATGATTACGCGATGTATCGAGGACAGAATGACCCTCGCTTCATTCTTGTTTATCACGACCTCGATTCTGTTTTGGGATTGAGTTCGCTGAACAGCGGCAGCGGAATTTTCGGGGCGACTTTTTGCTGCGCGTCCGGAGACACCGTGGGCATTGCCAACGCCATGAACTTTTTCATGCACCATCCGGAAATCGAGCCGCTCTACTACCGGACGTTGCAGGAATTGATGGATGGATCGTTCTCCGCTGCTCAGTTCAATCCCGTGGTGGACCAAGTCTTTGCGGACTACCCGCAGCTCGCGGGCACGGCGACGACCGTCAAAAACTACATGACCGCCCGGCGCGCAACTGTCGCGGGATTGATTGCCGGTCTGGTTCCTCCAGCGACCAACTCGCCGGTCGCCACCATCTCGGGTGAGCCGCGCAGCCCGACCTTTGCCACCACTGCCACGTTGACGGTGGGAGGCACCGACATCACGCACTACCGCTACCGGATCAACAACGGCGCCCTTAGTGCGGAAGCGCCCGTGGCGAATCCCATCACGCTGAGCGGTCTCGCCAACGGATCGACAAACACGGTCTACGTTGTGGGACGCAACTCCGGTGGCATTTATCAGTCAGCTGGCGCCCCGACGATTTCGAAAACGTGGGTGGTGAACACGGCAGCGCCGACGGTGCGCTTGAGTGAAGTCCTCGCGCAGAATGTTTCGGCCTTCAATCATTCAGGAACGTTTCCGGATGCGATCGAGCTCCACAATGAAGGCGGATCGGTGGTGGATTTGTCGGGCATGACACTGACGGACGATCCGTCTGCTCCTGCCAAGTTCACCATACCGAATGGCACAACACTCAACGCCGGTGGTTATTTGACCTTGATCGCCAATAATCCTGACGGCACCTCCGGTCTGCATCTCGGCTTCTCCGTGGGCGCAGAAGGCGACGCGGTATATCTCTATCATCGGTCGAGCGCTGGCGGGGCGTTGCTGGATTCGGTGAAGTTCGGCCTGCAGCTGCCGAATTTGTCCATCAGCCGCACAGGCACCGGCGGCGACTGGATGCTCAGCACTCCGACGTTGGGTGCGGCGAATGTCGCTCAGGCTCTCGGTAACACCGCCGGGCTTCGCATCAACGAGTTCTTCGCCAACAGCCAGCCACCGACGACGGAAGATTTTGTGGAGCTGTTCAATCCGGCTGCGCTGCCGGTTTCACTCGGCGGATTATATCTCACTGATGCGCCTTTGGGCCGAATCAAACAACATCGTATTGCGGATGTGAGTTTTATTGGCGCCGGTGGCTACGTGGCCTTCATCGCGGACGAGCAGGGCGGGGCGGACCATCTGAACTTCCGTCTGACCTCCGACGTGGGCAGCATCGCGCTGGCGGATTATCGCGAGTCGTTGATCGACTGTGTAACTTACGGACCTCAACGCGCCGGTGTGTCGATGGGGCGCTGTCCGGATGGCGGTCTGACGAACGTGACGATGAGCATTCGCACGCCGGGCGCGGCGAACTATTTTCCCGGCCCGCCGCCGACGGCACCGCCCCCGGTTCTGGTCAACCTGCTGCCAATCGACGCCACGTGGCGTTACCTCATCAGCTCCGCTGCGACCAATAATCTTGATGGTATCAACTGGCAGGCGGCGAGTTTTACCGATTCGACCTGGTCGGTAGGGCAGGCGGTCTTGGGTTCCGCCAACACGGTAGCAGAGCCGGTTCGCACCACGTTGCCAGTCAGCAGTGCCAACATTACTTACTACTTCCGCTCCACGTTTAATGTTCCCGCGAATTTCACGGCGACCAGTCTTCAATTCTCCAACTTGATTGATGATGGTGCCATTTTTTACCTGAATGGTTCGGAAGTCGCCCGCTATAATATGCCCGGAGGCTCCGTCTTCAATCAGACGGCGCCCTCGCAGAATCTCGGCGGTCCCCCGGGTTGGTCCGGCCCCATCACGATCTCTCTTAACAGCCTAATCACTGGGCTGAACACCATCGCGATCGAAGTTCATAATTCGTCGCCGTTTGGTGACGTGTTCATGGGCACCCGCCTCGATGGGGTAATCGTGACCAACATTGTCGCCGTCGGTGGACTGGTCATCAACGAAGTGCTCGCGGACAACGCCAGCGGCGTGACGGTGGACGGGCGGACGCCGGACTGGATCGAACTCTATAATCCCACGACGGCATCCGTGGATGTCGGCGGCATGAGTTTGAACGATCAGGCCAATAACAATCCGGCGCGCTGGGTGTTTCCCGCTGGTTCCATTGTTCCGGCGCGTGGTTACCTTGTCATCTACGCCGATGCGGACCTGCCCGTTTCGTCGACCAACACCGGCTTCGGACTTAAGGCGAATGGCGGCGAGATCTATCTCTTCAACAAAACTCCCGCGACCAATGAGATCATTGATCGCATCGCCTACGGCATCCAAGTTCCCGATCTCTCGGTCGGCCGGGTGCCCGCCGGTGGAACGAACATTGTGCTGACCCTGCCGACGCCGGGAGCCACCAATGTGGCGGCCGTGCTCGGAAACACCACGCTCCTGCGCGTGAACGAATGGATGGCGGATCCTTCCAGTGGCGATGACTGGTTTGAACTCTACAACGTTGACACGCGGCCGGTGGCACTCGGCGGCCTGCGATTGACCGACACGTTTGGCGCTCCAGATTCGTATCGAATTCCCGACCTGTCTTTTATCGGGGTCGGCTCCAATGCATTCGTGCGTTTCCAGGCGGATAATCCCGCCGTTCCCGCCGGGCCGGAACACGTGAACTTCAAGCTCGGCAAGGAAGGGGATTCCATCTTCCTGCTCGCGGCCAACAACGGCACGCAGATCGATGCCGTCTCGTTCGGGCCGCAGGTCACCGATGTTTCGCAGGGACGGTTGCCGGATGGTTCAACGACGATTGTTCCGTTCCCAACGACGCCGACGCCGAAGGATCCGAACTATCTTCCGCTGACCAATGTGGTGATCAATGAAGTCATCGCGCACACCGATCTGCCGCTGGAAGATGCGATTGAACTGCGGAACATGACTGCGCAGCCGGTGGACGTCAGCGGGTGGTGGTTGAGTGACGCGAACGATACGCCGCGCAAATATCAGATCCCGGCGAATACGATTCTGCCCGCCGGCGGCTTCAAGGTTTTCTACGAGGTGAACTTCAACAACACGGACAATGGCATTCCGTTCTCGTTCAGTTCAGCCAAGGGCGACGAAGTGTATCTCTCGCAAACGACCGGAAACGGTTTGCTCACCGGCTATCGAGCGACGGCGAATTTTGGTCCGTCCGCGAACGGCGTTTCCTTTGGTCGTTACGTCAACTCGATTGGCGATGTCGACTACGCGCCGCTCAGCTCGCTAAGTTTCGGCACGGCCGTGACGGCGCAGAGTCCCACGAATCAGATCAGTGTTTTCCGCACCGGCGCCGGCGCGGCAAACGCCTATCCGAGGGTGGGCCCGATCGTGATCACCGAGATCATGTATCACCCGGTCGATGTCGGGACGAATGACAACACCGTAGAGGAGTTCATCGAGCTTCGAAACACCAGTGCCAGCACCATGGTGCTGTATGATCCGGTCTATCCGACGAACGGCTGGCGATTGCGGGACGCAGTCGATTTTCAGTTCAACAACACCCACAGTATTCCCGCTGGTGGCAGCATGATTCTCGTCAGCTTCGATCCGGCCACAAATGCGCCGGCGCTGGCGCAGTTCCGCGCCAGGTATGGAACGAACCTTTTCCTCGTTGGACCCTACGCCGGCAAGCTCGACAACAGCACGGAAAGCGTCGAGCTCGCGCGGCCGGATGCTCCGCAAACCGTCGGCAATGACGCTGGGCTCGTTCCGTATCTGCTCGTCGACAAGGTGGTTTACCAGGATCGCGGCGCATGGCCGACGAACGCCGACGGTCGCGGGATGTCGCTCCAGCGCGTGAGCGTGACGGGCTACGGCAACGAGCCGACAAACTGGATCGCCGCAGTGCCGGCACCGGATCAGGTCGCGACGGGTTTGTTGGACTCCGACGGTGACGGAATGCCGGACAGCTGGGAGGATTTGTACGGCTTCAACAAGAACAGCTCTGCCGATGCGGCGCTCGATTTCGACGGCGATGGATTGAGCAATTTTGGGGAGTATCTGGTTGGAACCCATCCCAAACAGGCTGGCAGCGGGCTCGTGTTGAAGGCGACGAGGAACGGCGCGATCACGGAGCTTCGATTCGATGCGGTGGCGAGCAAGACTTACAGCATTCTTTTCAGTGCAACGCTTGATCTCCCGATCAGCTGGCAGCGTCTGGTCGATGTTCCGGCGCAGGCCGGCAATCAGACACTGATGGTGCCGGACAATTCAGGCGTGCTAGGCAGTCAGCGGTTTTACCGGATTGTTACGCCCGCGCTGCCATGAAATCGGTTTTACTCTCTAAAACACCCACAACCATGAAGTTGACGAACTCCTTGCTGATCCTGTTTGGACTGATGCTCTCCCGCCCTGCGCATTCCCAAGTGCTGACCGCCCAAGTTGGCGCGCCGCCTCCGGCACCGACGATCTTGGTGAATACGAACGACACGTGGAGCTATCGCAAGGGGCTCTCGGAACCGCAGGTCGACTGGCACACGGTAGCAGATGGCGGCCTCGACACGACGTGGCTGACTGGGCCGGGTGGATTTGGTTTCGGTGACGGCGATGATGCCACGGTGCTGGACGACATGCTGAATGGCTACACGACGGTTTATATCCGGAAGTCGTTTGAGATTCCGGCGGGTACGGATCCTTCACATCGTGTAATCCTGACGATGGATTGGGACGACGGTTTCGTGGCGTATCTTGACGGGGTTGAGGTCCGGCGGTCGCCCAACGTGTCGGAGACAAATCCTCTCTTTGACTCGGTGACGGTGGCGAATCAGAACCACGAAGCGCATGGCGGCGGCGGCGCTGTTCCGACCTCTTATGATCTCGGCGCGGCTGGCGCGCTTCTTTCAGAGGGTTCGCATGTGTTTTCCATCATCGGTTTGAACGGCGGCTCGGCCAGTTCGGATTTCTCCCTCATCGCGAGCCTGCGTCTGGAAGGCGGCGCGTCCGCGGCGGGCGGCGGGGCGCTGTTCGCGATCGTGGACAGTGCAGTGGTTCCGGTTTCCGGAACGAACACCATTCCCGGAGCGACCCGTGTCACGGTGAATGGCGAAGAGGCATCCTACAATCCAGCGACGGGCGAGTGGTCCCGCGACCACGCCGTTTCGCCGGGCTTGAACGAGTTTTTCATCGCTGCGCTGGACAACAATGGCGTGCTTCTCGCGTCGACCAATCGTTCTGTGCTGCGGACGACGACCATCATTCCGGTGGCTGGCGCGCTCTCGGGGAATAGTGTTTGGGATGGAGCGAATGGAACGTATCTGGTGTCCGGAACGGCCGTGGTGCCTGACGGAGCAACCCTGCTCGTCACGAATGGCGCGGTCGTGTTATTCGCGGGGAATGCGTCGCTACGCGCCACTACCAACGGAATTATCGCGGCGGCGGGCACGGCGGAGAAACCCGTGCTATTTGCTCCGGCCAACGGTGCGACCCCGTGGGGTGACCTTGGTGCGATCGGTGCCGGTGCACAGTTACGGATGACGTTCGCTGAAGTCGTTTCTGGCCAGATCCGTCCGGTGAACGGTGGTGAGGTTTACATCGAGGACTCGGTGGTGCGTGACCATGTCGCCGGCGTGGAAATGATCTCCGCGAGCAACGGCGGACGTTTGGAGATGGTCCGCTCTCATGCGCTGCGGTTTGGGGAAATGGACGCATCGGAGACGCCGGTGTTGATCCGCGGTTCGCTGCTCGAACGTTTTGCCGTGGACGGACTTGACCTCAAAGGCACCAACGTCGGCGTTGCCGTGGTGGGCTGCACCATACGCTACGGTGATCCGGCCAACGGCAACGCTGACGGTCTCGATTTCGGTCCGGGGCCGGGCATCGTTTCGCACACGCTGATTCATGATTTTCCTGACAAGGGCATTTCCCTCGGTGGAGCGGATGGTTCCGTGATGCTGCAGTCGCTCATTTATAACTGCGGCTTCGGCATCGCAGTGGCTTCATCGACGAATTGCGTGCTCGGTGGGGTGACCATCTCCGGTTGCTCGACGGGATTGTTCTTCCGCACGACGGGAGCAGCGCTTTCCCGGCTCGTTGGCACGAACAACATCATCTGGAACAACGACGTTGCGGTCGCCATCACTGGCAACTCGACCTTGCAGACTGAATGCAGCGACGTGCAGGGCGGGTTCGTCGGCGCGGGGAATATCGATTCCGATCCGCTCTTTGTGAATCCAGCGAGCGGTGACTACCGTCTTCAGACAGGATCGCCCGCGCGCAATGCCTGCGTGGCCGGGTCCGACATGGGACCGAACTTCAATGGCAGCGAGATTCTCGGTGGCATTCCGTCAGCACCGTTCAACTTCGCGGCGATTGCAAACGGGACGGCACCGGTTCAACTCGTTTGGGAGGAAGATGCCGACAACGAGTCTGGGTTCGAGCTGCAACGCTCGACCGACGGCGCGAGTTGGAGCGCCCTGAACTCCGTCGGGGCAGATGTAGAAGCCGCGAGTGATTCGACCGGAGTGCTTGGCCAGCGTTACTACTATCGCGCGCGGGCGATTAATTCCGTCGGTGTGTCACGATACTCGAATGTAGCCACAGCGACGCGACAGGATCCGGTGGTGGTCGTTGGCGGCGTGCTTGCGTCGAATACCACTTGGTCGCCGGCGTCGGGTTCCATCACGGTCGTCTCCAATCTGTTCGTCCCATCAGGCGTCACACTGACTATCCTTCCCGGCACGGTCGTCAAGTTGACCAATCTCGTTTCAATCATCGCTGCAGGTGGAATGATCGATATCGCCGGCACGGCGGAGAACAAGGTGCATTTCCAGCCGTTGGTCGGGACGAATATCTGGGGTCAATTGTCCGGACAGTTCGGCTCCAGCTTCACGGTCCGCCATGCCGAGATTGTCTCGGGGCAGTTGACGGTTTACAGCAATGCCGTTGGCTTGATCGAGGACGTCTACATCCATGATTACCGTCGCGCGGGCGGTTCACTGTTCACTGCGCCGATTATCCTCACACACTTTGCCGCGCCGACCACCGTGCGTCGTACGATTGTGCGCGAGTATCACGAAACGCTTTGGCGCAATGGCGTTCTGCTCATCGAAGAATGCTTGTTTGAAAATATTTATGGCGACGCGGTGGATTTTGACGCCGCGCAAACGGGCACCGTAATTCGCAACTGCACCTTCCGTCATGGCAATCGTGGCAATGTCGACGCAGTGGACGTCGGCCCCGGCGACCTTCCGGGTGCCTTCGACGTGCGAATTGAGAACTGCATGATGTTCGACTTCCCGTTCGACAAGGGTGTGTCCGTGGGGGACAACAACGCCTCGCGCGGCACCATCGTCAGCAACTGCTTCATGTATGCCTGTCTCTCGGGCGTGATGGCGAAGGATCGTTGTGATGTGAGCGTGCGGAACTGCACCATCGTAGACAACGCCTGGGGATTGACGAACTACAACAAGGTGAGCCCCGGTTCATCCACCGGCGGCGGCATAACGACGAACACTTACAACAACATTGTCGTGGGCAACACGATTACGATCTCGATGGCCAATGGAGGGCAGCTCTTTGCCGACCATAATATCTTCAGCAACACGAACTGGCCGGGGGAAGGAAACATCGACGTGAATCCGTTGTTCGTGAATCCCGCTGGTCGCGACTACCGCCTGGCTGAGAATTCGCCGGCGCGCACGGCGGGCCGGGACGGCGCGGAGATGGGAGCGCGTTTTCCGGTGGGAGCGGCCATGGTGTTGAGTCACCCGCGCATTGAAGAAATTGACAGCACCGGCGCCAACGCCGTCGTCCGGTTCTGGGCCGACAACGAGAAGACGTATTCGCTGTTGAGCAGCGCGGTTGTCGATGGCGGTCCGTGGACGAAAGTGGCCGATGTTGCAACGGCTGACCTGCCTCGCTTTCTGTCAGTGACCAACACCGTCGCGCCGGGAAATCGTTTCTACAAGCTGGTGACGCCTGCGATTCCGTGAGCGGACGGGCCGCGGGCGGCTCACTGGCTGGTCTTGCCGAAGAGTGCTTCGCGCAATCCTGCGGCGGGCGCGTTCTTGCGCTCATCCCAATAGCGGAATCCGGCCTTCCAATCCCAGATCGCCCAACCCATCCCGGCTTCGTCCAGCGCCTTGCGGAACTCGGCGTGAAAACGGGCTCGGGATTTCTCGTCGGCCTGGATGTAGCAGCCGAACTCGCCCATGTGGATGGGCCGTCTGCTTTCACGCGACCATTGTTGGGCGATGCGAATCTGTTTTTGGAATGCTTCGGGATGGGACGGATTGTTGGTGCCTTCTACGGTATTGTAGCGGTGAACCCAATTTGAAACCCATTTGCTGAGTTGCAGCGAGGGATCGGGAAAGAGCGGTGTGGCGGGCGGTCCTGGGAACTGAATACCTTTCACTTTGGTATCGGGACCAGACCATGTTGCGCCTTGGTGCGTAAAATAAAACGGTTCGTAGCAGTGAATGGTGACGATGAGGTTTTGGTCACTCTCGGGAAGTTGAAGATTCTTCAGCTCGCTGACTTGATTCCACCGTCCGGGCCCGACAAACAGGGTTCGCTTGGGATTAGTCTTCCGGATCTCCTGAATCAACGTCGCGTAAATCGGGTTCATCACCACCGTCGTTGCGGCGTCGCGCGGTTCATTCAGGAGTTCAAAGGCGAGGGCTTCTGGCGCAGAAGCGCAGTGCGCCGCGATTTGCCGCCACAGGGCGATGAGTTTGTTGGTGTGCGCTGCAGGGTTGTCCGTGAACTCGTCGAAATGATGCAGGTTCACGATTACTGCGAGGTTTCTCTGCAGGGCGTTGGTGACGATGAGGTCGGCCTTGGAGAAGATTTCTTCTGACAACTGAAACTCAGGACCCGGTCCGGCGTAGTCATTCCATCGGATGGGAACCCGAATGTGGTCGAAGCCTTCTCGTTGGATGTTGTCCAAGTCCTGCACTCCGTATCGGGCGCCCCAACTCGCGCCCTTGGGAGCTTCCAGATAATTGCCGAGGTTCGCTCCGCGCAGGAAGCGACGGGCGGCGTCTTGGCCCGGCGTGGATGCGGCGGAAGCCGGGGCGAGGGTGGCAAACAGGAGCGGGATTCCGGAAAGAACTGCGGCGACGCTTAGGTTCATGCGGTGGATATTCCGAAGTCACTTATGCGAAGTCAAACGTGGCGGGTGCGGAGATTCCTTCGGCACATCGGCTGCTAAAAACCCCGTTGAAGCAGCTCTTGATGAAGCGCAAGCGTTTACGATTTGGTTCCTCGCCCCGTCTTTCGCGGAC
>CAZBIC010000029.1:0-97528 GCA_964491875.1 uncultured Bifidobacterium sp.
ATGGTCATTCTCGGCGCACGTCAAAAAATATATTCGCAGGCTCTGAAGGTTTTCCTGTTGGCCGCTGCGAGACTGCCGATATAGCTTCCAAGCAGTTCCTCCTCCGACGACATCGGGCGAAGAACTGAGAAACGTATGCTGCGGCAAACGAATCCAGAATCGGCTGAGCTCCTGGGCGACTGGCATCCCCTGGTGCAGCAGCTCGGCTCGGCGGAAGGTCTCGTCGCCCTCAGCACCGCGTCGCACTCGCTTCACCTCAGCAACGTCGACAGCGTTCCTTCGCTCCTCCGGTTTCTCGAAGCCTACCAGTCCCAAGTTCTAATTCCCTTTGAGCTTCCCGCCATCCAGCGCGCGTTCCGTCACGCCAGTCGGAATGAGACGCGCGAATTGATCGCCTTCGATCAACAACTCGCCTCCGAAAAGGCGCTGAAACCGTTTTCGAATGCCAGTCGCCGCGTTGGCCAGGCGCAGCTGAAACGCCTGCGTCCGCTTCGCGACCATCGATTGTTGCAGCGGTACCTTCGTGCAGTGGATGATGGTCTGGCCAACGGCTGGCACACGCTCGTTTATGGGCTCACGCTTTCGGTCTACTCGCTGCCAGTGATGCAAGGTCTGACCAGTTACGAAAAGCAGACGCTGCTCGGGTTCATGCACGCGGTGTCGCGCACTCTGAAGCTCTCGGAGCATGATTGCCGGACGTTGCTCGAACAGCTTTCCCCGTCGCTGCCGAATGCAACGGAACCCATCCTGGGCGAAGAGCATTCTCCGCGGACGCACCTGAGCTTTTAGTGCTTCGTGCGGTTCTAGAATGTCTGTTGGCAACCGGCGGTTCCCGGCTACTCTCCCTGATATATGAAGCGCAATGTGGTCATCGTGTGGATGCTGGTGCTCCCGGCGGTGTTGCTTGTGTCCTTGCTGGCAGGCGGTGGTTGCGACAATTCGTCCTCCCGGGCGGAGGCGCAAGGCACCAATATCCTCATTCTCTCCGAGAAGAATTTTCAGAACGAAGTCATCGCCTCGAAAGTGCCCGTGCTCGTCGACTTCTGGGCGCCGTGGTGCGGTCCTTGTCGCAGCATTGCGCCGGTGGTGAACGAACTGGCGGATGATTTCGCAGGCCGCGCCAAGGTGGCGAAGGTGAATGTCGACGAGGCGTCGGTGCTGGCGCAGAAGTACGGGATTCAGGCGATTCCGACGTTCCTCTATTTTCGCGACGGACGGGTGGTGGATCAGGTAATGGGCGGCGCTCCCAAACGCGAGCTCGCGGCGAAGCTCGACAAGCTGATTGCGGAATCAGCAGCTTCTGTGAAGACCGCAGAGAAGGCGCCTGGTCGCTGAGGGTTCTCAGCGGCTTCGCTTCGGCTCATCCAAGCTCGCGATGGCGGCCATGATTTCATCCGCCACCTGCTGGTAAATTTCCTTCAACCGATCCTTCGTGCACACCTTCGCCTCGGCACGCAGCTTCTCGAAACGCATTGGCTCACCGTAAATCACCGTCACCCGGCGCGGCATCGGGAATTTCATGAAGCGGCTCAGCGCGGCGAAGGTTCCGTTCACCCGCACTGGCACCACAGGCGCGGTGGACTTGATGACGGTGAGGCCGATGCCGGAACGCGCCGTTTGCATTTTGCCGTCGGGTGTTCGCGTGCCTTCGGGGAAGAGCAGGATGATGCCGCCCTCCATCAGTCGATTGAGAATCGCCTTCAAGCCCGCGCCACCGCTGCCGTCGCGATCGACTGGCACGACGCTCAACTGGCGCAGGATGAAACCGAAGACCGGGATATCCATCAGCGTCCGTCGCGCGAGATAGTTTACCGTGCGATTGAAGCCGCCTCCGATGACGGGCGGATCGAGCACGCTGGCGTGGTTTGCGGCGAGGATGACACCGCCGGTCAAAGGCACACGGTCGGCGTGGAAGTGGCGGCCGTGGAAGTAGGTGTAGTGAAAGAGCCGCGAGAGCAGCCAGGCAATCCGGTAGGTCAGGTTCATCACCAACGCGGCTTCTGCTGCGCCACCAGACGCGCGTCTTCGCGTTCCTTCAGGCGCTGACGAATGATGCCGAGGATGTGTCCGCTGGTTTGGTCCGGCGTCTGGCCGGAATTGTTCACCATCACTGCACCCAGCGGAATCATCAGCGGCGCGGCGGCGCGCTGGCTGTCGCGTTGATCGCGCGCGGCGAGATCTTCATCCACGCCTTCGGCCTGGCGACGCGCCGTGCGGTCGGCGAGATTTGCATCGAGGTAGAACTTGAAATCCGTCTCCGGGAAAATGTTCGTGCCGATGTCGCGGCCTTCCATCACGAGATTGCCGAACTGGATGCACTGGCGCTGCGCCTTCTTCATCCACTCGCGGACCTTCGGTACGGCGGCCACGGCGGGAACGGCGGCGCTGGTCTCCGCGGTGCGAATTTCCTTCTCGGGATAGTAATGATCCACCAGCAACTGGACTTGGCGCAGGTCACCCTCGGTGCACTTCAGCTCGGAATTCCAGCGCCGGCAGAGGCTGGCCACGGCCTTGTGGTCGTTCACGTCCACGTTCTTCTTCAGGCAATACCACGCGAGCGTGCGATACATCGCGCCGGTGTCCACGTAGACGTAGCCGAGCGAACGGGCGATGAGCTTGGCGTTGGTGCTCTTGCCGCTGGCGCTCGTGCCGTCGATGGCGATGACAATGTGGTGGTCCATCTCGTCAGATTCGAGTTTGGCGGGACGGATTCCGACTTTGCCGAGGTTTATCTTCACGGGAAAAGTGTGCGGAGGAGTTGAGCGGCGCGCAAGCGGGAAGGCGGATCGGGATTGAATGAAAGCTGGCAGGGTGCGTCGCTCCGCGCGCGCCGTGTTCCATGCGGCCGGTCAAGAAGCGAGCCTTGTTGGGAATAACGGGGGCGCGCGCGGAGCGACGCGCCCTACCATGATTTTCCTGGGCCGGGCATTCTGGAAAATGGCGGGGCATTTCGGATTTCAATCCGCAAACAGCTCCTCGTGCGTGAGCTTGCGACCGGAGGCGTCGAGAATCGTCGCGCCGAGTCCGTGAGGCGGGGCGGCGGCCAGTTTCTGGAAAAAGTTGGGGAACGTCTTTTTGACGCACGCGGGATTCTTGATTTTGATGCCAGGAACTTTCAATCCCAGAATGGCGAAGCACATCGCCATGCGATGGTCGTTGTAGGTCTCTACCTCCGCGCCGTGCAGCTGGGACGGGAAGACTTCGAGCGTGTCGCCGGTCTCAATGACCTTCGCGCCACACTTGGTCAACTCGGTGCGCAAGGCGACGACGCGCTCGCATTCCTGGACGCGCAGGCGACCGAGGTCGGTGAACTGAAAACGTTCTGTCCCGAGTGCTGCGGTGATGACCGCTGTCATGATGCTGTCACCGAGATCGTCAGTGCGTGAAATTGTTTTGATTCCGTGTTGGGCGTAATGCTTCTCCTGCCAGCTTGATTGTTGGCCTTGGCCCAGTTCACGCCAGTCCTTGCCGTAACTCTCAGCGACGGACTTCTCTGCTGCTTTCATCTCCTTTGCATCCATCGAGTGATAGCTGGCTAGTAGTCGCAAACACTCCGGGAATTCTGCGTCGATTTGCCAGTCTGAGTTTGGCCAGTTCCGAACTGTTACGGTTGTGCCGACATTCTTCGCCACGGATAACCCGTCAATCGATCCACCGATGATGTGAGGTACAAGTGCAGAAACCAAACCTGCCGCCCAAAAATAACTCCCGCTCGACGCATCCGGTTCAATCTGAAACCTCCCGCCGCGATGCGGGAACGCTTTCACCAGCTCCGAAGTCATCACCACGTAAGGTGATTCGTCCGCGTTCTCGCCCTTCACTTCGATGCTCCATCCGCCCACGCCTGCACTCAGCAGCAGCGCGCTCGCGAACTGCGAACTGGCGTCGATGCTCACCGTGCAACGCGCGCCGGGCTTGGGTCCAGCGCCGTGGATGAGCGCCGGGAGCTTGTCGTTCGTGGCGTTGATGCGGTAGCCGAGCTGGCGGAGTGATTGGAAGAGCGCGGCCTGCGGACGTTCGTGCATACGAGGTACGCCGTGGAGCCGATACACGCCGTCACCCAGACAGACCATCCCAGCAAGGAACCGTGCCGCCGTGCCCGCGTTGCCGACGAAGAGCTCCATCGGCTGCTCGACGGTGCCGCCGCGCGGGACTTGTCCGCCCAGTCCGTAAACCGTGATGGTGCGGTTGCAGCTTTCGTTCGGGTCCTGCTCCACGTTCACCATGAAGCCGAGTTCCTGCAGGCACTCGACCATCACCTGCGTGTCCTCGCTCCAGAGCGCCCCCTGCAAGGTCGTCTCGCCCTGAGCGAGCGCGGCAAGCACGAGCGCGCGGTTCGTGATGCTCTTGGAGCCGGGCACGGTGATGTCCGCGCGGACGGGCTGCGTGAGCGGGACGATTTCGATGAGGGAGGGAAGGGACATCGGACTTTTGTTACATGTTGAATGTTACAGGTTGCAGGTTTGGGGATGGCCGTTGCTCAACCTTCAACTTGTAACTCTGCAACATGAAACTCACTGCGTTCATTCCGGCGAAGTTGTCGTCGTCGCTTGCGCCACCCACGCGTCGCGACGTTCCTTGGCCTTGGCGAAGAATTCTTCGATGACTTTCACGTCTTCGTTTTCTAGTGCGAGCTGGAACTCCTGCAAATCCTCGATGAACACGCCAAGCACGCGGGCGAGGTTTTTGCGATTCGAGAGCGAGATGTCGCGCCACATCTCGGGCGAGCCAGACGCGATGCGCGTGGTGTCACGAAAGCCCGTGGCGCAGAGCATCCCTTGCTCCTTGGGGTGCACGGGACTGAGAACGTAGTTTGCGAGTTCGGCCGCCACGACGTGGGGAAGGTGACTGGAACGGCTGACGAGATCGTCGTGCAAGTCCGGTGAGAGCCGCAGTGGTTTGCCGCCGACGTCGCGCCAGAGTTCTTCGAGGCGCGTGACGAGTTTGGCGGGAGATTTCGCGGTGGGCGTCACGACGCACATGGCGCCATCAAAGAGATTCGTTCGCGCGGCGAGCACGCCCATCTTCTCCGCGCCGGCCATCGGATGGCTTCCGATGAAGTGCGCTTTCGCACCGGCGACAAGGGGTTCGAGTTCCGCGACGACACTGCCCTTGACGCTGCCGACATCGGTGACGATGCAGCCGGGTTTGAGGGCGGAGAGCATCTTGGTGGTGAGCTCGGCCATCTGCGCGATGGGCGTGCAGAGGACGACGAGGTCGGCGTTCTCGACGGTGCGCCAGAGGTCGGTGTCCGCCTTGTCCACGGCGCCCGCCTTCTCGCATTCGGCGATGCTGGCGTTGCGGCGGACGTAGCCGAAGACGCGTCCGGCGAGGCGGCGTTCGCGCGCGGCGAGGCCGAGCGAGCCACCCAGCAGACCCACACCGACGAGCGCAATCTTGTCCCACTGAGGCACGGGCGGAGGATAGAGACGGTTCAGGGCGGAGAAAAGATGGAAAAGAGGGACGTGAGTTTTCGAGGGGACTGGCAAACGGAGTCTTAAGTTCCGGGGCTGACTGCCGTAACACAAGGAGCTTGGGCCGATATTTATGAATGATGGAAAGACGATGAAACGATGTCGTCCGCGCGAGATCGTGGACCACTGTTCACTCGCGACGGGGAGGTTGATGGTCATGGGGATGTTGTCTTGGGGCTGGTTGACAACGATCCCGGATGCGTCCGCGGATGGAAAAACGGCAGCCGCAGTGCCGGGCGGAGACTTGAGCGGACTGTCGCTGGAGCAGCTGGTCAATGTACAGGTGACTTCGGTTTCGAAGCGCGAGGAAAGTTTATCGCGGGCCTCGGCGGCGATCACGGTGGTGTCGCAGGACGATATTCAGCGGTCCGGGGCACGGACCATTGCGGAAGCGCTGCGACTGGCGCCGGGGTTGTCGGTGGCGCGGGTGGATTCGCACACCTGGGCGATCAGCGCGCGTGGATTTAATGATTCCTTCGCCAACAAACTGCTGGTGCTGATGGACGGGCGCAGTGTCTACACGCCGCTGTTCTCCGGTGTTTACTGGGACGTGCAGGACACGATGCTGGAGGACATCGATCGGATCGAAGTGATTCGCGGTCCGGGCGCGACGCTCTGGGGCGCGAACGCGGTGAACGGTGTGATCAACATCATCACCAAGAGCGCGAAAGAAACGACGGGTGGTCTGGCGGTCGCCGGTGGCGGTAATGAGGAGCTGGGTTTCGGTGCTTTGCGGTATGGCGGGAAACTCGGGGAGAACGCGTACTACCGGGTTTATTCCAAGTATGATTCACGTGATTCGTCGGCGTTGCCCAATGGCGATTTGGCGGATGATCGCTGGCAGATGGCGAGAACTGGGTTTCGGATCGATTGGGAGGCGAATGCGAACGCGAACCTGACGTTTCAGGGAGATCTTTATGGTGGCTGGCTGGATCAGACGTATCGCTTTCCCACGTTGACGGCGCCGGATTATTTCGAAGTCGCTTCCAAACCCATCGATGTGAGCGGCGGAAACTTTCTTACCCGCTGGACCCAGGATCTCTCGGCGGACTCTGACATGACGCTTCAGATCTACTATGACCGCACGCGTCGCGATTCGCGGGGGCTTTTGATGGAGGAACGGGACACGGTGGATGTGGACTGGCAGCACCACTGGCGGTTGAACGATTGGAATTACTGGACCTGGGGTCTGGGTTACCGGGCGAGCTTCGATCATCTCGAGGGGAACTTCGTGACGAGCTTCGACGACGAGCGACGAACCAGCCAGCTTGCCAGTCTCTTCGCGCAGGACGAAATTCAGCTGGTGCCGGACCGGTTGAATCTCGTTCTGGGATCCAAGTTCGAGCACAACGACTACACGGGGTTTGAAATTCAGCCGGGCGCGCGGTTGTCCTGGACGCCGGACGATCATCAAACCTTCTGGGTGTCCGTAGCGCGAGCGGTGCGCACGCCGTCGCGAGCGGAGGACGGCATCCGCCTGAACGACCGAGTCTCCGCCGGGGCGCCGCCCACGGTGGGCTCGGTATTCGGCAATCTGGATTACAAGTCGGAGGAGCTGACGGCATACGAAGCGGGTTACCGTGTGCAGCTGTGGGAGAAGATCTCGGTCGATCTCGCGACGTTTTACAACGTCTATGAAGATCTGCGAACGACGGAGTTTCGCGGCGCGGCGTTGGATCCGTCGCTTCCAGGATCGCCGATCGTGGGCCGGCTGGACATCGACAACGGCGCTTCCGGTGAAACGTTTGGTGGTGAACTGGCGCTGACGTGGCATGCGCGGGATTGGTGGCGCTGGCGCGGTTCCTATTCGCTGCTGGAGGCGCAGCTGCATCCGAAGTCCTTCAGCAATGACAGTGATGCCGAGGATGATGAAGCGAAGAGCCCGCACCATCAGGTGGCGCTTCAGACCTCGCTGGATTTGCCGGGGAATTTTCACTGGGATGTGGCGGGGCGTTACGTGGATCAACTGCGGGAGCTCGGAGTGGACGCCTACTTCGCCATGGACATGCGTCTTTCCTGGAGACCGCGGCCGAATCTGGAGTTGTCGATCGTGGGTCAGAATCTCTTCGATGACCGGCATCTGGAATTTGTGCCGACGATCATCCCGATCCAGCGGACCGAAACGCAGCGCAGCATCTACGGGAAGGTCAGCTTCAGCTTTTGAACGGATTCATGCGATTTCCACTTTATCGTCGCGACTCTGCCGGCGCACTGAATGCGTGCTACGGCGGTGCCGTGCATGGGGTGGGTTTCGCCGGCTGGAGACCAATGGTCGCGGGCTGGGTGGTGGCCGGAATGGTTTTGCTCGGGCACGTCGCGGGCGGATCGGGAGCGACGGTGGCTCCGGAGTATCAAATCAAGGCCCAGCTTCTGGTCAACCTGTCCACGTTTACGACCTGGCCGGCTGGAACGTTTGAAACGACCAATTCACCCATCGTCATCGGAATCGTTGGCAAGGATCCCTTTAATCAGTTTCTGGAAAAGGCGGTGGAAGCCAGGGCGCGGGGCGGCCGGCCGTTGAAGTTGAAGCACGTAGGAACTGATGCGGAGATCAAGGAATGCCACATCTTGTTCGTCTCCTCGTCGGAGCGCCGGCGGTTGAAAGACTTGAAGCAGCGGTGGAAAGCGGCGCCGATTTTGACAGTGGGGGAAGCGGATGAGTTCCTGGATAATGGCGGAATCATCAACTTTGTGCTCAAGGGACAGTTGGTTCGATTCGAAATCAGTGTGGAGTCCGCGAAGGCAGCCGGACTGAAACTGGACGCCAAACTTCTTAGCGTGGCGGATTCGGTCCGGGGCAAGTATGACTGAGACAAACAACGTGGGGTTGCCGCTGAGGCGGACCTCAATCAAGCGCAAGCAGATGCTGGTCATCATGCTGACTAGCTGCGTCTCGTTGCTGCTGGCTTGCGGCGGGTTTGTCGCCTACGAGATTATCACCTTCCGGCACACCATCGTGGAAAACCTCTCGGTGCTGGGAGACATCCTCGCCAACAACAGCGTCGCCGCCGTGCAGTTCAACGTGCAGAAGAACGCCGATGAAGCGCTGGCCTTGCTCGGCTCCGAGCGAAGCATTGAGTCGGCGTGGATCCTGAATCGCGACGGCACCGTTTTTGCCGAGTATCAGTCGGCCGGGGGAATCACCAATCGCGTTCCTCAACTCTCCAACGGAGAGCATCGCTTCGAACGGGATACGCTGGTGTTGCAGCGGCCGATCATGCTGGATGGCGCAGCCATTGGATCGGTGTGTCTCCGGTCTAATCTCTCCGCCTTTGAAGCGCGCCTGTGGCGTTATGCGTCGATTGCCGGCATCCTTCTGATGGTGTCCGCCTTCGTGGCGTTCATGCTCTCGCTGGCGTTGCAGCGTGGGATGCTGCGGCCGATTCTCGAGCTGGCGGAGCTGTCCCGCGGCGTTGCGGCGGAGCAGAACTACGCGGTGCGCGCGAAGAAGCACGCGGATGACGAGATCGGCACGTTAATCGACGGCTTCAATGAAATGCTGCGCCAGATTCAGGAGCGGGACGTGGCGTTGCAGGCGGCGCGGGACGGATTGGAGAAGCGGGTGGCGGAGCGCACCGGCGAGCTGCAGTTGGAGATTGTAGAGCGGCGCAAGGCGGAGCAGGCGTTATGGGAATCCGAGCAGCTCTACGCGCAGATTGCGCTCAACGCGAGCGACCTGCTCTACGTGGTCCACTCGCACACGGGGCAGATTGACTGGTTTGGGCAGATCGACGGCGCGCTCGGCTACAACGAGGGGGAGTATGAGCGCACGCTCGACGCGTGGGAGAAGAGCATTCACCCGGAGGAACGGCAGCGCGTCTCCGTTGCCTACGAGGAATCGCATCGTTCCGGGCGGCCGTTCACGGAGGAGTATCGCATCGCCAGGAAGGATGGCACTTACATCTATTGGTCTGATCGCGGTCGGCCGATCTACAATCACAAGGGCGATGTCATAAAGTTCATCGGCGCCTGCACGGACATCACGGATCGCAAGGCGAAGGAAGACGAGTTGACGAAGGCGAAGGAGGAGGCGGAAGCAGCGAACCTCGCCAAGAGCCAGTTCCTTGCGAACATGAGCCACGAGATTCGCACGCCGATGAATGGCATCATCGGCATGACGGCGCTGGCCCTGGATACCGAGCTGGATCATGAGCAGCGCGGGTTGATGAACACGGTGAAGGAGTCCGCGGATACCTTGCTCGCGTTGATCAACGACATCCTGGACTTCTCAAAGATCGAAGCGGGCAAGCTCACGCTGGATCCGGTTGATTTCAACATTCGCGATGCGTTGGAGGACGCCTTGTTGACGGTTGCGTTGCGAGCGCATCAGAAGGGTCTGGAGCTGGTCTGTCACATTCCGCCGGAGATTCCCATAGGTCTGGTCGGCGATCCGGGTCGCTTGCGTCAGGTGGTGCTCAATCTAGTGGGCAACGCCATTAAATTCACGACTCGCGGCGAAGTGGTGGTGGATGTGGAGCTCAAGTCGCAGAACGAGTATGGCGTGATGCTCCATTTCACAGTGTCTGATACGGGCATCGGCATTGAGAAGGACAAGCAGGGGATGATCTTCGAGGCGTTCACGCAGGCGGACGCTTCGACGACGCGCAATTACGGTGGCAGCGGACTGGGCCTGGCGATTTCGACCCAGCTGGTGGGGCTGATGGGCGGCCGGATGTGGGTCGAGAGCGAGCCGGGTGTGGGCAGCAAGTTTCACTTTTCGGCGCGGTTCGAGTTGCAGAAGGGCGAGCCGGCGTCCACCGCGGCGGTTCAGGTTTCTTTGAAGGGACTGCAGACGCTGGTGGTGGACGACAACGAGGTGAATCGCCGTATTCTCGACGAGTTCCTGCGCAAGTGGGACATGAAGCCCGTCCTTGTGGATGGCGCCAATGCCGCGCTGGCGGAATTGGAACGGGCGGCGTCGCGTCGCACCTCGTACCCGCTGGTGTTGTTGGATGCGATGATGCCGGGCGTGGATGGGTTCGCACTGGCCAAGAAGATCAAGCAGAGCCCGAACCTGGCGAATGCGGTGATCATGATGTTGTCGTCCGCCGATCAAGTTACCGATTCAGCGCGGTGTCGCGAGCTGGGCATATCCGTTTACCTCACCAAACCCGTGCGGCAATCGGAATTGCTGGACGCGATCATGTCGGCTCTGGGCAGCTTGAAGGCGGAATCGGTCGCCTCTTCGACGCCGATTGCGGAACCGATTCTCAAGGCATCCCGGTCCCTAAGGATTCTCCTGGCGGAGGACAACCCGGTGAACCAACGGCTCGCAGTTCGTATTCTCGAGAAGTGGGGACATTCTGTCGCTGTGGCTGGAAACGGACGGAAAGCGGTGGATATGTGGGAAAAGGAGGCGTTCGACCTCGTTCTGATGGACGTGCAGATGCCCGAAATGAGCGGTTTGGAGGCGACGGCGGCCATCCGCAAGTTGGAATCCGCCGTTGGACGCCGTTCCCCCATTGTCGCCATGACCGCCCACGCCATGGAGGGTGACCGCGAAAAATGTTTGTCTGCGGGTATGGACCATTACGTAACCAAGCCGATAGATCAGAAGAAGCTCTTTGACGCTATCGAGAGTTACGCAAGCTCACGAACGCCGTCGGAGACTCTGGCCATGCAAGATACGAAAGTGGAACTCGAGTTCGACCCGAGCGTCGTCCTCAAGCGGGTCGATGGCGATCGCGACCTGCTGAAGGAGGTCGCGGGCCTTTTCTTCGAGGATACGCCGCGGCTGATGACGGAGATTCGCAATGCCGTCGAGCGCGCGGATGCTCAAGCGCTTGAACGTTCGGCGCACACGTTAAAGGGTTCCGTCGGAAATTTTGGTGCCAAACGCGCCTTCGAGCTCGCTTACAACCTGGAGCAAATGGGCCGCAATGGCGACTACGCCAGGGCCATGGAAGTCTTTGTCGAACTGGAGCAACAGATCGCGAAGCTGAATCCCGCCCTCGAATCTCTGATGAAGGAGAAGGCGGCATGAAGGTTCTCATCGCCGAAGATGATCCAGTTTCACGCCGGCTGCTGCAGGCTGCGCTCGCGAAGTGGGGTTACGAAGTGACGGTGACGGCCAACGGCAAGGAAGCGTGGAATGCCTTGCAGACTCCCAATGCACCGTCCTTGCTGGTGCTCGACTGGTTGATGCCGGAAATGGATGGCGTGGAGGTCTGCCGCGAAGCGCGCAAGTCGGACGCGCTCAAGTCCTCCTACATCGTTCTGCTGACCTCGCGCGGGAGCAAGGAAGACATCGTCCAGGGACTGGAAGCCGGCGCGGACGATTATGTGACGAAGCCATTCGATCACGGCGAACTGCGTGCGCGGGTGCAGGTCGGTTCGCGCGTCGTCCAGCTGCAATCGGCCCTCGCGGATCGGGTCAAAGAACTCGAGGAAGCGATGGCCAACGTCAAGCAGCTCCAGGGTCTGCTGCCGATCTGCTGCTACTGCAAAAAGATCCGCGACGACGGCAATTACTGGCATCGCGTCGAGAGCTACATCACGGGTCACGCCAACGTTCGTTTCAGCCACGGCATCTGTCCGGACTGCAGCGAGAAGCTCAAAGCCGACCTGAACATTTGAAATGATTTCGCCTTAACCACCGACGGACCGATCAAGACCTGCCATGAGATGTTCCCCAACTGGCTCCGGATCCAGCGAGGCTCCGGTGACAACCGTTGACACAGGATTCATCGTCCCTGCCAGCGACGCGTCGGCCAACTGCGATTTCATCTCCATTCTTCACCTGGAGGATAACAGCAACGACTCGGAATTGATTCGCGAGGCATTGCGCAGGGAAGGAGTTGTCTGCCAGCTGCTCCAGGTCTGGACTCGGGAAGACTACCTGTCAGCTTTGCGGCAGGGCGGCTTTGATCTGATTCTCGCCGACAATTCGCTGCCGGCATTTGACGGAAGCACCGCTCTCAAGCTGGCCAAGGAGCTTTCTCCCGAGATTCCGTTTATCTTTCTGTCGGGAACGATGAACGGATTTGTGGCGGCGAAGGGCCTTCGGGAGGGTGCCGCCGATCATGTTTCCAAGCAGGAACTCACCCGCCTGGCACCCTCCATCCGGCGGGCGATCGATGTCCTGCGCGAAAGGACGGATCGGCAGCGGGCCGAGTCGGATCTGGAACGTTTCTTCTGCCTGTCGGCGGACCTGCTTTGTGTGGTCGGTGCGGATGGCTCCCTGAAGCGGGCGAACCCGGCGTGGGAACGCGTTCTTGGATTTCCGGTCGAATGGCTTGTCACGAAATCGATCCTCGATCTCGTTTGCCCCGAGGATCGCGACGAGACGCTGCGGCGCCTCGACGAATCCCTCGCGACGGGGGAACCGGTGATTTTTGACAATCGCGTCCGGCGCAAGGATGACACTCAGGTGTGGTTGCAGTGGAACTTGATGCCGCTGCCGCAGGAAAGATTGATCTACGCGAGCGCTCGCAACGTGACGGAACGGCGCGAGAACGAGGAGGCGATCAAAGCCAGCGAGGCGCGAACCCGTGCGGTGATGGAGTCGTCGCTTGATTGCGTCGTGGTTGTGGATGCGGCCGGACAGATTGTTGAGTTTAATCCGGCGGCAGAGAAGACCTTTGGCTATACGCGGTCCGAAGTCACCGGCCGCCGCCTGGCGGATTTGCTCGTCCTGTCGATGCACGGTGTTTGCACGAGTGATGACTTTCTGAAACTCCTCGAGAAGGAACGCGGAGGCTTGGTCGGTGGTCGCGTCGAAGGCCTGGCGACCCGACGTGACGGAACGGTGTTTCCCATTGAGCTGGCCATCTCCCGCGTCGGAACCGGCGAAGCCTGCTTGTTCACGGCGTGCATGCGGGACATCACGGATCGTCGTCGTGCGGAATCGGAGATCGAGAAGCTGGCCGCCTTCCCGCGATACAATCCGCAGGCGGTGATGGAAATCTCCGGTGACGGAACGATCAGCTACTACAACGAGGCGGCGCTCGCCCTCGCAAAGTCCACGGGCCGCAATCATCCTTCGGAGCTCTTGCCCTCGGACACGGGAGCGATTTCGCGCGGCTGCCTCGCGCTTGGCCAGAGCCGGCTCAACCACGAGTCGAAGGTCGGCAACCGCACTTTGTCGTGGGGGTTCTTTCCGATTCCGGCCGCGAGCGTGGTGCATACTTACGTGGTGGATGTCACGGAACGCAAGCGGGCGGAGGAACAGATCCGCGAGCAGGCAGCGCTGCTGGACAAGGCGCAGGACGCCATCATCGTCCGGGATCTGGAGCAGCGAATCTTGTTCTGGAATCACGGCGCGAGCCGGGTCTTTGGCTGGACGTCCGAGGAAGCTCTCGGCCACAGCGCGATCGAACTGATTTCCAAGAATGCAGGCACCACGTTCATCGATGCGCTGCAAGCGGTCCTCGGCAAAGGCGAGTGGAGCGGTGAGCTCAAGCACGTCAACAAGGTGGGCAATGAAGTGTTGGTCGACAGTCGCTGGACCCTGGTGCGCGACGCGGACGGAAACCCGAAATCCATCCTCACCCTGTCCACCGACGTGACGGACAAACGCAAACTCGAAGGTCAGTTCCTCCGGGCTCAGCGACTGGAAAGCATCGGCACGCTGGCGAGCGGAATCGCCCACGACCTGAACAACATTCTCGCGCCGATCATGATGTCGGTGAACCTGCTTCAGGAGAAACTCACGGATGACAAAAATGCGCGCCTGCTGGAGACGCTTCGGACTGGCGTGCAGCGCGGTGCGGAGATGGTGAAGCAGATTCTCTCTTTTACCCGCGGCCAGGAGGGCGGCCGGGCGTTGATCAGTCTCAAGCACCTCGTTTCGGAAGTATCCAAGATCACGCAGGAGACATTCCCGAAGAACATCACGATCAAGACTTCCGTGGCCCGCGATTTGTGGACGACCGAGGCGGACGCCACGCAGATTCATCAGGTGTTGATGAACCTCTGCGTCAATGCCCGTGACGCAATGCCCGACGGGGGAAATCTTCTGATCGAAGCAGGCAATGTCAACTTCGAGGCGAACGCGCCGGAACTGCCGGCGGATTCGCCGCCGGGTCGTTACGTGACGTTGTCGGTTGTGGATTCCGGCAGCGGGATCGAACCGGAAGTCATGCAGAAGATCTGGGAGCCGTTCTTCACCATGAAGCCGGACGGGAAGGGGACGGGACTTGGTCTCTCCACTGTGCAAAGCATTGTGAAGAATCACGGCGGCTGGGTGCGGGCCGACAGCGAGGTCGGAAAAGGGGCGAGTTTCCGCGTCTTCCTGCCTGCGACGGCTGCGGCGGAACCAGTCGCCGCGCCGGATGCTGCGTCGTCGCTGCCGATGGGACACGGCGAAAAAATTCTCGTGATTGATGACGAGCGTGCCTTTCAGGAAATCACGCGCGCCATCTTCACCAAGTTCGGCTATCGCGTGCTGACGGCGAACGACGGCACCGAAGCGGTCGCTCTCTTCGCTCAACACAAGAACGACATTGATCTCGTGCTGACGGACATGGTCATGCCGTTCCTCGACGGGCCTTCCACCATCAACGCGCTGCGGCGGTTGGATCCCAATGTCCGAATCCTCGCCGCCAGCGGCATGAGCGAGCACGAAGGACAGGCGGAAAAATTGACGGGCTCCGAACTTCTGCTCAAGCCGTTCACGACGGAGCGATTGTTGACCACCGTGGATCGAGTGCTCAAATCACGGAGTGCCGTGAGCTACTGAGATGCAAAAGATTCTGGTCATCGACGATGAAGAGATCTTCCGCCAGGCGACGGCGTGCGCACTGCAGCGCAAAGGCTTTGAGACGCTCGAGGCCGCCGATGGACTGGAAGGCGCCGAGATCGCGAGCCGCGACCTCCCGGACCTGATCATATGCGACGTCCACATGGGCCGCATGGATGGTTACACGCTGCTGGAACAGTTGCGCAAGCAACCCTCCACCGCGGCGATTCCGTTCATCCTGATGACGGGGATGGGTGATGAGGGAAGCATGCGCAAGGGCATGAACCTGGGCGCGGACGACTATCTGGCGAAGCCGTTCACCGCTCCGCAGTTGTTCTCCACCATTGAGGCGCGCCTGAAGAAGAGCCAGGTCGTCCGAGAGAACGCGGAAAAGAAGCTGGCTCAGTTGCGGGCGAATCTAAGCCTGGCGCTCCCGCACGAGATGATTACTCCGTTGAACGGAATCTTCGGGCTCGCCCAGGTTCTGGCCAATGACGCGGAGTCGTTGTCGGTCGACGAAGTGGCCGAGTTTGGCACGAACATTCTGCATTCCGCGGAGCGTCTTCACCGGACCGTTCAGAACTTTTTGCTCTTCGGTCAGCTCGAAATGCATTCCGCCGACCCGGTGTATCTGGCTTCGCTGCGCGAGAAATCGACGACGCAGTTAAACGCGATCATTGAATCGCGCGCCCGGCACTTCGCGGAGCGCTGCGAGCGGGTGGCCGATCTTCGCCTAGAGCTGACCGATGGCACGGTCGCCATGGGACAGGATTTGTTCACCAAGCTGATGGACGAGTTGATCGACAACGCGCTGAAGTTTTCGAGTCCCGGTCAGGCGGTCTCCGTCGTGGGCGCGCAAGGCAAGGGGGAGTATTTGCTGACGGTGAGTGATGCCGGCGTGGGAATGAGCCCGGATCAAATTGCCGATATCGGAGCGTATTCCCAATTCGAACGCGGCACACGCGAACAGCAAGGATCCGGTCTGGGGCTCGCCATCGCCCGGCGCATTGTCGAGAACCACGCGGGTCAATTCGATATCAAGAGCGTGCCGGGGCAAGGGACCACCGTCTCCATGCGTCTTCCCTCCTGAGTCGTCCCGCTGGCGACCCGCTATCTCGAACGCCAGACCCGGATGATAGCGAATCCTGCCAGCGCGGCGAGGACTAGTGCCGCGGCGAATCCGCCGAGCCATCCCCAATCGATCGCCCGCCTCGATGCATTCGGCGGAGATGCGTTGGGTTCTCCAATTCCTTGGCCAGCGGTCTTGCTCGAAATCGCTTCAGCGATGGTCGCCGGGTGGTTGGTCGGCTGAGTTTGATTGCTGGAGTGCGACGCGCTCGACTGCCAGTCCGCGCCCAGCAACAGCTCGCTGCCGCGAGAGGTCTCACGCAGGTCATTGGTGCATTGACTGAGCACGCGCTGGCACGCTTGAACGATCGATTCCTCGTTTAAACGTCGTCCCACCAAAGGCGGCAGCGTCCGGCCCCGGCCGAAGATCGGATACGCCGTCGGCATCGGGCTGGGAGCGTTCACGGGAACAAGAATCTTCAGCAGAAACTCTTCGGCGGAGTCGTCACGGGTCACACGGACGACGGAGAAATGAAGGGGCAGGGGAGCGACGGTTGCAGACTTGGTGCCCGGCGAGGGACGTGGCTGCGAATGGGATTTCTCGAATGCCCTCAGCGTCCCGGTCAATGTGTCGATGGCGACTTCGTCGCGCACCGGATCGCCACTTTCCACCAACAGCCAGACTGCGGCGTGTCCTTCCATGAGATGCTCCTTAATCCTCTGACGCGCCGGCGAAGTCAGGACTGCGCCGATCGAAGGTGTCCGCAGTGCGGTTGACCAGATTGCGGAGTTGGAGGCGATCGAAGAAGGCGATTGCACGACCATCCACGGAGGCTCGGCGCTGGTCTGGGCGAGCCAGAGATTTTCAATGGTCGGCTCCATCGTCTCGTCGACGTCAACGGTCGCCACCAACAAGTTCACGCCCAGCTTGGCCGGGGCGCTCGCGAGAACCTCCACGAGTTCGTGATCCGCCGGATCAAGCGGCCCGCGGTGGAAAACGTAGGCGTGATAATTCTCGGCGGACCAGCTTTCCAGCGCGCAACGGGGGAGCGAAGCGGGAGCAGCCACGGCCGTCACGCTGACGAAAGTCAGCAAGCTGAACAGCGCTCTGAAAAGCGATCGGCTGGTGGTTGGTGCGGACATCGGCATCACACTGACGAAAGGTTGTATGCCAGTGAATGGCGCCGCCGGTCACGCAGTAAACGCGCCGGCCGCCACTTGTTTTCGCGGAGAATCTTCCTGAAGAACGTCGTTTCGTTTCTGATTCCCGCTTGCGGTTCATATCGGGATAATGCGGCAGATGATCACCGTGGTGGGCAGCTTGAACATGGATCTCCTCATCGATGCGCCGCAACTTCCGTTGCCGGGCGAGACGGTGCGAGGACGGAACTTTCGTCGCTCTCCTGGCGGCAAGGGCGCGAACCAGGCGTGCGCAGTCGCGCGAATGGGCGCTGATTGCTCGATGCTCGGCGCGGTCGGAAGCGATTCGTTCGGTGACGAACTCATCGCGGGCTTGCGTGCCGACGGCGTGGATGTCTCGGCGGTGCGCCAGGTTGATGGAATTGCCACGGGCGTCGCGATGATTACCGTCGATGCCGCCGGTCAGAATCAAATTGTCCTCGCGGCGGGCGCGAATGAGGTTGTTTCGCCGGATGACGTTTCTCGGAACAGCCGGCTTTTGCGCGGCTCCGCGGCGGTGATTGTGCAATTGGAAGTTCCGCTCATTGTCGTGACCGCTGCGTTGCGGGAGGCGCGGAAGGGTGGGGCGATTGCGGTGTTGAATCCCGCCCCCTGCTTCGCGCTCGATGACGAAGTGCTCGGACTCTGCGACTGGATCGTTCCGAATGAAATTGAAGCCGGCCAACTGGTCGGGCGGACCGTCCGCTCGCCGGAGGATGCGAGACTTGCTGCGGTGGAACTGCGACGCCGCAGTGGCGGTGCTGGAATCGCGGTAACGCTGGGCGGTGAGGGGGTCTGGCTCGAGACGAGGGAGTTCTCTGGATTGATTCCCGCCTTCCCCGTTCGGGCGGTTGATACCGTGGCGGCCGGTGACACATTTATTGGCGCGTTCGTGGTTCGATTGATCGAGGGCGCGACACCGGAGGAAGCGGCGCGCTTTGGTTGTGCTGCGGCAGCCATTGCCGTGACGCGTCACGGAGCCCAGGCCAGCGTTCCGCATCGGGCTGAGGTCGAGGCGTGGTTGCGCGAACGGTGAAGTCGCGCTTCAATCGCGTCGTCGAAATACCGGTCATGACTCTGCTCCTTAACTCGCCCAAAGCAGCTCTGGTTCACGTCGCGCTCGTGGCGTTGCTGATTTGCTCCGCGTCCGTCGAAGCTGCCGATGCGAAAGCGCCACCTCGCCATTTCAAAATTCCGCGGGCGGTGGTTCCCGGATTTCCCGAGCCGCGACAGGATCCGGCGACAGTTGCGATTGGTGAACGGCTCTTCCTCGAAACACGGTTCTCCCAATATTTCTTCGCGCGATCAGGCGGCGACGCGAATGCGATCCTCACGGCGGGCGATACGGTCATGGAAACCACGGTCACGACCAATCGTCCGTTGCCGGGTCCGTTCGCGGGAAATGGAATCAACTGCCGCGCCTGCCATCTCGTGGCCGAGCATCGCGAGGCGGGCTGGGGTAACCGCACCTACGCTGATTACGCCCGGCGCTCGCCAGTGCCGCCGCGGGAGGACGGCGCGAAGTTTACCGTCCGCAACACACCGCCCATGGTGAATTCCACGGCGCCGCGTGAGCACGACCTCTTTCTGCACTGGGACGGCGAATTCGTCACCGGCGATGATCTGGTGCGCGCGACATTGACCGGGCGCAATTTGGGCTGGTTGCCCGGCGAACAGCCTCAGGCGATTCAGCACATCGCGCACATCATCCGAAACGACGACGGTCGGGGGCCGCTCGCGCGCGAATTCGGTGGTTACTCGTACGCGCATCTGCTGGCGGGCGAGGATCCGGAGCTGGGCGAGGAGACGGAGCGGTTTCGGTTGCCCGAAGAACTGCGCATGGATGTGAAGAAGGCGAATGACAGCCAGATTCTCGACGCCGTCGCCCGTTTGATTTCGCTCTACACGGATTCGCTGATCTTCAGTCGCGACGAACGGACCGAGTACGACAGCTCGCCCTACGATTGCTTCCTGGAGACAAACACTCTGCCGCGCCGGCCGGATCCCGGCATGAGCATCAGCTACTACAACCGAAACCTTCAGGATTACATTACGGCAATCAAGGATCCGGTCTACGTCTCGCCGACCAACGGCTACACGATTCCGCTCAACGGCCGATTCAAGACGCTGAAGCAGGAGTTTAGGTTTGGCCCGCAGGAATTGCTCGGCATGAAGATCTTCTTCGCCGAATCGCGCTTCGTGAAGCAGGACGTCGCTCGTCTCGGCCATGGCATTGGGAACTGCGTGGCGTGTCACACGGCGCCGGACTTTACCGACTTCAAGTTTCACAACACCGGAGTGACTCAGGACGAATACGATTCCATCCACGGCACGGGATCGTTCGCGAAGCTGGATATTCCCGATCTCGCGCGGCGCAACGCGGACATCGATCGTTGGTTGCCGCCGACTCAGAAACATCCGAGGGCGATTGGGCCGTTCATGGCGATTCCGACGAAGGAGAAGCCGGGCTTCGCGGATCTCGGACTGTGGAATGTCTTCGCGAACCCGGACCAGCCTCGGGCGCAGCCGGCGATCCGGCGTTTGCTCAATGGCGATGCGCGGCCGCAGGCGGATGAATTTCTCCTGCCGCGCACGATTGCGCTCTTTAAGACGCCGAGCCTGCGCGGCCTCGCGTTCAGCGGTCCGTATCTGCATCACGGCAAAGCGGACACGCTGGAGGAAGTGATCGAGTTCTACATCCGGATGTCGCGGCTCGCGCGCGAAGGCAAGGTGCGCAACGCGGCCCCGGAGCTTAGCGGCATTCAGCTGAAGGCACAGGATGTCGCGCCGCTTGCGGCGTTCTTGCGCGCGCTGAATGAGGACTATGAGTGAGCGATGAGGTTGCCAGGAGTCATCGTTTTGCGGCCTCCCAAAGTTCTTCCGCAGTCGCGTGCTGACGACGAATCACGCTACCATCCGCCATCATGTATGCGCGAACCCACCGTCCGTCGTCGTCTTGAAGGGCTTTCGTCGAATAGCCAACGACGCGGTCTGGTTCTTCCCTGACGAGGCGGCTTATTTCAGCTGAGTTGCTGATCAGCAAGGTGATATTCTCGAAGACCTCGTCGACACTTATTTCGCTACTGTAGATTTTTGCGAGTTCGGGAGCTGATTTTCCGTCGATGAATAGTGCGGTTTCGGGTTTGGTTTGCGCAATAATGTGAAGGCCGAGAGCTGCCTGCTTCAGATTGTTCACCGTCCGCGTGATATTGCTCGAGGCGACTGAGATGATCGGCGCCTGTTGCCAGGCGCGCTCAGCTGCCTCGCGGAACGATGTAAAGTCCTTTTTTGTTTGGTCCAGTTCCGTTGCGACGGAACGGAGACGCGCGACTTCCCCGCGGAGTCGAAGCAGTTCGGTATCGTCGATGGGTTTTGGCGATGCCAGTACGCTACTGGTTGGAGGCGCTTCGCTCAGTGCTGTGAGTTTGGCGCGTGTTTCGTCTAGCTCTGCGCGGAGTGATTGGTTCGCGTTTCGCTGAACGACGGCGGTGGCGACAAGCCCAACGAGAGCGATGGTGGCGGCGACTGGTTTAATCATGGTCCAAGGGAGTAGGGTGACAGTAGTGGCTGCTGGCAGGCTTGAAACGGCGGTTGCGGTGATGCTGGCAAGTAACGCAGCGGGTGCTGGTTGGATGGCGCCAACGCCCAGGCTTGCAGTCAACGTGGTCGCCGAGATGGTTTGGCCATTCTGAGCAAAGTATTGGCGAAGTTTCTCTACGGCTCGACTCAGGCGCTTTTGGGCCGGGTCATCATTGATTCCCAAGGCGGCACCGACATCCTTCAGACTCTTCTTTTCGAAGTAGCGAAGAACAATTGCATCGCGATCCCGCTCGTCCAATTGCAACATGGCTGAATCAAGCAACGGTTCGATTTGCGACCACGCAGAATCCTGGGGCGAGTCTGTCATAAGGTTGGCGGCGCGTTGTTCACGAGCGATTCGTCGATGCTCTTGTCGTTGGATCCGGGATGCGGTGTGAACTGTCGCGCGGTAAAGCCAGCCCGACAAGATGACGTCCTCGCTGAGGGTCTGAGCCTTCTGTGCCAGCAAGGAAAAGACTTGTTGGGCGACATCCTCGGCGAGGTGACTGTCCTGCACCTGTCGCCGTGCGGTTGACCAGACTAGCGGGAGGTGGGTCCGGACGATCTCTTTGAAGGCTTCCTGTGAGCCATTCTGAACGTATTCCTTCAACAGATTCCCATGTTGCATACTCGTATTTCGAATAAGTATCCCCGCCGACCATCGCAATCCGACAAAAGGATCTCAGAAATTTCGCAAAACAGGAACGCGGGAGAAAGTCGTTGCGTGGCTTTTGGCTGACCGAGAATTGCCTCGCTGTTTCATACGAGGAGCATCCCATTGATCGCTGCCCTTGGGTGAAAGCTGGCTTTCACCCCCACGCTAAAGTCTCAGCTGCTGGCCGGCCAGTAAGAGCCGACGCAGGTGGGTCACTCCGGCAGTCGGAGTCGGTCGAGGGCTTCCTGAAAATCGGCGGGCCACGGCGCGGTGACGGTTTTCTTGCGCTTGGTCCGTGGGTGAGTGAAGGCGAGCTTGTGCGCGTGCAGCATAACGCGCGGCGGGACGTATCCCGTGAGGTCGATCAACTTCTTCGTTTGCTTCGCGCCGTAGGTGTCGTCGCCCGCGACGGGAAAGCCGACGTGCTGAAAGTGAACGCGAATCTGGTGGGTGCGTCCGGTGTGGATCTCCGCTTCCACCAGCGTGGAATACAGCAGTCGTTCCGTGATGCGGTAACTGGTGTGGGCGTCGCGTCCATCGCCTTTGCTCACGGCCATGCGTTTGCGGTGGGACGGATGGCGCGCAATGGCGGCGTGGATTTCGCCGGCGTCGCGCGGGAGTTCGCCGCAGAGGACGGCGAGATAAATCTTCTCGGTGGTGCGTTCGGCGAATTGCTCGCTCAGCGCGATGTGCGTGGCGTCGTTCTTCGCGACGACGAGGCAGCCGCTGGTTTCCTTGTCCAGCCGGTGAACGATGCCCGGACGTTCGACGCCGCCGATGCCGCTGAGCTGGCCCTTGCAGTGATGGAGCAGGGCGTTGACGAGGGTGTGTTCTTCATTGCCGGCGGCAGGATGCACGACGATGCCGGGCGCTTTGTTCAGCACGAGCAGGTCTTTGTCTTCGAAGAGCACGTCGAGGGGAATGTCCTCGGGCTGGGCGTCGGCGGGACGCGCTTCGGGCCAGTGAACGCTCACGACTTCACCGAGGCGCGGTGGATGGGTGGCCTTCGTGGGCTGGCCATTGATCTGAATATGGCCTTCGTCGATGAGCCGTTGAATAGTGCCGCGCGAGACGGCGGGAAAGACGGTGGTGAGGTACTTGTCGAGACGTTCGCTGGGAAGCGAGCGGTCGATCGTGAAGGATTCGGAGCGGCTGGACATGGGGGCCGAAGAATTAGTTCTTCGTTCCTTCCGGTGCAGTTTGGGTGGAATCGCCCTGCCACGACAGCAGGAAGAGCAGTCCCACGCCGATGCAGATGGCGCTGTCGGCGATGTTGAACGCCGGGAAGCCGGCGGTCTGGCCGTCGCGGCGGATGACATAGAAGTAGATGAAGTCGACGACGTGACCGACGCGCAGGCGATCGATCAGGTTTCCGACAATCCCGCCGAAGATGAGTCCAAGCGAAACCTGCCCGCCGACAGTGTGAACGTTGAAGTGATGCCGGGCGAGGAACAGGATGACCAGCGCGACGACAGCGACGACGGCGAGCGCGCCGTTGTTTCCGGTGAACATGCTCCAGGCGGCACCGGTATTGCCCCAGTGAACGAATTTGAAGAAGCCGTGGATGACTTCCTTCTCGTCCGCGAAGTCGAGATAGCGCAGGACCAGCAGCTTCGTCAGTTGATCGAAGAAGATGATGGTCAGCGCGAGGTTCAGGATGCGCCAGTTGTGATTCTTGTTCATGCGGACAGCCGGCAGAAGGTTTACCAGGTACCATCGACGAGCAGCGCGGTGGCGTTGCGGGCGAGATCGGCGGCTACGATGGGTAGCGCCTGGCGTTCCGCGCTGGCGAGATCGGCACCGATGCGGATGTCCGAGTGGCCGGTGATTTCCCGATCGAGCAGCAGCTTGCCGCTGATGCGATCGCGGGCGGTGACGTGCGCGGTGATGGTCAGGCGGTAGTCACGCGGCGTGAGGACGTCGCGCGACTGGAAGGAAAGGGAGCGGCGTTCGTAGCTGACGATGGTGCCGCTGAGCACGATGTCGCCTTCGTTGTGCGTATCTAGCGTGTAGGTGCCGTCCTGCTGGAGCTGGCGTCGCAGCGCGAAGCTGACGGCTTCGATCAGGCGCGGCTCCGGCGTCTTGTTCTGGAACGGATTGACCTGAATGGATCGCGCGCCGGCATTCTCGCCATTGCTGGGACCGAGGCGATAGGCGCATCCGTTCAAGCCGACGAGGGCCGTCGCGATGCAGAGCAGGAGCAGGCGGCGCATGTTACTTCATTTGCAGCTTCGCGATGGCGTCGATGCGCTGGCGGGCGTCCTCGGCGAGCGAGGAGTTCGGGTCCTTGGCCAGCACGTCGTTGTAGTAAATCTTCGCGCCTTCCCACTTGCGGCGCTTCTCATAGTAACGGGCGATCTCGTAGCTGCCCCGCGCCTGCTCGGTTTTCAGGTTGCTGATCATCTTCTGCGCTTCGGGCACGCGGGTGTCGGCGGGGTGCAGCGTCGAGAAGTCCGTGAAGGTCGCGATGGACTGGGCGGCGATGGATTGATCGTATTCGGCTTTCTTGGCCTGCTTGAAGTAGGATTCGCCGGCCATGTAGAGCGCGTCGACGCCTTCCTTGCGGTCGGCATATTTGTCAGCGGCCTTTTCGTAGGCGCGGACGGCTTCGGGGAAGTCGCTGACGAATTTCTTTTCGTTCGCCTTGCCGATATTGATCTGCGCCAGCGGTGCCACTTCGCTGTAGGGACCGTTCTTGATGACTTGATCGTAGAGCTTGATGGTCTTGTCCATCGAGGGGAACAGCGGCACGTAGCCGAAGGCGCGGAACCATTGTCCGGCAAGGAAGCGATTCGCGATGGCCATCTGGCGAAGGATCACTTCGTCGTAGTTGGTCACCTTTGGATAGCGCTCGATCAGTTTCTGGTAGGCCTTGAACGCGGCTTCGTCCTGCTCCTTCTCCTCATGACAACGGCCGAGCAGATACTGCGCTTGCGGCGCGTAATCGGAGAACGGCCAGGTGTTCACTGTCCGACGCGCGGCTTTCATCGCGGTGCCAATGTCCTTCGCGTCGAAGGCGGTTTGCGCGACTTCGAGCTGGTCCTTGGCCCGGGTGCGAACCCACGAACCGGTGGTGCCGGCGCGTTCGTAGCGCCAACCCTCGCCCGGGGTGAAGATCAAAGGGGCAGGGCAGCGCACCGCAGAGGCAAAGAGCCCCGCGGCGATCAGGATGAGCAAACCAAGCGGCCGAGTCATGCCGACCACCGTAGTGACCGCTCGCTGGAGCGTCAAGAAAGGCGAAGGCGGTGTTGCGCAGAAGTGGTAGGCGGAAGGACAGCTTGGACGCCGCTTTGGGACTCGGCCGCCCCACGATCGCGTCAGGCCGGCCGGAAGGTTCGAGCGATGCTCGGGCTGGGGTTCGTCGGACAGGTCCCGGTCGCCTCCGATCGCGCCCCGGAGACGGCTCTTTTGGAAGGTGAAAATTCTTGTCGATTCTCGTTGCAAGAGTTTCTCAAAAAGAGAAATTACTTCCATCTGTTAGATAGCTTGTCCATTTCAAGGCTTGGTAAATCCTCAGGTGAACTCTGTTCAGTGATGATTAGAAACCCGGCGGTCGGGAACGGTCTGTGAAATTAAACGGGTAGTCGGACAGTACACATCACATGAGCAACAAACTGTTTGTGGGGAATCTCTCCTTCAACATGACGGAAAATGATCTGCAGGACGCGTTCGCCGCGTTCGGCACGGTCGTCGAGGCAAACCTGATGATGGACCGCATGACCGGTCGTCCCCGTGGGTTCGGCTTCGTCACGATGGCCACGCCTGAAGACGCCCAGAAGGCGATCGAAGGTCTCAATGGCAAAGAAGTCGATGGTCGCGCCCTGACCGTGAACGTTGCGCGTCCGCGCGAAGAACGTCCTCCCGGCGGCGGCGGCGGTGGTGGCGGTCGCCGCGGCGGTGGCGGTGGTGGATACGGCGGCGGCGGCGGTGGTGGTGGCGGCCGTGGTCGCTACTAATCGCCAGTCGACCGATTGAAGTATTTCAGCACGCGGAGCCCGGTTCAAACCGGGCTCCGCTTTTTTCTTCTGGCGTGGGGAAGGTTTTCAGACCGGCTCCATCAATATACCGAAAATCGGGTACGCTGCCCGATGGCCGCCCTCACGGCTTCGCTGGCGTGGGTGGCGCGGTGACATCTTCCTCCACTTGCAGTTCGACGCCACCGCCTGCGCTACCGGCTCCTCCAATGCCCCTGCCGAATCCACTGCCGGCCGCACCGCGGAACGAGCGGACGCTCATCCGCCGCCCGCTGCCGCCGTTCTCGTCCGTGGTAATGGTGACCTCCTTCTTGCGTCCCTGATCGTCGAGCGTCACGAAGTGATCCACGCCATTGGTAACGACGAACTCCCCGGCCGCCGTCGTGACGCGAAGCGTGCCGTCCTTGCCCGGCTTCACGTTCGCCGCGCCGTCATCCAATCCCAAGACTACCTCCTGTTCCAGCTCCAGGGGCGCCGGCGCCGTGGTTGCTGCTACGGGACGTGATTGTTTCCAAAGCACGACCGCCAGCATCGAGGTGGAGGTGGCGGTGGTGAGGGACAGGACGATGATGGCCGCGATGGCCAGTTTGTTTGCGTTCCAGTTCATAAATAATAGGAGTCCTTTGGTGAGTATTGGGATGGTGGTTGATTGCAGCAGAGCCGAGGTGGTGATGGTGGCCGCGAGCCCGACGGGCGCGGCCTGCGTAGTGGAAGTGGAAAGTGCCGTCCCCAGCAGCGTGACGGGGATGGCGATCCCGCGCGCGTGAAAAATGCCGCGCAAATGTTCCAGCGCCCGCGCGACGCGCATCTTCGCCGCACCCTCCGTGGTGCCCAGCGCGCTGCCGACCTGTGCCATGCTTTTGCTCTCGAAGAAACGCAGGATGAGCGCGTCGCGGTCCGGTTCCTTGAGTTCGTTCAACGCCTCGTTGAGCTGCGGCGCCATCTGTTCCCACGCGACGGCGCTGTCGGACGGGTTTGGTTCCATTTGAGCGGCCTGTTGTTCCCAGTGTTTGCGACGAAGCTCCGTGCGCTGGACTTTCGCTGCCGCGAACTGCGCTGCGCGAAACAGCCAGCCGGCGAGAATGGTGGAGGACGAAAGCCCTCGGGCTTTTTTGGCCAGCGTGATGAAGACAGCCTGGGTCGCCTCTTCCGCCAGATGAGCATCGCCGACCTGTCGCAGCGCCGTGGCATACACCATGTCCACATGTCGCTCGACCAGCGTCCGAAATGCCGTCTCGGACTGGTTCGCGACGTATTCGCGCAGCAAATCAAAATCTTCGCCTTCGGTGCTCATATCGTGACTCTCACCGTTAAACTCCCAGCCGGCCGAAAAGGTCACAAGATTTTACAAAGCACTTCAGCGCGGGAGAGAGCGCGCGTCGCTGTGGTTGGCCCGCCACATTCAATCGCTCGGTTGCATCAGGACGCGTCCCATTGAATCTCAAGCGCCCAACCGACGCTTGTCATCCCGGGTGCCCGTGGATAGAGTCCGCCCTCATTTTAACGAATAAATACGAAACTTATGCCCGCAGCATTCCCGAAGATTAAGGCCATCCGCTACGAAGGTCCGAGTTCCAAGAACCCGCTCTCCTTCAAACATTACAACGCCGACGAACTCGTCGAAGGCAAGACGATGCGCGATCACCTGCGCTTCTCCGCCGTGTACTGGCACACGCTGCGCGGCATGGGCGCGGACATGTTCGGCGTCGGCACGATGAATCGTCCGTGGGAAGACGGCACCAACTCGCTCAAGATGGCGCTCAAGCGCGTGCCAGTGATGTTTGAATTCTGCCAGAAGCTTGGCGCGCCGTACTACGCGTTCCATGACCGCGATGTCGCGCCGGAAGGCCGCAACCTCCGTGAGTCGAACAAGAACCTCGACGTCGTCGCGAAGGAGTTGAAGAAATTCCAGAAGGACACCGGCGTGAAGCTGCTCTGGGGCACCGCCTGCCTCTTCGTGCATCCGCGCTACATGTGCGGCGCGGCCACGAGCCCGAACGCCGACGTGTTCGCCTACGCCGCGGCGCAGGTGAAGAAGGCGATTGAAGTCACGCACGATCTCAAGGGCGAAGGCTACACGTTCTGGGGCGGTCGCGAAGGTTACTCCACGCTGCTGAACACGGACATGAAGCGCGAACTGGATCACCTCGGCGCGTTCCTGCACATGGCCGTCGAGCACAAGAAGAAGATTGGGTTCAAGGGTCAGTTCTACATCGAGCCGAAGCCGAAGGAACCGACCAAGCACCAGTATGATTCCGATTCCGCCGCGTGCTTGAACTTCCTACGCGAATACAAGCTCACCGAGCACCTGAAGCTGAATCTCGAAACCAACCACGCGACGCTCGCGGGTCACACCATGCAGCACGAGATCGAAGTCGCTGGCGCGGCCGGCGCGCTCGGCAGCATCGACGCGAACACGGGCGACCTGCTCCTCGGCTGGGACACGGACCAGTTCCCGACGGACATCTATCTCACCACGCAGTGCATGTTGGGCATCCTGAAATACGGCGGCCTGACCACGGGCGGCGTGAACTTCGACGCCAAGGTGCGTCGCGAAAGCTACGATCCGGTGGACCTGTTCCACGCGCACATTGGCGGCATGGACGCGTTCGCGCGGGGCCTGAAGATCGCGGCGGCCATCCGCAAGGACGGACGTCTCGACGCGTTTGTGAAGCAGCGTTACAGCAGCTACGACAGCGGCATCGGCAAACAGATCGAGAAGCGCAAGGTGAGCTTCAAGGAGCTTTCCGACTACGCGTTGAAGATGGGCGAAGTGAAGACCAACCAGAGCGGTCGTCAGGAGTTCCTCGAGAACCTGATCAACGAGTTCATCTGAGCGAAGACGAGATTGATTTAAGCACAAAGGGCGCACGTGAACCGTGCGCCCTTTCTCTTTAACGGGAGGAAAATGGGGTTTTCCTGCCGTGCGACTACTTCTGTGGCTCGCCGGCCGGGCCGGTTTGCCGGAGTGCTTGGAGACTCACGTTGTTGGTCGAGACCGAACTGCCGGCGGAGGAACTGAATTCACGGATGTCGCGATAGCCTTTGTTGCGGAGTTCAGTGACGAGATTGCTAACCACCTGGACTTGAGTGAGTCCGAGATCGTTCACGCCGACGGTTCGTTTTTGAGAGAAGACGTAGGAGTGGCTGGATTCCAGCACGCGCGGTCCGCTGCTAGTTGTCAGGGACCGACTCAGGCCCTTGATGGTTCGCGGGAAATAGATGGCGGCGTTGGAGCGCTGGCGAATCACGGCGGTCTGGCCACGGAGATACAGCGTGTCGAAATAGTCGTTCGTGTTCGCGATGGCGCTGAAGACGGCGTAACTCCGGCCGGCTTGTCCCATGACCGCTGTGGCATCGAGGTAGCCGCCGTACACGTTGTAGACCTTTTGTCCGCTGATGGTGCTGTAGGAGACCACCGCCACGGTGTTGCTGATCAGGTTCCAGACGAAGAATTCCTTGAGCGACAGTTTGAATTCTAATCCGGGTCGGATGGATTGACTGGTGGTCTTGCCATCGAAGATGACGACTTCGGCCCGCGCCACCGGGGCGAGCCCGAGCAGGAGGGAAAAGAGGATGATAAGTGGACGCATAAATCGGGATGTCATGTGCTTCAGGAACAATCGCGTGAAACCCTTCTGCGGGCAGTCACGACCTCCTGTGTGAGCGCCCAATTCTGCTATGAACGGCCTCGATGCATCAATCCTTTTGGCAGCTAAATCATGTCCGACCGGGGCTTAAAGTGCTGGATTTTGGGCTTCGGAACTGTAACCTCGGAACATTCCACCCGGACAATGGCGGTTGCGGTCGCTCTCTTGAGGGCCGGGCTCTCCTGCCGTTGTCTTGTGTAATCTGAAAGGCCCAACTCGATGATGTATATGAAGAAACTTCTCCTCACACTCCCCGTCTTCGCCGCCTGCGCAGCGCCACAGCTTCGCGCGGACGCCGTCGTTGCCTTCAACGAAGTGATGTACCACCCGTCCACGAACGAAACTGCGATGGAGTGGGTCGAGCTTCGCAACCTGCTCGCGATGGACATCGACATCTCCGAATGGTCCATCAGCGGCGCCATCAACTACACCTTTCCCCAGAACACGGTCATCCGTGGGCGCGGCTACCTCGTTGTAGCCATTTCGCCGTCGACGCTGGCCGGCAGCACCGGTCTCTCGGGCGTGCTCGGGCCGTTCACCGGTCGACTGGGTAACAACGGCGAGACTCTGACGCTCAAGAACAACAGCGGTCGTCTCATCGACGAGTTGAGCTACGAGGCGGAAGACGAGTGGCCGGTGGCGGCGGACGGTTCCGGCGCGTCCCTTGCGAAGCGGGATCCGGATTCGGCCAGCGGATTCGCAGGCAACTGGACCGCGAGTGATCAGCCCGGGGGCACACCCGGCGCGGTCAATTTCAACACTGCCACCGGTTTTGTCGCACCGGCTGGACTCGTCTCCTACTGGACCTTCAACGAAGGCGGAACGACGGCTCTGGATCAATCCGGTCAAAACCACGGCACGCTCGGCGCCGGCGCGACGCGGGCGACCGGCGGCATCGGCGGGCGCATTGCGTTTAATGGCACCGCGACGGCATCGGTCGCTGTGGGCCAGGGCGTAGGTAACAACTTCGCCGTGTCAAACGGCCTGACCATCGAAGCGGTCGTGCAGCCGAACTGGAATGGCACCGGCACGGCGGCAATCTTCGGCAAGATTCCGACCCAGCCGACAAACTACGTCGGCGCAGTGCAGGCCAGCGGTCCGATTGCTTACTGGCGATTGAATGACACGACCACGGCGATCGCGGACAGCACTGCGAACGCTCGCAACGGAACGGCGACGGCCGGCGTGCAATTGAACCAACCCAGCCTCGTGCCTTCCGAACCGTCGAACAATGCCATCCGCGTCGGCGGTGCGGATCGCGTGCTGATTCCCGGCTTCGAAAAGATCGGCGCAGGCGGTTACACGGTCGAGTATTGGGTGAAGCCCAACGCGCTTCCTACCGGTTGCTGCCAAAACCTCGTTGGGGACGGCGAAGCGGCTGGTGATTATTACATGATGAATTACATCCTTGGTCCCTCGCAGGGTGCGGTCGGCGCGATTCGTCCCCACTTCGGTCCCGGCAATTCGCCGGTCTCGCTGAACAGTGCGAGCGCGCTCCAAGTCGGCAACACGTATCACATCGTAACGACGTGGGATCCGACCAAGACCTCCGACAACGCGGTCATCTACATCAACGGCGTGGCGGATCAGATGGGGACCATCTCGCGCAACGTTCCGGCGGCGGGCACCACCGGCGCGAACCCGGTTTACATCGGGAAGGACAATCGCGACACGACCGACGGCAACAACACGATCGATGAAGTCGCGATCTACAATCGCGCGCTCAGCGCGGCGGATGTCGCGGCGCACTACGCGGCAGGCGCAACGGTGAACTTCGAGCAGAGCCGCGGCAACGCCGTCTCGCTTGCGTTCCAGAATGACGGAAACAACGCGCAGGCGAACCCGCCGGTGGCGGCCGGTCCGGTGCTTTCATTTGGACTCACGGTGAACGGCGTTTATAGCGAGCTCGACATGCCCCTCGACGGGCAATCTGGCCGCCCGACGCTGGCTCAGTTGCAGGACGGCCAGCTGCATCACATCTCCGCCTCGTACAGCCCACTGACCGGCGTGAAGGCGATCTATGTCGATGGCACGCTGCGCTTCAGCACCACGCTGGCAGGCGCGTTCTCTGCGAACAACGGCGCCGCGGCTGTGATTGGCAACTCCGCGGTCAACGGCACGGCTGGCTTCAACGGGGCGCTGGACGAAGTCGCGTACTGGGGCAAGGCATTGTCCGCCGCGGAAGTCGCCGCTCATGCGGCCGCGGTGCAGGCGGGACGTGATTACTTCACGCCGGAAGTGCAGAATACGGCCACTACGCTCGCGTTTTCCGAGGTCAGTTCCGCCACGAACAGTCCGTTCTTCATAGAAATTCAAAACTTCGGTGCAGAGGCGATCCAGCTCTCGAACTTCTCCCTTCGGCACGACGGCGTGTCGGACCACTCCTACAGCTTCCCGGCTTCGATGCTGAACCCGGGAGCTTATCTCGCCGTCACGGCTCAAAGCCTGGGCTTCCCGGTGGTGTCGGGCGACAAGTTCTTCCTCATTCAGACCGCGACCGGCAAGGCGATCGATGGGGCGGTGGTGAAAAACCGCAATCGTGCCCGCGCGCCGCGGATCACCAGTCCCTGGGCCAATGCCAGCGCGGCGACTCCGGGCGCGGCGAACGTCGTGAACTTCCGCAGCGAGGTCGTTATCAACGAAATCATGTACAACCACGCGCTGTTGCGGGACACGAACGGCGCACCGCAGGCCTCGCCCGAGGAATGGCTCGAACTTTACAACAAGAGCGCCAGCCCGGTGGATCTCACAGGCTGGGAACTTCGCGGCGGTATCAGCTATCTCTTCACGGCCGGACAGGTCATTCCGCCAGGCGGTTATCTGATTATCGCGAACGACGTGCCGTACATGCGCGCGTTGCATCCGGGCATCACCGTCGTGGGTGACTACGGCGGTCGTCTCGGGGGCAGTGATCGGGTGGTGTTGCGGGATTCGTCCGGCAACGTCGCGGATGAAGTGAGCTATTTCACCGGTGGCAATTGGCCGGTGTATTCTGGCGGTGGCGGTTCGAGTCTCGAACTTCGCAATCCCAACTCAGACAACACCCGCGCCGAAGCTTGGGCGGCCAGCGATGAATCGGCGAAGGGTGAATGGGTCAATGTCTCCTATCGCATGACGGCGGTGATTCCGGCTGGCTCCGGTCAGCCGACGCAGTGGCAGGATTTCATTCTCGGCCTGCAAGGTGCGGGCGAATGCTTGATCGACGACATCAGCGTAGTCGAATCGCCGACCAACAACCCGGTGCAAATCATCTCCAACGGTGACTTCGAGAGCGGGATTTCCGGATGGCGGGTTCTCGGTACCCACAACCAGACCCGGGTTGAAACGGATCCGGACAACGCCGCGAACCGCGTCCTCCGCGTGGTGGCCACCGGTCCGCAGGAACACATGCACAATCACATCGAGCGTTACCTGAATTCCGGTCGCACGATCACCTCCGGCCGGGAATACCAGATCTCGTATCGCGCCCGCTGGGTTGCTGGAAACAATCTGGTGAACACGCGCCTTTACTTCAATCGCGTGGCGCGCACGGCGGTGCTGCCGATGCCCGCGTTGACCGGAACGCCCGGCGCGCAGAATTCGCGCTTCGTGCCGAACGCGGGTCCGACCTTCAGTGACTTCGGTCACACGCGCGTGGTTCCGCAGCCGGGTGAACCGGTCACGGTCACCGTGGTGGCGGAGGATCCCAGCGGCGTGAACAGCTGCGAAGTCTTCTGGTCCGTCAACAGCGGCGCGTGGGCCAGTGCGGCGATGATTCATCAGGGCGGCGGCGTTTACACGGGAACCATTCCCGGCCAGTCCGCGGCGACGGTGGTGCAGTTCTACGTCCGGGCGGTGGACAGCCTCGGCGCGGACGCCACCTATCCGGCGCGGGGCGCGAAGTCGGGCGCGTTGTTCAAAGTGTCGGACGGCCTCGCCAACGTCGCGTTGACGAGCAACGTCCGCATCATCCTTACGCCGGAAAACATCAACTTCATGCACGGCGCGGCGCAGGGTGCGAACCAGACTAACGTGATGAGCAACGATCTGATTCCGTGCACGGTCGTCTACAACGAGCAACGCGCGTATTACGATTGCGGAGTTCATTTGCGTGGCAGCCAGCGCGGGCGTTACAGCGATGTGCGCACCGGTTACCACATCAACTTCCCGCCGGACGATCTCTTCCGCGGCGCGCATCCGGTGATGCTGATCGATCGTTCCGGCGCGGGGGACACCGCCTCGAATCGCCAGGAGGAAATCCTGCTCAAGCACATGCTCAATCGTGCGGGCGGCCTGCCCGGCACGTATGGCGAGATCTGCCATCTGCTCGCTCCTCGTAATGTCTGGAACGGCTCGGCGCAGTTCTTCCCGCGGCACGAGGATGTCTTTGTCGACTCCTTTTATGGGGACGGTGGCCAGCAGTTCGAGATGGAACTGATTTATTATCCCACCTCGACCAATTCGGCCGGCTACAAGCTGCCGCAGCCGGATTCTGTCATCGGCACCGACATGACGAACCTAGGCGACGACAAGGAAACCTACCGCTACAACTTCATGCTCAAAGGCGGTCGCGAGCGGGATGACTACAGCAACTTCATCCGCCTCTGCAAGGCGTGGAGCCTCACCGGCACCGCGCTCGATGTGCAGACGAAGGCGCTCATGGACATCGATCAGTGGATGCGTGCCTACGCGTTCGTCTCGCTCGGCAGCGTGGGTGACATGTACACGTTCGGCAACAATCACAATTTCTTCACCTACATGCGGCCGGACGGGAAGTTCGTCTATTTCCCGTGGGACATGGACTTCTCCTTCAACCGCGGCGAAACCGCGGCGCTCGTTGGCGATCAAAACCTCGGCAAGATCGTCAACCTGCCCGGTAACCTCCGCGTGATGTATGCGCACATGCTCGACATCATCGACCGCTCGTTCAACTCGGCCTACATGACCCCGTGGGTCGCGCATTACCAGAGCTTCGCGCCGGGCCAGAACTACGCATCACGTGCCACGTATATCCAGAACCGCGCGAACTTCGCCCGCAACACCATCAACACCCAGACCGGCACCAACTTCACCGTCGCGGGCACGAACTTCATCACCACGACGAACAATCTCGTGACCTTGACGGGTGGCGCGCCGGCGGCTGTTCGCACCATCACCATCAACGGGGTTGAGTATCCGGTCACGTGGACCACGGTCTCGGGCTGGCGCATCCAGATCCCGGTGAGTGAGGCGACCAACATCCTCAACATCGCCGCGAAGGACATCTACGACCGTCCGCTGACGAACTTCAATCGCACGATCACAATCGTTTACCCGGGCGAAGTGCCTTCGCCGGACGACCACCTCGTGATCAACGAGATCATGTACAATCCGTCAGTCCCCGATGCTGCGTATGTTGAGTTGTACAACACGTCCAACTTCGCGTTTGATCTCTCGGGTTGGCGCATCAATGGAATCGATTTCACCTTCCCGTCCGGCAGCGTCATTACCAATCGCCAGCACCTGGTCATCGCGGCAAACGTGGCCGGGTATTATGCCGCCTACGGTACGAACGCGGCCCCGCCATTCTTCCAGTTCCCGGGCTCGCTCCAGAACGACGGCGAGACGTTGACACTTCTACGCCCCGGCGCGACGCCTGGCAGCGAATTCGTGGTCGACAAGGTCCGCTACGAAAGCGTTCCGGCCTGGCCGACCTCGGCCAACGGCGGTGGTCCTTCGCTCCAGTTGATTGACGCCAACCAGGACAACAGCCGCGTGGCCAACTGGTCTGATGGTGCCGGATGGCGAATGGCGACCTACACAGGAACGATTCAAGGCGGAGCCAATCCGGCCACGAACTTCCTCGTGTTCCTGAATTCCGCGGGCGAGGTCTACATCGATGACTTGGTTTTGGTGACCGGCCCACAGCCCGGCGTGGGAGAGAATCTGATCTCCAACGGCGACTTTGAGTCGGAGCTCTCCGGCCCGTGGACGAAGCTCGGCAATCACACCAACTCCGTCATCAGCACTGAAGACAGCCACAGCGGCACTGCCAGCTTGCGTGTCATCGGCACAGGGGTCGGTGGCGGCAGCGCGGCCATCCGACAATACATTCCGGCCCTGACCTCCAACACCGTCTGCACGCTGAGCTTCTGGTTCCGTCCGACGCTTACGGCGTCGAACATCACCCTGCGCACTACGCCGGGCAGTCTATTCGCGCCCGTGGTCACGGTGCGGCCGGTCTTCGCCACGCCCGGTGCAGCAAACACCGTTGCCGCGCCATTGCCGGAGTTCTCCGCGCTCTGGTTGAACGAAGTGCAGGCCGAAAACCTCACCGGCCCGGCGGACAACCAGGGTGAACGCGAGCCGTGGATCGAACTCTTCAACGCTGGCGCCACGCCCATCAATCTCTCCGGCTATACGCTGGCGAACAATTACACGAACCTCGCGCAGTGGTCGTTCCCCGCCGGGGCCACGATTCAGCCGGGTGAATTCAAACTCGTCATCGCTGACGGCGAGGCCGGTGAAACCACGGCGAGCCAGTGGCACGCCAGCTTCCGACTGAATGCCGGTCACGGTTCTGTTGCCCTCGGCTGGTCGCCGGGCGGCGCGTTGGAGGTGTTGGACTACATGAACTACACGAACCTGCCGCCGGACCGCAGCTACGGCGCGTTCCCGGACGGGCAGCCGTTTGATCGGCAGGAGTTCTATCGTGTCACCGCCGGCGCCACGAACAACAACGCCGCGCCGCCCATCGTGGTTTACATCAATGAATGGATGGCTGCGAACACGAGCTTCCTCCTGAATACAAACAATGGAAATCGTTTCGATGACTGGATCGAGCTCTACAATCCGGGCGCCACGGCTGCGAACCTCGCTGGCTATTATCTCACGGATAATCTCGGCAACCCGACACAGTTCCAGATTCCGGCCGGCTACGTGATTCCGCCGCAGGGCTTCCTGCTGGTCTGGGCGGATGGCGAAACCGGACTGAACACCAACACCGATCCTGCGCTGCACGTCAGCTTCCGATTGTCGCAAACCGGCGAAGCCATCGGACTCTTCGCGAGCGACGGCACCGCCATAGACACCGTCGATTTCCGCACGGAAGCGCAGTTCAACAACGTCAGCCAAGGGCGGTTCCCGGATGGTCCGAACGCGTTGTACTACCTCGCCACTCCCACTCCGCTCGCGGCGAATTCGACGTGGGCGAACCGCTATCCGGCGCTCGCCACCATCGCCGACGCGAGCCTCGTCGGTGGTGAAACGCTGGAGTTCACCGCGGCGGGCAGCGATCCGGATCTTCCGGCGCAGACGCTCACCTACTCGATTGTTGGCAGCGCGCCCACCGGGGCCGTGGTCAACGCAACGAGCGGCGCCTTCACGTGGGCTCCGTCCGCGGCGCAGACGCCGAGCACGAACGTCTTCACGCTGCGCGTCACTGACAGCGGAACGCCAGCCTTGAGCGCGTCGCGCACCTTCCGAGTGGTGGTGGGCGTGGGCTTCCGCGTCTCGAATATCGCGCGCCAGTCGAATGGCGACGTGACATTCAGCATCGGCTCGACGGTCGGGAAAACCTACCGCGTGGAATACAAGGACGACTTAAACGCCGCGAACTGGTTGCCGCTCGGCGGCGATCGCGTGGCGGCCAGCGCCAGCCTCGACATTATCGATACCACCGCCTCCAACGTGCGGCGCTTCTACCGTGTGATCCAGGTGGATTGATCCGGTGGGATAAATTGAACCTCGCGCAGGCGGGGCGGAGAGATCCGCCCCGCCTGTTTTCTTTCCCTGAGAGCCTGTCTGAAAACAGCACCACTCGCCATTTTCAAACAGTCTCTTACGAGCTCGTTCGGTTCGAACGGTCGTTGGCGGTCTGCTTGCGACTCTCGCGTTCCAGCCAGTCATTTACCTGCATCCTGAATCGTTCCCGCTCCGGTGCTTCGAGGCCGCCCGGATCGAACCGCAGCCGGTAGTGAACTTGCAGCAGCGCCGCCAGATCCTCGCCTCCACTTTGATTCGCCGCGGTCGCGCGCTTGGTCCATGCCGCGAGGGTTTCCTCGGGCTGACGTTCCAGTCCGCGCGCCGCGAGGGTTTTCTCGATGAGATAGAACTCGGAGTCGAGGCCGGGTTGGGGAACGCGCGGGTTCCTGGAGTCAGTCGAATTCTTCGAGCGGTTCCACTGCTTCTGCGCCATCAATCGCCAGCCGGCCAGGAGGATTAACGGAATCACCAACCAGATCAGATATTCCTTCCACTCGCCCTTACCCCAGCGCCATTTCGAAAACGCGAACCAGATGTTCGACCACCGGTCCTTCCACCGTTCCCACGCCGAACTCCGCTCCGCCTCCACGCTGACCCAGTTGGCGGGTGTGGTATCGACGTCGCGCCACGCGCCATCCACCCACGCGATACACCACGCATGCGCGTGACGTTCCCGCACCAGCCATTCTTGTCCCTTCCGCTCCTGGACCGAGTAACCAACGGCGTACCGCGCAGGGATCCCCGCCGTGCGAAGCATCAGGACCGTGGCCGTGGCAAAGTATTCGCAATGACCGGCGCGGTTCCGGGTCAGGAACCGCGTCAACGGCGTCTCGGTTTCCTTGCGTCGCCGCCGTTCCTCCAGCCAGGTCGTGTAGCGAAACTCGCGGGCGAAGAACTCGTTCAACTTCTTCACGGCCTGCGCCGCGGGAAGTTCGCGCAAGCCCAGTTCATCGACGAGTCGATCGAGCGTTTGCTTCTCGCTGTTTGGAACCTCCTCGTCGATGCCATCGGGCGCGCCATCGATTGACCGGCCATCGTCATAATAGGCGGTCGTCTGGTAGAAGCCCGGTCCCTCCTGAACCCGGAGCACGCCCAGCTGATTCGTCTCGAACTGCACGGCGGGCAGATCCTCAAGCTTCGCGACACCGGCGGGCGTGGGGAGCAGACCTTGTCCGCCCGACAGGAATCCGGAAATGATCGCCTTCTTTCGCGTCGGCTTGTCGGGCATCAGCTTCCAGGTGGTCAGGTCCGATTCCGGGATGACCTCGATGAAGTTCTGTTCCGGCCGACCATGGCGCGTGGCGGCCCACGAAGGAGAGAGGAACATCTTGTAGCTCGCTTCGCGCAAGAGCGGCGGCGGCGCGCCCTCGGCTTCGACGCGCAGGACAATGTCGCCGGAGAGTTTCATCCGGCCGATGGACCCGAGCGCGGTTCGCACTTCCTTGGGATCAAACCCGCGACCGCTCGCGAAACGCGCGATCAACGCGCTGTCGAGCCGTTGCATCAACCGTTGCAATTCGAGCATGCCCAGCTGGGCGGTGAACGCGGTCGCCAGCACGAGCACAAGACTGGTTGTCCAACGCGCGATGGAAACGCCCGTCGAACGCCGGCTCCACAGCGCCCACGCCATCAGAATTGTCGCGATGATTGGGAAGTGGAGCGTGCGCTGGTTGGCGGCGCTCGTGGCGAGCAGACAGATCGCGAAATACGGCCAGCCCACGTTGAGGCCGGAGCCCGCGGGCCGGGGCGTTCCCTTGCCGCGCTGTTGCCGCAGCCACCAGGAGAACGTGCTCCAGTCCATCCGTTCCTGTTCGCTGAACGCCTGCGCCACGGCGATGGGAAGGTAGATCAACGGCAGCCAGAGCAGAACGAGGATGACGGACCGGCCGCCCTTGTTCAGCGCGTCGATGCGGTTGGAGATCGAATTGTTGTTCGCGACGTTCGTGAGAGCGGCGGCACCGTCGCTGGTGACGAAGGCGACGACGAGCCCGCCGAACAGCAGCACGAAGCAGAGGTTCCAAATCCGGTCGAGATCGGCCTGGGTGAACTGAATCCGGTTCTTCGCGTATCGCGGCGCTTCCAGCACGACGGCGGCAAGCGCTCCGAGCCAGAGCCAGCCCGCCTGCGCGCCCCAAAATAGCAGCGTGGCGCCGATGAGAAACGGTGGCGTGTTCACGGGAACTCCTTTCCGAGAATCTGTAATCCCTCACCAATGCGGCCGGCTTCCAGGATGTGAAAGTGTTCCGTGCGATCGGCGGCGGGAATCGGCTTGGCCCGCTTGCCGTCCGCCGGATCGGCGATCAACAACACCACGACGGGCAGGCCGCGTGCCTCGAGTTTGCGAACCAGTTCGCGACGGGCGGTGTCCCAGGTGAGGAACACGCACACGCAGCCGCACACCGCGCCGGCGTAGCGCATGACCAGTTCCTCGAGCGCGGTAAACGGACGCGCGGCGTTCAGCTCCACCGCCGCGAGAGCTTCGAGTGCCTGTTCCGCCTGGCCGACGCCGCGGCCGGTGGTGACGCACACGGCCTGCGGTCCCACAAAAAGCAGGTCGAGCAACGATTCCTGTGTGCCGACCGTGCAGGCGAAGGACGCGGCGACGGACACCGCTTCCTCGAACGCGACCTTGCGATCCTCCCCGGCGAACGTGTCGAGGATTAGCGCGTGGCGGACGAAGAACTCGTCCTGAAACTCCTTTACGATGGGACGTCCGTGCCGGGCCCAGCTTTTCCAGTGGACATGCCGGAGCGGATCGCCCGGGCGATAATCGCGGAGCGAGACGAATTCGTCGGACTCGCCAATCGCCGACGCGAGCGCGACGCCTCCGCGTTGATACGTGCGCGAGCCGGGCAGCGTGAAGTTCGGCAGCGGATAGCGCCGCGGCAGGATGAGGACGGACTGTTCCAGCGGCACGCGGACGAATCCACGGAACAAGCCGAGCGGATCCGGGCGCGCGATGTTCACCACCGCAAACCGAAGGGCGCCGCGCCGGAGCGGCAGCACCTCCGCGCGAACGGTTGCCTCGCCGCCAGCGCGCAGGGCGGCGAGCGGGACTGGCTTCAGTCCGGACGCGATGGTTTGCGGCGGCACCGTGGGGATGAGACGGAGTTTCTTGAAACCCTCCCGGATCAACTGCCGCCTCGCGCGCGCGAACTCCGCCTTGTTGGGCCGGGGGTCGACCAGTTCATCGATGATCTCGAGTTGTTGGCGGGGCCGATGGGAGGAATTGCGGACGACGAGGTGATACGCCAGAGGCTGCCCGACACTGCCGAAGCGCGGCAGCATTCGGCGCACGATGAAACGTCCGCGGAAGAACGGGCTCCACAGCATGGCGACCAGCAGCATGGAGGACAGGAAGGCGAAACCGAGAAAGGCCACGGTCTGATCCATGTCCGCCCCGACCGCGCCGCAGGCGACGAGGGCGACGAGCACGAGCATGCCGGCGGGCGTGAACCGTCGCGGAACCGTGTAGCGGATCCACGAGATGATTCGGTATAGCCGGTAAGAGAACATCGCGTTGGCGCCTGTCTTAGGCAGGGACGGGGACTTTCTTGACGATGTCAGCGACGATGCCAGCGGCGGACAGTCCGGAGAACTTCGCCTGGGGTTCCAGCGCGAGCCGGTGCGCGATGACGGGTGACGCCATTTCCTGCACGTGATCGGGCGTGACGAAATCCATGCCATCGAACACCGCGAGCGCCTGCGATGCCTTCATCAACGCGAGCGAGGCGCGCGGGCTGGCGCCAAGCTGGACGCCGGGGATGCGTCGCGTCGCGCCGGTGAGGTCCACGATGTAGCGCTTGAGTTCCTCGCTTATCTTCACCTGACGCACCGCCGTTTTCAGCGCGGCAATGTCGGCGGAGGAGACGCAGGAGGAGATGCGCTCGAGCGGATGATTGTCGGCCTGTGCGGACAGGATCGCGACTTCGTCCTCGGGAGTGACATAGCCGAGCGTGAACTGCAGGGCGAAGCGATCCATCTGCGCTTCCGGCAACGGATAGGTTCCCCGGAATTCGACGGGATTCTGCGTCGCGATGACGAAGAACAAATCAGCCAGCTTCCGTCGCTCGCCTTCCACGCTCACCTGGCTTTCGCCCATCGCTTCGAGCAACGCCGATTGCGTGCGGGGCGAGGCGCGGTTGATTTCGTCCGCGAGCAGGATGTTCGTGAAGATCGGTCCTTCGTGAAACTGAAACGTCTGCTCGCGCTGGTTGTAGATGGACACGCCGAGGATGTCGCTCGGCAGCAGGTCGGGCGTGAACTGCACGCGCTTGAACGTTGCGTCGATGGACCGCGCCAGCGCCTTCGCCAGCGTGGTCTTGCCGGTGCCCGGAAAGTCCTCCAGCAGCACATGTCCGTCGCTGGCAAACGCGGCGAGAACCTTGCGCAAGGCATCGTTCTGGCCGTGGATGACGCGCTCGATATTGGCGAGCAGCTTTTGGTAAACCTCGCGGGGCGGGAGTGGGCGGTTCATAGCGTCAATGGTCGTCTTGTTTATGGGAAGGTATCATGCGGAGGGAACCCGGCTAATCGAAAGCACGAACATCACATCCAATTAGACACCGCCGGGGCGAAACGGTTCCGCGCGTTTTGTGGACTACAAGGCGGCGCGCAAGGCTTGCAGATGGGCATCGAGGCGCTTCGGTGAAATCGGAAACGCGGTGCCGAGCTCCTGGGCGAAAAGGGAGACTTTGAACTCCTCGATCATCCAGCGGAACTCGTCGATCTTGGCGCGAGTCTCGGCGATGGCGTTCGGACCGGGCAGAAGGCCGCGCAGGGCTTCGACATACGGTGCGAGCTGGCGGGCACGTTCCTGATCCTTCAGCGGGTTCTGCGCAGCGCGCTCGAAGCGCGTGAGCATGGCCTTCAGGTAACGTGGGAGGTGAACGAGCTGATTCAGCGGAGTCGTTTCGAGAAAATTCTTCGGCATCAGCGCGGCGAGGTCGGCGCCCATGGTGGCGTAGCCGCGCGCGACGGCTGGAGCAGCGGGTGCCGCGGTTCCCAATTGACCGAAGCTCGTGAGTTTTTGCGGCGCGGCTGACTTCGCGGGTCCGGGACAGCGGCGGGCGACTTCGGCGCGTTGCGGAAGGATGGTGGTCAATCGATTGATGACCTGCTGGGCGGCGCCGGGAATGCGCCGGCGGGCTTCCTCCACCGCGACATCGAAATTTCCTTTCGTGAGCGACGGGAGAAGTTCGCCTGGCAGAATGTGGCGTTTGAGATTCTCGAACGCGAACGCCTGGAGTTCGTCGCTGGTCATCCAGCCAGCGAGCATCGGCTCGAACCGGACCAGCGCGCGAAGATCCTTTTGCAGCCAGCCGAGGTCGCGTTGCAAAGCAAGTTCGGCCAGCCGCTGCAATCCGGGCAGGGTCGCGCGTCTCGCGGCTTCGGCGCTGGAGAACAGGCGGACGCAAACGTGCCCTTCTTCCACACGCAAGCCGGGCCAGGCGTAGATGGGCAGGGCATTCGTTTCGCTCACCGTGATGCGGTCCGGCAAATCACCAAAGGTCCAGCCCGTCAGCGCGGCGCGTTCCCATTGAGCCGTGGCGCGTGCCCACGCCGGAGTTTCGCCGATGGGCGTGGCTCGTGGTTTCTCAAGTTGCTGACGCAACGCATCAAGGTCGCGCCCGGAGCTGACCGTTTTGCGATCGTGTCCCACGATCTCGATGCGCGGCTGAAGATGGGCGGGCAGCGCGTTGGCTGGCCAGGACGCGGCCGTGACGGCGATGCCGTAGTGTTGATGGATGAACTTCGCGAGATCGCCGAGGAACGATGCTCCGGTGGGGCGAAACTCCTTCGCGATCTCCGCAATCTTTGGCGGGAACGGCATGAGCTCGCGACGAATCGTCCGGGGCAGGGCGCGGAGCAGTTCGGCGATTTGTTCCTCGCGCAAGCCGGGCACGGCCCACGCGACGCTGGCGGGCGAGATGGTTTGGGCAAGGCCGACGGGAAGTTTCACCGTCACGCCATCCCAATCTTCGCCGGGCGCGTAGGCGTAGCTGAGGGCGACGGGTTGCTGGTCGAGCGTGACGTTGTCTGGAAACGCGTGCGCGTCGTAGCTCAAGTCCGCGTCGCCGACGAGATCGGCTTCGGTGGCGCAGAGGAAGTCCGTTTCTGCCGCGCAATCGCGCAGCAGCCGGTTGAGCTCGTGTAGCGACGAGACGTTCTCGATGCGCTTTGTGTAGAAGTCGAACATCGCCTGATCGACATCGCGCAAGTCGTGCCGCCGGACGCGGGTTTGCCAGGTGGCAATCTTCTCGCGAACGGCGCGGTTGTGCGCGACGAAACGGTATTGCGTCGGCAATGGCTTCTTTTCGTCGACGGATTCGTAGAGCTCGCGGCTCGTGGGTTTGCGCGGCGAACGTTCAGCGGGATTGCGGCGCTGGTCGTCGGTCGATGGAAACAAATTCTCCTCCACCAATGCAGACCGAATGAAAATCTCCGTCGCCTCCTTCGCGTTGATGTTTCCGTAGTCCACCTTGCGGGTGTGAATCTCCAAACCGTGCAGGGTGACTTTCTCATCCACCAGCACGCTGCCCTTTGTCGCAATCCATTGCGGATTGCTGTGGGTCAGCTTGCAGACGTGTGGCGCGAGTTGAACGATCCACATCGGATCGATGCCCGCGAGCGTGCGCGCGAAGATCTGGGAGGTCTCGACGATCTCGCCGGAGACGATCCATTGCGGTTGAGAGGTTGAAGCGGGCTTCGCCGGTGGAGCCTTGTTGCCTTGGATTGGTGGACCTTTCTTCGGTTTCTCATTCCGATCGAACAGCACCGATCCGGGGAAGACGGCGAGCGTGCGGTTGCTGGTGCCTTTGTAAGTATTCCGTTCTTCGCGATGCGCGACGTGCCCCAGCAGGCCGGTGAGAATCGCGCGATGAATGGCGTCGTAGGAGGCGTTGCTCTCGTTCAGTTTCACGGTCGCCACGTCGCCGAGCGCGTCCTCCAGTTGCCCGTGCAGGTCCTGCCACTCGACCATCCGGTTGTAGGAAAGAAAGTGCGCCTTGCAGAACTTCCGTCGCTGACCTTGCGTTCGCAGCTTTTCCCACTGCTCGTGGAACGCGTTCCAGATGTTCAGCAGCGTAAGGAAGTCCGAGCGCGGATCGTTGAACCGCTTGTGCGCGGCGGCCGCGGCGTCCTTCTGTTCCATGGGACGCTCGCGCGGATCTTGGACGCTCAGACCGGCGGCGATGATGAGCAGTTCGCGCGTCGCGTGTTCGGCCTGCGACTGGAGCAACATGCGGCCGAGAGTTGGATCGATCGGCAGGCGCGCGAGTTGTTCGCCGAGCGGCGTGAGCTCGCGGGCTTCGTCGAGCGCGCCGAGTTCCTGGAGCAGCTTGTAGCCGTTGTCGATGGCGGCGGGCGTCGGCGGATTGAGAAACGGAAACGTCTCGATGGCGCCGAGGTGAAACGCCTTCATCCGCAGGATGACCTCCGCGAGGTTCGCCCGCTGAATTTCCGGCTGCGTGTGCGGCGAGCGTCCGTCGAAGTCTTCCTCGGAGTAGAGCCGGATGCAGATGCCGTCCTGCACGCGGCCGGCGCGGCCCTTACGCTGGTTCGCGCTGCTCTGCGAAACGGGTTCGACGGGCAGACGCTTCGTGCGCGTGCGGGGATTGTAACGGCTGATGCGCGCGAGGCCGGAATCGATCACGTAACGAACGCCCGGAATGGTCAGGGACGTCTCGGCGATGTTGGTGGCGATGACGATCTTCCGCCGGAGTGACGGAGCGAAGACGCGTTGCTGCTCGCCGGCGCTGAGCCGGCCGAAGAGCGGGATGATGTCCGCGTCACCACTGAAACGGCCCTCGATCAAGTCGCGCGTCTCGCGGATGTCGCGTTCGCCGGGCAGGAAGATGAGAATGTCGCCGCGGTCGGTTTCATACATCAGCTTCTCGACGTTGCTCACGGTGGCATCGATGAAGGTGACGTCGCCGCTTTCCTCCGAAGCCGCGTCGAACGGAGCGTAAATCACATCGACCGGATAGGTGCGCCCTGAGACTTCGATGATCGGCGCGTTGCCAAAGGCGCGAGAGAACGCTCCGGTGTCGATGGTGGCGCTGGTGATGATGAGCTTCAGGTCGGTGCGCTTGGCGAGCAGGCCCTTCAGGTAGCCGAGGAGGAAATCGATGTTCAGCGAACGCTCGTGCGCCTCGTCGATGATGAGCGCGTTGTATTCGGACAGCAACGGATCGCCCTGCGTCTCGGCGAGCAGGATGCCGTCCGTCATCAGCTTGATGTAGGTCTCGTTGCTGGAGCGGTCGTCGAAACGAATCTTGCACCCGACCTCGCGGCCCCAGGCGACGTTCAGTTCCTCGGCGATGCGCTGCGAGATGGAAAGCGCGGCAACGCGGCGCGGCTGGGTGCAACCAATCTTCGCCTCGATGCCCGGGCCGGCTTCGAGACACATCTTGGGAATCTGCGTGGTCTTGCCGGAACCAGTTTCGCCCGCGATGACAACGACCTGATGATCGCGAATGGCGGCGACGATTTCGTCCTTCCGCACCGTGATGGGGAGGTCCGGCGGATACTGAACGCGCGGCACGCACGCCTGACGTCTCTCTCGCAGCTCCGCGGAGGCGCGAGCCTGGGTCAGCAACCGATCCAGCACCGCATCGTGCGACGCGGGATGATGCTGATCGCGCAACAGACGGACGAGCCGCGAGCCGAGCCGGACCCAGTCGGGCAGGAGGCACCGCGGCAGGAGCGCTTGCAGTTCATGAACACGCGGATCAGCCATGCCGGAGCCGGGAGGTTAGCAGAGGGGAGGGATCTGCGCCAAGGCGGTTCGGGACTTGGGCGCAAGCTCGTAATTACAGACCTGGCGCTAGAACGACACGGAAACCATGGATCGAAAGCCATGTGGAGCCATCTGGGTCGTAAATCACGTAGCGGCGAGCAGAGCGACAGTCGGTGGCATGACTGCCAAAACTACCGCCACGGGGGACATGGTATGCCCACGAGATGATCCCAACTGGATCGATAATACGACCACCCGACAGGCTCAACCCGAGCGAATCCAGTCCCCAATCCAAGCACCATTCCTCCACGTTCCCATGCATGTCGTGTAGTCCCCAGCCGTTGGGTTCATAGCTGCCGACGATGCTTGTTCGTCCGAGATATGTTCCCGTGGCATTCGGGATTCTGCCCACGGAAGATTCGTATTCTTGCCGCCCGTCGAAGTTCGCCATCCCTGAACGCAACGCCAGGCCGTAGTGGAATTGACTCGTCGTCCCGGCTCGACATGCGTATTCCCACTCCGCTTCTGTAGGCAGGCGATATGCCCAGCCAAGCGGAAGCCGCCCTGAAGCACGTTCCCGGTCGGTCAGTTGTCCGCAGTAGTTGGTCGCATCGTGCCACGTCACCTTTTCCACCGGATGAAGCACCTCGTTTGTCACTGGTCCTCCATCACCTCCGCAGCACTGCTCGGCGCCGTTTCTAAAATAACTCGGATTCCTCCCCACGATTTCGGTGTATTCCCCTTGGGTCACTTCATACTTCCCCATAAAGAATCCCCGCGTCAGCGTCACCACCGTTTGTGGTCCTTCATGAATATAAGTTGCTCGTTCCAACTCATTCGAAGGACTCCCCATGGTAAATGTGCCCGGTGGAATCCACGCCAGGTTTGTCGGCCCAGTCACCGCACGATAAAAACGCCGGCCCGTCGCGAGCACCGTCGTATCCATCCACAAGTAGGGACTGGCTGGCAACTGCACGATCCCGGCGGCCCGCCAGTCATTGGATTGCGCCAGGTCCGTCGTGTATTGCACTGTATAGACCGTGCCCACCGCCCCCGTGATGGTCAGCCCCGCATACGTCTGAACGCTCAGGCTCGCCGACATCTGTGCAATGGCTCGTGGCTCCACCGCCCACAACGTCAGCCATAGCACTGATAGACAACATGCAGGCCTTAGGGACAGGGCTTTCATCGTATTGAAGGTTTTTGATGGAGTGTGCCCCTTATATTACAGCAGCGGCCTCGGTAAACAAGGTGGAGCATCCACTGATGGTGCGGATGCTTACACTTTCTCACTCGCGGCCTTGATGGCTTCGAGTTCTTCCCAGCGGGCGTAGAGCTTCACGACTTTCGCCTTCGCGGCGTCGAGCTCCTCCGTGAGTTTGTTCACTTGCGCGGCGTGTTTGCGGAAGAATTCTGGGTCGGAGAACAATCCCTCGATGCGCGCCACTTCGGCTTCGGTGGCGTGAATCTGCGCTTCGATGCCGCCGAGCTCGTGTTGTTCCTTGAACGACAGCTTGCGCGGCTTGGTCTTCGCGGTAGCGATGTCCCGGGCGGGGGCGGCGGATTTGCTGGGCGCGGGAACGACGGCGATTTGACGAGCGGCTTCAGCGGTGGCGCGCTTCTTCTTTTCTAGGTAGTAATCGTAGTCACCGACGCTGTGGGCGATCTTGCCGTCGCCTTCAAACGCCAGGATGTCGGTGCAGACGCGGTTCAGGAAGTAGCGGTCATGGCTCACGACGAGCACCACGCCGGGAAACGCAATCAACGCCTCTTCCAGCACGCGCAAGGTCGGCAGGTCCAGATCGTTCGTCGGCTCGTCGAGGATGAGAAAGTTCCCCCCGCTTTTCAGAATGCGAGCGAGCAGCAGCCGGCTGCGTTCGCCGCCGCTGAGCTTCTTCACGAGCGTGAGGATGCGGTCGTCTGAGAAGAGGAATCGTTTCAGATACGAGCGGACGGTCAGCTTCACGTCGCCCCATTGCACGAACTCTCGGCCCTCAGCCACTTCGTCGAGAACGGTTTTCTCTTCGTTGAGCTGCAGCCGGGCCTGATCAACGTAGTTGAACACGGTGAGCTGGCCGGTCTTCACGGTGCCTTCGGTGGGCGGGAGTTGGCCGATGATGGCCTTGAGCAACGTGGTTTTGCCGAGACCGTTCCGTCCGCAAACTCCGATGCGCTGGCCGTTCGCGAAGCTGAAGGTGAAACCGCTGAACAACTTTCGCCCGCCGATGCTCATGCCGAGCCCAGTGAGGTCCACGGTGCGATTGCCGAGCTGTGGCGGCGGCGGAATGCAAAGCTCCACGTCCTCCTCGATGACCGGGCCGGACTTCGCCGCTTCGTCGTAGTAACGCTCGAAACGATCCTTCTGCTTGCTGCGTTGCGCGCGCGGGCCCTGGCGCACCCACGCGAGTTCCTTCTTCAGGAACATCTGGCGCTTGTGCTCGACGGTCGCGTCGGCGGCCTGGCGCTCGGCCTTGGCCAGCAGGTAGTCGGTGTAGTTGCCGTCGTGCGAGAAGAACTTCCCGTCGGACAGCTCGATCATCCGCTGCACTACACGATCGAGAAAGTAGCGGTCATGCGTGACGACGAGGAACGTGCCGTGGAAGTTTTCAAGAAACTCCGCGACCCACTCGATGGATTCCGGGTCGAGATGGTTCGTCGGTTCGTCGAGAATCAGGAAGTCGGGATCCGAAACAATCGCGCGGCACATCGCGACACGCCGCTTCTCGCCGCCGGAAAGAGTATCGACGCGGCGGTCGCCGGCGGGACAGTTCAGGTGCGCCATCGCCACTTCGATCCGCTGATCCAGCGTCCAGCCCTCCAGCGAGGTGATCCGCTGCTCCAGTTCCTCGTGGCGCTTGGAGTCGTGCGGGAGCGATTCGAACTCCGCGATCAACTTCAGCACATGCTCCGCGCCATCGCGGATGTTCTCGGCCACGGATTTCGTGGCATCGAGCATGAAGTCTTGCGGCAGATAGCTGACGACAAGATCGCGTTGCCGCGACACTTCGCCGATGTCGGGCGCCTGAAGTCCGGCGAGGATGCGGAGAAAGGTGGTCTTGCCCGCGCCATTGCGGCCGACGAGGCCGAGGCGTTCGCCTTCCTGGATGCCGAGCGTAGTGGAATCGAGCACGGCGCGGTCGCCATAGCGGACGGTGATTTCAGAGGCGGAAATGATGGTGGACATCGGAAACTATTCTTTCGCCGTTTGGATCGGCAACGCGGACAGCTCCACGCCTTTGTTCGTCTGGGTGAAGTAATTCGCTGACCAGTCGTTGGAGAAGAGCACGACGGGGTTTTGGTCGTTGTCGTAGGCGAGGCGCGAGCCGGTGGGGAGCGAGAGTGCGTCGAGGTCGTCGGTCTTCATCGTGGGCGGGAGCCAGCGAACGACATTCCACGGAGCTTGTTCGAGGCGTGACTCGGCGCCGTATTCGCTTTCGAGGCGGAACTGCGTGACCTCGAATTGCAGCGGACCGACGGCGGCGAGGAGCGGGACTTTGCTCGCGGTGTCCTTGAGGTGCAGCACCTGGATGACGCCTTCCTGGAGCAACTGGTCGAGGCCCTGACGGAATTGTTTGTACTTCGCCGTGTTCGGATTGTGCAGGTAGGCGAAGGTCTCGGGCGTGAAGCGCGGGATTTCCTTGTAGGTGATGCTCGCGTCGGTGGTGAGCGTATCGCCGATGCCGAAGCCGTCGTGGCCGACGAGCCCGATGACGTCGCCGGGATACGCCTCGTCCACCGTCTCGCGTTCGTTACCGAAGAGTTTGTGCGAGCTGCTGAGGCGGATCTTCCGCTGGCTCTGGACGTGCGTGACGCTCATGTCGCGCTCGAACTTCCCGCTGCACACGCGCAGGAACGCGATGCGGTCGCGATGGCGCGGGTCCATGTTCGCCTGAATCTTGAAGATGAAGCCGGAGAAGGCCGGGTTCTCCGGCGCGATTTCAATGCCGCCCATCACGCGTGATTTCGGCGCGGGCGAATGCTTCAGGAACCCGTCGAGCAGAAGCTGCACGCCGAAGTTGTTCACGCCGCTGCCGAAGAAGACGGGCGTGGTCTTGCCCGCGAGCACGGCGGCTTCGTCGAATTCGTTGCCGGCGATCTCGAGCATCTCCAGCTCTTCGAGCGTTTTGTTGAAATCGGCCTCGCTCAACGTGCCGCGCACTTCCGGATCGTGCAGTCCGCCGACGGCGACGGGCGCGCGATACTTGCCGCCCACGACGCGTTCAAACGTGTGCATCGTCTTCGTCTGGCGGTCGTAGATGCCTTGAAACTCCGGGCCGTTCCCAATCGGCCAGTTCACGGGAAACGCGCCGATGCCCAGCACGCGCTCGAGTTCGTCGACCAGCTCCAATGGATTTTTCATCGGGCGATCGCACTTGTTCATGAACGTGAAGATCGGCACGCCACGCTGGCGGCAGACCTCGAACAGCTTCCGGGTCTGCGGCTCGATGCCCTTGGCGGAATCGATCACCATGACGACGGCGTCCACGGCGGTCAGCACGCGATAAGTGTCTTCGGAGAAGTCTTTGTGACCGGGCGTGTCGAGCAGGTTGAGGCGGTAGCCGTCGTAGTCGAACTGCAGCACGGTGGAGCTAATCGAGATGCCGCGCTTCTTTTCCAGCTCCATCCAGTCGGACGTGGTGGCGCGCTGATTCTTGCGCGCGGTGACGGACCCAGCGAGCTGCACGGCGCCGCCGTAGAGCAGGAGCTTCTCGGTCAGCGTCGTCTTGCCCGCGTCCGGATGCGAGATGATGGCGAACGTGCGGCGTCTTTGAATTTCTTTCGTGATGTCCACAGGAGCGCGGAAGCTAGCAGAGCGTCGGGCGGGAACCAAGAGGAGAACTCGCCAGCTTGAGTACTGAACTTGTTGTCCGGCGAGGACCCGTGCTACGGTCGCCACCATGGAATCCGCCGAATGGGTCAGCCTCAGCGACGAGGAGTTGCTGGAGAAGCGGATTTCCCAGCTGGGCCTGAAGCTGGAGGGCACCGAACTCCAGGCGCGGGTTCAGCAGCTTTACGACGAGCTGACGCAAAAGGGGCTCGCGTTTCTTCCCCCGTGTCACGTCGGCGACGAGTGGTTCGTGCCGGTGGGTGTGCCCGCAATTTTTCTCCCGTTCTTCCTCACTCACGATCGGCTGCGCAAGCTGGAGCGGAAGTTGATTCTCGAAGTCGAAGGCGAATCGCCTGAGTGGTTCATGAAGCTCATTCGCCACGAGGCGGCGCACGCGTATTTCTACGCCTACCAGCTCCAGCGGAAACGGAAGTGGCGCGAAGTGTTCGGGCAGAGCTCGAACGAGGAGACGCCGCAGTTCTACCGACCGCGGCCCTACAGCCGCTCGTTCGTGGTGCATCTCGATGACTGGTACGCCCAGAGCCATCCGGACGAGGATTTCGCCGAGACCTTCGCCGTGTGGCTCACGCCGGGACTCGACTGGCGCGAGCGTTACAAGGGCTGGAAGGCGCTGCACAAGCTGGAATACGTCGATGAACTGATGCGTTCGCTCGCGGGCAAGCCGCCTGTGCATCAACCGCAGTATCGCGTGGCGGATTACGATTTCCTCAACATCAAGCTGAAGACGCATTACGCGCGGAAGCGGAAGCTGATCGAGGATTCGTATCCTGATTTCTACGACAAGGATCTCCGGCAGTTGTTCGCCGCGGGGCCGGAGGTTCCCGGGCGCTGGAAAGCCTCGGCGTATCTGCGCGCGCATCGGAAGCAGCTGATGGATTCCGTCTGCCAGTGGACCAACGAGAAGAAGTATCGCGTGGACAAACTGCTCGCTCGCTTGATTGAGCGTTGCGACCAGCTCGATCTCTATATTCAGACCGGCGACCCGCGCAACGCGCTGCAGGTCGCGTCCTACATCACGACGCTGGTGATGAATTATCTGTTTACCGGTCGGTTCAAACGAACGAAATAGTGGAGTGAGAAAGAAACTGAAAGTGCTCGCGCTCTTCGACGCCATCGCGCCGACGACGCTCGATCAGGATCTCAGCGCCGAGCTGAAGACGGACGATTGGAAGACGGAGGCGAACGTGCTCGCCGCGCTTAGTGAGCTCGGGCACACCGCGGAGCATCTCGCCATTTTTGACAATCTCGATCTTCTCCAGCAGAAGCTCATGGCGTTCGAGCCGGACGTGATTTTCAATCTCGCGGATCAGTTCAAAAACAACCGCGCCTTCGATCAGCACATCGTTTCATTCCTCGCGATGCGCGGCGTGCCATTCACGGGCTGCGGTTCCACCGGGCTGACGCTCTGCAAGCACAAGGCGATTTCGAAGAAGATTCTCAGCTACCACCGCATTCACACGGCGGCGTTCACGACCATCGCTCGCGGGAAACGCATCGCGCGGCCGAAGCATTTACGGTTTCCGATCCTCGTGAAGCCGTTGAAGGAGGAAGCGTCGCTCGGCATTTCGCAGGCGTCGTTTGTGGAGACGGACGAGCAGTTCAAGGAACGGGTGCAGTTCATCCACGAGAAGTTCGACAACGACGTAATCGCAGAGGAATACATCGAGGGCCGCGAGCTTTACGTGAGCATCCTCGGAAATCACCGGCTCCAGGTGTTTCCGATTCGCGAGCTTGTCTTCAAGGAAGTGCCGCCGGACGAGCCGAAGATCGCGACCTACAAAGCGAAGTGGGACGAGGAGTATCGCAAGCGCTGGGGCTTGCAGAATCAGTTTGCAGAAGGACTCGACCCGGCAGTCGTCGCGAACATCGAACGCGTCTGCAAGCGCATCTACCACCGGCTCACGATCGATGGCTACGCGCGGCTCGACTTGCGGCTCACACCGAAGAACGAAGTGTATTTCATCGAGGCGAACCCGAACCCGATTCTTGCAGCGGACGAAGACTTCGCGGAGTCCGCGATGAAGGCAGGGCTCACTTACCCTCAGTTGATCGATCGAATCATCAGGTTGGGTCTGAACACCGTGCGGGATTGATTCAGCGGGAACGGGCCGCACGCCACGCGACAACGAGCGCGATGAGCAGCAGGAGTGACGAAAGGAGAAACGGTGCGCCGGGCAGATGCCAGTTGGCGCGGTCGCCGATGAAGCTGGCGAAGATGCTGGTGTGAATTCCTGGACCAAACAAACCCGCGATGCCGCGCAGGCTGTTGTTCGCGCCCTGGAGCTGGCCTTGCTCGTTCGGTTGCACGTGGCGGGTCATCAGTCCGTTCACGGCGGCGCCAGTGAATCCCCAAAGCGAAACGATGGGCACGCCAATCCAGAAAATGATGCCATTGGGTGCGAGCCCGTAGACCGCAAAACCGATCGCCCCGAAGACGAGGCCCGAAGTCAACGCCGGCCATTCGCCGAAGCGCCGAATGACGATGCGTACGAGGCCGCCTTGCACTAGGGCCACGCAGATCCCAACGCCCGCAAGCATCATGCCGACGTCGCGTTCGGTCCACTGGTAGCGGTACGCCGTGTAGAGCACTGAGACGCTTGGTAGGACTTCATGCGCGAGCGTGCAGAGGAAGATGACCATCGCCAGGCCGAAGAGTTCCGGATGCGAACGCAGGAGTTTGAGCGAGCCGACGGGATTCGCCTTGCGCCACTCGAACCGCGAACGGTTCTCGCGCGACAACGATTCCGGCAGGACGAAGGTTCCGTAGCAGCCGTTGGCGAGGCTGAGCCCGGCGGCGACCCAGAACGGGAGGTGCAGATCGATGGCGCCGAGGAATCCGCCGAGCGCCGGGCCGAGCACGAAGCCGAGTCCGAACGCCGCGCCCATCAGGCCGAACGCTCCGGCGCGTTTTTCCGGCGGCGTGACGTCGGCAATGTAGGCGTACGCCGTGGGAATGCTCGCCGCAGTGATGCCGGAGATGACGCGTCCGACGAAGAGCCAGCCCAGCGTCGGCGCCCAGGCCATCAGGAGGTAGTCGAGCCCGAGCCCGAAGTTCGAGGTGAGAATGACCGGCCTTCGGCCGAAGCGGTCCGAGAGCGCGCCGAGGACGGGCGACGCGAAGAATTGCATCAGCGCCCAGACGGTGCCGAACACGCCGAACATTTCGGCGGCGCGTGCGGTGTCATTGCCGAGAAAGCCCGCAACCAGCCGGGGCAGAACGGGAATGATCATGCCGAGCGCGAGGATATCGAGCACGACCGTGATGAAAATGAACACGATCGCAGCGCGACGCGGCGCGGGGGCGGCAGCAGGTTCCGTCATGCAATGAGCGCGTATCGAGTTCCGGGGACGGCTCATCGTGGCATTGCTCTGGGGCGAGAGCAATGCCCGGAATCGGAACGGAGGTCAGGCGGAGCCGGACGTTACTTCGCGGCGGTCGAGCGGGAGACGTCGAGGCAGACGCCTTCCTTGGTGCTGCGGGCGTAGATGCGACCGTTGGCGAGCGCAACGTTGTTCCAGCATTTGCCGGTGACAGCCTTGGTGCGGGCGGTTTCGGTGTAAGCCTTCGGCGATGCTTCGACGACGACGAGGTCGCCGTTCTCCGCGAGGGTGACGAGATGCCCGTCGGCGAGGATGGTGCCGCCCTGGCCGAAACCTTCCTTCGACCACTTCACTTCGCCGGTCGCGAGCTCGACGCACTGGAGCGGAACTTTTTCCCACTGCTTGAAGCCGAACAGGCCGTAAAGATGGCCGTTGTGATATACGGAGCTGCTCCAGTGGTTAATGAGCTGGTTCGACTTGCGCCAGATCTCGGTGGCTTTGAATTTATCGCCTTCCTTCGTGATCTTCACCGCGCCGGCGCCCACACCGTAACCGGCCGAGCAGAAGACGATGTCGCCTCCGACCACGGGCGACGCGGCAGTGGAGGTGCGATAGGGGAAATTGTAGCGCCAGAGAACGTCTCCAGTCCCGGGGACGACGGAGACGAGACCGCTTTGCGTGAAGAAGATGATTTGGCGATGGCCGAGAATCGTCGTGGCGATCGGCGTGGCGTGGGTCATGGCGTCGCTCTGGCCTTTCCAGACGAGCGCGCCGGTCGTCTTGTGAAAGCAGAGCAGGGACTGTCCGGAGCCGCCGGCGCAGACGAAAATCAAGTTGCCTTCGAGCAAGGGCGACGCGGCATTTTGCCAGGTGATGCTCTTGGCGCCGTGTTCCTTGAGGAGTTCTTTCTTCCAGATGGTTTTGCCGTCGTCCGTGCTGAGGCAGGAGAGGATCAAGCCAGCGCTGAGGACATAAACTCGATTGCCATCGACGGTCGGCGTGGAGCGCGGTCCGTCACCGCCGGTGTTGCCAGGCGCGCCGGTGTCGCCACCGCCGTCGAGCTTCGTGTAGCCGAGCGGTGCGGCCCAGAGTTCCTTGCCGGAATCCGCGTCCAGCGCGATGCAGACTTCGTTTTTCACGCCGTCGATGGTGCGGGTGACGAGCGTGTAAGCTTTGCCGCCGCCGACCGCGAACGTGCTGAAGCCCGCGGTCATCGGTGCTTTCCAGAGTTGCTTGGGTCCGGTGGCAGGCCATGACGCTTGAATCTTCTCGTCGGTGACGCCGTTTGCATTGGGCCCGCGGTATTGCGGCCAGTCGGCGGCGTTGACGGTGAGGGCGGCCACCATGGCGGCGGAGACCGCGAGAGTGGAGCGGACTGTAAAGAGAGCGCTGGTGTTCATGGCGTGTAATTCAGTTGTTGGGCTTCAAGCAAAGCTCAACGTTTGCAGACGCTTCAATGCCAAATTTGTTCAAGGGAGCTTGCCGAGGGCTTTCCTGTGGCCGATGGGCGGGAAGGGCAGGGGGAGGTTTTCGGTTGGTCTGGACCTCTGGTTCTGCTACGACGGCGTTGAGTTCGTTTTAACCAAACCTTTGAATCGATATGAAAATCCTTACCGCATGGCTCGCAGCGTTGTTGTTCCTGGTCGCACCGGGTGAAACTTGGGCGCAGGTTGGACCCGGCGGCGGTGGTGGCATGGGCGGCCCGAAAGGTCCGAATCTGAGCGGCGCGATGGCCAAGTTGTTTGGAGAACACACTGGATTCTCCGCGACCCTCGAAATGCAAACGAAGATGGGCAACAATCCGGAGCCTATCGTGATGCCAGGCAAGGTGGCGTTCCTTGATGGCAAGTCGCGCTTCGAAATGGACATGACCCAGGCCAAGGGCATCCCGATGCGTCCCGAACAGGCGGCGCAGATGAAGGCGATGGGCATGGGCGAGATGATCGTGATCTCGCGTCCGGACAAGAAGATTTCCTGCCTCGCGTATCCCGGCCTGCAGTCGCACGTCGAGATGCCGTTGCAAGAGGGCGACGGCGCCAGTGCGGATGCGAAGTTCAAGGTCGATTCCACCGAAGTGGGCAAGGAAACGGTGGAAGGTCATCCGTGCGTGAAGAACAAGGTCGTGGTGACGGACGATCAGGGTCGGAAGTTCGAATCGACGGTTTGGAACGCCACGGATCTGAAGAATTTCCCGGTCAAGATTGAGAGCGTCCAGAACTCGACGCCAGTCACCATGATCTTCAAGGACGTCAAGCTCGCGAAACCCGACGCGAGCGTCTTTGAAGCTCCAGCGAACTCGACGAAGTACACCGACATGATGACGATGATGCGCGAGGGCGTGATGAAGAAGATGAGCGCTGGTGGATTGTCGCAGCCGCCGAAGTGAGGCTTGTATACCTGAACTGCAAACAGGCCTTTGACGCACGAAAAGATGCGGTAGCGCGGGTGTTTCGAGTTGCAATCCACCTCTCCCGCCGTTAAACCGTCACGGAACGTTTACCAACCATAATATGGCTCAAATCTGCTATCATCCGAGCGTGGAAGGCGCTCAACACGGTGCAAAAAGTCTGGCGGACTTCCTCGCTTACGCCAAGAAATCCGGCGCGGCCGGCGCGCAGCCCTCGAACTACATGCTGCAAGGCCCGAAGGGTTTTAAGAGCGCGAAAGAGATTCAGCAAACCTTCGCCAAGGCGAAGATGAAGCTCGACGGCGTTTCGGCCCACTGTCCGTTCTGGGTACATACCACGGCGTGGACCGGCAGCCCCTCGATTCGCCCGTTCATCCCGGGTGACGTTGCCAAGAAGTCTGCCGCCGATATTGAGCGCTGGGCGGAAGATTACATTCTCGCCCTGCTCGATCTGTGCGCGGAGTTGAATATCAAGATTGTCCCGATGTTCTGGGGCGTGGCCTTCGGATGGGAACTTTCCAGCGGTTATCCGTGGGGCTTCTGGAAGGGCGGAGATTACGATTTAATCAAGGAAGGCTCCGAGCGTTTCGTGAAGAAGACCGCGAAGATTCGCGCCCGCGCGAAGTCGCTGGGCATCTATCTCGCGCATGAGATTCACCCCGGCACGGCGGCGATGTGCGCCGATGATTTCAATCTGCTCGTCGACATCTGTGACGGCGACAAGACGCTCGCGGTGAATGCCGATCCGTCCCACTGCTGGGAAGGTGAGGATTGGGAAACGCGCTTCCGCAAGGTCGCGAGCCGCGTCTATGCCTGTCACGTGAAGAACTTCGTCATCCGCTCCGGCATCCCGCTGCGCAAGATGGCTCCGGAATGGGCCGATCGCGCGATGCAGTTCACCGATCTTCCTTCGGGCGACCTCAACATGGCTCGTTACGTCGAGATGCTGGTGAACATCGGTTACCCCACGCGTTACTGCCAGGTGATGGGCACGAAGACCGCGCCGCTGATCGTCGAAGCCGAGAGCGCGTATCGCGATCTTGATGCGACCAGCGCCAACGGCATTGCCTACGTCCGCGACAATTTGTGCTTCCCGGTGGCGGGTGGCTCGTTCGAAGACGGCATGGGCGCCTGATTCAGCTCTCCCAACATTTCGCGAAAGGCACGGGCGACCGTGCCTTTCTTTTTTTGCCGGCGAGGTGCGGGTGGATTTGCCTTCATGATGCGTAGATTCCCCGAGCAGAGGTACCGTGCCGGGCTCTCTACAGCTGTGCGGGCAGCGCATTTACCTTTCGAGCGTGAACAACGCTTTGAAGTATCTATCGCGCTGGCTCTACATCTCGGCGGTCACTTTCAGCCTGGGATTTATTGCGGTCCATTTCGGCCGCCAGACCCCGTGGTACAAGGAGCATCTCTTTCAGCAGTTGCTCACGGGCGATTCGGACACGCGTCTCACGGCGGCGACGAAGCTCGCGTTGGTGGGCGCAGAGCAGCAGCTCTTGGAAGGCTTGAAGGCGGAGAATCCGGACGTTCATTCCATGGCGCAACGCGGCCTGGATCATCTCTGGTTCACGGCCGCTGGTCGGCGAGCCTATCAGATGATCGACGAGGCGTGCGCTGCGTCCGATCGCGAGGACTTTCCCGCGGCGCTGCGGATTCTTGATGAGATTACCAGGAAGTATCCCGACTTCGCGGAGGGTTGGAATCGCCGCGGAGCGGTGCTATGGCAGACAGGCCAGTTCCTGCCGGCGATCAAGGATTGCGAGCGCGCGCTGGCGCTGAATCCGAATCACTACGGCGCGCTGCAAGGCCTCGGCGTTTGTCATCTTCAGCTCGGAGACATAGAAGAGGCGTGTCGCTCGTTGCGTCGCGCCCTGACGATTTATCCCCACGACGAGTCGACGCGTCGGTCGTTGTTGAAGTGCGAAACGTTTCTTCGCCAGCGTTCCTCGGATCCGCGCAAAGCGCTCGGTTCGGATCTAATTTAATCGTCCTGACGATTGATTTGCAGGCGCGTCCGCGTTTCACGCTTGGCACATCACTCGGCTTTTTCGTAGCGTCGGTCCGTGATCCTCGTGATCCGGTTTATCGGCGTCCTGAACGCAGCGATCTGGCTGGGTGCGTCCGTTTTCTTTACTTTCGCCGCCCAGGGCACCTTCTTTTCGCCTGAGGCGAAGGCGACGGGGCTTCATCCATTTTGGCCGGGAGTGTTCGCTCAGCTGATGATTGGAAAGTATTTCCATTTCCAATCCATCTGCGCGGCGATCGCGATCGCGCACTTGTTGGCGGAATGGGTCTACCTCGGTCGGGCCTTGCATCGGCTTACCACGGGCATCCTCGTCGGATTGTTTTTGGTCGGGCTGCTCGGTGGACTCATTGTTCAGCCCAAGATGAAGGAGATGCACTTCATCAAATACAGCATGGGGCCCCAGTACAAGCCGGTGCCCATGACGCCGGAGGTGCGGCTGGAAGCGCAGGCGATGTTTAGTCGCTGGCACGCGGTGGCCATGAGTGTAAACGTGGTGGTTCTGGGCTGTCTTGTCTTCTACTTCTGGCGCGTGACTCATCCGCCGGACAACCTGCGCTTCGTCGGGTCGACCAAATTCCGCAGTTGACATTCAACTGGGGTTGGCGATTTATAGGTTCTAATCATCCAAATAAGCTCGTCATGAGCTTTACAAGGGAAAGGTACCTATGACTCCGAATGACAGTCATGCGTCACGCAGGTATTCCGACGTGGGAAACGTGCGTCCATCAGTCAGCGAGGAAAGCCTTCGCACCGAGCGAATCCAGATTGAACGGAAAGCTTTTGTGCTCGCACTAAAGGAGAATCCCCGAGGCCGTTTCCTCCGAATCACGGAGGACGTGGGTGGCCGGAGGGACTCGATCATCATTCCCGCAACCGGCTTGGAGGAGCTCAAGCGGGCGATTGATGAGATGGTGAAGGTTTCGCGAGATACGCCCGAAAAGACCCAGCAGCCCTGAGAACGGCTGCGGGTGTTTTTCTGCCAGAGCGAGTTTCCCGTCGAGGGAGAAGGGGAACCGCGGTTTACGCTCCCGCGGGCTTCTTGCGAGTGCGCGGTGGCTTCACTCGCGGCGCATCGCCCCACAAGCTTTCCAGATCGTAGCGCTCCCGGACATCCTTCCGCATGACGTGTACGATGACGTCGAAGAAATCAATGACCAGCCAGCCCGTCTGCAGGCTGCCGTCCTCGGCCCGAGGTTTCACCCCGTATTCATCGTCCAACTTGCCGGTGATTTCCTGGGCGATGGCGCGCAGGTGGGGCTCACTGGAACCGGAGGCGATGACAAAATAGTCAGTAATGCTGGAGATTTCCTTTACCTCCAGCACCAACAGGTCTTCGGCTTTCTTGTTGTCGGCGTAGTCACGGCACAACTGCGCCAGTTTCTTTGAATCCATTTGGCGGGAGGGTGGAGGAAGCGAATCTAAAGATAAAGCTTCGAGTTACGAATCGCCTCGACCACGGCTTCCGGCACCAGACTTTGAATCGACTGGCCGGCTTTGACGCGGCGGCGGATGGCCGACGACGAAACACCCAGTGGGAATCCTTCCAGCTCGCGTCCTCGAAACGGGCTCGGGAACTTCGCCGGAGGCTGGCCGGGCCGCGGGATCACGACGAACTCGACCAGTTCCGCCAGCCGATCCGACTCGCGCCAGGCGGGCAGGGTAGGAACGTGGTCCGCGCCGATCAGGTAAAACAGTTTTGCCCGTGGAAATCGATCCACATAATCCCGCACCGTATCGATGGTGAACGATGTTCCGCCGCGCCGGATTTCCTGTTCATCGATCTCGTAACGGGTCTGACCGGCCAACGCGAGGCGCAGCATGCGTAGGCGTTCGTACGCGGGCGCCGGGGCAGACTGAGGTTTGAAAGGCGATTGCGCCGCAGGAATGAAAAAGAGCCGCGTCAACGACAGTTCTTCCATCGCTGCCTGGGCGACCAGCAGGTGCCCGCAATGGACGGGATCAAACGAGCCGCCAAAAATTCCGATGCGTTCCGCTGGTGTGTCCATGGGATTCTCAGCAGCAACGGTTCACCGAGTTGTAACGTCGTTCCAACATCTCGTCGTAGATCTCGGTCTTGTTGACTACATGTTCATCAACGCGCGCCTCGCCCAGCAGGTTCACGTTGGGACCTGTTTCGCAGGTGCACGTGGCGGCGATCTTTTCGGCGCGTGCCAACGCGGCTTCGCCTGTCAGCTCCCTCGCCAGAGCGGCGGTGAGCGCGAGCAGGCTGAAAATCTTTAAGGAGCTCGCCTCGGCCTCGGCGTAGGCCGGCAGCCAGGTGGGCGGTGTTTCGCGCAGTTCCGCCGCCTTCTTGCGCGCGAGCATCAGTATCCACTCACGCAGGCTGATCAAAAAAATGCCCGCGACGAGGGCGAGGAAAAAGCCGGTGACTCCCGCATCAAGCACCGCGTTGCCGTATTGCTTGTTGGCCTGGGCGATTTGCTTTTGATGCGCCGCCAGCCCGCTTTCTGCCACCGATGACGTTTGCGCCTTTAGGGCATCGATCTTCTTCGTCATCGCGTCCGCTTGAGCCAGAAATCCAATCTTCGGATCGCTGTGCCAGATTTTCTGGATCGACGCCGTGCTGGTCACAGTCAGCAGCCAGAGCAAGGGAACCAGCGTCACCAACGCCAGCGCGGGCGAGGAGCGTTTGCCTTCCCGGGCTTCGCCGTTCAACGCCATCTTCAACAGCACCGTGGTGGCGAGGCAGAGCGCGACCGCGGCAAGCAGTTGGTTGGCGATGCCGAAGATCGGCCAGAGTGCCTTGATGCCGCCATCGGGATCGTACACTGCGGCGATCAGGAAATATCCCCACAGCCCGACCACCAGCGCGCTGGAGAAAAAATTCGCCGACAAACTCTTCACGTCACCCAGCGGTCGCCAGAGATGACCGAGCGCGTCCTGTAACAGATAGCGCCCGACGCGTGTTCCGGCGTCCAGGGTCGTGAGAATGAACAACGCTTCGAACATCAGGGCGAAGTGATACCAAATGCCTAGCCAGCGCTCGCCAACGACCTTCGCGAATAGATTCGCCATGCCCACCGCCAGGGTCGCCGCGCCGCCGGTGCGACCATAGAGGGATTCCTCCTTCACCTCGCGCGCCAGTTCGGTCATGCGATCCGGACTGAGTGCAAACTCCGGCCCGTAGGAATTCACGCGTTCGACGGTGGCTGCAGCGACAGCGGCGGCGTCGGCACCGAGTGCCTTGATGTTCATGGCGAGATACACGCCCGGCTCCAGCGTGCAGGCCGCAATCATCGCCATGATGGCGACGAGGCTTTCGAGGCACATGGCGCCGTAACCGATCGGTCGCGTGTAGCTTTCGCGCGTGATGATCTTCGGCGTGATGCCGCTGCTGATCAGGGTGTGAAAACCGCTGATGGCACCGCACGCGATGGTGATGAAGCAGAACGGGAAAAGCTTGCCGGGAACGACCGGGCCAGAGCCGTCGATGAACTTAGAGACGGCCGGCATCTTTAGTTCCGGCAGCACGAGAATCACGCCGAGCGCGAGCAGGAAGATCGTCCCGAGCTTCATGAAGGTGCTCAGGTAATCGCGTGGCGCCAGCAGCAGCCACACGGGCAGAACGCTTGCCGCGAAGGCGTAGATGATGACAGACCACGCCAGCGCCGGTGCCTTGAGATGGAAGACTTCCTTGAGCGTGGCGTTGTCGGATACCCATTGCCCTCCGACGACAGCGAGCAGGAGCAGAATGACGCCGATGACCGACGCTTCCATGACTTTCCCGACGCGCGCCCAGCGCAGGTAACCGCCCATGAACATCGCGATGGGAACGGTCGCGCCCACGGTGAAAACTCCCCACGGCGATTCCGCCAGCGCGTTCACCACTACCAGCGCCAGCACGGCGAGCAGGATGATCATGATCGACAGAATGGCGATGACGCCGATGACACCCGCGGCTTTGTTCAGTTCCTCGCGCACCATCTGCGCGAGCGATTTGCCGTCGCGCCGCATCGAGGCGAAGAGGATCACGAAATCCTGCACTGCACCGCCGAGCACGACGCCGATGAGAATCCACAGCGTCCCCGGCAGGTAACCAAACTGTGCCGCGAGCACGGGTCCGACGAGAGGTCCCGGTCCACTGATGGCCGCGAAGTGATGACCGAAGACGATCCATTTGTTCGTCTTCACGTAATCGCGACCGTCCTCATGAACCTCGCACGGTGTCGCCCGGCGATCGTCCAAGGCGAGCACGCGTGCCGCGATCCATTTCGAGTAAAACCGGTAGCCGATGGCGTAGGTGCTGACGGCGGCGATCAGGATGTAGGCCGAGTTCACCGGCTCGCCGCGTTTCACGGCGAGCGTGGTGTAGGCGAAGACGCCCAGCAGGATGACTCCCAGCCAGAGCAGGATTGATAGGGCCTTTTTCATCAGCAATCGGGACGGATGTTCAGGGCGGCTTTCTAAACGATGCGCGAGGTGAAGCCTAGAACATTTGCCAGCGAACTCGCCTGCACCGAGTTTCGCTGACCGAGGAAACTTCCCGCCCCGCGCGAACGCACCTGACAAACCGTCGGCACTCGTGTTTCCCTTCCGGTCCGATGACTCCGCATTCGGCGCAATTGCTGACCGACCTGTTGCAACAGGTCTCTCGCTCGTTTTACACGACGCTGCGGGTGTTGCCGTCGTCAGTGCGCGCGCAGATTGGCCTCGCGTATTTGCTCGCGCGGGCCACGGATACGATCGCGGATACGGAATTGGTCTCGGTGGAGGGCCGGCTCGGTGCCCTGAAGCTCTTGCGTGACCGAATTCTCGGGCAAACGGATGCGCCTCTCGATTTCGGGGAGCTGCGCCGCCATCAAGGTGAGCCGGCCGAGAAGGTGTTGCTTGAACGCATCGAAGAAGCGATCGGTTTGCTCGGGAGCTTCGCTGCTGAGGATCAGGCATTGATTCGCGCTGTGCTGGATACGATTACTGGCGGGCAGCGGCTGGACCTCGAACGTTTCGGCGGCGCAACGGCGGAGCACATCTGCGCGTTGACGAGCGACGCGGAGCTGGACGATTACACATATCGCGTCGCCGGTTGCGTGGGAGAATTTTGGACCAAGATCTGTCGCACTCATGTTTTTCCCCGTGCTGCGCTGGATGACGCCGCACTGTTGCGCGATGGCGTTCGTTTCGGCAAGGGATTGCAGCTGGTGAACATTCTGCGTGACCTGCCGAAAGACATTCGCAACGGTCGGTGCTACCTGCCCGCGACGCGGCTCGCGGCGCTGCAGCTGAAGCCGGTGGACCTGCTGGACGCAACGAACGAATCGCGCCTGCGCCCGTTGTACAACCAATATCTCGACCTGGCGCGGCAGCATCTGGCGGCGGGATGGGAGTATACGAATCAATTGCCATGGTCCTGCGTGCGGATCCGGCTGGCCTGCGCGTGGCCGGTTTTGATTGGGGCCCGCACGCTGGCGCGACTGCGGACCGAGAACGTTCTCGATGGAAGCCGCCGCATCAAGGTGTCGCGCCTTGAAGTTCGCAATCTGATGCTCCGCTCGCTGGTGGTCTATCCGTTTCCGGGAATCTGGAGGAGGCAGTTTGATTCGAATTTGGCCGGCGCCTCCTGAAAAAATCTGTCGCATTCCCGAACTGCTGAGGGCAACAATTCGGCAGCGAAATTTATGAGCTCAAAAGTTCCAGCCGATCTGAAATACGCCAAGTCCCACGAGTGGATCCGGGTCACCGGTGACACCGCCGTGGTGGGAATCACGGACCACGCCCAGCATGAGTTGACGGATATTGTCTTCGTCGAAGTGCCCGCCGTTGGCCGCAGCGTCAAGGCATCCGAGGCGTGCGCCGTTGTCGAGTCCGTGAAAACTGCCAGCGACATCTACTCGCCAGTCTCGGGTCAGATTGTCGAAGCCAACAAGGCTGTGGCGGACAATCCGGCGTTGGTGAATACCGATCCTTACGGCGAAGGCTGGTTCTACAAGATCAAGCTCTCGGCTCCCGGTGAGGTGGACGCTCTGCTGAGTCCGGCGGATTACAGCAAGCAGATCGGCCAGTAAGTGCGGGTGGAAAAGCTGAATTGGTCTCTCGAAAGCGCTGTTGACCAAAACCACCTTTACATCGCATTTGGCCCTGTGTAACTCTCGCCCTGCTATGACGAAGAAATGGATTGGCTTTTGTCTGCTGCTTTCTGCAGTGGTTCTCGCGGGTTGCGTCACGACAGTGACGAACCTGACGTCGACCACCCAGCCGCGGAATGCAAACAACCTCTACCTGATTGAGTATCAGTGGGACACCACCCAGCAGACCATCAAACCGCAAACCATCCAGCCCTACGTTGTCGTTGGTTTTGACACCTACGAGATGCGCCCGACTTACAAGATGACCAACCGCTGGGAGGCCTTGGTGCCGATTTCCGCGGACAAAGGTGTCATCACGTATCGATTCAAGGTGGATTACGAGTTCGCCCGTTTCGGCAAGCCGGGCAAGGCGAGCAAGGCCTCACCCGAGTACAAGCTCTACATCAAGTAAGCTTCGGCAAAGGAAATTTCCCCAGCCCGCGAATGACCTTCGCGGGCTTTTTGTTTTCCGGACTAAGCGCCTTCGCCACGCGGGACAAACGCCGCTTCGTAGAGCGCGACAAAGTCAGCGACTTCGACCTTGCGCGGGTTGAAGCTCGCGGTCCATTGCTTCGCAGCCTCGGCGGCCAGCATGGGAATCGCCGAACGCGGGACACCGCAATCTGCGAGCGAGCGGGACATCGCGCCGCGATTGAGGAGCAACTCCAGTCGGGCCACCAGCGTGTCGCACGCCTTCTCCAATCCTTCGTTGACACACGCGATCTCCAGTCCGGATGCCAGTTCCGCGTAGGCGCGGAGCGCCGCCGGGTCGGCGGAATTGAAGCGCACCACATGCGGCAACATCATGCCGACCGCTTGGCCGTGAATGATGTTGTAGTGAGCCGTCAGAGGATTCGCCGTGGAATGCGCCGCGCCAAGCATGCTGTTCTCGATCGCGGTGCCGGCAAACGCGGCTCCGAGCAGCATGCGCCCGCGCGCCTCCACATCGAGCGGATGCGATAGCACGCGCTCAAGGCTCGTGGCGCAAAGGCGGAACGCCTCGTGCGAATACATCTGGGAAAGTGGATTGCGCTTCTTCGTGACTACGGTTTCGACGGCGTGCGCGATGGCGTCGATGCCGGTGCAGGCGGTGACGCGCGGTGGTTGGGACAGTGTCAGGGCTGGATCGAGAATTGCGACGCGGGCGGCAATCTTCGGATCGAGGCACGCCATCTTCTGGTGACTCTGCTCGTCGGCGATCAACGCCGCGCTCTGGCATTCGCTGCCGGTGCCAGCCGTGGTGGGAATCGCAATGAGCGGCAGCATCGGGCCCGTGGCTTTGCCGACACCCCAGTAATCGTGAATGCGTCCGCCGTTCGTCAGGATCAGGTTGCAGCCCTTGGCGGTGTCCATCGAACTGCCGCCGCCGAGACCGATGAAGAGATCCACGCCGGCCTCCTTCGCGACAGCCACGCATTGATCGACATCCTTCGTCGACGGGTTTTCGTGTACGCGATCGTAAATCACGACGCCGAGGCCGGCGGCTTGGAGGAAGTGTTCCACGCGATGGGCGTGACCGGCGGTGACGATTCCGCGATCAGTCACCATTAGGACGGTGCGCCCTCCGAGTTCCCGGGCGATGGTGCCCACGCGCTCCACGGTGTTCGCGCCGAAGACGAGGCGCGTGCGCGGTTGATGATCAAAACCGCCGGGCGGCAAGTTGAGCACGTCGTTTTGCATGTGAGTAAACAGACTGACGGGCACTTGATTCTGTTCAAGCGGAAACAAAAAGGGCGTGACTCAAAAATGAGTCACGCCCGCTGAAACCTAAACGACGCTTACTTGGTCGTATAATATTTGTTCGAGTAGTCCTGCACCATGCGCCACGTGCTGAACTGGGGCACGAGCGTCACCATCGCGCGGCGGATCATCTGGATCCACTTCTTCGGAATGCCGTTCGAATCGCGGTCGTAGAAGGTCGGAATGACCTGCTGGGTCAGAGCCTTGAACAGGTTCTCGCTGTCTAGGCGATCCTGTTCCTCGATCGAGGCCGGATGCGAATCGTCACCGATGGCGAAGCCGTTGGTGCCGTCGTAGCCTTCGCGCCACCAGCCGTCGAGAATGCTCAGGTTCAAGCAGCCATGGCAGCCGGCCTTCTGGCCGCTGGTGCCCGAGGCTTCGAGCGGACGGCGCGGATTGTTCAGCCACACGTCGCAGCCGGAAACCATCGAGCGCGCGACGTGGATGTCGTAATTTTCGATGAAGACGAGGTGGCCCTTCAGCTCGCTGTATTTGCTGAGATGAATGACGTGCTGGATGTACTTCTTTCCCTCGTCGTCTCGCGGATGCGCTTTGCCGGCGAAGATGAACTGCACCGGGCGAGACTTGTCGTTGACCAGCTTCACGATTTGCTCGAACTGCTGGAAGATCAGCGGCGCGCGCTTGTATGTCGCGAAGCGGCGGGCGAAGCCGATGGTCAATGCATCGGGATTCAGCAGGTGATCGAACGCGATGAAGTCACCCTGGGACAGGCTGCGGCCCTGGAGCAGCAGACGGCGGCGGGCAAATTCGATGAGTTCGCGGCGAAGCTTGTAGCGCAGCGCCCAGATCTCCTCATCGGAGATGAAGTTCGGATCGCCCATCTTCTGCCAGAAGGCGGGGTCGTTGATCGCGCTCTCCCAGCTGTTGTTCTTGTTCCAGAAGTCCGTGTTCGGGCCGGTGGTTCCAGGCGCAGCGGCGGCGCCGTTGGAGGTGAGGCGACGTCGCCAGAAGCGGCGCACGGGGCCCTTCATCCAGCCGAGCAGGTGAATGCCGTTGGTGATGTGACCGATCGGCACCTTGTCTTCCGGTACGCCGGGCCAGAGGCATTGCCACATGTGACGGCTGACCTGGCCGTGTAGTTCGCTCACGCCGTTGGCGGCGCGGGCGGCCTTGAGCGCGAGGACCGTCATGCAGAACGGCTCGTTGGCGTCCTTCGGATTCACGCGACCGAGGGCCATGACTTCGTCCAGCGACATCTTGAGATGGCTGAGGTAGCCCTTGAACGCGTAGTCCATGAGACTCGCGGTGAAGCGATCATGGCCGGCTTCTACAGGTGTGTGCGTGGTGAAGATGCACTGCTTCTTCGCGAAGTTCAGCGCGTCGGCGAAGCTCTTGCCGAGGGCGAGCTTCTCACGAATCAATTCCAGCGTGAGGAACGCCGCGTGACCTTCGTTCATGTGATACACGGAAGGTTCCACGCCGAGCGCGCGCATCAGGCGGACGCCGCCGATGCCGAGCAGAATTTCCTGCAGGATGCGCGTCGTGCTGTCGCCGCCGTAAACGCGCAGCGTGAGATCGCGGTAGTGCTGTTCGTTCTCGGGGAGATTGGTGTCGAGGAGATACGCCGGGCAGCGGCCCACGTTCACGCGCCATGCCTTGAACTTCACCTCGCTGACACCCATCTGCACCGAGCAGACGATGGGCTCGCCGTTCTTGTCGACGACGGGTTCGATGGGAAGATTCTTCGGCTGGAGCTGCGTGTAGTAATCGACCTGCCAGTTGTCCTGGTTGATCGACTGCTGGAAGTAACCTTCGCGGTAGAAGAGGCTGATGCCGACGAAGCCAAGGCCGAGATCGCTCGCGGACTTGGCGTGGTCACCGGCGAGAATGCCGAGACCGCCGGCGGCGATGGGCAGCGTTTCGTGGAAGCCGAATTCGGCGGTGAAATAGATGACGGGGTTCTTGAGCAGGTCAGGCGCGTTCGCCTTGCCCCACGTGTTCTTCTCGTTGAGATACGCGTCGAACGACGCAAGCACCCGGCGCACGCGCTCGGCGAAATCCGGATCTTGCAGGTGGACACGCAGCTCGTAGTCCGAGACTTCGCGCAGCACGGCCACGGCGTTGTGGTAGAGGTTTTGCCAGCCTCGGGGGGAAAGCTCCTGGAAAATTTCCTGGGATTCCTGGTTCCAAGTCCACCAGAGGTTTCTGGCGAGACGATTGAGGCCGGCGATCAGTTCCGTCAATTCACTCGGGGTGAGTGGCTTTTTGCTCATAAAATGAATTCCGCTCTAACAGCAACTTCCTGCTGCTGCATTCGTCCAGACTACCTTCAAGCCGGAATCTGCCCAGCCTGCGCGTCCGAAATCAAACCGAAACAACTTCGGATTCAAAATGCATCGCCCATATAGCAGGTCACTTGCCGAGGAGGAGTCTGGATCCCCGGCGCTTGACTCTTCAGTCAAAATTCCCTTGGTTTCCTGCAAAATGTTCATTCAAAAACTTGGCCCATCAATTTTGTTTCATCGCGGTGCCTGCGGAATCTGGATCATTTTTGCCATGCTGGGCTCGACGATTCTGCCGGGTGCGGAGTTGATCGTCTCTCCAGTTCAGCCAGTTGCGCCCGCCTCGGGGAGCCCGACTAATCCTCCCGTTCGCGAACTTTCGCCCGGGCGATTCCAGGTGGGAGAAGTCCGGTTTGATCGCACTGAACGCACCGTTGAATTCGCGGCCTCGGTGAATCTGCGCGAGGGCAATCTTGAATACGTGATCGTCCACGCAAACGGCAAGACGCACGAAAGTCTCCTGCGGACTACCGTGGAACCGCTCCATGTTCAGCTCGCGTTCCTCCTCCTCGGGGCGAAGGGAGCGGGCACCGCCGCTCTGCCGCCCGATCCGGCGGAGAAGCTTCCGGGTGAAACCGTTCGCGTCGAACTCTCGTGGACGGCGGACGGCAAAACCAACCGGTCGTCCGCGGAAGAGTTTGTCCTCGATCGCAAAACCGGCGACGCGCTTAGTCGCGGACCGTTCGTTTACACCGGCTCGCGCATTCGCGAGGACGGTTTCGCGGCGCAACTCGATGGCTCGATTGTTTCCCTGATCACCGACGCCGATGCGCTAGTGAACAACCCGCGCCGTGGTCGCGAAGACGACGACAACTGGCTCGTGCGCACGAACGGACTTCCTCCGCTACATACGCCCGTGGATGTGACGATTCGGTTGGTAAAGTAGGCGGTGCTCCAATCCGCAGATGGAGCGCCGATCTCCGAATCGGCGCGTTCAAACCATTTTGTCCAGCGCGCAGATTCGGAGTTCTGCGCCCCGCAGGGGCTGGTCGAGCCGGGTTTGGACGCCGGCAGATCAACGCGTCCGGAAACCCTCTCAGGCCACCTTGGTGTTGGGCACGGTGTTCGGCGCGGGCACTACATTGGTTTCCTTCGTGGAACGCGAACCTGCCGTTCTGACCATCCGGCGCGCGGCGCGATATTCGTTGTAGAAGGCTGGCTGCGATTCCTTGAACTGCACGGCCAGCTTGTCCATTCGCTTCTTGAGCACTGTGTCCACCGCATTGAACAGATTTTCGAGCTGCCGGGTGGCGGCGCTGACCGCCGCCGCTGTCTGCCGGGGCTTGGTCGCCACCGTCTGGAACGTTTCAATCCGTTTCTTGAGTGCGGTCAGCTTGGCGGTGGTGACGCCGTAATCGGGGAGTGAATCGAGGTGTTCTGTGGCCGCGCTGTGAATGCCCTGACAGCGGGAAACCACCCTGCTGTCGCTTCCTTCGCCCACGTCCGAACGGGAGAAATCGACCCGTTTCGCCAGTTCCTGATTGGAGCTGGCCACGGCGCAGGCATGCAAGGCGGCGGCTGTTTCGTAGGCGGAATCAACAAGGGACTGAAATGCCTGCGTCTTTTCGGCGGACGCCACGGTGGGGCTGTTCTGTTGAGTCTCCGCGAGGGAAACGATTTGAGTCACCAACGATTCCAATTCCTCCACCGATTCGGCAAAAGCAGGCAGGGACTGCCATGCGGATTCGTAGCTATTGGTGATCGCCACCGTTGCCTGTGTCATCCGAAGCTTCGACGTTTGCGATATATTCATGCCATTCGTATCGGCATCCATGCTCAAAGCCTTGAATCGGAATTTTTTCAATACGTGCATGTCAAGAGTTTTACCGCAGCCCCATAGAGGCGGAGCAGTTCCTGGATGCACCCAAGTCAATGTTTCGCAAAGTTCCGCCTTGACGACACTAGCTGTTAGGAGTAGCCAATCCTTAGGGAAATGGAATAACCAGCCCAAGGCTGGCGGGGTGCAGAATGAACAATCCGGTGCCATAGCTCGCACTAGCCGACTATTGGCTTCTGTGGACCAAGAAACGCTGAAGACTCCATGCAAAACTACTCAATGACCGTTGTCCTCCTGATCTTCTCCACCTCCGTGTTGTTGGCGGATGCCGCACCATCCGCCCTTGTCCGCTCCATGCGGGACTCTGACCCGTCGGTCCACATTCGCGAGCGCGGAATCGATTTCGCCGTGTATCAGAGAGTTACCTCAACAACCAATGGGAATGATATAATCAGTTCTACCACCAACGAATTCACATTGTTGGAGAATGGCCTGCACTACCTCGAAGGCGGTGAATGGAAGACGAGCGAAGACCTCATTGAATCCTTTCCCGGTGGCGCGGTGGCGCGACGCGGTCCGAACAAGACTATCTTCAGTCCGGTCCTGAAGGCAGAAGCCGTCTTCGACATGGAGACATCGGAAGGCGACCGGATTCGCGGCGGGGTGCGGTCGATCCAGCTGACCGATTACAAAACGGGACGCAGCGTCGTGTTGGCCTCGGTCAAGGATGGCATCCGGGGCGAGGTGGTCCCGCCCAATCAGGTCGTTTATCGCGATGGCTTTGATGGTCTTGCGGCGGATGTGCTCTACGTTTGGAAACACAATTTCTTCAGCCAGAATGTGATTCTCAGGAAGCGCCCCATGCTGCCGCCGGAGATGGACCCGGCCACCACGCGGCTCGAAGTTGTGAGCGAACTGGTGGAAAGCCCTGAACCGGTCTTGAATTCAAGAGCCATTGCCAATCCGGACGGTTCCAAGCGGAGGGATGACGTCACGTTCCGTCTTGGTTCTCTCCTGACCCTGCATGGCAGGGCGTTTCCCGTGAGCGGCGAGAAATCGCTGGTGCTCACCGGCGATCCGCTCGCGGATGAAAACTCGGTGGGTGTCGCCAAGGAGTATTTTCAATTGAACGACGGTCGGAAGTTCCTCATCGAGTCCGTGGGCTGGGAGGAAATTCAACCGATGCTTAAGACCCTGGACACGGCGTCCATCGGCGATGGAGCGGCTGCCGCCATCCGTCATCTGGCTGATTCCCGAACCTGGCCGGATCGGGTGGCTCCATTGGAGAAAAAGGAGCCCATGCAGCTCGCCTCCGTCCCGTATCAGTCCACCGGCTTCCTTGTGGACGTCTCCTGGGTTCCGCTCAGCGGGTCCACCTCCAGTTATACCTTCCTCAGCGGGAAGACCTATTATATCGCGCAGAGCTTCTACCTCGCCGGCACGGCGACCACGACTTTCCAGCCCGGTTGCGTGATCAAGTACGGGAACAACGCGTGGCTTCTGCTTCATTGCCCGTTCACTTTCCCTCCGAGCGGCCAGTTGATGCCGGTGCTGACGTCCAAGGACGATGACGCGTTCGGTGTCATGATTTCCGGGAGCACGCATGTGCCGTCCGAAATGGCAGACGGTGCGCTCTGGCTGTACTTTGTGGCGGAGCAGACCACGGAGATCAAAAACGTCCGGATTCGCTATGCGAAGAAGAGCATCCGCCTCGATGCCTACAACGGTGCGGAGCCGGTGCATACCGTCAAGGATTCCCTGCTCCAGTACGGGCAAACGGGCATCTATGGCAGCATGACCGATGGCACGGTGGTTTTGGACAACGTGAAACAGTGCGATGTGGACCAGCCGGTGAACTGCGCCTGCTTTGCGGTCGTGGGTTCGATGACCGCCGACTGCAGCGCGTTGTACACGGTGGCGAACTTCGCGGGGATCAAGCAGCAGGGGGAGAGCGGCAGTGATATTCCGGATACTATGGGAGCCGTGGGGCCGAACCATTTCATGGTCATTCTGAACGCCCAAACTCCAGGTTATTCTGTCGCAGTATACAACAAATACACCGGGGCTAGGGTTTCGCCGCCGACAACGACGTTGAGTCAGTTTTTTACTGTAAATGTAACTAGCGGGCCATATTTCGGCACATATCCGAGCACGGCGCCGGGTTGTGTCGATTCGCAAATCGTGTTCGATCAGGACAGTCAACGGTGGATCGCTATTACAATGGACAGGAGCATACATGGTACTACGAGCGGGTCTTCTCGCTATGTCCTTCTTGCCGTGAGCAATGGGTCGGACCCTTACGCGATTCCGGGCGACGATTGGTATCTTACCAACTGGAAACACTATCTGGTTCCGTTTGCGCCGGATGAATCCACCTGCGATATTGATAGACCAATTCTTGGAGTGGACAAAAACGGAATCTATATCTGTGTCAAAGTATTCGGCTGCGACCCCGAGGATGAGATAGGCCAGATTAAGATTGCTGCCATCCCGAAAGCACCACTTATTGCGAACCCACCGACTGCTTCAACTGTTCAGGAAAACTTCGTACTAACAGTTTCACATTTCGGCGGTGGCCCGTTGATGAATCAAGCAATCAATTTTGAATCCATTTCGACGGCCGATCCGGCTTGGTTTATCTTAAACGCGAGTGACAAGCTCTATTACAATCGCTTAAGATGGATCAATGGAATGAACAACAGTCCACAATGGGAGTTATCCGTTCCGGGAGTTCCCGGCGCATGGCCGTCACTGGCAATTACACAAACTTTCAGGATACTTGCCAACGGGCAGGCCAACATCGACATTGAAGCTCCTCAGTACGGAAGCTCCGGCAAAGCCGATATCGCCAGCGGGCTCATGTGTGCATACACCCGAATGATAGCCGGAGTTCAATACTTGTGGACCTGCCACGCCGTCGGTGTGAACAGGAACGGAACTCACGAGCCAACGGCCAGCCCTTCCAATCCTGCCGACCGGTCCGGCATCGCGTGGTACAAAATCCGCCTCGATGCAACGGTGACGATAGAAAATTGGGGGCGGGTTTATGACAACGCGACGACCAGCCCCAAGTTTTACTACACGCCATCTCTGGCGGTAAATAAGAACGGTGACATGGTCCTGGGATTTTCTGGGTCGAGTGTGACTGAATACATTAGCGCATATTACTCCGGGAGACTGGGCACTGGCGAAATACTCCCGGTACCACGACGCTACTTCGAGGGAAAGGATGTCCATTATTCTTCGCAATCGCCGTTCAAATGGGGAGACTACTCATTTTCATGCTTGGACCCGGATGGTTTGACTGTTTGGAGTATCCAAGCCTATTCGGAGACAACGAGCGGCATGGTTGGTGAAAGAGCATGGGGCACCCGCATTGTAGGAATTTCAACCAGATAAGTCGTATGAAACTATATCTAAAGCAAGTCGATCCGCTCCGAATGACGCTGCTTTTTGCGATTTCGTTTCTGCCGTGCTCAGGAGTAACGCTGGCACCCAATTTACCTCCTTCTGTCTCAATGACTTGGCCCGTAGAATCGCGAATATTTGCGGACGGAACGTTCTTCAAAATGAAGGCCAACGCCAATGACCCAGATGGGCATGTTGCCCAAGTGAGTTTCTACGCGAATGCGGAGTTGATTGGAACGGTAACGAATCCGCCCTACAATATGCTCTGGAGGGTTGGTTCGTCGGGATCTCAGTTAGAGAGACTCAAGGCCGTCGCAACAGACAATCAGGGTGCCACCAATGAATCTCGCTCAGTCTCTATTTTTCCTTCCGGCACCCGCCCTGTATTCCCATTTGTTCAAATCAATGCGCCGTTAAACGGCATGATGCTCCCGGCCAATGGTTCATTTGAATTCGCTGCGGAGGTGGTCGCGAGTAAAGGCGACGCCGGTCCTATTGAATTCGTCGTGGACGACATTCCCATGGGGCAGGCCGACGGAGAAAGTTTTCTTACCGCCACGACTCCCCCGAGTTCTATCACGGTTAGCAATCTCTCGGAGGGCAACCACACCCTCGTGGTCCGCTATCTCGGGGAGAATGGGGCGTATTGCGCCTGCAATCAAATCCAACGCTCGATCCGGGTGGTCCGCCTCGGAATTCATTCACCGCGCCGCACTCCGGCTGGCCACGCTCAGTTCGATGTTGTGACCTCGTTTCCCGGTCGCGACACAATCATCGAAGCCTCGCCCGATCTTCAGAGCTGGATGCCTCTTGCCACGAACGTCCCGGTTTCCACGTCTTTCATTTTCACGGACAGCTCATCCGTCTCCACCTCGAACTGGTTCTACCGCGCTCGCGTGCCGGAGGAATGAATCTTTCGACAAAAAGGTGCCTCAATATTGAAGCGCGCCAGTTTTGTAAACGAGGCGAGCAGACCCACACCGAAAGCAGGAGGGATCGTGCCATGAACGTCTCGGCATTAGCTTCATCCGACTCAGCATAAAGAGGAATTGCGCCAACATCAGGTCGCAGTGGCAAGGAATGCCTTTTGATCGGCCGTGAGGACTCTTCGATCGGTTCACTTCCTGTGGTGGACGGCAGGAAATGACTTTCGAGCGGCAAGAAGGGCGCATGATGGGCCAGGATCGGGAGGGCGAGCGGCAGGTTTTGTCCATGAGTTGGTGAAACGGACTGGCGAAGCCGCACTTTGAGCACACAGACTCCACCGGGTTTGGACGCCGGCAGCACGTTCTCTTTCCAAACTCCCGCTTGCCCGCGCTGGTCGCTTCGACCTACAAACGGGGCATGGCCAAAATCCTCGTGATCGATGATGAGGTTACCATCGTGCAAATGGTGACCGACGCGCTTCGGTCCGACGGGCACGAGGTTCTTCCCTTTACCAGCGGCAACGCGGCGTTCGAGGCGCTCGACGAACATCATCCCGACTTGCTCATCACGGACCTCCATCTCGGCCGCGATGGCAAGCAGGGGCTCGATCTCCTGCGCAAGGCGCGGGCGCTGTCGCCGCCGGCGGTGGTCATGGTGGTGACGGCGTTCGGCTCGGTCGAAACCGCCGTCGAGGCGATGAAGCAGGGCGCCTACGATTACGTGGAGAAGCCGTTCAAACTCGAAGCCTTTCGGCACAGCGTCCAGCGCGCGCTCTTTTACAATCACGCTGTCGCCGAGAATCATTACCTGAAGCGCCAACTCCGGGAGAAATACCAGTTCAGCCGCATCGTCGGCACGTCGCCGCAAATGCAGGCGGTGTTCAAGTGGATCGAACGCGTCGCGCCGACGGACAGCACCGTGCTCATCCTCGGCGAGAGCGGCACGGGCAAGGAACTCGTCGCGCGCGCATTGCACTTCAACAGTGCCCGCCAGTATGCGCCGTTCATCCCGGTGAACTGCGCGGCGTTGCCGGAGACCTTGCTGGAGTCAGAGCTGTTTGGTCACCGGCGCGGCGCCTTCGCGGGCGCGTTGTCGGACAAGCGAGGGCTGTTTCAGGAGGCCGAGGGCGGAACGATCTTCCTCGATGAAGTCGGCTCGATGCCGGACGCCGTGCAGAGCCGGTTGTTGCGCGTGTTGCAGGACCATGAAGTGCGTCGCGTGGGCGACAGCGCGCCGGGTCATGTGAACGTGCGCGTGGTGGCGGCGACCCATGAATCGCTCGAACAGAAAATTAAGGAAGGGAAGTTTCGCGAGGATTTGTTCTACCGGCTGAACGTGCTGCCGATTCAGCTCCCGAGTTTGCGCGAGCGGCGCGAGGACATTCCGTTGCTCATCGCGAACTTTCTCCGGAACAAGATTAGTCCACGCTCGGGCCAGCCGTTCCGAATCACGCGTCGCGCGGTGGAAACGCTCGGCGCCTATGATTGGCCGGGCAATGTGCGGGAGCTGGAAAACATTCTCGAACGCACCTGCACGCTGTGCGAGGACGACTTCATCCGCATGGCCGATTTCCCGAAGGCGATTCAGGAAGTCGCGCCGGTCTCGGCCCGGCTCCAGCCTGGTGGCCGCGATGAGACGACATTTTTGATTCCTGACGATCCGGCGGACGGCACGCCGTATCCGCTCACACCGGGTCAACAGGCAAAGGCGCAACCGGCGGCGGCGGGCAGTTCGGTGCCGTTCAAGATCGAGCCGCTGAAAGATTTTCTCCGCGAGCAGGAACACAATTATCTCCAGCGCGTTCTCGCGCACACGGCGGGGAACAAGGAGAAGGCGGCGGAGCTGCTCGACATCAGTCTGGCGACGCTCTACCGCAAGTTGTCCGGCGAAACCACTACCTGAACTATGAAGATTCGAATCCAACTGCGTCGCGTCGTCCTCACGATCTCCTTCGTCCTGATGTCGGTCATCGCAGATCACGTCGTCGCGGCGGAAGCGCCGCTGCGCATCATCTGCTTCGGCGCGCATCCGGATGATTGCGAACTCCAGGCTGGCGGCACGGCAGCGATGTGGGCGGCGCGCGGGCACAAGGTGAAGTTTGTGTCGGTGACCAACGGTGACATCGGTCACTGGCGCGAGGCAGGCGGGCCGCTGGCGAAGCGTCGCAAGGTTGAAGTGCTGGAGGCAGACGGCATTCTCGGCGTCACCACGGAGATTCTCGACATCCACGACGGCGAACTGCTGCCGGCGCTGGAGAATCGTCGCACGCTCACGCGACTCATTCGCGAATGGCAGGCGGATGTCGTTCTTAGTCATCGGCCGAACGATTATCATCCGGACCATCGTTACACCGGCGTGCTGGTGCAGGACGCGGCCTATATGGTTACGGTTCCGAACTTTTGTCCCGACGTGCCGATCCTGACGAAGAACCCGGTTTTCATGTATTTCCCCGACCGCTTCCAGAAGCCGAATCCATTTAAGCCCGATGTGGTGGTGGATGTGGGCCCCACGATGGACAAGAAGCTCGATGCGCTTGGCGTGATGGTCTCGCAATTTGCGGAAGGCGGCGCGACAGGGAACGCTGAGCTGTTCCCGGCGGAAGCAGCCGCGCAGAAGCGGCGTCATGCGCAGGTCCGCGAAACGATGGCGAAACGGAACAGCGCGCTGGCGGATCGTTTTCGCACCGAGTTGAAGCAATGGTATGGCGACGAGAAGGGCGCGAGTGTGAAGTTCGCCGAAGCGTTCGAGCTGTGCGAATACGGCGCGCAGCCGGACAAAAAGGAACTGAAACGGCTGTTTCCGTTCTATTGAAAACGTGGTAGAGGAGATTCATGAAATCCCACCACAAGGAACGGATGTTGATCGCTCTCGGTTGCGCCGCCGGATTTGCGGCAGTGCTGCTCGGTGAGCGAATGAACCGTGGTGCCACACGGACCGCGGTAAGTAATCCAGCGGCAGCCGACATCCAGCTCGCGACGGTGACAGGTCCTGCCGAGGACGTTGTGTGGACAAACGCTCCTTGGGAATGGCCGGCTCGGCTAGTGAACCGGATGAAGGTTCAGCAGTTCCAAGTGCGCCGCGTTTCATCCGGTCCCGAGTGGGTTCCTCCGAATCCTGGGCAGTTCGACCTGATTGATTTCCGCCATCAACCACAGTTTCGTTTGGAGGATCAGTGAGCAGGGAATCTCTTGATCACGACCTCTGTTTGTCTATTCGAGGATCTTGGGTGTCGACGATGGCCTTGTTCATGTTCCTCGCGAGTATCCTTTGCTCGAACGCGGAGATGGTTCCCGCGAATCATGCGTGGGTAATCGGTGCCCCTCCGAATTGCTATGGTCTGGTCGAGTGGGATGATCACGACGCGGTCGACGGTGTGAAGCTCGGGAAACGCACACAAATTTGGTACGGGGGCGACTATTTCGTTCTTCGATGGTCCATCTACGCTGTCGCTGCCGTTGGTGTTCTGCTCGTCGCTCCGTTGATTGTATTTCCTCTCTCCCTCTTCACTAACCGACGGCGGGAACCCGCGACTTCCTCCAAATAATTCGCTGCCGGGTTTCGTCTGAAGCGTTACGTTTTTCACCAGTATGCCTTTCTCGAACCTGCGAACGGAACACGGCGCCCTCTGCGGCGGGCCGGATCATGCCATTCACCGGCGGCTGTTCCTGAAGGGGCTCGCGGCGGGCGGGGCGGCTTCGATGCTCAGCTGGAGCGGATTGTTCACGCCGTCGGCGCTGGCGGAGACGGTGAAGCGACAGCAGAAGCATTGCATCCTGCTCTGGTTGTGCGGCGCGCCGAGCCAGTTCGAGACGTGGGATCCGAAGCCGGGCAGCGTTTACGGCGGTCCGTTCCGCAGTATTCCCACGAAGATTCCCGGCGTGCATTTCAGCGAGCTGATGCCGAAGTGTGCGAGCATCGCTGACCAACTCGCGGTGGTGCGCTCGATGAAGACAAAGCCCAGCGAACACTTGCAAGGCATCGATGCGCTCAATCGCGGCGACGGACCGCGTCCGCCGTTCATCCGGCCATCGCTCGGTTCCATACTGGGCCAGCAACTCGGCCAGCTCGACAGTCCGATTCCGAATTTCATCCTGCTCGATCCGTGTCCGGAGGGGAACGAGTTCAAGGAGTTCAAGGCTGGCAACTGGGCGGGGTGGCTGGGCGCGGAGTATGGTCCGGTGCGCGTGGGCGGCGAATACAAGTTGCAGGACGTCGAACGATTGCCCGGCTTCTCGGAGGCGGATCAAGAGGAGCGCGAGGCCTTGCGGAAGTTTTTCAGCAAGAAGTTCGAGAACGAACGGAAGAGCGCGGCGGCTTCCTCTTACAACGCGGTCTTCGAGCGCGTGAAGGGCTTGATGAGCTGCGCGCACTTGTTCGATTTGGACAAGCTGCCGGCGAAGGACCGCGAGCGTTACGGTCCGGGCACGTTCGGGATGCACACGCTGCAGGCGCGGCATCTGGTCGAGAACGGTGCACCCTTCGTGATGGTGGCCAATGGCATGCCGTGGGACAGCCACGTGTTCCACAACGAGATTTATCAGATGCTCGTGCCGGACCTCGACAAGATCATTCACAATCTCATCACGGACTTGAAGGAGCGCGGGCTGCTCGACAAAACGCTGGTGGTGATGATGGGCGAGTTCGGTCGCACGCCGTGGATCAACACCGCGCGCGGTCGCGATCATTATCCGGATGCGTGGAGCCTGGCGTTAGCTGGATGCGGCATCAAGGGCGGCGCGGTGGTGGGCGCGACCGACCCGGACGGATTCGAGGTCATCGAAAAGCCGTTCAACGAACGGAATCTCTTCGCCACGATTTTCACGGCGCTGGGGCTGGATCCGTATGCAGAGTATTCGCTGCCGGGACTGCCGACGTTCCATCGCGTGGAGGGCAAGGCGGAGCCCATTCGTGAAGTGCTCGCCTGAGCGCGATTACTTCGCCGGCAGGCGCACCTTTGCGAGGTAGATGCTCGTTTTGCCTTCGTGCGAGGAGTAGTAGCTGACCCAGAGAAAGCCGTCTTCGAGGACCAATCCCGGGTAGCTGCAGTCGCCGCCGGAGGGCAGGGGAAGAAACTCCGTGAACTTCGCAGTATCTGCATCAATCCACGCCAACGAGGTGCGCACTTTGCCGTCGTACAGCCGGACGCCGACAACGAGCCGTCCGTCTGGCAGCCGCAGCATGTGCGGCCCGCCAATCTTCACCCCGAGATCCTTCCAGTCCCACGCTGTGTAGGGCGGCTTCGCCACGCCGAGTTTGCCGGAGCCTGGATTGCCGTCGCGGCGCAGCAGGCAGAGCGCGGTGTCGTTGGGCAGGAAGACGATGGAGGATTCGTTCGGATAGCCCTCGTCGAAAAGGCGCGGCACCAGCGTATCGAACCTCCGTCCGTCCTTGCTCGTGTAGAGGCGCACGAACTTTTCGCCAATCGTGTCGTAGCCGACGCTGTAGGCGGTGCCTTTGTGCCACGTGGTGCGCCAGAGCCATTGATTCGTATCGCCGATCACACTGGGCTCGGACCATCTCGAGCCGTCGCGGTAGAACCACGAGAGGGAACGGTGTTTGATCGGCGCGGGCTGCGGCAATGCCACGGCGCCGCTCAGCATGAGTTCGCCGTCCGGAGTGATGGTGATCTTTGCGTCGCGCAAATCGCCTTCGGCCGAGCTGACCAGCGCGGCGGAGGTCCAGGTTTCGCCATCGCGCGAACGGAGGACACGCAGTTTGCCGTCCGGCGAGACGTGTCCCTGGCCCTCGCGAAAGACGCAGAGCCATTCGTTCTTGTAGCGGACGAGGTCGGTGAAGGCGTTGTGCGGCGCTTGATCCCAGATCTTGCGGACGGAGATCAATTCAGCTTTGACTGGCGTGGAATCCGCAGCAGCCAGGTTGAAGCTGATGGCCAACGTTGCGAAGAGAGCGAACAGGGCTTTCATGGCAGGAATGGATCAGACTGGCGCGAGATCAACCTTCCACGCGGTTTCGCACGGCATGCCGAGGAAACGTTCCGCCAGTTCGCCGAAGCGGTCGGCTTCGTCCGTCACGAATGGCTGAATTGTGCCGGCGCGGCGGCGTGATTTGGCGAGGAGGTTCAGATGTTCAAGCCGTTCCTTCACAAAGCGCGCGCAGCTTTCGGCGGAATCGACGAGCGCGATCTTCGGTCCTACGACGGCGCGGATGGCGGGCTTGAGCAGCGGGTAATGCGTGCAGCCGAGGATGAGCGTATCGATACGATGCCGGCGCAGCGGGCTGAGGTATTCCTTGAGGATGTCGCGTGTGATGCGGCGGTTCGTCCATCCTTCCTCGACGAGCGGAACGAGCAGGGGACAGGCACGGGCGAAGATCTTGGCCGAGTCGCAGCGGGCCAGCAGGCCGTTGCTGTAGGCTTTACTGCGAATGGTGGCGCCGGTGCCGATCACGCCGATGCGTTGATTGCGGCTCTTCTCCAGAGCGGCGCGGACGCCGGGGAGAATCACGCCGAAGATTGGGAGGTTGTATTTCTTTTCGAGAATGGGCAGCGCCCAGGCGGAGGCGGTGTTGCAGGCGACGACGACGGCTTTGACGTTTTGCTGGATGAGGAATTGCGTATCCTCGCAGGAAAAGCGGACGACGGTGCTGGGCGATTTAGTGCCGTAAGGAACGCGCGCCGTGTCGCCGAGGTAGACGAGGTCTTCGTTCGGCATCGCCTTGTGAATTTGCCGGGCAACGGTGAGGCCGCCGATGCCGGAATCAAAGATGCCGATGGGAAGGTTGGATTTGGACATGCAGGTGGATCAGCGAAAAGGGGAATGGCGACGGGGCATCGAAGGGGAGCAGGTCATTTGCGATCCACGATCTTCTTGTAGGTGACGATGCCGTCGACGATGGCCTGCGCGAGCTTGCGACGCGTGGGGCCGTCGTAGATGCGACGGGCGTCCGAGGGATTCGTCATGAACCCGGCTTCGACCAGGGCGGCGGGCATTTCCGCGTCGCGCAGAACCTGGAAGCGCGCGCGTTTCACGCCACGATCTTCAGCGCCTGTTTCCGCTGTCATGGCGCGCTGGATTTCGTAAGCGAGCAGCATGTTCTTCGAGTCGAAGCGATTTCCCGGATAAGCTCCCGCGCCGCTGCCTTCGCCACGGGCGTTGGTGGAGCTGGTCCGCGCGGGCGTCATGCAAAAGGTTTCCGCGCCTTTCACGGCGGAACCGCCGGGGCCGTCCGCGGAATTAAAGTGCAGACTGATCAGCAGGTCGGCACCCCGTCGTCGCGCAATGGCGGCGCGTTCGGGAAGTTCGATGGTGCTGTCGCCGGTGCGGGTGTAGCTGACCTTGAATCCGGCCTTGCCGAGCAGCTCGCCCACTTCCTTTGAGAGAAGCAGCACGTATTGCTTTTCTTGACGCTTGCCTTCCATGTTGCCCGGATCGCGCCCGCCGTGTCCGGGATCGATGACGATATGTTTCACCGGCCGGCCCGCCATGTTGCGCGGGGGATTCAGCAACGGATTGATGGCGGTGGTGATGTCGACGGAGCCGATGTGAGCGGAGCCGTTTTTGAAGGCGACCGGGAGTGAAAGCCAGACGGTGGTGCCTTTCATCACCGAGCGGCGCGAATCGACGGTGAAGATAAACGTGCCCGACTTGAGCATGACGCGGACCTCCTGCTTTGGAACCGTCCACCGCACCTGGCCACCGTTGGCACGGGCCCAATCCTCGATGCGCACGTAGTCCTTGCCGAACAGAAATATGCGCGGGAGTCCCGTCGACGATTTCTGCGCCGAAACCGTCAGCAGGCTCGCCATGAGCAGACCGAGGAAAAACACGGGCTTCATGTGCGCGCAATCTGCCCACGGCACGAAGTTGAATTCAATCCGGAAAGAACCGGCAATTGTAAACAACGGTCGGGCGTTCTCTCGTGCTCCGGGGTCATGCGGCTTCTCCGGGCCTAAACCCGCCACAGGTTCCTGCCGTTGCAGTGGGGGCTAGAAGAGTTCCATGGAGTCGCGGGGAATGGGCTGCCGCGGCTGTTCAAAGGAGCTCGGTCTTCACCGTATGTCCAAGCGCATTCTGTTTTTCGCCGTGGCCGCCGCCGAGCGGGAGGTTGTGCAGGCGGAACTTTGCCGGCCGCAGGAGGGCTGGGAAAAGTTTGTCGCCGGTGACTTCGACGAGGCCATCGCGCTCGCGGAAGCGGGACCGGTCGATGCGATCGTGGTGGACCGCGGTCCGGATGACGCGGGCGTGAAGCTGCTGAACTGGGCGTCCGAACATCATCCCAAGATCGCGCGAGTGCTGATGGCGGAAGCTGCGGAGCACGAGGCGGCGTTGCGTGTTTTGCGCGGGCCGCATCAGTTTCTCGCAAAGCCTGTCTCGCCCGAAGTGATCGTGGGAACGGTCGAGAGCATGATGCTGTTGAACAGCCTTATCCCGAACGAGGTGCTTCTCACGCTGGCTTCGCGCATCAAATCGCTGCCGCCTCTCCCGTCGCTCTACTTTCAAATTCTTGCCCGGCTGAAGTCGCCCGATTGCTCGGCGCAGTCGATTGCGGAGATTCTGACGAAGGACATGGCGATGACCACGCGGCTGTTGCAAGTGGTGAACTCCGGCTGCTTTGGGCTGTCCCGGCGCGTCACGGACATGACCGAGGTGGTGAACTTGCTGGGACTGGAAGAGATCAAATCTCTGGTTCTCGGAGTACACCTCTTCGAAACGCACGAGCGCATCAAACCGCTCTATTTTTCCATCAGCCAGGTGTGGCGACACAGCACAGCCGTGGCGACGGCCGCCCGGACGATTTGCCGGATGGAAACCGGAAACGAGGATCTGGCCAATGAGGCGTACCTCGCGGGCTTGTTGCATGATCTTGGAAAACTGGTGCTCCAAAACAATCTCGAAGCCCAATACAACGGAGTACAGAAGGCGGCCAAAGCTGACGGTCGTAGATTATGGGAAGCGGAGGCAGACGAGTTCGGTGTGAGCCACGCGGAGATCGGCGGTTACGTCATGGGACGCTGGGGAATGCCCATGCCGCTGATTGACGCGGTCTCGCTCCATCACCAGCCGGGCCGTTCGCCAGGACAGGATTTCTCCCCGCTGGCAGCGGTCCATATCGCCAATGCGCTCGTGCATGAGCGCGACAAGGACGGGGAGCCACCGGAGCTCGATCAGATGTTCCTGGAATCGCTGGGATGCGGAAAGAAGATCGACGCGTGGCGTGAAGCCATTCGTGTCGGCGCACCAGCGTCGGGCGAATCAACTTCCCAGCCGTCGCCGCGAACTGAATCTGCGCCGGCGCGGTCCGCGAGTTTCACGCCTGACAATCGCGAGACGCGTCCATTTCAACGGCGCTGGGTGGTGGCCGCTTGCGCTGCTGCCGTGGCGATTCTGCTGGGTGGTTTGGTGTTCCATCTCGTCGCCACGCGCCATCCCCTGCCGGTGAGGGCGAAAACTCCAGCGGACTCGGTGGACGCTTCTCCAGATGCCCCGGGCAGCGCGGAATCCGAAACGAACACAGAACGTGCGGTCGCTTCGCCGCCGGATGCGCGGGAGTAGTTTCGGTCAGTTCGTCAGCACCACGCGGTAGAAGCGGCGGACGTTGGCAGCGATGGCGTCGGTGAGAGAGGAGGTTGTTCCTGTGGCCGTGACATTGCCGCCCACCTGCGTCCAGTTCGCGTCGTTGAGGTCGCTCTTGTATTCGACGCGGTAGACACGAGTGGGCACCGATGACCACTGGATGGTGATGGCTCCGGCGCTGTTCGTGATGCTCGTGATGCGCGGGGTTCCGACCACGATGATGTTCAGCGTCTCGGAATCATTCGCCGCGGGCGAACCGTTGTCCGTGACGCGCACGGTCAGCGTGTTCGTCATCGGCGTGTGCCCAATGGCGGGCGTCCAGCTGAAGGCGCCACTTGTGGCGTTGATCGTCGCGCCGGCGGGGCTTCCAGAATCCAGCGTGAAGGCAAGCGCCTGCGCGGGACGATCGGGGTCGGTCGCAGTCGCGGTGAACGCGAGCGTTGCACCTTCGTTGACGAACTTGGTGCCTATGGTTGCCAGCACCGGCGGTACGTTCACCTCGTTCACGGTGACGGAAATCGTTTCGAAGTCGTTCGCTGCGGGCGAACCGTTGTCGGTGACGCGAATCGTGACGGTGTAAACGCCCGGCCCGTTGGTTTCATGAGGGGTCCAGGTGAACGCGCCTGCGCTCGTAATGCTCGCGCCTGCCGGAGACCCGGGGTCGAGCGTGAAGGTGAGCGCCTGTGCCGGGAGATCGGTGTCAGTGGCTGTGGCGGTGAAGCTGAGGAGATTGCTCTCGTTTACGGTTTTGTTCCCGATGGCGGCGAGGACTGGCGGCGTGTTCGCGGGCGCATTCACGGTGAGTGTTGCGGTCGAACTGGTGACGGCATTGACGAGGTTGCTGATCATCACCGAGTAGGAAGCGGCATCGGAAGCCTGCGCGTTCGCAATCGTGAAGGAAGCGCTGTTGGCACCGGCGATGGGGGAACCGTTTTTCAACCACTGGTAAAATGGCGAGGTGCCACTGACACCGACGGTGAACGTCGCGCTGCCACCGGTGGTGGTCGCGACATTCGCAGGCTGCTGAGTGATGGCGATCGGATTCTGGCTCGGGATCACTGCGCCAATCGCCAGACCGAACACGACGTCACTGCTGGTAGCGCTTTGTTGATGAACTCCCACGGCGAGGACGTTTTCGCCGGGAACGAGGCTCGTGGCGGAAATGTTCGTGACGGAGAGGAGGTTCGCTTCCCATGAGCTTGATGCAAACGTCGTGGCGGAGCTCACGCCGGCTGGCATGTTGATGCGTTGCGCCTCGACGCCGTTCAGGTAAATGACCGCGCCGTCGTCGAGCGCGTTGGTCGCTGTGAGCGTAATGCCGGTGGCGTCGGCGGGGAGAAAGAACTTCGTGCGGAAGTAGTAGTTCGTAATGCGCCCGCCCGCGGTGCCAGTCAGCGGCAGGAAGGTGTTGGTCGGCGCCGGAATGACGGAGGAAGTCTCGTTGTGGAACACGCCGCGGCCGGTCGGCCACGAGGAATCGTCGTAGGCAGTTTCCTTCCACGCGGTGAGCAGGTTCGAGCCGCTCACGTTGTAGCGCCACAGATTCGTGAAGCCGACGAGCGTGGTCTGAATCGCGGTCTTACTGACGTTGAGGGTAATCGATTCCGAATCGTCGAGTGCGGGATTGCCATTGTCCGTCACGCGAATGGTTACGACGTAGTTCGACGGTCCTTGCGACAGCGTGGGCGTCCAGTTGAAGGCGCCGCCACTGGTGATGCTGGCGCCCGCTGGAGCGCCGGCGTCGAGGCTGAACGCGAGTGAGTTCGTTGGCTGGTCAGAATCCGTCGCAGTCGCCGTGAAGGTGAGAGGGCTGCCCTCGGTGATCGATTTGTTACCGATCGCGGCGAGCACCGGCGCGGTGTTCACTTCGCTCACGATGATTTGAATCGTCTCCGCGTGGCTGAGCGCGGGCGATCCGCTGTCGGTAACGCGAATCGTCACGGAGTTTGTCGACGGACCCTGAGCTTCCGTTGGCGTCCAGGTGAACGCACCGCCCGTGGTGATTGCAGCGCCAGCAGGAGCGCCAGCGTCCAGAGTGAAGGTCAGCGTCTGAGCGGGTTGATCCGCGTCTGTGGCTGAGACGTTGAAGGTCAGCGTCGAACCCTCGGCGATCGATTTGTTGCCGATGGCCGCGAGCTGCGGCGCGAGGTTGGCTTCGTTGACGGTGATCTGGATTGTTTCCGTCGTGCTGCGAACCGGCGTGCCGTTGTCGGTGACGCGGACCGTCACCGGATAAACACCCGGGCCTTGAGCCTCCGTCGGCGTCCAGGTGAAAACGCCACCACCGGTAATCGTCGCTCCGGAGGGCGCGCCGGCGTCGAGCGAGTAGGTGAGCGCCTGCACTGGGACGTCGGGATCTGTGGCGCTCGCCGTGAAAGTGATCAGCGTTCCTTCCGTGCCGCTCTTGTTGCCGATCGGCGTCAGTGCGGGCGCGTTGTTGGTTTCGAGGACGGTGATCGTGATCGCTTCGAAATCGCTCAAGACGGGTGAACCGCTGTCCGTCACGCGCACGGTGAGGTTGAAGCTTCCCGGTCCCTGTGATTCATCGGGCGCCCAGGTGAAGACGCCCGTCGGCGTGATGGCAGCACCGCTCGGCGCGCCGGCATCGAGGGAGAACGTGAGCGTCTGCGCGGGCACGTTGGTATCCGTCGCAGTGGCGGTGAAGGTGAGAAGGGTTCCTTCCACTGTGGTCTTGTTGCCAATCGCGGCGAGGACGGGTGGCGCGTTGGTGCCGCTGGCCGCGGTGTTCGGCGCTCCAGGCGTCGGCACGCCGCCGGACCAGTTTGCCGGATCGTTTCCGTAGAGTGAGGCGACGAGGCGCTTGAGTGAATCGCCCGTGCCGTCCGGCGAAACCGGCCACGGTGCAACGTCAGAGTAGACCACGCGATCGACCACGATGTGTGGGACGGTGCCGAAGTCCGGTCCGGGAACGGTTTGCGGCGCGTCGGGTTTCTGGAGCTCAATCGGTTCGCCGCCGTTGTCGAGCTTGCCGCCGTACGGGCCGTGGAGCGGGATATTCGTGCTGAGCGAAGGATACACTGCGCGGAAGTTGGCGAGCGCGGTGGTGTCGGTGGCGGGATTGAAGTTCACCAGGAGCAGGAAGCCCCCGGCGGGGAGCGTGACGTTGGTCGGGAAGTCGAAGTCGATGCCCTTGCGCACGCGCCAGGTGTTGGCGGGATTCGCGGGATCGAAGAGCGGTTGCGGTGTGCCGAGGATGTTCTGCAATTCCACAAACTCCAGCGCGTCGTTCGTTCCGGGCTGATTGTACATGATTTCGTTGATCACCACGGGGCCGACTTTCGCGTAGGCGTTTGTCTTGCCGGTGCCGGTGCGGAACTGATTCGTGGTGGCGGGAGTATCACTGCCGAAGGTGCGCGCGCTGAGCGTGGTGAAGTCGAAGCCAACGGAGGTCTGGTGTCGACCGAACGAAACGCCGTTCTCAGACGCGTCGAACTCGGCGAACGCACGGTAGCCCGTGACCGTGCCAGCAGAGAGGGATTGCGAGAGATACACTTGATCGCCCTTCGCCGAACTGAACGAGAAGGGCGTGCCCGGGTTGTCGCCGCTGAACTGGTATTCGTAGAATACCTTGAAACCGCCGGCGGGTACGATCGTTCCAGCAGGCACGCGATACTTCAGCAAGTTGTCCTGCGAATCGCTGAGGTACCATCCGCCGATGTCGATGTCGTCGCCCGTGGTGTTGTATAGCTCGACGGCGTCCTCCAACGGCGGATCGGTGTGCGCGATGACTTCATTGATCACGATGCTGGTGAGCGGGAGGAAGTTTGCATTGCCGGGCGTGGGTGTGACTGGGAACTTCACGACCGCGGCGGCGCCGTCTGGCAAGCGGCCTTCCGAAACGCCAGGCGTCTGCGCGAGGTAATGATAGCCGTCGATGACCGTACCGGCGGCGGTCGAGATGACGACGTCTTCGGTGACAGCACTTAGGCTGAAGCCGGTGAAATCCGCGTCGGTGCCGTTCGCCGCCCAGAAGCGCAGGAAACCACCGGGCCCGGTGCCGATGAAGGAACGCGCGGGGATTTCATACTTCTTCGTGTTTGCCAGATTGTCGCTGAGCCAGAGGCCGGCGATTGCCACCGGTTGCGCGTTCGGATTGTAGATTTCGATCCAATCATCGCCCGAGGCCGGCGCGGCCATCCACTCGTTGACCTTGAGCGTGGCGGCGTTGCCAAGTGCCGCGGCGAGATTGGCGCTGCCGGCGGTGTGTAAAGTCAGCACCCAGTTCGTGCTGCCATCCGGCACGCGACCGAGCGACCAGTCGGCAGCCTGCAGTCCGTAGGTAACCACGCTCGCGGGCGCGCCACCATCCGCGGGACGATTATAGAGATACACACCGCCACCGCTGGCTTTCAGACTGAAGCCGGTGTTGGTGCTGGAAGCTGAGAGGTCGCCGTTGAAACGAATCTTCAGGTAGCCGAGCGCGGGAATGAACGAGCCGGTCGGGAACACCCAGCGACGCGGAACGAGCGTGTCGTCAGTGAGGCTCATGTCAGCGAGGTCGACGGCGCTGGCGCTGGGATTGAAGAGCTCGATCCAATCGGGCTTGGTGCCATCCAGTTCTTCGAGGTTCGCGTTGTTCGCGAGCACTTCGTTGATGACGATTCCGGCGAGCCCCGGCGTGTTGGTGACGATTACCGCATCGAGCTTCAGGCCGAAGATGATGTCGGAACTGTTCGCGCCTTGTTGATGGACTTCGACGGCGAGGACGTTGTCGCCCGCCACGAGGCTGGTCCTGCTGATCGTGATCGTTTCCAGCGTGGTCGCCTCATGCGAGCTGCTGGCCTGCGTCGTGAAGCTGATCGCGCCCGCCGGCATGTTGAATCGCCCGGCTTCAACGCCGTTTAGGTAGAAGACTGCGCCGTCATCGATCGCGTGGGTGAGCTGGAGATCGGACACGTTGATGTTCGCCGGGAGATTGAAATGGGTGCGGAAGTAGAACGTGATCTTCCCATTAGCAACGGTGAGCGCGGTGCGCAGCGGTTCGGGAGGATTGAGGCTTAGATCGAAACCAAGCAACGCAGGGCCGCTCAGCCAGCTCGAATCGTCGAACACCGTTGCGGACCAGGCGGTGCCCAGATCGGCTCCTGATTCCTCGTAGCGCCAGATATTCGTGAGCGGAATGAGATTCACCGTAAGTGGCGTGGGCGGCGCCGGCGGACAGGCGTTTGGCGAACCGGGCGTGGGAATCGAGAGTGCCTTCTGCGAGAGCGCGCCGTCGCTGCAGCGGCCGGAGGAAACGCCCACTTGTTGCGGGCCGTAGATGACGTGATCGATGACGGTGCCGCCTGCGGTGGTGAGCGCGATTTCGCCCTGCTCGACGGAGAGGCCGAAGTTCGCGTGATCAGCCGGGCTGCTCTTGCCATCGGCCGTGAACGCGCGGAATCCGCCCCCGCTGATAAAGCTGAGCGTGCCGATCTCGCTAAGGCGCGGAACGCCGTTTGGCCGGTCCGTGAGGTGCAATCCTCCGAGCGCGACTGGCAACGGGTCCGGGTTGTAGAGCTCGACGAAATCGTCCGGCGTCGGTGGAACGCCGGCGGCGAGCCATTCGTTGATCTTTAGCGTCGCGGGATTGCCGAGGCTTTGCGCGACGTTCGCGGCACCGAAGGTCGGCTGCGTGAGCGTCCAGTCGCCGCCATTGACGCGGCCGATCGAGAGATTGGGAAGTTGCAGGCCGAACGTGACCGCATCGAGGACCGCGCTGCTGCTGGAGGCGCGGTCGATGAGGTAGAGGCTTTCCCCTGTGGCATCGAGCGAGAAGCCGAGGTGGAAACCGGGCGTGGCGTCGGGGTTGTTCGCGTAGACGACGAGTCGCGCGCCGGCGGCGAGTGTGGTGCCGGCGGGGAAGGTGAACTTGTTGGGATTCGCAGCGTCATCAGTCAGGCGCAGGCCGGAGATATCGACGGTCGAGCCGCTCTCGTTGAAGAGCTCGATCAGGTCCGGGAAGGTTCCAGAGTGATTCACTGCGCTGTCGTTCTGCGCGAGGATCTCGTTGAGTCGAACGCCAGGCCACGCGGTATTCACAACCCAGGTGCGAAGTGTCGCGTTGGATTCGGCCTGCCACGTCCCGATTGCGTGCTTGCCGATGACGGCGACGGAGTGAATGCCATTGGCGAGGCCGGTGAGAGATATTGGTGTGATGACCGGCGTTTCAGCGCCGAACGCCGCGCCATCGATCGAAGCACGGTAGGAGACAACATCTGAACCTCCGATGGTCAACGTGGCGCTCGTGAGTGGGGTTGGCGAACGTGGCGTGCCGGTGATGGTGGCGATGGGCGCGTTGGTGACGCCGATTTCCGGGAGAATGGAGAGGAGATAAGTTCGGCGGGCGCTCATCCATGTCTTGATGCTGGTGATGGTCGCGGCGGGAACGTAGCTGCCGAGCTGATCGTCGATCGACGCGTTGAACGCGTTCGGTTCAAACGTGGTGTTCAGCAAATTGCGAATCGTCTGGATGTAGATCGGTTCGAAGTCCGGCCAGCGAAGGAAACGATCCATCGCCTGACCGGAGCCGTTGTTCGCCGTCGAATCGTAGATGCCGCTGGTGGTGGAGCCGGGGGAATCGCCGCCGCCGAGGATGGTATCAAGATCCCAGTAACTGAGAATGAAGCGCGGATCGTTCACACCGGCGTACATGAAGTAATCGTCGTTGTAGCCGGTGTTCAGACCGCTCTCGCGATTGTTCACGATGGCCATGAACGCGAGGTGCCGCATCCATTGCTCGACGTTGACGACTTGGCGGACGTTCTCGGTGGTGAATGACGTGGCGTTGTTGATGCCGACGACCCGCAGCATGCCGATGAGATCGGTCCAGTTGTTTTCGCTCTCGTTCGAGGCCTTGAAGAAAGTGTTCGTGTAAGCGTTGGGATCCTCGCCGCGATAGGTGAAGTCCGGCGGCGCGATGTCGCGAACGACGCGATAGATGTTTCCGTTGCCGTCGTCCGGGAAATGATTTCCGGACCAGTCGCCGGAGATGTCCTCGTTCGCGGCGTAGGAACCGAACATCGGCGAGCCGCTGCTCGCGCGGTTCTGGTTGTTCACGCGCACCTGCACGGCGACGGAATCCGCGCCATCTACGCCGGACTTTCGCGCGAGGATGCTGCCGAAGTGCTGCAAGTGAGTGAAGCGCGTGTTGAGGTTGAGTCCGGCGACATTCTTCCAAGCGTCATCGCTGCGGAAGGCAACGTGGTAGTTCGGAGGATTCGCCGTGCGGCTGCCGTGACCGCGGTTGCGCACGCCGACGAGGTAATGAGAGAACGTTCCCGCGCCATCGATGCTGATGAAGGTGGCGTTCATCTGCGAGTTCGGTCCCTGCAACGAGCTTTGGCTCGGAATGACGGCAAGCTCGGCGCGCTCGGTTTCGGTCATGATGATTTTGTAGAGCGGCTGCGTGCCGGTGTAGGTCGAGTCATCGACTTGATAAAGCGCGTTCGCGACCTGACCGGTCGGTCCGCTGCCATCGTCGGCGGAAGCGATGGCCGGCGCGGGCCATGTGCGGGATTTGCCGGACTGATCCGTGGCCTGAATATAGAACTCGACGACGGAACCGTTGGGCTGCGCGGGCAACACGGCGCTGTAAAGGCCGTCGTTGGCGGCCGTGTCACCACTCAATCCGTCATCGCGCATCGTCATGCTGCTGAAGGCCGGCGGAGTTGCGGCGTCGACGCGATGGAACAAGGTGACGGAAATGCCGCTTGGGGATTCGTCCACGATGCGGGCGGTGACCACGACGCTATCTGTGGACCTCGGAACGACCGGCAGATGCGCGGTGCCGAGAATCATCGGTGCGAGGTTGTTCGTGAGGACGGAATTCGCGCGTCCGGGCGTGCCTTGGGTCGTGCGACTGGCGGCCCAGTTTTGGCCCTCGTTGTTTGAGAGATTCGGATTAAGCAGCTCCAGTGATTTGCCGAGGCCATCGGGTTCCTTGAACCAAACCCAGCCGCGATGGCCGAGGTCGAGGTCACCACGCTGACGCACCGCCCAGTCACCTTCATCCGCGTATTCCACGCTGTCGACCCGCGCGCCGAACTGGTTGTCGAGGTCGATGTCCTCGCTGCTGTTGTTCAGGAAGCCGGTCCAATTCCCGACGACGTTCGTCACGCCAGGATACTTTGCGGCGAAGGCATTAGTGTTCGCCGCGACGACGAGGTAACCGCCAGCCGGAATCGAAACGTTCGTGAAGGTGAACTGAACACCGGCGGAGAGACGCCAGCCGTTCAGGTTCACCGCGGAAGCTCCCTTGTTGTGCAGCTCGATGTATTCCTCGAGAACGTTCTCTGAGGACGGGTGGTACATGATTTCGGAGATCACGACGCCGGCTGCGTTTGTATCGAGCGTGTAACTCCACGCGCCCCCGGCAAACCCGTTGCCGGTTTCATCGAGAATGCCGTGAGCGGGGGCCCATGCGACGGCAATGTTGCCAAGCGGGGGCTGCGGGAAGCTGAAAACGTACGGTCCCGCGCCGGTGCCGGACAGTGCGCTCGCGGGCGCGGCGTTGATGAGCAGGTCCGATGCGTTTACGCCGGTGACGGCTTCGCTGAACGTGAGTGCGATCGATGTCAGCGAAGTGACGCCCGAGCCCGGTGTGGGATCGATGCCGGCGACCACCGGCGGTGTGGAATCGAGCAACGCATACGACCACGTGGCGCCAACGCCGTTCGGGTTGAATGCCGCTGGTGGCGTGAAGAGGTCGGTGATGCCGGGGCTTGCGGTCCACGTAATGGAAACCGGTCCGTAGGCAGGCTGCGAGAAGGTGAACACATAATTGCTGCCCGAGCCCGTCACGCCGGTGGCTGGTGCGCCGTTGATGAGCAGGTCGGACGCATTCACTCCACTGATGTCTTTGCTGAAGGTGACGGTGATTTGCGTGAGGCTGGTGAGATTGCCGGGGGCGGGTGTCTTCGCGAAGACAACGGGGGCGGCGGTGTTGGCGCTGACGACGATGTTGACGGGCGCAGATGTGGTAGAGAGACCAGTGCTGTCGCGAGCAACCGCGGTGAGCGCGTAGCTTCCCGCGGCGAGGCCGGCGACGCTGAAGCTGTATGGAGCCGTGGAGTCGTCGGCGAGTTTCGTTGTGTTCGCGAAGAAGGCGACGTTGGTGACGGAACCATCGCTGTCCGACGCAGCGGCGTTGAAGGTGAAGCTGGCGGGCGCGGCGAAGATCGTGTTGTTGGCCGGCGCTGTGACGGTGACCAGCGGCGGAAGATCGGTCGAGGCGGAGAGAATCAGATCGAGCTGCGCGTCGAGTGCGAGGTCGGAGCTGGTGGCGTTGCCCTGATGCACTTCAATGGCGAGGACATTGGCGCCGGCGATGAGTGCATTGAGTGCGGCGGCGGGCAGGAGAGTTTGTTCGAAGGGATAATTCGAGGCGCCAGCGGCGGGAGTCGCGCTGGTGATGTCTCCGGCTGGCATGTTCACGCGATGAACCTCCACGCCATTGAGGTAAACCACGGCGCCGTCGTCCTTGATCATGTTCAACACGAGTCCGGTGACTTGCGCGGGGTTCGCGACGTTGAAGCTGCGACGGAAGTAAGTGGTGATAAACTTCGCGTTCGGCACGCCGCCGAAGCTGACGGTGGTGGCGATGCCGTAGCCGCAGGCGGAAGTGCAGTAACCAAGTGGCGCGACGCCGTTGGACCACGAGCTCGAGTCGAACGTGCGCTGGCTCCAATTCGTGCCTTGATCGCTGCCGTTGTCGAGGAACGCCCAGTTGCTGCCGAGCGGAATGACGGTGTTGGTGGTCGGCTGGCCGGTGTTGTTGACGGTGATGTTCACGGGCGCCGAAGTGGCACGAAGTCCGGAAGCGTCGCTGGCGACCGCCGTGAGGATATAGATTCCTGCGGAGACGTTGTTCCAGGCGAAGCTGTAGGGCGCGCTCGCGTCTTCGCCGAGCTTGGTCGTGCCTTGGAAGAATTCGACGTTGGTCACGGTGCTGCTGGTCGAACTCGCGCTGGCTTCGAGCGTAAGATTGGCCGGTTGCGTGAACGTGCTGTTATTCGCTGGAGCGCTGAGGCTGGCGAAGAGTCCGCTCGCAGCGGCTTGGAAGAAGCCCATGTCGGCGCGGCTGCCGTCGGGGTCGGTCGGTGAAGCCGGATCGCCGGAATTGATGCAAGGTGAACCGGGCAGGAGCCGGAAGTTACGGGCGCCGGCATTCACGAAGAGCGGATCGCTGTTGAGGTTGCCGGTGCCGGGCCAGACTTCTGAGAGGTCCGAGTAGACGATCGTGAAGTTGGTGGCCGCGAAGTCGGATTGCACGGCGTCGCCACCCCAGAGAACGGAATTCGTGATGCGGTAATCGACGATGGGTCCGGGCGCGTTGGCTTTGAACTGTGCGAGAACGTTGGTGAGGTTGTTGACGATGGTGGAGTTGTTGATCGTGACGGTGACGGAGGAGCCGACGCCGGTCTTGGCGGAGACGCCGACCGTGCTGTCGGTAATCAAGCAACGACGCAGATGCGTGGCGCCGCTGAAGACGCTGACGGCCTTCGCGTCTTCGATGACGCTGTTCCAGTCGCGCAGGATGGTGTTGTCGACGTTCACGACGGAATCGAGCGTGTCGATGCCGTCGTCATCGCCGCCAGCGAAGACGCAGTGGCTGATCTTGATTTGCTGACCGACCTGTTGGCCGTGGAGATAGATGCCATCGGAATCGTCGGGCCCGCGCATGTCGATGAACCAGCAGTTGGTTGCGAGCAGGGCGGTGCCTTGAATCTCAGGGCCGGTGCGGGCGCGGGAAAGCAGGCAGTTGCGGAAGGTGAGATCGGAGTTGATGCCGTAACCAATCTTGCCGGGCGTACCGTTGGCTTCGGCGTGGTCGGTCAGGCTGCAGTTCTCGAAAACGATGGTGGAATTATCTGGACGGATGACGGGGGCTTGACCGGTGTGACCTTCTCCCGGAGCGCGTCCTGCCCGGGTGATGATGGTGTGGTGGTAGGTGGAAGGCTGGGCGTTGTCGTGGCGAATCTGTCCCCAGCGGTGCGCGGCGTTCCCGCAGGTGATGGTGACGGGATGCGTTTCCGTGCCTTCAGTGCTGACGGCGCCGTTGACGATCAACCCCGCACCGGCGGTTCCGGAGGCAACGCCATCGATCAGCACGAGCGTGTTGGACTGAATGGTGAGAGTGGTTCCGGCGGGAACGGTGACGGTGTTGGTGATGCGGATGACGCCGTTCCAGGTAGTGTTTCCGCTGAGCGTCCCACCGATGGAGGTGACAGGGTTTCCGGTGAGGCTGGCGAGTGTGCGATTTGCCGAAAGGGCGCCGAGTGTTGCGGTCACTGTGGCGTTGCCGCTGCCGGAAAGCGCGACGAGCCCGCTGCCCACGCCGTTGCGCAGGATGATGCGATTGGTGGATAGCGTGAAGCCGGCGGAGGCAGATAGCGTGACGTCGGCGTCCCAGAGTTCGCGGTCGGGAGCACCTGTAGCATCGAGGGCCTCGATGCGAACGAGAACCGGGATGTTTGTGAGATAACCAGCGGGGGTGATGAGCTTGAGGCTGGTGGGCGCTGCGGCGGCTTGGCCGAAAAGTGTCAGCGCGAGAAGGACACAGCGAAGGAACGTCTTCATGAGGGAAAGCGGCGGGATTTGTCCGCAAAGACAATACGACGGTCTGGCACGACGGGACATGATATGGTCAGTACTTAAATCGATTCGTCGGTCAAAAACAATTGGTAACCCGTGGGATACCGCTCCTTGAACCATCGGCAGACTTGCTGAAGACGTTACGTCCATCCAATCTGTCGGCCGATGAACATCCGCGTCACCTTCTATTCCTATTTCAAGGAGCTGGCGGGTGTTTCATTAACCACGGTGGCGATGGCCAACGGCGCGACGCTGGGGGAATTGTTTGAAAGATTGCTCAAGGATTATCCGAAACTCGAGCCGATGCGGAAGTCGACCCTACTGGCCGTGGGTGTGGACTATCAGCCGCGCGATTACGTGCTAAAGGACGGCGAGGAGGTGGCGCTGTTTCCTCCAGTGCAGGGTGGCTAAGTTGATGGCGAATGCGATGAGTATGAGGCGTTCTGTAATTTTGACTTCCGGGCCGATTGATGAACCGGCGTTGGTGAAGGAGCGCGAAATGTCCGCGGGGATGGGTGCGGCGGTTTACTTTTCCGGTGTCGTGCGCGGGAGGGAAGGGGAAGCAGCGATTCGAGCGATCGAATACGAGGCGTTTGAGAAGATGGTGATGCACCAGTTCGATCTGGTTCTTGCCGAGATTGAGCGTCGTTGGCCGATTGAATCCATCCGGCTCGTGCATCGCATCGGCGTGGTCGTGGTAAACGAATCCTCGCTTTGGGTTGAGGTGATCGCGCCACATCGAGGGGAGGCTTTTGCGGCGTGTCAGTATTTGATCGATGAAATGAAACGTGTGGTACCGATCTGGAAGAAGCCGCTCGCCGAGGTCGTGAAATGACTGGGCACCGGCATTCCGTGTTCTTAATCTCGCTCACCGATGAACGGATTCGACGACGTTAAAGCCAACTGCGGTTCCTTCCGTTCTGTTTCCCTGCCGTGACGCGTTACGAACAGACTCTTGCCTCCTTGAAAGCCTCGCCTCGCCGTTGGCTGGTGACGGGCGTGGCGGGATTCATCGGGTCCAGTCTCGCGGAAGCCTTGCTTGGTGCCGGGCAGACGGTGGTCGGATTCGACAACTTGACCTCGGGCAAGACGGAGAACCTCCGACTCTTGCAGGCGCTCGGCGGCTCGCGATTTCAGCTGATTGAAGGCGATATTCGTGATGCGAAAGCTTGCTTGGCAGCTTGCGATGGCATCGATGTCATCCTGCATCAAGCGGCTCAAGTGTCGGTTCCAGCGTCGATGGTTGACCCGGCAACCACGCATGACATCAACACGACTGGCTTCTTGAATGTGCTGGTCGCCGCGCGCGAACACAAAGTCCGTCGGGTGGTGTATGCCTCAAGTTGCGCGGTTTATGGAGACTCGACGGCGTTGCCCCTCTCCGAGGATCAGCCGGTCCAACCGTTGTCACCCTATGCGATGAGCAAGCTGGCGAACGAGGTTTACGCCGGAGCATTCTGTCGCAGATATGGAATGACCGCGGTCGGTTTGCGTTATTTCAACGTGTTCGGTCCGCGTCAGGATCCCAATGGGGTTTACGCGGCGGTGATTCCGCTGTGGGCGGCGGCGATGATCGCGAACCGGGAGATTCAAATCTTCGGGGACGGCTCGACGACCCGCGATTTCTGTTACATTGCGAATGTCGTCCAAGCCAACCTGCTCGCGGCAACGTCTGAGTTCGAGACGGGGAGTCATGAGGTCTTCAATGTGGCGGCGGGTGGTCGCACCAGCTTGAACGAACTGTTCGAGATGATTCGTTCCGAGTTAGCCCCGGCGTTTCCTCACGTGGAGGACTTCAAACCGGTCTACCGGGATTTTCGTGCCGGCGACGTGCGC
>CAZBIC010000030.1:0-91810 GCA_964491875.1 uncultured Bifidobacterium sp.
TTCCAGCGCGCTGGGCGGTTGCGCGGTGAATTGCAGCTCAACCTGGCGCGTGATGCGGTAGGCCTCGGCTTTGAAGTTCGTGAACGTCGCGTCGAGGTTGTCGTGGTCCGGATGATGCTTGTGCTTGAACGGATTCGTCGGCGCGTCGGGTTCCAGCACCAGTGTGGCGCGCGCGGTGTTGCCGATGCCGAAGCTGCCGGTCATCGCGAGCACGTTGCTGGTGCCGCCGGCGAAATCGTAATCCACCGTGCTGATGCGGCGGCCGACGGAGACGCCGTCGCGCAACGATGCGCCACGGTAGAGCGGAAGCAGGGAATCATCGGTGAGCAGCACGTAGCGGCCGGGCTTCTCCGACACGGCCCGACCTTGCGCGTCGTTCGTGGTGGTGCCGTTCTGCCACATCTGGATCACTTCCTTGAGAAGGAACGGCTTGCCGTTGCCATCGACGTGAACAATGACGCGCATGTCGAATCCGGAACGGGTGGGCGTGAGGCGCGAGGGCTGCGAGGAGTTCACCTCGTTCACATTCGTCAACGTCACGGTGCCCACCCACAAACCGGCGCTGAGCTCCGCGCTGCCGGTCGGCGCGCCGAGATCCAAGCCGCGCCGCGCTGCGGTCAGTTTGCCGGCGGTGACGGAGACGAGGTAACGCGTGCCGATGTCGTCCTTCACTTCGAGCACGGAGCCGTAGTTCGTCCCGGAGAAATCCTTCCGGCGAATGGCGAGAAAGCCGTCGAGTGTCTCGTTCCCTTCCAGCGTGAAACAGTGCGGAGCCGGGAGATTGATCCAGTTCAGGCGATTGCTGACGAAGGCCTGATAAGACAGGGGAGTCGCCGCGCCGGTGCGGATGTCTTGCAGGCAAATCACGCGCGCGGAGCCGGACTCGTTCTTGTAGTGCTGAATGATTTCGTTGAGCAGCGTGCCGTAGTCGAGCCCGTCACCGGGCTCGAGCGTGAAGCCGAGCGGACCTTGATACGTCGAGGCGCCGTTGCAGAAGGACCAATACGCTTCGCCGTGCTTCATCGAGTCGGTCGCGTTTACCAACGTCCACTGGCCGTTGTCGCGCAGCTGATAGATGCGCTGGCCGGAGTGTGCCGCCGACGGACCGAAGAACGTGGCGAAGGTCGGGAGTTGCGCCGGATTCACCGGGAAGCCGCGCAGGTTGAAAGAATCCGCCACCCACTTCGCGGCGCGCACGACCGGGCGTCCCGTGATGCTCAGAGTGCGCGGGCCGTTGGTGAGTTTGACGAGGTACGCCCGTAGCGCGTTGACGGTATGCAGCTTGGTGAGGAACGCCTCGGGTCGCGACGCCGGGAAATACGGCAGCCAGCCGGGTTGATTGAACAGTTCCTCGGATTGATCCTGGATGAACTCCACGGTGCTGCCGGGCACGTAGGCCCAGACGCTCGACACCGGGAGGTTCGCGAAGACTTGGGCGATCTCCGCATTCGTCGGTTCGACTTCGAGCCAGATCGAATTCCAGCCGTTGCGCAGCTGGAAGGTTTGCGTGACCGTCTGCGCGCTCGCGGAGACGACGAGCAGCGTCAGCAGGAGGAAACGAAGCAGTGTCTTCATAAAAGGGAAATCCTGGTTCAAGGAGTGTCGGACATCGTCACGCCCGGCAGCCGGGGCGGCTGGCTTTTCTGCGTGGGAATCGAAAGCTGTTCGACGCGGGCCTGGTCGATGCGGATGTCGAGCCCGTGTTTCATGGCCGCGTGGAAGTCGCGTTCCGCCAGCGCGGCTTTGTCGCGGGCGATCTGGTGGCGCAAGAGCTCTTTCACCTCGGCGAGCGGCTTTCGGGCGGCATCGCGTTTCTCCACGAGCCTCGCGATGAAATAGCCGCGCGACGTTTCGATGACCGGAGCGAAGTCTCCGGCTTTCGCGACCTTCTCCAACGCGTCCACCAGCGCGGGTTCCACGGTCGCCGCACCGCGCGAGAACCAGCCGAGATCGCCACCCTTGTAGCGTGTGACTTGATAGTCGGAGTGCCGGACGCACAGTTGCGCGAACGCTTGAGCGTCGCCGGCGCGGGCTTCGGCGAGGATGGATTCAGCGCGTCGCCGCGCTTCCGCCTTCTTTTCAGCGGAGGCGTTCGCCGGTTGCGCGATGAACAACATGGCGCCGCGCATTGACGCAGGCTGAACAAAGCGGTCGCCGCTCGATTCGTAGGCGGTCTGAATTTCCTGCTCGCTGACGACGGGCGTGGCGTTCGTGAAACGCTGTTCCCGGAACTGCGCGATGATCACGTTCTTGATGCGCGACTGCATCTCGGGCGATTGGTCGAACCCGCTGGCCTTTGCCTGGGCGAAAATCGCCTCCTGTCGGACGAGGCGTTCGAGGGTTTCGAGCTTTTGTTCCAGCGTGACGGCTTCCGCGGGAGTGGCACCGAAGCGGCGTCGCAATTCGCTGCGCAGAGTTTCCTCCGCGATTTCCTGACCGCCGATGGTCGCCACCGCCGTCGCGGGAAACGCAGACAAAACGACAGTATCCTTCTCCGCGTTGCGCCGGCACGAAAGCGTGCTGGCGGCGACGAAGAACATAGCTATGCAGACCATCAAATTCGATCTCATTCCGGCAATCACTCCTTCAATGCGCGAACGAGGACAGAAAAGGGCCACGTGGGAGGAAGTTATTTTTGGGCGAGTGATTGGGACGGCGAATCAGGCGTAGAACGAACGTTCTAGCGTGGAAGGACGCTTCCGGAGGTGGGTTGAAGAACCCCGAAACTACGGTCGTGGACGGAAGGCCTGCCAGCGTTCCTGCAATTCGGCGACGGACAGCGGGGCCATGCCGAGACCGAGACGAAGTTTGTGCGCGGAGAGCAGTTCAGCCTCGCGCTGGAGTTCGTGCAGCGGCTCTGTCGTCGGCGAAACGTCCCAGACGCGGGCGGTTCCGTCCGGGCTGTAGGTGATCACTTCGCGGCCGTCCGGGCTCCATTCACCGGCGCTGACCTGATGGTTATGAATGAGCGGCGGCGTGATCGCTTCGCCGGAGGCGGCATCCCAAACGCGAGCTGTTTTGTCCATCGAAACGGTGAGCAGCAGTCGGCTGTCGGGACTAAAGCTGGCGTGCCAGATGTAAGAGGCGTGGCGCAACGGAGGCGTGGTGGCGAGACCGGTGACCGCATCCCAAACCACGGCGGTCGTGTCTTCGCTGCCGGTGACGATGAATCGCCCGTCCGGACTGTAGGCCGCGAACAACACACCATCGCGATGGGCCAACGGCGGACCGACGGATTCGCCGGTCTCCGCGTTCCAGACGCGTGCTTCGCGGGACAACTGGGAGATGTCTGACGGCGCCGTGACCACGCGTTTCCCATCCGGGCTGAACGACGCCCAATATACATCGCAGACGTGTTTCATCGGCTGACCGACGCGTTTGCCTGTCGCAGCGTCCCACACTTGCGCGCTGTGATCGCGACTGGCGGTGACCAAGCGTTTGCCGTCGCGACTGAACTCCGCGGTCCGCACCGGTCCTCGATGACGCATTAGCGGAGCCAGCAGTTTTCCGCAGGACGAATCCCAGATTCCCGCGCTGCCGTCAGTGCTGGCCGTCAACAATCGCGTCCCATCCGCGCTGAACTCCAAACTCGCGATGACGTTGGTGTGCGCTCGAAACGAATGGACGATGGTGGCCGTGAGGCCGTCGAGAACGGTGACGGCGCCGTTGGTGGAGCCGATGGCAATCTGGCGGCCGCTCGGGCTGAATCGGCCGACAGAGGTGGCGACCGCGATCTGGTTCGATGCCAGCAGCGCGCCGGTGGAACGATCCCAAATGTTGACCCAGCCATTTCGTCCGGCGGTGGCGATACGATTGCCGTCCTGGCTGTAGGCTGCGAACGTCACGCGCCCATCATGACGGAAAATGTGCCGTGCCACCGAGGCGGCTTCGAGGTCCCAGACGCGAACGGATTCATCCTGGCCCCCGGTCAGCAGCCATTTGCTGTCCGGGCTGAACGCCGCGACGGCCACGTAGCCGGCGTGATGCAGCCCCGGGGATGCCGGTGAACCGTTCTGCGGATTCCAAATCCGGGCCGTGCCGTCCCAGCTCGCGGTGGCGAACTTCTTTCCATCCGGGCTGAAGATCGATCGTCCCACACCGCGCGCGTGGCGCATCGCGTCGCCAGTCGGCAGACCGGTGGCGACATCGTAAATGCGGGCGAGACCCTCCCAGCTGGCGGCCCCGATCCATTTCCCGTCCGGGCTGAGCTGACAATCGAAGATGTCACCGAGCGGTGAATGAAGCGACATCAGTTGCCGGCCCGTAGCGAACTCCCACACGCCGAGGCCGCATGGCTGGGAGCCGAACGTGGCGCCAAACACGCTACCATCGCGGGACATCCAGAGCCGGTGGATGGTCCCGGGGAAAGTCATGGGCGAACCGAGCGGCTCTCCCGAGGACAGCTCCCAACGGTAAAGCGTGTAGTCCCGCTGAAGCGCCAGAGCGCGTTTTCCGTCGCCGGAAACTCGCGTCTCCAAGTAGGGCCCTTTGGAACCGGAGAGCCGGGTTCCGTTGGTGTTCCAATACCGATCGTGAACGACCAGTCCCTCGGGAGATTCCACGAGCGAAAGGTCATGAGGAATCCCGCCCGGAAGCGCCGGGATATCACGGATTCCGGGGACCGCAGATTCGCTGGAGACGGTGCGTTGAAAAAGTTCTGAGCTATGCGGAACGAGGCTTTCCAACGTGATACCGCTTTCGAAATCCCACACGCTGCCGCGTCCGTCGTCACGCATGGCCACGACCCGCTGGCTGTCCGCCGTGAACGCCGCCTGCGCCACGAACCGGCCCATGAAACCGATGTGCGCGAGCCGGGGGATGAAGCGTCGCGTCGCAGCGATGCGTCGACGGTGAATGTCTTCCCGCGCCGCGTCGCCTTGCTCCAATCGCATCGCCTCCACGAACCACAACAACGCCGCTGCGTGATCGCCATTCGCGATGAGCTTGTTGCCGCTGCTGACATTCAGCAGCACCAACTGACGGCGGGACTCCTCTGTCTTCGCTTGGGCGATCTCGCGCGCTTCATCAGCATCGCGGCGCAGTTCCGATTGGGTGTGCTCGGCGTAGACGGCGCGTTGGCGCGCCTCGCGTTCGCGGAAGAACATTACCGTGGCAATGCCAAGGCCGACCACGAGCGCGAGTGCCGCGGCGAAGGCCGAGAAGAAGAACGTGCGATTGCGGCGGACGAGTTTTTGGAAGGCATCCCACCCACTGGGCGGACGCGCGCCGACTGGTTCGTTGTCGAGATGCCGCCGTAAATCGACGGCGAGCGCGCCGGCGCTTTCGTAACGGCGCGCGCGATCTTTCTCGAGCGCCTTGAGCACAATCCAGTCGAGGTCGCCCCGCACGGAAGAGATCAGCCGCGGCGGCTCCGTAGCGCGGAATCCGGCGACGATGGATTGTTCGCCCACGGGCAGCTGGCGCAGTCGCGTCGAAGGCTTGGCCGGATCGGTTTCGCAGATGGTTCGCCGCAAGGAATCGATGCCCGCCCGGAGCAGCTCCTCACCGTCGAACGGCGGTCGGCCAGTGAGTAATTCGTAGAGCAACACGCCGATCGAATAGATGTCGCTGCGAGTGTCGATGTCCACGCCGCCCATGCGCGCCTGTTCCGGGCTCATGTAGGCGGGCGTGCCGAGAAACAACTCGGCGTGCGTGAAGATGGTCTTGTCCGTGAGCTGGAGATCTGTCGTGGCTTTGGCGATACCGAAGTCGATCACCTTCGGCACCGGCACGCCATCGTGCTGGCTGACGAGGATGTTCGAGGGCTTGAGGTCGCGGTGGATGACGCCCTTCTGATGCGCGTGCTGAACCGCGTGGCAAACCCGGATGAACAGCTCCAGCCGTTCCGTGGTGGAGAGATTGTTTCGATCGCAGAATTCGGTGATGCGAATGCCTTCCACCAGCTCCATCACGAAGTACGGCCGGCCGGAATCCGTCGCGCCGGAGTCGAGCACCTTCGCGATGTTCGGATGCTCCATCATCGCCAGCGCCTGACGCTCCGCCTCGAAACGCGCGATGACGGATCGCGTGTCCATGCCGAGCTTGATGACTTTCAGCGCCACCTTGCGCTTCACCGGCTCTTGTTGCTCGGCGCGATAGACCACGCCGCAGCCACCTTCGCCAATCTTCTCGAGGACGCGATAGCGCCCGATAATTTCCGTCGAACCCGCCGTTGCCTTCGGCGAACTCGATTCCCCCACGCCCCACATGAAACCTCCGGCGGTATCGTGCGCGCGCAGGAGCCCTTCCACCCGCCGACGCAGCGTGTCGTCTCCGGCGCATGCCTGCGCGACGAACTGAGCGCGCGTGGCCGCATCGAGCAGCTCGGATGCTTCGTCAAAAATCTGTCGGACAGTTTTGGTCGGTTTATCCATCAGTGTTGCCGCCGGCCGAAATTCAATCCGCCGTGGTCACGTCACAATATGCGAAATCTCGTGGGAAAAGGGGCCAGCCTGCGTCTCGATCGATCATCATCCCGCTTCACTCGCGCGGCGGATCTCGTCGTAGAGCCAGGCGCGGGCAAAGGTCCAGTGCCGCTTGGCCGTACGCACGGAAACGCCGAGCGCCGCGGCTGCTTCCTCGTTGGTCATGCCGGCGAAGAATCGAAGATTCACCAGTTCCGCAGACTGCGGATCCTCTCGCGCCAGCTTGTCGAGCGCGTCGTTCACAAGAAGCAGCGTTTCGTCGCTGGCGTGAATCGCGATATCGGCATGTTCGAGATCAAGCCGTTCAAAGCCCGCGCCGCGCTTGGCGGTCTGTTTCCGCCGCGCACGTTCGATGAGAATGCGGCGCATCGCTTCCGCGGCGGCGGCGAAGAAATGGCCACGTCCGTCGAATCGAGGATTCTCGCTTCCGACCAATCGCATCCACGCCTCATGCACAAGCGCGGTCGGTTGCAGGGTGTGGCCAGCCTGCTCGGAAGCCATCTTGCTAGCCGCCAGCTGACGAAGCTCGCGATAAACCAGCGGGAACAACTCGTCGGCAGCTTTTGGATCGCCGGAACTGACGGAGTTCAGAATTCGCGTGGCTTCGGACATTTTGCTTGGGTAAAGCCGCGCCACCATCCCTTGCGGGATGAACTACGAGGCATTCCGCATTTTGCAGATTTGCCCGCGGTTGTCCATCCTCCGGAATCAATTGGACACCACCCGAAACTCCATCGCTCCGCAGTCCGCGCCGCGGCAATTACTCACCGAATTCCAGATAACCGAATCGTGAGGGTTGATGAAACCCAGGCAGGCGGGTGGGCGACCAGCTCAGCAATTCAGCCTCCTGCCCTTTGGTGCGATTGAAGCGATAAAAATTTCCACGCCACACCATCCGGGGCTTCGGCGCGGCTTCACCCAGGTCCGAGAACGGGATCATCACCTCCACCGTCCAACGCTTGTCCTTGTCAGCGGATTGATTCGCGGTGCCCTCGAGCACGACAGCACTCTTCATCCCTTTCGCCGTGTAGCTCCACTCGCCTGAGAACGACTTCGAAAGGCCCGCCTGGTCCAGATCGTTCCTGATGATCGCATCGAACACTCCGCCGAGTGGATTCCACTGGAGCTCGAAATAGCGTTCGAGCTTGCCCGAGGTGATGAAAAACTCAGCTACTTCCTCCTCCCAGAACTTGCTGTCCCGCGCGGTGAACGTCGCCTGCACGTCGGAGTCCGTACAGCTCCAGCCGAGGTAAAGAGCCTCGTCATCGTACCAAACCCGGACCGAAGTGCCCTCGCGCTCTGCGGCTTTCGATTCGTTCAAAACAAAGGGCGCGAGATTCGCCGCCTTTGTCCAAACCGCCTCGTTCAACTTACCGTCAACGGTCACGACACTCTTCAATTTGGGAATAACAACACGCCGGGGCGCCTCCGCGCCAACGGCGGAATCGGCCGCACTGATGAGATGAAACGGGACACCGATGCCGAGAAAAACTGCTGCCACCAGAAAGCGAAGTGCCCGAACCGAATTCCCCGCCACCTTGGATGCGTTTAGTGATTTCATGCGTCGATGCTAGCCCACGGCCATCGCAAGGCAAGCCAGACACCGAAACCTTCCTCTGCGCGATATCCTCCCGCAGGCTACTCCGACTTCGCCGCGGCTTTGGCCCTTCGCTCCCGTTGTTGCCAGTATCGAAGCTCCCGGTTCGCCCGACGTAATTCGCTCTCTTCCTTCTCAATCGCTGCATTGATCGATTTCATTTCCCGTTCCCGATCGGCGACATACTTGTTCGTCTTCTTCACCAACTCGTCGACCCGCTTCTGCTGATCGGCAAGCTTGGGAGCCAATCGATTCGCGCCGTCGCGATAGATCGCGGCAGTCTTGTTCCAACTCGCAGCGGCCTCCTTGTAGTGAGCCGCCGCGGCGCGATTCGCCTGAATACTCTTCTCCGTGTGTTCAAGAATAGCGCTGGGTCCGTATCCCGTCAGGTCGAGCAGAGACCAGATGATTCCCACGGGCGGAATGGCAATGCTCATCGCGGACTTCGCGCCTTCATTGAGTGCTTGTCCTCCCGTTGCCGCCGAAGGATCCATGAGGAACTGCCCGCCCTTGATTGCCAGACTCACTCCCATCGTCACCTTGCCGGCGCCGGATGCCAGTGTCTTCCCGCCGCCAGACATCGTATATCGCCAGAGATCAAGTTCCTCCGCGCCGCCTGCAACCAGTCCAACGACATCCGACATCGTCCCGAGCGAATCCGTCTCATCGAGGCCCAGCGGATCGCTGTAGCGCAGCGGATTGTTCAGCACATACGAGTAAAGGTTTCCTTTCTGCGGATTGCTTAAGAACGCGGTCTGCTCGGATTTCTCCAGAAGGTCAATATGGAGGAACTTCGGGTCCACGCTGGAGAACCGTCCGAGGTTTGCCGCCAGAAAACGGGATTCGAAGTAGTGCAAACCGCTCTCGCGATCCCGCTCCTTCTGAGTGAAACCATAGTATGCCTCGACATCGGAAGCCCGACTCTCGTGCCGCAACGCGCCGAAGGGATGATAGGACGACTCCTCCACCACGGCTCCGTCAGCATCGGTGATGACTGTCGCGGAGCCGAGATGATCCGCGTGATAGAACAGGATTCGCCGCGCCGCGGGAACCGGATCGAGCGTCACCGGAGCATCACTTGCAATGTAGATCGCCTGCCCGGGCGCGACGAACGCCGGAAGCTCGCTCGCCATTCCAATTTCACCTCCAAGACCCGCCTCCCACCCGCGGTGAGTAGGATCGAACATCCACCCCGAAGCCACGGAAGGGAGATCGATCGCCCACGGGACCATCCCCGGCCCGGCGACATACCCGCCACCGGCCGGAACCACCCGCGTCGCAGCCTCCACGAATTCTCCCTCAACGCTCGCGACAAAGTTTGTCGTCGCCCGAATCCAGAAGACGCCGCCTGCGATGACGGACTCACTAGGCGATACTGGCTCGTACGTCCGCGTAGTCTGGTTCCATCGATGCACCGACAAGACCGCCCCTGCCCGGCCATCGACTGCCTCCAATTGTTCCCACAACCTCTCCGCGTTAATCGCGATCGAAACCAAATTCCACCCCGCGTGAAAACGAATCCGTTGCACACGCCGATGATGTTCAATCGAGCCCGTGATCTGCGCAACGCGAGTTCCGGAATTGAAGACATACTTCACCGGCAAATCGTGATCCCGAACCTCAAAGTGCCTTCCCGGATACAGGGTAAACGTCGACTCTGGCCGCGATGCTTTCGACGTGCCCACTAGTTGCGCCTCCCGAAGTTCACCGGACTTCCACAACACCCGCTTCATTACGCGACGTCCTGTGAAATCGTAGCGATAGTCCGCCTTCATGGAGTCGTCCTCCACCGACACCAGACGATCCCGAAAATCCCACTGACACTTCAGCCCATCGTTTATGGTGACATTCCCGTTTGCGTCATAGGCGAAGACCCGGGATCCATTGGTGTTAACAATCCCCGTCAGCGCATGTGGCCCCGCCGGGTCAGCAGCACCTCGCCCGATCCGTTCACTGGCTCCACGTGCCCCACCAAACGACATCGTTCCGACATCCGTCACTGGCAATCCCCGTTCCAACTGCGCGATGTCGCTCGTCTGCGCCAGCATGTTGCCTACTCGATCATAGCGAAAATTGATTTCTCCGCCGTTGGAGCTCGGGGGATTCGGGAGGTTGTATTGCACGCGAGTCAGCCGATACAGCGCGTCGTAACTGAAGCGCTGGGAATTCCTCCGCCGATCCCCGGTCGCTATCGCCGAGAAAGGTCGTTCATCGCGAATCGCACTCACATTGGACACCGGATCCAGATCGTAGGCGAAATGAACCAACTCCGCGCCGCGCGCCGTGTCGCTCGTCAGCAGGCGACTCACCCGCTGCCGCTCGTCATAGTCGTAACGCATCCGCACGCCATTGCCGAATACCACCTGCTCCTGCTGGGACGATGGAAGATAACTGGCGCCCGCGACTATCTCGCCACCCGCTTTGCCATAGATTCCCTCGATGAGATTGCGCGCATTAAACCGGTAGTTTACCTCGTCGTTGTCGGGGAAGATCATCTTCGTGATCCGGTCCAGCGAATCATAAACGTACGCGGTGCGGTACGAGACAGCTGTCGCCGGACTGAACATCAAATCCGGTGACAGCACGGGATCCAGAATCCGTTTCACGCTCCACTCCATGCGACCGCGTTCATCGAAGGAACTGTGTTCCTCGCCGCTTGGATCTTCAACCCACGCCAGAGTTCCGCGAGTGTTCCGCGCGACCGCCCGGTTTCCGTCCCCAGTTTCCACCAGTCCCGCCGGCCCATCGTAGTGATAAATGACATCGGGCGAACGCTGGTAGCTGAACTCAGCAGTGGTCTCGTCGTGATAATCCTCCGTCAGAATCCGATTGGCACCGTCGTGCGTATAAGTCGTGCGCTGTCCTTTCGCGTCGATGAGCTCGATCAGATTCGACGCTTCATCATATCGGCAGTGCGAGATGCCGGCGTCGGGATCGTTCATCCAAACCTTTCGACGCATCCCATCGTAGCGAAACTCCTTCACGTTATTCTGCGCGTCGATGATACGGGTCAACTTATCGTTGAGATCATATCGGTATCGAGTGTTCCACGTGCGCAGACCGCCAGCGGGCGTGCCGCCGTCATTCAGCCGCACCATCTCGTCCACTTGTATCAACCGCCCCAAGCCGTCCACCATCTGAACCGTCGGAGTATCAACATGAGGTGAACCCGCTTCAGTATCGTTCTCGTCGAACAGCCGAATCAGCAGCGGCTCAAACTCCGTCCGACGGAACGTCCCATCCGGGTTGGTCGACCGGATCTCGCGCAGAGTCGCATCGTATTCGACACGAGCTTGGGGAGCCGAAGCGAGATCTCGCGAGACGAGATTGCCCACCACGTGGAACTGTCCGGACCAACCCGCCGACTCTACGCTCTCATACGCCAGCAACTCGTCGAGCGATCCGGTCTTCGCCGCAAAGAACGCATTCAGCGCCCGCGAAGTCTTCTGACGTGCGTTGAACAGCGCAGCGCCCGTCACGCTCACGCGGGCCGCGCTTCCGCCAACTGCGGGTTCAGTCTCGGTCCGCGTCATGAGCGCCCGGCCAAGTCCGTCACTGAACTGTCTTTTGATGAAGTAATGGTCGCGCGGGCTTCCTGCGCTCCCGGGATCGCGGTCGAGCCCGCGGGTTTCAACGTAGTTGACCACTCCCGTCACGCTCACGCCCCCGGACCTTGTGTAAACCGTCGGAATCGCCAGAGCGTACTCATATTCCGCCGACGGATACGCCGGCGCATCGCCGGGCTTGATTACGCTCACCGGACGCCCGAGCACATCGTGCCCAAAGACCGTCGCGTGGCCATTGAAATTTACGGAACGTGTCATCAACGCCAGACCAGCGTCGTAGCTGGCCGAGAACACCAGCGGTACGTTCGTCCCGCCCAGATGAATCGTCTCCCGTTCGGCATGGGCGCGGAACACCGGATCAAATGCAAGTTCACGAACATGACCTTGAGCGATACCGGCACCTGCATTCGCCAACGGATCGAGGATGAACACCGGATTTCCCCACGAATCATACTTCGTCCGAACCGTGTTCACGAAGGCAGCGGCATTGCCGGGATCAGTCCACTCCCGTCGCATCGTCAGATTCCCGACGGTCACGCTCCCGAGGTTGTTCCCGGAGAACGTCTCGTCGTCGTAAAACAACTCCGCCTTGGAGATCACCACTCCGTTCTCGTCTTGCACCAACGTTCGCCGCGGGAGATGCACGATCCACTTCGCGAGATTCAGCGCATACTCCGTCACTGTCACCCGCTCATCGTCAAACGCCGTTCGATCACCGCCCACCACAATTCCGAAGTCACTCGACCGCGTCCGGTTTCCGTAGTCATCGAATTCCACCTCCGACTCCAGGCGGCGCGGAGTTCCAACTCCCCGTTCGAGAATCTCCCTCGTGGTCGCCACCGGATGCGCAAACCGAATCACCTGCCCGTTCGTCCCGGTCCGGATCAATCGCGGTGGATTCGCCCACGTGGTTGTCTCGCGCGAGAAGATTTCCCCGGCCTCCGTCTCCGACGTCGAGCTCAACAACCTGCCCTTCATCGCATCGAAGGCACGTCCGGTGTCAAAGGACGAGCGGCTGACGAGCGTAGGCGCCGTTTCGTCCCCCAGTTCCAACTCCTCCACCTCCGCAAACCCGCGAAACTGTTTCTCCACCGAGTCATAGAAGCCGTCATGGTAGGTGTAGCGCGTGACGTATTCATGCCCGAGTGAATCAGAGACGCGAACCGCAGCAACCACCGTGACCGGGAACGGCACCGCATCCGGCCATGACCGACCTGCCTTCTCGTCCGCGAGCGCAAACTCGGTGGAAGACGCATATTCAATCGTGGTCACCCGACCAATGCCATTACCGATCTGTTTAAGAAGATTCGGCGCCAGCCCCCCGCTCAACAACTGTCCCAGCTCCACCATCAGCAACCGCGCTTCCGCAGTTCCATCCGCGTAAACCAAATCGATCGTCCCGTTTCCATTGAGATCCGCCCAGCGAACCGCCGCACCCGACGCCACGAGAGGCAAGCCATGAATCACCCGTCGTGCGCTCAATGTGTAGTTGCCGAGATTCAGCCAATACCAGCACGCGCCAGGAGCCGCGCGTTCTAGAACCAAATCCACCAGCCCATCGCCGTTGATGTCCGTCAGCTTCGCCTTCGAAATTTGGTCAGCATCCAGCGTCAAGTCCGGCAGCACGAGGCTGACCGGCGAACCAAACCGACCGTAGCCCAAACCCGCCGCCACGCTCACCGCGCCGGACTGAATGCGCGCCACATCTGGAACGCGGTCTCCGTTGCAATCCGCGATCTGCACACCGGGAAGCGCGAGGTCGAATCCACCTTCCGGCTCCACGGTGACCGGCGCCGAGTACGACTGCGCACCGAGATTAAACCAAACGCGATAGCCCACGCTCCCGCCGAAGTCGACGCTTTGAACGATGTCGATTCGCTTGTCGAAATCGAGATCCGCCGTGCTGACGCCCGCGTTCCCGAACGGAGCCGGCGGAGCGGATTCTTGGGTGGACATATCCCGACGTTCACCCCAGGACAGTCGCCCACGATTCGCGAAGAAGAACACCGCATCGTCCGCGCTCTTGTGAACCAAATCCGCCAGCCCGTCGCCATCCATGTCGGCAAGATGCGTTCGCTGCGAGGCGAGATCGAAGTTCCACGCTGTGCCATTCCCCGGTTCCACCGCCTCTGGAGTGGCCCACTCAATCACCGGCAGCCCACCGTGCCGGGTCGTTCCGCGATTCACCGCCACCGAGTGCCCACCCCCGCCTGATTCGGTCTTGAGCAAGTCCGGCAGGCCGTCAGCATTCAAATCGACCAGATCAACGAGCGCGTTGTCCATGACCGCGATCGGCGCGTTGCTCGATCCCCAGACACTCGAACTCGCATCAATCTCCGCCACCGGATGGGAAACCGCGTAATCAAAAGTCGCCGACGGCAAGGCGGTGACGCCGTCCGCACCGAACAAAGTCATCCTGGACATCAGGGACCAATGCGACGCGTCGCCATCGTAGCGCAAGTAATCGAACTCGTACCGGCGATTCAGATAGTCGATCGTTCCATCGCCGTTCCGATCCCCGGCGAGATGATTCGTAAGCGCCGCCCCCTGCGTCGCGACATGGATCTGCTTCAAGCGTTTGCCGGTTCGAATCAAGAATCCTGCGCGCCCATCTTCGAACCAGTCAGGACGATCCTCGTATTCGAAGAGCACCAAATGAAACGCATTCCACGGCGGCTCTCCGGGTCCGTAACGGATCTCGGACAGATACTTTTGATTAAGATTCTGCGCGCCCGGGAAGGAGCGATAGCGATACTCGATGACGTTCCCACGCGTATCCGTTTCGCGTTCCAGTAGCCAACGAAATACCCGCTGTGGATTATCGATGTCGCCGATCCTTCCCGCCGCCGTGACGCCAAACTCCAGTCTCGTCCCATCGGGCGCCGTCGCTTCCCAATTACTTCCAACCCGGCGATAGCGAAGAAACGAACCTTCATTCTCGGAAAAGAAGAAACCGTCCGCGGTTGGCACCAACTCCTCACGGGAATCCGCGATGAACGTATCCGAACGGTCCACGCCCAGTGACTCGCCGTAAGTGGGAATCCCCTTGTCTGTCCGACGCTGCACAAACGGCAGCGACAAGCTCCATCCGTAGCCCAGTGGTCCATTCGCGCCGCCTCCATCGTACGAGATTGAGACTGACGGCTGATGGCCAGCGGTTCCGGGCGGAAGCTTAATGCCGAGCGAATACTTCGCCGTGCCCGTGTTCAGCGATGGCTGGAACGAATCACCGAGTCCTTCGATGGAACCCGGGCCTTTTGGCAGTGAAATGGTATTCGGCGAAACCCCGCTCTTGTCGGCGCACAATCCATTCCCACACCAAGCCAGCACTGTAACGAGCCCGAGAGCCCACACCAATTGTTTCACCGCACGCGAACGCAACCTCGTGGCCCACTTCCTGTGTTGAGATCGATTCATATCGCTGGACGATTACGCCCGGTTCGCGGCGCTCAGTTCCCCGAGTACGCGTAGGTCTGGAAGAAAATCTTGATGTCGGACACTCCGTTTCCGTCACGCGTTCCATCCGGACGCAACGCGCCGTTGATGAATCGCTGAATGCCTTCAGTGCGATCCGTGTGCAGCGTGCCCGCCGGAATGATCAACAGCCAGCGTGTATTCCACACCGAGCGGCCGATCAGCCGACTGTCGGAGATCGTTTCCGCAGGGTTGAAGTTGCCGCTGTCGTGGAACGCGCGAAATCGCCCGAAACGCCGGATGGACGCGAAGTCCTCGAACAACGTGTCGTTGATCGGAATCCAGTTTGAATCGCCCGGCACATTCCCGTTCAGCGGGAACGGCACCGGGAGCGCCTGATCGAGCACCCGCCATTCGCGGATGTAGGTGTTGCCTTGAGTCGGAGCGCGCATCACATCCATGCCCACCGGCACGAGATACACGCGCGGCGTGTTGATCATGCCGCCGCCAAGATTGTTGTAATTCGCGAACCACACGCCGACCGATCGAATCCTCGTCGCGAACTTCGTTGAATCGTAATCGTTGTCACCGCCGCCCGCGGGCCAGCCGAAGAAGTTCAACCCAAAGTTCACCGTCGTTCCAAAGGGAATCACGATCGCCGGCTCGACTGGCTGCGTGGGCGAGAACGGAATGCAGTGCCGCTGGAACTCGGGCAGCTCCAGGAGATTTGGGACCACGTGACGCTCCAATGTCTCGCGCCAGCGCTGCCCGCCACCGGTTCCATTAACGACGCGGAACAGCTCGTTGCGCAGCGAGAAGCGTCCTGTCTCCGTCTGCGGATTGTTGAAGCCCAGTTGTCCCTTGAGCACGAGATTCCAGTTCGCACTCATTCGCGCCAACGGATCCGCAAGGCCAGGATCGCCAGTTCCACCACTGGGAAGCGGAAGGCCATTCGAGAAGCGACCCAGCGCGCGCGACCTCACGATGTTCGAGAAGAACGCGATGCCCGGACCACGATTGTCGCCGGGCGCCAGACAGGTCTCGTAGTCATACGCCTTGCCCGCGAGATAAGCATAACGCGCGGCGAGATCGAACTGCGCCCGATACTTTTGCAACGCATCGCTCCTGAACACGCGAAACGCCATGTCCTTGTAACGGAAGGTTTGAATCTGCGCCGCCGTTTGCTGCCGGAACCGGGTCCGCTCTTCCAGCAAACGCAGACCGCGCGCCACTGCCGACTGATACCGTGCGGACGCTTGCGTCACACTCTCCCGCAGCGCTGCCAGCTCAATGCGCGCCGGAATCTCGCTCCGCACCAACTGCTCCAGTCGGACCAGCCTTTCGCTCTCGCCGAACTCGGCCTGCAGCGCAGCGATTTCAATCTCGGTGCTGACTGCGAGCTGCCCCTTCTGGTCCTGTTGGCTGGCGATTCCGACTTCCAAAAGATCTGCCACGGTCGAGAACGCCACGGAATGTTGTCGATACGAGAACTGCATCATGGCGCGCTGGGCGGACAATGCATCGGTCGCCATGCCCACCACTTTCGGCACCGCTTCGACCGCGGAGGAGCCGATCAGATCCGTTTGCCGGGCGAGGAACTGAGCCATGGCCGCCGCACTGCGGGCGATGACGATCTGCATGTTGATGCTGCTCAGCGTCGATTGATACCCATCGCGAATCTCGGTCTGATCCGCATTCAGCTTCGCAAAGGCCGCCAGCAACTGCGCTTCGTCCTCGATCTGATTGATGAGGTTCTCATACTCCTTCACCCCGCGCTCCAAACGCTTCGTTGCCTCTTGCAACGCCGATCGAGCCATCTGGATTTCGCCCGGCGCAGAACGCTGCCCCGTCCATGCCAGCGGCTTCTCCAAGCCGAATCCGTTTGCCGAGAAAGTGAACCTCACCGGCGTCTCGGATCGGAGTAAAGCTCCGTCCGCCGCTACGCCGAGATCAGACCACTGAAAGACAAGCGTCGGTTGTTGCGCAGTCAAACCCGTTCGCAGTTCCGCGCTGTCGACGTAGTCGTAGTGATATAGATCCGGTCCCGCGTACCCTGACGGATAGGTGCCTGTCGGCCCGATGTCATCGGCGTACGGCGTCCCAAAGATTTCAATCAACCGGTTATTGAAGTCCGCCTCGCGATCGATGACGACCTGTTGAAACTGCGACGACTCATCCGCCTGCCGACGCAGCAATTGCGTGCTGGCGTTTGCATGATCGAAGACCGCAACAGCATTCTTCAACGCCTCGTTCGCCCGTTCATTGATCTGTTCATAGTGCGTCTTGCCCGAAGCAATCGCGCTCGGATCAATGTCGAACGGCACCACGTTGTTCGCCAGGCCGAGTGGATTACGTCCTGAGTCCGCCTGATCTTGCAGCTCCTGAATCTCGCGGAATCCCTCGGCGATCTCGGGCAGCTCCAGCACGGTGCCGCGCTCAATCTTCTGGATGCCCGTGTGCGCCGGATTGACGTCCACATCAGGCAACATCGCGTTGGCAGTCACCCAGTCGAAGAACGCTCCCTGCCCCGCCCGGCTCGACCAATCAGCGAGACTCCACGCGCGATTGTTGTCGGAATCCGTGGAGTCCTGCCAAGGCTGCGAGGGCGTTTCCACATACTTATCCCGGAAGGTCAGGCTCACAATCTCCGCGCCCGTTCGCGTCCTCGCCGCTGCGGCCGCCGCGAACTTCCGTTCATCGAGATAGTCGACTGAGACAGGCACGCCGCCGACTAGCACCGCTTCGATCCGCGGCGTCCAGGTGAAGTTCGGATTTCGCAGCAGACGATAGTAGTTCTTGATGGCGGTGAGATAGTGACCCCACGCATCACCGTGGCCCTGCGGATACAGGCGTCGCGCATCGGCTTCATCGATCGCTCCCGCGACATCTCCGTCCACGTTGCGCAGATTGTAGTTCAGCGAGTAGGCCACTTCGCCACCGGTGATATCCCGAGTGAAGTTCCATATAAGCCGATTGTAGAAAGGAAAAGTCTGCACGCTCGGCAGCTTGGAACTATCGCGCCCGCGCAACAGCGCCAGCTCTTCCTCCAGCAACGATGCCGTCTGATTCATGAAACAATGAAGCGACGTCGCTTGTGAGCCGTAGACGCCGTCGGCGGTTCCGAAAGCAATCGTGGGATCCGCCGCGTCCGCATACGCTTCGTTGCCCAGCAGCATGTAGAGATCGGCCAGGCGTCCCGCGGCCAGCAGCAGCGCATCGTTGGCCGGCGGATAATCCACGGGCGGCGCGCCGTTGATGCTGAGATTCATGCCGCGTCGCAGGACGGTTTCGTACACTTCGATTAATCCCGCGCTGTTTACGGCGTTCAAGTTCAGCGCGACATCGCCCACCGCACGGGTGCCCGCCTGCGAGATCATGCTGACAATCGTGTTCACCTGCGCGTCCTGATAATCTTGGATGCGCTGTTCGAACGGGCCGATTCCCGCGAGCACCCGCTTGATCCAACCCTCCGCCAGCATGGGCGAAGTCCACGCGCTCCAATCCGCTCCACAAGCCGCCGGGCCGGTCTTCCGGCGGTAGCGGCAGATGAAATAATTGTCGCTCAACGTGTAGAGGCCAGGGCCGGCGATCGTGATGTCCAACGCGCCGATTCCGGTCGAGGGAACCGGAAGGAACGAACCCCACTGGTCCGGCGGCAGCGTGGAGGGCAATCCATCGACGGGCGGCATCGTGCGCCACTCGAATTCAAAATCGTCCGGGCGTCCGGAGAAGTCACCGCTGTGTCGAAGGGTCAATTGCTCGGCGAGCGGATTCGATGGCTCAATCACTTTGAGTTCGCCGCGATAGAGCGGACACGAAACTTTGATCACACTCAGGTTCACCGGCTCCGTCGGCGCGCTGAGGTTCGTGCTGTTTCCAAACGCCAGGGTCACGTAGCCCACGCCGCGTGAATCTCCGGCCGTCAGAGCCAGTGAATCAAACCCAGTCGAATCCGGCGGCACGGGAATGACAGCGGCTGCGGCGACAGCGAGATTCTCGACGGCGGCGCGGAACGACGCATCCGTGGTGAGATTCAACACGGCAGCTTTGTCGCGAGGCGTCAGAACGTTGAGCAGAAGATACGATTCACCAGCGGGCGGTTCGACAAACTCACCGACCAGCTGCAACTGGTGCGAAACCGGATCGTAGCGGAGCCGATTCTCCAGATGCGGTGGCAGCGCCCGGAAGTAGAGCAGCCCCGCGTTCACCCGGGTTTCGACGTCTGCGGGCAACTGGGCGAGTGGCACGGTGCGGGCACGGATCGGATCGATCAAACGGACACTGGTTCCATCCCGAAGCGGGAGCGATTGCTGATAGAGAATCTCCACGCTGGTTTGCCCCGCGATCTGCGGCAGGCCGTTCTTCGGTTTCACGAGAGTTTCGCCGACGCGAAGTTCAGGGACATCCAGCGGCCAGGTGGTGTCGTAGCGCACATTGATGGGAACACCGGGAGTCCCGGCCCGCGTGTCCAGCAAGGGAATGTTGGTGCCGAGGGGCGGTGGATTGGTCCCCGGGAAAAAGAAGTCCGGCTGCACCGGATAGAAATAGCGCATCACGATCTCCGCCGCCCCACCGTCGTCGCCAGCAGCGCGGGCCCAGAACGAGAGCTTCCGATCGCGGAAGAACGGACCCGAAACCCCGACGGTTTGCGGCGCGACAGAGAGAGTGCTGAGCGGAAACGGCGCTTGGATCAACAATCCTGCTCGCGCTGGATAGCGGAAGAAGAACGGCGCCTCCTCGGCCACCACGCGCCAGACTTTGATACGCCACGCCAGTCCGGCAGCGGGATCGCGATAGCGGATGAGAACATACGGTTCCGATGTGGCGGAGGAGCCGAGGTCATCGCGCAGTGCGAAGACGCCTTCGCCCGAACTCACCGGCCGACGCAAGGCGTGTTCATCGTTCGGATTGAAGCCGGCCTGCGAGGAATCGTTCTGCGTGTAGAGCGTCCAGTCGACGAACAGCGCAGGATCAATCGCGCCGGTCCCTTGCTGGCTGGCGATGACGATCTTCGGCGGATTGGCCGGCCACGCGGGAACATAACGCACCGGCTTCCACGGCCAGACGATGCTGTTGGAGACGCTGGCGGCGGTGACAGGATCGTAGAGATTGGTTCCCCGCTTGAAGAACGCGACGACCAAATCATCCAGTGCGTTCGTGGGATTGTCGCGATTGACCGGGATGATCGTTCCAGTCCGCGTGACAGGATCAAACACCGGCGCCGGGCAATAGACCGATTTCGAAAGCACAACTTGGGGTGAGCCGGCGAGCGGATCCTGGTAACCGGCTGGATCGACGATGGGCTGGCCAATCACAGCGGGAACATTGTTGTGCAGGTGGGTCGGATTGAACCAATCGATGGTTCGGATGAATTGGAACCGGATCGGATTATTCCTCGGCTCACCGGAAGAGAGCATCACGAAGCTGTCGCCTGCCACTGTCGCCGAGAACTGCCGCGATTGCGCAACGGTGTTTGCATCCACCCCGGCCGTCGTCGCGAGCAGAACGGCGTTTGAGAAAACTCCGCCGTTGCTCAAGTCAACCGTTCCCTGCCCCGCCACGTGAATCTGGTAACGATTAAGATTGGTCGGCCAGATGAGCGACGCCTCCCAGTTGTTGGTCTGATTGTTCAGCAGTGGCCAGGAGACCAACACTCCACCCGGTTTAACCGCGAACAGTTTTCCCGAAGGCAAATGCCAGAACGCCGCATCGGCTGGCGTCACGACCGGACCTTGGGTTGCAAAGGAACCCGACGCATCGACGCCGCTTGGTCGTGGAATCTCCGCGCCGATCTCCCATTCCGGGATCGGAAAGTCGAATCCGTAGATGCTTCCACCCAGTGCTTCGCGCGTGTTGTCCCTCGGGGCGCCGACGAGAAAACGTCGTGCATCCAGAGCAGTGACTGCGCCGCCGAAGAAGTCATTTGCCTGCGGTGTCGGGTTGTCCACCGTGGCCAGCAGAACTCCGTTCGGATTGAACATATAGACCCGGCCCGACTCGCTCCCGGCAAAAGTCTCCTGAGGAGCGCCAATGACAATTCTCGCGCCCAGCGTGGCAATCGCGGCTCCAAACGCTCGGGACGCCTGAACATTTGGCGAGGTAAAAGTCCGAAGCAACGAACCAGTGTCATCGTAGTGATACACGGCACCAGCGGAACCGTTGGTGGCGAATCCTGATCCGGTGAAATAGGTGACAGGGGCGTAGGGTGCGCCAATCAAGACACGCTGATCATCGATCACTGAGATGGCATTTCCGAAACCATCCGCCTGAGTATTGGGACTCGAGATCGCGGCCCTTTGAGCACCGTTCAAATCGAAAACCAAAACACGGGATGAGGCTCCGTCCACACTCCTGGCCTGGATAAGGATGCGATTGGTTCCCCAGCCCGAAAGGCTGTTCGCTCCCGAAAAAGCAAAATCCAAGCTGGATGGCGCTGGATTGGTAACGATGGAGATCGGAGCCGCGACGGACCCGGAATCATAGACGTAGACTTTGTTCACCCCGCTCGCAGCGAATCGGTTTCCCGGAAGCGTGACGATTACCCGGCCAAAGGAAAGATACGACGAGTTGGTGTCTGGATCGGACCAGCTCCTCAGCAGGTTTCCGGCGGAGTCATGGAGATAGATCCGTCCCCGATTCGAGACACTGCCACTTGCCAGGAATCTCCCATCAGGAAACGCCGCCAACGCGCTGCCGTAGCTCGATCGGTATTGCGGAGTCTTGGCGTAATTGACTGCCCGACTCGACTGGTCATAGATCCAACCGAATCCTGAATACCTGAAGAGATCATCTGACCCAACGTTTGGCTCCGTGGATGATGGTGTGGTGGCGACAAAGCGTCCGTTGCCCAGAGAAACCATTCTGGCACCAAATTCGTGGAACCAGTTTCCAAAAATAAAACCCGTAGGAGTGGTCCCCGGATAGGCGATTCGTATTTTTGCCTGACTCGGACAGGACCAAAGCAACCGCGCGACAGCCAGACCGGGGCCTTGATAATACTCGACCTTGATGTCGATCTCGACTCCGGCCGTTAGCGGAATAGGAGCACTGCTGTGTTCCGTGGCGGCTTGATCGACCCAGCTATCGATGATCAGCTGATTGTTCACCCACACACGAATCCCGTCATCGGAGACCGTATGGAATGTATAATTTTCCGAGAACATCGGCATCACCCGGCCGGTCCATCGCGCCGAAAAGGTATTGGTGGCAATCGTCGGATCGGGAGAGCCCGTGTAGTAGGGGTAATTGTTCCAATCGAAATCAATCGCCCAGTCCAGTCGCGTCACTTTCGGATTCGTCAGGTCGGCGTTGTCGAAGTAGGTGGCGGAAAACTTCGGCGGATAGCTGAGCGTCCACATGTTTGAGACCTGCGCGTGCGCGGCGGTTACCAGCAGCCCCAGTGCGATCCCGAGCAGCCTGCCCAATGGTCGGATGAAAAATGAATTCATGGTGCGAAGTCGGAAGGTCATTGATTCAGCGCCGCCACCTTGGATACGCGCACGAGCCGGAACGTCCCCGAGATCTGAACGGACCGACGATGCAGACCGCTGATGGTTTCGCGGTATTGACCGCCCACCTCGGTTTCACCCCAGCCGGGCGGATTCATCGACAACGGATCGGTGGTCGAGAATTGCAGCGAGAGACTCCGTGAGACGGTAAACGATTCCCTCCCCTCGGCGACGACTTGATCGAAGCGTTCATCGCGATTGTCATGATCCGGGTGGAACCCATGCTTGAACGGGTTCCGGGCGTGATTGTAGTCCATCACCGCCGCGCCACTGAGCGATCCAGTCCCGAACGCACTGCCCGTCAGTGCCAGCGGTTGGGTGAATCCGAAGGCGGTGGAACTGATGCGGCGACCGGAGATCTCGCCAGCGCCTGTGAACGCTCGCACCAAGGATTGATCCGTCACCAGAACCACCCGCGCCGCCTCGTCCTGAACCCTGCCTCCGGGTCCGTCCGGATCGGGCAAATAAGTCGCCGGCTTTCGCACGAGATAAACTTGTTGCAGCAATCGGGACGCACCCGCGGCGTCCACATGCACAATCAGTCGGAACGAAAACTCGCCGCCGGCCGGACGCGGCTGATCCGGCGTGGACGGATGCGCTGGCTGCGAAACATTCTTGATGATCGCCTCGCCCACCCAGAGCCCGGCCAGCGCCACCGGTGCCTGCGCGGCACGAACTCCACTTCCAGCCGCCGTGATCGTCGCATTCCCCTCGGCCCCGAGTGGAACGAGCCACCGTGAACCGAGATCATCCGTCACCTCCAGCAGCCCTTGAAACCGGCTGCCCGCCAGAGGAGCAACCCCGATCGGCCGACGCATTCCGAGACGCACCAGTTGTTCGCCATTCGCCGGAATCGCCGTGAAACTCAGCGTGGCCGGAAACGGTTCCCAGCCAATTTGAATCGTGGAGTAGGATGCCTTCCAGTATTCGAGCGGGACCGCGCCAGCGAGCGCCGGTTCGCCCGGCGGCGGATTGGCGGAAGGCAGTACGCGCAGGAAATAGTTTCGCGCAGCGCCGCTGGTATTCCGCAGCTTGAGAGACGTTTCGTTGAAGCCGCTTCGAAACTCAATTCCCACGCGCGATCCGGAATCCACTTCGAACGTCGACGTGCGGCGCGTTGGCGCCGTGCAGCGCACCCAATACGCGCGCCCGGACTCCGGTCGCGTGGTGGCCAAACTTCCGACCAACTGCCATGAGCCGGCAGTTCCCAAGGTGTAAACCGGTTGTCCCGCCAGTCCAGATTCACCGGTGAAGAGCGTCTGAAACGTCGGCGCGTTCGTTCCCACCCGGAAGCCCACGAGGTTCGCACCCCCTGGTCTCCAAGTCAGCGGGCGCAGCGACGGACGACCCGTGACCGTCCAGCTGATCGGCGCCGAGCCGTCCGCGACTTTGATGAGATATCCGCGCGCATCCCGAAGAATGAATAGATTGCGAACGCCGCCCTGCGGACTCGCCGGAGGAAACCACGTAAGCCAGTTCGGCAATCCGGGAATCAGCGTGCTCGGATCCTGCACGAACTGCGGCGAATCCACCGTGGGATTGAAATCCCACACGCTCTCGACCGGCAACCCGGCGAACAACGAGTCGCAGTCCGCCGGTTCAGGCAGCACGTTCAGAAAGACCGCATTCCAGCCGGCACGCAGCGTGATGGTCTGTTGCGTCCATTGCGCATGAATGGTCAGCGGTGCGATCATGAAAATCGCAGCCACGAGGAGACGAAGGAGAAATTTCATAGGCGTTCAGCGAAGGGCGACATCAATCCACGACCTCGAGCAGGTAAAAGAACTGCGCGCCCTCGGCGACGTTCGAATCCACGAACTCATTGATGGGTGGCGTCGCGGCGATGCCGGTCTGGATGACTTGATACGCGGCAGGGTTGGTTGAAAGCGTCGCCGCCCGGCGCAGCCGATACTGGCGATTCGCTTCGCTGGACCATCGCAACTGGATCCCGCCGAGGATCGGAATGATCTCCAAGAACTCGAATCTCGACGCCCGGTCATTCGGGTTCGTGCCCGCGCGATACTCGCGCAAGTTGCTCAACCCATCGCCATCCGGATCCGCCCCAGCGGCGGCGCCGAGCCTGCCGAAATACTGCTGCTCCCAGGCATCGCCCAAGCCATCGCCGTCGGTGTCCGCGGGAAGCACTCCAAGCGACAAATCGATTCGCTCCGGCCGCCCCCGGCCGACCGGTGTGAGTGCAAATTGATCCGAAACCCCGATCAGGCTCAGCGGCTGTCCATCCAGCGAAACGGTCGCTCTGCGATACGACGTTGCAGGCGCGGTGAGAAAGACTTTGTTTGAACTTCCCGTAACGCCCGCCTCCGGCGTCTCACATGCCACTCGGAGGGCGTAGCTGAACTGGTCGTTGATGTTCGTCAGCGGCGTCGCAATGATCCAGGACGTCCCACCAATCACGCGTTCAATGCGCCAGTTGAGCGTGCCCGTCGTCACCCGCACCGCCACTCCGCCCGAGTCCGTCAACACCTTGCCGTACCACACCAAGTCCGGCTCCGGGATCCCCGCCACCACCGGAAGCAACGTTCCGTCACCCGCCAGAATCGCCCCGGCCAGAGCGGTCATCAGCACCCGCCGCGTCTTTAGTCTTGAGTTCATTTCCTCCTGAGTTCGCGAGGACACGAAGAATCTTTCACGGAAAGTGAAACTTTCTTCTACCGCCCCCCGCCACCGGACAACTCAGCGCCGCGCGGAACTTCCCATCGCCTCGGGCCAGGCCATCTTCAACTGCTGAAACTGGGCCTTCAACACGGCGAGATCCCAAACCTGAAGCCGACGTCCATCCACACTGACCGCCAGCAAGCGTCCCTCCGCGCCGACCGCGAGCGGAACCGCTCCGTAGGGAAGGAGAAGTCGGGGCTCAATCGTCACCGAATCGTACAAACCAGCGGAATGCCAGTCACTCTGCAGCCAAATGGCGTCGTCACTACCGGAAGGCATCGCACGCATAAAGTTCCTCAGCGTCCGCCTTCGCTCCCAGTTGGCGGTATTCCAGAGCTCCACTCCAGTTCGCCCGCTCAGCATCAACGTTTTCGATCCCGGCAGGAAATCAAATGCGCTCAAATTCACCCCATGCGAGACTTTGGTGACGAACTCCAATGATGGCATCGCGTAAACGTAGACGGACGTGGAGAATGGACGGTTGATCGCCAGCCAGCGTCCATCCGGAGACACCTCACACATGCCAGCCGCCGTCGACGTCCATGCCGCCGGACCCTGCTCAATTTCATCGCCGGACACAATCGCGGAGCCGCCAGCTGCCGTCATCACGACCTCGTTGGAATGCAGGCAAAGAAACGAAAATCCCGGCGCTTCATGCAATGGAAGCTTCGTGACCAGCGGAGCACTGCGTGGCGACATTCCGGGAGAAACCCGCCATCGATAGCCCGCCGCATCCCGCGCGTTGCTGCGGCTCGCATACAGCTCCCCGCCATCAGTCGTGAAAAAGAAATGGGCTTCATATCCCTCCTTGAGAATCGTTCCCGGTCCCGTGTGGTTCAGGTTCCATACGCCCATCTGTTGCGACGCGGATGCCGCCAGCCAGCGACCATCCGGCGAGAACGCAGCGTGGCGAAGCCGCACTCCCAAGGATTCCGGAAACTCACGCACCCCTTTTGGCCGTTCGAACCCGTACAGCTTCACTCCCGAGTCTGTAGTGACGGCAAACCCGGCACCGTCCGTCCTCATTTGAGCCTGATATCCACCCGCGTTGATGGTGAATATCCGCCGAGACGTGCGCGCATCCCAACATACGATCTCGTCATCCCATGAACTGCTAAAGAGATAATCCCCCTCGGGGCTCAGGAACGCGCGTGCCGCTTCCCCCTTCTGCCGGCCAAACTCCCGCAACGCGCCCGTCGCGACATCCATGAAATGAATCACTCCGCTATGATCCGGCACTACCAGTCTCCTGCCGTCCGGACTCCAGTCCATGCTGTGAATCATCTCAGTGCTCAGCGAAGCGGATGCCTGTTCCACTCCGTTCGACGAGTCATGGATCGAGATCAGCCATTTACCGCCCACGAACCGGGCGGCCGCAACCTGCCCGCCATCGGGCGAATAGCGCAATCGCGCCAGCTCCGAACCCAGCTCGAAACGCTGAACCTCCCGTCCCTGCTCCCAGTCCCATACCGTCACCCTGCCGCCCCCCCTGCCAGCCAACAATCGCGGCAGCCGCGGATGAAAAGAAATGGCCGACCACGCAATTCCCGGCAGCGACAGCAGGAGGCGTTGTGAGGGCACATGCCATATCTCCCAGGTCGCACGCGAACCCGAACCGTCATAGTCACGCTTCACCGCGAAACAGTCCCCTGCGCTGCTCCAAGTCGAATCGTTATACGCCGGTAGATTCGTGCTCGCAGGAAGTTCAGCGATGAGCTGCAAATTCCGCGTTGAACGAATCTCCACCGGACCCTTCCGCCGGCACAGCGCAATGCGCTCAAACGACGGGTCCAGCCGGCGCAACGTAAACTCTGCGTCGAACGGCAGCTCGCGATCAAAGACCAGGTCCGGCAGCGCGACCGCGGCAATCACCTCGCGTCGCAATTCATAGGAATTCGTGATGACGGCAGCCCGGCGGAGTGCATCCAGCGCTTTTGCGCGATGCCCTACCTCGCCGCTGCGAACCGTTGCCCGGGCCTGTTCCAGCAGAGCCGTGTACAATTGTTGTTCCTTCGCTCGCTCAGCCGTCTCCGCACGATGACGCAGCTCCGATTCTTTCGCCCGCGTCTCCGCCTCGAGACGCGCCTGGTCATTGGCGGCGTCCGCGATGCTTCGCGCGTAGTTTGCCTCGCGTCTTGCCAGCCATGTCAACACTCCGGCAACCGCCACCACTACCGCCGCGATCAGCGCGATCTGCTTCAACCGGGCGAGATGACGTTCGAGATTGCGAGCCCTCCGAAGACTCCGACCCGCGAGGAACAAACCGAGATCGGCCTGCATCTCCGCCGCAGTTGCATAGCGATTCGCAGGTTGCGGGGCGCACGCGCGCGTCATTACTTCATTCAATTCGAGCAACGCCTCCGCCTCCGGCAATCGCATCAAGTCCGCAGGTAGCTGAGGGAATTCCATTCGGTCCCGACCCGACGCCAGCTCATAAAGCACCTTGCCCAACCCGTAGAGATCGGCCTGACGCGAGCCCGGTCCTTCCGGCGGAATGTAACCATCCGTCCCGACAAAACTCCGTGAATCGCCCGCATCAGTCACCAGGCCGATGTCCGCGAGCTTGGGATGTCCTCCGACGAAAATGACATTGGCCGGTTTGATGTCCCGGTGGACGAGACCGTGCCCATGCAACCGCGCCAGCGCGCCGCCGATCCGATGCGCCAGTTGCGCCGACTCTTCCGGGGAGAGCCGGACTCTCGCGTTCAGTTCGGATCGCAAGGTCCGCGGTTGATACGACTCCACCTTCACCGTCGCCGCGTCGTGTCGTTCGCCCGGGATCACCGCCGGATCCGCCAGCTCCATCACGTAATAAAAGCACCCAGCTGCGTCATTGCGCCCCACGTGCAGCACCTGCACCAGTCCATCGTGCGTCCGGGAAATGGGTTCGTACTTGAGAATGCCCTGAAACTCGCGCTCGTATGGACGGTCCTCCTTGAAACGCGCCCGGTAGACAATCTTGACGGCCCGATACGTACCCAGAGCGCTCCGCGCCAGCCAGACATCGCCATAGGCGCCGACACCAATCCGCCGGAGCATCTGGTGATCAGAAATCGCCGGAGGCGCCGCGAGCGCGATCTCGCCATCCAGCTCGCGACGCAACGTTTCCCGCAACCGTTCGCCTGATCGCGAATCCGCACCGCCAGCCGGCGGTTTAGGAACGGATTCGTTTGGACGGTCCATAGCTGAATTGATCAAGACTGAGTTCGCACTCCGGACGACGATCTTTCAATGATTCGCGCGCACAAAACGGAATTCACGTCGACGCGTCCCGGCCTCCGAGTTCCCGCTCGATCGCCTTTACCGTCTGGCGCACGGCGTGGCTCATGCGGTGTTTCACCAAATAGACCTGCGCCGCGTTCATCCCCAGCATTCGCGCCACCTCGGACGCGCCCAAATCCTGAAGCACACAATAATCGAAGACCTGGTAGTGCTTGGGATTCGCAGTCTGGCGCAGCCGGGCCAGCGCCGCCTGAAGCAGATTGGCACGCCATTCCGCGTCCCACGCCGCGTCCATCTCTGCATCGGGTGGGAGCGAAGCCGCCGGCACTTCCTCCACGGCCACCTTGTTCCGGTCGGCCATCCCCTCCGAGTCGGGCAACGTCCGGTAAGCGCGACGCAAATGGTCATGGATTCGACGACGCGTAATCAGCAAGAGCCATTGCTTGAACGAACCCCGCGCCGGATCGTAACGAAACTCGGGCATCTTGCGCGCCACGGCAATCACGGTCTCCTGCACGACATCCTGGGCCTCGTCGTCGTTGAGACCGCTCTTCCGTGCCACGTTGTAGAGGAGCCGCCAGTAGTTGTTGAAGAACGTGTGCCAGCTGTCCGTGTCATCCAGATTCCGGAGCCTGCTGAGCAGGGAATGGCGCGTCGGCAAGCTGTCGAAATGAACAGCTTCTCCGCGATCGCGTTTCAGTTGCTCGTTGGTTGGGCTCAACGACCTCCACTTTACATCAGAATCAGCGGTCGGAAGAAGGAATAAGCTGAACGAAGAGGCGTATCCGCAACCAAGCACGGCATCTCAAGTTCTTGATGACGGACAAACCAACAGCCATGCAGGAATCAGCCACTGGATGCCTGCTAATCATCGAAACCAGTCAAATGATTCATTTAAGCAAGCGACCGAACCCACCGAACTCAAGGGCAGCGCTGGACGACTTGACCAACTCCGCCCGCGACAAATCACATGAAGACGACGCCTGAGATTCCCGCCGAAAAAACCGGAACGACTGTCACGAGCCGCTTCCCCCGCGCGGCATGGTTCGATGCGCCGATGCGCGCCCTGCTCAACAACGACGCGTTCCGCAATGCGTGCGCGCGCTCCGCAAAACGCCGCAGCGCGTCTCGTTAACCAATCGACTGCTTTACCGCGCGAGCGACTGGCGACCAAGCCAGTCGCTTGTTCATTTTGGAGTGAGCGTCTGTAAGGAAGGAATCGAAAGCACTGCCCGCCCTCAGCGCTTCGCCGGAGGCTTCACCTGCGCAGCCTCGGCAGCTGAGGTATCGAGGAGCGCGCTCCATCCGTTGCGGTGATGGGATCTCGCGAGCAAACGCTGACCATTCCGGAGCGAAACCGGGTTCTGGTAGGGCTGGGCTTTTGGAGAAACAGCGCCGCCGGGCAATCGAGGATCTGACCCGTCGACTGTGAAATAGATTTTGCCCGCGCCGCTGCGCAGCGCTATGGCGCCAGTGGCCTCTGCGATTGCCGGCGGAGAGATGAACTGGGAATCGATCCAGCTGAGGCGTTTCTGGATCCATTGCTTCATCCACTTGATCTCCTCCTCGTAGGTGTCGCCGACGAAGTCGTTCGGGTTCACGCGCCGTCCCATGATCGGCCAGCGCCGAAAATTCCGCGCCTGCGCCTCGTTCAGTTGCGCGGCCATTTCATCCACCCGCGCCAGCACCCGTTGAGTGGCGAAGACACTCGCGCGAAGCTCGCCCCACCGATCAATCGCGCGCTGCTGGAACTCCGGATCCTCATTCAGCCGCCGGAACCAGCAGATCTCCGTGTCCCGCAGCATCGGAGTATACCATCCCGTGGGATCAGAGCCGTCATAATAGTTTGCGTTGCCAAAGGCGAGATTCCAATCCCACGCTGGCCCCATCTTCAGCTTGCCGCCGCGTTCCTTGTGGACGTAAGCGCTGTAGCGAAAGCCGTCGATGTTCTTCGACATCTCGATCAACCAGTGCTGATCGATGAACGCCTCCGTGTCGAGAAACGCGGCGTAACCACGCTTGGGATCGCGGAAGTCCGGTCCATTCAGCGCCTGCTCGAACCGTCGCATGTAGTTCGCGATCCAGTTCATCTGCTCCCGCGACATGTCTTCCGGATCCGGTTCGACATACGAGAAGTTATTCCCCTCGCCCGTCCGGAAACCCGGCTCGTAGTTGTCAGAATGATCGCGTTTCAAAATGTATCCTCCCGAGATCGCCGGCTCGCTGGTGTCGGACGCGGTCAACTCCTCTAGATCCACGCGGCTCTTACTACGCTTGATGCGTTCCACCAGCACATACACGCCGAAGTAATCACGCTGAGACAACTTGCCGCCAGTGCGGTCGACATACACCTCCACGAAACTGGTGCGCGGCGCGTAGCGGCCCATCGCGTTGCTGAGCTCGTAGGCCAGCACATCGCGCATGAGTGTTTTGTCGGAGAACGGCGCGTACAACACCCAGTCAGATTCCTTCGGCATCCCCAGAAGGCCGGCCTTGGTCTTGTCGCCGTTCTCGTCCACCAGGCGAACCGTCAGCGAACTCTTCGATTGATTCCGGGTGCTGTGCCCGCGCTCATTCACGCTCGCGCGACCATCGAAGCTCGCCGCGCCCAACAGCGTCGTCCGGCCTTTCTTGTCCGCATCAATGAACCGAACCGAAACCGTCGAACGACGGCTGTCTGACAGGGACTGGCCGAACGGTTGGAGAATCAAGAGCGGCAGATTGGAGCTGAACCCGGCGGCACTTTCGTCGAGGAACGTAAACGTTTCGGTAACCGTCGCGCTGGGTTGCGAATCCGGCGCATACGTCTTCGCGCGAACAAGCGTATTGCCCGTCAGGGTAATCGGCTCGGAGTAGACCGCCGAGTTCAAGTTCGGCTCCGAACCGTCGAACGTGTAACGCACCACGCCCTGCGCGCTGGAGAATTCCAGTTTCTGCGGTGCAGTGAACACTCCACCTCGTTTGGAAAATACCGGCGGAGGCGAAAGCTTCACCAACCCGCCGCGGTTTGCGGCCCGCGGCGTCGGCGCGGCAAAATATCGAGGCTCCTTGGACCGCACCGCGCTGTAACCGGCAATGAGCTCCGGCTCGATCTGGAACGAACCATCTCCCGCCGAATGATTCAGGCCGTGAATCGCCAGAACATTCCGGCCAGCGCGGATCGCCTTGAGGTGGGATGACAGATCAAACTCATCCACCGCGATCGCACCGTTGCGATGAAACTCAACGCGCACATTGTCGACATCCACGGTTTGATCGCGATCGCCCGCCCGCGCCGCGAGTTGGAGCCGCGGCTGATACGGCTGCACTCCTGGAATCAACACGTCCGTGGCCGCGTTGAAGGCCTGCTTCCGCGAACCGTTCACGTCCGAAATTAAATCCACCGAGACCAACGCGCCCTGGTCGGTGTGTTTCACCCGCACTTGGATGTGATGGAAAACCCGCTGTCCCAGCAGCCCGGTCGGCAAATCTCGCGTGTAACGCTTCGTCCGATCCCAGTAGATCGTCAGCGCCTTTCCGCTGTCCTCAGGACTGTGCAATAGCTGAACCGCCAGTGTGCCGGGATACTTCGGATCCTTCTGATCACGCAGCAACGAGACGTCAGCGCCAGCGCCCGTCGCGCCGAATTGAGCCACCGGAATCAACAGCATCGAGAAACGCTCGGTGCCTTCGCCGCCCGCCCGCCAGCGAAAATCAAAGTCAGCGACGATGGAATCAAACGTCCCCGGCGCCACTTGAGGAAACGCGACGCTGTGAACCTGATCCGCCTGCCGTCCATCCAGCAGCCGGAGGTACGCATTCGAATTATTGGTGTCGTGCCAGTAAGTCCGGGGCCGCGAATCCGTCTGCGCCAGGACGTAGCGGGCGCTCCTGCCCTCGAACGTTTCTGACAACGTCAACGGCGCGCCGGAATCCCGCTTGTTGATCGCCGTCGAATTCCACTTCGGCTTTTCCGGGGCGTTCGTGCGTGCGACCTCCCATCCGTTGAGATAGGCCACGAAGCCGTCGTTCGCCCGCACCTTGAGCCGCAACGATTCGATCCCGGTTTCGTTCACGTCGAAAGGGATTCGGAGATAAGCGGACGAGGATTTGTTCACCATGGCCGATTGCAGATCGTATCCACCGGCGCTGTTTCCAAAACTCGCTGAACCCGACATCGACGGCCATTTCGAATCATCGAATTCCGCTGCCGCCCAGCCCAGCCCGATGTCCGCAGCGGGCACAAAAACCTTCTTCGGAGTGAGCGCATTGAAAATCGGCGCCGGACGATCCGCCATCTCCACGCCAAAGGAGGCGCCAGCGACCTGCGCAGGATACCCGGGAGAAAACTCGGACGCGACGGTCGTTCCATCAGGCCGCACCAGCGCGAGATATCCGCGTTCTGCATCCAGTTTGAAATTCGTGTGAAGCTCGCCATTGGCGACGCGACGATCCTTCTTCGAGGCGAACACCACGAGAAATTCCCCCGGCCCAATCGTCGTCGCAGGGAACCTCCACTTCTTTAGATTCTTCCGGCTGTCGGTGAGGAACCATCCGTCCAAATTGGCCGCGCCGGCGCTGGCGTTATACAGCTCGATCCAATCAGAGTAATCGCGATCCCGATCCGCCAGCGTGCGAACGTTCGCCGCCATGAATTCGGAAATGATCACCCGCTCCTGCGCATCCGCCGTACTCAATCCCGCGCCGCACCACGCGAGGAGCAAGGAAGCAAAAAGCCAGCGTCCAAAAGTTGTCGGAATATCCATGATGTCGTTCGACTCGGATGATTATCCGCCTCTTCAAACGGCTGCCAGAGGAAACACCATGCGATTTCGTAAATTCTGCACGCGCAGCAGAACGCCCGAAATCACACCCACCCGCCACGCGTCCGAACGCTCAAACCGTGATCTTCCGCGGCCACTGGTGGTTCGATTCCCAGTAAGTCTTCTTGAGCTTGATGACCGGTTCCTCCGCCGTCGGCTGCGACTTACCCTCCTCATCGGTCGCGCGCGACACGATTGTGTGCTCGCCCTTCGCCGGGTTCTTCCAATCGAACGTCCAGAAGGTCCAGCAAAACTTCGAATGGTTCTTCCGATCGATCGTCGCCTTCACCCACGGACCGCCATCGATCTGCAATTCCACCTTCTCCAACGGCGTGCCGTCGCCCCAAGCCGCGCCGTGAATGCGAATCGTTCCGTCCTTCAACCGCAGCGCGCGCGCCGGCATCGACTTCACCAGCATCGGCCCGATGCTCGTTTCGCGATGAATCGTCTTCCCGTCGCGTTCCTCGCCGCGCAACGTCACATACTCGCGCGCCATGTATTTGCTCATAATACGGCGATCGAGCACCTCAATGCGGCTCAGCCACTTCACCCACGCCACGCCATACCAACCCGGCACGACCAGACGCAGCGGCGCGCCATGCGCAGTATCGAGCGGCTGACCGTTGAATTCGTAGCAAAGCAGAATGTCGTCGCGCATCGCATCGACCATGTGCAAGCCGCGGGAGAAGTTCGCCGTGTACTCGATCTTCTTCACCTCGTCCTTCTGCGTGTCCGCTCCGAAGAACGCCACCTCGATGCCGCGCTTGTAAGGCTCGCATTCGCGCAACAACGGCGCGAGCGGCGTGCCCGTCCATTTGATGTTCCCGATCGCGCCCATGAAACCGGGGCTGGCGTTGTTGCCGGAACATTCGAGCGTCGCGGTAATGGTCTTGCGGCGACGCTTCTTCAAATCGTCGAGCGTCAGGCGCATCGGGTTCCGCACCAAACCGCCAATCTCCAGGTTCCACGATGCGAGATCGATCTTCGGCACTCCGTAATGCTGTACCTTGTAGAGCTGCTCGTTCGGCGTGATCCAGCTCTTCAAATCCTCCCACTTGATGCCGTTCGTGCCGGATTGCTTGTCCGTGAAGGGAATCAGCTCCGCGCCTTCCTCAGGCTCCGCGAAACCAAAACTGGAAAGCGGATACTGAGCGAAGGCCAGCGCGGCAAACGCAATGCCGCCCTTGATGACTTCACGTCGGGTCAATCGGGATTTCATCCCTCAATGGTCAGACGGAAATCATGGTGCCGTCAACAACGTGCTGCTGCCCTGCTGCCCTGCCAGTTCGCCGTTTGGAAACGCGGCAATACCCCAGCTCCGTGACAGCGGGATTGCGGCGCGGGAATCCCTTCGCTACGCTGCCGCGCATGACACGGCCCGTGACCGCCCAGTTTCCTGTCCTTCGCCCCCGGCGACTCCGCCAATCCCCCGCCCTCCGCGCACTCGTAGCGGAAACCCGGCTCTCCGCTGAGCAGCTCGTGCTGCCGCTCTTCTCTCGACCCGGCAAAAAGTTGCGCCGCGAAGTCGGTTCGATGCCCGGTGTCTTCCAGCTCTCGCCCGATGAAATTCTCCGCGAAGCCACCCGCGCCCACGAGGCCGGCGTTCCCGCCGTTCTCCTATTCGGCATTCCTGATTCCAAGGATGCCAAAGCATCCGGCGCGTTTGCCCGCAATGGAATCGTCCAGCAAACCGTCCGGCTGCTGAAGAAGGAATTACCCTTCCTCCTCGTCATCACCGACGTGTGCCTGTGTGAATACATGGAACACGGCCACTGCGGCGTGGTTCACAAGGATACAAAAGGCGCGCGAATCCTGAACGATCCGACCTTGAAGATTCTTGCCCAAACCGCCGCCAGCCATGCGGAAGCCGGCGCGGATATCGTCGCTCCGAGCGACATGATGGACGGTCGAGTGCAGGCCATTCGCCAGAAACTGGACGCCTCAGGATTCATCGACACGCCGATCATGTCTTACGCCGCCAAGTTTGCCTCGGCATTCTACGGCCCGTTTCGCGAAGCGGCAGAATCGACTCCGCACTTCGGCGACCGGCGCAGCTACCAGATGAACGCTGCCAACGCCGAGGAGGCGCTGCGCGAAGTGGCGCTCGATATTCAAGAAGGCGCGGACATGGTCATGGTGAAGCCAGCCCTGGCCTACCTCGATTTGATTTACCGGGTGAAGAGCCAGTTCGGTTACCCGACCGCCGCCTACGCCGTTAGCGCGGAGTACTCAATGGTGAAAGCCGCCGCGGCAAAAGGTTGGATCGACGAGCGCGCCGTAACGATGGAGAGCTTGCTGGCAATGCGCCGGGCGGGTGCGGACATCTTGATCACTTACGCCGCAGTCGAAGTCGCCCAGTGGCTAAAGAAAGGCTGATTGGCCTGATCAAACCGGAAAGGCCAGAACCCAGAACTCCAGAACGGAGCCGGTTCAGCTATTGAACAAAACCCAGGCGAGCGCGCCCAACAGGCCGACGATCGCGATGATGACGAAAACCGCGAAGATCTTTCCACCACGATTGGTCTTCTTCTCAAAGCCGGTGGTGTTGCCCAAGTTCGGAGGACCGCCAGAACCACCCAGTTCGTCCATTTTGACGCCCTGCGGGATGATGACAGTTTGATCAAGATTTTGCTTCGGCTTCTTCGGCGCAGACGAAGCTCCGGAAGGCGCCGCCGCGGGAGCCGGACCGTCACCGGTATCGAGTCGGAGATCTACAGTACCAAAGCGGAGGGTTTGACCCGGCTTGAGCACCGCTTCGGTAATCTTCTCCCCGTTGATGAACGTGCCGTTCGTGGAGCCGAGATCACGAATGAGAATGTCGTTCCCGCGCAGAATGATCTCCGCGTGATGACTCGACACGGAGGCTTCGGGGATCTCAAAAGCATTATCAGACACCCGACCCACGGTGGTTTTATCCACCTTCAGTTCGTATGTGCGCCCGTTAAATGCCTCACCAAGGAGGACTAGTCTCGCCATAGGTATCGTTGCACGTGATTATGTTCAGCACCCTGCTCAAGTCAACGGTTTTGCAGGAACTGCCGGGTACTTCACCAACCAGTTAGACCATTCTGTCGCGACAGTGTCACCCACCACAGCAGCGCCAGCTCGTCATTTCTTGACGATCATCTTACGGAACTCCGCGAACAGCGGCGTGGAATCATGAGGGCCGGGTGATGCCTCTGGGTGATACTGCACGCAGAAAATCGGCTTCTTCTTGTGACGCATTCCCTCGACGGTTTGGTCGTTGAGGTTGATCCGGTTGATCGTCACATCGGATGGCAGGGTCGTCGCATCCACCGCAAAGCCATGGTTCTGCGAAGTAATCTCGACCTTGCCGCTTTCCAAATCTTTCACGGGCTGGTTGCCGCCGCGATGACCGAACTTGAGCTTGAACGTTTTTCCACCAAACGCCTGCCCGAGAATCTGATGACCGAGACAAATACCGAAGATCGGAATCCCGGTGTCGACCAGATCCTTGACCGCCTGCACGGCATAACCCAGCGCCGATGGATCTCCAGGACCGTTGCTGAGGAAGATGCCCGCGGGTTTATATTTCAAAACCTCCGCCGCTGTCGTCGTCGCCGGCACCACCTGCACCTTGAACCCTTGCTGCCGGAGTCGGCGCAGGATGTTGTATTTCATCCCGAAATCGTACGCGACGATCGGCACATCCGCAGGCGGCATGGGGAGCCGAACGTTGCGTGAATCCACCTTCGCGTTACCCCGCACCAGATCAAACGCCGCGCTCTGCTTGTCGTCCGCATCCCACTGGAACGCCTCCTTGTGCGTCACTTCCTTCACGTAGTCGACGCCGACCAACCCCTGCCAGTTCTTCGCGCGCTTCACCGCCTCAGCATCTGTAACGGGCTGAGTGGAAATAAAACCTTTCAACGCACCGCGAACGCGCAGTTTCTTCGTGAGCGCCCGGGTATCGATACCTTGAATTCCGGGAATGCCGTTCTTCTCCAGATACTCACTGAGCGAATAGTCCGCGCGCCAATTGCTGACCAGTGGCGACAGCTCGCGGATGACGAAGCCGGCCGCGTGCGGACGCCACGATTCCACATCCTGCTCGTTCACGCCGTAGTTCCCGATGAGCGGATACGTCATCGTGACGATCTGGCCTTTGTAGGAAGGGTCGGTGAGGATCTCCTGATAGCCGGTCATCGAGGTGTTGAAACACACCTCGCCACAGGCTGAGGTGGCGGCGCCGAACCCCGTGCCGTGGAACACTGAACCGTCTTCAAGAGCGAGAATGGCTTTCATCTATCGAGCAAATTGCGCGTGATGCTAGGCGTGGAGACTGGAGGGTCAAGTTTTATCCCGGAATTCCGCGTGCATCACGTTCACTTCTCTCAAGCATCACGCTTCAAGCGCAGGCGCGGCTCGCTTTGCAGGAGCGCATCGAGATTGCCCCAGCTTTCCGCGTTCATGGAGTTGAACGCGTAGAGATAAACCGTCACCGCCTCATGCGGATGCTTCGACAACAGCGTTTCCACCGCAGTGCGAAGCGCAGCGTCTTCCACCGTCTTGGGCAATTCCTCCACCACACCCTGCTCGTGCTTGATGTTCAGCGCGTCGAGGAAATCCACGAGCAGGCCGGAATGTTTTTTCAGCAGCCAGTTGCGAATCAAGCCGTCAGCCGCGAGATCGAGTCCCGGCTTGCTGAGGCTGGCGATCAACGTGGCGTGGCGCTCCTCGCGCGGTTGGCGCTCCAGAAATACTGGACGCACCCGGCGGACCTGAGCGACGGCATCCAGCGCGGCGCGGTAAATGCGTTTGTCGCCAGTGTGATTGAAATCAAGGATGTCAGCCGCGAGAGACGCGGGCATCGCTGCAAAAAGTTCGTGAGAAGTCATGTGTTTGGTCGCAAACGCAGGGCGATTGCGGGCAAGACAGATAAGCCGCCCGCCATCCGGAGGCAATCAGCTTTTCGCGCCGTCACCCACCGTGGTGATGCAAATCTTGTGCTTCCGCGCCATCGCTTCCACCGCCTCCTGTTCCAACACCAGCGTCTTGCCCGCCTCCAGCGCCAGCACGGAAATCCTCGCCGCCACGCACGTCTCGATGGTTTTCGCGCCAATGCAAGGCACATCAAATCGCATGTCGTGACGTTCCTTCGCCACCTTCACCGCCACGGCGCCACCGTCCTTGCCTGCGAGTTCACCACCGCGGGCCAGGCAGCGATCCGTCCCTTCAAATCCTTCCACCGCCAGCACCGTTCCGTTCTTCACCACCGCCAACTGACCGATCTCCAGCCGCGAAACTTCCTTCGCGATCCGGAATCCAAATTGAATATCACTCTCCTGCTCAGCGGAAAGCCTCGTCCCAAGAACGAACCCCGCCCCTGGCATCAACGGCTCCAGCCACGGCGTTGCCTCGATCAACTCCACGCCATCCTTCCTCAACTCATCCGCAATCGCTCCAAAGATCGTATGCGCATTCTTTTCCTTCAGCCGAAGCAACAGGCCCATGGCCCGCAGGTCGGGACGAATATCAAAAAGGTTCTTCGGCGCAATCTGCCCCAGCATCACGCACTGGCGGACCCCGCGATCCGCGAGCGCCCGAATCATCTTCGAAAGCTGCCCGACCTTGACCCACTCAATATCATCCACCAGCCCCGCCAGCGCCGGATCCGTCTCCCCGTCAAACGCCACCGCCACCAAACGCTTCACCCCCATCGCCCGCGCCTGACGCGCGAACATCAGCGGCAACGCCCGGCTGCCCGCAATGATCCCGCAACTTTCCATCGACTGGTTCACGCCCTCAGTGTCTAGCAAGCCTCCCGGCCGTTCCAAGTTCCAAGTTCAACCCTTCAACCCTGCTCACCCGAAACGCTCAACTCCCCGCCACTCAACCTCCCCCATCCCCTCAACTCGCCCCCTGCTCATCCGATAATAACGGCGTGAGTGCGGGTACACTGATTGAGAACCACTTGAATGAAGCCACGCCGAGAAAATCCCCGGCGTCCGGCCTCATTTCCGTGCTCTATATTGGGATTCTTACCCTCATCCTCGCCGCCACCGCCTGGCTGTTTTTCCAATCAAGATCCCAGGCCGATCATCTCGCCAGCTTGTTGCTGATGCAGACCGTCAGCACCTCCATCGGAGGAATTCTCGCCGTCATCCTCGCCGGATTCATCACCTGGAACCATATCAACAAACGTCGCACCACCCGCTTGCACAGCGAATACGAGGAACTGCAAAGCCGCCTGGCCATCGCCCAGGCCGAAATTCTAAAAGCCAACGACCAGCGCGAAAAACTCGACCGAAAGCTCAAGGAAATTTCCACCAACATCGAGAGCACGATTCAGGATCGAATCAACAAGATGGCCACCACGCAGGAACAGCTGGAGCAACAGCTGCGCGACCGCCAGCGTGCCGAGCGCCAAATGGCCATGCAGGCCAAGGAACTGGAACGCAGCAAAGATGTACTCGAACTTCATGTGCAGAACCGCACTCTCGAGATCCAGAAACTCCAGCAACGCTACGAGTCCATGCTAAACTCGGCTGGCGAAGGCATCTACGGACTCGACCTCCAGGGACGCATCAACTTCGTCAACCCCGCCACCGCCGCCATCACCGGATGGAAGCCAGAGGAAATGATCGGCCGCTGGGAAGGTGAAGTGTTCCGACACGACACGACCAATCTCGCTCGCGTCACCGATAACTCCGACCGTTCCCGTTCCGACTGCGAACTGTTCTATCGCCGCGACGGCTCCACCTTCCCCGTCGAATACACCTGCGCACCAGTCACCGAATGCAATCGCGAGATCGGCACGGTCGTCGTCTTCAAGGACATCACCGAACGCAAACGTGCGGAGGACACCTTGAGCCGGAAAGCCGCGGAGCTCGCGCGTTCCAATGCTGAGCTCGAACAATTCGCCTACGTGGCCTCACACGATCTTCAGGAACCGCTGCGCAAGATTCAGGCCTTTGGAGATCGACTGAAGACCAAGGTTGACGCCGTCGGCCTGCAAGACGGGCGCGACTACCTGGATCGCATGCAGGGAGCCGCGGCTCGTATGAGCACGCTGATCAGTGACCTGCTCACCTTCTCCCGCGTCATCAGCGCCTCCCAACCGTTTGTCTCCGTCGACCTGAACACGGTCGCCAAAGGCGTGTTGAGCGACCTCGAAGTACGAATCGAACAAACCAAGGCGAAGGTCGAAGTGGGCAGCCTGCCCGCCATCGAGGCCGACCCGATGCAAATGCGCCAGCTCCTGCAGAACCTGATTGGCAATGCATTGAAATTCCAGGCTCCCAACGCTCACCCGCAGATCAAAATCGCCGCGCAAATCCTCAGGAACCCCTTTGCCGGATCACCGGAAGAAGACCCTTACGCCGAGCAATGCGAACTCACGGTGCAGGACAACGGCATTGGCTTCGACGAAAAGTATTCCGAGAAGATCTTCGCCGTCTTCCAGCGTCTGCATGGGCGAACTGAATTCGAAGGCACCGGCGTCGGCCTCGCGGTCTGCCGCCGCATCACCGATCGTCACGGCGGCACCATCCACGCCCAAAGCAAAGCCGGGGAAGGCGCCAAATTCATCGTCACGCTCCCCGTCCGTCACCCCAAGAAAGAGCAGGCTTCCTCCTAATGCCATCCCACAAATCCATCGTCATTCTCATGGCCGACGACGACGCAGACGATCGTCTACTCGCCAAAGACGCGCTCAACGAATGCCAGATCACCAACGAACTCCACTTCGTCGAGAACGGCGAGGAGCTGCTCGATTACCTGCGGCAGACTGGCAAATACGCTTCCGCCTCCGGCACCACGAAGCCGGGGCTGATCCTGCTGGATTTGAACATGCCGCGAAAGGACGGTCGTGAAGCGCTGCAAGAAATAAAGTCCGACCCGCAGCTCCGCTCCATTCCCGTCGTGGTTCTCACCACCTCGAAAGCCGACACCGACATCAGCCGCATCTACGAACTGGGCGCGAATTCGTTCATCACGAAGCCCGTTTCATTTGATGCCCTCGTGAAAGTAATGGGCGACCTCGTCCACTACTGGTTTGAGCTCGTTGAACTTCCTCCCCAAAGAACCTAGTGCAAGACGCGCCCAACACCTCCACGTTGCGCATCCTGCTGGTCGAGGATGACGAAGACGATTACATCATCACGCGCGATCTCTTCGGGGAGTTCCGCACCGGTCAGTATGCGATCGATTGGATGAAGAACTTTTCGACCGGACTCGATGCGATGACGCGAAACGAGCACGACGTCTGCCTGGTCGACTACCGCCTCGGAGCGCACAACGGCATCGAACTGCTCAAGGCCGCCGTGGAACAAGGCTGCCAGTCGCCCATCATCCTTCTCACCGGACAGGGCGAACACGAAGTCGACCTCGAGGCGATGAAGGCCGGCGCCGCCGATTACCTCGTAAAGGGCCGGCTCGACGCCAGCATCCTCGAACGCTCCATCCGTTACGCCGCCGAACGCAAGCGTGCCGCCGACCGCGCCGCCGTCGAACAATCCCGCCTCGCCGCTTTCGGTGAAGAGATCGGCTTGGCCCTCACCCGCAGCGATTCGCTCGATTCCATTCTCCATCGCTGCAGCAGCGCGCTGGCTCATTATCTGGACGTCGCGCTCGCACGGATCTGGATTCACGACCCCGAAGACGGAACGTTAAAACTGCACGCCAGCGGCGGCGTTCTCGCAGACAATACCGGTCTCGCGTTTCAGGCTCCGAAGGTTCAAGTCGACCTTCGCCTCGCCGCCCAAGGCAAGCCGCTCCTCATTCCTCGGGTCGTCAGCGACAAACGCTTCGTGGATCAAACCTGGGCAGCTCGCGAAGGCATCGTCTCCTACGCAGGTTATCCGTTGACCCTGGAGGACCGGCTGGTCGGAATCATGTCCTTGTTTTCTCGGCGGTCACTGACTGAAGTGACCCTTCGAGAAATGGCGTCCGTCGCCAACGGCATCGCCCTTTGCATCGAACGCAAGCGGTCGGCCGATGCGCTGGACGCCAGTGAAGTTCGCTACCGGACCGTCGTGGAGAGCATCAAGGAAGTCATCTTCCAAATCGACAGCGACGGAAAATGGGTCTTCCTGAATCCCGCGTGGACAGAGATCACTGGCTTCAAGCTTCGCGAAACGATTGGCACGCACTTCTCGGAATACATCCATCCCGACGACCGCGAGCAGCACGCCGAGAACATTCGTGAAGTCGCCGAACATCGGAAGAGCTATTGCCGCGACGAAACACGCTATCTCGCCGAGGACGGAACCTTCCGCTGGATGGAAGTCTACGCGCAGCCAGTGTTCGGCAATTCAAGCAATCTCGCCGGCGTTTCGGGAACATTGACCGACATCACGGAACGCAAGCGCGCCGAAGCTGAGATTCAAAAACTCGCCGCCTTCCCCCGCTTCAATCCCGATCCGGTGATGGAACTCGCGGCTGACGGCACCCTGACCTATCTCAACAACGCGGCGCGGGAAATGGCCCTCCAACTCGGCGTGGCCCAGCCGGAAGCGATCCTTCCGCGGAACGCCGCCAGCATCGCGCAGGAATGTCTCCGCCAGGGGAACAGCAAGCTCTCGCAGCAGATTCAGATCAACGGGCGCACCATCACCTGGTCGTTCTTCCCGATCGTCACGAGCCAGGTGGTTCACTGCTACGGCGCGGACATCACCGAGCGGCAGAATCTCGAGACCCAGTTGCGGCATTCGCAGAAGCTGGAATCCATCGGCCAGCTCGCCGCCGGTGTCGCCCATGATTTCAACAACATTCTCACCGTCGTCCAGGGACACAGCGACCGTTTGATTGATGCCTGCTCGGATCGCGGTGACCTCGTTGAGCCGTTGAAACTCATCTCCGCTTCCGCCCGGCGCGCAAGCAGCCTCACCCAGCAATTGCTGATGTTCAGCCGCAAACAGAAGCTCCAGCCCCGAGTGCTCGACCTGAACAAGGTCATCGCCAATATGAGCAAGATGCTCGAACGCTTGCTCGGCGAACACATCGCGCTAGAAATGCGCAGCGAGTCGAACCTGCCTGCCATCGAGGCCGACGCCGGAATGATCGATCAGATCATCATGAATCTCTCCGTGAATGCGCGCGATGCCATGGGCAAGGGCGGCACGCTGCGCATCTCCACGAGCGCGGCCACCGTCGATGAGTTCTACATGCAGCTCCACGCCGACGCCCAGCCCGGACACTACGTCCGCATGAGCGTAACCGACAATGGCATTGGCATGAGCCGCGAGACGGTGGGCCGGATCTTCGAGCCGTTCTTCACGACGAAGGAAGTGGGCAAAGGAACCGGTCTCGGGTTGGCGACGGTTTACGGAATTGTGAAGCAGCACAACGGCTGGGTGGAAGTGGACAGCGAGCTGGGCATCGGCACGACGTTCAATGTCTTCCTGCCGGCCACCACCAAGTCGTATGACACGACGTTCGAGCGCGCCCCACAGAAGCCGTCCGTGAAAGGCGGCAGTGAGACCATTCTCCTGGTGGAGGACGAGCCGATGCTGCGCGAGCTGGCTCACCTCATTCTAAAGGATTACAAATACAATGTGCTGGAGGCGGCCAACGGCATCGAAGCGCTGAAGGTGTGGGAGGCGCACGAGGGCAAGATCGATCTCTTGCTGACGGACATGGTGATGCCGGAGGGCATGACGGGGCATGAGCTCGCGGTGGAGCTGCGCAAGCGCAAGCCGGAGTTGAAAGTCATCTACACCAGCGGCTACAGCGCGGATGTGATGGGCGGCGAGTTGTCGCTCACGGAAACGCGCTTCCTGCAAAAGCCGTATCAGCCCCCAATGCTGGCAAAGACGGTGCGGGAGTGTCTGGATTTCTAGGCGCCGTGAGGGAGGACTCGCGGCGGCAACAAGGTTCAAACTGCAGGTTGCAGGTTTGCGCACCATACCCTTCAACTTGAAACCTGCACCTTGGCCACTCCGACCAATCCGCAGGGAGACGCCCCAAGAATCTTCTGGCGCAGCCTGCCGTCTTTTGTATCGTCGCCCCTTCTGATTCGATTTCTCAAACATTGAACGAACACATGGATCCTAAAGGCGACATCGCATTGATTGGTCTGGCCGTAATGGGCCAGAACCTCATCCTCAACATGAACGACCACGGCTTCACCGTCGTGGCGTATAACCGCACGGTGGACAAGGTGGAGCACTTCCTCGCCAACGAGGCCAAGGGCACCAAGGTCATCGGCGCGACTTCCATCGAGGACATGGTCAGCAAGCTCAAGACGCCCCGCCGCGTGATGATGCTCGTGAAGGCTGGCAAGCCGGTGGACGATTTCATTGAGCAGCTCATCCCTCATCTTTCGCCCGGCGACATCATCATCGATGGTGGCAACTCGCTCTTCGACGACACGAATCGCCGCGTGAAGTATTGCGAAAGCAAAGGGTTGCTCTACGTCGGCACCGGCGTGAGCGGCGGCGAAGAAGGCGCGCGTAAGGGCCCGAGCATCATGCCCGGCGGCTCACCCAAGGCGTGGCCCTTCGTGAAGGATATTTTCCAGGCTGTCTCCGCGAAAGTCGATGACGGCACTCCGTGCTGCGACTGGGTCGGCGAAGCCGGCGCGGGTCATTACGTGAAGATGGTCCACAACGGCATCGAGTACGGCGACATGCAGCTCATCTGCGAAGCCTACAACATCATGAAGAACGGCCTCGGCATGAGCGCCGACGAGATGCACAGCGTCTTCGCCGAATGGAACAAGGGCGACCTCGACAGCTATCTCATCGAGATCAGCCGGGATATTCTCGGCAAGAAGGACGACGACGGTCAGCCGCTCGTCGACAAGATTCTCGATACCGCCGGCCAGAAAGGCACCGGCAAGTGGACGGTCATCAATTCGCAGGATCTCGGCATCCCGATCACGCTCATGGCCGAGGCGGTTTATTCCCGCTGCGTGTCAGCGCTGAAGGACGAACGTGTGAAAGCTGCCCGCAAGCTCAAAGGTCCGCGCCCGGCGCTCACCAGCATCGCGGGGAACCCGGAGAAGAAGAAAGCGTTCATCGAAGACATCCGGCTCGCGCTCTACGCCTCCAAGATCGTCAGCTACGCGCAGGGCTACATGCTCATGCGCGCCGCGGCGAAGGAATACGGCTGGAACTTGAACTACGGCGGCATCGCCCTCATGTGGCGTGGCGGCTGCATCATCCGCTCGCGCTTCCTCGGCAAGATCAAGGAAGCCTACGACAAGAATCCGAAGCTGATGAACCTGCTCATCGACGACTACTTCCGCGGCGAGATCAAGAACGCGCAGAAGGGCTGGCGAAACATCGTCGCCACTGCGGCGAAGAAGGGTATCCCGGTTCCGGCGTTCAGCACCGCGCTGGCGTTCTACGATCAGTATCGCTCGGCCGTATTGCCAGCGAACCTGCTCCAGGCGCAGCGCGACTACTTCGGCGCTCACACCTACGAGCGCGTGGACAAGCCGCGCGGAGAATTCTTCCACACGAACTGGACCGGCCGCGGCGGCACGACGAGCAGCTCGACTTACAACGTGTAAGCCAGCGGTCTTCGCACTTTCGCAAGGGCGGCAGCAATGCCGCCCTTTTCTTTTTCCCGGTTGCGCCAGCGCCGTCAGCTACTAGACTGCGCGCATGAGATTCCAAGTGCGCCCGAGAACTCCAGCCGTCTTCAGCCGCTGACCCAAGCCCATGTTCCCTGCCCTTGCCACCCGTGTCCTGCGCACCACCGACCCGCGCCTGCTCTGGAAGTTCTGCTGGAACTTCGGCGTCAAGGGACTGCTCTCCGTCGAACGTTTCAAGCGCGGCATCAAACGCGGTGAATACTTCCCGCCGTTCCTCTACCTCTCGATCATCAACTCCTGCAACCTCCGCTGTCAGGGCTGCTGGGTGGACGTCGAGGAAAAGGACGCCATTGATCTCGATACGCTGAATCGCACCATCACGGAAGCGAAGCAGCACGGCAACGCGTTCTTCGGCATTCTCGGCGGCGAACCGTTCATGCACCCCGGCCTTCTTGATCTGCTAGCGGCGCATCCTGACTGCTATTTCCAGGTCTTCACCAACGGCCAGTTCATCACCGAGAAAGTCGCCAAGCGCCTGCGCGAGATCGGCAACGTCACGCCGCTCATCAGTATCGAAGGCCGGTCGTTCACCAGCGATGAACGTCGCGGGAAGAAGGAGGTCCTCAACCGCACCTTGCGCGGGCTCGACAACTGCCTGCGCGAGAAAATCCTCACCGGCGTCGCCACCAGCGTCTGCCAGTCGAACATCAATGAACTGCTCACCGAGGACTGGCTCCGAGAACTCATCGCGCGCGGCGTCCACTACGTCTGGTATCACACCTACCGACCGATGGGGCCGAAGCCGAACTTCCAGCTCGCGCTCCGTCCGGATCAACTCGTCCGCATCCGCCGCTTCGTCACCGAGATGCGCGCCAAGGTGCCCATCGCAATCATCGACGCGTATTACGATCATCAAGGCAAGGCGCTCTGTCCGATGAGCACCGGCATCAGCCATCACATCAGCCCGCGCGGCGATATTGAGCCCTGCCCCATCATTCAGTTCGCGACCGAGACCATCCGCGATCCGCGCGGCATCTACACGACGATGCGCGACAGCGCGTTCTTGAAGGATTTCCGCGAACTCTCGGCCCGCCACACGCGCGGCTGCGTGGTGCTGGAACGTCCGGACCTGGTAAAGGATCTCGTCGTGAAACACGGCGCACGCGACACGACCGCGCGCGGCACAGCAATGGCGGAGATTGAGGCGATGACACCCCGTTTCAGCCAGTGGCTTCCCGGCGAGGAGATCCCCGAGAAGCACTGGATGTACAAGCTCTCGAAGAAGTATTGGTTCAACGATTTTAACGCCTACGCCCAGGCCGATCACGACGCCACCACCCGGGCGAAGGTCGAAGAACTCCGCCGCAAGGCCACCGCGCCGCGACCGCCCGAAGCGGTCACGACGTAGCGCGCCACGCCTCCCTCACCGGCCAATAGCCCGATAGAACCGTTGTTTGTCACCCGTCGGCGCGATCGGTCGGAGCTGAATCGAGTTACTCACCGCTGTATTGGTCGCGAACGAGGTCCAATCCACCATGTTTGCCGAATGCTGGATTTCGTAGGTCCGACCCGGCGTGACTGAAATCGTGACGCTGACCTCGCGATTCACACCCGATACACCAGCCGCCGTCAAACGCAGCCCTCCACCCTCAACGGCGCGGAAGAACCCGGTCTGATTAGTGCCCAGCGGAATAATTTCACGGAGATTCACCAGCGGACCGCTCCAGAACGGCGCCCACGTGATCGGATTCAACTTCGGCGTGTGCTCGACGGTGTATTCCGGTTTCGGACCGTAAACGATCAAGTCCGTGCGATTTGTGTCATGCACGATCTCCAGCAGCGGCTGGGTGCCGAGATACACAACGCGTCCATCCACTCCCGCCGCCCGCGGCACCGCCTGACCATTGACCTGCGTCGCCAAGGCATTGGTGACGACGAGCGGCACGAACGCGGAGATCTGGTTCGAGATCGTCGAGAACCGCAGATGCGAGACGACTTGTTCGCCGGCGAAGTTCTGACCGGCGAGCGTGCCCAGTCGAATCTGGAATCGGTTGCTGCCGAGCGATTGAATCTGGGCGGAGCCCAGCGGCGCGGTTGGTGCGACGAGGCTGAAGTTCGTCAATCGCCCAAGCGGCGCCTCAACGATGAAGCTCGCATTCGTGGCGGCCACGGTTGTTGAGATCGTAATCGGCACGCTGCTCGTCTGGCCACCGAGCACGATCGCCTGACCTAGGCGCACCTCGAGGTAGTCGCCGACCACAATGCTGAAGGTCTGGCTCGCAGTGGCCGACGGCACGCCGTTGTCGGTCACGCGCACGGTGACGGAATTCGTCGTGCGCGCGTACTGCGGCGAAGGTGTCCAGGTGAACACGCCGTTGGTCCGATCGATCCGCGCTCCACGCGGCGCGCCGGGCGCGAGGCTGTAGGTAAACTTCTGCGCTGGCAAATCAGCGTCAGTAACCGAATTGCTGACCACAAGCTGCGTTCCGACCACAGCGGTCTTTTGCGAGATCGGCGCGAGGACCGGCGCCTGGTTCACTTCGCGCACGATGACGCGGACCGCGCGAGTTGTAATTTGTTGCGGCGAACCGTTGTCGCGCAGAGTGACGTTCACCGAGATTTCGCCCGGGCCATCCGTCTCGCCCGGCGTCCAGGTGAGAAGGCCGTTCACGGGATTGATGTTCATGCCAGCCGGCGCTCCCGCACCGAGCGACCAGGTGATCGTATTCGCCGGGAGATCGTTGTCTGTGGCCGCCACGGTGTAGGAGAGCAACGAGCCTTCGTCGACTTCCGCCTGTGGATTCGCGCTGACGAATGTCGGCGCAGAGTTCACTTCGCGCACGATGACGTTGAACGACTGTGTTGCGCTCAGGCTCGGGAAACCATTGTCCGTCACCGTGAGCGTAAATCGATTCGTCGTGCCGCCCTGCGATTCGCCGGTGGACCACGAGAGCAGGCCGCTCGTCGGATCGACCGTTGCGCCCGAGGGCGATTGGAGCAGCGCGAACGTCAGCGTTTGGCGCGGGATGTCGCTGTCGACCACTGTCGGGGTGAAGCCGAACGCGCCGCCTTCGTTGATCGTGGCGTCGGCGATTGGCACGAGCGATGGGACAGTATTGCCGCCACCTGTCGTACTCGTCTGCGCATCCGGCGAGAGCGGCGGCAACTCCTGGTTACCCGCTTCGTCCGTCGCGAGACTGTAGAACGCGTAGTTGTTGCCGAGCACGCCGCTGAAGACCGCGCTTTGCTGCGTCGTGCGCGCAAGCCAGTTCGTGAAGGGGCCGCCGTTCACCGACACGAAGATGTCGAAGAACGCGATGCCGGAGCCATTCGTGCCGTCGTCGCCGCTCCATTGCAACGCGAAGCTGGCGCCACTGCTCAGCGGCAGCGCGGTCACGGAACTCGCGGGCAGGTTCGTGTCCTGCAAGATCGGCGCAAAGGTGAGCGTGTAGATGCCAGTGCTGTTGTGGTCGAACAGGTGCAGCAACTTCTCGCGAACCACAGCCGTCTGCGAGGCCGGGAACGTGCGGTCGGTCGTCCAGACGTTCGCGCCGAGGAGCAGTTGTTTGCCGTCGGAACGACGCGCGCTGACGAGGCGGAAGTCTGCTCCTGGATTCGGCATGCGCAGGTAGGCGAAGCCTGACGACATCGTCGCCGTAAGCTGCACTTGAAGATCGTTGGTGGTCGCAGGCGAATCGACCGCCGGGCTGGTCGCGATCGCCACTGCACCGGTGGTACTGTCGCTCAGATACACGACATCCGGCAGGTTGTCCGGGTCGGGCGAATCGTTCACGAGGAAGTCCGGCAACGTGTCGTCGCCGGCGCGATCCGAGCGCACGACGTGAATCATCTCGTGGATGCGGACGGCATCGATGAGCGAGAGGCTCAAGCCGCCGAGAGCGTCCATGTGCTCGAACGTCGCACGGTAGTCGATGAACTTGCCCTGCAACGTCGAGGTCATGTCCCAAATCACCGTCTTCGATGTGCCGGGCGCGATGCTGCCCACGTTCAGGTTGAACGAAGCATTCAGCGGCTCGTTGTTCACCCGCGCGCCGAGGAGCTGGAAGTCAACCGACAGACCCTTCTCGTTTTCGATGATGCGCGGCGCGGCGGAGTTGATGCGGAAGTTGCGCGCCTCCCCGGCACCGCTGTTGCGGATGCGGAGTCCGAGCGCGAACGGTTCGGCTGGTTCAATCTCCGGCGTGAACGGATCGTCGGAGTAAACGTCGCGTTGTTGGAAGTAATCGAGCGTCAGGCGCGCTTCGGGCAGCACGGTGATGGAACCGGGCAGGAGTTGAATCGTGATCTGCTGACCATTCTCGGTGTAGCGCAACGTGCCGCCAATGTAGTAGCTCGTAGGCGACAACGGCGCGGCATTGAGCGTGGGAATGAAGATATACTCGGCGGCACCGCTGGAGTTGTTGGCCAGAGTGCCGGAACCGGTAACGCCAGAAAGGCCGGTCAAGGTCGGCCCGCGGACGCCGAAGAGCCCCGCCGCCGACTGGTTCGATGCGTCGCGGAAATCGAGATCGAGCTGAATTCCAGTCAGCGCCGCGCCGGAGTTATTCTCCAGAATCAGAGTGCCCTTGAACGCGTTGCGCGTGAGCGCGATGTCCTGACTCAACTGGAGGCGGACCTTCGCGCACACCGGAGTTCCCGGAGGCGGACTGCCTGCGGCGGAAATCGTCCCACCACCGGCTGCGAACAGCGACGGTCCCTGGTTGCACGGAATCTCCGAGAGCAACGTGAGCGGCGGATAGGTGATGGACATGGGATTGACCGCCACCGGACTAAAACCGAGCGATTGCATGACCTGATCGGCGGCGTTCAACAGCGAGGGAATCTTCTCCGGCGGTCCGCACGCGCAGAAATCGCTGACCCCGAAACCAAACGGGCCATCCACGGTACCGAAACTGCCTGACTTCAGGTAGCCGCGGATGCGCGCCTTCTGGCATTCGTCGAGTTTGCCCAGCAGGCAGTCGAAGCCGGCGTCGAACGCGATGTTATTCGCCGTCATGAAGTCCACGCGCGTCACGTCCACGGTGTCGAACTGACATCCGGTGTCGGGCACACAAACAACCTGGATTTCGATGCTCACGGACTTCGTCACGAAGTTCTTGCCGCACTTGAAGCTGGTATCGACCGGCATGTGAACGACGCATTCCGTGCCCGCGCAACCGCCGCCGCCACCTGCTGCCTGGATGAATCCGTCCCCGGATTCGCCCGGCTCACGCACGCGAATCGTGACCGGGACCGTGACACTCGACATCGCCGGCAGCTCCTCCAACTCGGTCACCAGCGGCGTGATGACAAGTTTGGGATGATTCGGAACGGGAATGCGCACGCGTTGCAGCGCAATCAAACCGGTGTTGCGCAGGCGAATCTCGAACTGACTGGTCTGCCCCGGGAATACCAATGGCATCACGAGAGGATTCTCGACAACGAGATTCGGCTGCGGCACTTCCGTTTCAAACAACGGCTCGATGACGACGCGATAACGATCATCGATTTCCGTGGGCACCACCTTCCATTCGTAACGCACGCTCTCCAGGCTCAGGAACACTTCCTGTTCTTGCTGGGCGCCGGGAATAATACGTACGCCGCCGCGCACCGAGGAGTGATTGAAGGCGGATACTTCGAGAATATAGTCGTCCTCCAGCAGGTTATTGATCAGCAACTGACCGTTGGTGCCGGTTGCACCATCGGCGACCACCAGCCCAGTCACGCGATCGCGGACCAACACCGTCGCATTCGTCACCCGCGGCGCGCCGTTCGCGAAGTAGGTGTGCTCGTCCGTAACGGTCACGAGCAGATCACCGCGGGCTTCCGATAGCGCTCGGAATTGGAACGGAACACTCAAGCCCGTGTTGTTGCCGATGAGCCCAAGGCTGCCGCTGTAAACCGTCAGTGGCAGATTGGTGGCCGGATTCAACGCCAGCACCACAGTGGCACGCGAGCCCGGCGCGAGGGATGGAATGGTCGAAGTCGAGACGATCGACATCCATGGAAGCGACGGCAGGGCGACATTGAGATCGCCGCTGGCGACTCCGCCCAGGTTCACGACATCAAACTGCACCACCGTCTGCACCCCGCGCAACATGCCGCGGTTGAGCGATGCCGGCTCGGCCACCAACTGCGCCGTCGGCGGAGCCACGGTGAAGTCCACCGGGATACGGGTCACCGCCCCTTCCGCCGAGGTCACCAGCATGTTGAAGCGGCCGCGCACTGGCGTGGTCAGCGTGGTGGTGATTTCGTAATTGATCGACGAGGTCTGGCTGCCAGAGAGCGCATTGGTCACGCTCGCGGCGAACGAGAAGTCGAGCGGCAGGTTCTCTGCGGACACAGACACGCCCGTGAGCGGCAGCGGACTGAGGTTGCGCAATTCGATGACGCCGTTGGTCGGCACGTTTGGCGCGAGACGGACGTTGAGCGTCCACGGAACGGCACCCATGCCGAGCAACGTGAACTGATCCTGCACCACGTCTTCGCGAACGCGCGGATGATCCGCGCCAATCGTGTAAACGCCGGCTTCACCGGGAATCGGGTAGAACGTGGCGTTGAAATTGCCGCTCGCGTCGGAAACCACCTGCAGCACGCGGCGCACGCGGTTCACGTTCACGCGCACCGTCGCGGTACGAAATGGCGCTGGCGAACCATCCGAGGTGAAGAACGTCCGGCCCGTGAGCGGAATCGGCGTCCCGGAGATTGCGGAGTCCACCGTCGTGCTGACGGTCGCGCGATAGGACGGCTGCACCGAAATCCCCGCGGAGAGCAGCGAGTTGTTGCGCTCGGAACCTTCGCCGACCACGCCGCTGGCATCGGTTCGTACGAGCAGCCAGTAGTTGCCCGGGTCAGACGGCAGCAAGAGCGAGCGAGCGACGGTGTAGCTGTCACCAACGATCACCGGCGAGGAATTGGTCACGCGACTGTAGAGCGTGGCGTTGGCGCCTTGCGCGTCCGTGGCGACATAGAGTTCATCGACCCACGGCGCGGTCGCGGTGGCTAGGCCGCTGTTGGTCACCGTCCACACCGCTGTAATCAAACCGTCGGTGAGCGCGTTCGTCGGGCCACTCACTTCGACCACAGCGAGATCTGGCACATCAATGTCTGTCACAGACAGCAGAGCGCTGCCGGGATTGAATCCGGCGGAGGTCGCGCCAATTGTCACTTCGCGCGCACCGTCATTGACGCCATCCACCACGCCGTTGACGGTGACGTTGGTCGAGCTCTGCCCGAGCGCGAGCGTCACCGAGCCTTGCACGGTCGCCTGACCAGCGGGCGTTGCGGTCAAGGCCACGGTGAGCGAATTGGTCGGCGGTGTGTTGCGCGTGATGGTGGCGACGGTGGAGGAATTCTCCGCGATGACAGCGACCGCGGTTGAAACCGAGAGCGTCGGGCCGTCGTTTTCCTGAACACGAATCGCCGCGGTGCTCGCAGCGCCAGGCAGGATGGAACCGTCGGCGGCCAGTCCTTGGGCCACGATGTTCACGACCTGCACGCCGAAGGCCAGCGCGTCATCGCGCACGTTGACGTTGAAAGACACGCCGGGTTGGTTGGCGGGGATCGTGACTTCAGCGGGAATCTGGACCAGACCGCCGCCGTTCGTGCCGAGACGCACGCGCAACAAACCGGAGGACACCGGCGAGCGCGTGAGCGTCGCAAATGCCGCGGGATTGACCACGCCTTCGGTCACGTTCGTGTCGGACAACGTCAGCGTGAGCGAAACAGAGTCGTCATCGAGAACGGTGATCGGCGTGGACACCGTCGAGAAACCAGTCGCGGATGCAAAGATCGAAACGGTGCGCGAACCGGTGACGAGATCGTCATCTGTCGGATCGAGCGGGAACGTCACATTCGTCGCACCGACTGGAATGACGACCGTCGCGGGCACGGTCAACGTTCCAGGGCGATCCGTGCTGAGGGTGACGGTGAGGGCGACGTTGGTGTTCACGTTGCGAATCACGCGCCCCGTCACGGAACCCGCCGCGGCGTCTTCTGCGACCGTCGTCGCACTAAGCAGAACGCGTAGCGCGGGCGAGTCGTTCTCACGCACGGTCAGTTGATTGGTGGCACCGGTGTGACCGGCGGCTTGAGCGACAATCGCAGCCACGACATCGCCGCCCACGGAGAGGTCGTCCGTCACCGCGATGAAGAAGCTCGCCGAACTGCCGCCGACAGGAATCTCCACGCTGGCGGGCAGCGAAATTTTATTCGTGACGGAGCTCGAGAGATTGACGGTCAGCGGAGTTGCCGTGCTGCTATTGCGCGACACGGTGGCGAGCGATGCCTGAGTTCCGCCGTTCTCCATGACGGTCGAAGGCGACAACGTCAGAGTCAGCGCAGACTGTAGGACGATCGACGAAGCGGCGATGCCCGCGTTGTTCGCGTCGCTCTCCTCGAAGACCTGCGAGTTCGCGTCCACTTCCGCAACGAAGAAGCGGGAGCCGTTCAGGAAGTTCGGGAGCGTGACGACTTGCGTGCGCGTCAGCGTCTGGCTGGGGTTCAACGTGCCATTGAACGCAATCGAGGTGATGAATTGATCGGACCCGACCTGGTTGTCAGCCGAGAGGAAGAGGTGATCGGACCAAGGGCCGTTGGCCGCGATGGTACCGTTGTTGCGAATCGTCCAAACAACCGGCACTTGCTGGCCCGGGATGCCGAGCGCCGGACCGCTCGCGCTGGTCACCACGAGGTCCGGATACGGTCTGGCCGCGACGGTGACCTGGGTCGAAGTCACGTTGTTGGCCTCGCCCGTCCCACCAGCATTGTGCTCCGGCAGGTTGTTGAAGGTGTCGGCAGTCACCGAGATTTCGATGCGTCCGACAGAACGCACGCCATCGGGCAAGGTCATCACCAGTTCCCGCGCGCGACTGCCGCCGGGAAGGATCGCGCCGTTCGTGCCCTGGTTCGGATTGTAGAACACAGTGTTGTTGTAAAGCACTTCAGCGGTGTTGGTATTGCGGACGGTCACGCGATCGTAGAACGCGCTGCTGACCGGGACGTTCCCCTGATTCGTCACCGCCCAACGGATCGTCAGCTCGGCACCGGATTGCAGATTTGGGCTGGCGGTCACGTTCAGACTCGTGACGAGAAGGTCGGGCGCCGACGCGCTGATGATCGCGCGGCTGTTGTTTGTCTCCGCGCTGCCACCGGCGTTGTTCTCGAAAATCTGGCTGTCGCTGTCGGTGGTGACCACGACTTCGAACGCGCCCACCACACTGGCGTCGGTCGGCATCACAAAGCTCAACGTGCGCGTGCGAGATGTGTTCGGCGCGAGGTCGCCGTTACCTGGTTCACCGGCGGCGTAGTTGGTCGAGGAGTTGAGGATCGTCTGCGAGGTGTTCGTGTTTCGGACGACCACGCTTTCGTTCCACGAGCCGACTGTGGCGCGGTTGCCGGAGTTCGTGGTGACCCAGTTGATGGTCACGACAGAACCGGTTTGCCAGCCAGACAACGGCGTCGTGGCGACACTGGCAATCTGGAGATCGGGATACGGCGCCAGCGTGGTGGTGATGTTGATCGACGAGGCGTTGTTCGCCTCGCCGGTTCCGCCGCCGTTCTGCTCAAAGATACCGTTAAATGTGTCGGTGGTGACGGTGACTTCGAGGTTGCCCGCGCCCGGATTGCCATCGGGAATGGTGATGAGGATCTGGCGCGAACGCGGCTGGCCGGGGTTGATTGGGCCGCTCACGGATTCGTCGTAGAAGAGCGTCCGGTTCACGACGATTTGGCCGCTGGTCAGATTGCGGACGGTCACGCGCTCCGTGAACGAACCCGGCGTCGCGGCGTTGCCGTTGTTGCGCGTGGTCCATTGCAGAGTCGCGGACTGGCCGGATTGGAGTCCGGCGGACGGATTGATGGCGAGCCCGGTGACGACAAGGTCCGGGGCCACGTTGGTTTCAAAGAGCGGCGACGGCGGAGGCGGATTGTTCGGCGCGAGGAGGAAGCTGAAGTTGCCGTTGGTGCTGGTCTCGAGGTAGCGTCCTTCAACCAGCAGCAAGTAGGTGCCACTCTGTCCGACCGCAAATGTTTCCGCATCGCTGTTAACACCGATCTGATTGAGGGGAAGCTGATCGATGGGCGAAAGGATTCGGACGTACGGCGTGGTGCTGAATCCAGTATACGGCCGGCCATCGAAGTAGAACCGATCGCCAGCGTTTGCATCGAAGCGATACATTACGGTGCTGATGCCCGGGATCGCGGATCCAGTCACGAGATTGCCGGGCGTGAACGGTGTCGCCGTGCCCGGATTGAGTAGGCGGAAGGCATAGCTGTTCGTGCCGCTGGCGCTACCCGCGACTTCGATTAGGTAATCCCCCGCGCGAAGGTTCAACAGCGGGGTCATCTCGTAGCTGTCCGAATTGTCGAACGAACGCGGATCGATCAGCCGACCGTCCGGTCCATTCAACGACCACCGCAAATTGCTGATGCCCGTGAGCGAATCGAAGATCAGCCTGGCCGGCGCTGGCAGCGTGAACCGGTGATACAGGCTCTGGCCCGGCGCGCCGATGGTGCCCGACACCAGTTCGCCAATGGCGATTGAGTTCGTGGCGTCGATCACCGGCTGGAGCAGGAAGTTGAAGTTGCCGTTCGTCGCGGTATCCACATAGCGGCCTTCGACCGCGAACAAGTAAGTGCCCGAATGCGGAACGGTAAATGTGTCGAAGTCGCTGTTGATACTCACCTGGTTCATGACCACGAATCCGAGCGGTGAATACATGCGCACGAAGGGCGTGGAAGAGAAGCCAGTGAACGGCCGACCATCGAAGTAGAAGCGTTGCCCGGCGACGGCATCGAACCGGAGGACACGCGTCCCAATGCCCGGCGTGACCGAACCCGTCACCAGAGTGCCCGGCGTGAACGGAATCGCCGATGAAGAATCGACAAACCGGAACGCGTAGGAGTTCGTTTCGGCATTGGAACCGTCGATCTCGATCAGGTAGTCACCAGCCGCGAGATTCAAGAGGGCGTTCTGCTCGTAGCTGTCCGAGGAATCGAACGAACGCTGGCTGACAATCACTCCGGAAGGCCCGGTGAGCGTCCAGCGCAGGGTATTGTTGACGAGCGAGTCGAACAGGACGCGGATTGGCGCCGCAAGGCTGAACGGGTGGAAATTTCGCTGACCCGGCGTGGCGATCGTGCCGGAGACCGTGTCGGTAATGGCCAGGTTGTTCGTCGAGTCACTGACGGGCTGGAGGATGAAGGTGAAACTGCCGCTGGGCGCGGTATCGACGTAGCGACCTTCAATCGCGAGCAGATACTCGCCGGTGAACGGAACGGAGAAAACGTCGATGTCACTCGCGACCTCCACCTGCTGAAACACAATCTGATCCCTCGGCGAATAGAGACGAATGAAAACCGAGCTAGAAAACCCGGAACGCGGGCGACCATCGTAGAAGAAGCGATCTCCAGCCGTGGCGTTGAAACGATACAGCGCGGTGCCGATGCCGGGATTGACGGTGCCGTTGACGACGTTGCCCGGGGTGAACGGCGTAGCGGTGCTCGCGTCGATAAACCGGAACGCGTACGGACCGGTCTCCTCATTCGACGGATCAATCTCCACGAGGTAATCACCCGCCGGCAGATTGAGCAGGGACGCAAACTCGTAGCTGTCCGTGTTGTCCAACGCCCGCTGACTCACAATCACTCCACTCGAACCAGACAAGCTCCAGCGGAACGTGCGGTTGGTCAGTGAATCGAAGACAACGCGAGTCGGCGCCGCCAGTGTGAAGCGATGATACTGGCGCTGACCAGGCGCAGTGACGACGCCATTGACGGTTGAACCGATGGCAAAGGTGTTCGTGGCGTCGACCACCGGTTGGAGGAGGAAGACAAACGTGCCGCTGGGATTGTTGTCAGAGTAGCGACCTTCCACCGAGACGAGATGCGTGCCGGAGTATGGAACGGTGAACACATCGGCATCCGACGTGACCTGGAATTGCGACATCAGAAGTCCCTCAGGGCCGTAGAACTTGATATACGGCACATTGGCAAACCCGATCGTCGGACGGCCATCGTAGTAGAACCGGTCGCCGGCGGTCGCTTCGAAGCGATACAGCGCCGTCGCGCGCGCGGGAGTGATCGCATTGCTCAGGACGAGTCCGGGCGTCAGCGGCGTGGCGTTCGCGCCATCCAGCAGGCGGAACGAGTAGTTGCCTGCGAGACCGAAGATGTTCAGGCGGTAATTGCCGGCCGGGAGATCGAGGGAGGAGTCCTGAAGATCGGAACCGTCCGATTGTTGGAAGCCGCGATTGCTCACCACGTCGCCTTCCGGGCCGGTGAGCGACCAGCGGAAATCCGTGTTCACCAGCACATCGAAGAAGAGTCGCGTGCGCGACGCGAGGGTGAAGGTGTGGCTGTTGGTCGTCGTGGCGTTCGGCAAATTGCTGCTCACCGTCGCACCCATTACCAGCGGCGCGCCGGTGAACGTGATCGGCAGGTTGCCGACGGGGATTACATTGAACTGATATGAACCCGAGGCGATGTCGGCGATGTACCCTTCGACCAGAACGGTGTAGGTGCCGGTGGCGAGGAGTTGGTTGGTGCCGACGCTGCTCGTATTCCGGGCGAAGAGGCGGTTGCCAAACGGATCGATCAATCGCCAGTAGGAATTTGGGATGCCTGTCTGTGTGATCCACGAGAAGTTGAACCGGTCGCCGGCAGTCGCGTTGAATCGATACGCGTCCGTCTCGTTGCCGGGATTGAGTGTGCCGTTGACGGCGACGCCTGGCGTGAGAGCAGTCGCTGTGGCGAGGTCGAACAAGCGGAAACGGAGCGTGCCGATTTCATCCCCACTTCCAGACACGACGAGGTCGTAATTGCCGGATGGCAGGCGCAGAATTGGGTCGGTGATACTTTGCGCATCGGAACTGGTGAAGGTGCGATTCGTCACGATGATCCCGCCCGGGCGCGACAGTGACCAGCGCAGGCTCCCATTGTTGGTTTGCGAATCGAGGTAAAGCGTTGCGGCTGTCGGGAGCGTGAAGGTGTATTTCTGGAACTGACCGGGCACTGCGACAGTTCCCGTCACCACTGACCCCAAGGTAAGCGGCTGGGTCGCGTCATTCACCGGCACCACGTTGAACGCATAAGTGCCATTGGCGGAATCGATGTAATGCCCCTCGATGAAGAGCACGTAGGTGCCGCCGGAATCAAGGGTAAGCGGGCCGGAATCAGAGAAGGAATTGGCCAGGACGCTTTGCCCGGATGGGCCGTAGCAGCGCCAGTACATGTTCGGGAGTCCGGACGACGTAATGACGTTGAAGTAGACGCGTGTGCCCGCTGCGACGGTAAACCGGTAGAGGTCGGTCTCATTTCCCGGCGCGAGCGTATTGGTGATGGCAGTACCCGGAGTGATCACGGTGGCATTGGCCACGGTGTTCAGCAGCCGGAAACGGTAACCGCCCACGGCGTCACCAGAACCCGAAATCGTCACCGTGTAATCCCCAGCATCAAGACTCAGGCGCGCGTCGCCGTTGGGTCCATCGACGCTGGTGAACGCTCGATTGTTGAAAAGCACGCCGGTCGGGCCGGTCAACGTCCAGCGGAGCGGGCTGTTGGTGAGCGAATCAAAATAAAGCTGCGTGGCGGAGCCGAGAGTGAAGGTGTGAGTCTGGGTCTGGCCCGGCAACGTGATGCTCCCGGAGATGGTGTTCCCAATCGTCATCGGCTGCGAACCATCGTTCACCGGCACAACATTGAAGGTGTAGGTGCCGCTGCTTGCTTCACCCACCCAACCCTCCACCAGCAAAAGATAGATGCCGCCCGCCGACTGAATCGCAGGACCGAAATCACTGAAGCTGTTCACCAAAACCACCGCCCCATTGGGATCGACGCAGCGCCAGTAAAGATTGGGCAGGCCAGCGGACGCGATCGAATCGAAGTAAAGTTCCGTGCCGGCGGCGAGGGTGAATCGGTAAGCCCGCGTCTGGTTGCCGGGGTTGAGCGTTCCCGAGACCGGCACGCCTGGCGTGAATGGCTCGGCGCCGGCGAGATCGAAGACGCGGAAGCGATAGCTGCCAATGTTGTCCGACGAACCACTGACTACGATCGAGTAGTTCCCCGCCGAAAGGTTCAACACAGCAAACAGTGAGTTTGCGTCCGAGCTGTTGAAGGTCCGATTGTTCACCAACATTCCCGTCGGCCCGATCAGCGACCAGCGCAGCACGTTCGCGTTGGTGAGCGAATCGAAGTAAAGCGACGTCGCCGTGGGCAGCGAGAACGTGTAGGTCTGCGTCTGGCCCGCGGTGGTGATGCTGCCGTCCACGACATCGCCAATGGCAAGCGCCTGGGTTCCGTCGTTCAGCGGCTGGACGTTGAAGGAGTAGGTGCCGCTGCCGGGATCGGAATGATACCCTTCCACCACCAGCGTGTAGACTCCGGTGGATGGCAGCGTGACCGGCCCGAAATCTGAGAAGCTGTTCAACAACACCGTGCGGCCCAGCGGATCATAGCAGCGCCAATACACGTTCGGCAGAGCGGTCGACGCGAGCGAATTGAAATACAATTCCGTTCCCGCCGTGGCGGAGAAGCGGAAGGCATCAGTCTCGTTGGCAGGACTCAAAGTGGTGTTGACCGGTGTGCCCAACGTGATTGGGGTCGCCGACGCGAAGTCGAACAAGCGGAAGCTGAATCCGCCGACAGCGTCACCGCTGCCCGCGACCGTCAGTGTGTAATCACCCTCCGGCAGGATCAACGGATCGCCCGAACTGGTGCCGTCCGAGGAATTGAACGCACGGTTGCTGACCCGACGACCGGTTGGACCATCGAGGTTCCATCGAATGGCGCTGTGGTTGGTGCGTGAATCGAAGTAGAGCGTTGCGGGCGAAGAGAGACTGAAGAGGTATTGCTGCGACTGGCCCGGCACATCGATGCTGCCTGAGGTCAGCGCGCCGACGGTCAGGGTCTGCGCGGCATCGCTGACCGGAATAACATTGAAGCGATACGGCTGGGCGGAATTGTCATCGAAGTAACCTTCGAACAACAGCGTGTAGGTGCCGGTGAGATTCAGCGTCAGCGGACCGCGATCTGTCCGTTCGCCGCCGGAAGTCACCAAATTCAAATACGGATCGAGCAAACGCCACGTTCCGTTGCCAACGCCGTTCGTGGAAAATGTGTCCACGAAAATCCGGCTGCCCGCCGCGGCATCGAACCGGAACATGTCTGTCTCCTGTCCCGGCGAATGGGTGGCGTTCACCGGAACGCCAGGAGTCATCGCCGTCGCCGTCGCGAGATCCAACAAACGAAATACGAATGGACCGGTGCTGGCAGCGGTGCGGCGAAGACGTAGACGATAGTCACCCGGCGGCAGTTCCTTGGGCGGCGTGCCGCTCTGACCGTCAGTGCCGTTCAGAGCTTGATTGTTCACCAACAAACCCGGCGGCCCCTCCAACGTCCAATTGATGCTCGGACTGTTTGTCAGGGAATCGATGACCACGCGTGTGGTCGAAGCCACGCTGAACACATAGTCATTGGTGGACGCATTCGTCATCGTGCCGGACACAAGCGCGCCGATGGTCATCGGCGTTCCGGAAAACGGAACGGGCGGTGTATTCCCCTGAAGCACGACGGTGAACGAATACGGCGCGGCGACGGTGTTACCGATGTAGCCCTCGATCATCAGCGTGTAAACACCATCCACTCGTTGGGTGATGTTGTTCACATCGCTGAACCCACTGGAAAACACTTCATTGCCGAACGGATCGAGCAACCGCCACCAGATGTTGCCCGCGGGCGGCGTGGTGATTCGGTCGAACAACAAGCGGTCACCAGCAAGGGAATTGAACTGGTAGAAGTCGGTTCTCGTTCCCGGAGAAAGTCGGTTCGTCACCAATGTGCCCGGGGAAATCAACCCAGCCGTCGCAAGATCCACGAAACGGAAGGCGTAGGCGTTGGTCGTGTTTCCAGTTCCGTCCACAGTGAGCCGGTAAAATCCGGGTTCGAGCGACAACGCCGAAGCGTTGCCGGCGTCGGACGAGCCGAACTGACGGCTCTCCACGATGGTTCCCGTCGCAGATTCGAGCGACCACACGATCGAGGAGACGTTCGTAAGCGCGTCGAAATAATATCGCGCGCGATTCGCGAGGCTGAACGTATAAACGTCGCGCTCGCCCGGCACGTCGATGGATCCGCGGACAACATTCGTGGAACTCGACTGGGCCGAAGCCCCGAGCTCACCCGCCAACGCCAACAACAGACCAAGCCCGAATACCCGCAGGGAAGAAACTTTCATAAATGGAATCCTTAGCTGGTTTCAGCTCCGCTCTCGCGCAGAGCCGACACAACAACCCGTCCGCAACATGACAACAGAATAACTGGTTTTGATCAATACTTTGAGCCGGTCTGCGGGCTCTCTGCCCCAGCAATCCGTTCCCAACTGCCTGCTTTTCAACAGGCGGAAGACTTTAGCCCACTCTACTAAACGGAATTTCGCAGCCGGTTCTTACAGGGAATTTGCAGAAACTTTGTTCATTTCTTGCGATCAACGTTGCGAATCCCGTTCAGCAGTCGATAGATGGGCAGGCCAAACGGCTCCTTGAACCGTGGCACGCGCCCCGATAATCCCCTACTCCGGCTGGCACTGTGGACACCACGCCGTGGTGCGGCCGCCGATAGTTGCGCGCCCCAACCCCGCACCGTCCTTCGGACACCACCCGCCTTTCTCCCAGCGATGGCGGAACAACCACGACGGCGGCGGATCAGAATAATCCTTCGAGACAATTCGCAACGCGCCGGCGCATACAAACCGAATCGCCTTCCACACTTCGCGCGCCTCAGCGCCGTCGAGACAACCCGCCGCACGACGCGGATGAATCTTCGCGCGCCACAGAATCTCGTCAGCCATCCAGTTGCCAATGCCAATGAAGAACTCCTGCTGAAGCAGCACGCCCTTGAGCGGCGAACGCGACCGGCGTTTCAGAAATGCCATCATGCGGTCGAGCGTGAACTCATCTGACGTCAGCGCCGGTGGCAGTCGTGACCACCATTCTGGCGCGTAAGGACCGTGGTGAAACAACACGCGACCGAAGAGACGCGGATCGCTGAACACCAGCGACTGCCGCGACTGTCGCAGGACGAGATGATCGTGGTTGCCCGGGGAAAATTCCCGCGACTCGTGCCGCAACTCGCCGGTCATCCCGAGATGCACTCCCAACCACGCGTCATGGCTGAAGCGGAAGAGCATCTGTTTCCCACGCGCTTCGGAGCCGACCAGTTTCGCGCCCGGCAACACCTGCTGAAACGTCGCGAGATCGTTCCCGCGAAAGATGCGCTTGTCCGCGTGCAACGCGACGTCGACAACCTTCTGGCCGACGCCGACATCCCACCGGCGGCGAAAGAATTCCACTTCAGCAAGCTCAGGCATGGCGGAAGTTTACCGGGCTCGCAGGAAATGCAAGCGCGGGGGCGACACCGAATTCACTTCACGATGGGCAGCCGGAAACACGCGGCCTCCTTGTCATTCCGCACGAGAAGATACTCGCCGGCCAGCGCGGGCGGATTCCACGTCTTGCCCGAGAGCGCGGAGAATCGCGTCAACTCGCGCAGTCCGTCAGGTTGCGGATTCAGCAAAACCACTTCGCCACTCTCCGCCATCACCAGCAACAGCTCGCCGACGAGCAACACCTGTCCGTGCCCATACTTCCCGTCCTTCCATTTGAAGTCGCCCGTCGCCGCGTCGAGACAGGCCATGATGCCGTCGTCGAGTCCATAAACGTGGCCGCGGTACAACACCGGGTTCGCGAACTTCGACTTCAGCCGGTTCGTCCGCCAGACCTGTTTCGCTGTCCACTTCCCTGCTCCGTCGCGGGAAACCGAAACCCGCGCACTGCCCGTCCCGTAACCGCTCGAAATAATCCAGTCGCTTTCGGTGACGCGCACCGGCATCGCGATCTGCGGATGCCCGCCGGGCCAGCGAAATTCCCACAGCACGTCGCCCGTCGCCGCGTCATGTCCCGCCAGCGTTCCGCCGAAGAGCAACACCTGCCGTACACCGTCGATGGTCGTAACCAGGGGCGAACTGTAACTGGCGCCGCGTTTGCCAGCGGTCCAACGCAGGGCTCCGTCCTCGAATGCATACGCCGCGACAGAGCGATTGTTACTGCCACCAGGGTTCACCACCACCACGCCATCGAAGGCAAGCGGCGATCCGGATACTCCCCAATCCGGCAACCCGCCGTCATGCTCTTTGAGGATGTCCTTCATCCACGCCACGCGACCCGTCGCCAGATCCAGACAGTTCAGCACTCCCGTCCCGCCGACCGCCAACACCCGTCGGCCGACAATCGTCGGGGTCGCGCGTGGACCTTCGCCGGCGAGTGTCGTGAAGTATCGAACCGGATCGGCGTGCGACCACAAGGCGCGTCCTGTCGCGAGATCGTAGGCGACAACAACCTCGTCCGGGCCGCGCTGTTCCTGCGTGATGGCAATCGTTCCGGCCACGGCGAATCCCGACCAGGCGGCGCCCACCGGTTGCCGCCATACCAATGTCGGTGGTTGTGCGATCCAGTTCGTCGCCAGCCGCGGACCGGAGAGAATTCCATTTCGACCGGGCCCAAGGAACTGCGGGAAATCCGCGACGCCCGGTAACACGTTCGTCGCGACATTAGTCGCCGCAGCGGCCGGCGCAGCCAGTTCCCGGTTCGCCCAGCGGAACTCAAGAATGGGAACCAGATTTCCATCCACACCGTGGATTCGAAACAGCGCTGCCATCAATCCGACCAAACCAACAGAAACACCCAGCGCAGCCCAACGGGTTCGCCAAGGCAGACGTGAGAGCCCGAACAGCCAAATCAGCAGTCCACCGAGCGTGAACAAAACCACTCGCGCAACATTGAGGTGAAAATGTTGCTGCGACTTGTGCGGGACAAACCACAGCACGAAGTAGGCGATGACGCCCGCCGACACGATTGCCAGCAGCAACCACCACCGTGGGGTCCGCGCCTTCGGCGAACTAACTTCACCGGCTCGATCGTTCATCGCTTCGCCTTGTGTTGATGCTCCGGAAAGTCCCGTTCGTAACGTTTGACTAACGCCGGGACATCGTTCGGCACCAGGTAGATCTTCCCGCGAATCTCCTTCCGCTCACCCGGCGCCAACCCGCCCAGTCGAAAGTCCGAGTGCAAGCAACGCGCGACGCCTTGAAACAATTCCTGATACGGCTCCCAAGCCGTCGCGAAGATCCATTTCTCATTCGCACTGAACGCGCCAATCAAACCGTTACTCGGCACCAGCGGGCTCAGCGGACGCGGGTTCACATCCGTGCGCGGCACATGGGCCGGACACCACGTCTGCCCGGGAACATACCGCGCCTTCGTGGCCCAGCCTCGCGTGGGCATACGCGTCAGCTTGCCGTCGAGGAAGATGAAGCAACGCGGCAGATAATCCTCGGCGTTGCCCGCCGTCTTCTCATTGAAACCCATGAACGCGCTGAGCCGGACACACGGCTGCGCCCAGTGAGCCTCACTGCGTTGCGAACCCGGATTGTGAGCGACCAGCCGGAAGTCCACCTCATCTTCCCGGGCGGAGATGGTGTGCTCCACGATCACTCCGTCCTGCAACGTGTCCTTGAGGCTCAACTCGGTCGAACTCGCGTTCATCGAAATGAACTCATTCCGATGCGGAACCACCGTGTGCTTCACCCAGTCCGCATCCGTCGAGCCCGCCCGGCAGTAAGCCTCGAGGTAGTTGATGCGAATCTCGCCGGGCAGATTGGGGCCGCGGATCACCAGCCAGTGATTCGTACGTTCCAGCGTCAAGGATGCCGCGGCACCGTGCCCAGCGATTCCCAGCCAGGCAAACGCGAGGGCCATCCAGTTGCAGATTGGGCGAGTCATGATGCCGCGATGTCAGCGCAGTCGCGGGGGAAGCGCAATCCGCAAAGCACAACGGCGTCCCCGTTTCCAGGAACGCCGGTGCGATGATTGAATGGCTTCTCCGCGTTACGGCGTGCGGAGGCGGAAGAAACCGGAACCGCCTGCGCGCGGCACCGTCACTTCGATGTTCTGGAGAACGGCAGCCGAGGCAACATTCGTCACCGTCGTCCACGAACCGCTGGTCAGGCTCGCGCGCTGCTCCAGCACGGTCGCGCGGTTCGGAGCGACGGTGAAGGTGAGCTTGAGCTGGTTGCCCGTCACCGTCTGGATGGAATCGATGCGCGACTCCGTCGCCGTCGCGAAACGCCACGGCGTGCGCAGCCGAAAGAACTTCATCGGGCTGTTCACCGGCACCACGACTTGAACGGTCCGAGTCGTGGCTTCCGCCGCGATGTCCTGCACCGGCGTCCACGAACTCCCGAAGCTCGATGTCGCCTCGACCGTGTAGGTCAGGTTCGCAAACGCGGTGAAGGTCAGCACCACGTTCCTGCCATTGACCGAGAGCGCGATCGAGCTGATCGAAACGCCGCTCGACGCATCACGCGGGTTGCTGCCCATCTGGAACTCAGCCAGGTTCGTCAACCCGTCATTGTCGGAATCGAGTCCGGCGTCGAGCGGATTGAACGGGTCGAATCCGAACTGCGTTTCCCAGCTGTCCGGCAGGCCATCGTTGTCCGTGTCGCCCGTGGTCACAGTCGGCCCGGGGGTCGGCGAATCGGCAAACCAGTTGGCCGGGTCATTGCCAAACTCCGTCGCCGTCATGCGATGCAGCGAGAAACCGATGCCATCCGCGTTGATCGGCCACGGCGCCACATCCGCGTAGCGCACGCGCTCAACGAGGATCGAGTCAACGCCGTCCACATCCGGAATGCCGGGCTTGCGCAACTCCACGTCGTCCGAGTCATTGCCGAGCTTGCCGTTGTAGGGACCGACAATCGGCGTCTCTGTTGTGAGATTATAGCGACCGCGGAAGCCGGCCAGCGCAGTCGGGTTGTTCACCGGATCGAAGCTCACCACCAGCAGGTAGCCGCCCGGGGCAATCACCGTTCCCGGCGCGAAGTCGAAGTCGACCGCGTCGCGCAGGCGCCAGCTGTTCGTGCCCTCGACCAACCCCACAGGCGTCGTGCTGATGTTGTGCAGCTCGATGTATTCGTCACGCGTGTTGTCATTCGTACCGTCGTCCGGCGGATGATACATGATCTCGCTAATGACGACCGGACCCACGCGCGGATACGCGTTGGTTGCGCCAGCGCCCTCGCGGAATTCTTCGACGGTATCCGGGTCATCCACGCCAAACGTGCGCGCGCTCAGTGCCACGAACTCCACCCGACCATCGCTGGTCAAATGGCGGCCGAAGGAAACGCCGTTGTCCGCCGCACCGAAATCCACCGCAGCGCGATAGCCGGTCAGCGCATTGTTCGCAAAGGCGCTCAGAACGACCTCGTCACCGTGCGAACTGATGGCGAACGGAATCGCGGCCTGTTCGGCATTCGTGAACGCCGTTTCATAGATCACAACGAAGCCATTCGCCGGAACCATCATGGGCGACGGAATCTGATACTTCCGCAGGGAACCCCGGTCATCGCTCAGCCACCAGCCGCTGATATTGATCGGCGCGCCTGTGGTGTTGCGCAGTTCAATCGCGTCTTCGAGCGGTGAATCGGTGTGGGTTAGCACTTCGCTGATCACGATATCCGTCAGCTCGCGCCAGTTCGATTCGCCAGGCGAGGCGGTTCCTGGGAAGCGCACAACGTTCGTCGCGCCATCCGGGAAACGACCTTCCGAGATGTCGCTGATCTGCGCGCCGAACGAGACGCCGTTGATCAACAAGCCGGCGGCTGTCGAGATGCCGAGTGATTCGCCGGCACCGCGCAGCGAAAAGCCCACGTGATCGGCGCCAGCGCCTGCGTTGTTATCCGCAACGAAGCGTTGATACGCGTTCGTGCCGAAGCCGAGGTAGGACAGCGCCGGAATCACGTGCTTCGTGCGGTTGTTCAAGTCGTCCGTGAGATGCAGCCCGCCGATGGCGACCGGCAGCGAATTCGGATTATAGACTTCGAACCAGTCGTCATCACCAGGAGCCGGATCCGCCAGCCACTCGTTAATCTTCAAGTTCGCGATATCGCCAAGCGTGGTCACCGCCGCGTTCGCGGCGTTCGGAGTCGGGAGGGTCAGGCGGAACGCGCCCGTGCCATCCGGTACCCGGCCGATGGAAAGGTCCGCCGCCTGCAAACCATAGGTCACCGACGCCAGCAAACTGCCGCCGCTGACCTGCGCATCGAAGAGATACACACCGCCGCCAGAGGACTTCAGCGCGAAGTTCGTGTTCACCAGCGGGCCGGAAATCCGGCTGCCCGGATCACAGAGCACGCGAAGATACGCGCCAGGCGACAAGGTCACGCCCGCCGGGAAGACGAAGCGTCGCGGCTGCAACGTGTCATCAGTGAGGCTGTAGTCCGCGAGGTTCAACGCGTTGGTTGTGCCGTTGTAGAACTCCACCCAGTCCGGCGTGCGACCGTCTTCCAGTGCGCTCGCGTTGTTGGCCAGCACTTCGTTGATGACGAGCGCGCCGCCCTGCGGATTGACGACGATGAGCGGATTCGGCGCGCCCGGCGTCGGTGTATCAAAATACGCGAGGTTTCCACCGCCGTTCGGGCTGCGACCTTGCGAGACATTCAAGCGCTGCGCCTGGTAGTAAACGCAGTCGATGGAAGTGAGGTTCGGCAGGAACAGCCCGATCTCACCCTGGTCACCGTTGAGACCGAAGTTCAGATGGTCCGCGCCCGCGCCGGCGTCACCGTCCGCGACGAGACGTTGGTAGCCAAAGCCAGCCATGAAGCTGAGCGCTGGGACTTCGTGGCGGTTCTTGCGCCCGATGATTTCGTCGCTGAGGAACAATCCCCCGAGCGACACCGGCAACGGGCCCGGATTGTAGAGTTCAACGAAGTCGTTGTTGAAAGGTGTCGTGGCGATGGCGAGCCATTCGTTGATGCGCAGCGCCGTCGGACTGCCGAGACGCGCGCCGCGATTGGCAGCCCCAAAGGTCGGGGTCGTTAACTCCCACGAACCATCCACGCTGCGGCCGATCGAAAGGTCGGTGACTTGCAGGCCAAACGTGATCGAATCGATCGTTGTTCCGCCGCGCGACGCCGCGTCCACAAGATAGAGTGACTGACCCTCCTGCGCGATCGTGAACCCGGTGTGATAACCGGGCGCGCCGATCGCGCTATCCGCGAAGACCGTGAGATAACCACCCGCCGGAATGCTCGCGCCCGCCGGGAAGATAAACTTGTCCGGCGACGTGAGATCATCCGTCAGGCGAACCCCGGCAAGATTCACCGGGGCACCGCTTTCGTTGTAGAGTTCGATGGCGTCCGGCGTGGCACCTGCATTCACCAGCACGCCAGAATTCGCGGCGAGAATTTCGTTCAAGCGGAGAGGCGACCGCGCCGTGTTGACCGTCCACGTCCGCGAAGTCGTGACCACCGCGTCCACACCGAAGGCAGGATCATCCTGGAAGAATGCGGAGTCGCGCTTGCCGACCACTTCGACAAAGTGCGGGCCGTTGGCCAGCGCGGTAAGAGTGATCGGCGTGGCCGTGGGAACCTCTGCGCTCCAGGCGCCGCCATCCAGACGCCAGCGGTAATGCGTGTAACCGGAGCCATCGGCAAAGCCACTGGTTGGAACACCGGCGGTGCGATTCACGCCGACGAACAGCGTCGCACTGTTGAGGGACGTCGTTTCCGCCGGCTCGCCAGTGATGGACACGCCAATCGGAATCACGCCGCCCTGATCGCGCCCTTGCGGGCCGGCGTTGCGCGCGGGAGAACCGGGCTGCAGGCTGAACCAATCCCACAACACCTGAGCCGCCTCCCAGGAGTTGAAGGCCCTGGTCTCCGCGAGGGTTGGAATCTTCTTGAGCAGCGGATCGACATTGCTGTTGCCACCACCGAGACCGTTCCACGCCGCGCCGGTGAGCTGATGGATGATGTTGTTCGTGTAGGTGACGACCGCAGTGGTCACGTGGCGCGTCAGGTTCTCGGCGTCCAGAATGATGTTGCCCTCCAGATAAATCCCCGCGCCCTGCGTGGTAAACGTCCCCTGCTCGTTCATGTCCGCGAGAATCACCACGGCGGTGTTCGTGTCCTCACTGCCGACCTTCGTCTGGTGAACGATCGTGTTGTTCACCATCGTGTAGAAATTCCCCTGCTTCGCGTTCGCCGCATGATCCACGTCGAAGAACAGGTTGCCGACGACGGTGACCTGCGAGGTATCCGCGTTGTCCGCGCCGCCGGAGACTGCGCTCGCCGAATCGGGCGAACCATTCCGATGCGTGTGCAGGAAGATGTTTCCTTCCACCCACGCGTCAGTGCTGTCGAGGTCCAGCAAATCATCATCACTACCCATGAAGACGTTGTTGATGACCTGAAGAATCGGTCCGGGACGATTGCCGCCGGTGAAATCCAGCGCGTCGCTGTAGCCCTGAGTCTTGCCCCAATAGTTGCGCGTAAAGATGCCGCGCCCACCAGCCTTGATGCCGCCGGATCCGTGGGTCTGCTCGAAGCTCGCGGTGCCCGCCGGGAACACGCAGTTCTGTACCACGAACGACGCGCGATCCAGAGAAAGATACTGCCGCGTCGTATTGCCGAACGTCAGATGGTCGAGCCACACCGTGCCATCGGCGACTTCGACCGCGATGTCGCCGTTGCCTTCGATGTGAACGTAAGACATCCGCGTCTCGGGCGAATTCGCCGCGCCGTTGATCGTGATACCGCCCCAGTTCGCGGAACCGGGAACCGCCGCGAACCGAATGCGCGCGGTGTCCGTGCCCTCGGCGAGCAGACGACCGCCATTGGCGACGATGAAATTCACTCCCGGTCGCAACAACACCGTCGCGCCCGGCTGGATGGTGAGCGTGGTGCCGCTGGCCACCGTAAGCGCTGCCGTGACCTCGTAAGGCCCGCCCGCCGCCGTCCACACCGTGTCGGCGCTGAGATTGCCGGAAACAGTCTGCGCCGCACCGTTGTCGTAGCGGATGTCCACCGTCTGCCGTGCAAACTCCACGCCGTTGGCATCGATCGACTGCACCAGCACGCGATTGATGCCCGGGTTCAGAACCACGTTGTTCGTCCAGCGCGCTTCCCACGGTGAACGCTGCGCCTCGACGCCATTCACGAGCACCTTGCGGGTGTGAACAGCGTGTGAAGTTCCGAAGAGCGTGGCGCTCGGACCGGTCGCGGTCAGGTAACCGTTCGCAACACTGAGCGAACTGCCCACGGTCAGATTGGTCGGGATGAGCGAGAGAACAACGCTGCGACGGTTGTTCGCGAACGTCTTCATTCCGTCGATGGTCACCGTTGTCGGACCGTTGCCCCAACCGGAGAGCATCTGGTCGAAGAGCGGATTCAGCTCAGACGGATGGAAGACCGTGTCACACAATCGCAGCAGCTCACCGAAGTAAACCGGCACGAACACTTCGTTCGTCATCAGGCGGCGTAGCACCGGCATGTTGGCCTCTCGACCGCCAAATCCGCCACCTCCGCCGCCGCCGTTGTTCGGTGGGTTCAACATCATAAAGAGCGTCGGATTGCCGCTGTTGTTCGTCGTGGTGGTGTAGGATCCCGTCGTGTCGCCCTGACCGAAGATTGTGTCGAAGTCATGGCCGATGGGCGAGAAGCGCGGATCCTTGATGCCGCGGTAGAGCGCGTAGTCGTCGCCACGGCCGTTGAACATCGACGTTTCTCCGTAGCAGGTCAGCGTGCCGACCGCGAAGTAGCGCATCCACATCTCCACGTTGACGTTTGTGCCCACCATCTGGATGTAATCCTCCAGCGGCGCGTTCGTCTGGGTGAGGGCATAGGTCAGCGCCATCAAGTCCGACCAGTCATTCTCCGTGCCGTTGGAAGCCTTGAAGTATCCGGTATTAAGATAGGTCACCGCATTCGTTCCGAGATAACCGAGGCTGGCAGAGTGATTTCCGGTCGAAGCGCGATAGACATTCCCATCGCCATCGTCGGGATAGAGGGTTTCCATCAGATCTCCACCGACCGGCAGAAGCATGATGAACGCGCCGTAGCCGGATCCAGAACCGCCACCGGGCGCCGTGAGACGCGCGGGGTTCACTCCGTTGATACGATACTGGATGATGCGCGCATCGGATGAGAGCAGACCCGCCTTGCGCGAAACGGCCGCGCCCATGATCTGCGAATGCACATACAGCCCGTTCAGATTGACGGCCGACAGATCGTTCCAACGATTGTCGTTCGGAATGTTGAGGCGGTTGTTCGGCGGCGTTTGAGAGCGCGAACCGGCCCCGCGCACGCGGACACCGCAGAGGTAACGCACCTTCGTGCCGTCACCGTCCATGCTGATGAAGGTGTTGTTCGCCTCCGCATCGCTGTTGCGATCGCCCGGCGGGAACGCGCCGCGTTCGGTGCCCGTCATGATGACGCGGAACGCCGGCATCGGGTTCGTGATATCCTCGTCGTCGATCTGGAAGAGGGCGTTTGCAACCTGCGCGAGCGAACCGTTTGGTTCCATCGCCGGAGCCGGCCACGTGCGTGCATTGCCGGTGGCATCGGTCGCCTGCACGTAAAATTCCACCACGGTGCCGTTCGGCGCCGGCGGCAATTGCGCACCAAACACACCGTCGCCTGCCAGACCGTCACCGTGGGCGCCGTCGTCGAACATCGTCACCGCGCTGAACGCCCCGGGGCTGGTCGAAGTGTGATCCCGCTGGAACAAGGTCACCGTGCTGGCGCTGACGGGTTGTTCATCGCGAATGCGCGCGGTGATGGAAACGGTGTCCGTGGACTTGGGCACCAGCGGGAAATGCGTTACGTCGAGGATGAGCGGAGCAACGTTGCCGCTGATGACGGAATTGACCGCTCCCGGCGTGCCGCCGACCGAAGCGCTCGGTTTCCAGTTTTGTCCGGAGCCATTGCCCAACGCCGCGTTCGCCAACTCGATGGAGTTGCCAAACCCGTCCGCCAGTGAGAACCAGCCCCAGCCTGTGGAGCCGCGGTGAGACACTTGATGACAGAGGATGCGTCCCGTGGCGGGGGACGCCGGACTGCCGGCAACGGTGAAGGTAAACGTGGAGACGGTGACGCTTCCAATCGTGTACTGCCCGTTGTATTCGGGCTGGTCGGCACCCGAGATGACGACGGTGTCGCCGTTGACGAAGCCGTGATCGAAAATAGTGGCGGTTGCCGTGTTTCCGTTGCGGGTCAGCCCTTCGACCAGATCGACGCCGCGTCCGCGCACGCGCTGGCCCCAATCGCCCTGGGTCGCGAACTGGACCTCGTTCACCGACTCGCCCAATGCGGTTTCCAGTTCGATGGTCTCATCGCTGTTGGCGAGGCGACCGGACCAGCCGCCGATGGCGTCAGTCACTTCCGGATACTTCAGCGCGAACGTCGCCGGGTCGGCCGCGATCACGAGATATCCGTTGGCCGGAATGTTGACGCTTGAGAACGTGAAGTTCACGCCGCGGGTGAATCGCCAGCCGGCGAGATTGATCGGGCTGGCAGTCACGTTGCGCAGTTCGATCCATTCTTCCGCCGGGTTGCCACCAAGCGGATTAAACATGATCTCGTTGATCAACACCTTGCCCGCGAAGCTCGCGTTCGGATCGAGATTGTAGATCCATTGACCGCCGGTGAAGAGGTTCGGCGCCGGCGTGGCGAGATCGCCGATGCCGGTAGTGTCCGCCCAGCGGACTTCCACCACGCCGTTGGACGGCGGCAGGAAATTGAACGTGTAAGGACCGGCACCCGCGCCGCTCACGGACAGCGGGCGGCGGTTGTTGATGATGAGATCGTTGGTGTCCACTCCCGTAACCGCTTCGGTAAACGTTACGCGGATGGAGGACAACGAACGAATCGTAATGCCGGGCGCGGGGTCAACAGTCGCGACAGACGGTGCGACGTTGTCCGGCGTGGAGTAACTCCACGTGGCGCCGGGTCCGGTGGCGTCGAAGGAATTCGGCACCGGTGCGAGATCGCGAATGCCGTGGGCGTTGAGCCACGAGATGTTCACGACCGTGGCATTCGGCTGCGGGAAGGTGAAGGTAAACGTCGCAGGCCCGCCGCTGACCGACGAAGCGCCGACGCCATTCACGCGGAAGTCCGTGGCGTTCACGCCGGCAACCGGCTCGCTGAAGGTCAGCGTTACCTGCGTCAGGTTCGTCACCTGCACACCGCGCGCCGGCACCACGCTCACGATGCTCGGCGGCGTTTGATCCACGAGGGTGTAATTCCACAAACTGCCCTGACGGGTGAGATCAAAGGGGTTCGACGGCACATCGAGATCCGTAATGCCGTGACCGGCTGCCCAGGTGATGGCGACGGGACCGTAGGCCGGCTGCGGGAAGCTGAACACGTAGTTCGCACCGGAGCCGGAAACCGAGGCCGCCGCGGTGCCGTTAATCAGGAAGTCACTGGCGTTCACGCCGGTGACCGGTTCGCTGAAGAGGACAGCGATCTGCGTAAGCTCGATGATGGTGCCCGCCGCGGGCGTCTGCGAGAGAATCGTCGGAGTGCTCGGATTCAGGAACGTGAACTGGAAGGTCGAGCCAGGTGCCGTGCCGTCGAACGGCTTGGCCGGCACGTCGAAGTCCACAATGTCATCGTTCGCCGCCCACGCGATGTTGACGGTTCCGAACGGCGGTTGCGGGAAGCTGAACGTGTAAATCGAATTGCTCGTTCCACCCGTGACGCCCGTCGCCGGAACGCCATTGACCAACAGGTCCAAAGCGTCGACTCCGGTCACGGGTTCGAGGAATCGAACAGTGAGATTGGTCATGAAGAAGACCGTTCCAGCAGCCGGCGAAACCGATGTGATGCGCGGGGCGACGAGCTTCGGATCGGCGAGATAAGTGAAGAGCTGCGCGTTGAAACCGAAGTCGCCGCTGTTCACCGTTTGATTGAGCGCATGCACGGCGAGCGTGTTGGCGCCGTCGCGGAGATAGAGCGCGGGATTCGGCAGCGTGTAGGTAACATACGCCGCGCCGCTGGCGGAAGGCTCGTTCGCGCCCGCCGTGGCGTTTCCATTATACGGAATGTCGCCGCCCGGCGCGTTGACGCGGGCCACTTCGATTCCATTAATCCACGCGACAAATCCGTCGTCGGACTGCGCCGCGAGCAGAAGATTTGTGATCGCGCCGGCGTCCTGGATGGTGAACTCACGGCGCAAATAAAGGGTGGAGTAGTTGCCGGCCATGTCGTTGAGCAACGTTCCAGGATTGGCCGCGGAATTATACGGATCGCCGAAGTAAAACGGCGCCGCCGAGGAAGCCCAAGCGGAGTCGTCGAAAGCCGACTGACGCCACGCCGCGATCGGCACCGAGGCTTCGGCCTGGCCTTTGAACAGGCGCCAGACCGCGTTCGATTGCGAGAGCGCCGTGCGGGCGTCGAGCGTATAACTCCAGTTCGTGCTCGGAAACGCATTCGGAACCGCCGCGAGGTCGACGATGCCGTTGCCGGCGGCCCACGTGACATTCACGAGGCCTGACGCCGGTTGCGAAAAACTGAACGTGTAAGCCGCACCCGAGCCGTTCACCGCAAACGCCGGCTGGCCATTCACTAGGAAGTCCCCGGCATCGACGCCGACCACTGATTCATTGAACGTCACCGATACGGCGCTCAGGTTGGTGAGGAACGCGCCCGGAGCCGGGCTGATGGTGGCGAGCAATGGCGCCGTGCGATCCACGAAATTGCAGGTCCACGACGCCGCGGGTGCCGCGCTGTCGAATGGCAACGACGTCGGGTAACCGAAATCGGTGATTCCGTGACCGGGCGCCCAGGAGAAACTGACCGTGCCAGGCAATGGCTGGGCCACCGTGAAGATGTAGATGTTCCCGATGTTGGTCATCGCCGCGGCCGGCACTCCATTGACGAGGAAATCCGCGGCATCCACGCCTTGCACGCGCTCACTGAAGGTCACGCGCACCTGCGTCAACGCGCTGACGGTGGCGTTCGCGGCCGGCACTCGCGCGGCAATGGTCGGGGCCACGGTGTTGGTTGGCGGAATGGTAACCGTGACGTTCACGACTTCGGAAGTTCCGCGACGACCCGTGGAGTCCACTGCCACCGCGGTGACGAGGTTCGATCCAAACGGAGCGTTCCATTGGGTGGAGAAAGGAGGTTGAGTCAGTGTGGCAAAGACCACGTCGTTGGCCCGCAGTTCGACCGACGCGATAGAATTCAGCGCATGGGCTTCCGCAATCACCGCCAACGTGATGGGGCCTTCCACGACCGTGCCGTTGCCCGGAGTCAGGATGCGTGCAATCGGGGCGCCGGAGGATTCGAAGACGTTGACCGGCACCGAAGCCGACGAGGCGCCGGAGCCAAGGTCATCCACAGCAATCGCGCGGATGAGGTAGCGGCCCGTCGGCGGATTGTTCCACACGAACGAATACGGGCTGGTGACGCTTTCCCCGAGCAGCGTGTCGCCGTTGTAGAACGAGACTTTGACGATGCGTCCGTTCGGGTCAGTTGCGCTCGCGGTCAGGGTAATGGACGGAGGTGCAAGGAACGGTGTCTCGGGCGCCGGCGATGTAATAGAGACAACCGGCGGATCATTACGCGGGTAGAGACCGCCCAGCAGTTGCAGGTCAAAGCTGAGGTCGTCCCCCGTCAGCGAATCCTGGTGCACCTCGACCGCAATGACGTTCAAGCCTTCCACGAGGCGGGTCGCCGGAACGGTGGCCGGATAGTAGACCGTGCCATCATCGCCCGCTGCAGTCCCCGGCGTCTGATAGTTGACGGTCCCGGACGGCATGTTGAAACGAGCCACGTCCACGCCGTTGACATAAACCACCGCGCCGTCGTCGCGTTTCACGCCGAAGATGAGGTTGGTGTAATTGGTCGCACCGGTGATGAAGATGGTGTGGCGGAAATAGGTCGTGATGTTCTTTTCATCAGGCACACCACCGAAGCCGACCACGGTCGCCTCGTCCCCGTCGCCGTAGCCCAGTTGCGCCGGACCGCTGGCCCACGTGCTGTCGTTGAAATCGCGACTCGTCCAGTTCGTGCCCTGGTTGGAGCCGTTATCAAGGTATTTCCAGACGGCACCGGTGGACACGAGCGTGATCGGAGTCGCGATCGTGACCGGCGAAGAGGTGTAGACGATGCCGGAATTGTCCCGGGCCACAGCGGTCAGGCGATGAACACCGCCCACGACGTTGCTCCACGTCGCGCTGAACGGCTGCGTGCTGTCCTGACCAAATTTCAATCCGTCCACCCAGAACTCCACATTGGTGACCGAGCCGACCGGGACGGAAACCGTCGTCGTAACCAAGACAGGATTCAGGTTCTGGAAGATCGCGCCTTCCGCGGGCGACGCGATGGTGGCACCGGGATTCAGGTAATTGATGCGGTGAGGCAATGAAGACCAAATCTGATCGTTCGCATCGATCGCCACGGCCGTAAAGAGATTCGTGCCCGACGCCGGCTGCGGAACCGTCAATGAGTAGGGCGGATTCGCAACCGTGCCGATCAATTGGCCACCCTGGTAAAACTCCACACGCTGAACCGGCGGACTCAGGACCTCCGCCTCCACGAGCAGTTCGATCGGGTTGCCGACATAAACCACCGAATTGCTCGGCGGAGAAAGGAAGTTCACCGAAGCCAGCAGCGCCACGCCCAGGGTAAAATCGCCACCGGCCGGATTGCCGAAGAAGCGGACCACATCGACCGCGATGCGGTAAGTCGTGCCGCCCACGACGTTGAATTGAACGAATCCCCCACCCTGACTGGAGCCCACCGGAGTCAGCGCGTTGACGGTATTACCTGTATAGACCGCGAGCAGCGAGTTGAAGGATGCCGCGTTCAGGAACACCGCCGCCTGACCGGACTTGTCCGGCGTCCAATTATACCAGACGGAACGTCCACCTTGGTTGCCAGCGTGCGCGGGCTCGCCCGGTTCCTTCGAAGCCAGGGCCGTGGTGCCGTTGGTCTCGACCAACCGCCCCGTCAAAGTGAAAGCGGCGGAAAAAGCATTGTTGGCAGGCTGAGCCAACGCTCCAGCCGCGCCGGCCAGAAGGAAAAATACCGCGCCAAGAATACGTCCAGTTAATCGCATAAAGGGTTCAAGCTGATTTTACCTGCGGAATCTCCCCTCGGGCACAACCCGTCCCCGCCACGCTCACGGCAAAACACCGCCAGCAGCCCAAGTGGATCCGGTAATCATTCCGTTTAAGCGAAATCCGAGCAGAAAGCCCGCAAAATATTTTGCAAAAAGTTACTGGAAAGACACTTTGTGAACCGATTCTACACCTGCCCGCTAGACGATAAAAGCAACAGGGGCGCCTGTTTCCAAGCGCCCCAGCCTTCCCATCGATAACCCTCCGGTCAGCGGAACTTTCAAAATGGGACTTTGTGGTCGCGGACATCACTGCCCGCCGCTGGGATGCTCCGCTCGCTCAGGCTCGTTCCGACTCGTTCCTTCTAAAATCCCTCGCCGCAGCACCTCTCCCAATTCTCAAAAGGTTGTCAGGAAAGAGACCTGCGGCAACAACCGCAGCGGCTACTCCTGCGGGTAAACGAGAATGCGATCGTGGACCACCACGATCAGGTCGTTCTTCTTGTCGCCCGTCACATCCGCAATCATCGCTTCGCGCGGCTCGTTCTGATCGCCGCGACGTCCCCGGAAGGTTCGTTCCTCAAACACCGGCCAGCGCGTGGAAGGAACCAGCTGCCCGGAACGATCAAAGATCACCAGATCGAGATGATTCCGCGCCGTTTCAAGGAACACCAAATCCTTGCGGCCATCCTGGTTCAGATCGCCGGAGACAACGTCATTCAGGCGACCGTCCTTGATCGGTGTTTCGTAACCGTCCAGCTCGACAAAATCCCACGCATTCCCCTGCAGCGACAGCCAGCCAATTGCGCCCACGCCGAGGAACGCGATGCAGTTCGCCGTCTTGCCACCGAGCGCCACCGGACGCAGCTCGGTGAACTCGGAGAACGGCAGCGGCACATTGCGAATCACCTGCCACACGCCGTTGGCGTCGCGCTCGGAAAGCGTTACTGCCTTGCGTTCCGCGTCGAGCATGAAGAGCGATTCAATGGCGTTGTTCCCGTTCTTCAACGGGCACGCACCGACGATGCGCGAGTTGCTCGTCGCGCCGTTGATTTGATCCTTCACGGTGAAGGACCAGGTGCGATTGGTCGCGTCCTTTTGTTCCGGGTCGAGCTTGAGCACGACCGCACGAAGGAAATTCTTCTGCGCGAGCAACAACTCGGACTTGCCGTCGCCATCGACATCCGCCGTGCTCATCCACGGCTGCTCCACGCTGCCGCCGGGCGGCGCGACGTCCGTCTCTTCGAAATCTTTCCCGGCCACCTGAATCAGCACCTTGATCTTTTCATACGGGACGAGCACCACGAGATCGCCCAGGCCGTCCTGATTCACATCGTGAATCGAAATCGCGCTCGGATTGGATTTGAAACTTTCGCTCAACTTCTGCGTCTTCGTCTTGCCGTCCGCAAACCGCGTCACCAGCGAGCGCTTTCCGTCCTGATCCACGATCACCGCCAGCGTCGGCTTGTCGCCCGACTTCAACGAACCCACCGCCATCGTCAGCGGACGTCCATCGACTTGCAGCACTTTCGGGAACGGCATGCGCCCCTGCTTGTCGAAAGTGGTCATCCCGACCTGACGTTCGTCCGGGCTCAACAAATAAACTTCCGCCGGTTGTTCCCCCGCCGCGTCCACCACCGCCACTTCGCTCACGCCGCTCAAGGTCGAGAAGCGCTTGCCGCCCGGCAGCGTCCCATCCGTTTGCTGCAAGTAAACCGTCACCTGACCGCTGTCCGGCTCCGCGACCAGCAAGTCCGGCAAGGCATCGCCGTTCAAATCCGCCCAGGCCACGCCGCGTTTGGCCTTCGTCGTCTTGTTTAGCGGCAAGACCTGGAACTGCCCGCTCTTGAAATTTCCCACCAGCGTCTCGGCGGGCTTGCTGACAAAGTGCGATACCTGCGCGCGACCGGAGTTCAGCGAGATGGTCATCACCTCGGTCTTGTGATCGCCATCGAGATCGTCCGGCCAGTAGGACCGAATCGCCGGCATCGAGAAATGAACTTCGGGTCCGAGCTGGCCCGAGCTGGATTGCAGGCGGAAGCGGAATGGATTCGGACTGTCCCAATTCACCAGCAAGAGGTCGTCACGATTGTCGCCGTTGATGTCGAGAATCTGCGCGGACTTCACCGAGCCCGAGTACGAAATCTTCTCCGGCTCCGCCAGCGTGCGATCGGCATTCTGTGCGAGCCAGTAAACATTGTTCTCCCCGAGCAACAGCAACCCGGGCCGGCCGGTTCCAGCGAGGTCACCGACCGACAGCGCGTTCGGCGTGAGCTGTCCGTCCTCGATCGGCCAGCGCTTGGGCGAACTCCACCCGTTCGTGCCCTCGTTGTACTGCACCACCAGTTCCTTTGGCTCGCCGTAATACGCCACATCGGGACGCTTGTCGCCGTTCAGGTCCGCAACAATCAATCCGGCAATGCGTTTCTCCGACGCGATGGAGTCGATGCGAAAGCGCGCGTCCGGCGGCAGCTCATTCAACTCCCGTTTCGCGTCCAGCACCTTCGCGGCGAGGTTCGTCTTGCCGGTCTGGTTGTAGAGCAGCGTAATCTTCGAACGCGAATTGTTGACGATGACCAGATCGAGCAAGCCATCGCCGTCGAGATCGCCAGAGCGCAGGTCCGAGATGAACGGGTCGATGGGAAACGTCTCCGGTCCGGCAAAGCCGAAGAAGGTGCCATTGGTGGAAGCCGGCTTGGAAGCGCCCGATGCCGCGTTGGCCGAAGTGAAAGTTGCGAGAAAAACGCTGACCGCAGCGGTGATGAAGAACGTTTTGTGCATGGAACGATGTATTGGTTTCCGCGCGGCCAAAATGGCACTCACACCGCCCTTTGGCTAGATCATTCCCCCAACAGATGCACCGTCACCCGACGCCGATGCGGCTCGATGCGATGCTCCCACATGTAGAGACCCTGCCACGTGCCGAGCGTGAGCGCACCGTTCGCGATCGGAATGCCGAGGTTCACACACGTCAGCGCCGTCCGCACGTGAGCCGGCATGTCGTCCTCGCCTTCGGAAGTATGCCGGAAAATTGAGTCACCGTCGGGAACCAACCGGGAAAAGAATCGTTCCAAATCGCGGCGCACTTCCGGATCAGCATTCTCCTGAATCAACAGCGAAGCGGAGGTGTGTTGCAGATGCAGCGTCGCCAGACCGGTCTTGAGCTTCGCGTCGCGAATGAGTTCCTGAACGGCGTCCGTGAATTCGTAGAAACCGCGGCCCCGCGTGGCGATGGCCAGCTCGTGAATTTCCTGTCGCAACATCGCGCTTACTTCGTGACGGGTTTCTCCATCAACTTTTCCAGCTCGGGATTCCGCGCCACGCCGCCGGTGACGGCCTGTTTGTAGTGATACTTGGCCAGCCCCATCATGTCCGTCTCCTGTGTCGCGTAGAGAACGGCGAGCATGTAGTGCGGCTCGCCCCAGCCCGGCTTGAGCTGGATGGCGCGGCGCAGCGCGGTCTCGGCTGGCGCGCGATTGCCCTGCTGCACGAGCGTCTGCGCGAGGAGATACTGGGTGTTCGGCTTGTTCGGATCGATCGTCGCGGAACGGCTCAACACATCAAAGGCTTCATTAAATTTCTCCTGTCGGATTTTCAAACCGCCCATGAAGTAGAGGCTCACGGCGTCCTGCGGATCGATCTCCAGCGCCTTCTTCAACGTTGCTTCCGCGTCGGCCACCTTGTCCTGATCCATCTGCACGGCGGCGAGATTGTTCAACAAGTTGACGTTCTTCTCGTCCCGCGAGAGCAGCTCGCGATACTTCCGCTCGGCCTCTTCATACCGGCCCGCATCGACCGCACGAAGCGCGTCCGCCGTCTGCGCCTCAATCTTCGCCGTCGCCTCGGGGGCAACCGGAATGGCCGTCTTCAGCGCGGGCGGCGCGTTGGTTTCGGCTCGCGCGACCTTCAGCGGCGGCTGCTTGAAGAGCGCCAGTTCCTCGGCCGAAAACGGAACCTTCTTCGCCTCGAAGATCTGCAGTTTGGCGCGGATGGTATCCATCTCCTTCTCGAGCGCCTGCGTCGCGGTGGAACGAATCCGAGTGTCGCGTTCCGTCAATTCCTTTGAGACCTTGTTCAACTGTTCCAGCAACGCATCGCGCTCGGCTTTTGCGGCCTGAATGGCGGCCTGAGCTTCCGCCAGTTGCTTCTTCAACTCGGCATCGCGCGAAGCGGCGTCGCCGTAGGTTTTCACCCAGTGAACGAGCCGGTTCTCCATCGTTACCTGTTCCTCCTTGATCACTCGATTGCTCGCCTCGAGCGCCGCGACGGTTTCCTTGAGTGTCAATACCTCCCCGCTCGCCCCGCGCGTGCCGGGCTTCATGCGCGCGACCAAGTCATTGATCTGCTTCTGCAATTCTTCGTTCTGGCGTTGCAACACGCTGACCACCGCCGATTGGGTCACCACTTCCTGCTTGGCATTCGTCGCAGCGGCAGCTTTGTCACCGACAGCGATTCCGGTCCTGGCACCCGCTTGTTCGAGAGTCACCGCGAGAAGATCGCGCTCCTTCTGCAAGGCCTTGATGCGCTCGTCGGCCTTCGCCAGTTCGCGGGGATCGACCGCGGCCGGCTGGACGGTCAACGCCTCGCGCAATTTGGCTTCGAGCAGGGAATTCTGCGCCGCGAGTTGCGCGATCTCCGTTTGCAGCGCGGACAACTGTTTCGCGGTCAACGCGGCCGCTTCCTCCGCCGGGCTCGGCCCCTTGGGCGCCGGCGTGCTTTCCGCCTTGCGCGTCAGCGGCTCCAGTCGGCCGGAAATGTATTCGAGGCGATATGAAACCAGCTGCGAATTCCAGCCGGGGAAGCTTGTTTGCAGATCCTTCACGGCGACCTGGGCTTCGAGATACTTCGTGATGGCCTGCCGGGTTTGACCCGTGTCTGCCAGTCGATCTGCCTCCTGGATGATCCCATACACCCGGACATAGCGATCATCTGCCGACTGCGCTCCGGTCCGAGCGACCAACGCGCACACGAAAAACAAGCCAGTCAACCAACGGAAGTTCATGACCGCAGCTTAGGCGCCCGGCCAAAACTTTGGCAACGACTCTGTCGAACCGTGAAACAACCGTGATTTCATTGAGGGATGATTGACAACACTCTACGCGCCGTGATATTTACGCGCGACTTCGCTGAGCTATGAGTAACTACCTCGATCAGCATGTGCTGGTGTTGAACCGGTTGTGGCAAGCCGTCAACATCTGCAGCGCCAAACGCGCGCTTACCCTTCTCTTCGAAGGTCGCGCCCAAGTCGTCTTCAACTCGGGCGACGGCGCGTTCCAGACGTTCAATTTCTCCCAGTGGCACGACTTCTCCCAGCAGGAACCGCATCCGGAAAGCATCCACACCATCTCGTTCAAGATCCGCGTGCCGCGTGTCATCCTGCTCGTGATCTTCGACCGGATGCCCAAGAAGGAAGTGAAGTTCACGCGCCACAACATCTTCGAGCGCGACCAGAACACCTGCCAGTATTGCGGGAAGATATTTGACCGGAAGGATCTCAACCTCGACCACGTGATCCCGCGCGACCGCGGCGGTCCGACGACTTGGGAGAACATCGTGTGCTCGTGCATCCCTTGTAATACCCGCAAGGCCAATCGCACGCCGATCGAAGCCGGGATGCACCTCGTGCGAAAACCCAAGCGCCCGAAATGGCGGCCGTTCGTGCAGGTCAATCTCGGTTTCCAACAACACGACAGCTGGAAACACTTCCTCGATCTCGCCTACTGGAACGTGGAACTGGGCTCCGACTCGGAGAATTAGGAGGCGGGCGCAGGGTTGCGAGCGTCAATCGCTGGAATTCCGGCGAGGGACCAAGCCAATCCGAAAGCAAACTCGGCTCAGTTCGACTGAGGGTTGCTCTTGCCCGGAGCTTCGATGAGTTCCCAAAACTTCGGGTTGTCCTGCAACACTTCATCCTCCCCGACCGGCAAGCTGGAGCGAAACAGAAAATCCTTCAGGCTGTTCCGGCTCAGAATGCGATGGACCACGACACCCAGTTCGTGACGTTCAAAATAAACCCGGTAATCACCCAGCCGAAAGCGATGCATGATCTTCCCGGCACGTTCCAGCTTTCCGAAATGCTCCAAGTCCGTGCTCAGGACTTCCTGCGGCAAGCCGCGAAACTCCCCGAGAATGCTCAACTGAAGTTCCTTGGGCATCTTCGCAAGTTCAGCCGCACTGGTGGGATTAAAGATGATTTGAAACGGGCGCATGAATGTCAGTCGATTGGTAGCGCGTACGGGAATCGAACCCGTCTTTCAGCCTTGAGAGGGCTATGTCCTAGCCGATAGACGAACGCGCCACTATCAGAACAGGCTTGAATGCTAGGGAGCGAGGCGGAGGGATGTCAATCAACTTAAAGCCGGAGTTAACCCGTCCGCCGCAAGGAATGTCGTTGGTCTGGACCAAAGAATCATTGCGCCAGCCCACCCAAAACCATACCCTCACGGCATGGTTCACACGGAAACCGGCCGCCTGTCCCCGGCGGATGCGTCTGATCGACGCGCTCACCACATCCAGGCCTTTCGCTGGATGCTTTTGGCGCGTGTCTTGGACGAAAAGTTCGCGAGCCTCTACCGCGCCGGCAAAATTTTCGGCGGCGTTTTCCTCGGGCGAGGTCAGGAGGCACTGAGTGCTTCCGTCGGCGTCTCCCTTCGTCAGGGCGATATCTTTGCGCCGCTGATTCGTGACGCCGCGGGACGGCTCGCCTTCGGTGAAACGGTGCTCGACGCCGTTCGCACCTACCTTGGTTCTCCGCAAGGCCCCATGCGCAGCCGGGACGGCAACGTGCATCGCGGCAAGCCGAAGGAAGGGTTACTCCCCATGATCAGCCATCTCGGCGCGATGATTTCCGTCGTGAACGGCATGCTGATGGCCCGCCGCTTCAAAGGCGTGACGGATACCGTGGGCGCAACCTGCATCGGCGAAGGCGCGACTTCCACTGGCGCAGTTCACGAAGCACTCAATCAGGCGTCCGTGGAGAGACTTCCGCTAGTGCTCGTGGTCGCCAACAACCAGTTTGCCTATTCCACTCCGACCTCACGGCAGTTCGCCTGCGACTCGCTGGTGGATCGCGCCATCGGTTATGGCGCGGAAGGTCATTCCGTGGACGGAACCGATCTCGAAGCCTGCCTGACCACGCTGGGCAACGCGACGCAACGCGCGCGCGATGGTCACGGCCCGCAGCTCGTCGTGGCTAAGCTCCTTCGCCTGTGCGGTCACGGCGAGCACGATGACGCCAGCTACATCACGCCCCGGCTGCGACAGTCGGCGTTGGGACGCGATTGCCTGGAGCTGGCGAAGGAACAATTGTTTGATCACGGCTGGGCAGACGAAAAGATCGTGGACGCCTGGCGCAGCGAATCAATCGCGAAAGTCGAAGAAGCCGTCGCCAAAGTACAGCGGGAAGCCGGGCCGGATCCATATAAGGAAGATTGGTACGCGCTGTCCTCCAAGCATCTCAATGAAGGCCATTCCGCAGTGTGAGACTCGGAGTCGTTGAGTCTTCATTCACATGAGCATCACCTACCTCGAAGCAATCCGCGAAGCGCAGGCGCGCGCGCTGGCTGACGACCCCAGAGTGTTCATCTACGGCCAAGACGTGGGAGAATTTGGCGGTGCATTCAAGGCCACCAAGAACCTCGCCCAGGAATATCCTGGTCGCGTCGTCGACGCCCCGATCAGCGAAGACGCGATTGTCGGTGCTGCCATCGGCGCGGCCATCGAGGGGATGCGTCCCATTGTCGAGATGCAGTTCGCGGATTTCTCCACGGTCGGCTTCAACCAAATCGTCAACCAGGCGGCGACGATGTTCTGGCGCACGCGCGTCCCCTGCCCGATTACCATTCGTCTGCCCGGTGGCGGCACGACCGGCAGCGGACCGTTTCACAGCCAGAGCCTCGAAGCCATCTATGCGCACTATCCCGGACTCGTGGTGATGACGCCCGCGACCGTCGAAGACGCTTACAGCATGTTGCTTGAAGCGGTCGCCATCGATGACCCGGTCATCTTCTGCGAACACAAATTTCTCTACTACCATCTCAAGGCCGAGCGCCTGCCCACGGAAGCGCTGCCGACCGGCAAGGCACGCATTGCGCGGGCGGGTCGCGACATGACGATCGTCGCCTACAGCGCGATGGTTCACGAGGCACTCGCCGTTGCCGAGGAACTCGCGACGGAAGCCATCGAGGTTGAAGTGGTGGATCTCCGCTCCATCAAACCGCTCGACACGGACACCGTCATGGCCTCCGTTGCGCGCACCGGCCGGCTGCTCTGCGTCGGCGAATCCTGGCCGTGGGGTGGTGTCACTGCCGAAGTCGTTTCGCGGGTGGCCTGCGAGGGATTCGACCTCCTCGACGCGCCACCGCAGCGCTTGAACGCAAAGGACACGCCGGTGCCCTATCATCCCAATCTGTGGGCGGCCCACCGCCCGACCGCGCGAAGCATCGCCGCCGCCGCGCGCAATTTGATCCGACTCTGAATTTATGCCGCAGGTTCCCATCATCATGCCGCAACTGGGCGAGTCGATCGCCGAAGCCACGATTGTGAACTGGCTGGTCAAGGAAGGCTCCATCGTCGAGGCGGATCAGGACGTCCTCGAGGTGGAGACCAACAAGGCCACGATGAACGTCGCCGCGCCGTGTCGCGGGCGCGTGGAGAAGCTGCTCGCGAAACTCAACGACAGCTACCCGGTCGGTGCCGTCCTCGGTCAGCTCGATGTCACAGTGGAGGAAGCGGCGCGCATCGGGCTCGATGAACCGTCCGCCGAGCCAGAGTCGACCGCCGAAACTGCTTCGGTCACCGCCAACACTTCCGAAGCGGCTCCGTCACGGCGCAACGTTGAGCCGACAATTCGCGGACTGCCAGTTCCCGCCCATGCGGCCGGCGCGAGCTACATGTCACCACGCATGAAAGCGCGCATGAACGAACTCGGCCTGCACGCGGCCGATCTCGCCGGCATCGCCGGCAGTGGCGCCGCCGGACGCGTGACGATTCAAGACTTCGAAGCGTTCATTGCAAATCTGGAGCGCAGCCGCTTGAGCACTGCTTCCAGCATGCGTGTAGCTGTCGCTGACGCCATGCGTCGCAGTTGGACTCGTCCGCTCGCCACCGTTGCCCTGCCCGTCTGCATCGATCCCGTTCTGGCTCATCGCAAGAAATGCGATCCGAAACCCGGCCCCGCTCTCTACGCACTACGGGCGCTCGCCATCGCCTTGTCAGAGAACAGCGCCGTCGCCGGGCGATTGGTGGGAAATCACATCGTTCACCCCACTTCGATCGATGTCGGGTTCGCAGTTGAGGCGGAGGATGGCGTGCTGGTGCCCGTGCTGCGCGAAGTCGACAAGCGCCCATTGCAGGAACTCGTCGCGCGTTACAACGAACTGGTGGAATTGGCGCGTCAGCGCAAATTGCCCACCAACGCCACGGGAGGTTCGATCGCCACGGTTACCAATTTCGGAACGTTCGGTCTGACCTGGGCCACGCCAATTCCGTTGCCGGAACAGACTCTGGTCCTCGGCATGGGTGCGGGAAGAATCGTGCCGAACTGGGATGCCGCCCAAAATCAGTTCGTTCCGGTCACGGAAGCCAACCTGACCTTGAGTTTCGATCACCGGGTCTTGGATGGTGGTGCGGCGGGAAGGTTGCTCACGCGAATCGCCACGTTGCTCGCGAATCCCACGGTGCTCTAACCGCGGGGAGGATGGAAGATTCGCTGCGGAGGAAGCGCGCTGCGGAAAGAAGCAGTCTTCAGGGATTCACCCGGACACGATAGAACCGCATCGGCGCACTGAGAGTGCTGTCCTGATACTTGATCACCTGCGCAAGAGGAATGTTGGTTGGCACACTCCACACCGTCGACCAGTTGGTGAAATCCGTGGTGGTATCGATTGCGTAGCGGAATCCAGCGGCCGTCTGGAACAACAGGTCCACAGAGTTCGGTTCGGTCAGGCTTTTAGCCAAAGTGAGATGCACCGGAACGAAATCGCGATCATTGGTCACGTAGAGTGAATCGAGCATCGTCGACTGCTCGCGCGCCCGGAATCGCAAGGTGTGCGAGCCCTGCCCCAAGGGAAATAACAACGCATCCGTTGAGGTCCCCGCATTGATACGCGTCCACTGCCAGGTCTTTGACCAGATGTTTTGCGCCGTGCTGTAAACAGTCTCCGGACCGCCATCAAGCGAGATGTAAAAGGAATCCGACGAACTGTTGACGGAGAGAATCCGGCACCAGATGACGTAGTTGCCCGTTAGAGACGCGTTCAGATTGAAGGTTACGGCCCCGGACTCACTGGATTGGGAATAGACGTAGCGTCCACTAGAGGCATTGGTGCTCGCCGCAATCACCATCGGCGATTGCACGCTGCCGGACTCGGCTTCGAGAAAGTAGGTCACTTCCGCGTGGCTCACGTTTACCCGGAAACTCCGAGTGATGGAATCCTGTCCATCACTGACCGTTACGGTGATAATGCTGGAGCCGTTGGTATAGGCCACCGGGTCAATTCGGAGCAGTCCGGTTTCGTTCGGGCTGGTGTATTCCACCTGCGGCTCAGGCACTATCTCCGGCTCGCTGGACTCCGCGACCACCGAGAGGTGCTGGGATTCATTGAAAGCCCCGGAGGTAATGCCAGTTAGCGAAATCAGCTGCGGACCAGCCGTGGAATCCACCGTGAGATCTTCTATCAGTCCCAGCGTCGGCGGGTCGTTCTCTGAATAGACCGTCACTGTAAACGTGCGAACAAGGATGTTGTTCAGGGGCTGAAGATTGTCGACGGTGACCGTGATCGTAACGGTTCCATTGGCGTCAGGCAAAGGGGCCAAAGTCAGGTAGCCGCCAGTCAGGAGCCCCGGAAGGCTCACAACAGGATCGGGAACGATGGCAGGATTGCTCGACTTGGCTTTCACGTCCAAGAGCAGGCTGGTCAATCCCGACGCAAGCCCCACCAAATCCACACGCTGTTCGCCACTGCCTTCATCAAATGCGATATCCGAAAGCGGGTTGAGCGACGGGGGCAGATAATTGTTATTGCCGTCGGGAACGGTGTATTCGAGCTCGTTGGAAGGATCGCTTTCCAAGCCTTCCTCCGTGTGAGCAGTCACCACGAAGTAGTAAGTGATTCCCTCCAGCAAATCCGGAACAACCGCCGTGGTTTCATTTCCAAGCAGAAGAAACTCGGAGTATTGGCCGGAATTCGTGCCGTACTGAATCGTGTAACCCACCACCGTCGGAGTCGGACTCGGGTCCCACGCGAGAGTGACGGATTTCTCAGCTTGCGCACCCAGCGCAAGCAAAAAGCCACTCGCCAGAACTAGGAACCTTAGGATCGCTGCGAACGAAACTCTGGAACGTATCTGCGAGGCGAAAAAACAATTCTGCACGGCGACCATTCAAGTTTTACTTCTGATTACCGCAACTGGACGAACAACCAACGAGCGACTGTTCACATGCGCATTGAGCAAGTTGCGCGGGATGTGGGCTGGAGCAAAACAACTGCACGTGGCACACATAGTTAGGGTCATCGTGGTTGTCGCAAAAGCTACTCAAGTGCCAATTGAATGGAAGCTAATTTTCAAAGAATTCGAGAGTTTTCCCAAATTCAGATCGCATGGCGCAGGAAACAAGATTAACGAAGCGCAAAAAATCTTTCCCAACTCTCACGTTCACAACACCGTGCGCGTCCGTAGTCGATCTCGTCGCTTTCTCAGTAGCCGTACCTAGATTCTGAAATCGATCAACTCCACCCATCGCCCGACACCGAACATCCGTCGCCGTTTTTTGTTCGACTCACCGCGGATCGGCCGCGAATAGTTTCTCCAGTGAACCCATTTCCACTCCGCAACGCCGGGCCTTTTATATGAGCGACGAGCTGCAACGCGCCGCTGAAGCGCTCGGTTTGGAGACTTACGTTCGCCACATTTTTCTCTGCGCGGATCAAACCGAAGCCAAGTGCGCCGCCCGCGATGTCACGCTCACTTCCTGGGAGTTCCTCAAGGCGCGGCTCAAGGAACTCAACCTCGTCGGACCCAAGCCGCTCGTCTACCGCAGCAAGGTGAACTGCCTGCGCGTCTGCGTCGCCGGTCCCGTCGCTGTGGTTTATCCCGACGGTATTTGGTATCACTCGTGTACACCAGCGGTGCTCGAGCAGATCATCCAGCGCCACCTCATCAACGGCGAGCCGGTGAAGGAATACGTCTTCACCCGCAATGCCGCCGGCCAGGCGCCGCGCGGTGAAGCGCCCTACTGAACTTCCATCGCTCCGGCGGGACTTCGAGTTTGACGCACTGCGGACCGTTCCTAGAATGCGCGCCGCATCCTGAAGAATTTTATGGCTCAAAAGAAAAAAGCTGTCGCCACCAAGTCCACCAAAGCGGCCTCGTCAAAAGGTTTCGCGGCGCCCTCCGTGAACATCACCTCTTACATGCACGAAGAGCGCGTGTTCCATCCTTCGAAGGATTTCTCGAAGCGCGCCCACATCAAATCGATGGCGGAGTACAAGAAGATGTACAACGAGTCCATCAAGTCGCCGGAGAAATTCTGGGCGAAGCAGGCGAAAAACGAACTCGTCTGGTTCAAGCCGTGGAAGAAAGTGCTCCAGTGGAAGGAACCGTTCGCGAAATGGTTCGTCGGCGGCCAGCTGAACGTCAGCACCAACTGCCTCGACAAGTGGCTCGACACTCCCACCGCGAACAAGGCCGCCATCATCTGGGAAGGCGAACCCGCCGGTGATAACAAGCCCGGCGAAGAACGCGTCATTACCTATAAGCAGCTCCACCGCGAAGTCTGTCGTTTCGCCAATGTCCTCAAACGAAACGGCCTCGGCAAAGGAGACCGCGCCATCATTTATCTCCCGATGGTGCCCGAAGCCGCCATCGCCATGCTCGCCTGCGCACGCATTGGAGCCGTGCATTCCGTCGTCTTCGGCGGTTTCAGCGCGCAATCGGTCGCCGATCGCATCAACGATTGCGGCGCGAAGATGGTCATCACTGCTGATGGCGGATTCCGTCGGGGCGCCATCGTGCAGTTGAAGAAGAACGTCGACGACGCCCTCAAGATCAAGGACGCCGACGGCAAGCTTCTCGCGCGCACCATCGAACGCGTCATTGTCCACAAACGCGCTGGCAACGAAGTCGAGATCGAGGAAGGCCGCGACGTCTGGTGGCACCGCGAACTCCATCACGTCGATGCGAATTGTCCGGCCGAGAAGATGGACAGCGAGGCGAACCTCTTCATCCTCTACACCAGCGGTTCCACCGGAAAGCCCAAGGGCATTCTCCACACCACCGCCGGCTATTTGCTCGGGGCGAAGATGACCAGCAAGTACGTCTTCGACCTCCAGCCCACCGACGTTTACTGGTGCACGGCCGATGTCGGCTGGGTCACCGGCCACAGCTACGTCGTTTACGGCCCGCTTGCCAACGGCGCCACGAGCCTCATGTATGAAGGCGCGCCGAACTTTCCCGAGCCCGACCGTTTCTGGCGTATCGTCGATAAATACGGCGTCACGGTTCTTTACACCGCGCCCACCGCGATTCGCGCGTTCATGAAATGGGGACTCGAATGGCCGAAGAAACACGATCTCACCTCGCTCCGCCTGCTCGGCACCGTCGGCGAGCCGATCAATCCCGAAGCCTGGATGTGGTATCACGAAGTCATCGGCGGCTCGAAATGCCCCATTGTGGATACTTGGTGGCAGACCGAAACCGGCGGCATCATGATCACACCGATTCCTGGCGCCACCCCGACCAAGCCCGGCACCGCCACCCTGCCCTTCTTCGGCATCCTGCCTGAAGTCGTGGATGACAAGGGCCGACCCGTGCCGAAAGGCAGCGGCGGCAAGCTCATCGTGCGCAAGCCCTGGCCCTCCATGCTGCGCGGACTCTGGGGCGACAATCAGCGCTACAAGGAAGTCTATTGGAGCGAAGTCAAAGGCAGCTACTTCACCGGCGACGGTTGCCGTCAGGACAAAGACGGATACTTCTGGATCGTGGGCCGCATCGATGACGTGCTCAACGTCGCCGGCCACCGCATCGGCACCGCGGAAGTCGAGAGCGCGCTCGTCAGCAACCACAACGTTGCCGAAGCCGCCGTCGTCGGCCGGCCCGACGAACTCAAAGGCCAGGCCCTCGTCGCCTTCGTCACCCTCAAGAC
>CAZBIC010000031.1:0-90105 GCA_964491875.1 uncultured Bifidobacterium sp.
GTTGACGACGACGAAGACGCTGACGAGAAGCCCACGAAGGAAATAGAGTAAGTTATGCCCAGAGAAATCATCACTATTGAATGCACCGAGGCGCGCAAGGAAGGAAAGTCGCCCTCGCGCTATACCACCACGCGCAACAAGAAGCTTCAGACGGAGAAGCTTGAAATTAAGAAATACAATCCCTTCCTCCGCCGTCACACTGTTCATCGCGAAATCAAGTAAAGCATATGCCTCGTAATACGCACACCGACAAACGGGATGGCAAAGGCCGCGGCCGCTCAGGCGGCATGGAAAAACGCACTCCTCGCCCCAAGCCCAAGATCGATTTCACCATCGACTCGATGGACTACAAGAACACGGCCCTGCTCAAGCAGTTCACCACCGACAACGGCCGCATTCTTCCGCGCAAGTACACGGGCTTGCCGGCTCATTATCAGCGCCGGCTGAATCGCATGATCAAGCGCGCCCGCCAGATGCTGCTGATCAAGTAGTCTCCGCCCGCAAATTTTAATGACATCCCGCGGCTCGCAAGGCTGCGGGATTTTTTTGTCGCCTGCATCGTCTCAGTTATTGAACTGACAACCGGCCATACACCACTACCCTATTTGCAATGCACGAGCACGCGACCATGTCCACCCCACTGCTCATCGGGATTTACAGCGCCTTCATTATTCTGGCGTCAATTGCCGGCGGCTGGCTCCCTCTCGCTGCGAAATTGACCCATACGAGGTTGCAGGTAGCGATCTCCTTCGTCGCCGGGTTGATGCTTGGCGTAGGCCTGCTCCACATGCTGCCGCACTCATGGCACGAATTTAAGTCCATCGATCGGGTCGCAACTTGGATGGTGGTGGGATTCCTTGTGATGTTTTTTGCCCAGCGCTTCTTCCACTTTCATCATCACGATATTCCGGATGACGCGGCCGAGCACGACCATTTCTCCCACGCCAATCACGAGCATTGCGAGCATTCGCTGGCCAAGCAGTCAGCCAGCGGACTTTCCTGGGTTGGCGCTGCGGCTGGCATGACGTTGCATTCACTCTTGGACGGTCTTGCTCTGGCCGCCAGTGTCCATGCTGAAGCCGACAGCCACGAAGGAATCGCCCGCGGCCTCGGAGCGTTTCTCGTCATCCTTCTCCATAAGCCATTCGATGCGATGGCCATCAGCACCTTGATGGCAGCCGGGGGCAAATCCCGCTATTCATGTCACATCGTGAACGGCCTGTTCGCCCTCGCAATTCCGTGCGGCGTGATGCTGTTCTTTGCCGGAATTGGCGAGTCGCAAGCCCAGGCCAATGCCATTCTCGGTGCCACGCTTGCCTTCACCGCAGGTACCTTCCTTTGTATTTCGACGAGCGATCTGCTCCCGGAAATCCAGTTTCACTCTCACGACCGGATTAAACTATCCTTCTCCCTTCTGGCTGGCCTTGGGCTGGCAATACTCATCGGCCAGTTTGAGACGTCCGGCCACGATCATTCCCACGGGGAGGAGAGCCCAGCCAAGCCCAACATCGAAGCTCACGACCACAAGCATTGATCCGCGAAGCGGCCTGAAAACGAAAAGGCCACGCTTTCGCGTGGCCTTTGAAAGACGGTTGTTGGAATGAATCAGGCAGTATCGCCCTCCGACCAATCGCTAAGTTTCAAATACTCCTTAATCTTGCGGCGTTCATAGCGGTGTTTTTGGGCCTTCACCGGGCGATCATCGGCCTTTCGGAAGGAATGTTTGGGGTTGCGAATGATTTCACTGATGGGGTCAATGAGTTTGCTCATATCAAGGATACCTTTCGTCGCATGAGCAGAAAGCTGGTGGGATGCCAAGGTGAGACTTAGGACAAACCGCAAATAATACAGCAGTCATTTCCACCATGTTAGAGCTCATGGTCAGAATTAGACCGGCTTCCCGGAACCGAAGTTCAATCAAATCTTTGGAACTTTTTGACCGGGCTGGCACAAAAAAGCCACATATCGCCATCGTAACTGGCGTCCCATGGGCGTCGTTTAGCAAATTTCGGCCTCAATGACTACTTGATCCGGGGAAGAATTAGGACGGCAGCGCTCGACTGGCGTGTCCCGTTCTTCCTCTTTTGGTGCAAGTATACAGCCTTGCCTTGAGGCACAAACATCGAGATAACCATCACCAAATTGGTGTCGAGAGCGAATTCCGGCGTCTCCATTAAAACTCCATCGTTTGAATTAGTCTCTATCCCCCCAAGAGACAAACGCCGCACGAATCTCGATTCCTTCGCCCCTTGGACGGACAGCATACGTCGCAGAGGTACCGGCAGGAACTGGTGAACCTGCAGTGACGGTTCCGCTGCTGCTGGTTATCGTGGCGACCACTCTCGCCCCTAAACTCACCCGCCCAACCCGGGACACCACTCCGGATTGCTGCTTGAAACGGGCCTTCAAATCCTTCGCGTCATCCAAATCCATTGTCCACGCCGACACCCCATTACTCGCCACCAGCGCCGGTCCGAACATCACGGTCGGGTCAGCAACCTCTGCGTCCGGGCTGAGCTGAAAGAAAGTATGTTCCACTTCCACCGATGCTGGTTTCCCAAACACCGCATAGCGCAGTTTCCATAGCCAGCCCCAGCGCGCAGGAATCAACCGATCCAATGCCGGTGCGGACATCGCTTGAATGGCGTGGTCCGAGGGCAGAACAATCACGGAGGCTTCGGATTTGTCACGTTCTCGAAAGTGCCATCCAAGGATGGAAGCCGCCAAGAGCACAGCCGCCGCCACCCAATACAGCCTGCGCCGCGACGAGCGGCCGACTGCCGGCGATGGCGGCGTTGTTTCGGTTACAATCACAGGACGATCAAACTCCTCGTCTCCCACAAAGTTCTTCCGCCCAGCTTCTGTTCACGAAGCCGCGTCAAAACCCGGCCTCACGAATCGTCGCGCATCCGGAAATTCCCTCTCTGTCGCCCGACGCAGGCGATCCAATTGCACCAACATCGTCAAAATGCTGTCCGTCTTGTCCGGAAAAAACTCCTTCATTCGCAACCACGCCGCGATGGACCGATCCATTCCGATCAACGTGACCTTCGCCGAGCCATCAGAATCCTTCGGCTGTTCGCTCCTCGCTTCAAACGACTTGTCCGCATCCAGCGCGCGCATCAGCTTCACGTAGATCTGGGGCTGATACCAGCGGATGATCTCCACCACATCAGTGAGTCCAATGACCTCCTCTTTCACTCGTTCCACACCCAACTGAGCCTGCGCGAGTATCTCCTCTTCCTTTGCCCGCAAGTCAGCCTGCCCCGTTCGAAACCAGTCATCCACCAACTGATCATAGGCGAACGCAGCCCTCGCCAGCGGATGGTTCTTCGCCTCTTCGTGCCGCTGCTTCTGCTGGCGCCCCAACTCGGTGAGTTCGTGGTCTTCGAACTCAATCCCCTGCTCCTTCGCCATGTCCGTCACCATCTCTTGCGTCATGGCGAGCGAGGACTCGAAGCGCCGCCAGAACTCGTCCGCGTTCTTCGGCGGACCGCCCTGCCGCTCATCCTCCTCCAGCTCCATCGCAAACGTCATGCAACGATCAGTGAAAGCACACCGCTCGCACCAGCGGTCACAGTAGTTGTAAATCCCGGGAATGTAATTTGAATCTTGGGCCATGCGGCGGAAGTCATCTTTCTTCATGCGACGGTTCGAATTTAGTTCTGTTCATCCCGCAAAGGCAGTCTAAAAACGGCCCATGACGTCCCTGCGCTTCACCATTCCCTTCCTGTGGATCAGCATGCTCCCGATGCTCGCCGCGGACAGTTCGTCCACCAACTGGACCCCACTCTTCAATGGCCGTGATCTCTCCGGATGGGTGAATGTAAACTGCGCTCCAAACACCTTTTCCGTTCGCGATGAGATGATCATCTCCACCGGCGTCCCTACTGGTGTCATGCGCACCGATCGGCAATACGAAAATTTCGAACTGGAGCTCGAGTATCGCCACATGAAGACCGGCGGCAACGCGGGACTCTTCGTCTGGAGCGATCCGATTACCTCACCCGGAGTGCCATTCGCGCGATCAATTGAAGTCCAGATCCTCGATGGCCGGAATACAGACAACTACACCAGCCACGGCGACGTCTTTGCGATTCACGGCGCGACCTTCAAACCGTTACACCCACATCCCGGCGGCTGGATGCGCTGTCTCCCCAGCGAACGCCGCGCGAAGCCAGCCGGTGAATGGAATCACTACCGTGTGACGTGCAGCAACGGCGTCGTCCGGCTTTCGGTGAACGGCAAGGAAGTTTCCGGCGGCAGCGATGCCAAACCACGCAAAGGCTACATCTGCCTCGAATCCGAAGGATCCGAATGCCACTTTCGCAATCTGCGCATTCGCGAGTGGCCGTCCTCCAATCCCCAACCCGGAGACATCGCGCCGCTCGCTCAGGGATTTCAGCCGCTCTACACCGGAATCGATCTTAACGGTTGGAGAATTGATGCAGGCCATATCGGCCATTGGAGAACCAACGACTGGATTCTCGCCTACGACGGCGAAAGCACGGCCACCAACAAGTTCCTCCAAAGCGAGAAAGAGTATGGCGACTTCGTGCTAATCGCGGACTGGCGGCTGACTCGCAAGCCACAGCGCCGGGAACTGCCCGTGGTTCGTCCCGACGGAACCTTCCTCACCGACAATCGAGGTGTCCGCATGATGGGATCACCCAGCATCGACGCCGGCAACAGCGCCATCTATTTGCGCGGCGATCTTGCGGCCCAGGTCGCAATCTGGTGCTGGACGGTTGGCTCCGGCGGCATTTCCGGTTACTTCACGGACACCAACCAGCCTCCCGCCATCCGCAAAGCGGTCACGCCTCGCGTCCGCGCCGACGCCCGTGCCGGAGAGTGGAATAGATTTGAAATCACCCTCCGCGGCGATCGCGTCACTGTAGTCCTCAACGGCAACACCGTCGTGCAAAACGCCCAACTCCCAGGCATCCGCAAGCGTGGCCCCATCGGACTCGGCAGCCACGGTGATCCGATTGAATTCGCGAACCTCTTCGTCAAGGAACTGTAACTCCTCCCACGCCCCATGACACCGCGTGTCCCGACTGGTCTGCTCGCCGCAATCGTCGCATTGCATCTCCTCCCATCGGCGATCGCTGAACGCGTCGTGCTCGTCGCTGGCGGTGCCACGGATACCAACACAACTTCAGCCATCTCAGCCACCAATGCGCGCCTGAGCGCTCCATTCGGTGTGGACTTTGATTCCGCCGGTAATCTCTACCTCGTCGAGATGACCAGCCATCGCGTTCGCAAATTGCATTCGGACGGCATGCTCAGCGTCGTCGCTGGCACGGGCGAGAAAGGCAATCGCGACGGCCAGGCTCTGGCGGCCCAGTTCAATGGCATCCACAATCTCGCCATCAGCGCCAACCAGATTTACCTCGCCGACACCTGGAACAACTGTGTCCGCGTTCTGGATCTCGAATCCGGAAACGTCAGTCGCCTCATCGGCACTGGCGAGAAGGGTTTCGGCGGCGACAACGGCAGCGCCGCTCTGGCCCGCTTCGGCGGCGTTTACTGTGTCTCTATCGGGCTCGACAACAACATCTACCTCGCAGACCTCGACAACTCGCGAATCCGCGCGGTAGATCCGAAGACCGGTCTGGTTCGAACGGTGGCGGGCAACGGCCGCAAGGGTATTACCGGAGAAGGTTCCGTCGCCACCAACGCACCGTTGAACGACCCTCGCGCTGTCATCGCAGACGCCCACGGACGCATCTACATCCTCGAACGCGGCGGCCATTCCCTTCGACTGGTTGAAACCAACGGCACCATTCACACACTCGTCGGCACTGGCCAAAAAGGAAATTCCGGCGACGGCGGCAACGCGCGACAGGCCACTCTCAATGGCCCGAAGCATTTGTGCTTCGACCTCGAGGGCAACGTCCTCATCGCGGACACCGAGAACCATGTCATTCGCCGTTACCATCCTCACGACGGCACCATCGTGCGCATCGCGGGCAGCGGAAGGAGAGGCGCAAAAGGAGTTGGCGGTGCGCCCCTCGATCTCGAGTTGAATCAACCCCACGGCGTTTACGTTCACAAAGACGGCACGCTCTACATTGCCGACAGCAGCAATCATCGAGTCCTGAAGATCGTGAAATGAAGTCCGCCCCCGTCTCCCTCATCGCCCTGCTCATCGTCACGGTCGCTGTTCGATCCCTGAGCGCCGAAGCAACTCCCACGAACAGCAGCCACGCTGAACTCCAGGCCACGCTCACCGCCCACCTGTCCCAGGATCGATTTCACGCCGCCGCGTGGGGCGTCAAAGTCGTCTCTCTCGATTCCGGCGAAACCTTATTCGAACACAACCCACACAAGCTTCTCAAGCCCGCGTCCAACGCCAAGCTCTTCACCGGCGCCGCTGTTCTGGACCGCCTCGGACCCGACTTCCGCATCAAGACCTCCCTCTACGCCGCGACGCGTCCCGAGAAATCCGGCACGCTCCGTGGCGACTTGATCATTTACGGACGTGGTGACCCGTGCTTCGCGGAGCGTTTCAACGGCGGCAGTTACTCGAACATCCTCAAGCCCATCGTCGACGCCATCGCAGCCGCCGGGATCAAGCAGATCAAGGGAGATTTGATTGGCGACGAAAGTTACTTCCACGGTCCGCCATTCGGCACGCAATGGACCTGGGACGATCTCCAGCAATACTACGGCGCGGAGTTCTCCGCGCTCACCGTGCAGGACAACGTCGTCGATCTCATCATCAAACCCGGTGACCGCGTCGGCGCCCCCTGCGAGATCGTCACCCTACCGAACACCTCCTACCTCGCGTTTAGCAATCGCCTCGTGACGGTGGAAGCGGACAGCCGGCGACGCGTTTCCATCTACCGGCCCGTCGGCGAGAACGTGGTCTACGTTTCCGGCTGGATGCCGCTGACCGGCTCGAATCTCGTCGACTCCGTTTCCGTACACGATCCCGCCCGCTGGTTTGTCACCCTGCTGAAGGAGGCGCTCGCGCGACGCGGCATTCGCGTGACCGGCAACGCGAGAACCATGAACTGGCTCGATCGTCAGACCGCTCCCCTTGTCCTTGACGATCTGGTCGAGCTCGGCTCCGTTCAATCTGCTCCGCTCCGCACCATCCTTTCGCGCATGATGAAGCCGTCGCAAAACCTCTACGCGCATCTACTACTGCTCCAGCTCGGGTCCAACTGGCGGACACCGCCGATGCCAGAGCAGACCACGGAGGACGTCGGACTGGCGGAGATGAACACCTTTCTAAAAACCGCCGGCGTGCGGAACGGCGATGTGCTTCTGGAAGAGGGATCGGGACTTTCCCGCGGCGCGCTGGTTACGCCCAACTCGACCATCGCCCTCCTTCAACACATGCGCCGCCATCCACACTTCGAGGTATTTCGCGAATCCCTGCCCGTGGCCGGTGTCGACGGCACCTTGCGCAACCGCATGCGCAACACCGCCGCGGCAGGAAATGTCCGCGCCAAAACCGGCACCCTCCGCTACGTCAACACACTCTCCGGCTACATGACGAACAAAACTGGTGAGAACCTTGCCTTCAGTCTCATGCTGAACAACTACGACGGCGATGCCGCCCGCGCCGCGCTCGACAAGATCGTGGTGACGCTGGCAGAACACGATCCGCGCTGAGCATCCCGGGCTGTTGAGGCCGGATATTTCCTTGAGTTCCCTCCGGTGCGTTCCGAAACTCCGCGGCGTGAAGTCGCACCCGAACGCATGAAGACGCTGCATCTCTACCTCACCCGCCAGGTGTTGGGAACGTTGCTGATGACCGTCATGGTGTTCACCTTCGTGATGATGATCGGCAGCGTGACGAAGGAGATCCTCGGCCTGCTGGTGGGCGGACAAGCCACTCTCGGCCTGGTGGCCCGCGCGTTGGTTCTGCTGCTCCCCTATGTTCTCGTGTTCGCCCTTCCGATGGGATTGCTCACCGCCACGTTGCTCGTCTTCGGCCGGTTCAGCGCTGACAACGAGCTCACCGCCGCCAAGGCGAGCGGAGTCAGTTTGGTTTCGCTGATCACGCCCGTGCTGATTCTCAGCGTGCTCTGCTCGGCCGCAGCCGCCTACATCAACCTCGACCTCGCGCCGCGCTGCCGCATGGCTTACAAGCGGCTGATTGCCCAGGGCGGGCTCGCCCAGAGTGCGAATCTCATTCCCGAGCGAACCTACATCACGGATCTCGACACCAACTGCATCATCTACGTTGGGAAGGTCTCAGGCACCAACCTGGAGGACGTGCTCATCTACGAATGGCGCGATAACAAGGTGGAAAGCTATAACCGCGCTGACAATGGAGTCATTCAGATCAATACGCTCCAGAACCCTACGACGGTGGTACTCACTGTGGTGTTGAGCAATGCCTACAGCGTATCGGTACGGGACGGAAGTTCGATCCCCCAGCCTACTCCGTACGGAAATATCCAGTTTGAGTATACGAACGCCCCCACCCGCAAAGAGCGCCGCAGTGTCGACATCAGTGACCTAAACTTCCGCCAACTCCGCGAGGAACTGGATCGGCTCAATGAGCAAATGCATGTTTCACAGCCGGTGGACAAGCTGCCGACGGAAGCGCTCCGCGAACAAATGCGCAAGATTCGCAACCAGAAGAAGCCGGATATCACCCTGCCCGTCCGCGTCCAACTGCATCGCCAGGTCGCCTTCTCCTTCGCGTGCATCGGCTTCACGTTGATCGGAATCCCCCTCGGCATCCGCGCGCATCGCCGCGAGACTACGTTCGGCATCGCCATTGCACTCATCCTCGTCGTCATCTACTACAGCTTTTTCATCCTCGGCCAGTCGTTCGATACCCGCCCGGATCTCGTGCCCCACCTCATTCTCTGGGTGCCGAATTTCCTCTTTCAAGCCGTCGGCATCGTTCTGCTGTGGCGGGCCAATCGCGGACTGTAGACGTCACCACGCCCGGTCATGACGAAGTATTGGCACATCATCAACATCGGGATTCAGAATACGCTCGTCTACCGGACGAACTTCATCTTCCGAAGCGTGTTCGGACTGATTCCCCTCTTCGCCACCATCTCCTTGTGGCGGGCCATCTACGCGGGGAAGGACGGGGACAACGTCGCGGGCTACACGATCGCCCAGATGACATCCTACTACCTCGTCATCACGATCGTGGACGCGCTCACTGCCGTGACAGAGGACGACTGGCAGATCGCCGCCGACATCAAGGACGGCAACATCAGCCAGTTCCTGCTGAAGCCCATCGATTATCTTTACTACCGGCTTTGTCTCTACGGCTCCGGCCGGCTCGTCTTCACGGCGTGTGCATTCCTGCCGGTCACCATTTTCCTCATCGTCCAGCGTGAGCACTTCGTCCTCCCACCGGACTGGGCCACCGTAGGCTGGCTCGCCGTTTCCCTCACGCTGACCGCACTGCTCCAGTTCTTCATCTCGTTCACCATGGCGCTGCTCGCCTTCTGGGTGCTGGAAGTCTCCACCTTCATCTTCATCCTGTTCGCCTTCGAATACATCGCGTCGGGCCACCTCTTCCCGCTCGATATCCTGCCGCCGGGGATTTTGAAGGTTCTGTACTACACGCCCTTTCCCTACCAGCTGTTCTTCCCGGTAAACATCTACCTCGGTCGCGTCAGCGGCGCGGAGCTCTATCAGGGACTCGCCATCCAGGCCTGCTGGGTCGTCGCCACCTACTTCCTCGCCCGCTTCGTCTGGAGCCGTGGCATCAGGAAATATTCCGCCGTCGGCGGCTGAACTGCGCATGAACCGTTACCTGAGAATCTACGGCGCGCTGTGGCAGAACAGCGTGGTGCGCGAGATGGGGTTCAAGACGAACTTCCTGCTCTGGATTCTCGTCGAGTTCCTTTGGTTCGCGCTCCAACTCTCGTTCATCGCCGTCATCTACCAGCATACGGACCGCATCGTCGACTGGACCAAGTGGCAGGTGGTGCTCTTGATGAGCGTCAGCCATTTCGTTCAACAACTCTTCACGGCGACGTTTCTCACCAACTGCGTCCAGATCTCCGAGCACATCCGGACCGGTCGCATGGATTTCCTGCTCCTGCTCCCCATCAACACGCGCTTCCTCGTGTCGCTCCGGCAGGTCGACCTCGGCGCCTACGTCAACGCCGCCTCCGCCATCGCCGTGATCATTTACGCCGGAATCCAGCTCCAGCTCACGCCGACGCTCGTGCAGGTCGCGTGTTTCTTCCTGATGTGCTTCGCGGGACTCCTAATTCACTACGCGCTGATGTTCCTCCTCGCCGTGTCGAGCTTCTGGACGGTCAAGGCCCAGGGAATTGTCTGGGGCTACTACAACCTCTTCAACATCGCGCGCCTGCCGGACAGCGCGTTCCGCGGCGGCTTCAAGGTCGTCTTCACCTTCGTCCTGCCCATGCTGCTGGTTTCGAACGTCCCGGCAAAAATCCTCGTGAACAAACTCTCCTCCCCACTGGACATGCTGCTGTTGGTGGGAATGAGCGCAGGCCTGTTGCTCGTGTCCGAGGCAGCCTGGCGCTTCTCGCTGCGCCGCTACACCAGCGCCAGCTCATAAACGAAACGCCGGGCAATGCCCGGCGTTCCAGTCGCGTTAAAATATTTCGCCAGCTGCGATCAACCAAACTTCCCGCAGCACTGCTTGTACTTCTTGCCGCTGCCGCAGGGGCAAGGATCGTTCCGGCCCACCTTCGGGCCGGTGCGAACAGGCTGGGCCTTCGCCACCGCGTCGTTCGCCTCACTGACCACATCGCTGGCACTTCCCTGCGCCGGGGCATTCCCGCCACCGGACCCGGAGCCGAACGCACTCGTCGTCTGATGCTCGGTGCGCTGCGGCAATTTGCGCATGAAGTTCTCGAACGCCATCAGGCTCGACGCGCTACGGAAGATGTTGTGGCAGATCTCCGTCTTGATGTTGACCATCAGCTCTTCGAAGATCTTGAATGCTTCCGCCTTGTACTCGAGCAACGGATCGCGCTGACCATACGCGCGCAGGCCGATGCTGTTGCGCAGGCCGTCCATGTTGTAGAGATGCTCCTGCCAGAGCTTGTCGATCGCCATCAGGATCGTGCTGCGCTCCATTGAGACGAGCGCCGCCGGATTCTCGAAGCTGATCTTCAATGCGTATGCGTCCTGAACCGCTTTCGAGATGAAATTGCAGACGGAGAATTGCGCGGCGGTCAAACCGTCGTAGACAGATCCTTCCACCGGCATCTCGCTCCCGGCATTGGCCGCCTTCACAATCTCCTCCTCGGGCACGCCGAGCGGGAAATTCAGATTCACCCAGTCCGCAAGCCCGCGAACGTTCCATTCGCTGACGTCTTCGCTCGAGGTAAACTGCTGGACCTTCTGGATGACGACTTCCTCCATCACGTCCATCAAGCGGTCGCGCACATCGTCGCCATGGATGATCTCGTTGCGGAAGCCGTACAGGACTTCACGCTGCTTGTTCATCACGTCGTCGTACTCCAGCGTCCGTTTGCGGATCTGGTAATTGTGCTGCTCGACGCGCTTCTGCGCCGTTTCGATGGAGCGATTCAACAGCGGATGCTCAAGTTCCTGGCCCTCCTCCAGGCCCATCTTCTCCATGTACTTGACGATCTTGTCCGAGCCGAAGAGGCGCATCAGATCATCTTCCAACGCGATGAAGAAATGGGACGAACCATTGTCGCCCTGACGCGCGCAACGTCCGCGCAACTGGCGGTCAATGCGGCGGGCTTCATGGCGTTCCGTCGCGAGCACGTGCAAGCCACCCAGTTCCTGGACGCCAGGGCCGAGTTTGATGTCGGTTCCGCGTCCAGCCATGTTCGTGGCGATGGTCACGGAGCCCTTCTGACCCGCGCGCGCGACGATTTCGGCTTCCTGCTGGTGGAACTTCGCGTTCAACACCGAGTGAACGATGCCGGCCTTCTTGAGCATCTTGGAAAGCAGTTCGCTTGTCTCGACCGAGACCGTGCCCACGAGAATCGGCCGGCCCTGCGCGTGGATGGTCTGCACTTCCTTAAGCACCGCTCCAAACTTCTCGCGCTTGGTCTTGTAGACCGTGTCGTGCGCATCCTTTCGTGCCACCGGACGATTCGTCGGAATCACCAGCACGCCGAGCTTGTAGATGTCGAAGAATTCCTGGGCCTCCGTCTCGGCGGTACCAGTCATACCCGCGAGTTTCAGATAAAGGCGGAAGTAATTCTGAATCGTGATCGTCGCGTACGTCTGCGTCTCGCGCTCGACCTCCACGCCTTCCTTCGCCTCAACGGCCTGGTGCAAGCCATCGCTCCAGCGGCGGCCCGTCATCAAACGACCGGTGTTCTCATCGACGATGATCACCTTGTTGTCCTGCACGACGTACTGCACGTCCTTCAGGTAAAGGCAGTAGGCCTTGAGCAGCTGCGAGATCGCATGAATCTGCTGCGCCTTCGCCTCCATCTCCTGCTGGAGATGCGTCTTCAGTTCGAGACGCTTGTGCGCGTCTTTTTCCGGACCGGTATCGATCTCGTGGAACTTCGCCGCCAAATCCGGTAGCATGAACGCTTCAGGATCCTTCGGGCTGAGATATTCCCGGCCCTTCTCGGTCAGGTCTGCCTCGTGACTCTTTTCTTCAATTGCGAAGAACAGTTCCTCTTTCTGCGCGTATAGATCCTTCTTCGACTGATCGGCGTGCAACGACAGCTCCGCCTTGTTCATCAGGCGCAGGTTCTCGGGATTCTCCAGCACGCGCATCAGGTTCTCTGAGCGCGGCGTGCCAACCTTCACGCGATAGAGCAGCAAACCAATCTCGCGCTCCAGTTCGTCCGGGCTCGACGGATTCGACCCATCGGTCGGACGCAACTTCTTGAGCAACTCCTCCGCCTCATGGAGAAAACGGGCGCAAAGCTTCTGCTGGGCTTGGAAGATCGATTCCACCGCCGGACGGAACTTCTCGTAGATGCCATGCTCGGTGTTCACCACGGACGGACCACTGATGATCAGCGGCGTGCGCGCTTCATCGATGAGAATCGAGTCCACTTCGTCGACGATGGCGAAGAAATGGCCGCGTTGCACTTGTTCCTCAGCGCGGGAAGCCATGCCGTTATCACGCAGGTAATCAAAACCGAACTCGGCATTCGTGCCGTAGGTGATGTCGCAATTGTACTGGGCGCGACGTTCCGCTGGAGATTGATCGTGCAGGATGCAACCGACCGTCAGGCCGAGGAACCGGTAGACCGCCCCCATCCACTCGCTGTCGCGCGCGGCGAGGTAATCGTTGACCGTGACGACATGCACCCCGCGACCGCTCAAAGCGTTCAGATAGGTCGGCAACGTCGCGACCAGCGTCTTGCCTTCGCCGGTCGCCATTTCCGCGATGCGCCCGGTGTGGAGCGCGTAGCCGCCGATCAATTGCACATCGAACGGAACCATCTCCCAGCGCAGCGGATGACCGCGCACGATGACGTCCTGGCCACACAAGCGCCGGCACGCATTCTTCACCACTGCAAAGGCTTCGGGCAGGATTTCGTCCAGCGTGCGCTTCAACTCGTCGCTGTCCGTGATGGCTGCGCACCGCGCCTTCCATTCGGCGGTCTTTTGCCGCAGGACATCCTCGGGCTGCGATTGTAGCGCAGCTTCCAACTCGTTGATCTTCGCAATCACCGGCCGCAACCGCTTCACTTCGCGGTCGTTCTTCGAACCGATAATCTTCTTAATGATGAATCCAATCATTGTAACCTTTGCAAAACGTGCGCGGAACGCTACGGGATGCTGGGGGGTGCGTCAAAAGGAATCCGGATCCCGGACGCCTCGTCCAGCCCGCCACCCATGCCGCGCCCGCCGCTTTCCGCTCATCGCGTGTCCCCGTGGGAGAGCCGCCCACGTCTATCGGCAGATCGCGCCATCGTTTGACCAGACGACGCCTTCCAGCGCCACCGTCTCCTTGGCAACACCAGCGCCGGCATTCGGTTCCATATAAGTTCAGTTCCCTGCCAGTCGGGCAACCCCCGGCTGCGCCAATCGCTCAGCCAATCGTAAAGGTCTGGTTTCCGCCAACACCGATTCCTCGACTTCACTCGTGCGCCATGTCTGAACTACTCCGCGCATGATTCCGTTCGATCTACCCGCCAACTACGCTCGAATTCGCGTGGTACATAGCTTCCAGGAGCTCGCCACGACGCGATTCGCCGACGGCATCAACGCCCTTTGCTGGCCGCGCACGCTCGTGGGCGATTTTGCGGAAGTCGTGGAGCGACTCGGGAGCGGCGAAGGGCTCATCACGCTCGACGAAGCACGCCTTCGCCGCCTGCCGGTGAGTGCAGCCGGCCGGATAGCCATCGATCAGATGCTGGAAGACCGGCGCCTGCTGAGCGCGCTCGACCTTGATCCCGTGCTGAATTGCATCTACGGCTATCCGCGCGACGAGAATCCCGGCCCCGTCTCGACCGATGTCTTCTCCTTTCACGCCGACAGCGCGACCGTCGAAACCTACACCTGGCTTTGCACCTACCACGGCCTGCCCAGCGAAGGATTGCGCAATGATGAGGCGATTCCCCGAGTCGACCTTCCCGCTACGCGCGCTGAACTCCTCCGGCTATTCGGCGGACCCGACGACGCCACGTTCCTCGAATGGCTGAACGAGAACTGCTACGACCTCCACTACGCGCCGACCGCACAAGCGCGACCGTTCTCCTTCGGCTGGGGCAACCTATGGCGCATCGCCGTGGAGTATCCCGGTAGCCCGGTTCCGCCGTGCATCCACCGCGCTCCAGAAAGCGGCCCCGAACATCCGCCGCGCCTGCTGCTGATCAGTTGATGTGGCGGAGCGCTTTTACCTTCGTGCGCTGAAGTTGAATCGATCGTTCGGCGCGGTGTCGCCGTTCAGGGTGAAATCCGTCCAGTCACCCGCTGCCAGGCAATTGTCCGCCCATTTGAAATCGATGCGTGCCGGGGATGACGCCGTCGCCGTCACGCCGAGCACGCGCCACGGCACGCCAAGTTCCAATTCGTTTCCGGCCATGCGCCACTCGACCTCGCCCACACGTTTCCACGCGAACTTCCCGCCGTCGTTGCGTTCCACGATGCCCGGTCCGATGCGGTTGATGACGACATCGTAGCCGAGCCAACCGGTCGCCACATTCGCGTCGAGATCGAGGAACAACACCATCCAGTTGCTGCCGTTCGCGCGAGTCAGCGGCTCGCGGGCACGCGCGTAGAAGCAGGCCGTCGCCGGGTCCCAGCTCGTCTTTGCGGCAATGATGTCATTGCGACCGGTCGTGTTGCGATAGACCACGTTGGTATCCCAGCCGCGATGTTCGCGGCGCATGGGGTCGCCGATGGTGTCGCGAAACTCCGGCATCACGTCACGCCAGTCAGCAAACGTGCCGTCGATACGAATGGGCTGCGAGAACAACGTCGGAATCGGACGCGCTCCCTTGAAACGCCGCACGTAGCTCACGAGTTGATAGTAATAGTCATCGCCGTGCCCGCCACGCATCGGCTCGATGTCGCGGCTGTGTTCCTGATCAAACTGGTCCACGAACATCACCGGACGCCGGACGCTGTTGAACTTGTCGAACCGTCCGGCAATCCATTCGTTCCAGCCGGTGACAAAGATGAATTGCGGATCCTCTTTCAGCGCGCGGGTCCATTGCTCCGTCACGTTCAGGCCGAGGCGCACCGCGTCCGGCCGCGTGTCCGTCCCGCCGCGATGGAAGCTGCGCCCATGCGCGCCGGGTTCGCTCATCGAGCCGAGCCGGCCCTTAACCGCGTTCTGCCCAACACCCACAGACATCTGCTCCTTCTCGCCGAGCGAATTCGTGAAGACATGCTGTGGGTGGACTTCCAGCCAGCTCCACATGTCGGGCTGGGTCTGGCCCGCGAAGTAATCCGGCTGCGGCTTGCGGAAGGTGAAGAAGTCGAGCATCGGCCGCGTGTCGCCGTCGGCCCACTCCAGACGCAACGTGCGATCGCCTTTCGCGGGTTGTGCGTCGGCAAAAGCCTCGCCGCGCGGGAACGTGTCCTCGCTGTGGCTCCACCAACCGACACGCCCGTCCGGCTCCGACGCTTCGAGGTAATAACGACCCGGCGCCGCCGCCGAGGGCAGACGCAGGCGAACCCAGTCGTTGTCGCCGACGCGATGGAAGCGATCCGCATACACACGCTCGCCGCCCGCGCCTTCGCGCCGCAGCGTGAGCGTGACCGCGGCACCAGCCGTGTGCCAGGTGGGCATTCGCACTGCGACGCCGGCGAACGTTCGGTCCGCGGTGAACGATTGTCCGAGGGTGTGGCCCGGCTGAAGTTCCACGGGCGTGTTCTGCTTGGCGTTCTCCTGCTTCTCCGCGAGCAGCGCGGGGTCGGCGAGCAGGAGCGGCTTGCCGTCCCACTGGAACCACAGGTCGCGATGAAGACCGGTGGAATACAGGTCGCGCCAGAGCTCGCGCACGACTTTGCCCGGGTCCCAGAACGGCGTGAGAAACGCCACCTGCGGCGTGCGATTGCCGAGACGCCGCATCTCGGCCCACACGCGGAGCAGCGCGCGGTAATCGTCGCGATACGCGATCTGGTTCGTGACGTCGAAGATGACGACATCAATGCCGGCGTCCGCGAGCATTTGAGCGTGCTTGCGCAGCACTCCTTCGTCCCGCGTTCGGTAGTATCCGAACAACGATTCGCCCCAGTGATGCGGCACGTGAAGCGGACCCCAGAGCGGACTGGCCGGCTTGTTCATCGCATCGGGATCCTTCCGCAAAATCTGCGTCACATCGAACGGCCCGCCTTGAGCGTGTTCGCCGAGCCAGAGGAAATAGAAAATGCCCACGGTGCGATTCGCCCGGGATGCCGGGACCTCAGGTGATACGGGAACCGCGCGGCCCAACGCATCCGTCGCCACCCAAGTGTCGGAAAAGTTGTCCCACGCTGGATGCGCAGCTGTGTCCGCTGCGCCAGCCGAACGCGCTGAAAAGACACAGAAGATCATCAGAGAACAAAAACGGCTTAAGTATGACAGGCGGCAGCTCATGAATGAATCCGACGGAACAGAGCGAAGAAAAGCAGGACAAATCCTCACCGCGCCCCCGAGCTTTTCGGAAGCGAACAAGCCGCGACGACATTCAGCAACTCCTCCGCAGCGCGGCCGAGCGGACGTTGGCGGGGCCAGACGGCAACGATCTTGCGTTCCGGTCGCGGCGCTTGCAGGGAGCGATACTCGGGATTGCGTCCGCGTCCGGCGCCCATGGCCATCGCGGGAATGAGCGAGAGCCCCACACCGGCGCAGACGAGGGATTGGACCGTCTCCAACTGCGCACTGCGAAACGTGACATTCGGCCTCACCGCGCGTCGCTCGCAGAAGTTCAGGACCTGATCGCCTAAACAGTGCCCTTCCTTCATGACGATGAAGCGTTCGCTCTCGAGATCCGCCGAGCGCAGGGTGCGCTTGGCCGCGAGCGGATGGTCTGGCGGAAGCGCGACAAGCAGTTCCTCCGAGAACAGTTCGCGAATCTCAAAGCGCGCATCGGCAATGGGCAGGCTGGTGAGGGCGAAATCAATCTCACAAGCCAGCGCGAGCTTGAGCAACTGCGCCGTGGTGTCCTCCTGCACGATGATTTCGATGCCCGGATGTCGCGCGTGAAAATTCGTCAACACCGGCGGCAACAAGTACGGCGCGATCGTCGGCAAGACTCCGAGGGTGACACTGCCGCTGGAGAGTTCCTTGGCATCGGTCGCGTCCCGTCGCGCGGCGTCCACCTCCTCCAGAATACGAATCGCGCGACGCAGGAATGCCTGGCCGTGGCTGGTCAGCTTGGCCTCGCGTTTCAGGCGGTCAAACAAGCGCTCGCCGAGTTCGTCTTCGAGCTTCTGAATCTGCTGACTGAGAGACGGCTGGGAGACATGGCATTGCTCGGCCGCCCGGGAGAAATTCCCCGTGCGCGCCACCGCCACGACATACCGCAGTTGATGCATTTCCATAGGAAGAACCGGTCCGCCGCTGCCTGCAAATCACAGAACAAGATCGAGTCATCCGGCGAGGCACGATAGGATTTGCCTATGGTGAACCAAGGAAAGAAGTATTTCAACGATGATGCTCCGGGTGGTTTGATGCGTCTCATCAATCACAGCATCTACATCAAACAACCTACGGAAAGAACACATGTCTACTGAATCGAGTTGTCCCTTCAGCAATGGAGCAGCATTTGTGGGCGGCGGCACGGCGAACGGCGACTGGTGGCCGAACCAGCTCAAGGTCGAGCTCCTGCACCAGCATTCCGCCAAGTCCGATCCGATGGGCTCGGGCTTCGATTACGCAAAGGAGTTCAAGAGCCTCGACTACGCGGCCTTGAAGCAGGATCTCGCGAAGCTGATGACCAATTCGCAGGATTGGTGGCCGGCGGACTTTGGTCACTATGGCCCGTTCTTCATCCGCATGGCGTGGCACAGCGCAGGCACGTATCGCACCGGCGACGGACGGGGCGGTGGCGGACGTGGGCAACAACGCTTCGCCCCGCTCAACAGTTGGCCCGACAACGTTAGCCTCGACAAGGCGCGCCGACTCCTCTGGCCAATCAAACAGAAGTATGGTCGCAAGATTTCTTGGGCCGACCTGATGATCCTCACGGGCAACGTCGCTCTCGAAACGATGGGCTTCAAAACGTTCGGCTTCGCTGGCGGACGCGAAGACACTTGGGAACCCGACCACGACGTTTATTGGGGCAGCGAAACCAAGTGGCTGGCCCTGAGCAACGATCCAAACAACAAGCACAGCCGTTACACCGGCGACCGCAATCTGGAGAACCCACTCGCGGCGGTGCAGATGGGTTTGATCTACGTGAACCCGGAAGGCCCGAACGGGAATCCCGACCCCGTGGCCGCAGCGCGTGACATTCGCGAAACCTTCGCCCGCATGGCGATGAACGACGAGGAAACCGTGGCGCTGATCGCCGGCGGTCATACCTTTGGCAAGACGCACGGTGCCGGCCCAGCCTCGAATGTCGGTCCCGACCCCGAGGCTGCGCCGATTGAAGAACAAGGTCTCGGCTGGAAGAACAGTTTTGGCACTGGCAAAGGCGGCGACACAATCACGAGCGGACTCGAGGTCACTTGGACCACGACGCCCACGAAGTGGAGCAACAACTTTTTCTGGAACCTGTTCAGCTTCGAGTGGGAACTCACGAAGAGCCCCGCCGTCGCGCATCAGTGGACGCCGAAGAACGGCGCAGGTGCAGGCACCGTTCCGCACGCGCATGACAAGTCGAAGCGCATCGCGCCTTCGATGCTCACCACGGATCTCGCGCTGAGGTTTGACCCGGCGTATGAGAAGATCTCCCGCCGTTTCCTGGAGAACCCGGACCAGTTCGCCGACGCCTTCGCCCGCGCCTGGTTCAAGCTCACGCACCGCGACATGGGTCCGCTGGCGCGTTACCTCGGGCCCGAAGTGCCGAAGGAAGAACTCATCTGGCAGGACCCGATTCCGTCAGCGAACCATCCGCTGATCGACGCGAACGACATTGCCGCACTCAAGTCGAAGATTCTCGCGGCGGGCCTGTCGATCTCGGAACTCGTCTCCACCGCGTGGGCGTCGGCCTCGACGTTCCGCGGTTCGGACAAACGCGGTGGCGCAAACGGCGCGCGCATCCGCCTCGAGCCACAACGCTTCTGGCAGGTGAATCAATCGGCGAATCTCGGCAAGGTGCTGCCGGCGCTCGAAGCCATTCAGGCCGACTTCAACAAATCGGCGTCGGGCGGAAAGAAAGTGTCGCTCGCCGACCTCATCGTGCTCGGCGGCTGCGCGGCGATTGAACTCGCGGCGAAAAACGCCGGCCACGCGGTGACCGTGCCGTTCACGCCCGGTCGCGCGGATACGACGCAGGAACAGACCGATGCGGAATCGTTCGCGGTGCTCGAACCGATCGCGGACGGCTTCCGCAATTACCTCAAGGGCCGTTACACGATCCCGGCCGAGGCGCTGTTGATCGACAAGGCGCAGTTGCTGACGCTGACCGCGCCGGAGATGACGGCGCTAGTCGGCGGCATGCGCGTGCTGAAGACCAACGCGGGCGGCACGACGCACGGCGTGTTCACGAGCCAGCCGGAGACGTTGACGAACGACTTCTTCGTGAACCTGCTCGACATGAGCACCGAGTGGAAGCCAACCAACTCGGATGCGGAAGTGTTCGACGGACGCGATCGCGCCACCGGCAAGACCAAGTGGACCGCGACCCGGGTGGACCTCATCTTCGGCTCGAACTCACAATTGCGCGCGCTGGCGGAAGTTTATGGATGCGCCGACTCCGCCAAGAAGTTCGTCGATGACTTTGTCGCCGCCTGGGCCAAGGTGATGAATCTCGATCGCTTCGACCTGGCGTAAGCCCGGTCACCCATTGCATCGCGCCTGCCGGTTTCCCAACGTGGAGGCCGGCAGGCCGTTTTGCTTTTCGAGCCTTCCGAACGCCAAGAGTGGGAAACTGCCTTTGGACCGGCGGGGACGAATCGAAGCTCCCTCATCGCGCAGGAACTCGAATAACCGATTCGCGGTGGTCGTCGACGTTTCACCGCATCGCCGTAGCGCTCTGCGGGAAACAAACTTCAATCGACCAATGACCGTCAACGTCGCCACACGCCATTCGCTGCTTCTCTGCGCAACGCTGAGTTTGTTCACGACCATCTCCGCTGGCTCCGCGGAACTTGATGCCGCAGGTCGCGCAGTATACCGGAAGCATTGTGCCATCTGCCACGGCAAGAACGGCGAGGGCGTGAAAGGCAAATACGACGAGGCGCTTCATGGCGACTGGTCGCTCGAGAAACTTTCGCGCTACATCGACAAGAACATGCCCGAGGATCATCCGGAGCGAGTAAACGCGGAAGAATCAGCCGCCGTCGCCCGCTACATCAACGAGGCCTTCTACTCCCGCGAAGCGCGCGCTCGCAACCACCCTGCACGGGTGGAACTCGTCCGCCTGACCAACCGCCAGTACGTGAACACGGTTGCGGATCTGCTGAAAGTGTTCAGCGGAGAGCAAAGCACCGCGAAGGCGGAATTCGGGTTGAAGGCCAACTACCGCAGCCGCATCCCGAAGAATGAAGAGGGACGGAAGACAGTGGATCGGATCGACCGGCAGATCGCATTCAGTCTGGAACCCGGCAGCCCCAATGCCGAGCAGTTCGGGACCGGCACCAATGAGATCAACATCTCGTGGCGCGGATCGTTGATCGCGGATGAGAGCGGCGATCATCAGTTCATCATCAAGACGCCGAACGGTGCGCGCGTGTGGGTGAATGACGAAAGCGAACCAATTATCGACGCGTGGGTGGCGTCTGGAAAAGCCGATGAGCATCGCGCGAATCTGAAGCTATTGGGCGGACGGGCGTATCCGATTCGCGTCGAATACTTCAAAGCCGCCAAGGACAAAGAAACTTCATTTTCGCTCCAGTGGATTCCGCCTCACGGCACGCAGGATGAAATCCCGGCGCGCAATCTCAACACCGCCAGGGTTTCGCCTACCTTTGTGCTGAACACCCATTTCCCGCCGGACGACAGCAGCGTGGGCTACGAACGCGGCGTGTCCATCTCCAAGGCCTGGGACGAAGCCACCACGCAGGCTGCGATCGAAGTTGCCAATCACGTTGTCAAGAATCTCGACCGCCTCTCCGGCACCAAGCCCGCCGATACCAATCGCATCTCGAAGCTTGAGGCATTCGCGGGTGATTTTGTCGCGACCGCATTTCGGCGTCCGCTGACGGTGGAACAGAAGCGCGTGTTCGTCTCAAATCACTTCAAGGCAACGTCGAAGCCCGAGGACGCCGTGAAACGCATTGTGCTGCTCACGCTCAAGTCACCGCGTTTCCTCTACCTCGGTCTCGACGACCGCAAGCCCGACGCCTTCGATGTGGCCACGCGGTTGTCCTTCGGACTGTGGGATTCCCTGCCCGATCGTGAACTGACCAAACTCGCAGCCGCCGGAAGCCTGCGCACTCCCGAGGCCGTCAGCCAGCAAGCCCGACGCCTGCTAACCGATCCGCGCGCACGGGCGAAGATGCAATACTTCCTTCATCACTGGCTGCAGATGAGCCACGTCGAGAGCCTCTCGAAGGACGACCAGCTGTTCCCCGAGTTCACGCCGGAAATCATTTCCGACCTCCGCACCTCGCTGAACCTCTTCCTTGATGACGTCGTGTGGAGCCCATCGTCCGACTACCGTCGCTTGCTGCTGGAGGACGACCTCTTCGTCAATCAGCGCCTTGCGAAATTCTACGGAGTGAACACCAACGCTTCCGACGACTTTGTGAAAGTTTCGCTCGATCCGAAACAACGTTCGGGCGTCGTCACCCATCCTTACCTGCTCGCGGCATTCTCTTATCAGAAGTCGAGCTCGCCGATTCACCGCGGCGTGTTCCTGACCCGGAACATCGTAGGCCGCAGCTTGAAATCGCCGCCCGTCGCCGTCGCGTTCAAGGACGCCGACTTCTCACCAAACCTGACCATGCGCGAAAAGGTCGCCGAACTGACGCGCCCGCAGGCCTGTCAGGGTTGCCATTCGGTGATCAACCCACTCGGATTCAGCCTCGAACACTACGACGCCGTTGGCCGATTCCGCACTAAGGAAGGCAACAAACCCATCGATGCCACTGCGGACTACACGACCGATGACGGCAAAGTTGTCCGCTTCAAAGGCGCCCGAGATATCGCGGAGTTCGCCGTCGCCAGCGAGCACGCACAGAATGCCTTCGTGGAACAACTCTTCCACCAAGTCGTGAAGCAGCCGCTGCTGGCCTACGGACCGAAAGTGCAGGACCAGTTGCGCGACGCCTTCATCGCGTCCGGCTACAACATCCAAAAGTTGCTGGTCGACATCTCGGTGATTGCCGCTCTTCACGGGCTGGACCAACCGACCGGGAAGAAATCCTAGCCGCTCGGGACCGTAATACTCCGGACGTATTTTCGCTCGGCGCCATGGGATCGAGTCCCCACCTTATCCCGGTTCGTCTCGGGACAAATCAGGACGAAGACCTTGATCATGGATTGATAATATGAAGAAACATTTCCTCGCCACCCTCGCGCTTTCCACAGCTTGTGTCGGTTCTAGTTCGGCACTGGAATACAACCAGACAATCACTGCCATTTTCGGTTCGGGCAATCCAGACGCCGGCTGGACGACTGGGACCGGGACGGGCGGCATCGAACTTGGGCTCCGCGCCAAGAACCGCGACGACGGGTCCACGCCGAACGTCGCAGGAATCTATAGCTTTCCAACTGGGGTATCCGCGAACAATCCGGCCCGGGCACTTTGGAACTTTGAATTCTCAATCGATGTCGGGGCGCAGATGTTCTCAATGTACGATTTCTATCTGGGCATCGACATGGATTCCAGTGTCGGGGTGAACTACGTGAGCAGCCTGATAAATCCGCTCACGTTTCTCGGTGACAACTCCTACGGAAAGTTCAACACCGCGAACGGCCAAGGCGACGAAACCACTTTTGCGAATGCCCAGATCGAGGGATACACAATCGCACAAAACTCCCTCAACATCGCGTTCCTCGGCCTCGACCCGAATGCCCCCGGCATCTACGACTACCGTCTGTTCGCTGTCTCCAAGCTGAGTCCGGATGACGTTAACAACTCCCCGCTCCCCGACGACGGCGGCAATCAATTCATCAATAGCCTGCCCTCGGACACCCAGTCCGCTCCCATCGCTGACGTGAACATTCGCGTCGTCGTAGGGACTACCTCCGTCCCCGACGCCGGCTGCACGTGGGCCTTCCTCAGCCTGAGCCTTGCCGGACTGGCCGGGCTGCGACGCCGCTTCGCCGCCTGATTGGCGCGAAGATTAGCTCGAATTCAGCCACGCCTTGTGGCGTCATGAGTTGCAGCCGACAACCTGCAATCGATCATCATGAACGCCATTCGTCGCCGCCAGTTCATCAAGAGCGTAGGACTCTCCGCAGCTTCCCTGCCCTTTCTCATCGGCCTGCCCAGCTTGGGCCTTGCCGCGCCGGCCCGGCCACGCCAGCGGCTTGTCGTGATGTTCAGTCCAAATGGGACGATCCCGCACAACTTCTGGCCCGATGAAACCGGCGCCGACTTCAAGCTGAAGGAAATCCTTTCGCCGCTCGATCCGTTCAAGAACCGCATGCTCGTGCTCAATGGGCTGGCGAACAAGGTTCGCGGCGACGGCGACAACCACATGCGCGGCATGAGCTGCCTGCTCACCGCCATCGAACTGTTCCCCGGCAATATTCAGGGCGGCTCCGATACGCCCGCCGGATGGGCGAGCGGCATTTCGATCGACCAGGAGATTAAGAACTACTTCCAGAGCCGCGAGGAAACCCGCACGCGTTTCGGTTCGCTCGAATTCGGCGTGGGCGTCACCGACCGCGCCGATCCATGGACCCGCATGAGCTACGCCGGTCCCAACCAGCCCGTCGCGCCGATCTCTGATCCTTATCAGATGTACCAAAAGCTCTACGGCCAGATGAAGGACAAGGAGAGTTTGCAGAGCATTCTGGACGACGTGCAGGACGACTTGAAGAAAGTGCGCAAAATAATCAGCGCCGAAGATCGCCGTCTGCTCGAGGAACATCAATCGCTCGTGCGCCAGATGGAGAAGGAAATCACGGAAGCCGGCAAACAGAAGCTCCGCGTAGATCCGCCGGCATTGCAGGACGGCATCGCCGACCAGAACGACAATGTGCCGCGCCTGAGCCGGATGCAAATCGACCTGCTCGTGAACAGTTTCGTCAACGACATGGCCCGTGTGGCGACGCTCCAATACACCAAGTCAGTCGGCATGGCGCGCATGAACTGGCTCGACATCCGGGACGGCCACCATTCGCTCTCGCACGAGCCGGACAAGAACGAGGATGCCGTCACGAAGCTCACCAAAATCAACAAGTGGTTCTGCGGCGAACTGCGTTATCTCGTCGAGAAACTCTCCACCACTCCAGAGCCGGGCAGCAGCGGCACCATGCTCGACAACACGCTCATCGTCTGGACCAATGAACTCGGCAAGGGCAATTCCCATACGCTGAACAATATTCCGTTCGTCCTCATCGGCGGCGGTTTTGGATTCCAGATGGGACGCTCCCTCAAGTTGGAAGGCACACCGCACAACCGCCTGCACCTCGCGCTCGCCCATGCGGTCGGCCACAAGATTCCAACGTTCGGCAAGGCAGCCTTGTGCGAAGCGGGACCGCTGGTTCTCAGCTGATTCGCCTACTGCATCGGCAGTTTCAGTTCGACGCGTTTTCCTCCACGCAACACCGTCGCGTTGACCGCGGTACCGGCTGGGTGTTTGCGCAGGAGCTGGCCGATCAACTCGCCTTCCGAAGTGCGCTCGGTCACGCCATCAACCTCAACGACCACGTCGTCCTTCTGGAACCCTGCAAGTTTTGCGGCCGCGTGTTTTCCATATTCGCCAACGTGTTTCACCCGCAGCGCCATCCCATCAGTGGGAATCTCCTTCGCCGTCCGATCCGCTTCAGAAAGTTCCTCCAGTTGCAATCCACCGGTCGCCATGGCGCGCATGCCCCAGGTTCCGGCGCGGCGCGAGATGTCGGACTTCATCCGCCAGTCGACCGGCAACTCCACTGTCGCGCTCACCGTTCCGCCGGCACGATTGACGACGATTGGAATCGAACCGACGGCCGGAGCGCGATGGAGCACCCAAGCCACGTCCGCCACAGAAATGATCGGCTGCCCGCCGACCGAAGTGATGTCATCGCCTTTCATCAGCCCAGATCGCGCCGCAATTGAACCGGCTGCCACCGATTCGATCCTTCCGACTGAATCCTGCGCCAGCGTAAGGCCGATTGTTTCCGGCGCCGGCATCGGATAGACCAGTTCCTCGGGCACCGGTTCGCGCTTGTTGCGATGCACCGTGCGCAACGCGTCGCCGATTTGGTGACAATGCACGCAGCTCGGCACCACCTTGCCCTGCCAGTCGAGTTCCAACCGATACTTGCCGTCCAGCGTGGGAATGTTCACTGGCGTCTTGTAGGGCGAGGACGGACCCTGTTTCCCAGCGAGCGAGGCCTTGTTCGCCGGATACCCCTTGTGCAATTCCAGCGCCCGCTCCAGCGCGCGCCGAAACCCCACCGTCGACTTCTCGTGCTGGTCCTTCTGATGCGTCCACGAACCGAATCGCCCGTAAATGGTTTTGTCGGCGTTGAACAGAATCGCGGAGAAAGACAGGTCGTAGTCGAACTGGAACAGCGACAGGTCGAGTGCGTTGGCATTGATGACGCGCGCGCAGACGAACTGGTCAAGCAACGGCACGAGCTCTGGCTCCGTCAAGATGCTGGAATCAATTCCCGCGCAGGCGAGGCAAGGCACACAACGCAGCACCACGAGCAACGGCTTCCCGGTGCGACGCGACTCCGCGAACGCGCGCTCGAGATCGTTGTAAGCCCATCGCGCATCGTTCTCCATCGCTGCCTTGTCCTTGCGCACGGCGCCTTCCCGATCCTTGACGGTTTCCGCCATCGTTCCAGAGGCAGCGAAAAGAGAGACGGCGACGAGAATCGGCAACGGGAATTTCATGAGGGTGTTGTGGTCCAATCCCCCGGTCTTTGCAACGCTCGCTTCGCGGAATTTTCAGCGGTGCCTGCCGCAAAATGTATTGCCGTCGACTCCAGTCAGCGGCGAACTTCCACGACAGTCACATTACGGCATGGCCATCATTTACATCTCAGAAGCCGACGGGCAGCAGTCGCAATACTCCGAGCACGAAGCCCGGCTGCGCTGGACCGACGGCCGCATCCCGCCCAACGCACTCTACTGGCGCCATGGCATGCCGGAGTGGCGACCGGCCGCAGAACATTTCGAGGGCATCGCGCCACCAGAACCGGAATCGCCACCGCCCCTGCCCGTCGTCGGCCGAACGTTCGCGAAGGATCCTGCGCGGCTGACGCAGTTTGTCGTCACCATGCTGCGACTCAATTTCGCGGCCTCGATTCTAGGCAGTTTGATTTCCGCGTATTCGCTGGCGAGCGGCCAGGCCAGCCAGCCGGTGACGGAAGAGCTGACTCCGTTTCAGGCCGTTCAAGGATTGTTCGCGCTGATCCAGATGACCGTCCTGCTACTCACCGGCGTGGGCTTCCTGCGCTGGATTCACCGCGCCCATGTGAATGCGCGCGCGCTGGGAGCCGCGGGGATGACCATCTCGCCGGGCTGGGCGGTGGGCTGGTTTTTTATTCCGATCATGAATCTGTGGAAACCATTTCACGCCATGAAGGAACTCTGGCAGGCGAGCACCAATCCCAACTCGTGGCAGAACGAGTCGCCGGCTCCGATCGTCAACACTTGGTGGACGCTGTGGCTGCTGAGCAACCTGCTCGGCCAGATCGCCTTGCGCCTCGCCTTGAGCAAAGACGCTTCCCAGGCAGTCAACGCGGAGCTTTGCTCCCTCGTCGCCGGCGGATTGGACATCGCGCTCGCCCTCGTCGCCATTCGCCTCATTACATCGATTATCGAACGGCAGTCCCGCTGGGTCGGACACCCTTGACCCTCCGCCGCGCCAGTCGCGCGCGTAAAACTCCGTTCGCTCGTGCCTAATGCCGCCCGCCAAAACTCCGTTGTACTGAGGAATGCGTGGCGTTGTTGTTATCCCGCCGTTGAGCCAGTTCGTAGCGAATTGGATGACGTGCCCTGCCCGGCCCGCTTCTCCGCCCCGCCACCACGCACCCCTTACTTCCGAGCCGACAATTTCCCATGGCTGACGAGACGCCAAATGTCTCGAACGGTTCGCCCGCCCGGCGAAGTTTCGCTGAGGAGTGGTCCGGACGCGCCGACGACTGGGCCGGCCGAGTTCTCTTCCCCAGGCTGCTGGGCGACCCGGAGCTCAGCCGCCGCGCGCGCCTGATCACTCGATTCGGGTTCCTCGGTTTCTTTTTCGGGATCGCCTACGCGGCGTTCTACCTGGCGATTGGACATCAGTGGGGCGCTGGAATCATTGTCATTTGCAGCCTGCTCTATGGACTCGCCCCGTTTCTGATTCGCTGGACTCAATCCCTCGCGCTGCCCGGCCATCTCCTCTCGGGAATCATGGCCGTCGGCTTTACCGCGCTGTGTACCGTCGAAGGCGGAATGCACGGCCACGCCATCGCCTGGCTGGCGAGCGTGCCGTTGTGCGCCTTGCTCCTGGTCGATTGGAACGGCGCGCGCCTCTGGGCAACCATGTCGATACTCTGCGGCACGTTCGTCGTAGCGGCTGACTTTCTCGGCATCAAGTTCCCCAACACCTTCGATCCATCCTGGCTGCCGGTGGTGACGGCTGCTGGTTACCTTGGCTTGATCGCCTTCATGTTTCTCCTCGGTGTCATCTTCGAAACCTCGCGCGAGCGGGCGTTCACCCGCCTGCGAAACACGCTGAGTGAACTGGAGAACTCGAACAACCAGCTCGTCCACCTCAACAATGAGAAGAACGAATTCCTCGGAATCGCAGCGCACGATTTAAAGAACCCGCTCACCGCCATTATCGGTAGCGCCGAGCTCATCACCATGGCGCCGGACTCGCCCAAAGTCGGGAAGCTCGCCACCAACATCTCCTCAGCCGGCAAGCGCATGCGCGATCTGATAGCCAATCTTCTCGACGCCAATGCGATTGAGCAGGGCAAGTTCACCTCCAATCTCGAACGCTGCGATCTCAGCGCGCTGGTTGCCCAGAGCGTGGAGCAAAACCTGCCCAACGCGACACGGAAGGAAATCACCATTCAAGCCTTCACGCCGCCGGGCATGTGGGTCGTGGCCGACAAGAATGCGACGATTCAGATCCTCGACAACCTCATCTCCAACGCCGTGAAATATTCTCCTCCCAAATCGACCGTGCTGATCGCCACCGTCGAGAGCGACGGACGAATCAGCGCCGAGGTAAAGGATCACGGCCCGGGCTTGAGCGACGACGATCAAAAGAAGCTCTTCCGCAAATTCACCCGCCTTTCCTCCAAGCCGACCGCAGGCGAATCCTCCACCGGACTCGGCCTCTCCATCGTCAAACGCCTCGCCGAATCAATGGCTGGCACCGTGGATTGCCAGAGCGCTCTCGGCCAAGGTTCGACCTTCGCCGTGCGTCTTCCCGCCGCCGAACCAGCAGCCGCGCTGGTAAAAGCCGCGTGATGCAACAGCATTGAACCGCTCACTGGTTCAGTGGCAATCTCCCTCTGCCGCCCGACCAACATGCCGTGGCATGCGCGCGGGAATTCACAATGAACAGCGGTTTCCTTTCTGGAAGACACTACGCCACCGGCGAACCCATCGAACTGCGATGGGAGAACGGTGTCATCCAATCCATCGAACCCGCGCCCAATGCCAACGCCGACCTCTGGATCGCGCCCGCCTTGGTTGATCTCCAAATCAACGGCTACGGCGGAATCGATTTTCAGCAGGACAACCTCACCGCCGAACAGTTGCTAACCGCGGTCACGCATTTGCACAAAGCCGGCTGCACCCGGTTCCTTCTCACCTTGATCACCGACGATTGGACGCGCCTGACCGGGCGGCTTCGTCACATCCGAAAAATTCGCGAGAACGACGATATCCTCCGGCACGCCATCGCCGGCTGGCACATTGAAGGCCCATTTCTATCCGCCGAACCTGGCTTTTGCGGCGCACACGACGCGTCGGCCATGCGCGATCCGTCATCAGCCCATCTCGACGAATTGCGCGAACTCACCGGCGCAGACCCGCTCCTCATCACCGTTGCACCGGAACGAACGGGCGCTCTCGATTGCATCGCCCACGCCCGGAGGCTCGGCATTCAAGTCAGCCTTGGCCACACCAACGCATCGGCAGAGCTACTCACGGAGGCGGTTCGGCGCGGCGCGAGCGCCTTCACGCATCTTGGAAACGGCTGTCCTCGGGAACTCGACCGGCACGACAACATCCTCTGGCGCGTCTTCGAAACGCCCGGCCTGATCTCCAGTTTGATTCCAGACGGCATCCACGTTTCCCCGGCTCTCTTCCGCCTCGCGCATCGTCTCCTCGGCGAATCGATTTACTACACGACGGACGCCATGTCCGCCGCCGGCATGCCGCCCGGTCGTTATCCACTCGGGAAGCTGGAGTTGGAGGTTGGCCCCGACCAAATCGTTCGCTACCCCGGCCGCACGAACTTCGCGGGCTCGGCCTTGCGCCCCGTCGAAGGCGTCTTCCGCGCCGCAAGAATGTTGAGCTGTCGCTGGCAGGAGACGTGGGCACGATTCTCCGAAACGCCCGCGAGGTTGATGAAACTTCCTGTTGGCTTGGCAATTGGCGCACCCGCCGACTTCTGCGTCGTCCGCACCACAGGAGAAATTGATCTAGAGGAGCTGCGAACTTTCAGCGCCGGAACCGAGTTCGCCTGAAAAACCAGAGAACCGGCAGCATCTCTTTTGGATCCTTGGAGAATCCGATGGGTAAAACAGTCCTCTCAGCCTCTCCGGGGTCGCGGAGCGACTATCTGAAGTGCTCAAGCAGGCATATCGCGTCACGTAGTGACGCTTGAAAGCTTTATTCAGCAATTGTCTCCGCTCAATCGTCGCTCCGCGACGAAGGATTTTTCTGGTTCCAAGATCCGTGGACTAAAGTCCACAGCTACTTTCACTACCTCGCTCCGCGAGTCGCTGCCCATCAATCGACGATTCCCACCCGCAGGAGCGCGCGCGCCCCCTTATTACACCCGCTGCCAGTCGGGCTTGTTATCGTACACCCAGTGATAGTATTCGCAGCGTTTCAGCTCCTTCGCCGCCGCGGTATCTACCACCAGTGTGCAGACCGGATGCATCTGAAGAATCGACGCCGGCAGATCCGCCGTGATGGCTCCCTCCGCCATGCGAGCCACGGCCTCCGCCTTCCCCTCGCCCGTGGCGAGCAGCAGGCAGTGCCGCGTTTCCATAATCGTTCCCACACCCATCGTGATGACGTGACGCGGCACCAGCTCTTCACCGCCAAAGAATCGTGCGTTGTCCTTCACGGTCTGCGGCGTGAGCGTCTTGATACGCGTGCGCGACGCAAGCGAACTGCTCGGCTCATTGAACCCGATGTGCCCTTCACGACCGATGCCGAGCAACTGCAGATCGATTCCGCCCGCGCGCCGGATGTCCGCCTCGTAATTCGCGCAATGCGCCGGAATATCCGCCGCCATGCCGTCGGGAAAGTGGATGCGCGATTTCTCAATGTTCACCTTGCCGAAGAGATGCGCCTCCATGAAGGCGCGATAAGACCAGGGATGCTTCGCGTCGAGCCCCACGTACTCGTCCAGATTGAAAGTGCTGACCTTGGAAAAATCCAGTTCACCCTTCTCGTGCATGCCGACGAGCAGCGAATACACGCCGATAGGCGTCGAACCCGTTGCGAGTCCGAGCACCGTCTCCGGCTTCCGCTGAATCTGACGGCGCATAATCTTCGCCGTCTCCTGCTGCGCCTCGGCCACTGTGGGCTTGATGATAATTTCCATGCTGGGCGCGGAGTCTAGGAGGCCAGCTCGCCGGGAGGGAACAAAAAACTTGCAGACCAAATCATGGCTTTACCGGGATATCATTGGCAGCGAACGCGATTGGGAAGAAGCAGTCCCAGCCATCGTCTTACCATCAAAGTTCAAAAGAAAAGAATATGCACTTACCTCATTCGGCACATTCACGATCCGGGATCACGTTGATTGAACTATTGGTTGCCATCGCCAGCCTTTGCATACTTGTCGTTGTCCTGCTTCCTGCTCTCGGAACAACCAACCGGAAGGCTCCCGTTACAGCCTGCGCCAACAACCTGAAGCAAATCGCTCTCGGACAACTTCTCTGGGTAAATGACCACCCCTCGACCAATTATCCAGCCAGCGACGCTAGGTATCGCAGACTCCTCGCCTCTGGCGACATCGCTTCCTACTACAAGGCGCTTTCCAACGAACTTGTCTCGCCAAAAATCCTATCCTGCCCTTCGGATAGCCGGAGACCTGTCGATGATTTCCGCTCATTGACCACGAACCATCTCAGCTACTTCCTGAATCTGGATGCGATAAGAGCTTTTGACCCGTCCACCGCACTCAACGGGGACAGACACCTCTCATTTACACCAACTCGGCACGGACAGACCGTGACCCTCAATACCAACATCTCCATGCAATGGACAAAGGGACTGGGACATGGGGTCTCGGGCAACATATCATTTTTGGATGGCAGCGTTCAGAGGACTATCAACAGCGACCTGGCCACCGCGCTTCTGTCTGCATCGAACACAGTCCCCTTTCGACTCCTCTTTCCATAACGTCACTCCGCAATCTTCCCCCTATTCACCCACAGCCACGTTTGTTACGGTCGCCGCCGCAACAAACATGAGCACGCAGAGCACTGACAACGCGAACCACGCCGCCGCCGCACCGGCCCCGTCCGATTTCATCCGCGACATCGTCGCGCAGCACGTCACGGAGAAGAAGTATCCGCAGATTCACACCCGCTTTCCGCCCGAGCCGAACGGCTACCTCCACATCGGCCACGCGAAGAGCATCTGCCTGAACTTCGGCATCGCGCGCGAGTTCGGCGGCGTCTGCAACCTGCGCATGGATGACACGAACCCGACCAAGGAAGACATCGAATACGTCGAGTCCATCCAGGCGGACGTGAACTGGCTCATCGCCGGCTGGGCCGACAAACATCTCGGCCTGAAGACCGCGAGCGAACCCTTCTTCGCCAGCGATTACTTCGATCAGATTTACGAGTTCGCCGTCGCGCTCATCAAGAAAGGCAAGGCCTTCGTCTGCGACATGACGCCGGACCAGACCGACGAATATCGTCGCCTCGGCAAGCCATCGCCATTCCGCGATCGCAGCATCGAGGAAAACCTCGACCTCTTCACGCGCATGAAGGCCGGCGAATTCCCCGACGGCACGCGCGTCCTGCGCGCCAAGATCATCGTGGACTCGCCGAACATCTGGCTGCGCGATCCGCTCCTCTACCGCATCCGCCACGCCGAGCACCATCACACGGGCGCGAAGTGGTGCATCTACCCGATGTACGACTTCGCCCATTGCCTGAGCGACTATCTCGAAGCCATCACCCACAGCATCTGCACGCTGGAATTCGAAGTGCATCGGCCGCTCTACGACTGGATTCTCGAATCCCTCGACCTCCCGCGCTACCTGCCGCACCAGTACGAATTCGCGCGCCTCAGCCTTAGCTACACCATCATGAGCAAGCGCAAGCTCATGGAGCTCGTCACCGAGAAGCTCGTCACCGGCTGGGACGATCCGCGCATGCCGACCATCAGCGGCATTCGTCGGCGCGGCGTCACGCCCGAAGCCCTGCGCGCCTTCGCCTACCACATCGGCATCACGAAATACAACGGCGTCACCGATGTCGCCGTGCTGGAACACGCCATCCGCGAAGACTTGAACGCCCGCGCCCAACGCCGTCTCGCCGTGCTGCGCCCGATCAAGGTCGTGCTCACGAATTATCCCGAAGGCCAGACCGAGCAGCTCACCGCCATCAACAATCCGCAGGACGAAGCCGCCGGCACGCGCCAGATTCCCTTCACGCGCGAGCTGTGGATCGAGCGCGAGGACTTCGCTGAAGTGCCGCCGCCGAAATTCTTCCGCCTGAAGCCTGGCGGCGAAGTGCGGTTGAAGTACTCCTACATCATCAAGTGCGAGGAAGTGGTGAAGGACGCTGCCGGCAACATCACTGAACTGCGCTGCACCGCCGATCTCGATAGCAAGACCGGCGGAGCCACGTCGGCCCGCAAGGTCAAAGGAACCATTCACTGGGTCAGCGCCGCACACGCCGTCGATGCCGAAGTGCGCCTCTACGACCGGCTCTTCACCGAGGCTGAACCGGAGAAGGACGGACGCGACTTCAAGACCGTGCTCAACCCGCACAGCCTCGAAGTGATCACCGCCAAGTGCGAACCCTCCCTGCGCGACGCGACGCCTGAAGCGCGCTATCAATTCGAGCGCCTCGCCTACTTCGCGCTCGATAAAGACAGCGCGCCTGGCAAACCCGTCTTCAACCGCACCATCACGCTGAAGGACGCGTGGGCGAAGGGAGCGCAGAAGGGGTGAAGTTGCCCAACGAAAGCTGTCGTGATCTGTTATTCAATCTCACTGGTTACCCAAGGCTGACGCATATCAGGATTTGAGGATGAGTTTGAGGTAATCGGGATCGATGGCGGCGCGCAGGAGTTTGCCTTCGATGCTGCGTCGGCAGGTTTGGTCACTGCGCAGGAGGCTCACGGCCAGTCGCCGGGTGGCCCCTCAGGTTCTCCGGCGCATGGCCCGTGCGGGCGCGCGGGCTTGGTCTTCGCCAAAGACCACGTAGAGCACCCAGTGCAGCCCGTTCTCCACGCCCCAGTGCCCGCGCACCGCTTTGGCAAACTGCTTTGCGTCCACCTTTAAGCTGCTCAGGTAATAGCCGCTCCGCACGGTTTCCTTGCCGCCCAACGTCCGGCACGCGTCCGCCACGCCCACGCTTTTCAATCCCTCCTACTTGGATCGATCCGCAAGCCATTCCAGCTTCCCAGCCTGCCAGTAGCGACGTTCCTCGAACCGGCCGTGTCCTTGTCGAGCGTTTCCAGCTTGACCTGATGCGTTTCGTGGCGCGCGATGGCTTCGTCCACAAAGGCCTTCACTTCGGTAAACGCCGCGCCTTGGTTGCGTTTGAGGGCCAGAACATAGTCGGCGTCGGCCTCCACGATCTCGCGGGCAATGCGTTTTTGGCAGCGCAACGCGTCGGCAGTGACGATGCATCCGGCCAGTTCCAGCGCGCGTAGCAGCTCGAGCACGACGGTGATTTCGTTGCTCTTGTTGCGGACTTTGCGCTAGCCCAGCAGCAGTCCGCTTTTCGTGGCCCAGGCGTTGACTGGGCTTGCTTCGAGTAGGTGGAGTATTTCATGGACGGGTGTGTCCCGCCGGGCGCAAGGCATCGCAAGAATTTTTATTGCGCGTTTGCGCGGACGTTTGAAGCGCGGCAGGCGCGAGTGGCGACTGTCAGCGGAATGGCGCAGCGCACCGAGGCAGGCTCATACCCGGTTGTAAAGCTGCCGACTTAGTTTGAGCAAACTCATGGAAACGATTCTCGGATTGCTCGCGTTGGCTGCCTTCCTCATAGGCGGGTGCTGCCTGTTCTTTTTCCTCTTCGTCCAGCCCATCTGGGGTCTGGTGGACGTCGCCACGTCGAAGCATCACTCACGCGGAATCAAGGCCGCCGTCATACTCGTCACGCTTCTGTTGCTCGGACCGTTTGCGACGTTCTTCTATGCCTGCATCGGCACGCGCTCGCGTCCGCTGCGGATCACCACTCTCGCGAGCTTCGGCGTGTTGCTGCTCGCCGGCGCCTTGACCCTGGGAATGGCGATGGTCGTCCCCGCTGTTCAGCAGAAGCTCACGTGGTGGAAGACGCCGCCCGCTGAGAAGCTCAAGCGCGCCGCGAACCAACCCGGCAATGACAGTGCCGCCCTCGGAACGACGACGCTCGAAGCGGACCTCGTCGATCCAGAAACCGTCCCCACCTTCACCACCGTGCAACTCGCGCGCAGCGGCTCTCAATGGCGCCCGTCGATCGCCGAGTTCAACGGACGCGGACCGCGCGCGCAGTCCGCCCTGCCCGTCGCGCTGCCCAGCGTTTACCCACTCACGCACGTCGCCGTAAATCCGAACGGCCCCGTCTACTACGGCATCACTACACACGAGGTGGGATTGATCGTTCCGAACACCGGACACTTCGTGGAATTGAAACCAAATCCGGGCATGCCCAAACCGAGCTGGCCGGCCGCAATCGCCTTCGACACGCAACGTGAACTGCTTCTCATCGCCGCGCGTTCCCAAGGTCACTCGTATAATCCCAAAACCGGCGAATGGAAAACGCTGCCTTGGCTAAAAGACGACGGCCTGATCGCCCTCGCCTGCGACGCCACAAACCAAATGCTCTACGGATTGCAGGCCGACGAGGTCCGCCAGACCGCCAACACTCTCAAGCAATTCAACGCACAAGGCGCTCTGCTCGGAACGATCCGCCTCTCTAGCTCAATCGCCGTCGGTCGCTATCCCTACGCATTCGCACAACTCGCGTTCGCCGACGGCAAGCTGATCTGCCACGTGTCGCCTTCAGAAAAGGAACTCGATACCGGAAGCACTACCGGGGCTCGCATTTACGTGATCGAGGTTGCCTCCGGCCAGTGCTGCGCGGTCCGAAACGCCGCGCTCACCTCCAAGGAATGATTCGAACTCACTGAAAAGGCGAAAACGGCCGGCGCAAGCGTTTGCCACGGCACATAGGCGTGACCCGGTTTCAGGAGCCAGTTCCGATATGATTCCCGTGAACTGGTAAAGAGGGCCTCTAATCAATCCCCACCGGATTCCGTTAAGGAGGGAATGAATGAGACCGCTTTGGAAACCGGCGTTCCCGCTATTCAAAGCAGTCAGGGAATGTTTATGGAACAGATCAAGTCGGAGTCGAGCGCCGTTCGCGCGTCCCGCGGCGAGCCATTCAACTTGGCAGGGTTAGGTGGAATCGCAGCAGTCCTCGCGTGTTACCTGTCGCTGATGATGAGCGCGATGCCAGCATCAGCCGCGGCCACCAATACTCCACCCACGCTAACAGCTCCAACCAACTACACTGCGTTTGAGGATGTCAGCCTGCCGATTGTCGACGTTCTCGTTGACGACACTGATGCGGGAACCAACGCGATTCAGCTGTCGATTACGGTGAGCAGCGGGAGGCTCACAGCCATTCCCGCGAGCGGTGTCACCTTCGCGCAGACGAACAGCAGTTCGATCTCACTCACGGGATCAATGGCAGATCTTAATCTCTATCTGGGCAGCGCCGCGGTGACATTCCTCACGGCCACGAATTCCACAAATTTTGTCGCGCTCGTCCTGGTGGTAAACGACCTCGGCTTCAGCAATGGGCCGCCGGAGAGCACCACCGTCATGGTGCCGATTGACGTGACTCCCGTGGTGGATCCTCCGCTTCAGATGGTGCCGACGCACGCATACACAAACAATGTCAGCACCATCATCGGATTTGGCACGAACGAGGGAAGATTCCGCGCGCCTGGGTCCATCGCCACGGATGCCTTGGGGAATCTCTACGCGGTGGATCATCGACAGAAGGTCATCAACCGGTTCAGCGCCCGCGGAGAATATATCGCAACGTTTGGTACTCCCGGCACCAACACAGGTCAGCTTTCGGCGGTCTACTCCATTGCCGTCGACAGCCAATCGCGGGTCTACGTCGGAGACAGCGAGCGCCAGCGCGTGCTGATTTACGGAACGAACGGCGTGTTTCAAGAGGAGTGGGGCGAGTCTGGAACCAACATCCACCAGATTATGGGGATTGGCGGCCTTGCCTTTGACAACGCGAATCAACTCTACATGCTCGACTACATTGCCAGCCGCGTGAAGAAGTTCACCACCAACGGCACATTCATCGCCGCCTGGGGTTCAAACGGCACCGTCAACTCTTCCTTTCACTATCCCCAGGCTCTGGCTGTGAGTCCGGACGGCAACGTCCTCGTCAGCGAATACTACCTAGGGCTCATCCAAGTCTTCGAAACCAACGGCACACCGCGCTCGTCCCTCGGCTTCCCCGGGTCCACCAACGGATTGTTCGATCTGCCAAGTGGTCTGGCGGTCGATTCCAGCGGAACGATTTTTGTGTCAGAGGTCGCGAACAATAAAATTCATCGCCTCGACGCCGCTGGACGCCTCCTTGCCTCGTGGGGAAGTTTAGGGATGGAGCCCGGAGAATTCTTCAGCGCACCTCGCCTCGCCACGGATCCCGACGGAAACGTCTACGCCAGCGAGTATGTCCCAGGTCGAATCCAAAAATTCTCCCCCGACACCTATCTGACCCGTCCGAACGAATCCATTCCCCTGACCGGACTCAGCGTAACGAGCGTGGACGGAACGATCGTTTCCGCTGCACTGAGCGTGACGAACGGACTGCTCACGCTCGACCTCAGCGGCGGCGCGTGGACCGCGTCCACCGCCACGAATGTCACAAGCCTCGTCGTCACGGGATCGACGGCTCAAATCAACGCCACCCTCGCCACGGTGCTCTACTCGCCGGCGACCGATTCCACCGGATTCGATGCGTTGACCTGGATCTCGACTGACAACGCCGGTGTGTCGACGACCAACCTCGTCCGCATCGGTCATCACCAGAATCTTCCGCTCGCGAACATCGTTCCCACCAACTCGCCCACCACGAGTATCATTGCGCCACTCTCGCTTACGAACGCCTTTGGAGTCATTGACCCCGACGCCGGAACGAACCGCATTCGCGTGACTCTGAAGACCGGTTACCGGGATTTCACGGAGTTCAACTCGGGTCTCACGAACGACATCAACGATTCGCCGCGCGGAACCTTCACCCTGGCCACTACCAACGACCTCGTGTTCACCGCGGGAGACGGGAGCAATGACACACTCCTCAGCTTCACCGGCACGCCGAGCGCCATCAGCAATGCTCTATCCGTGGTCACCTACTCGCCGTCACCATTTCTCGTCGGCGAAGATCTCGCACAAATGATCGCGGAGGACACATTCGATCACTGCTGCAGCTTCCAGCGCGATGCCGATTTCTTCACCATTGAGATCACGAACAGCCTGCCTCGCGTCACACGAGTTGAGGCGCTGGATCCCGATGGCATCTACGGCGTCGGCTCCAACCTCATTTTCCACGTCTACTTCGACCAAACCGTCATCGCCGCGTACGACGGCACCAATCCCTCTGTGCGCCTGGTTCTTGACGGCGGAACAGTCAACGCGCCGCTGTTCGCCCAAAACTCCAACGTGGCATTCTTCGTTTACACCGTACGCGAAGGCGACACCGCGGCAGCCGTAGAATACGACGGCACCAACGCGCTGACCGCGGGTAACGGCACATTCATCCGGAGTCTTCTCAGCAACAACGCCATCCTCACCCTGCCTCCGCCGGGTTCCAGCAACTCGCTCACGGGCTCGGCCAGCTGGATCATCGACGGAATTTCACCCACCTGGAACAGCCTCAGCCTTCCGACCAACGGAGCCTATCATCCAGGTGATGTTCTCGAGTTCGTCCTCGCAGCGCCGGAACCAATCTACTTCGCAACCAACAGCAGCGGCCCCCGACTGGGCCTCACCATCGGCACGAACGAGACGTTTGCGACGTACTTTAGCGGCAACGGGTATAACCAACTAATCTTCCGCTACACGGTTCAATCCAATGATCTGGCGCCGCTCGGAATTGTTGTAAACCACACACTCGACCTCAACGGCACCGTCCTCACCGATAGTGCGAACAACGCCGCCTCGACCAATCTGCCGTCGATCAGTTCCACCACGAACATCCTCATCGCCTCGCAGCCATTCGTGACCTTCGTTCGCGGCATGAACGCCGGAAATCACTACGGCATTGGCTCCAGCATTATTATCGAAGTTCAGTTCAATCAGGTCGTCATCGCAGGCTACGACGGAACCAATCCATACGTCCGCCTGCGTCTGGACTCCGGCACCGCGACGGCGCCACTCTTGTTCCAAAACACCAACTTCGCTTTGTTCGAATACACAATCCGGGAGGGAGACGTCGCTGCCTTGCTTGACTACGACGGCACCAACGCGCTCGTCGCCAGTGACGATTCTTTCCTCAGAGGCCTCGGCGGTTTCCCGGCCGATCTCACTCTACCGCCGCCAGGATCAAGCAACTCCATCGCTGGCGGCGACACCTTCGTCATCGACGGCATTCGACCCACATGGACAAACGTCATTCTGCCTACCAACGGCCTGTATAAGATCGGCGACACTCTGAACTTCGTGCTCGAAGCCTCCGAGACGCTTTATCTCGACACCAACTCCGTCCTGCCACGACTCAACCTGACTCTCTCGTCCGGAAATGTCTTCGCTGGCTTCGTGAGCGGTTACCAAAGCAATCGTCTGCACTTTGCCTACACACTCCAGTCGGGAGATTGGGCGACGGAGGGAATCACACTGAGCCCGACGTTGGATTTCAATGGCAGCCCGATTTACGATCGCGCGGCCAATACCATCACCAACGCGTTGCCGTCGTTTGGTTCCACATCGGGAATCCTCGTCGACGCCGCGCCGCCGAGACTGTCATACGGCATGCTCTTCGATCCGCCGTCCGGCCCACAAGGAATCGGGATGGTTCTCCACCTCGCCGTTTCAGTAAGCAAACCGGTGACGGTGGATACCAATCTCGGCGTACCTACGATGGAACTCTTTCTCGAATCCGGTCTCGTCCATGCGACCTACATTTCGAACTTCTACCAATCTCTCCACTTCACCCACACGATCCAGGCTGGCGATTACTCACCGACAAATACCGCCTACATCGGCGACCAGCTTCACCTCAATGGTGCCACCGTTCGAGATGCCCTGAATTACGATCTGAACCCTTCGCTACTCCACACGAGCGCCCTGCCGATCCTAATTGTCGATGGAGTAATCCCTTCGTTGACGAATGCCATTCCGCCGTCGGACGGCCTTTACGGTTTCGGACAGCAACTCGATTTCACGCTGGAGTTTGACGAGTCGGTCACCAACTCCGGCACCCCACGAGTGCAGCTGACGATTGGTTCAACCACCCGCTTCGCCGACTACCATTCCGGCGCCGGCTCGAACGTCATCGTTTTCCGTTACACGATCCAAAGCGGCGACCTCGATCTCGATGGCATCTCGGTCCTCGACAGTTTGAACCTCAACAACGGCACCATAGTCGATCTCGCCGGCAACGCCATCGAAGCGCAAGTCGGCAGCCCGATGTCGTTGAACGGCGTTACCATCAACGCCTCCAACCCTGGTGCCAATCACGACTCCTATTCGGTGAACGAAGATCAAACGCTCACCGGCACGAGCGTGCTCGTCAACGATTCGCAAATCGGTACCAACACTCTCGTCGCCTTCCTCGTCACCAACGTCACGCACGGATCACTTAACTTCGAGGCCGACGGTACTTTCCAATATCGGCCCACCACGAATTTCGCGGGAGTCGATTCCTTCACCTATGTCGCCACGGACGGCATGCAGACCTCCGGCATCGCCACCGTGACCATCACCGTCCACGCCATCAATGACCCACCCGCCCTCATTGTTCCCTTGAGCCTCACTGTGACCGGCGGCGTGGCGCAGGCTCTCAACGAAATCACATTCACGGACCCGGATGCCGGCACCAATGCGGTCCACGTTTTCCTCATCGCCTCGGACCCGGGCAGCCTGCTCACAGCGACCAACGTCGGTGGCGTAATCGTCTCCAATGCCGCCGCCCACGAACTTCATCTCTGGGGCAGCGTCGCAAATCTCAACGCGGCCATCGCGTCATCCAACATCGTCTACACGCCGCCCACCGGATACCCGGCCTTTCTCCCGCTCTTCGTTCGCATTGAAGACCTCGGAAACAGCGGCGTGGATCCTGGTCTCGACTCTGACCCCACCGGCGAAGCGGACCATGCGGCCATCTTGCTCGACAACGGCGCCGTCAATGACCCGCCCTTCATCATTAACGCCATAACCAATCAAGCTGGCGTGTATGGCACGGCGTTTACCTTCACTTTTGCGACAAACGTCTTTGTCGATTTCGACGGCGACTCGATCCGCTTCAGCGCAACCGGCTTTCCGTCCGGAATCACCTTCCAATCCGAGACACGAACATTCTCCGGGACTCCAGCGAGCGTCGGCGAATTCCCGATCACACTCATCGCCGGCGATAACCAGTCACCCGAACTCTTCGCGACAAACACTTTCGTTCTCACCATCGCGAAAGCCAGCCTCACCGCAACCGCAGATTCGCAAACAAGAATTCGCGGCGCGCAGAATCCACCGCTCACGATTACCTATTCAGGATTCGTAGGCACGGATGACGCGGCGGATCTGGATGAACCACCCACGGCGGACACCTCCGCCAACGCCGCCAGCCCTGCCGGTGAATACCCCATCACCTTGAGCGGCGGCAGCGATGACCACTATTCGTTTACGCTGGTCGACAGCAGCCTCACCGTCACCAACCCGGTGGCGCTCGGAAACGTCCGCGGCACCTATCACGGGCTCTTCTACGAAACCAACGAGGTCCGTCAGCAAAGCTCCGGCGCATTCCTTATCAAAGTCACCGACTCAGGCGCCTACTCGGGCACGCTGCAACTTGGTGGACAAACGATCCGGCTCTCCGGCGCGTTCAATTCGCAACGAAGCGTGACCAACTTGCTCCTTCGCCGCAGCCTCCCGACTCTCACCGTGGAGTTCGCCTTTGATCATCAGCAACCACCGCGCGCACTCCACGGGCGATTGACCGATGGCAACTGGACCGCCCCGCTCTTCGGTACACCGCTCAACTTCCATGCGCGCACCAATCCCGCCCCCACCGCCGGCCGCTACACGATGGTGTTCCCCGGAACGGAGGATGACCTCTCGCTGCCCGGCGGCGATGGCTATGGCGTCGTCAGCGTGGATGCCGCCGGCAAACTGAAGCTCACCGGCGCCTTCTCGGACGGAACGAAGCTGTCGCATTCGTCCGTTGTCAACGCTGCCGCTCTGTGGCCGTTCTACCTGTCGCTTTACAAGAAGTCCGGTTCCGCGATCGGCTGGCTTAGCTTCACCAACAACCCCGACTCGGCCCCGTCCGGGTTGGTTTCCTGGATCAAACCCACGCAGAACTCCGGAACGACTTATCGACCGGGATTCACCAACGAACTGTCAGTCACCGGATCGCGTTACCTGCCTCCGGGCAAAGGCACGAACATTCTGTCGTGGACGAACGGCACAGTTCTGGCGACCGGTGGAAATCTGCCAGCGAGCCTGAGCAACACCTTCGTCATCGGTGCATCGCATAAAGTCACGCTGCCTGCGGGCAACGTGACCAAGCTGACCCTGAGCTCAAAGGACGGCCGATTCCGTGGCAGTCTCCGACACTCTGGCACCGGCAAGTCCGCATCGTTCAGCGGCGTCCTGCTTCAATCGCTCGACGAAGGTTTCGGCTTCTTCCTCGGCACCAACCAGAGCGGACGCGTCACGCTCGCGCCGTAGCTTCATCCTGCACTGCTCCCCGGCCACGAGAAGATCCTCGAACGTTCCGTTCGCGGAACATCTCCATTCCGAAACCGGAACGTCTGTTCCACTTTCGGACCTTCGGTGACATGAACAAGTTGTCATGCGCACAGCGAAAAATGAATCATCGCCCATGAATCGCCTGTGGCACCGCCGTTGCTAAGTCGCTCGGAAACCAAAAGACACGGGTTCGATTCCGCTTATGAAAACCAATTCTCTCTTCACGCTCTCATTGCTGGTGGGAGCCGTAAACTTCGCGGCCACTGCGCAGACCGTCGTCAGCATCACGGCCACGGACGATGCCGCCGCGGAAACCGTCGCCAGTGCGCCGGCCAATCCCGGCAGCATTCGCATCACTCGCACCGGCCCCATCACTGGCCCGCTCACGGTCTGGGTGAAGGTGGGCGGAACGGCGATCCAAGGCGTTGACTACACCTTCGCCAGCACCATCGGCAGCTTCGTCACCATTCCGGCCGGAAGCGCCACTCTCAATATCCCGGTGAATATTCGTGATGACGCGTTCACCGAAAGCACCGAAACGGTCCGACTCGATCTGGAGGACGAAACCGGCAGCGGCGCGCCAGTTCCCTATTCCATTAGCGGCGACGATCGCGCCGAGATCGACATTCTCGACAACGAGAATCCGAACCTCCCACCGCGGGCCGTCGTCAGCGTTGCTCCGGTCATCTCCCAGGTTCTGGAATCCGCCAGCAACGCCGTGGCGTTCCGAATCACTCGCGAAGGAAACCTCAACGTCGCGCTCAACGTCCAATACTCGCTCGCCGGATCTGCGACGCCGGGTGAGGACTACGTCGTCCCCTCAGGCTCGATCGCGATCCCGTCCGGAACAAGCTTCGCCGAGGTTCGCATCGCGAACATTAACGACACGCTCGTGGAATCCGCCGAGACCATCACGATTCAACTAGTCGCCCACCCCAACGCCGGCGATGCCACGCCGCCAGCGGATGCCTATGCCCTCGGCTTCGTCACGAATGCCACCGTCACCCTCATTTCCGAAGACGTCCCTCCGACACCGATCGTGACCATTACTTCGCCCGTCACCGGCAGCAGCCAGCCCGCACCCGGCACGATTCACGTTTCATTTCACGCCGAGGATGCCAGTGGTTACATTACCCGCTTCGCTGTCACCGATGGTTCCACCGTCATCGCATCGAACGTCGTCTCGAATTCTTCCACTCCTGCCCCCGGAACGCCGTTTGATTTCTCGATCACGCTGACCAATGTCCGCGCCGGGCTGCACGTCTTCCGCGCCCGGGCTTGGAGCAGCACCGGCCAGTCAGCAACCTCCGCTTCCGTGCAATCCGTCGTGACGAACATTCCGCCGATCTACCCAAAGATGTCCGTGGTCGCCGTCGACCCAGAAGCGGCCGAAGGCTTTACCGACGGCTCGCCGAACACCGCCGTCTTCGCGATCACGGTCGACGCTCCCATGCCGACTCCGCAGTATGTCGTGTATCGCCTGAGCTCGCCCGGGCCCGGATTTGACTTCGAATTCCCCTCGACCTACAGCGCCACGAACTGGCCGATGTACTGGCCGGTCGGTCCGACTGATTATGGTTACGCATACTTCCCCACCGGCGTTACTCGTGTCGAAGTGGCGGTGCAGCCCGTGGACGACGCCCTGAACGAACGCACGGAAACGCTCACGCTCACGCTGTCGTATCCGTTCGTGTTCACCGAACGAACCTTCGAAGGAATCGTGCAGTTCACCGAAGGCGGATTCTACACGCCGCCGTTTGATCCGTATGCACTGCCCCCGCGCTACTTCGACTACGACCTCACGACCAACAACGTCGCCACCGCGGTCATTCTCGACAACGACACCGAACCGACTCCCTTTGCCATCGTTTCCATCACCACCACAGACGCCGACGCCGAGGAAACCGTGCCCGGCCTCGGCACGCCGAATCCCGGCGCCTTCACCATCACGCGCGACGGTCCAACGAACCTTCCCCTCGTGGTCAGCTACGCCCTCACTTCACGGCCCCGCGACATTCCCCTGCGCTTCCCGATTCCGGTTCAGGCGATCAACGGCGTCGACTTCGAAGCCATCCCATCGCTCGGCGTCGCGGTCATCCCGGCCGGCGCCCAGAGCACGGAAATCGTCATCCGACCCATCAACGATCTCATCTCCGAGATCAGCGAGTACATTCAGATTCAACTGCGCCCGTCGCCGGTGCCGGTGCCGGATCCTTCGAGCTACCTGCTCTACACCAATTCAATGGCGACCCTCGTCATTCGCGATCTTACCCTGCCGGCGTTCACCCCGGTCGTCCGCATCAAGACGCTGGACGGACGCGCCATCGAACAGAACGCCATCAGCCCGCACGCCTCCTTTCAAGTGGAACGCCTCGGCAACGTCGCCGAAACCTTGACCGTGCCCTATCGCCTGAGCGGCACTGCAAGCAACGGTCTCGACTACGTCGCGCTCCCCGGCTTCGTGAATTTCTCCCCCGGCGCGCGCTTCGCCAACATCGTGATCATTCCCTACCTCGACCAGGAAACGGAGCCTGACGAGAGCGTGGTCGTCACGCTGCAATCGCCCGACCCGACCGTGTTTCCGCCGCCGTATGTTCTGGGCAGCTCCGGTTCCCTCGTCACCTCCGCCGGCGCGACCATCCGCGAAGACGCGCCGCCGACCGGTCCGATCGATCGCTTCGAACGCGCCCGGCGACTGCGCTTCCCCGGCCGCTACCGAATCGTCCCCCTGCCCGTGCTCCCGGCCGCTCCCGCTGAACCCGCGGCCGCGCCAGTGATTTGGGCTGTCGAAGCCTCCAGCGATTTCGTCGTGTGGGAGGAAGTGGGCGAAACCGAGGATCTCGAAGAGTTCCTCGATGTGAACCCCGGCGCGGAATCGCAGCGCTTCTATCGCTTCCGCGAAGTCACGCCCGCCGCGCCGTAATCATCCGCGCGGCTTGCCACCGCCGGGCTTCTGTGCTTTGAAGAATCATGCAGAAGCTCGGCAAGAACCTCGGTGGCTACCACGGCGAACAGATTGAGATCGCCTCCGTCCTGCGCGACATCCGCGAACGCGCCGCGGCGTTCGGTTGGAGTCCCGACGCGATTCCCGCCGCGGCGCCGCTTGAGCTTCCCGCCTTCCGCCTCGCCCGCCGCCAACCGCGCCGCCGCATCTACCTCTCGACCGGGATCCACGGTGACGAACCCGCCGGGCCGCTCGCCGTGCGCGCGCTTGTTCTGGAGAACGCCTGGCCGGAGGACGTCGATCTCTGGCTCTGTCCTTGCCTGAATCCGACGGGCTTCTCCGCCAATCGCCGCGAGAACGCGCAAGGCTTTGATCTGAATCGCCAATACCTCCACCTCGAAGCCGAGGAAACTCGCGCGCATGTCGACTGGCTCCAGCGCCAGCCGGATTTCGATGTCGCCATTTGCCTGCACGAGGACTGGGAATCGCTTGGCTTCTACCTCTACGAACTCAATCCCGACAATCGCCCGTCCCATGCGGAGGAAATGATCCGCCGCGTCGCCACCGTTTGCCCCATCGATCTCTCGCCGGAGATCGAAGGTCGTCCCGCCAGCGGCGGCATTGTCCGGCCGGTGACCGATCCCCGTTTACGCCCGCAATGGCCCGAAGCCTTCTGGCTGCTCAGCCACAAGACGCGACACTCCTACACGCTGGAGGCGCCCTCAGATTTTCCGCTCGAAACCCGCGTCAACGCGCTCGTGACCGCGGTCCGCGTGATCCTGGAAGGTTGATTCAGCGAACCCTATGGCTGCGCTGCCGCCGGCGCAGTTCTGGGATTGCCAAGCCGATTGCGAATCGTATTGCGGATGTTCGAGCCGCGGAGATTTCGCGCCGCAACTTTTCCCTCCGGATCAATCAGCACGTTGTCCGGCAATCCCTCGAGGCCGTAGCTCTGATACAGTGCGCCCTGGCCCCAGGGTCCGGCGAAGGCTTGCGTCCATTTGAAGCCATTCTCCTTGGCATACTTCTCGCCGATGGACGCCTCGGAATCGAAGTTCATCCCGATCATCACCAGCCGGTTATCCTTTGCATACGTGTCATGCACGGCCTTCAGCATCTGCGCATCGAGATTGCGCGCTCCCGCCCACGTCGCCCAGAAGTCGAGGAACACAAACTTGCCCTTGAAATCCTCCAGCTTCAGTGTCTTCCCGTCGTAAGCCTTCACTTCAAACGTCGGCGCCTTGCGGCCCGTGCGTTGAATGCCGCGCACCTGCACCGCCGTCGGACCGACATCGAACGGAGTATTCTCCTCGCCCGCCTTTGCCGCCGGAATTGTCACGTTCCGGTTCACGGACCCGATATACTCGTAGTAATTGTCCGGCCGGTCCGGATTCGTCAGTGAAATGTACAGCTGGTATTCGCTCGGCTCCACATTGTCCACGCGGAACGTCCCGTTCGTCTCGAACAGCAGCGTGTAACTCCGGTGCTTGCGCTTGATGGCCCGGCCTTCTTCCGTCATCCAGTACGCACGCTGACGTTCGTTGAATTCTCGGTACGCGCGCTGACGATCCTCTTCCGTCATGTTGGGAGTCATCACCACACTCTGAAGGTTCGGCGGCGAGGGCAGAATCGTATACATGGTGTGGACATCCCGCTTCCAATCCACATCGCCCGGGTCGCCACCCGCCACCGTCATGCGCCCGATGACTGAACGCCCAGTGCCACCGATCTGCACCTCGGTGGTCGCGCCCGGCTTCACCAAAACCGGCACCCCGTGCGTCGACGACGCGCCGCGACCGGAGCTCCGATCATTCACGCGAATCTGCAGGGACGCCTTGCGCTCGCCCGGCGGAACGCGCTCCACCTGGAAATTTCCGTCCGCGTCCGTCTCCGCCTTGAGAGCGAGCGACAACGGCGGACTCGACCGCCCTTCGAAACCGTATTCCCAGTCCGTGCTCTGGATCGAAACCGATTTGCCGGCCTGTGAGCCTGGACCCACCCGCACCTTGCCGGCGATCCTGCCCCACGGCTGCAACACAATCGTCCCCGACGCCATCACGTTGCTCGCGCGCAACTCCGCGAAGCCGAGCGCATGCGACACCAGCACCATGTGCGGATTCAGCTTCGGCATGAACTGAAACTGCCCGCGCGCATTCGAGCGTTGGAAATCGCCTCCGGAACTCACGCGACGCAGTTCACCCGGCTTCTCCATGTAGGCCTCGTCTCCCGGCTCCAGCAGCGCCACCGTGGCGTTCGTCACCGGAGTTCCATCCGCCAGCTGCACCACGCCGCTGATGCCGCGCGCCTTCTTCAACACGAAATCATTCGTATAGACACCCGCTGCCTTGAACTCGGCGGACACCGCCGGCATGTAACCCACCGCCTCCACCATCAACTGCAACCGCACGTTCGATCCGTAATCGGTCAACCGCGCCGAATACTCGCCACGCCGTCCGCGCGTCGTGTCATAACGCTCCCACCGCATCGGCTCGCCCTCGTTGTAAGCCCGACCGCGAATCACCATGAAATCATCGATCGGCTTCTGCGTTTCCGCATCAATCACCCGACCTACCACTCGCGAAAGCTTTCGGATCATGAACGCGCGCTCGCCCGAGCCACCGCTGAACGACATTCGCGTCGAGCTGTGATTTGTCGCCGACACGTAAAACATCACGTTACCATCGGGCGCAGAGTCCCAAGCGAACTTGCCCTGCTCATCCACGACGGTCTGCCATTGCAGCGCCTTGCTGCCATTCCAGGAATCCAGCCGCACCCGCGCCCCTGGCACCGGAGCCTGATTCTGATCCACCACGCGGCCGAGGAATGGCTCCGCCTTCGCCAGCCGCACTTGCATCGACTTCACCTCCGGCTCCGCATTCAATTGCTGCAGCTTCGCCTTGAACCCGGTGGCCTGAATCATCAGCGAAATCTCGCCCGGCTGCGGCACCACGAACGAAAACTTGCCCGCCGCATCCGTCGCGATTGTCTGCCGTGAATCCGGTCGCGCTGGATCAAGGATGGTCACCCCCGCATTCGCCACCGCGCCACCCGTTTGACTCAGGATCGTTCCCTCGATGCGAAGCGCGTTCTCCAGCGACATCACCGCGCGACCGCCCAGCAAATCCGGCGTGGAAATCGCGCGCACCCCGTTCGCCTCGCTTGTTCCCTGCGCAAACACCGCGCCGCGAAATTCTGGATGGCTCACCTCGAAGACGAGGTTACTCGCGCCCGTTGGGACGGCCTCCGAAGTCCACTTGCCATCGCCTCCCGTCTTCACTGCCTCGTAATCCATGCGCACAAAATCCTTGGGCCCGCTGGCGGTCACCTGATGGACTAGCACCTCCGCACCGGCGATCGGCTTCCCGGCGGAATCATTCACCACGCCGCCAATCTTCATTCCGCGTTCCAGCGTCGCTTCGAACTCACGTCGAAAATCACCGCTCGAAGGCTTTCCGCCTTCGAGCAACACCGGAACTCTCCCCGGCGCCCGCACCAGAATACTGAATCCCACCGTGTGCTGCGGCGGGAACGGCAGACGAATCACACCGCTTGAATCCGCCAGTGCTTCACCAAAGAACAGCGCTCCCTCGTCATCGCGAATCGTCAGCGCCGCGCGCGCCGCAGCCGCCGGCTTGCCCGTCACCTTGTCCAACGCGCGCACCAGGAACTCGTCGTGATACACCGCGTCCGGATGCTCTAAGGATTTCTTCACCACGCGCCGCGCCACCGGGTCTTCACTGACCGCGTCGTCCGCGCTGTCCGTCTCCGCCACCGTCACCGCAGCGATGAATGGCGTTCCCTGGCTGAACAACGACACCACCTCCAGCCGGGCTAGCTTCTCTTCGGGAATCGGATTGCGCAGCGACGTCCGATACAGGCGCACACCGCCGGGGCTACGTTCCGATTCGTCGCCACCCGCCGAAGTCCACGCGAGGCGCGAGTTGGAATCGAGAACCGTTTCGGAAGTCACCTTGCGTCCGCGCATTACACCCCGGGCCTGCACCCCGTGCGCCAGCCGGTTCGTCCGGCGTTCGCCATTCGCGTAGTGGAAGATCAAATTCGCGTAAGGCACGCCATCCTTGTCATCGCCGTCCACACCGTGCAGGAGGTGGATCTTCACCGCCTTCGCGTCGATCGGAATCCGCGCAATCCGCACCGGATACACATCGCCCCGGCGCACATCCTCCATGCCCGTCACGGCGAGCAAGCCATCCACCTTGAACAGCACGCCGCCAAATTCCTTCGTCCCACGCGGCAGCAGCGCCCAGCTCGTCACGGCGTTGGACCGCATGCCTGCCTCCGTTATCGCCGGCGCGAGATCGACAGGGCGAAAACCCGCCGCCTCGCCCGCCGGGACGGAAATCAACAGCCCCAACGCCAGCCAGAACCAATTCGCACTCCCGCCGAGCCGCAGCAGTTGCGCGAACGTCGTCCCCATTATCATCGTCTGTTCCTTCACCATGATTCTTGCGAGCAATAGCCTGTCCCAAGTCGAGCCAAGCGGATTGCTCGCGAAACTACGACCCGGGATCCTGTTTTCCAACCACAAACATGGACGAAGGTTTCGCCGTTTCGCATCAAACCCATCGACCGCATTTTTCTTCCGGCTCGTGTCGGCGCGCACTAATCTTTCCGCATGTCTCGCGACTACGTGCTGCAACCGTTCCATTCGCCGGTCGAACTCCAGATCGACTACGCGAAGGAACTCAACGAGCAGCAGCACGCCGCCGTCACCGCCGCGCCCGGCCCTTCGCTCGTCATCGCCGGCGCCGGCTCGGGCAAGACCCGCACGCTCACTTATCGCGTCGCGTATCTGCTGGAACACGGCGTCGCTGCGGATCGCATTCTCCTCCTGACCTTCACGAACAAGGCCGCGCGCGAAATGATGCGTCGTGTCGCCGACCTGCTTGGCAACGAACTGCAAGCGCTCTGGGGCGGGACGTTCCATTCCATCGGCGCTCGCATGTTGCGTCGGCATGCGGAGCTGCTTGGGTTCCGCAAAGACTTCACGATCATGGATCGCGAGGACTCGAACGACCTCATCAAGACCTGCATCGCCGAGGCGGAGATCGACGTGAAGGCCACGCGCTTTCCGAAGGCCGATGTGCTCGCGGATGTTTTCTCGAAGGCGCTAAACACGCGCCGCTCCGTCGCCGAAACCGTCGCGCAGGAATACGATTACTTCTCCACGCTCGCGCCGCAGATTGAGGACATCGCCAAACGTTTCACCGCCCGCAAACGCGCCGCAAACGTCATGGACTTCGATGATCTGCTGGTGCTCTGGCTGCGCCTGTTGCAGGAACACACGGAGGTTCGCGAGTATTACCAGGGTCGCTTCCAGTTCATTCTCGTCGATGAGTATCAGGACACCAACAAGCTCCAGAGCGAGCTCATCGATCTGCTCGCCGCGCGCCACAAGAACCTGATGGTCGTGGGCGACGATTCGCAAAGCATCTACGCGTGGCGCGGCGCGAACTTCCGCAACATCCTCGAATTCCCGCAACGTTATCCCGGCGCGAACATCTACAAGATCGAGACGAACTACCGCAGCACGCCGGAGATTCTCGCGCTCGCGAACGCCGCCATCGCGCCGAACATCCATCAGTTCACCAAGCAGCTCACGCCCGCGCGCAAGTCCGGCACCAAGCCCGTGCTCGTCACCTGCAACGACGGCGGCGAGCAGGCGTCGTTCGTCGCACAACGCGTGCTCGAACTCCGCGAGGAAGGTATCAACCTTAACGATATGGCCGTGCTCTACCGCTCGCACTTCCATGCGCTGGAACTGCAGTTGGAATTCACGCGCCGCAATATCCCCTTCAGCATCACCAGCGGCATCCGCTTCTTCGAACAGGCGCACATCAAGGACGTCGCCGCCTACATCAAGCTCGTCTCCAATCCCACGGACGAACTCGCCTTCAAACGACTGATCCAGATGCTCCCCGGCATCGGCGGCAAGGGCGCGGAGAAGTTGTGGCAACGGTTTAGTTCCGAGTTTGGTGTATCGAGTTCCGAATTGCCCGAGCCCAGCGCGGAAGCCATCGCGGCCGCCTGGGATCCCGAGGCCGATTACACCGACCCTCAACTCTCAACTCCCCCACCCCAGCCTCACGCTCCGATCGCTCCCGCGCTCCAGAAATGCGCCGCCGCCGTTCCGAAGAAATCCCTCACCGCGTGGGCCAGTTTCGCCATCACCATCTCACAGCTTGAGGCCGAGCCCGTGCGCAGGAGCCCCTCGCAGATGATCCAGCACATCATCGAGGCCGGCTACGAAGATTACCTCCAGGAAACCTACGCGAACTACCGTCAACGCCTCGAAGACCTCGAACAACTCGCCAGCTTCGCGCTGCAATTCAAGAGCACCGAGGAATTCCTCACGCAACTCTCCCTCCTCACCAACGTCGAGGCCGAGGACAACCAGTCCTCCACGAAGGACACTGAGCAGATCAAACTCTCCACGATTCATCAGGCCAAGGGACTCGAGTTCGACGTCGTCTTCGTCATCATGCTCTGCGATGGACTCTTCCCCTCGTCGCGCAGCGTGGAATCCCCCGAAGGCGAGGAAGAGGAACGCCGCCTCTTCTACGTCGCCATCACCCGCGCGCGGAATGAACTTTACCTCAGCTACCCGCTCATCCGCATCGTGCAAGGCTACGCCGGCGACGCCATGCAACAACCCTCGCGCTTCCTCCGGGAATTCTCCGCCGACCTCGTCGAGGAATGGAACCTCAAGCCCTACCACTCCTACGGCTCGTAAAGCGTAACGCCCACCGGCCCACCCGATGCGCGGTCTCACTCGCACTCCTCTACGCGCCTGCTCCAGCACCGTGCCCCGCCCCCGGAGCGAATCGGTCAATCGTTTTGACGAAATACCCCGGCAATGGTTTGATGATCCCCATGAAAAGGAAGCAAAGTCCACTTTGCCCCGGAACCATCCAATATCCAATATTACCGGCAAAGCTCGGCTCACCACTCTGTTAAGCCAACACGCGCATGCTCCGCTTAATCAAACGCCGCCTCGCGATTCGCAGCTACGTTTGGAAACTGTCGCAAGACTTATTGCGCCGTTTCGGTAAGAAGAATTACTACACCATCGACGAGGTTACGAACGCAGCAGAGAGAGGACGCTTCTCCGCAGCGTTCATTGCTTACGCACATGCCATCTTCTGCGCACGCGCGGATTTCGACGCGCGCTATTCAGCATTGGGAGTCGCTTGCACTTACGACGGGTTGCGCGCCATCGTGGGCCGCAGATACTTTGACAGCGCCACTGATTTTGATGCAGCACGAGTGGTTGCAGCAACGAGACGAGAGGGCATCATCGGAGATTTTCATGACGGCGGAGAGGGTACACATGCGAGCCACTACTGAATGGCCCAACCTTGCTCTGCAACCAACAGCCGCCCCGCATTCCGTTTGTGAGGTCACGGCAGTTCGTGAGCGCACCGTGCGCTCCACCGTCGCCCTCGGGCTGCTGTGGCTGAGCTTGGGTCATTGGGAGCAAGCCTATGCGTAGGCGAAATATAGCGATCATTGCGATTGTTTTTACTGCCGCGGTTGCAGTTCGCATTGCGACGAATCCAGCTCGCAGGTCGGACGGAGAAATCAGAAGGTGGTTGCTCACAATTACGCCGCGAGGCACCAAGTCAAACGAGGTTTGGTCTGTTGCTTACCGTCGAGGATGGCAGTTGGTTTCTCCAACTAAGGTAAATCCCCAAACGAATACCGTAGGAAAACTTGGGGGCTATCAGGGCTTTCCATTTTACACCGTCGTGTACGGAATCTGGGAGTTCGACGCCAGTAACAACGTTGAAAACATCAGGATTAGCAGGATCATGGACGGACCATGAGATGCCTGCCCAACAAACCGGATGCACCGAACCCGGCGTTGGCGCCTCGGTTTCAACTCGATCATCACGGTTACCGGTTCGGTGCTCTTGAGCGCTAGGCGGCAATGAACGCATCCATGAAGCACATCATTCTCTGGAGCCTGTTCGCTATAGCCATCGGCGGCTGTGATCGAGCTTCGAGTGAATCGACTTCCGAAAAGTTGGTCGGGGTCTGGCAAATGGACAAGATCACCAAGAAGGATCAGGAGATTACCGCCGAGCAGCACCTGAGGAAGGATGGCACTTTCGAGATGCGAGGGACAGTTCCCATCCCGACCGGCCCGATCACGTTTATAGTGCACGGCATTTGGCGGGCGGACTCGGACCATTTGTATCAGACCGGCACGAACTCTGAGCCCAATCTTGGATTTCCTCTGAACAAGGAGGAGATGCACACTCTGATTTCCGTGGGCAGGTCCAAGTTCTCGATGCGCACTCCCGGTGGTGAGGTTCGAACGTTTCGGAAGAAAAGTTGAGGGTTTTGTTGCCGCGTAAGAAACAACGGCGAGCCCGGAAGCCTATTTTTATTCGGGAATGTGGATGTTGAGGCGGGCTGAAGCCCGCGCTCCGGGGCGCGGCGTTTCACGTCTCATACCCGACGGTTCGCGATGAATCACTTCCCCTTCGCCGGCGCGAGTGCTGGATCGTCGAGGTCCAGACGGTAGAGCATTTGATTGTAGTTGTAGCGCGGCGTGGGGAACGGGCGGTCCGCGAACTCCGCCGTGTAGGTGCCCTCGAAAATGAGCACGGGGGAGTTCGCGTCGGTGAACTCCGGGTGCAGGCGCGGATTATAGAACGTGTAGTTGTCGTGCGAGAGAATCTTCACGGCCCGACCCCACGGTCCCGTCGGCGCGTCGGCTTCCGCATACCACAACTCGCCAAGGCGCGAGGGTTTGCCGCCGCTCTGCATGAACACCGTCACCCAACGCTGGCGAAAGCCGTTCCACGCAATGTGGCCGGTGTGCGGCTTCACCGGTTGACCGTCGCTGGCGGAGGTGAACGTCTTCTGCGGTTCCAGCACCTCCCATTTCGTCGCGTCCTGCCACGCCTCGAACGTCGCCGGGCAGCGGAGGAACGGCAACGGATTGCCGAAGAGCACCCAGTCGCGGCCCTGCGCATCCTTCCAGAACGCCGGATGGCCATCGGGCGAGGCGGGTTGTTTCGGCGACTGCCCGGTCTTCGTCCACAGCACACGCAGGCGATCGAATTCCTCGGTGCGTTCGTTCCAGACGCAGAGGCCGGATTCGTAGGCTTCGAGGTGGTTGCGCACCTTAATATAGGTGGCGCAAAGGTGCGGTGTGCCGTCCTTATCCGGCAGGCTCACATAGCCGCTGAGCCACGTAGGACCGGCCCCGGGCATCTTCGCGACGCCGCGCAGCTTGCCGTCCTTCGCGCGAAAGTAATCGAGCTTCAAGCGGAGCGGTGGCTGGAAGGATTCGAGCGGGCGAATCGTCGTCGTGGCGCTGCTCATGTCGAAGATGCCGAGCGGATAGTGCGGGAGTGTGGTGTCGCCCCAGGCCCAGAAGAGTTTTCCGCGATGCACGGCGTTCTGCACGCTGTCGCTGCCGAACACGCCGGACTCCGCCCATTCGAGTTCGCGCCCAAGCTTCTGGCTTTCCGCGAAGAGGCCCGCGCCGGTGGAGCGGCCTAGACGCTTCGCGATGATAGTGCGGTTCACTTCGACGCGCAGCGTGGCGCCAGGTTCGGGTTTCAAGCGCACGCCCCGCATGCCGAAGCCGTCGTTCTTCACTTCGTAGCCGTGCCCGATGACATCAAACCACACTTCGCGTCCCATGAGCTCCGGGGCATCGAGCGCGATGACGCCGGCGTTGTCCGAGACGAACGTGACATGGTGCGTGGTGCGGAGTTGCACGAGCGGCACCGGCCAGCCGTTCTGTTTGTCGACGACTTCAACGCGGCACGGTTCCACCGCGATGACCCGGAGCGTCGCACAAAGCACCACCGCCAGACCAACGAGGCAACGAAATACCGGGTTGGTTCTCATGGTGTCTCAGCGCGATTCGTCCACCGGCGGATGCGCACTGCGGCGCGCCGCCATCACCTTCCGCGACGGAACGTAGCCTGCGATGAACTCGCGACGGAATTCGCCGAACGTTCCGGCCTGAAGATGCGCCCGCATGTCTTCCATCACTTTGATGAACATGTGCGAGTTGTGAACGCTCAACATGCGCAGGCCGAGAATTTCATTTACGTTCAGCAGATGCCGGAGATACGCGCGCGTGAAGCGCTGGCACGCAAAGCAGGTGCAACCTTCCTCAATCGGACCCCAGTCGCGCTTGTAGGCGCCGCCTTTGAGTCCGATGGCTCCCTTGCGAGTGAACGCCGTGCCGTTGCGCGCGACACGAGTGGGCAGCACGCAGTCAAACATGTCGATGCCGCGGGCCACCAATTCGACGAGTTGGGCCGGAGTGCCGAGTCCCATCGCGTAGCGCGGTTGATCGGCGGGCAGGAACGGAGTCGTGGATTCCACCGCCTTCATCATTTCCGGTTCCGGCTCGCCGACGCTCACGCCGCCGACGGCGTAACCATCGAACTTTAGCTTTATAAGCGCCTTGGCGCATTCCTCGCGCATCTCCGCGTGGCTGCCGCCTTGCACGATGCCGAAGACCATCTGGCCAGGCGCACGCGGTTGCTCGCGGCATTCACCGGCCCAGCGAATGGTGCGTTCGACGGCAGCGCGAACTTCGCGGGCCGTGGCGGTGTGCGGAGGACAGTCGTCGAAGACCATCGCGATGTCCGAGCCGAGCACGCGCTGGATTTCCATCGATTCCTTCGGGCCGAGAAAGAGCAGCGAGCCATCGAGGTGCGAACGGAACTCAACGCCGTGCGCCTTGATCTTGCGAATCTTCGCGAGGCTGAAGACCTGAAAGCCGCCGCTGTCGGTGAGGATGGGCTTCTTCCAATTGATGAAGCGATGAAGCCCGCCGGCTTCCGTAATGATGTCGAGGCCGGGCCGGATGTAGAGATGGTAGGTGTTGCCGAGGATGATCTCGGTGTTCATCTCGTCGAGCTCACGAGGGTCCAGCGCCTTCACGCTGCCTTGAGTGCCCACGGGCATGAACACGGGCGTCTGGACGACGCCGTGCGCGGTGGTCAACCGGCCGAGTCGCGCACCGGAAGTCGTATCTGTCTTCAGCAATTCGAACATGAGCGGAGCATTGAGCCACGAAGCCGCCGCGGAGAAAAGGCAAAGCTGCGGCAAGGCGCGGCGCGTTTTCAGGCTGGTCACTGGAATCGGCGGGAGCTAAAAAGCGCAGCACAGAATGGCTGACGCGCCCATCACCAAGCGACTGCACCGGAGAATCATCCTCTACTCCACCGCCGGCATGTTCATCGTCGGCCTGGCGGTCGGTCTGGTCGGCGTGCTGCCCATGACGCAACAGCTTCGCGAGGCACAACGGCAGAATCTGCTGGTCGATCTCCAGCGGCAGACAGTGCAGATCGATCGCTTCATGAACCGGGCGCGGAACACCGCGGCGGGGACCGCGAACCGCACAAAGATTCGCGAAGCCTTCACCTCGTATCAGGGCGGTGAATCGACTCTTGAACAGCTCACGAACTCGGTCCGGGCCTTCGTCGGAGAGTCGCTCGTCGTCGCGACGAATCTCGCCGGCGTGTATCTCTTCGACACGCAGAGCAACCTGCTGCTTCAGGTGGGCACCACGATCCCCACCAATCAGTGGCAGTGGCCAGAGCTGACCGGACGCGAGCCAAACTTCTCCTTCCCGTTTCGTCACGAGAACGAAACCTACATCGCAGCGGGGGCAAACATTCTCGGCCCCGACCAGACACGCGTGGGCATTGCCATGACGTTGATCCGCACCCGGGCGTTGCGGCATATCATCGAGGACTATTCGCACCTGGGAAAGTCAGGCGAAACCATCATCGGATCGCGACAGAACAAGGCGTTGCCGATCTATTTCCCGATGCGGCCCTCGAGGAACGGGCAACCGCCTCCCGCCAGCCGGATCACCACCATCATGGAGGGACTTGAACGCGGCGAGCGCGGTCAGGAACTGTTCGAGCCGGATTCCAAACTGGATAACACCATCATCATGGCCTGCGGCCCGGTGACTGGCGCGCCGTGGAGCGTGGTCGTGGCGATGAACGAGTCCGAGCTCTTCAGCGGCGTCAATCGCACACTGCTCACCCTCAGCACGGTCATCCTCGCACTCATTGTCGCCGGTTCCATGGGCATGGTCGTGGTCCTGCGCCCGCTGGCGGGCCGGGTGATCCTCCACACGGACGAACTGGAAAGTCAGATCTACGAAAAGACCGCAGCCCTGAACACCGAACTGGCGGAACGAAAGCGGGCCGAGACCGTCGCGCGCGATTCCGAAGCGCTGTACCATTCGCTGGTCGACACGCTCCCGATCAACATTCTCCGCAAGGACCTTCGCGGACGCGTCACCTACGGCAACCGCGGCTACTGCGAGCGCATGGGCAAGCCGCTCAGCGAACTCCTCGGGCGCTCCGACTACGATCTGTTCCCCAAGGAACTCGCGAACAAATATCTCTCGGACGACGAGAAGGTCATCCGCACCGGCGAGATGTTCGAGGACATCGAGGAACACCGCGGCAGCGACGGGAGAAAGTCCTACGTCCACGTGCTCAAGGCGCCGGTGCGCGACGCGCAGGGCAAGGTCGTCGGTACGCAGGTCATTTTCTGGGACGTCACCGCGCGCAAGCTCGCCGAGGAAGCGCTTGAGAAAACCGCCACCGACCTCGCCCGCTCGAACAAGGAGCTCGAACAATTCGCCTACGTGGCGTCGCACGACTTGCAGGAACCGCTCCGGATGATCACGAGCTACACGCAGCTGATCGGCCGCCGTTACAACGACAAGCTCGATGACGATGCGAAGGAGTTCATGCGCTTCGCCGTCGACGGCGCGCTGCGCATGCAGCGGTTGATCCAGGGATTGCTCGAATACTCACGCGTCGGCACCAAGGGCAAACCGTTCGATCAAGTCGACTTCAACCAAGTCTTGGACGCCGCGCTCGCCAATCTCACCATCAGCGTCGAGGAGTCGAAGGCGCGCATCACCCGCGACACCCTGCCGATTGTGATGGGTGACTCCGTCCAACTGGTCCAGCTGCTCCAGAACTTGATCGGCAACGCGATCAAGTTCCACGGACCGCAGCCGCCGCACATCCACATCTCGGCCAAACGACAACCGCGCGCCGCAGCCGCCGCGCTTGGCGGCGTGCCGTTTGAGTGGGTGTTCAGCGTGAGCGACAACGGCATCGGGATTGAACCGCAGTACTTCGATCGCATCTTCGTCATCTTCCAGCGCCTGCACACGCAGGAGCAATACCCCGGCACCGGCATCGGACTGGCCATCTGCAAAAAGATCATCGAACGCCACGGCGGTCGCATCTGGCCGGAGTCGAAACCCGGCGAGGGCACCACCTTCTTCTTTGCCCTGCCGGCGCTTGATTGAACGCTCGCCGCCCGGGCGACGACATAATGCTTTCCCGCCGAGACGGGTTCCTGATTCAATCCGCGCGCAATGAAAGTTCTCGTTCTTGGTTCCGGCGGCCGTGAGCACGCCCTCGTTTGGAAACTCGCCCAGTCTCCGCACATCACGCAGATGTGGTGCGCACCGGGCAACGCCGGCATCGCCGGGGAACGTCTCACCAAGAACGGCTCGCTCGTCGAATACGTGAACATCAGCGCGGAGGATTTGCCGAAGCTGCTCGCCTTCGCGAAGGAGAAGCAGATCGACTTCACCGTGGTGGGACCAGACGGATCGCTGGGATTGGGCGTCGTTGATTTATTCCAGGCGAATGGGCTTCGCATCTGGGGTCCAACACAAAAGGCCGCGCAATTCGAGGCGTCGAAGGTTTACTCGCAGGACTTCATGGAACGCCACGGCATTCCCACCGCACGGTCCGGCACCTTCGTCGACACCGCCGCCGCGAAGAGATTCGCGGGATCACTGAACGGTCGCTGCGCCGTGAAGGCGGACGGGCTCGCGCTCGGCAAAGGTGTCCTGATGTGCCAGAGCGTTGAGGAGTCGAACAAAGCCATCGACGAAATCCTCGTCAGCAAAGCCTTTGGCAGCGCCGGCGCGCGCATCGTGATTCAGGAGTTTCTCGAAGGGATGGAGATTTCCCTCCATGCCCTGTGCGACGGCAAGACGGCGAAACTCTTTCCCACGTCGCAGGATCACAAGCGCGCGCTTGACGGCGACCACGGCTTGAACACGGGCGGCATGGGCACGTATTCCCCTGCTCCGTTCCTGACCGACGCCGAGCTGGCCGACGTCGGAGCGAAGATTCTCAATCCCTGGCTGAAAGGCTGCGCGGCGGACGGAATCGACTTTCGCGGGCTGCTGTATCCGGGCGTCATGCTAACCAAGGACGGACCGAAGGTGATCGAGTTCAACGCGCGCTTCGGCGATCCGGAAACACAGATTTATCTTACCCGACTGAAGAACGATCTCGTCGAACTACTCTCTGCCAGCGTCGATGGCACGCTCGACAAAGTGACCTTGGAATGGAGCCCGATGGCGTCCGTTTGTGTGGTGATGGCCTCCGGCGGTTATCCCGGTTCGTATGCGAAGGGAAAAGTCATCCAAGGACTCGCGGAGGCGAATTCAATGCCGAACACGAAGGTCTTCCACGCTGGAACGGCCCAGGCCGGCGATCAAATCGTGACGAGCGGCGGACGCGTGCTCGGCGTGACGGCTTGGGCGGCAAATCTCTCAGCCGCGCGCGACGCGGCGTATCGTGCCGTGGAGAAAATTAGTTTCGAAGGCGCACACTTCCGTCGCGACATCGCGGCGAAAGCGCTGCGCTGAAATCACTGCAGGCCCTTGACGAACTCGTCGGCCTTGGCGATCGACTGGTTCATCTGCGTGATCAACTTCGTGATGTCGCTCTGGATGCTGGTCGCCTCGCTCTTGAGTGACGCGATGGCCTGTGCGTTCAGGCTGTGCTTGAGCGCGAGCACGTAGTCTTTGAACTGCGTAAGCACCGGCCCCATGGTCGACTCCGCCTTCTTCAACGCCGCCTGCAATTCCTGGTAGCGTTGCTTGGTCAATCGGAGCTGTTCCTTGCTCGCCGACTGGAGGCTCGGCGTGTTGATCTGCGCGATTTCGTTTTCCCACTCCGAGAACAAATCCACGGCGACGGATTCCATGTCACGAATGCGCTTGCGAACAGACTCGGCCTTCGTGTTGCAATCATCGTAGTCGGTCTTCAGGTTTTTGTACGCCTGCTCCAGCTGACCACCGTCGAAGCCGGTCATCTCCTTGAGGCGTGTCATCGCGTCCTTGAACTGTTCGCCCGCCTCCTTCTGCTCGTCGCGCGCAGCCACCACACGTTTCTTGAGCAAGTCGCGCTTCTCGACGCCGAACTTCTCCATCGCGGCGTAATAAGTGGTCTTACATCCGGCGCCCACGAGACAAGTGACCGCGAGGGCAAGCAGCAGCGAACGGAGAAGATTCAATTTCGTCGTCATGTTCAGATAATAGAAGTGATGAGCCCGAATGCCAAACCCCGATTCTGCGCGGGCTGCCGGCGTCCAGCCTGGAACACGCTGGCTCACAGCCCACCGAACCGGCGGTGCCGGCGGGCGTATTCTTCCAAGGCTTCAAGGAACTGCGGCTTGCGGAAATCCGGCCACAGCGTCGGCGTGACGACCAGTTCCGCGTAGGAAATCTGCCAGAGCAGGAAGTTGCTGACGCGCATTTCGCCGCTGGTGCGGACCAGCAGATCGGGATCAGGAAAATGGCGCGTGTAGAGATGCTGGGCAATGACTTGTTCGTTGATCTCCTCCGGTTCGAGCCGCCCTGCCTTCACCTTGGCCGCAATGTCCCGGACGGCTTCAATGATCTCGGTCCGACCGCCGTAGCTCAGCGCGAGGATCAGCGTCAGTCCGTTGTTCTTCGCCAGCGCCGCCTTGGTCTTTTCGAGCTGCTCCTGCACAAACTCCGGCAGCCGATAAATCTGGCCGATGACTTCCAGCCGAACGTTATTCCGGTTCAGCTCGCCGATCTCGTTCTTGAGATAACGGGCGAGATACTTCATCAGCGTGTCAACTTCATCCTTGGGACGGCTCCAGTTCTCCACCGAGAACGCGTAGAGCGTGAGATATTTCACGCCCGCCTCGCCCGCCGCGCGCACAATGTTGCGCACCGACTCCGCGCCCTGCCGGTGTCCTTCGACTCGCGGGAGATGACGCTGCTTCGCCCAGCGCCCATTGCCATCCATGATGATGGCGACGTGAGCCGGAACGTTGGCCTTGCCCTGGGCGCTGAGTTGCGAAGCCGGTGTGCTCATGCCTTTGCCTTCGCGACTCAGGAAGCGCTCACGCGTTTACAGCATGATGGTTTGCTCGCGCGCCGGTCCAACAGACACGATTGCGAGCTTTGCCTGGGTGAGTTCCGCCAACGCCTGAAGATAGGCGCGAGCACGAGGCGGAAGATCCTTCCAGCGACGCGCCTTGGTGGTGGAGACCTTCCAGCCGGGGAAATCGACATAAACTGGCTCGCAACGCGCCAGCACTTCCACGTCGTTAGGGATGTAATCGAGGGTCTTGTTTCCGACCCGATAGCCAACGCACACGCGGATCACTTCGAGCGTGTCCAGCCCATCAACGTTCGTTACCGCCAAATCGTCGATGCCGTTGACCATCGTCGCGTGACGCGTGGCCACGGAGTCGAACCAGCCGCAGCGGCGCGCGCGTCCCGTGGTGGAGCCAAACTCGCGTCCCATGCCGTGCAGCATGTCGGCGATTTCGGAATTCTCCGACGGCAACGGGCCTTCGCCCACGCGAGTCGTGTAAGCCTTCATCACGCCCATCACGCGGTCCATGCGATGCGGTGCGACACCAGAACCGGTGCACGCGCCACCCGCCGTGGTGTTCGAGGATGTCACATACGGATACGTGCCGTGATCGATGTCGAGGAACGTGCCTTGCGCGCCTTCGAACAAAATATCCTTCTGCTTCTGCATCGCCTTGTGCAGATAAACGACCGTGTTCGCCACGAACGGCTTGAGCTTGTCGCCCGCCGCGCGGTAGGCGTCGTGAACTTTCTTGAACGACAGCGGTTTCGCTCCGAAGGCTTTGAGCACTTCGTTGTTCTCTTTGATCTTAATCTTCAGCTTCTCCTCAAAGCGCACCGGATTGATCAAATCGATCATGCGCAGGCCGACTCGCGCCGCCTTGTCGCCGTAGGCCGGGCCGATGCCGCGTTTGGTGGTGCCGATCTTGTTCTTGCCCTTGAGAATCTCGCGTTGCTCATCGAGCTCGCGGTGATACGGGAGGACGAGATGCGCGGTTTCGCTGATGAGCAGGTTTTCCTGCACCTTCACGCCGATCTTGGCCAGCCCCTCGATCTCGCCCACCAGTCCGACGGGGTCGATCACCACGCCGTTGCCGATGACGCACACCTTGCTCTTGCGAAGGATGCCGGATGGAATGAGGTGAAGGACGTACTTGGTCTTGCCAATGTAGACGGTGTGCCCGGCGTTGTTGCCGCCCTGCGTGCGGACGACAATGTCCGCCTGCTCCGTCAGCACGTCGATAATCTTGCCTTTGCCCTCATCGCCCCACTGGGCGCCCACGAGAATTGTATTGGCCATAGTTTGGTGTCGCTATCGCGAGAAATAAAAATCCCCGAAGTGCAAATTCGGGGCGTTCACGCTTTTTGCGGGCAGAACGTAAGGAATCCCCCGCCGAAGTGTCAACCACGCGTTTGAACGGCGGCCGCCGGTTATTTGGCCGGCGACCGCTAAAATCCAATCACGCGGCGTTACTTTTTCTCTTCTTTCTTCGCGTCCTTCTTCTCTTCCTTCTTGGGCTCTTCCTTTTTCGGGAGTGACGAAAGATCCCAACCAGTCGAGATCTCCAGGTTCGGCATGGCCGCCTTGAGGTTCTTTGCGCCCGCCTCCGTCACCTTCGACTGCCAGACATACAGGTTGCGCAGGAACTTCATGCCCTTGAGATGTTCCAATCCAGCGTCCGTGACCTTCGTGCCGTAGAGGTTCAGGTAAGTCAGATTCGGCAGGCTCTTCAAATTCGCCAGGCCGGCATCGGTGATGCCTGTCAGCTCCAGATGCAATCGCTGGAGATTCGTCAGGCCCTTCAGATTCGCCAGCGCCGCGTCCGTGATCCTCGTGTTCGCCAGATTCAGATCGACGAGACCCACGACATCCTTGATCGGAGCCACCACGGTGTCCGTCACGCCCGTGCCCAGCAACCGGAAGTTCGCCTCGCGCCAGTTCAAGTTCGCCGCAATCGGGCGCACATCGATGCCCTTCTGGCCGAGCGCGGCAATCGCCTTCTGTTCCGCGCCGGAAGGTTTGAAATCCGCGGGCAGCACCGGGGCCGGAATCGTCGGCGCCTTCACTGTCTCCTTCGCCGCCATCGCGGGCCACACCGCACCTTCGTCGATCCACTTCTTTAGCAAGTCGAGCTGCGCCTTCGGCAGCGGCTCGCCCTCGGCCGGCATGAAATCATCGTCGCTCTTGGGCAGCATCACGCGACGCAGGAACTCGCTCTTCGCGGAATCACCGGGCACGAGTGAAGGACCACCCTTGCCGCCTTTCAACGCCGCCTCGCGCGTATCCAGCCGCAACTTTCCCTTCTGCTTCTCCGCGCCGTGACACTTCACGCATTGCTGTTCGAGGATCGGATGAATCTCCTTCGCGAAATCAATCTTGCCCTCCGCGGCGATGACCGCCTGTCCCGCGAAGACGATTCCCAGTGTGATGGCCAGTGACGTTTTCATAGTTTCGATTCCAGTTCCAAAAGTTTCGTGTGAATCAACGGCTGACGAATTGGTGTTTCACCGGATTCATTCATTTCGCCCGGACGCGTGGCAAGCCAAACCTTGCCGCAACGAGAGCGCTCTCCCCGTTCAGGAAGCCAACGCTACGCCGGCTTCGCCTCGGACAGCCGCTTGAGAAACACGATGCGCGAGATGCCGGTGATGACGGGCGGCTTCAACCGTTGTTTGATGGCGGGCAGTTCGGCCGTGCTTCCAGTGACCTCGTGCAATCCGATGAAGAACCACTTCCCGCCTTCCTGCCGCCGGACGTAGACCGGCAACGGACCCGCTGTCTCCGCCAGCTTCACGCCCCATTTCGGAAGGTCGCCCTTGCGCCCCACCCAGACCTCGGCCGGGTCGAGCTCCGCGCGCGGATTCCACATGAGACCGAGGCAAAGCCCGAGAATCGCCCCGTCGCGGTGAATGACAAAATTGGGAGGCTGGGCGTCGCCACCCAGCGCGGCGCGGACTTCGGCGAAGCCGTAGCCCTGACCAACGACATGCTGCGCGGACGGTGACGGAGAAGATTGTTCTGACATCGAATGAGCGAAGCAACCGCATCCCCCGGCGTCAACGTTCATTCCGCCTACCGCTCGAGTCCGTCCGGAGCCGGATCGGACTCGAGCGCACGATTCTAATCCATCAAAGACTCACGGCTTGAACGCCGGGTGATCTTTCTTCCCAGCGGATTCGATGTAGGCGAGTAGATCGAGGATGTCGTCCTTCGTCAGGATGTTCACCAAGCCTTCCGGCATCGGCGAGAGCTTCGAAGCCGCGCGGCTCTGCACGTCGGACTTCTTCACCTCCACCTTGTCGCCGGTGAGCTGATTCGGAACGAGCACCAGCTTCGCATCCGTTTCCTCCACGAGGCGGCCCGTCACGTCATCGCCGTCCTTCTTCACCACGGTGATGTTTTGATACTGCTCGCTGACGACTTTCGACGGCTCGATGATCGACGAGAGCAAATCCGCGCGCGTGAAGCGGCTGGCCACAGCCGTAACGTCCGGCCCGATGGCGCCACCTTCATTGCCGAAGCGATGGCATTGCAGACATTGCGCGGCGGTGAATGCATCGCGGCCATTCGCGAAATTGCGTCCCTTGCTCGCGCGATCGAGGTCGCCCATCAGGTCGGACATCTTCCATTCGCGGACCATCTTGTATTCACGCTTCGGCTTCGCGGCCGCAGTCGCCGGAGCGTCCGAGATGAGCGACGCCAGCTCCACCTTCTCCGATTCGTTCAGCGTGCCGACGGCGAACTTGCGCAGGTTCTTGAGGAAGTTGTTCAAGCTCGCGCCATCGCTGTAGTCGCGGCCCACATCCTTGAACCACTGCACCGTCTCCGCAGAGTGATCCTTCTTCCGATTCTGGAACCACGCGAAGTAACGCTTCCGCTCATCCAGCGACCAGCCGCTCTTCACATTGCGCAGGCTGACCATGTAATGAATCTGCTCCTCCTGCGTCGCCGCGGCGTCACGCAAATCGAGAGTCTTCTTGACCACATCGTCGCTGCCCAGGAACACAAGGAGATTCACCAGCTCGCGATTCAACGGCCAGCTCTTCGCAGGATACAGTGCATTCAACGCCGCGGTCACATCGCGAAGCGCGTCGCCTTCCGGCTTGCCGAGGCGCGCGAACGCCACTTCCAGCACGCGCAGCGCCTCCAGCTTCTGCCCCTCGCTCAAGTCATCCGGCGGGAATTGGCCGAGAGACGTCATGAGCTTCTCGAGCACATCCCGATCGCCGTTGCGGGCGAGCGCGAGCAAGGCCGTGAGGCTCGCGTCCTTGCGCCCTTCATCCAGCGCGCGCTGTTCCCATTCGCTCACCGGCTGACTCTCCACCGCGAGACGGGCCGCGTAGCGAATGAACCGGTCGTTGCTGTCGAGATGCGGCCATGCCGTCGAGAGCGCTTTCGCGTCTTGCTTGCCATGGAACGCCTCCAACTTGCGGCGCAGCGCACGCGCATCGGACGCCGTCTTGTCGCTGCTCCCGCTCTTCGCAAGTTTCGTCGATTCCTTGCCGGCGTAGGTCACGCGATAAAGCCCGCCCTGCGTGCCGCGACCGCCGATGAGGAAATACATCGCGCCGTCGTTGCCGACCTCGACGTCCGTCACGTTGAGGGGCTTGCCGACCACGAAGTTCTCAAACGTGCCGCCGTAGCTGGAACCTTTCGGCGTGAGATGCACGGCGAGGATGCGGCCATAGGACCAATCGAGGATGTACGCGGCGCGCTGATACTTCTCCGGGAACTTCGCGCCGGTGCCGAACCGCACGCCGGTGGGCGAACCGATGCCGATGTTCACCGTCGCCGGCAGGCTGTCGTGATAATACTCCGGCCACTTCGCCGAACCTTCGCGAAAGCCGTGATCCGCGCCGCTCACGATGTGATAAATGCGCGTCGGGCGATACCAGGGCGCGCCCCAGTCCCACTCCATGTCGCTGTCGAAGCCGAACAATTCACCGTCGGCGTTGAAGCCAATGTCATACGTGTTGCGCTGGCCGGAGGCGAACAGCTCCGCGTTCTTGCCGTCGGGATCGAGACGCACGACGTAACCGCCCGGGGGCTTGCGACCGGCGCCGAAACCGTTGCCGTCTTCCATGCGCGGCAGCACGAGGTCGTCGCGATAGTTCTTGTGCGGACTGGAGGCGAGCACGTCGTCCGGCACGTCCACGAAATTGCCGTTCACGATGTAGAGCTTCTTGTCCGCGCCGAGCACAATGCCGTGCGCGCCGTGTTCGCCGGGACCGCCCTTCCACTTCTTGATCAGCTCATGCTTGTCGAACTGATCATCGCCGTTCGTGTCGCGCAGACGGTAGAGATGATAACCCTCCGGACCGTTGCCGTTCACATAAAGACTGTCGAAGGCGTAGAGCAAACCCATCGCGCTGCGCACCGGCAGATCGATCTTCTCCACCTTCTCGATCTGCCCCTTCTTGTTCAGCGTCACGCGAAGCATCGGCTCCTTGTCCTGCGGCGAAATGATGAGACGCCCCTTGTGGTCCATCGTCATCGAAACCCACGAGCCTTCGCCGGGCTGGGAACTGCGGAGCAACTCAACCTTGAACCCATTCGCCACCTGCAACGATTCCGCCGGCGTCGCCTGGCCCGGCTTCTTGGGCGTGCTCGGCGCCTTCGCCGCGCCCACGGCCGCGAGCACCGCGCCCCACGGCTGCATCCCGTGCTTGCCGAGACTCGTCGCCGCCGCAAAGCCCGCGACGTCGCCCGCCTTCAGCCAGTCGGCCGACTCTTTGGTGGAGACTACCCACGACGTGTCCGACTGGATGATTTCCTTCTTGCCCCCGCCGAGCGTGAGTTCGAGCCGCGCGACAAATCCCGCCGCGCCGCCCTGATTCTCCGCGCGCACGGCCAGCACGTGGTCACCGGCCTTGAGCAACTTGGTGAGATCCACGACCGTCGCCTCGCTCCAGTTATCGTTCTCGGCCACCGCCTTGCCATCGAGATACGCGATGGCCTTGTTGTCGCACGAAAAGGCGAGCACGGCCTTGGTGGGCGCCTCGCTCACGCGAAACGCTTTGCGGAAGAACCGAACGTCGTTGTCGCCGATGGCGCCGGCGGACCAAATCCAGTCCTGGGCCACCCCGCGGGATGGAGAGAGAACAGTCAGCGCCGCGGCCAGCACGGGCAGAGCAGAAAACAAGAGTGCTTTGATCATAGAATTGAATTCACGGAGTCAGACGAATTGCTGCGGAGAGTCTTCAATTTGAGCTATCGATCAGATCCGGTTGACCCAATCCCAACGGAATACTCCAAGCGAAACATCACTTTTTGAAAACCGTGGCCGGGTCGTGCCCAGCCTCGTATCCCTCCAAGGCCTTCTTGATGTACGGACGCATTGATCCGAGGAGTTTCATTCCCGCGAAGTATTCGTCCTTGAACATATCAGAAACGAGTTTTCGATCTTCGAACTTGTATCCCGCCATTGGCTCCCAGCGGTTATTCAGATATCGGAACGTCCATGCCCAGTGCAGATTCGGCTGGCTGACGCTAACAAGCTTCAGGCGAACTTCGAAGCCTCGTCCAGGTTCCGGTTCAACTCGAAACACCTTATCAACGGTCACCTTGGAGTCGCGGACGAAATTATCCATCGTTCCGGGAAACCCGCTTCCGTTGCGGGTTGTTTCACGCATGCAGGCGTCGGCGGCATGCCAGTAGAGGGTTGGGAACGCCTTGGCGAGTTTATCGGCAGCCTTCGCCATCTCGGAGTCAGCAGAAGAAACGCTCGATGGCTGGACATTCGTCTCTGCAGCCACGACGCCCATCAATACGATCAGCGAGGCAAATGTCGCTAAGCAGATTGCACGGCACCCCGAGCAGAAATGGCGAAATGGCCTACAACGAGCGATGAAAAAATTTGTCATTCCGGTTCTCATGTTTGCCAGCGCTGCGACTCGACACGTGGCTGCGCATCGAGCGAAGGGCGACGAATGGCCGTGTAACTAAACCAAACAATTCCCTTTGTCGACAGACAACAGCGGTGAGAGGAGTAAGCAGAAGAAAACCGAACCATCCCTACCCTGCCACTCTACTCCGCCTTAGCCTTCACCGGGGCGAAGTAGAGTTCGAAACAGGCGTTGGTTGGCAGCGCGAGGAACTGTCCAATGTCCGGGGCATTGGTTGTGGCGAAGAGACTGCGCAGCGCCTCCGCGTTCTCCTGGCGTGTGACAGTAAACTCAAACTCATCGCCGGCGTCGAGTGATTGCGTGGCGACGATCTTTCCGGTGGAACGCTCACGCAGGATGGCCGTGCCGTTCTCGGGAGCGTTGTATTCAATCTGCAGTCCGCCACCGACCAACCGCGAGCCGCGCGGCAGATTCGACGGCGCGGAGACACAGCCCGAAAACAGTGCACACACCAGCGGGAGACCGAGGAGACGGATATTCATGGCGGCGAGAGACTCGATGACAACGATGAGTTCAGAATGTTACGCTGTGGGCCTCTGACGCGTCCCATTTGGCAAATGTTCAACGCCGTTTGGGCCGGTAACTCCCAAGACCCATCGCTGTTCCGCCCCGAAGATGCCCTTCGACAGACATGGCCCTCCATCGTTCGCCACGCGCACGCCAAGGTGCGGGCGGAGATCGACCTTGGCAACGCGGAGCGCGACACTGGCGCGGAAGAGGATGGCGCTGGCCGCTCAGGGGACGCCGCTGAACCGGCAGAGAATGCCATCCGGCAGGAAGCGCATGCCGCTGTTCACCGTGCGCACGCCAATGTGAGTCGGGAGATCGACGCTGTCACCCGTGAGCACGCCGCTGCGAGGGAAGAGAATGTCATGTGAAGGGAAGCGGATGCCGCTGGCGGCTCGGAGATCGCCATCGAACCGGCAGAGCATGCCATCGTCGCGAATGCGCAGGCCATCTGATAGGAAGAGCATGCCATGCTCAACCGTGCGCACGCCGCTGACCGTAGCGAGGGCGTCTCGCCCGCGAGTTCCGGCGGCGTCCCGCCGCCAGTCCACTCCTCGCATCACGTCCGCGCACCGAGACGGTGCTCCAACTCGCAGCCGAGGACGGCTGCGCTACGTTCACTCACACCCCCGTAGCGCGGGCGTCCCGCCCACGAGTTCCGACGGCGTCTCGCCGCCAGTCCCTCCTCACACCACGCTCGCGCACCGGGACGGTGCTCTAACTCGCAGCCGGGGACGGCTGCGCTACGTAAGCACTGCTCCACTTCCAATCTTCCGGGCGATCACATAATCGCGCGTTCACCGGGTTCATTACAGTGTAATGCCAACAACGCTGCTGGTCCTCGTCATCGCGAATGAGATGTTCGTATGACTCGCTCTGCCAGAACGGAGACACCTTCGGGGTCAGCCGCTTGTTGATTTCGTGCGACGTGAAGGATTTCCAGCTATGCAGAATGTCGCTCAACGTCTGTCCAGGCATCGGCCGCACGACGACATGTACGTGATTGGGCATCACCACCCAAGCGCGCAATTCGTAGCGTTGACCTTCAAAAAACTTAATCGCTCCTGCGACAAGATCGGCCAGCTCGGAAACGCGCAAGTGACAAGTGCCATGACCGGCATCGAGATACTTGTCCACCCGGCTCGAATACCATCGGAACAACTCTTCCTGCTCGTGCCAGGTGAGCGGGCGCATGGTCCGTTGCGCCTGGGCGAGGATGGCTTCGCGCTCTCGCTTGAAACCCTGCAACACTTCCCTCGGCAATGTTCCGGCCTGACGGAAAGTGACAAAATAAGTGCCTCCCTCTCGCTTGAGATGCGGCAGCACGCCCCGCGAGTGGAATCTGGAGATGAGATGGTTAGTCTGTTCCGTGTCGGCCATGGCGATCGTGCGAAATATTCTAGCGTAACCAACCTGCGGCAGGAAGATTCTTATCGCACAGAACGGCAACACGCCGGGAATCCAGATCGGTAGCGCGGGCGTCCCGCCGCCAGTCCCTCACCTCACCCAAATGTTTAACATCTCCGCGCACCGAGACGGTGCTCCAACTCGCAGCCGGGACGGTTGCGCTACCTGCACGCACATCCGTAGCGCGGGCGTCCCGCCCGCGAGTTCCGGCGGCGTCTCGCCGCCAGTCCCTACCTCACCCTACTGACTAACGCGTCAACGCACCGGGACGGTGCTCCAACTCGCAGCCGGGGACGGCTGCGCTACGTGGAGGCCGTGAAACTTCCCCCGCCGGCGTGTGTTATGTTTTCATGAAAGTGCTGATTCTCTTCGTCGCCTGGTGCATTTTGTTTCTGCTGTGCTGGCCTGTCGCCCTCATCGCGTTGCTACTGCTTCCGCTGGTCTGGCTGTTATCGCTGCCGCTGAGGCTGGTGGGTATCACGGTAGGGGCGGTCTTTGCGCTCTTGCGCGCCATTCTGTTTTTGCCGGCCCGTTTGCTCGGCCGGCGAAAAGACGGGTGCCCAGCCTGAGCGATACAGACTAACCTTATGTTCTCGCGAACCAACTCCGGTCCCAGTTCAACTGCTCCCGGCTCAAGCCATCGGGCTGTGGACTACCGATCACTGCCTCCTCATCGCCCGGACCGAAGCAGCCTCCTCCGGTGTTGACCATCCTGGAGCGTCCGGCTACCGCGTTGAAAAGTTGGGAGTAAAGGCCCATGTTATACCGTCTTACCGCACGAGACTTACGTCCTGTGATGCCATGAAATCTGCCATCGTCACCCTTCTCGTCCTGGTTCTCGCTGTGAATGTCTGGCTTGCCATCCGCCAGCAACGCATCGAGCAAAGACTCCAAATTCTTCAAAACGAGAACGCCCGACTTGCGGAAGAGCTGGCGCAGAAACCTGATTTCTCCTCGGAACACTTTCGCAACGCCAACCTGCGACTCGAAAAGGCAGAACTCTTCATGAGTGCTGTTGAGGACCGGCTCACCAACGCCTCGGCTCTCCTCGGCCAGCTTCAAGCGGCCTCAGGAAACCTCGCCGCCCCCGCCCCCGGCCTCAGTGGACTCGGCCGCAGAAGGCACCCCATCACCCTTCCCGACATCGACAGCCCCATACTTCCACCTCCGGGGCCCGTCTCAAGCCACGGACCGGATGGTCAGCTGCTGCACCGTAATTGGGGTCCGGAACAAGTCGTGGGCCCTCCGAATACCCACCGGGCCGGAGACGTTCCCACCGCCTGGGCGCCGCTCGCCTCCCAAGGCGGAGCCGATGAATGGCTTCTGGTTAATTACGACACTGCCGTGGACATCTCAGAAATCCGAGTCCGCGAAACCTACCCCCCCGGCACCATCGCCAAGCTCGCCGCCATCCTGCCTGATGGACAGGAAGTAGTCCTTTGGGAAGGCACCACTCCGCCCGCCGAGGCACCGGTGGACACCGGGTTTTCCGCGCCCGCCGGAGTGCAAGCCCGTTCCGTCAAAGTCTATCTCGACCGCACCCGCGTTCCCGGCTGGAACGAAATCGATGCGGTCGAACTCATTGGCCGGGACGGCACCCGTCAATGGGCCAGCTCCGCCACCGCCAGCACTTCTTTCGCCGACTCGTCACGGCACTGAATCGCCTTCTCGAAATCGGCCCGTTCGCGCGACACTGCGCGCCGCCCCCCGGTAGCGCGGGCGTCTCGCCCGCGAGTTCCGGCGGCGTCCCGCCGCCAGTCCACTCCTCGCATCACGTCCGCGCACCGAGACGGTGCCAAGACTCGCAGCCGGGGACGGCTGCGGTACATTCGCGCATTTGGACTGCGGAAACATGTTTCCGCTTTGGCTGCACGGTGAGTGAATCCAAGCGCGTCGGACGGAAGGAAGGTGTAGCCAAAGCGGAGTCTTGCCTCCGCAGTCCATACACCTTTGCTTCCCTCACCACCATTTCCGATCACACCCCGGCGATTACCACCGATTGACGGCATGCGCCGCAGTCCCTACCTTCTTCAGCACTGAAACTATGATCGCAGCCTCCGCAGCAAAGAATCCGACGACGCCCAGCATTCGCATGGGTGACGAACGCTTGATCAAGGTGACCGCCAGTGCCGCGAAGAAGGTCAGCGGCCTGTTGACGAAGCAGGGTCGCGCCCAAGGCGTGTTGCGCGTGGCGGTGGTGGGCGGCGGCTGTTCCGGGTTGCAGTACAAGATGGATTTGCAGGACGGCCCCGCCAGTCGCGACATCATGGTGGAGACCGGCGGCATTCGCGTGGTGGTGGACCCGAAGAGCGCGCTCTACGTGACTGGCAGTGAGCTGGATTTCGTAGACGCGCTGCAGGACGGCGGCTTCAAGGTGAAGAATCCCAACGCGGCGACGAGCTGCTCGTGCGGCGAGAGCTTCAGCGCATGACGGATTGCTTCGCGTTGCTGGACGAACCGCGCCAGCCCGTTCCCGATCTCGATTCCCTCAAGGCGAAATTCCTCGCGCGCTCGGCGGAGCTGCATCCGGACAAGCTGCACCACGCCGGCGAAACGGAGCGACTGGCCGCGACGGAGCGATACTCGGCGTTGAACGTCGCCTACAACACGCTGCGTGAACCGAAGGAACGCATCGGCCATTTGCTGGAGCTGGAGCTGGGACGGAAGCCGTCCGGCATCGATGCGGTGCCTGCCGAGTGGATGGAGGGCTTCATGGAGGTCGGGCAGCTTTGTCGCTCTGTGGATGCCTTCCTCGCCGACAGCGCGAAGGTGACTTCGCCGTTGTTGAAGGTGCAGCGGTTCCAGCAGGCGATGGAGTGGACGGATCGGCTGAATGAAACGATTCAGCGACTGACGGCCCGCTGGAACGAGATCACCAGTGGGTTACAGGCCTTGAACCCAGCGTGGACCGACGCGCCGGCCGTGGGAGATGCGCGCCGGCCAGGCGCCCTGCCCTTGGAGGAGCTGGCGGCGGCGTTTCGTGGAGTGAGCTTTTTGACCCGCTGGATCGGACAGCTGCGCGAGCGCACCGTGAAGCTGGCGATGTGAGCTGAATGGCTGCCGGAAGGACGGCCCGTGTGGGTGATTCCCCGGAGATCGATCCTTGCGTGAAGGGGCCGTCTACCGTATCAATATCGAGCCACAAAACAGGAATTAATCCCGTGTAGTGCTGTAAACGACGAATGAAATTTTTGCGCCCAAGGACGCTTGCGTGGAACCCGGCTTCAGGACATTTCAGGACACCCGCCCTGCTGATGGCCATTTTTGTCGCCTTGGCGACGTGGCCCGCAACCAGCGCCGTCTTCGATTTCACCCCGCTCAACGGAAACGTCAGTGCAGTCTACGTAGGTGGATCGAGCGGGAATGTCCAGATCAGCATCAGCGGCGCAAACGGCATCAGCGTGCCGTCCGGCAACACACAAAACATCACCATCAACAACGGCATGGTGGCGTGGAGCGACAGTACCAAGATCTATTACTACGTCTTCGATGCGGCGCTCAATCAGTGGAAGGGTGAGAGCGCGAACGGCACTTCCTTTGATGTCAGTGCGGTGGACGGAGTGGTGGCCTGGAGCACCGGCGGTGCAAACGGCAGCGCGTCGTGTCGGGTGTATGACCCGCTCCGCCGCAGTTGGCGCAGCAGCGGTGCCAGTGGAGCGATTCAGAACAGCCAGATTTTGAACAGACACGGCGTCGTGGCGTGGAACACGAGCTCCGCAGTTCACTACCAGACCTACGATCCGATCCGGGGCACGTGGCAAACTGGGTCGGCAACTTTTCCCGTGAACAAGGCACCGTCTGATTTGACGACCGGGGATGGAGTCGTGGCGTGGAGCATCAGCACAGGAAGCACGACCTCGACCGTGAACTACCGGGTTTACGATCCGCAGACCGGCACCTGGGTGGCGGGAAGCAACAACAATAGCGCGACCACGAGCCTTACGATTACTGATGCACTCATCTCGTGGTCGACGAGCAGCGGCAATTTGTTTCGCGGTTACAACGGAACCACCCGCCAATGGCAATCCGGTTCACCGGTTCCCGTCGCGCTCTTCGCCGTCTCCACCAATGCCGGAAACCAGCCGCTGATCGTCCACTTCATCGACATGTCCCTCGGAGCCACGGCGTGGAATTGGAGCTTTGGCGACGGAACATTCAACACAAGCACGCGGCGCAGTCCCACCTATCGCTACACCACCTTCGGCCGGTTCACCGCCTCGCTGAGCGTCAATGGGAACGTGTCATCGACGAACCAAACCATCCTCACCGACATCACGCTGCCCACCGGCACGATCGCGATTAACAACGGGTCGACCTTCGTGACGAACCGGAACGTCGCCCTGACGCTTTCCGCCACGGACAACAGCGGCGTTACCGCGATGCGTTTCAACAACGACAGCGGCGACTGGACCGAATGGGAGACGTTCGCCACCGCCAAAGCGTGGACATTGAACACGAACAACGGCACTCGGACGGTGGCCGTTCAATACCGCGACGTTGCACTGAACACCTCCGCCACCATCTCCGCCTCCGTCCAGCTCGACAGCTCGCCGCTTCCTATCGTCTCGCTGGTAGGCACCAACCTCGCGGAAAGCGCCGGATCGATTTCGGTGATTGTCGCGCTGGATCGAACCTACACGCGCCCGGTGGTCGTCAACTACGCCACCAGCAATGGCACCGCCACGGCGACTCAGGATTACGTCAGCGCCAGCGGACGGCTGACCTTCCCGGTGAACACGCGGACGCTGACCATTCCCTTGAACATCCTTCAGGACTCCACACTGGAACCGAGCGAAACTTTCCTGTTTCATTTCACAGCGGTCTCAAATGTCGTGGCGGGCACACCCGGCGTCGTCACGATCCTCGATGACGAGATTGCCTCCGTCTCCTTTGCGCAGGCCGAATACACCACCCTCGAAAGCAATGGAACCGCGACGGTCGCCGTCAGCCTGAACGGTCCCTCCAGTCGGACGATTCGAGTCAGCTACCTCGCCACCAACGGCACCGCCACCGCCGACCTGGATTTCACGCCCGTCACCGGCGACCTGGTCTTCGCACCCGGCACCACCGTTCAAAACATCGTGGTGCCACTGCTCAATGATTCGCTGGATGAGTTTCCGGAAACCGTAAGCCTCCAACTGTTCGCCGCGACGAACGCCGTGTTGATCAGTCCGACCACGGCGATATTGACCATCCTCGACGATGACAAGCCCGTGATCTTCTTCAGCCAGCCCACCTACTCGATCTCGGAATCCAATGGCTCCAGCGTGGTCAAAGTCTCCGTGCGGCTGAGCAAACCCTACACGGAGGAAGTAAACGTCGAGTGCGCGGTCACTGGAATCACCGCGTCACCGGGCGACGACTATGATCAACCCGCCGTGAACATCGGCCTTCGCTATCTCGCCGGGCAGACCAACAAGGACATCAGCCTCACCATTCGTCCCGACTCCATTCTCGAACCGCAGGAAACCATCGAACTCACGCTCACCGAATTCAGCGGCGGCAGCCCGGGACCGGTCACCACGGCAACCGTGGTAATTTTCGACAACGACGGCGCGCCCGTCATGAGCGAGGTGACCGTCGGCGCTGGCGGGCAGTTCCAAGCGACCTTCATCGGCGCGGCTGGACAAGTCTTCGCTGTCGAGAGCTCGACCAATCTCGTGAACTGGACACAACTCTCCCGCCTGACGAATACGACCGGCACATTAAACTTCTCCCTCCCGATTCCGCCCGGCAACCCTGGGCAATTCTTCCGCACACGGCTGATTCCCTGAGCCCGGAGTTCAGTCCACCATCAACACCCGGTAGAAGCGCTGCACCGGCGCGGGCGCGAGGTCAGCCGCGGATTCTATTTCGTCAACCGCGACAATTCTCCCACCGAGATTGCCCCACTCGTTCCCAAGCGCGTCAGTGAACTGCACTTGATAACGCCGCCCGCGAATCGCCTGCCAACGCAACACGGTGGACGGAGCGTCGCCTGTCGCTCCCGCCAATTCGATGCGCGGCAATGGAATCACGCCGAAGTAGGCGAGCACATCAAACATGTAGGCGTCGCGGACGTCTGGCGTAGTCAGGGTTTCAAACGGAAAGCCAAAGTAGACCACTCGACTCCCGGTGATGGGATCCTCGTTCCGAATGGCCGCCGCGCCAGTCACGCCGCCGGAATACTGCAACACAGCGACCGCATTCGAGCCCACCGGCGTCAGCACATCCGGGAAACGCACGGCATAAACCCCGGAGGTTCCGTCATCAAATCGCCCGGGCGAATCGCCCGCGAACAGATCGTTCGCGATCGGAACCACGTCTGAAGTCTCCGAATCGTCGTGCGCGTTGCCGTTCAAGGCGGCGTGGAGCTGATTGCGGAGAAAGCTCCGGTCCGCGGCGGTCGGACCCGCGTCGCGATCCAAGTCCCACGCAATCTCAGAACCGGAAACCATGAGCCGGCCGCCCGCGTTCAGGTAGCTGGTCACACGAACCTGCTCCGCTGCGCTGAAGGTTTCGTCAGTCGTCGACTCCTCACCGAGAGCCCAGATGACGGCTGCGTAATCACTCAATGCCACCAATCCGGCCGTCACCGCTTCATTCTGGCACGAATCAAACGGCACTGCTGAACGGCTCACGGCGTCGCCATGCTGCACGACGTAGTCGAACGAATTCATCAAGCGCGGCAGCTGACGGTCGAACGTACCGCTGCCGCCGTTCGGACCCGCGAGCCCCGGCCCAGCCGTCTGCCGCACGTTCAGCGTCCGTTCAAAGCGATCGAATCCATTGACGATCAACACGCGCTCCAGACCCGCGCCCGACGCCCTGCAACCCACCGTCTCCGACGGCATCGATTCGCCACCGGAATTCAGCGCCGCAACACGGAAGTACCGAGTTTGGTCGAGGGGCAGATTCGTCAGCACCACGGACGTCATCAGTCCGCCCGGTACCATCACCGGCGATCCAAAGCCGTAACCGTTGGTGGAGACGTAAACCTTGTAACCCGTCGCGCTGCCACCGCCCGCACCCGGTTGCGACCACGAAATTTTCACCCCCTCCGCACCGGCGATCGCGCGAACATTCCCCGGCTGCTCCGACACCAAGGCCAGTGGCGCGCCGTCGAACTCATTCATGTAACGCACCACGCCCTGATACGCCGCACGCGCCATGACATTGCGAACCCGCGGATCGCGAAGCAGGAGCGCATCATCCGGATGATCATGAAACGCCACCTCGATGATCGTCGCGTCAAACTCATCGCTGATCAACGTGTTGTTGATCTCGCCGAATGCGAAATCGCTCCGCGCAAACGTCAGCTGGCTGTCCGTGCGATTGAACCACGGCACCTCCAGCGGCGGACTCGTCTGCGCGTTCATGTCGGCGTTGAGCTCCGAAGCGATTAAATAGGCGAGCCGCTGTTGATTCGGCGTCGCGGTGCCGGGGAAAAGCGATTCGCTGTTGTAGAGCCCGACGCAGCCGCGGGCGTTGGCGGGCGGCGGAGAAACTCCGGAAGCGTTCGAGTGAAAACTGACGAACACCCGCTTCGTCGCCGGCTCCGCCTCTTCGCGATTCATCTCCCGCGCCATGCGGGGCGGCGCGCCGACGTTGTCGCTCGCGTCATCCAATCCCGCCACATCATACAAACTCGCCGGAGCGCCCACTCCGGTCATGCGCTGAATCCAGTAGCGCGCGCATTCTTCTTCGCGCGGATAACCGGAGACACGCGGCGTGCCGCCTCCGGTGGAAACAGGAATCACATCGCCCATGCCGTTGCCGAAACGAATCGCATCCGCGACGACGACAGAGCCGGTCGTGTCGGCGTCTACGAGATTGCTGATCTGAACTGAGGCATGCGCCGCATTCGAGCCGCGTTCGAAATAATAAGTTCCGAGATACACCCAGCCGTTGCCGACCAACTGATGCGGCACTCGCACTTCCGCGGCACCGCCGGAATGTTGAATGCGATAAAGCTGCCTAGTGCGATTGGCGCCGTGACCCGCCCAGGTGTAGACCGGATAAAAGCCGGCGGCCGAAAGATTCGGCGTGTAGATGGCCACCGCCGTTTCGGACGAAGCCACGGTCGCAAATCGATAACCGACTTCGCCCGACCGCCCGAAGTAACCGGTCGTCGCGGGACTTTCGCTCCACGCGCCCACGAACTGAACGGAGGGCGATGTGTTATCCAGCACCACTTCATTCGTCTGATAACCAATCGGGCGAAACGCGACCACGGTAGCGCCGGCGTTGAAGCAATACGCCGCGAACAGGTTCATCTGATCGAGATTCCCGTAATCCTCCACAATCTCGTTGCTGTCCCCTCGTTGCGTGTACCATTTGTCGGACGAGTTGCTGTAGGTCCATCCGTGTCCGGCACTCATGTAGACGATGCGTCCCGTCAACGCACCGGTAGGCTGCCCCGGCGCATTGGCGATGACACGGGCCAAGGCAGGAGCCTCCGGCAACAGCGTCGCGGCGAGGGCACACGACAGGATGGTGAGTGAACGACGTGGAGGCATTCGGCCACCATGAATACCCCAAATCCCGCCTGTTTTCCAACGCGTTCTTCCCGTGACTCGGTCCATTTTTAGCCGTGCATGGACCTCGATTCCTGATATCTTCTCGCACTCATGGTGTCGTACAGAAACGGATTGGGCTGCCTGCTTTGCTGGCTGGTCCTGTTGTTCCGCCTGGCCGTCGCGAAGGCGGAGATTCCGATTCGCGACGGCGGCATCAATCCCGCCAACCTCGGCAAGGGCGACTGGATTTGGCACGTCTCCTGGGCCACCAACAAACTCGGTGGCGCCGCGCCGGAGGTCGTCAATCTCCCCACGCTGATGAACTACTACAAGACGCGCGGCCTGCAGTTCATCATCGTGAAGGCCGGCACGGGCTCGACAAATTTCAACGGCGGCGGCTCCAGTCCTCAGTTCAACAGCAATCTCGTCCATCACGCCCACGCCGCGGGTCTGCTCATCTTCGCCTACACGCGTTCCTACGATGACGATGTGCCGGGCGAGATTGCGATGGCCGCCAACTGCTTCGCGCTCGGTGCCGACGGATGGATCATCGATGCCGAAGCGGAATGGGAGAATGGCGCGAACCAGGCCGGCCCGAACGGTCCCGCACGGGCGATTCAATACGGCGAAGGATTGCGCGCCCTGTTCCCGAACAAGTTCATCGCGCACGCGCCCTTTCCGATCATCAGCTTTCACTCCAGTTTCCCCTACAAGGAATTCGGTTACTACTGCGACGCGGTGATGCCTCAGGCGTATTGGAAGGACATCTACGGGAACGATCCAGCCGCCGTGCAGCGGATGGTGACGAACATGAACAACGAGTATCGCACGTGGCAGAACTCGTTGACCGGCATCTGGACGAACTCCATCAAACCCATCATCCCAATTGGCCAGACCTACAATCCCTCCGCTTCCGAAATCACCACCGCCGCCGAGATCGATGAGTTCTTCGATCGTCTTCGCACGAACACTAATCCCGCGAGCATCACCGGTTACCAAGGCGCGAGCTTCTGGCGGACGGATGCGCGCACGTCCGACATGTGGACCGCGATTTCGACGAACTCCCTCGGCGATGGACCCGGCGCACCCAACCTGACGATGCAGCCGGCAAGCCGAACCGCTGTCGCCGGCAGCAACGTGCGCTTCACGGCGTGGGGCACGGGTTCGAAACCGTTTTTCTATCGCTGGCGTTTCAATGGCACGAATCTGCCGGGCGCCACGTCGCCGAATCTCGTGCTCACGAACCTTCAGTTCACCCACGCTGGCGAATACTCCGTGGTCGTCAGCAACATCTCCGGTGTCGTCACCAGCGCGGTGGCCACGCTCCAAGTAACGGAACCGCCAACACTCTTCGATGTAGCCGCTACTGTCGGCGCGACGCATGCGATCATTTCTTGGACCTCGACGAACCCGTCTTCATCGCAGGTCAGCTTCGGACTGACGCCCGCACTCGGAACAGAAACCGGTGAAGACACGCAGCCAGACACCCAGCACGCGGTGTTGCTGGCGGGCTTGCAGCCAAACACGAATTACTACTTCACCGTTCTCTCCCGCGCCGGAACGAATGCTTATCGGTCGTCCGGCTGGATGTTTTCCACGGCAGGCGAGATCGTTGTGGACAACACCGCCGCCGCCTACACCGGGTCGTGGATCTCGGCAAACTCCGCCGCGGACAAGTTCGGCGCGGACTACCGTTACATCAGCACCACGACCGGTGGCGGAAACGCTTCAGCGCTGTTCAATCCGGAGATATCCGTGCCGGGTCGCTACGACGTGTTCATTTGGTATCCGCAGGGAGCGAATCGTTCCACGAACGTGCCGGTCACGGTTTTCTACAATGGAGGCACGGTCAGCACGCGCGTCAATCAAGAGACCGGCGGCGGACGCTGGCAGCAGGTGGGCACGAACCTCAGCTTCCGCGTCGGCACGAATGGCTTCGTGCGCATCGGCAATGGGACGGGAGAAACCAACCGGATCGTCGTCGCGGATGCCGTGCGTTTTGTCTACCGCACCGATCAGGAGACACCCGCGGGAGCCGCGGCGCCGGAGTGGTGGACTCGCTACTACCTCGGCGCGAATGCCAATGTTAATTTGGATCCCGACGCGGACGGCGCTCCCAGCTGGGCGGAATACCTCGCGGGCACCGTCCCCACCGCCGGCAGTTCGCGGCTGAGTCTTTGGACCGAATCCAGCAGTCCGCACACGCTGCAGGTTTACTTCAGCCCATATCTAGCCGGTCGCCGCTACCAACTTGAGACCAGTGCCAACGGCGCCGCTTGGGTTAACCTGCCTGACGCACCGTCCCCTGCCCTCACCGATCAAACGCCCGGGAGATTCTCCATTACGAACACGCCCGGAACCGTCCGCCTGTACCGCCTGAAAGTCTCCTGGGCGCCGTAAAATCGCGTTGATCGCCCGGCCCGTTTACCCCGCCAAGTCTTTGACCCGGAGCGTCTAAAACGCAGGGCCTCCGCCAAAGTTTACTCCTCAAGCATTCCCCTCGTCCGCCGATCCCATTGCAGTCGATGTGGCGGCCGTGGCCGTCAACGAGACCAGGGCCGGGCAGATTGGGCAGATCTGCCAAAACACGAGAGCGAGCCATTTGGTAAAAACGCATGAACCTAATTGTCGGGTGCCGCAAGATTCTGTCCGGAACGGCCGCTGGATTTCTCCTGTTCATTGCCGGTTGCACGGGCGAACCGAAAGCCGCCCTTCGCGTCGGAATAAATGCCTGGCCGGGATACGAGTTTCTCTATCTCGCGCAGGAAAAAGGTTTCTATCGTGAGGAGGGACTCGATGTCCGCATCCTGGAATTAAATTCACTCTCGGACGCACGTCGCGCCTATGAGCGTGGCCAAATCGATGCATTCGGAACCACCGTCATCGAGGTGCTCCAAGCGCGTGAATTCTCCCAGCGTTCACCCCAAATCATCCAGGTCGTCGATTCCTCGGACGGCGCCGACATGGTCATCACCCAGACGGCCATCAAGAACGCTTCCAGCCTTCGCGGCAAACGGGTCGGCGTTGAACTCGGCTCCCTCGGCGTTTACATCCTCGCCCGGTGCCTCGAAAAGCACGGTTTGAAGCTGAGTGATGTGACCACGATTTCGTCCGATCAGATGTCGATGGAGAAGGACTTCCTCGATGGCAGCATCGACGCCATCGTCACCTACCCCCCCACCTCAATCAAGTTGCTCAACACGCAGAAGGCGCACCCGTTCTTCACGACGGCGGAGATCCCGGGCGAGGTTTTGGATGTTATCGCCGTGGAGGAGGAGATCGCGCGGCAACGCAGTGGAGACGTCGCGAAACTCATCCGCGCCTATCACCGCGCCGTTGATTACGCAAAACAGAACCCGGCCGACGCCTACAAGATCATGGCGGAGCGCGAGGGCCTGACGCCGGGGGAATTCGCGGCGGCGCTCAAGGATGGAATCACCCTTGTCTCGCTCGCAGGCCAGTCGGATTACTTTGGAACCAACGGAAAGCTTTCTCGGATAATTGACGCCACGGATCAGGTTCTGCGACTGAGCAGCCAGATCAAGGGGCCGGACCGCCGTGCCACGATGGTCAACGCGGAATTCGCCGCGACCGACAACGCAAGTAAATGACTTCTCCGCCCAGTCCATCTCGACGTTCGCTCAAGAGGAAAATCGTCCTGCCCCTTCTCTACTTCGGGCTGATCGTGGTCGGGATCGCCGTCGTCGCCATCCGGGCCAAGTCGGAACTTCAGCTGAAGGCCATGGCACGTTCGCGAGCCGAGCTCATCGCCAACACCTTGAACTACGCGGCGGAAAGCATCCGCCATCAGGGTGAACTCCAGCGCATCGTGGCCGCAATGGGCGCGGAATCCGACGTGGCGACAATCGTCATCGCCGGCGGAACTCCGGCGCGAATCATCGCGTCCACCCGACAGCAGTGGTTGGGCAAACCACTTTCCGAACTACCAGGAGAAAGCGTCCGGGAAGCCCTCGAACACGTCCTCATAAACCGTTCCGTGCTCCACAACGCAGTGACTGAGCAAGAAGTATATGGCCTCACGTGCCCTCTGCTTCTGAGCCAGCCCGGCTTGACGGATGGAGCATTGTCGAGCGGAGCTGTGATGGTTCGCCTCGACATGCGCCCGTCTAGGGCCATGCTGCAAAACTTCGTGGTCCAATTTGCCACGGCATCCTTCCTCGCCCTGCTGGTCATGGCCCTGCTCGGTTTCGGCATTCTAAACCATTTCGTCCTCAATCCGGTAAACGCCATCACCCGTTTGATCCAACGCCCCCAGGAAGCCGGTCCGGTGCTTTGGGCCGAGGCATCGACCGACGACGAGATTGGACAACTGGCCCGCGCGCTCCACGAGGCGCTGACAAACGCGGACCTCGCGCGCCGGGATCTGGAGAATCAGAAGTTTGCGCTCGACCAGCACTCGATCGTCGCGATTACCGATCTTCAGGGCCGAATCACCTACGCCAATGATCGCTTCGTCGCGATCAGCAAGTTCAGCCGGGAAGAGCTGCTCGGGCGGAACCATCGCATCCTGAAATCCGGCGTACACTCCGACACCTTCTACAAGGACCTGTGGACCACCATCGGAAATGGCAAAGTCTGGCACGGGGAGGTTTGCAATCGAACCAAGGACGGCGACTTCTACTGGGTGGAGGCCAGCATCATTCCGGTGCCCGGACCGGACGGTAAACCCAGCCAGTATATATCCATTCGCAGCGACATCACGGCGCGCAAGAAAGCCGAGGACGCGCTGCGGGAAAGCGAGCGACGATTCGCCCTGGCCATCGAGGGTTCAAACGACGGCATCTGGGACTGGAACGTCCGCACCAACGAGGTCTACTTCTCGCCACGCTGGTGGAAGATTCTGGGCTACGAGGACGGCGAACTGCCATCCGCATTCAAGACTTTTGAATCCCTGCTCCATTCCGAAGACCGGCCCCGGATCCAGGATGAGATCAAGAATTACTTCGAGGGCCGGACATCCGTCTACTCCGTCGAGTTCCGGATGAAGCACAAGGACGGGAGCTACCGGTGGATTCTTGCGCGTGGCGCGGCGCATCGGGATCCAAATGGCAATCCAATCCGCATGACCGGCTCGCACACGGACATTCACCAGCGCAAACTGAACGAGGAACGCCTTCGCGCCAATGAAGCTTTCCTCGATCGCGCTGAACAAGTCGCAGGCATCGGCGGCTGGCAGGTGGAACTCGCGACCATGCAACCGCTGTGGTCCGCCCAAACGTGCCGGCTTCACGAAGTGCCCACGGACTATCGTCCCACCCTGGAGGAAGGCATTTCCTTCTACGCCCCAGAGGCCCGCCCGATCATCGCGGCCGCTGTCGGAAAATGCGTTGAGGACGGCACGCCGTTTGACCTCGAGTTGCCGTTCATCACGGCCAAAGGTCGCCACATTTGGGTCCGCGCCGTCGGCGAAGTTGAGCAGGAGAACGGTCGCCCGGTCCGGCTGGTCGGCGCCTTTCAAGACATCACTGAACGCCGCCGGAGCCGGGAGGCGTTGCAGAAGGAACGTCACCGGCTCGCCAGCGCCATCGAAGGCACGGACATCGCCACGTGGGAATGGAACGTGCAAACCGGCGAAACCGTGTTCGACGATCGTTGGGCCGAAATGGTTGGCTACACTTTGGAAGAACTCTCCCCGGTCAGCCTCGCGACCTGGCAGAAGCTTGTTCATCCCGACGATTTGCCCGTCGCCAGCGCGGCGCTGGAGAAACATTTCAGCGGCGCCACGCCGTATTACGACTGCCACTTCCGGATGCGCCACAAGGACGGATACTGGGTGTGGATTCACGATCGCGGCCGCGTCATCAGCTGGACCGATGAAAAGAAGCCCTTGATGATGTACGGCACCCACGCCGACATCACCGCAGCCAAACAACAAGAGGAGCTCCTGCTGGAGAACAACCGCCAGCTCACACTCGCCCGCGAGCAAGCCGAGCAGGCCAGCCGTGCCAAAAGCGACTTCCTGGCGATGATGAGCCACGAGATCCGCACGCCCATGAACGGCGTGCTGGGATTCACCGCGCTCCTGCTCGAATCACAACTCACCACCGAGCAGCGCGATTATCTCACGACCATCCAGCACTCGTCGGAATCGCTCCTCACCATCATCAACGACATCCTCGACTTCTCGAAGATCGAGGCCGGCAAGCTGACGCTCGAAAAAATTCCGTTCGACCTCCAGCCCGCCATTGGCGAAGTCATCAGCCTGATGAACAGCCGGGCGAACGAGAAACAAATCCGCCTGCAGTTCCATCCGGCCTCGAGCGAACCGCGGCTTCTCAATTCCGATCCAGGACGAGTCCGGCAAATCGTTCTCAACCTCGTCGGCAACGCCATCAAGTTCACCCCGAAGGGCGGCGATGTCACCGTGCGAATCACCGAGGAGCGATCCGCCCGCGAACCAGCCGGAGCCGAAGCGCAGCCCATGTTTCGCATTGCGGTGTCTGACACCGGCATCGGCATTCCCAAGGACAAGCAGTCTCTGCTGTTCAACAAGTTCACCCAGGCGGACTCGACCACCACGCGACGTTTTGGCGGCACGGGCCTCGGCCTCGCCATCTGCAAGCGGCTGGTGGAGCTCATGGGCGGCGAAATCGGACTCGAGAGCGAGGATGGAAAAGGCTCCACTTTCTGGTTCACGATTCCCGCCAGCGAAGCATCGCTTCCGAAAACCTCCAGTCCCGCGCCGATCGCCGCGGCTCGAACGGCGCATCCCGGCGTCGAGCCCATTGCGTTGAAGATTCTCGTCGCCGAAGACACCGTCGCGAACCAAATATTGATCACCAAGCTGCTCGCCAAGTTTGGCCATCAGGTCACGCTCGCGAAAGACGGAGCCGAGGCAGTCGAACACTTCTCGCGCGACACGTTTGATCTCGTCCTCATGGACCGCCACATGCCGAAGCTCGACGGACTCGACGCCACGCGGCAATGCCGGCGCCTCGAACAAACGCGTGGAACCTCCCGGCAACGCACTCCGATCATCGCATTGACGGCTGAGAGCAAGGGCGAGGGAGCAGCGGACTACGCCGATGCGGGAATCGATGACCATCTCCCCAAACCCTTCTCCGCCCAGCAGCTGAAGGATATTCTTGCCAAGTGGTGTTCTCCCCAGACTGCGCGCTTCAGCGCCTGACCGGCGTTCTTCCAGCCGAATTCGTTCTACCCGTCCAGACACTGCCGAACCGCCAGCGCGAGCTTCGCGCCATCAAACGGCTTCTGTAGGAAATTCAGATTGTCCATCACGGTGAAGCCACGACCGGCCACTTGCAGGCTGTATCCACTGATGAAGATCACCTTGAGATCCGGCTTCTGCGATTTGAACTTCTCCGCCAGTTCCTGACCGCCTAAGCCCACCGGCATCACCATGTCGGTCAGCAACAACTTGATGTCGTTGTGTCGCTGGTGCCACATCGCCAGCGCCTCGACCCCGCTGCCCGCTTCCAGCACGTTGTAACCATACTTGCCGAGCACATCCTTCACGATCCAGCGGACCGGCGGTTCGTCTTCCACCACCAAAATCGTCTCCGTGCCTTGCAAGGTCTCGGGTGCACGCGGCGTTTGCGCGGCGCGCGCATCTTTGAGAGACGCCGGCGGCAGAAACACCTTGAACGTCGTCCCCTGGCCCAGCTGGCTTCGCACTTCGATCCAGCCCTGATGCTGTTTCACGATGCCGTACACGGTCGCGAGACCCAGCCCGGTTCCCTTGCCGAATTCCTTCGTCGTGAAGAACGGCTCGAAGATTCGCCCCAGCGTCACGTGGTCCATGCCGCAACCGGTGTCCGAAAGGCTCAGACAGACAAACTTCCCTTCGCGCGCCTCGCCGGGATGCCGCTCGACATACGTCGCGTCGATCTCGGAGAACGCCGTCGTCACCACAAGCTGCCCGCCACGCGGCATCGCGTCGCGCGCGTTCACGGCGAGATTCATGAAGACCTGTTCGACCAGGCCGCGGTCCGCGTGGATCGGCGGCAGGTCCGAAGCGTAGTTGAATTGATACGTGATGTCCTCGCCCAGCGTGCGATGCAGCAGGCTGCTGAGATTCGTCAGCACTTCGTTCAAATCCACCGCATCGAGCTGCAGCACGTTGCGCCGGCTGAAGGCCAGCAACTGGCTGGTCAACTTGCTCCCGCGCTCGGCCGCCCTCGCGATGCCCTGGATCGATTCGCCCATCGCCGGCGAAATTGCCGGATCCGATCGCAGCAACCCCGTGTGCCCCTGAATCACGGTCAGCACGTTGTTGAAATCATGCGCGATACCTGCCGCGAGCCGGCCCACCGATTCCAACTTCTGCGAATGCCGCAGTTGCGCTTCGAGCCGCTGCCGGTCCGTGACGTCGCGCAGGTAACAGTGAACCGTCTGGCTCGACGCGATGGGAAAGAACGAACACGACAACATCCGGCCGGACACCGCCAGCTCCACACCCACCCGCTTGTGGCCCGACGCGAGCGCCGTCCGCGCAATGACCGAGGCATCCGGCGGCAGCAAATCCTTCGCGTGCTCACGCGCCACACTCTTCGCCAGCTCCACCGCTGGCGGATTGAAATTGAGAACAGTTCCATCTGCAGCCAGTTCCAGCACCGCGTACGGATTCAGCGCGGCGAATCCCGCAGCGTCACTGCCGGCTTGCGCCCGTTGCTTGAGCGCGATGTTTTCCGCCCGCAACGCCGCTCGCTCCAAGGCCAGTCGCACCGCCACCCCGATTCGCGACATCGCGCTTTTCAGGACGTAGTCGTCGACGCCGCTGTCCAAAGTTCGCGCGACTTCCTCCTCGCGCATCGTTCCGGTCAGCAGAAGAAACGGCGTGGTCAAACCGAGCCGTCGCATCAATTCGAGAGCCTCCAATCCGCTCCAGGACGGCAACGAGGCGTCGGCAATCACGATGTCGAATACCGATGTCACCAGCTTTTTGGAAAACGCCTCAGCTCCCGCCACCAATTCGGATCGAACGTCGTAGCCCGCCTTTTTCAATTCCCGCAGGCACAGTTCCATGTCCGCGGCATTATCCTCCACCATCAGCACGCGCAGCGGACGGGAGTTGTTCGGAATCGAGCCAGTCATGGATGGAAAAACGTCAAAATGCTCACAGGAATGAGTGATTCATCGCCAAAGCGTGGCTGATGTCACGTAGAAAACCCAACTCTCTCCGCCCGCCACTGTTCAAGGCTTCAGTGCGGGAACCACCCCGGCCGGCGCCGCATTCGACAGCGAATCAATCTGCGCCTGGATGCGCCTGGCCAGTTCCAACATCGCTGGAACATTCCGGCGCGTCGGCGGCAAGGTCTGCAACGCCAGCTGCGCCGATTGATACGCCTTCAGCGCTTCCGCCGGACGTCCCGCTTGCACGAGAATTTCCCCACGACGCGAGAGCCACGTCTCCTTTCGCGGCGAGCGCTCCGCGATCTTGTCCACTCGCGCGATCGCACTGTCGAAATTCCCGAGCTTCAGTTCCGCATCAATCGCGAAGAGCTGCAACGTCACCAGTGGCCCGAGGCGTTTCAAACCTTCGTCCAGCCCGCGAACCGCCGCCTCCCAGTGTTCGCGGTCTCCGGCCATGAGCGCTTGTGCGCGCTCCACGAACAAATCCGGTCCCGGCTCCGGCATCAACTTCAACGCGAGATCATAATCTTGAATCGACGCCCGCGGCAGGTGGAGACGACCCAATACTCGCGCACGCAGAACGAGACCGTCTGCGCTTTTTGGTTCACGGGCGAGATACCGATCCAGACACGCCCGCGCCGAAAGCGGCCAGCCCCATTCGAGATACAGCCGGCCGCGCATCAGATCGATCTGCGCAAGGTTGGTCGACAACAGATACGCCTTCTCGATGTCCGCGTTGGAAAGGTCGTACTCCAGATGCTCCCGTCGCAGATGCGCCCGACGCAGGTAAAGCTCCGCGTTGTTGGCATCCTTCTCGATGGACTTGGTGAGCTCCTCGATTTGCAGAATCAAGTCGGCATGCGCACCAGCTCGGGGCGCCGAGGCGAGCACAAGAACGAGCCCGGCCCAAACCAGGCACCATGTTACCGGCCGGAGGATATTGCGTCCAAAGGGAACCATTGCCGAAATACTTGCCCGATCCGGCGCCTCTCGCAATGCCTCATTTGTATGGACCACATCACGTCGAACGCGGCTGGCTCCTCTTTGCTTGCGTCGCCGTCTGTCGTTCCCGTAACGTGCGCGCGTTCCTCGGCCCGCCCGCGAAACCGGCCCTTGCCGAAGGGAACACATTCAACGACTCACACAACCACGACGATCGCATGAACAAAGGAATCCGCTTCAAACTCTTCCTCATGATGGTGCTCCAGTTTTTCATCTGGGGCGCGTGGCTACCGCCCATCTTCGGCTACATGCCGGCCATCGGATTCACCGGCACTCAGCAGGCTCTCATCGGCAGCGCGTTCGCCATCGCCTCGCTCGTCGGCATCTTTTTCTCGAACCAGTTCGCGGATCGCAATTTCGCCGCGGAGAAGTTCCTCGCCTTCAGCCATCTCGTCGGCGGCGCAGCGATGCTCGGCCTGTATTTCACGACGGATTTCACGATGTTCTTCTCGTTGATGGTCGTTCACTCGCTCTTCTACGTGCCCACCATCTCGGTCACCAACTCGCTCGCCTTCGCCAACCTCAAGGATCCCACCAAAGAATTCGGGCCTGTTCGCATGGGCGGCACCATCGGCTGGATCGACTCGCAATGGCCGCTTTACTTCGTGCTC